>NZ_BPQJ01000033.1 GCF_022179185.1 Methylobacterium frigidaeris | reverse complement strand
CATCGGCTCCTCGCCGGCCTCACGCCGCGACCGAGCGCACCCCTGAGTAATTACCATATTTTACAAGTCGCTCAATTAGCGGCTCGTAATCTTTTCTAATGAATCTTTGAAACTGAAATGGTATGACAAGGTCACCTAGATATCTTACGAAATGCTCGCCCCATTCGCCAGATCGAGCAGTTGAAACAACAATTACCTGTTCGCCAGATACACTATCTAAATAATTTCTGAAGTTATCACCATAGACGAAGAGATCGCCAATATAGACAATTGCCTTACGATGGCTAATTCTTCGCAGAACGGAAAAAACTTTGGAAACATTTTTTACATCAGGCTTTAGCTCGTAGATGTCCAAATTGTTATTTTCGCTATATTTAGCAATCATGGACATTACGGCTGTTGTTTTGCCGCTGCCCGCCTGCCCAGTAACTATGAAAAACTTGTTATTGTTTTTTACAGCAACATCAAATGATTTATAAAGCTGTTCTGTATTGTCCAGCCATACTGGTATGCTAGATAATGCAACAATCCAGCTTGGCTGAAATCCTTCCAGAAAATTCCTTGCTCTTCTATCTTGATCAGTTTTTGTCAAGTGGACAAAATTATCTCTGATCTGTCTAACTAAGATGGGTTTGACGTTATGAAGTGCCGGAATTTCATCGTAACTGATTCCATCTAAATAATTTGAGTGTAGATTATTCGATAATGAAACTACATCTTTGGGTGACCATCCTCCTGGAATTTGAATTTTTAACCATTTAACAAAGTCTTCTAAAGTGCTTTGAATATGAACGATACCCTTTGCTTTCAGATTTGCTGTCTGTATGACGGAAAGTTTATCGGGTGTTATTAGAAATGATTTTCCACCGACAATCTTCCCGTCTCGTTTCGCCCTCTCTATTTCCGTCGTTAGTATTGGTTCAGCGAGTCTGGATCCAATAAAAATCGGACATGACGAAAGGTAATCTTGAGCCAATTTCTGATACCAGAAATGTTTTTCGCTTTTTATGTACTCCGCGTATTCCTGCTCTGTCAATATAAACCCATGTTCCGGTTTAGCTGCCTCACCGTGAAGATGAACAATATGAAGAATGTTGAGGCCCTCAAATTGCACAGCTTTATCTCTTAGGCCATTATAATATCTTTTAGATTGTACAGACCTGCCTTTTGCATTCTCCAAAGTATCGTCGATGTTCCATGTATATATTCTCTTCCACGTGAATTTAAATAAATCTTCCAGTTCAGGGGAGGGGGCGCAACCCTTATATTCGGCTGATAATATAGAATGGATTATTGGGTCGCTTAAGATAGTCCCTCTTACAGCACCCAAAACCTCCACTAAATTCTCGCCTGCATAGTCGATCCCGGCACGATCTGCAAAAGTTTTGGCGAGATTATCCCCTATTTTGATTTTCTTGCCTTGAGAATTTTCGCTCGTGAACGATGCTCCAGCGCCTAGCACCAGCATCGCTTCTCCCGCTTTAAGAGATCTGATAAGATAGGCTTGATCGCCGGCCTCTATAATCATATTATTGCGCTCTGTCGTCGTAGTTCGCTTAGATCGCAATCTACAATCTCGTCGCAAATTGTCGAGGTCTGCACATCGCATTCTCGGCATCTCAGGGCGTGCCGATGTGCTACCTGCGGCCAAATTACACATCGAATTTGCCGTTCAGAGAAATGTTTGCAAATTTGTACCTGCTAATGCAAAGAGATGAGTAATGTTAAAATATAAAATATATTTTGAAATGTAAGATTACTATGATCACATAAGTATAAAGCGGGAGATAGTAGCGACGCAAGCGGTCGGGGTATGCCGCTTGCGCCATACTTGGACTACGCCACAGCCGCAACACCCCCCGGAATCAACCGCCCTTCCTCCACCGCATGACACGCCACCCCATCCCGGAACACCGGCACCTCCGCCTTGCACCGCTCATTCGCGAACGGGCAGCGTGGGTGAAACGTGCACCCTGACGGCGGGTTGATCGGGTTCGGGATCTCGCCCTGCACCGGCACGCGCTGCCGTCCGACATGGGCAAGATCGGGGACCGCGTCGAGGAGCATGCGGGTGTAGGGGTGCTTCGGGGCGGTGAAGAGCTCGCGGCCGCCGCCGATCTCGACGATGCGGCCGAGATACATCACGCCGATGCGGTTCGCCATGTGGCGCACCACGGCGAGGTTGTGGCTGATGAACAGGTAGGTCAGGCCGAGCCGGTCCTGGAGGTCGCGCATCAGGTTCAGGATCTGGGCCTGGACCGAAACGTCGAGGGCCGAGGTCGGCTCGTCGGCGACCAGGAACTCGGCCTCGGAGGCGAGCGCCCGGGCGATGGCGATGCGCTGGCGCTGGCCGCCCGAGAAGGCGTGGGGGTAGCGCTTGCCGTCGTCGGGGTGCAGGCCGACCAGGGTCAGGAGCTCGCCGACGCGGGCCTGGATCTCGCGCTCGCCCGAAAGAATCCCGAAGGCGCGGATCGGCTCGGAGACGATCCGGTCGACCCGCCAGCGCGGGTTCATCGAGGCGTAGGGGTCCTGGAAGATCATCTGGATGCGCCGGCGCAGCTGCCGCCGCTCGGCGGCCTGGCGCGGGTCGGTCATCGAGATGCCGGCGATCGTGACCTCGCCGTCGGAGGGCGGCATCAGGCCGACCACCATGCGGGCGACCGTCGACTTGCCGGAGCCGGATTCGCCGACGATCGCCAGGGTCTCGCCCTTGGCGACCGAGAACGACACGTGGTCCACCGCGCGCAGGTACTGGCGCGGCTGGCGCTCGATCACCCGGTTGAGCCAGGGGCGCGAGACGTCGAACAGGCGGCGCAGGTCGCGGACCTGCACGTAGTCGGGCTGGGGCGTGATCACGGGCTTCAAGGCGATGTGGGGCTTGGCGCTATGGGGTTTCATGCGGCGGCCTGTCCGGACGCGTCGTAGAGGTGGCAGGCGACCCGGTGCGCGCCGACGGCCAGGGGCTCGGGCCGGTCGACCGTGCAGCGGGCAAACACCTTGGGGCAGCGCGGGTTGAAGGCGCAGCCGGGCGGGATCGCCGAGAGCCGCGGCATCGCGCCGGGGATCTGGGCCAGGCGGTCGGCCTCGTGCGACAGGGACGGGATCGCCCCCATCAGGCCCTTGGCGTAGGGGTGGAGCGGGTTGCCGACGAGGGCCGCCACCGGGCCGATCTCGGCGACGCGGCCGGCATACATCACCGCCACCCGGTCGGCGGCCTCGGCGATCACCCCCATGTCGTGGGTGATCAGCATCACGGCGGTGCCGTGGTCGCGCCCGAGGCGCTTCAGGAGCGTGATGATCTGGGCCTGGACCGAGACGTCGAGCGCCGTGGTCGGCTCGTCGGCGATGATCAGCTCCGGCTCGGCGGCGAGCGCGAGCGCGATGACGACGCGCTGCCTCATGCCGCCCGAGAATTCGTGCGGGAAGCCGTCGATCCGCCGCTCCGGCGCCGGGATGCCGACCTCGGCGAGCAGGTCGATCGCCCGCTGGCGGGCGGCCTTGGCCGAGAGGTCGGTGTGGGTGCGGATCGTCTCCACGATCTGCCGGCCGACCCGGTAGAGCGGGTTGAGGCTGGTCAGCGGGTCCTGGAAGATCATGCCGATGCGCTTGCCGCGGACCTTGCGCATCGCGTCGGGCGTCAGGTTGTCGATGCGCTCGCCATTGAGGCGGATCTCGCCGCCGGCGATGCGGCCGGGCGGGTCGATCAGGCCGATCACCGCCGAGCCGGTCACCGACTTGCCGGCGCCGGACTCGCCGACGACGCCGAGCACCTCGCCGCGGTTGATCTCGAAGGAGACGCCGTCGAGCGCGGTCAGCACGCCGCGGCGGGTGGCGAACTCGACCCGCAGGTCGCGCACCGAGAGGACGGGTTGGGACATGGGGGAACCGGGAATCATTGCAGCTTGGGGTTCAGGGCGTCGCGCAGCCAGTCGCCGAGCAGGTTGATCGCCAGTACCAGGCCGGCGAGCGCCAGGCCGGGAAAGGCGACGATCCACCACTCGCCCGAGAACAGGAAGCGGTTGCCGGTGCGGATCAGGGTGCCGAGCGAGGGCATCGTCTCCGGCAGGCCGGTGCCGAGGAAGGAGAGCGTCGCCTCGGTGATGATGGCGAGCGCCAGGTTGATGGTGGCGATGACGAAGACCGGGCCGGTGACGTTCGGCAGGATGTGGCGGGTGAGGATCACCGGCGCCGACAGGCCGATGAGCCGGCCGGCCTGGACGTAGTCCTTGTTCTTCTCGACCATCACCGAGCCGCGCACGGTGCGGGCGTACTGCACCCAGAACGACAGGCCGATCGCCACGACGATGAGGGCGATCTGCGCGTTCGCCTCCATGTGGCCGCCGGCCACCGCCTTGGCGACGCCGTCGACGATGAGCGCGATCAGGATCGCCGGGAAGGTCAGCTGCACGTCGGCGACGCGCATGATGACCGTGTCGACCCAGCCACCGGCATAGCCGGCGATCAGCCCGAGGCCGATGCCGATGAAGCCCGACAGGAGCACGCCGAGCACGCCGACGAGGAGCGACAGGCGCATGCCGTAGAACACCGCCGAGAGCACGTCGCGGCCCTGGTCGTCGGTGCCGAGCAGGAACGGCGCCTGGCCGTCGGCGTACCAGAGCGGCGGCAGGCTGGCGTTCATCAGCTCGAGCTGCGCCGGGTCGTAGGGGTTCTGCGGCGAGATGACGGGAGCCAGCAGCGCCAGCGCGATGAACAGCACGGTCGCGGCGAAGGCCGCCATCGCCAGCTTCGAGCGCCGGAAATTGGCGAACAGGTCGGAATCGAGGAAGCGCGCGAGGCGCGAGGGCGGGGCTCCGGCGGAAGCCAGGACCGGCGCGGGGGCAGGGGAGGCCATGGGTTTCAAACAATCCTCACGCCGCCCGCCGCACCGAGAGGCGCAGGCGCGGATCGACGATGGTGTAGAGGAGATCGACCACGAGGTTGATCGTCACGAAGATGAGGGCGACCAGCAGCAGGTAGGCGGCCATGATCGGCACGTCGACGTTCTGCACCGCCTGCACGAACAGGAGGCCCATGCCGGGCCACTGAAAGACCGTCTCGGTGATGATCGAGAAGGCGATGATCGAGCCGAGCTGGAGGCCCGCGACCGTGATGACCGGGACGAGGGTGTTCTTCAGCGCGTGGCCGAAATGGATCGACCGGGTGGTGAGGCCCCGCGCCCGGGCGAAGCGGATGTAGTCGGTGCGCAGCACCTCCAGCATCTCGGCCCGGACGAGACGCATGATCAGCGTCATCTGGAACAGCCCGAGGGTGATCGAGGGCAGGATCAGGGCCTTCCAGCCCGACGCCGTGAGGAAGCCGGTGGTCCACCAGCCGATCCGCACCGTGTCGCCGCGGCCGTAGGACGGCAGCCAGCCGAGCGTCACCGAGAACAGGAAGATCAGCAGGATGCCGATCAGGAAGGTCGGCAGCGAGACGCCGACGAGGGAGACCGCCTGCAGGAGCTTGGCGCCGACGCTGTCGCGGTGGAGCGCCGAGTACACCCCCATCAGGATGCCGGCGGTGAGCGCGAACAGCGTGGCGCAGAGCGCGAGTTCCAGGGTCGCGGGCATCCGCTCGGCGAGCAAAGTCGAGACAGGCTGGCGGAACTGGTAGGAATTGCCGAACTGGCCGCGCACGGCGTTGCCGGCGTAGCGGGCGAACTGCACCAGCACCGGATCGTCGAGGCCGAGGCTCTGGCGGATCTGCAGCCGCTCGGCATAGGGCGTGTCCGGCGCGACCAGCTGGTTCACCGGATCGCCGGCGAAGCGGAACATCGCGAAGGCGATCAGCCCGACCGCCAGCAGCACCCCGACGGATTGCAGCAGGCGGCGGAGAATGAAGGCGAGCATGGGGTTTTTCTTGTGTTGGTGTGGTCCGAGGCCGTTCCCCGGACCCGGTTCGTCGTCTGGAAAGAAGTGAGGGCTCGGTCCCACCCGCGCGGGGTGGGACCGAGCCCCGTCACCATCGATTGTCGCCGGGGCCTACGGCTCCTTCGACACCCAGTACAGCATCATCTGGTTGTCGGCGCGGGGCACCAGCTTCACCTTCTTCGACACGCCCCAGGCCAGGGCCTGCTGGTGCAGCGGGATGTAGCCCCAGTCGCCCATGACGATCTCGTAGGCCTGCTTGATCATCAGGTTGCGGGCCTCCTGATCGGTCTCACGCTCGATCTTGTCGGCCAGCGCATCGACCTTCGGGTTGCAGTAATTCCCGAGGTTGGTGGTGCCGCGCGGCGAGGACTTGTCGTTGCGGCAGCCGGCGATCTCGAACAGGATGTTGTGCGAGTCCATCGACGACGGCGTCCACCCCAGCATGTAGAACGAGGTGTCGAAGGCGGGCTTGAGGATCTTGGCGAAGTACTTCGCCTTGGGCTGGGCGATCAGGTTCACCTTGACGCCGACGCGGGCGAGCATCGAGGTGACGGCTTGGCAGATCGCCTCGTCGTTGACGTAGCGGTCGTTCGGGCAGTCGAGCGGCACCTCGAAGCCGTTGGGATAGCCGGCCTCCGTGAGCAGCGCCTTGGCCTTGTTCGGGTCGTAGGCCGGGCGCTTGAACTCACCCGCCAGCGGGAAGAGCGGCGGGGCGATCAGCAGGGCCGCCGGGGTGGCCTGCCCGCGCATCACGCGCTTGACGATCGCGTCCTCGTCGATCGCGCGGAAGAACGCCTCACGCACCCGCACGTCCTTGAACGGGTTCTTGCCCTTGACGTTGGAGCCCCGCAGCTCGTCGCTGCTCTGGTCCATGCCGAGATAGATCGTGCGCAATTCGGGCGCGTTGACCACGACGGCGTTGGCGCTGGAGCTCACCCGGCTCTGATCCTGGAGCGGTACCGGATCGACCCAGTCGACCTCGCCCGAGAGGAGCGCCGCGACGCGGGTCGCGTCGTTGCTGATGGTGGTGAAGATCGCCTCGTCGATGTTCGACTCGACCTTGCCCCAGTAGCCGTCGAACTTCTTGAACACCGTGCGCACGCCGGGCTGGTGCTCGGTGATGGTGAACGGGCCGGTGCCGTTCTCGTGCAGGGCCGCGTAGCTCGGGGTCGAGGCCGAGACCGGGGTGGGCTTCGTCGCGTCGTGCTTCTCGGCCCAGGCCTTCGACATGATGTACCAGCCGCCGAACTGGTACAGGGCGATGGGGTTGGGGTTCTTCAGCACCATGTCGACGGTGTGGTCGTCCACCTTCACGAAGGTGGCGTCGGCCGGCACGTTGGTCTGGAAGTTCGAGCCCGGCGCCCGCACGCGCTCGGCGGAGAAGATCACGTCGTCGGCGGTGAAGGGCGTGCCGTCGTGGAACTTGACGTTTCGGCGAAGCTTGAAGCGGTAGCGGGTCGGCTCCGGCGTCTCCCAGGATTCGGCGAGACCGGGAACGAGCTTCAGGTCCTTGTCGCGGGTGACGAGCGACTCGTAGACCGCGCCGTGCGCCGCGATCGTGAACGTCTCTTTCAGGGTGTACGGGTCGAGGGACTTGAGGTCGCCCTGGAAGGCGAACCGGAAGGTGTTGGCGGCCGAGGCCGGAGCGGCCCCGAGCACCGCGAGGGCGGTGGCGGCGGCGAGGCACTTCAGCAGCGGACGAAACTTCACAGGCAACATCGACGAGGACACTCCGCGGGGGTCTGAGCGCGTTAGAGCATCTTCCGGCGCCACAAGCGACGCCGAAATGATGAAAAATGATGCATCATCCCCTCCCGTCTCGCCAGCCGGCGGGAAGGGTGAGAACGATCGTGCGGCCGTAACAAGTCCCGGGCCAACCGGGGAGCGCCATGCGTCCGGCGCCGGGCCCGCGACATTCGCGAGCCGTGCGAGGGAGTTGACCGCGCGCCGGTCTGCCTGTTGCATCCTGCGCGTTCGTTCCCGCCCCGATATGAGCGTATTGTCACATGCCCGTCATCAACCGCGTCGCCGCCCTCGCTGACGAGATCACGGCCTGGCGCCGCGACTTCCATCAGCATCCCGAGCTGCTGTTCGCCCTCGACCGCACCTCCGGCCTGGTGGCCGAGCGGCTGCGGGCCTTCGGCTGCGACGAGGTGGTGACGGGGTTGGGTAAGACCGGCGTCGTCGGCGTCATCCGCGGCCGCAACACCGGGTCCGGCAAGGTGATCGGCCTGCGGGCCGACATGGACGCCCTGCCGATCGAGGAGACCAGCGGCGTGCCGCACCGCTCCACCGTGCCGGGCAAGATGCACGCCTGCGGCCATGACGGGCACACCGCGATGCTGCTCGGCGCGGCCAAGTACCTGGCCGAGACCCGCAACTTCGACGGCACGGCGGTTCTGATCTTCCAGCCGGCGGAGGAGGGCGGCGGCGGCGCCGACGTGATGCTGAAGGACGGCCTGATGGAGCGCTTCGGCATCCAGGAGGTCTACGGCCTGCACAACAAGCCGGGCCTGCCCCTCGGCAGCTTCGCGATCCGCCCCGGCGCGATCATGGCGGCGGCGGACCGGATCACCATCACGGTCACCGGCAAGGGCGGCCACGCGGCGGCGCCGCACGACTGCATCGACCCGGTGCTGGTCGCCTCCCACATCGTCACCGCCCTGCAGTCGATCGCCTCGCGCACCGTCGATCCGGTGCAGTCGGCAGTGATCTCGATCACGCAGGTGAAGGCGGGCGACGCGTTCAACGTGATCCCGGAATTCGCGATCCTCAACGGAACGGTGCGTACGCTCTCGGAATCGGTCCGCGACCTGTGCGAGGCGCGCATCGCGCAGGTGGCCTCGAACGTCGCCGCCGCCTTCGGCGCCACCGCCACCGCCGATTACGGCCGCGGCTACCCGGTGACCGCCAACGACCCGGGACGGGCGAGCTTCATGGCCGATGTGGCGGCGGAGGTCTCGGGCGAGGGCGCGGTGGAGCGCACCGTCCAGCCGATGATGGGCGCGGAGGACTTCTCCTACATGCTTAACGCCCGGCCCGGCGCCTACATCTTCCTCGGCACCGGCCCCGGCGCCGGCCTGCACCACCCGGCCTACGACTTCAACGACGAGGCGGCGCCCTACGGCGTCTCGCTGTTCGCCCGGGTGATCGAGCGGGCGATGCCGGCGGCGTGAGGGGAGTGGCGCCGTCGGACGGGCTCGTCCGGCGGCGCGAATGCCGACCCGAGGCGAGGCTCCGAGCCGGCGGCATCGCCCGGTTCGGCTAGGCGCTTCGTCCCCCGTCCGGCTCGTCACGGGTTTGCGCGGCATCATATGGCTCAGGCACGGAACCTGGCACCGTCGCCGTGAGAGCCCCAATGACCCCGATGCCCCGCCTGCTGCCGACCTTCGCCCTAGCCGCCGCGCTCGGGCAGCCGTTCGCACCCGCCTACGCCCTGGACGACTCCCGAGCCGGGCAGCCGGGCGACACCGATCTCGAGCGGCTTGAGATCCGCCGTGCGATCAGCCTGCCGACGATCGGGGCGCTCGATCTGACGCTCGCCGGTACCGCCAACCCTGACGCGATCAAGCTCGCCCCTGGCAACCGCGTGTCGTTCTGTCCAGCCCTGTCATGCATCCGCGGTCCGATGGGTGACGTGAGCGACCCGGGCTTCTTCGACCATCAACGCGCGTCGCTCCTGATCTCGGGCCGCTCGCAACTCGACGGCGTGGCGCAGGAACAGACCTTCGCGGTCACGACGACGATCGGCACCGGCTACGCCAAACCCTACGCCGCCTCGACCGCTTACGCCATCGGCGACAACATCAACGTCGGAAATGCCACCTATCGCGCGGTGCAGGCCGGCACCACGGGCGTCGGCTCGGCCCCGCCCGGCTCCCGCCCGGTCAGGGTGCCGTTCACCGCCAAGGACGGCACTGTGCGCTGGCAGTGGATCAACGACGCCGCCATCAACGCCAAGGTCGGCAGCTACTTCGAGACGGAGGTTGTCGATGGTGCCGGTGCCGCCTGGGGAGCGGCTTTCAACTATCACATCAAGACGAAGCCGAGAGCCGGGCAGTTCTTCCCCGGTGTCGAATTTGACTATGCTAACGACAGCGGGACGGATTGCGCGCTCGGCGTCGCCGACTGCACGGCGATCCGCGTCGGCCTCGCCGGCAATGCGCAGGTCACGCACGGCATGCAGATCACCGGCGACGGCTCGGCGACGACCGGCTACTCGGCGATTTGGGCCCTGCGCATCAACGGCGAGAAGGTCGCGGCGCAGGCGTCGATCGAGGTCGATACGATGTCGCCCGTAGGGCTCGGGTTCGGGATTTCCGGCATCGGGACCTCGGCCCACGGCGTGGCGGCGATCCGGGACGTGTCGGCGAGCCCGCGGTCGATCCAGATTGCAGGCACCAAGTCGGTGGCCGCCATCGAGGACATCTCGGACACGCCCACCTTCGCGAATATCGGCGGGATCAAGTCCCTCGCCGGCCTCCGCGAGGCGTCGACCACGCCAACCGGCATCCTGCTCCAAGGCCGCTACGCGACGGCGCAGATCAGCGGCGCCGGCTGGAGCGTCAACCCGGCCGGGATCCTCACCGCCTCACGCCTGAACTCGCCCCTCGCCACGCCGGCCTCGTCCAAGGCCCCATGTCAGGCCGGCGATTGGGCGCACGACGCCAACTTCGTTTACACCTGCGTTGCCGCCAACACCTGGAAGCGCGCCGCCCTCTCGTCCTGGTGAGGGACGGCGGCGATTCACGAGACCTCGCGCTCTACACCTCGAACGTCACCCCCTGCGCCAGCGGCAGGGTCTTGCCGTAATTGATGGTGTTGGTGGCCCGGCGCATATAGGCCTTCCAGGAATCCGAGCCCGCCTCGCGGCCGCCGCCGGTCTCCTTCTCGCCGCCGAAGGCGCCGCCGATCTCGGCGCCCGACGGGCCGATATTGACGTTGGCGATGCCGCAATCGGAGCCGGAGGCCGACAGGAAGGTCTCGGCCTCGCCGAGATCCCGGGTGAAGATCGAGGAGGAAAGGCCGGCCGCCACCGCGTTCTGGGCCTGGATCGCCCCGTCGAGGTCGCTGTAGCGGGTCACGTAGAGGATCGGCGCGAAGGTCTCGCGGCGCATCGGGCCGGCCTGCTCGGGCATCTCGACGAGGGCCGGGCGGATATAGGCCGCCGCCTCGCCGCGGATGTCGCGCAGACGCTCGCCGCCATGGACGGTGCCGCCGATCGCCCGCGCCTCGTCGAGGGCGCGCGCCATGCCGTCGGCGGCGGCGACGTCGATCAGCGGGCCGATCAGGGTGGCGGGATCGCGCGGATCGCCGATCCGCACCGTGCCGTAGGCCGCCTTCAGACGCGGCACGAGCGCGTCGTAGACGCTGTCATGGACGAACAGCCGCCGCAGGGTGGTGCAGCGCTGGCCGGCAGTGCCCATCGCCGCGAAGGCGATGGCGCGCAAGGCGAGGTCGAGGTCGGCGGAAGGCGCCACGATGGCGGCGTTGTTGCCGCCGAGCTCCAGGATCGCCCGGGCGAAGCGGGCGGCGAGCTTCGGCGCCACCTGCCGGCCCATCGCGGTCGAGCCGGTGGCGGAGACCAGCGCGACCCGCTCGTCCTCGACCAGGCGCTCGCCGAGCTCGCGGCCGCCGATCAGGAGCCCGAGCAGGCCGTCTGGTGCGTCCGACCCGAAGCGCTTGAGGGCCTTCGTCGCCAGCGCGTGGACGGCGAGCGCGGTGAGGGGTGTCTTCTCGGATGGCTTCCAGATCACCGGATCGCCGCAGACCAGCGCCAGAGCCGCGTTCCACGACCACACCGCGACAGGGAAGTTGAACGCCGTGATGACGCCGCACACCCCGAGCGGGTGCCAGACCTCCATCATCCGGTGGTCCGGCCGTTCGGTGGCGATGGTGAGCCCGTGCAATTGCCGCGACAGGCCGACGGCGAAGTCGCAGATGTCGATCATCTCCTGGACCTCGCCGAGGCCTTCCGAGAGGATCTTTCCGGCTTCCAGCGTCACGAGCCGGCCGAGATCGTCCTTGTGGGCGCGCAATTCCTCGCCGAGCAGCCGTACCAGCTCGCCCCGGCGCGGGCCCGGCACACGCCGCCAGGCGAGGAAGGCCTGGCTCGCCGCCGCGATCGTCGCTCCGGCCTCGTCGGGGGTGGTCTGGCGCAGGCCCGTCACCACGCCGCCGTCGATGGGCGAGTGGGCCGGGAGCCCGCCCTCCGCGAAGGCCGAGGCCGGGACGCCGAGGCGCTCCAGCACCGCCAGGGTGTCGTCGCGGACGGACAGGACGGTCGGGGCCATGGGCAGGATCTCCGCGTCTGACGAAAGACGGCCCGCCTCTGAAGGGAGGCGGGCCGGATAGGGGTATCGATCTTACGGGATTCGATCCCGTTGCACAGCGCCGGCGCTTACGCCGCCTTCTGCTTCGGCTGGATCAGCTTGCGGTTGACCAGCACCTCGGCGATCTGGACCGTGTTGAGGGCCGCGCCCTTGCGCAGGTTGTCCGACACGCACCAGAACGAGAGGCCGTTCTCGACCGTGATGTCCTCGCGGATGCGCGAGATGTAGGTGGCGTCCTCGCCCGCCGCCTCGTGCGGGGTGATGTAGCCGCCGGGCTCGCGCTTGTCGTCGACCAGGATGCCGGGCGCCGAGCGCAGGATCTGGGTCGCCTCCTCGGCCGAGAGCGGGCGCTCGAACTCGACGTTCACCGCCTCCGAGTGGCCGATGAATACCGGCACGCGCACGCAGGTCGCCGTCAGCTTGATCTTGGGGTCGAGCATCTTCTTCGTCTCGGCCACCATCTTCCACTCTTCCTTGGTGGAGCCGTCCTCCATGAAGACGTCGATGTGCGGGATGACGTTGAAGGCGATGCGCTTGGTGAACTTCTGCACCTTGACCTCGCCGGCGGTGAACACCGCGCGGGTCTGGTTGAACAGCTCGTCCATCGCGTCCTTGCCCGCGCCGGAGACCGACTGGTAGGTCGCGACGACGACGCGCTTGATGGTGGCGGCCTCGTGCAGGGGCTTCAGGGCCACGACGAGCTGCGCGGTCGAGCAGTTCGGGTTGGCGATGATGTTCTTCTTCGTGAAGCCCACGACGGCATCGGCATTCACCTCCGGCACGATCAGCGGCACGTCGGAATCGTAGCGGAAGGCCGACGAGTTATCGATGACGACGCAACCCTGCTGGCCGATGCGGGGCGACCACTCCTTCGAGGTCTCGCCGCCGGCCGACATCAGGCAGATGTCGGTGTCGGAGAAGTCGTACTGGTCGAGGGCCTGGACCTTCAGGGTCTTGTCGCCGAAGGACACTTCCTGGCCCAGGCTGCGGCGCGAGGCGAGCGCCACCACCGTATCGGCCGGGAAGGCGCGCTCGGCCAGGATGTCGAGCATCTCGCGGCCCACATTGCCGGTGGCTCCGACGACGGCAACCTTGTAACCCATCTCAATCGCTCCAGTTCGGACTAACTCCTCCCCGGACGATCTCAGGCGGGCTCTCAAGGAGCCCGGCCTCCGTCCGCCACGGACGGGGAGGGATCCGAGGACGACGCGAGGCTTCAGCCGGCGGCGGTAATCGCCGTCGTGGCTTTGCGTTTCGTCGTGGTCGACACAGGCCGCATGGCGCGGTCAGTCCTCGGAAAAGGCGACACCCGAGATGGGGTGCGCGAGCGCGGGAAGCAACAGCCCGAACGCGCCTTGCTGTCAAGGGGCAGGCCAGGGGAGAGATCGCGAGCCGGCGACAGATTCCGCGTCGCGTCACTCGTTAGCACCTCGTTCACCCTGACTCGGTCCCGCAGGGGACAAGCCGGGGCAAATCAACGAAATCGCTAAAATGCGATGCGATTCCGGTGGCGACGTCCACGCGCGACCGGAGGAGCGCCCCCGTGCGGCAGAGGCCGGACTTCGACGATGCCGCCCTGGTGCGGGCCGCCCGGATTCTCGCCAGGGATCATGCCCTGGCGCAGGAGATCGGCCCGGTCGAGCCGCTGGTGCCGCGGCCGCTCCCGCGCGCTGCCCCGCGGCGGTCCTGGCGCCGGCGCGTCGCCGGGCGCACCGTCGGCGCCGCGGCGGTGATCGCGCTGCTCAGCGTGCTCGCCAGCGAGCGGCGCCTCGCCGACCCGCCGCTCGCCGACCAAGCCGCCTTCGTGCCGCGCTACGCCGCGCCCGCGGTGGCACCGCCCGTGTGGAGCGAGGTTGCCGCCGACCGCTACCGCCTCGGCGAAGCGACCGGCAGCGCCCGGACGCAGCCCGGCCTGCGGGAGGACACCCTAACCGCCGGCGCCTTCGCGGTGCAGGAGGCGCCGTTCCTGCGCCTCGTCGCCGTCGAGACGGCGGAGCCGGACGGGGAGGGGAGCCTGTTCGTCACCCTGGCGCGGCGGGCAGCGGAGGCCGGCGGCCTCTCGGTGGTGCGCACCGGGGAGCGCGGGCAGCTCGCGACGCGGTTCGGCGCGCTCGACACCGTCGACGCGACCCTCGCCGATGCGGAGGGACGGCGAGCCTGCACGGCGTTCCGCCTTGGGGCATCCTTGCGGCTCGAAGGCTGGTTCTGCGCGCCGCTCGGACAATTGCCCGAGCCGCAGGCCTTGGCCTGCACGGTGGAGCGCCTTAGCCCCGTGCCAGGGGCGGGGCTCTCCCCGGCGATCGCCGCGATGCTCGCTCAAGCCCGGACGGCGTCCTGCCCGCCGGAGGAGCCCACCACCACCGCGGCGGTGCCGACCCCCCGCAAGCCGGCCCGGACGAATGCGGCGAGAGTGCGGCATTCGCGACCAGCTTCGCCGTGAGCGGGAACCTCGGCCGCGCTCGCACGTCTATTTCCACAACGGCGTCGTTTCTTAACGAGTGCGGCGCTACCCTGGCGACGTTCATCAAAGGTGCGTCATGCGCTTCCAGACTCTCGCCCTGACCGGGCTTCTTTCCCTCGCGACCCTGGGCGCCGGCACCGCCGCCTCGCAGGCGCAGGACAGCTACGTCATCCGCAGCTACCGGGACGGCCAGGGCCTGGCGATCCGCGTGCGCCCGCGCAGCTGGCTCGATGCCGGCAATGTGGTCGAGGCCAATTCGGGTGCGGTGAGCAACCCGGCCACCAACCCGCACTTCATTACCGCCTCCTACCTGAACTCGCCGCCCTACATCGCCAACCGCGAGCGCTTCGGCGGCGCCGGCATCCTGCCCGACCCGATCACCAACGGCCCGTTCATCGGTGCCCGCCGCAGCGCCGTCACGGTGGATCTGTCGGCGGTCGACTACCTCGACCCGACCTCGCCGCTGTCGCGGGCGCGCTACGGGTACTGAGCGGACCGGATCAGCTGGATGTGCGACGGGCCCCGCGAGGGGCCCGTTTCGTTTGCGGAGCGTACGATCTTGTCGATGCTCCACGTCGGATTTTTAAACCGCCCCCGTTTCCCGGACGACTGGAACGAAGTGAAAGGAGATCCGGTAAACGGGGGTGGATGAGAAGTGCTTACCGCTCCTCCGACTTCACCCACTTGATGACCCGGGGCGGCTCGTAGGCCCGGATACGCGCCACGAGGTCCGCCGGCTCGGTGCCGACGATCAGCATCGCCCGGTGCGGCTCGCGCACGAAGCCCTCGGCCACGACGCTGTCGAGGAAGCTCAGCAGCCCGTCGAAGAAGCCGCCGGCGTTGAACACCGCGAGGGGCTTCCTGTGGTAGCCGAGCTGGGCCCAGGTCCAGACCTCGAACATCTCCTCGAAGGTGCCCAAACCCCCGGGGAGCGCCACGAAGCCGTCGGCGAGGTCGGCCATCAGGGCCTTGCGCTCGTGCATCGAGGCGACGACGCGCAAATCGGTCAGCCCGAGATGCGCGGTCTCCTTCTCGACGAGGGCCTTCGGCATGATGCCGGTCACCCGGCCGCCAGCGGCGAGCGCGCCGTCCGCGACCGCGCCCATCAGCCCGACCTTGCCGCCGCCGTAGACCAGCTCGATCCCGTCCTGAGCGAAGTGGCGCCCGAGCGCGGTCGCCGCCTCGCGGTAGAGCGGGCGAGCCCCGTCGCTGGAGCCGCAGAACACGCACAGGCGCATGGTTCGTCTCCCCGAGTTCAACCCGTCCGACTCAGTTCGCTCCGGCCTGCAGCTCGCGCACGATCGCGTCACCCATCTCGGCGGTGCCGACCGCGTTCGCGCCCGGCGCGGCGATGTCGCGGGTACGGGTGCCGCTGGCGAGGGTGCGGGTGATGGCGCTCTCGAGCTGGTCGGCGGCCTTGAGGAGGCCGAAGGAGTAGCGGAGCGCCATCGCCAGCGAGCCGATCATGGCGATCGGGTTGGCGAGGTTCTGGCCGGCGATGTCCGGGGCGGAACCGTGGACCGGCTCGTAGAGGGCGCGCCGGGTGCCGTTCTCGACCGCGCCGAGGGAGGCGGAGGGCAGCATCCCGAGGGAGCCGGTCAGCATCGCGGCCACGTCCGACAGGATGTCGCCGAACAGGTTGTCGGTGACGAGCACGTCGTACTGCTTGGGGTTGCGCACCAGCTGCATGGCGCAGTTGTCGGCCAGCACGTGCTCCAGGCCGACATCGGAGTACTGCTCGGCATGGAGGCGGGTGACGGTCTCCTTCCACAGCACGCCGGACTTCATCACGTTGTGCTTCTCGGCCGAGGCGACCTTGTTGCGGCGCTTGCGGGCGAGGTCGAAGGCGACCGCCGCGATGCGCTCGATCTCGCCGGTGGTGTAGACCTGCGTGTCGACCGCGCGCTTCTGGCCGTCCTCCAGCGTCACGATCTCCTTCGGCTCGCCGAAATAGACGCCGCCGGTGAGCTCGCGCACGATGACGATGTCGAGGCCCTCGACCAGCTCGCGCTTGAGCGCCGAGGCGTCGGCCAGCGCCGGGTAGCAGATCGCCGGACGGAGGTTGGCGAACAGGCCGAGGTCCTTGCGCAGGCGCAGCAGACCCGCTTCGGGGCGCTTGGCGTAAGACACGCCGGCCCATTTCGGCCCGCCCACGGCGCCGAACAGAACCGCGTCGGCGGCCTTGGCGCGGTTCATCGCGGCTTCCGAGAGCGGCACGCCGTGGGCGTCGATGGCCGCGCCGCCGACGAGGTCGGTCTCGGTCTCGAACTGGGCGATGCCGGCGCGGGTGAACCAGGCCAGCACCTTGGAGACTTCCTGCGCCACCTCGGGGCCGATGCCGTCGCCGGGCAGGAGCAGGATCTTGTACGTGGCCATGGCGTGACCTTCTTCGTCTGGGATTCCGGGTGGGCAGAGGGACAGTCCCTCTGCCGGGATCGGGGCGGAGCCCCTGGGATCAGGACTTGCGCGCGACGGTGAAGCGGGCGGCCTCGCACAGGGTGGCGGCGGCGTCGCCCCAGGGCTTGAGCGCGCTCTCGCATTCGGCGACCAGGCGCTCGCACTCGGCGCGGGCGCCGTCGAGGCCGAGGCGGTCGACGAGGGTGGCCTTGCCGGCCTCCTTGTCCTTGCCGGTGCGCTTGCCCATCGCCTCGGAGGAGGCCTCACGGTCGAGGATGTCGTCGGCGACCTGGAACGCCTGGCCCAGCGCCCGGCCGTAGGCCAGGAGCGCGCGGCGCTCGTCCTTCGATGCGCCGCCGACCAGCGCCCCGGCATCGACCGAGAAGGCCAGGATGGCGCCGGTCTTCATCGCCTGGAGCTGGAGCGTGGCATCCACGTCGAGGTTGGCCGGGCCGAAGCGCCCCTCCGCCCCGAGGTCGAGGAGCTGGCCGCCGACCATGCCGCCGAGGCCCGAGGCCCGGGCGAGGCCAAGCACCAGCTCGGAGCGGATCAGCGGATCGGCCTGCCAGGCCGGATCGGCGACGATCTCGAAGGCGAGGGTCTGGAGGGCGTCGCCGACCAGGATCGCGGTGGCCTCGTCGTATTTCTTGTGCACGGTCGGCTGGCCGCGGCGCAGGTCGTCGTCGTCCATCGCCGGCAGGTCGTCGTGGACGAGCGAGTAGCAATGCACCAGCTCGACGCCGGCCCCGGCGGCCATCGCGCCCTCGAACGGTCCGCCGAGCATCCGGGCGGTCTCGATGGCGAGGAACGGGCGCAGGCGCTTGCCGCCGTTGAGCACGGCGTGGCGCATCGCCTCCATCAGCCGGGGCGGCCGGGCGATCTCGCCAGGCTGTACGCTGTCGCCGAGGCGCTCGGCGAGGAAGCCTTCGACGCTCTTGGCGACGGCCGAGAGCCGCGCCGTGAAATCGCCTGCCTGCGGGTATCCTGTGGTGCCGGCCATCGTATTTTCCTGGGGACGGCCCGGCGTCGTGTCCTGCGGGGCCCGCGTTGACGTCATGGTGGCCTCGCAGACGGGCACGCCGAGAGGAGGGTCGAATTCAGGAGCCGCGCGTCACGGCGGACAGCCACGGAGGCGTGCCGCAACCGCTGCGCGGGCTGGTCCCGGCGAGCGCACCGCCAGCCCGGGCCCGGGGGCGGCGGATCTTGCGCGCCGTGCTCCTGGTGCCCGTCATGGCGGTCGCCCTCGTCCTGGTCCTGGCGCTCGTCTATCGCGCGCTGACCCCGCCCTCAACCCTGATGCTCGGCCGCTGGGCCACGCTGCAGCCGGTCACCCGCGAGGTCGTGCCGCTGGAGGCGATGTCTCCGGCCCTGGTCCAGGGCGTCGTCGCTTCCGAGGACCAGCGCTTCTGCCTGCATGGCGGCGTCGACTGGGATGCCCTGTGGAGCGTGGTCGACGATGAGGACGGCCCGAGCCGCGGCGCCTCGACGGTAACGATGCAGACGGTGAAGAACGTCTTCCTGTGGCCGGGCCGCTCCTACCTGCGCAAGGCGCTGGAGATCCCGCTGGCGCTGATGGTCGACCTCGTCTGGGGCAAGCGCCGGACGATGGAGATCTACCTCAACGTCGCCGAGTGGGGGGAGGGGATCTTTGGCGCCGAGGCCGCCGCCCGGCACTGGTTCGGCAAGTCGGCCCGCGACCTCACCAAGGGCGAGGCCGCTTTGCTCGTCGCCTCCCTGCCGAACCCGATCGCCCGCAACCCGCGCCGGCCGACCCGGGCGCTGCGGGCGCTCGCCGGGCGGATCCAGGGGCGGACTGCGGGGATCGGGGCGTTGAGCCAGTGCGTGCGGCCGTGAGGCGATCGTCCTCAAGACCCTGAGAATACGGCGCGCTTCCCCTCTTCCGTGTGGGCGTGCGGATCGGAGGGCGCGGTAGCACCCGGTCGGGGACTGGCGCTCGAGCGCTGCCGGGCGATCGACAACGGCGTACGCGCGCACGAAGCGCTCGGCCGGGCGGTGCCGGCCAGCCGCTGGCGCTGGGCCCGACCCTCACGGACGGGCGCGTCGAGATGGTGTTCATCAACCGGCGGTCGGGACGGATCGACCTGACCCGATCCGGCTACCGGGTGCAACCGGTCACCCTTGTCTCCGAACACCCGTCGCCCTTGTTCCCGGTCGGTCCCGTGGGAGAGGGACCGGGGGTTGGGTCCAGGGTTCCCGGTCAAGCTCGAACCGTCGTGCTGACAGCGGAATCGTTCGGAGCCTTGTCCGGACCTGCCGCCGCCCTCGCGCGATCTCCGATCACCCCTCCTTCTTTCCCGGACGGGAGCGGGGATCCGGCGCTTCATTTCACAGAAAAATTAGGAGTAATTCGTATAATGCGACGGTCGCAGTCGCTATCTTTAATAAATATCAATTCTATCCCTGTTTCGTCTCCCCTTCAGCTTTGTGGGCACTGAAAGGGGCCCGGCTCATGGCGATCTTGATGGATGGCAAAGGGCCATGCGACACGTGCCGGTGCAGTCTGGCGCCATTGTATGATATAATCTGAGATTCGATGAACGATTATAGTCTAATCCGCAGGGGTCTTGCTGCCTGTGTCGAGTTGGGTTCGGAGGATGACGCGTCCGTCGGATGCATCGTCGCGACGCAGAAATTGTCGCTTTCACGCCGAGCACGCGCGGGACGTCGTGGATGCTTTTCACGAACCGGTGAATGACTCCGTCATGGCTGGTACTCGTATCGCCAAGACACTCGGGGGCGCCTGTCCGACGCCAGCAACGGCGGGGCGCTGTAAGAGCCACCCCGCCGCCCGGCCGCTCAGATCAGCATCGTGTTGAGCGCGACCGTCAGGGCCGCGCCGACGACGGCGAAGCCGAGCAGCGTGACGCTGCTGACCTGATCGACGGAATCGACGTCGTGGCCGGTGCGGTGCTCGGGGGAGTTGGCGTTCATGGGGCTCTCCTGCTGGGGAATTCCCAAGCCAACGTCCCTCGGGGGCGCCGGATCGATCGATCCTGGGCCGCGTTTTGCCGCAGGAGCCGCGATCACCCGACCTGCGACGGGCCGCCATCGTGCCCGTGGCTGGTGCCGATCACGCAGAGGGCCAGGCCGGCGATGCCGCCGAGGGTGCCGATCGGGGTCTGGAAGCGCCAGGAGGCGTAGTAGCCGGCGCTGCCGATCACCACGCCGAGGAGGGTGAGCACGATGCTGCGGGCGGAGGCCGCCGGCTTCTCCGGATGTCCCCGTTTCTCGGGATGCGCTCGGGCGGAATCGTGCTGCATCGTCGGCCTGCCTTCACCGCACCGTGGACCGTCGCCCGCGGGCGGCGGGAGCAGGGGGGCGGCCGCCCTCTCCCTTCGGAGGAACGCGGCAGGCGCGGAATCGCTCACGCTTAGCGCGCAACTCGCCTTTTCCCTGACATGCCAGGCTGGAACCGGGCTGGTAACGTCCGGGGATCGCACCGCTCACAACCGACCGGGCGCGGGCCGATCGGCGACGCCCGAGCCGCGCCCGTCCCCGTTCCCCGACCGTGGTCAGCCTCATGACGCAGCGCTACTTCTTCAACCTGGTCGGCCCGGCGCGTGCGATCGAGGACCCGACGGGCGTCGAGGCCGATACGCCGGACCAGGCTGAGGCCGAAGCGCGGGCGGTCATCGCCGAGATGCGGGCGAGCGGCGACCTCCCGCTTCTCGGGGAGGATTGGCACCTCGAGATCCGCGACGGGACCGGCCGGCTGGTGCGATCAATTTCCCTCGCCTGAGGCGCGGGAGCCCGCCTGTTGCAGAACCTGCCGCACATGGGCGCGGATCTGAGCGCCCACATGTGCATCACCCTCATGTGCGTCACCCTGGATACGTGCCTCGTCCCGGCCGCCCGCATGCGGCGCGGAAGTGTCCGGCGTCAGGGGAGCCGCCTGCTCCTTGGGTCGAACCTTACCGCCGAGCGACATCGTGGCTGTCTCCTGCCTGGGTCCCCGGTCCGGCTGCTAGGCATCCGCGCGAGAGGGAACGGCCGGCCGCAGCACCTCGCGGTGCGCTGCGACACGGCCCGTCACTCCCTGCCGACGCCCCGCGCCGAACTTGTCCTGTTGATGAGAATCGAACCGGCTCAGGTGTACCGGTTCTCGGCGCCGACAAACAATGAAAAAGTCGTTAAACCGTTCCCTGGCGAAGTGCTGAGACTCTTCTGCAACGCATCTTATGTTAATGAATCTCAGCGGCCCTCGCCGCCGATGCGGGAGAAATCGGCCACCTCCCGGGTCGCCGCCCGCAGGGCATTGAGCAAGGCGAGGCGATTGGCGCGAAGACCCGCCTCGTCGGCATTCACCGTCACCTTGTCGAAGAAGGCATCGACGGGCGCGCGCAGGGCCGAGAGCGCCCGCATCGCGCCCTCGAAATCCTCGGCCGCGACTGCCTTGCCCGCCTCGGCGCCGTTACTCCGCAGTGCCTCCGCGAGGGCCGATTCCTCGGGCAGGCTCAAGAGGGCTGGGTCCGGCGCCGCATCGTAGGCGCGGCCGTCCTTCTTCTCCTCGATGCGCAGGATGTTGGCGGCACGGCGATAGCCGGCGAGCAGGTTCTTGCCGTCCTCGGTGTCGAGGAAGCGGCCGAGCGCCTCGACCCGGCGCACCACCATCAGCAGGTCGTCCTGGCCGGGCAGGGCGAAGACGGCGTCGATGAGGTCGTGGCGCGCGCCCTGGTCGCGCAGGTAAACCTTCAGGCGGTCGGCGAAGAACGCCAGCAGGTCGCCCGCGAAAGCGTCCGACTTCTGCCCGTGGCCGGCCGCAGCGGCGGCGATCTGTGCCCGCAGGGGCAGTCGCGCCTCGCTGGCGAGAATCAGCCGGATCACCCCGAGCGCCGCGCGGCGCAGGGCATAAGGGTCCTTGCTCCCCGTCGGCGTCTCGCCGATCGCCCAGAAGCCCACCAGCGTGTCGAGCTTGTCGGCGAGCGCCACCGCCACCGAGACCGGCTCGGACGGCACCCGGTCGCCGGGGCCGAGCGGCTTGTAGTGCTCCTCGATCGCGGCGGCGACTGCTGGATCCTCGCCCTGCTCGGCCGCGTAGTAGCGGCCCATCAGGCCCTGCAATTCGGGAAACTCGCCGACCATCTCGGTGACGAGGTCGGCCTTGGCGAGACGGGCCGCCCGCTCGGCGAGGTCGGGGTCGGCCCCGACCACCGGCGCCAGGGCCCGGGCGAGGCCGGCGATGCGCTCGACCCGCGCGGCCTGCGTGCCGAGCTTCTCGTGGAACACGATGCTCTCGAGTTTGCTCAGCCGGTCCTCCAGCCGCACCTTGCGGTCGGTCTCCCAGAAGAAGGCCGCGTCGGAGAGCCGCGCGCGCACCACCCGCTCGTTGCCGGCGACGATCGCCGCGCCGCCGTCGGAGGCGACGAGGTTCGAGACCAGGATGAAGGCGTTGGCCAGGCGCTCGCGCCCGTCCGGGCCGGGGGCCCCGCGCAGCACGAAGCACTTCTGGTTCGCCCGGATCGTGGCGCGGATCACCTCCGGGGGGATCGCGAGGAAGCGCTCGTCGAAGGCGCCCATCAGGGTCACCGGCCACTCGACGAGGCCCGCGACCTCCTCCAGCAGGCCCTCGTCCTCGACGAGGTCGAGGCCGCGCGCGAAGGCGAGGTCGCGGGCGTCGTGCAGGATGATGTCCTTGCGCCGCTCGGAATCGAGCACCACGAAGGCCCGCTCGAGGGCCGGCAGGTAATCGGCGAAGCGGCGCACCTCGATGGCTTTCGGCGCCAGGAAGCGGTGGCCGCGCGTCATCAGCCCGGCCTCGATCCCGTCGACGGAGAACGGCACCACCTCGGGCGTCTCGGTCTCGGGGCCGAAGCTCGCGACGATCGAGTGCAGCGGCCGCACCCAACGCAAGCTACCGGGCTCGCGGGAGGCGGCGCCCCAGCGCATCGATTTCGGCCAGGGGAAGCTCCTGACGATCGCCGGTAGGATCTCGGCCAGGACCTCGATCGTCTCGCGGCCGGGCCGCTCGATCACCGCGACGTAGAACTCGCCCTTCTTCGGGTCGGAGACGATTCTGGCCTCGTCGAGGCTCGCGAGACCGGCGCTCTTCAGGAAGCCCTGCACCGCGCCCTCGGGGGCGCCGACACGGGGGCCTTTGCGCTCCTCGCGCACGTCCTGGCCGCGGGGCGGCAGGCCGGCGACGTGGAGGGCGAGGCGGCGGGGCGTCGCGAAGGCCTTGGCGCCCTCGTAGAGGAAGCCGCGCTCGACCAGCGCGTCGGTGACGAGCTTGCGCAGATCCTCGGCGGCGCGCCGCTGCATGCGGGCGGGGATTTCCTCGGAGAAGAGTTCGAGCAGCAGGTCGGGCATCGGGCGGCCTCAAGGCTCTGCTTCAGCGGAGCCCAGGATCGAGAAAGGGCGTGGCGGGGGTGTAGCGCCGGGCGGCGCGGATGTCAGGCGGTCGGCGCGTCGCCGGCGAGGCCGCCCGCCTCGGTGCGCCGCCAGGCCTCGCCGCAGGCCTTGGCGAGCTCGCGCACCCGCAGGATGTAGCTCTGGCGCTCGGTCACCGAGATCACCCCGCGCGCGTCGAGCAGGTTGAAGACGTGGCTGGCCTTGATGCACTGGTCGTAGGCTGGCTGCGCCATGCGGTGGCGGGTGTCGTTGCCGCGTCGGTCGGCTTCGCCGCCCGGCCCGGGCTCGCCGGCCTGGAGGTAGGCCCGGCAGGCGGCCTCGGCGTCGCGGAACTGCCGGAACAGCATCTCGGTGTCGGCGGCCTCGAAGTTGTGGCGCGAATATTCCTGCTCGGCCTGCAGGAAGACGTCGCCGTAGGTGACCTTCTCGTCGCCCTCGCGGCCGTTGAAGTTGAGGTCGTAGACGTTCTCCACGCCCTGGACGTACATCGCCAGGCGCTCGAGGCCGTAGGTCAGCTCGCCTGCGACCGGGGCGCATTCGAAGCCGGCGACCTGCTGGAAGTAGGTGAACTGGCTCACCTCCATCCCGTCGCACCAGCATTCCCAGCCGAGCCCCCAGGCGCCGAGCGTCGGGCTCTCCCAGTCGTCCTCGACGAAGCGGATGTCGTGCAGGCCGAGATCGACCCCGATCGCCTTCAACGAATCGAGGTAGAGTTCCTGGAGGTTCGGCGGGTTCGGCTTCAGGATCACCTGGAACTGGTAATAGTGCTGCAGCCGGTTCGGGTTCTCGCCGTAGCGCCCGTCCTTCGGCCGGCGCGAGGGCTGGACGTAGGCGGCCTTCCAGGGCTTGGGGCCCAGCGCCCGCAGGGTGGTGGCCGGATGGAACGTGCCCGCCCCGACCTCCATGTCGTAGGGCTGCAGGATCACGCAGCCTTGCGCGGCCCAGAACCGCTGGAGCGTCAGGATCAGCCCCTGGAACGAGCGGGTCGGCTGGAGGTCGGCGTCGGTGGCGGTCATCTGCTCGCGGTATCCGCTCGGGCTGTGCATGGCGCGGACCCTTAGAACCGGCGCCTGCTGAGTCAAGCGCGGGTGCGCCGCCGCACCCGCCCACCGGGGCGCCGGAACCAGATCACGGCCAAGCTCGTTGACAGTACAGATCAGAGCATCACGACGCCCACTGGGGCGCAAGACTTGCGGGAGACTGTCCGTGACCCACCGCCTGACCTTGGTCGCCGCCGCCGCGCTCCTGTCCCTGGTCGCGACCCCGCTGGTGGTGCGGGCGGGTTCGGACGCGCCGAAGGCCGAGCCGGCGCCCGTCGCCGTCGAAGCTGCCCGGCCTGCCGCCGCCGAGGCGTCGGCCCCCGCCTGCCGGTCGGTGCGGGTGGTCTATGCGGGCTATGGGGCGCCGGCCTGCGGGCGGTAAGGATTGCCCTGTCGTCTCGTTATTCCGGGGCCGCGCGGCGGAGCCCAGGATCCAGAACCGCTGAGGGTTCAGGATGAAGCAAGGGACATTTTGCTTCGTTCCGCATCACCTGCACTTCTGGATCCCGGGCTCTCGCTCGCGGCGAGCCCCGGGATGACTCTGTGTGTTGGTAATCGTCAGCTCATCTTACAGAGATCGGAAGCCCAGGGCTCACAGCACCGGCATAGCCCCCGCCACCGTCACCAGCGCCCCGGAGGTGTAGCTGCTCTCGTCCGAGGCCAGCATGACGTAGGCCGAGGCGAGCTCCGCCGGCTGGCCCGGGCGACCGAACGGGACTTGGCTGCCGAACGACTTCACCGAATCCTCCTCCATCCCGGACGGGATGAACGGCGTCCAGATCGGGCCCGGGAGCACCCCGTTCACCCGCACGCCCTTCTCGGCCAGCAACTGCGCGAGGCTCAGCACCAGGTTGCTCAAGGCGCCCTTGGTGGCGCTGTAGGCGAGCAGCGACGGCATCGGGTGCTTGGAGTTCACGGATGATGTGAAGATCACCGAGGCACCGGGCTTGAGATGCGCCATCGCCGCCTTGGTCACATAGAAGGACCCGAAGACGTTGGTGCGGAAATGGTCCTCGAACACCTGATCGTCGATCGCGTCGAGATCCTGGTTCGGCTGCTGGAAGGCGCCGTTGTTCACCACCACGTCGAGACGGCCGAAGGCCTCGATGGTGCGGGCGACGATCTCGCGACCGTAAGACCGCTCCTTGAGGTCGCCCGGCAGCAGCAGGGCGCGGCGCCCGGCCTTCTCCACCCATTGCGCGACGGCCTCGGCGTCGCCCTGCTCGGAGGGCAGGTAGGAGATCGCCACGTCGGCGCCCTCGCGGGCATACGCGATGGCGACCGCGCGGCCGATGCCGGAATCGCCCCCGGTGATCAGGGCCGCCCGGCCGGTGAGCTTGCCGGAGCCCTTGTAGCTCGCCTCGCCGTGGTCGGGCTCCGGTCTCATCCGGCCGGTGAGGCCGGGGAAGCTCTGCGGCTGGCCCTCGAAGGGCGGGCGGGGATGCTTGGTGAGCGGGTTCGGAAAATCGGACGACATGAGGGACGGCCTCCGGCTGTCGGGGGTCAGGCCGCCGTCAACCGGGGAGGCCCCCGGCCGTTCCCTGCTCTCCCTCGGGATCTCCCTCGCGCCTCCTCCCTCACTCCTCCCGCGAGCCGTCATCCTGGCCCAGGGCATCCTCCTCACGACCGGGGATGGCGTAGCGCCCGCTGAGCCAGCGCTGCAGATCCACGTCGGCGCAGCGCTTGGAGCAGAACGGCTTGAATTCCGGCACCGCCGGCTTGCCGCAGATCGGGCAGGGGGCAGGTGCCGGGGTGTCGTCGTCGGGCGTCGTCACGCGCGCCTCCTGTCGCCGTCAGGCCGCGTCGCGCCAGGCGCCGCGGACCGGGTAACCCTCGCCCTCGAGCAGCCCGACCGTCTCGTAGAGCGGCAGGCCGACCACGGCGCTGTAGGAGCCGACGAGCTTGACCACGAAGGAGCCGGCGAGCCCCTGGATCGCGTAGCCCCCGGCCTTGCCGCGCCACTCGCCGCTGGCGAGGTAGGCGTCGATCTCCCGGGCCGACAGGCGCTTGAACCGTACCCGGGTCTCGACCAGGCGCTCCCGCGGCCGGTCCTTCGGGCCGACGACGCAGACCGCGGTGTAGACCCGGTGGGCCCGGCCGGAGAGCAGCCGCAGGCAGGCCGCCGCCTCGTCGGTCACCTCGGCCTTCGGCAGGATGCGCCGGCCCACCGCCACCACGGTGTCGGCCGCCACCACGTAGCCCTGGCGCAGCTCCTCGGTGCCGCGCGCCGCCGCCACCGCCACGTCGAGCTTGGCCCGGGCGAGCCGGCGCACCAGGTCGCGGGGCTTCTCGGATTTCAGCGGCGCCTCGTCGAGGTCGGCCGGCAGCAGGGCGTCCGGCTCCAGCCCCGCCTGCTGCAGCAGGGCGAGGCGCCGGGGCGAGGCCGAGGCGAGGACGAGCTTCGGGCGCGCGGCCTGCGGGATCGGGGAGGTCTCGGTCATGAAGCGCCGTGTCTCGGAGGGGATGCCATGCCCGATGCCCTATCTGGCCGATGAAATCCAGCATCGCGGGTTCGAGCTGCGGCGCAGCGGCGTCGCCGGGTCCTGCGGGATGCGGGCCGGCGCCGCGGCGCTTTCCGGTATTCGCCAGGCCTGTTTCGAGGATGATCGGGATGGCCTCATCCGGTCGGGCGTCGGTGACTCGAAGGGTGCCAACGTCCGTGCCAGTTTTTAACAACGTTTTATGCTTTGTGCCTTACGTTGGGTCACAGAGATGTCCTCGTTGGCCGGGCGCGAGCGCGGCCGGATCCCCGCAAGGTCCGATGCGTGTCGTCCTCGTCGAGCCCGGCTCGATCCTCCGCAAGACTGTCACCCGCCTCCTCGAGGATGGCGGGCACCGGGTCGATGGCTTCTCCGATTCGGAGCGGGTGCTCGCCCATGTCGCGGCCCACGAGGACGTGGCCTGCGTCATCACCAGCCTCGAGGTCGCCCCGCTCTGCGGCCTGGAACTGTGCTGGAGCCTGCGCTCGCTCGCCGGCACGACGCGGCCGCTCGCGGTGATCGCGATGTCGGCGGACCGGGCCGGACGGCGCCTCGGCGAGGTGCTCGACAGTGGCGCCGACGATTTCATCGTGAAGCCGCCGGAGGCGATCGCGCTGCATGCCCGCCTGCGGGTGGTCGAGCGCGCCCTGACCCTTCAGCGCCGGCTGATCCACGAGGCCGACACCGATTCGTTGACCCAGCTCCTCAGCCGCGGCGGCTTCACGCGCCGGGCGCGGGCCTGCCTCGCGACGCTCGGACTCCACGATCCGCTCACCGCCCTGATGATCGACATCGACCGCTTCAAGGCGATCAACGACCGGCACGGCCATGACGGCGGCGACCGGGTGATCCGCGCCGTCGCCGACGTGCTCAAGGAGACGGGAGCGCTCTCTGGCCGGATCGGCGGCGAGGAATTCGCCGTGCTGATGCCCAGCCACGGCCTCGGCAGCGCCGGGGTGGTGGCGGAGCGGATCCGCAAGGGCTGCGCCCGCCTGCGGGTGCCGGGCCGCCACGGCCCGATCCCCGTGACCTGCAGTCTCGGGCTCACCGCCTGGGTCGCGGGCGACACGCTCGAGACCCTGCTCGCCCGTGCCGACGGGGCGCTCTACGCCGCGAAGGCGGGCGGGCGCGACCAGGTGGTGTCGGCGGCGGGGAGGCAGCTCGAGCGGGTGAGCTGAGGCATCGCCTCGATCCGAACATGGATCGTCGGCCGCGCCTCGCCCTCCGGAATGGAGCGAGCCGGACACGATCGCGCCCGGCCCCCCTCGCCATGCCGGGTCGGCCCGGGGAAGTCCGGGCCGATCCCATCCTCAGGCCATCGCCTCGTTGCGCAACCGGTCGTAATCCGGCTTCGGCAGCGGCACCGCGCGGGGCTGGCCGAGATCCTTCATCGGGATGCGGTAGGTCTCCCGGGCGCTGAAGGCCGCGACCGCCGCCACTGCGGTGATCGCCAGCGTGATGGCGCCGATGGTGAGCGGGATGTTGGCCGAGCCGGGTGGCGCCACGGTGGCGAACAGGGCCGGCAGCATCGCGGTCACGGCGGTGCCGAGGTTCTGCGAGATCGCCATCGCGGAGACCCGGGTGCGGGTCGGGAACAGCTCGGGGTAGAAGCTCGGGAAGACCGCATTGTAGCCCTGGTAGACCACGCCCCACATCAGCAGCGACATCACGATCGCCAGCGGCACGTTGGCGATGCTGATCGCGTAGAGGTAGCCGAAGGACAGCAGGCCCGAGCCCAGCGCCCCGACGATGATCGGCGGGCGCCGGCCGATCTTGTCCGACAGGTTGCCGACGAACGGGATCACGATCACCGCCAGGATGTTCCCGAGCACCGGGATCCAGAGGTAGACGTCCTTGTGGAAGCCGACACCGTAGGCCGCCTGGACCGCGTAGGCCGCGCCGAAGATCGTGGTGACCACCGGGATCACGTTCATCAGCGCCATGCACACCACCCGCAGCATGTCGGGCCAGGAGGTCGAGAACGCCTCGACGATCGGCGCGCGGGCGACCTCGCCCTGCTTCTCCTCCTCGGCGAAGGCCGGGGTCTCGTCGACCTCGCGGCGGATGATGTAGCCGGCGATGATGACGAGGAAGCTCAGGAGGAACGGGATGCGCCAGCCCCAGGAGTTGAAGGCCTCGGTCGGCATGTAGTGGGCGAGCGGCAGGAACACCGCGGCGGCGAGGATCTGGCCGGCCTGGACGCCCTGCAGGGTGAAGCTGGCGAAGAAGCCGCGGCGGCCGAACGGCGCGTGCTCCATCGTCATCGAACTCGCGCCCGAGATCTCGCCGGCGACGGCGAAGCCCTGGATCAGGCGCAGGATGACGAGCAGGATCGGGGCGAGGATGCCGACCTGGTTGTAGGTGGGCAGGAGGCCGACCGCGATGGTCGAGAAGCCCATCAGGAACATGCACACGATGAGCACGTGCTTGCGCCCGTGGGTGTCGCCCCAGTGGCCGAGCACGAAGGCGCCGATCGGCCGGCTGACATAGCCGACGCCGTAGGTGGCGAGCGAGGCCACGATCGCCACGGTCGGGTTGTTGGATGGGAAGAACAGCTGCGGGAAGATCAGCGAGGCCGCCGTCGCGTAGATGAAGAAGTCGTAATACTCCAGCGCCGATCCGATCCAGCCGCTCGCGGCGGCTTTCTTCGATTGCTGTCGGTCGTGGACGTGGTCGCCTGGTATCGCACTCATCGGGTGTTCCTCCATTGTTTGACAGGATCCGTGCCGCCTTCGGGATCCGGGCGGCATCGCGTCGTCCCGGGTATTCTTCGAGTGTAGCGAGACGAATGGCGTAAAGTAATCTTCAATCAAAACCTGGTGCGCGCAATTCCATATTGGGCCCCGAAAAGCAAGGGTAAGGCCGAGCTTGCGTGCGCACTATCAGGCGGCGAGGGGCGCCACCGCGCGGTCGAAGGCCCGCTCCATCGCGCAGGCCGGTGCCTCGCGGCCCGTGAACAGCGCGAAGGCGTCGAGAGCCTGGTGGATGGCGAGCTCGCGCCCGGTCATGGTGCGGGCGCCGATCCGGGCCGCCTCCGTCAGCAATGGCGTCCAGAGCGGGGAATAGACCGCGTCCGTCACCCACATCCCGGGGCGGAGCCGATCGAGGGGGACCGGGGTGCCGCGGTCCGGCAGCATGCCGACCGGCGTGCCGTTGACGATGCCCTTCGCGCCCTCGACCGCCTCCTCGACCCGGCGGCACACCCGCAACCGCGCGTTGCCGGCACATGGGCCTTCGAGGGCGGCCGCCACCGCCTCGGCCTTGGCCGGGTCGGCATCGACCAGCCGGACCTCGAGGCCGGGAAAGCCGGCGAGCGCCACCGCGACCGCCTTGCCGACGCCACCGGCGCCGATCAGCGCCACCGGACCCTCAGGCGTCGACCCGAAGGCCTGCTTCAGGGCGCGGGCGAAGCCCGTCATGTCGGTGTTGTGCCCGAAGAGCCGCCCGTCCCGGACCACGATCGTGTTGACGGCGCCGACGGCGCGCGCGCCCGGCGATAGCTCGTCGAGGAGCGGCAGGACCGTCTCCTTGTAGGGATACGTGACGTTGACGCCTGAGAAGCCGATCGGGGTGAGGGCGGCCAGCAGGCCGCGCAAGCGTGCGGCATCGGTCCCCGGGACGTCGATGAGCTGGTAATGGGCCCGCAGGCCGACCGCCTCGGCCGCGGCCTCGTGCATCGCCGGCGAGGCGGAATGGGCGATCGGCGATCCGATCAGCCCGAGCAGGATGGGTCTGGCATGTCCATGAGCCATGATCCGACGGCCCTTGTTCGTTGCGCCCGCTCGTGGCGGGCTCTTCCTGGACCGCAAATTACTCCCGTCGCGCCCGCATCCTGAGTACCAATTTGCGCGAGGATCGTAACATCATGTTACGGTATGCCGGGCCGTACGGCCCGGAAGGCTGACCTGTCCCGGCCGCGCCATCTCCTGGCGCAGGTCGCGCACGAAGCTCGCGGCGAACATGCTGAGCGCGGTTCCGGCCTTCATGGCGATCCAGGTCTCGAAGACCGGCGCCTCGTCGATCGGCAGCACGCGGATGCCCGGGAAGGCGTCGTACGCGATGGTGAACTGGTCGATCACCGCGATGCCGAGGCCGGCCCGCACCAGCGAGCACACCGTCGAGCCGAATCGGGCGCGGATCGTGATCCCGTAGGACAGGCCGCGCTCGCGGAAGATGTCGGACATGATCCGGCCGTAGGGATCGTTCGGGTCGATGCCGATCAGCGGATGGCGGACGATCTCATCGGCCGAGATCGAGGATCGCGATGCCAGCGGATGGTCGAGCGGCACGATGCAGAACAGGCCGCCGCGGGCGAGGGGCTCGAAGGTCAGAGCCGGATGGTCGAAGCGGTAGCTCATCGCCACCACCTCGCCCTTGCCGAGGAGCAGGTAGTCGATCGCCTCCTCGAGCTTGAGGATGTTGATGTCGATGACGAGGTGGGGATAGGCCGCGCGCACCCGCTCGATCGCCCGCGGCACCATCACGTGCGAGATCGACGGCACCGAGCCGATCAGCAGGTCCTGCCCCGCCCCCCCTTGCGTGCGCTCGAGGACGAAGCGCAGGTCCTCGACCTTGTCGAACACGGCGTTGATCTGCTCGAAGACGTGGCGCGCCTGCTCGGAAGGCACCAGGCGCCCGGCCCGCCGGTCGAACAGGCGGAAGCCGAGCGACGTCTCGGTGTACTTCATCAGCCGGCTGATGCCCGGCGCCGAGACGTTGAGGAGCCGGGCCGCACCCGCGATGGTCCCGGTCACCATCACGGCGCGGGCGACCTCGATCTGGCGCAGCGTCAGCATCCGATGTCCTTCGCGTGGGTCGGCCTCGGCTCAGATGTGCGAGAATGCCGGCCCGAGGCAAATGCCACGCGGGCTCGTTCCATGGCGGCCTTGGTCGGTGCTACACACGGGATGGCGCAGTCCACCCGCCCGAGGACCGACCCGAGACTCCATGCGCGTCCTCTTCGTCCACCAGAACTTCCCCGGTCAGTACCGCCACGTCGCCCCGGCTCTCGCCGCGCGGCCCGGTACCGAGGTCGTGGCGCTCGGCATCAATCCCGCGCCCGCCCTGCCGGGGGTGCGCCATCTCCGCTACGCGGTCGCCGGCCGCTCCAGCCCCGGGATCCATCCGCTGGCGGCAAATTTCGAGACCGCGACCCTGCGGGCCGAGGCCGCGGCGCGGGCAGCGCTCGCGCTCAAGGCCGAAGGCTTCGTGCCGGACGTGATCTGCGGCCATTCGGGCTGGGGCGAGACCCTGTTCCTCAAGGATGTCTGGCCGCAGGCCCGGCTCCTGACCTTCGCGGAGTTCTACTATAGTGCGTCCGGAGCCGATTCCGGCTTCGATCCCGAATTTCCGGCGCCAGAGGACGACGCCTTCCGCACCCGCGCCCGCAATGCCGGGCAGCTCGTCGCGTTCGAGGCCTCGGACCGGCTCGTCAGCCCCACCGCCTGGCAGGCGAGCCGCATCCCGGCCGCGTTCCGCGACCGGATCAGCGTCATCCACGACGGCATCAACACGGATCTCCTGCGGCCCGACCCGGGCGCCCGCATCACGCTGGGCCGCGACCGGCTGTCCCTCGGCGCTCGCGACGAGATCGTCACCTTCGTCAACCGCAACCTCGAACCCTATCGCGGCTATCACAGCTTCATGCGGGCGCTGCCCGAGATCCTGCGCCGGCGGCCGAAGGCCCGGGCAGTGATCGTCGGCGGCAGCGACACGAGCTACGGCGCCAGGCCCCCCGCCGGACGGACCTGGCGCGAGATCTTCCTCGACGAGGTCCGGCCGGAGCTCGACCTGTCCCGGGTCCACTTCGTCGGCAAGATTCCCTACCGCGACTACGTCGACCTGCTGCGGGTCTCGGCGGTCCACGTCTACCTGACCTACCCGTTCGTCCTGTCCTGGTCGATGCTGGAGGCGATGGCACTCGGCGCCTGCATCGTCGGCTCGGCGACGCCGCCGGTCGAGGAGGTGATCCGCCACGGCGAGAACGGGCTCCTGGTCGACTTCTTCTCGGGAACCCAGATCGCCGAGGCGGTGGTCTCGGTCCTGTCCGATCCCGGAGCCGTCGCCCCCTTGCGGGCTGCGGCGCGGCAGACCGCGCTCGCCTATGATCTCAAGCGGGTCTGCCTGCCGGCACACTTGCGCCTGATCGAAGCGGTCGCTGCCGGTGGCGGCTGACGCAGGTGCGCGACGGGGACCCGCGGCACCGCCGGACCTCACCCGCCATTTGCCGAGAACGCGAATCAGTGGCACGCCAATGCTTCGCGCGCTTGGAAAATGTTAGTGTTATGGCGCCCATCTGTCTGGAGGAGAGGAGGGGCCTTTGACGACGCCGAGTCTGCACATCGTCGGGGAAACGCCGGCGGGGGGCATCCCGCTGTCCGAACTCCTCGGGGCCCTGAGCCACGCCCTCGATCTTACCGAGGGCCAGCCGCCCGGCCACTGCGTCCGCGCCACCTGGATCGGCATGCATGTCGGCCGGGAGATGGGCCTGGATGCCGACCGGCTCTGGGAACTCTACTACACGGTGATGCTGAAGGACCTCGGCTGCTCCAGCAACGCGGCGCGGATCTGCGAGCTGTACCTATCCGACGACCTCGGCTTCAAGCGCGACTTCAAGACGGTGAGCGACAGCCTGCCCCAGGTGCTGGGCTTCGTCTTCTCGCATACCGGGCTCAAGGCGGGCCTGGCCGAGCGCTTCCGGGCGGTCCTCAACATCCTGCAGAATGGCGGCGAGATCGTCGATGACCTGATCCAGACCCGCTGCCAGCGCGGGGCCGAGATCGCCGCCCGGCTGCGCTTCCCGCCGAGCGTCTGCGCGGCGATCCACGCCCTCGACGAGCACTGGAACGGCAAGGGCCGGCCCGACCGTCGCGTCGGGCCCGAGATTCCGCTCTACGCCCGCGTCGCGCTGCTCGCGCAGGTCGTCGACGTCTTCCATACCAGCGCCGGGCCGGCGGCGGCGCTCGCCGAGGCGCGGGCCCGGGCCGGCACCTGGTTCGATCCCGCCGCGGTCACGGCCCTTGAACGGGCGACGGAAATGCCGGGCTTCTGGGACGTCCTGGCCTCCGGGACGGTCGCGGACGCCGTCGCGGCCCTGGAGCCGGCGCGCGCCGGCCACATCGTCGACGAGGAGTACCTCGACGACATCGCCCGCGCCTTCGCGCAGGTGATCGACGCCAAGAGCCCGTTCACCTCCGGCCATTCCGAGCGGGTCGCGGTCTATGCCGACCTGATCGCGGCCGAACTCGGCTACGATCCACAAGCCCGGCGCTGGTTGCGCCGGGCGGCTTTGCTGCACGATGTCGGCAAGCTCGGGGTCTCGAACGCGATCCTCGACAAGAACGGCAAGCTCGACGAGGCCGAGTGGCGCGACATGCGCAACCACGCTCTCCTGTCGGAGACGATCCTCGCCCGGGTCGCCGCCTTCCACGCCATCGCCCGGATCGGCGGCGCCCATCACGAGCGCCTCGACGGCAAGGGCTATCCCCGCGGCCTGAAGGGCGACGCCATCGCGCCGGAGACGCGGATCGTCTCGGTGGCGGACGTGTTCGACGCGCTCACCGCGAACCGTCCCTACCGCGCCGCGATGCCGGTCCCGAAGGCGCTCGGCATCATGCGCGAAGAGGTCGGCACCGCCTTCGACCCGGCCTGCTTCGCGGCGCTGGAGCGGGTGATCGCCGGGCTCGACGGCGACCTGTCCCGGGCGGCCTGACGGCCGCCCGCGGAGGCTTATACCCTCGCGCCGTCGCATCGCCGTGTCGATGCGACGGCGACCGGCGCATCAGCGCCGGCGCCCGTTCGGGCTTGCCTGGCCCCTTCGAACGCGTCCGTTCGAAGGGGCGGCGGTCTTACTCGATCGAGGCCGTCGCTTCGACGATCTCCCGCGCCCGGACCGGGATCACCGTGACGGCGTCGCCGGTGCGGGTGATGGTGACGGCCCGGGCCGCGGCGCCGGCCTCGCGCGGTGTCGAGACCGTGACGCTCTGCCCGGAGGCCAGCACCGCCTCGAACCGGGCGGCGGGGGCGGCGGCGCGGGGCGCCAGGGTCACGGTCACCCGGTAGCCCGCGGGCTCGGGCGTATAGTAGGCCACCCCGGCGAGCGTGCCGAGATCGAGGCTGGCCGCCCCGGCCGGGCGCAGTTCCCCGGCGGAGGCCGCGCCGGCGGCGAGCGTCCCGGCGACCGCCAGGATGAGGGTGCGAAGGGTCGTCATGATCGTCGTCCTGTCCGTGGCGGGGTCCAGCGGCCCCGCATCCATGGACGTGATATGCGCTGCGGTGCAGCATGGATCAAACAGATCGCATCGATAATGGCTATTGATCATATCGATCTCTCCCGGGTCGATCTCAACCTCCTGGTGGCCCTCGACGCGCTGCTCGCCGAGCGCAGCGTGACCCGGGCGGCGGCGCGCATCGGCATCGGCCAGTCGGCGATGAGCAGCGCGCTCGGGCGCCTGCGGACCCTGTTCGACGACGAGCTTCTCACCCGTGCCCCCGAGGGAATGCGTCCGACGCCGCGGGCGCTCGCCCTCGCCGAGCCGCTGCGGATCGTGCTGCGCCAGGTCCAGGTCCTGGTGCGCCGCGACGAGGCTTTCGATCCCCGCACGGTGGCGCGCACCTTCACGATCAGCCTGCCCGACAGCACCGAGGTCCTGCTCGGCACGCGGCTGCTCGCCTATCTCCGCCAGGAGGCGCCGGGGGTCAGCCTGCTGCTGCGCTCCGTCGACCGGGCGCATGTCCTCCAGGAGATCGACGCAGACCGGCTCGACCTCGCCATCGACCTGTCGTTCCGCGGGCAGATGCACCACAAGCAGCGCCTGCTCTACCGCGACAGCTACGTCTGCCTGTTCAACGCCGCCCTGGTGGGGCTGACGCCGCCGATCTCGCTCGACGACTACCTGCGCTTCCCCCACGTGCTGACGAGCCTGCGCGAGACCGCCCACGGGGTGGTGGACGATGCGCTGGCCAGGATCGGCCGCAGCCGCACCCTCGCGGTCACCTCGCCGCGCTTCCTGGCGGTGCCGTTCCTGGTGCGCAGCGCGCCGGTGCTCACCACCATGCATGCCCGCCTGGCGCATCTCTTCGCCGAGACCCTCGGGCTGACGGTGAGCCCGACCCCGGTGCCCCTCGACGACGTGGCGGTCGGCATGCTCTGGCACGCCTCCTACGACGACGACCCGGCTCATCGCTGGCTGCGCGACCTGCTGCGGCGCCTGGCGAGTGAAGCGCCGGCGACTCGCTGACTTCGGCGAGGCGCCGGTCGTTTCCTGGCACCCAGGCCCTGCCGGTGCGGCGCGCGAGCCGCTATGCTGGCGGGATTCACCTTCGACCCGAACCGACCCTGGACCTTTTCCCGTGCGCCTGACCCAGATCACCCACCACGACCTCGACGGCTACGGCGCCGCGACCCTCGTCGCGGCCTATGCCGAGCCGGCCCGGATCGTGCACGTGCCGCGCTACGGCGATGTCGGCCCGGTCGTCGACGACGAATTGAAGCGCCTCGGCAAGACCAAGGCGGCGGAGATGGTGCTGATCACCGATCTCGGCATCGAGGAGCCGACGATCGCCTTCCTGCGCCGCTTCGCCGCCATGAACCGCAAGCGCGACCCGGAGGCGCCGCACCGGCTGGTGGTGCTCGACCACCACACCTCCTCGATCGACCAGATGCGCCGCCAGGGCCTGGAGCCGAAGGCCGAGGCGGACAACCCGCGCCTGTCGCGCTTCGATCTCGGCGACCCCTCCGTCACCGTCCTGGTCGACGAGGCGTCGAGCGCGACGAAGATGGTCCAGACCCACCGCGCCCTGTTCGCTACCCGCGAGGCCGACCCGGCCCGCGCCGAGGACCTGGCGCTCCTCGTCGCCTCCGTCGACGCCCTCGACCTCTGGCGCAAGGACGATCCGCATTTCCCCGGCGGCTTCGCCCTCGACGAGATCTTCTGGGACAATGTCGGCACCCTGGTGCCGGTCGGGCATCCGGCGCACGACCCGTTCGTGGCCCGCCTGCTCATCGAGGCGACCGCGCGCTTGCGCGCCGGCGCCACCCCGGCCGAGCTGGAGCGCGCCGTGCCGGCGATCCGCGGCGCCATCGTCGACGAGCTGATGCGCGACGAGCCCGGCGACGATGCGAGCCTGACCACCCGGCAGCGGATGGCCCGGGCGCTCGCCCGCTCCGACGCGCTGTTCCACGCGCTCCCGGACGGCACGCTCCTGTCCTTCGCCCTCGATGCCGGCACCTTCCAGCGGGTCTCGGACCTGGTGATGGCGAGCGGGCGCGCGAAGCGCCTGGTCAACGTGCAGCGCGCCGGCACCCTGTCGTTCCGCTCGATCGACGGCACCGCCCTCGATGGCGCCCGCCTCTTCCGCGGCGGCGGCCACCAGGACGCCGCCGGCGGCAAGCTCCCGAGCGGCACCGCCTTCTCCCTCGCCGACGCCGTGGCCCAGGTCGAGCCGGTGCTGACCCCGCAAAAGAGCGCGGCCGCCGACAGCCCGTTCGCGGCGTTGAAGAACTGGAAGGGATAGCGCGGGGGGCCGGCTCTCTCGCCCGCGCCTCGCGCTGTCCCCGGGCAGCCCTGCGGCGCCCGGGCGCCTCAGGAGCTCGTCCGCCCGTCGCCGAGAACGACGATCCGGCCGGCTTTGTCGGTCTCCACCCCATCGGGCCTTTGGGACGCCGTCCCCCGGCCGAACGTCTGGGCCCAGGTCAGCGTGATGACCTCGGCTCCCGCATCGCGCGCGTCCTGGCTCTCCCGGGACGCACGGCGGCGCCCGGCCCCGATCCAGCGCCTGACGAGAGGCTCGCCGGCGCGCGGCATCCCCGGCATGCCGACGGATCTCCATCGCCGCCCGCTCCCTCGCCGCACCCGCCTGCCTCCCCTTCAACGAAGATGGGGCAGCATGTCGGGCGCGGACGGCGCCGGGACGATCGCCATCCGTCTCAATTGCTTCAGCCGGCGTCCCAATCGGCCGGGTCAGGCGTCGAGCGTCAGGACCCAGTCGTAGAAGCCGTCCCAGCCGCCGGCCGTCCGATTCGGCGGTGGGCGCCGCTCGGGCGACGCGCCCTCGGCCCGCGCCGCGGCCTTCACGTCGGCGGGGCTCGCGTCGAACTCGGCGCGAAAGGCGGTGGTGAAGCTCGCCGGGCTGCCGTAGCCGTAGCGATAGGCGATCTCGGAGACCCGCGCGGCGTGCCCGCTCCCCTCGGCGAGATCCCGGTAGGCGCGGGCGAGCCGGCGGCGGCGGATATACTCGACCACGCCGCCCAAGGGCGCGAACAGGCGGTAGAGCGCGCTGCGCGAGACGCCGAAGCGGCGGCAGATCTGCTCCACGCTCAGGTCGGCGGACCCGATCTCGGCGTCGATGTGGCTGCGGATGGCGAGGAGAACCGGCGCGCGCTCCGAGAGCCGCTCGGTCGGGCCGGTCCCAGTGATCGTGCGCGCCGCCGCGGACAGGAGGCAGGCCGTGGCCTGCGCGGCGACGCGCGCCTCCGCGGGGCTGAAATGCGGCACGTTCCGGCCGAGCGAGCGCAGATGGTCGCTGACCAGCGCCCCGAACGGGTCGGAGCCGCGCAGGACCGTCCCGTGCGCCTCGCCCAGCCGGGCCCCGCCTTCCGGGAACAGGCCGCGCGGGATGATGACGGTAATGGCGCGGTAATCGGTCGAATCCAGGGAGAGGGGCTGCGCCAGGTCGAGCAGGGCGACGTCCCCGGGACCGATCGGCACCTCCTCCCCGGCGACCCGGATCGTCGCCCGCCCGTCCATCCGGAGCTGCGCCGCCACGTGGTCGACGCCCATGCGGGCGACGAGGCCGCGCGACCGCTCGTTGCGCAGCTCCGAAGCCGCGGTCAAGCCGATGATCGCGTTGCCGAGGTGATAGACCTCCGACCGGCCGCGGAAATCCGGGGTGTCCTCCTTGCGGATCTCGACGTCCCAGAACGGCGCCACGGCCTCGCGCCAGGCCGAGATCTTGCGCGGCCCGAAAGTCGAGCCTTCCAGACTCAGGTTGGGGCCGCGCAGGGTCATCTCAGGCTCGAAGCTGGGGTGGCGCGCCACCCCTGGTGGCATCAGGCTCGCATGCCGACCAAGCTCGTGCAAATCGATTTGTCGCGAGGGATCGGTCCCCCCTCGGCCCGTCGGTGCGGCACCCGCCGGACCACCGGCGCGGAGGCCGCCCGGCCGCTACCGCCAGCCCGCGCCTACGCCCGCAGCCGCCCCGTCCGTCCTCTCCCCGATCCAGACCACGTGCCGCCCGCCGCTCCCGGCCGAGCGGACCTTGTGCTCCTCGACCGCGAAGCCGCCGCGCTGCAGGCGGGACTTGAACTTGCGGTCGGGGCTCTCCGACCACACGCCGAGCAGCCCGCCCGGCCGCAAGGCCCGGTGGGCGCGGCCGAGGCCCGCGACGTCGTAGAGACGGTCGTTGGTGCGCTGGACCAGCCCCTCCGGTCCGTTGTCGACGTCGAGCAGGATGGCGTCGTAGCCGCCGGGACTCGCCGCGATGAGGTGGTGGACGTCGGTCTCGTGCAGGGCCACCCGGGGATCGTCGAGGCTGCCGGCGAACAGGTGCGCGAGCGGTCCCCGGGCCCAGGCGGCGACGGCCGGAATCAGCTCGGCGACGACGATCTCGGCGCCCGGCCCGAGCTCGCCCAGGGCCGCCCGCAGGGTGAAGCCCATGCCGAGCCCGCCGATCAGCACCCGCGGCGCCTGTCGGTCGCGCAGGCGCGCGCAGGCGAGGCTGGCGAGCGCCCGCTCCGAGCCGCTGCGGCGGCTGTTCATCAGCTCGATCGAGTCGACCACGATCGCGAACTCGTCGCCCCGGCGCATCAGCCGCAAGGACGCGGTCTCGCCGGGGATGGCGCTGGTGTCGAGGTGAACCCAGGGAATCAAGAATCGAACTCCATCGGGACCGCGCCGTGCCGGGGGGAGTGGCGACGGTCCGCGATCAGGGACAGGACAAGGGGGACGCAACACGGGCGGGAGCCGTTCCGGGGCGGAACCGCCGGGCATCGGCCGGCGGCCGCCACGGCCTGCCGGAACCGTGCCGGCTATCGCACGCGCAAGGGAGCTACGTCGAGGGAGCCACGTCGAGGGAGCCGCCGAGGGCAGCATGAGCGGGGGACGCGGGCGGGAGGACGTCTGTCCTCGGTGGGCGTTCCGTGCCATAGTTCCGAGGATGAGCGACAACGAATTCTATCCCTTCACCATCGAGGTGGCCCCGCTGAGCAGCCCGAAAGGAAAATTCGGCTGGGCGATCCGCAAGCACGGCAAGCTGCTCGAGCGGTCGGACCGGCCGCACGACAGCGAGGAGCGGGCCTATGCCAGCGCCACCGCCGCCGTGGAGCGCGCCTTCCGCCCGGCCGATCCGCGCCGACGCTGAGCGGCGCCGGTCGCGGCACGATCGGGTCGGCCTTCGTCGAACTCCCGCCCCCGCCCCCGTCGAGCCGGCCCGCGGTTCGGCGGAGGGCTCCTGCCTCGATCGCCGCACGCGATTGCCGCCACGGCCCGCCCGTCGTCCGCACGGAGGGCTCCGCGCCGATAATCAAATGTGAAGAGGAATCCGCCTTGCCGGCGGCGGCAAAACCGTTCATCATCGAACAAACGATCATTGGTTGATTTTCCTGGACCTCGTCGCCCGACAGCTTGGCCCGACAGCTTGGGCAACGGGTCCGAAATATCCTTCCGATATGATCGCGAAATCTGTCCAGCGGCACCGATCGCGGGCAGAAGCGCCTCCGGCGGGTCCGCCAATCCCGCATGAGAGGATCGGCCATGGCCAAGATGTTCATCACCGGCTCGGCCCGCAGCCCGTCGAACGAGGAGTTCAAGGCGCGCGTCGCGCGTCTGGCGGAGATGCCGGCCCACACGGCGTCGCCCGTGGCGGCGCGCAGGAACAAGCCCCCGAAATCCTCGTTCACGCAGCCGCCGCTCAAGCCGTCGTCGGACGGGGCTGCGGAGGAGATGGACTGAGCGCGTCCGTCCGCTTCCGCCCCGTGCCGAAGCGCTGATATGTTAGGCCCTGCTCGCCGGCGCGTCGCGCGCCGGCCCCGCGGCAGGAGAGCCCCCGATGAGCTTCGTGACCACCGGCGACGGCGTTCAGATCTTCACCAAGGATTGGGGGCCGCGCGAGGCGCAGGCCATCGTGTTCCATCACGGCTGGCCGCTCTCCTCCGACGACTGGGACGCGCAGATGCTGTTCTTCTTAGCGAACGGCTACCGGGTCGTGGCGCATGACCGGCGCGGCCACGGCCGCTCGTCGCAAGTCGCTGACGGGCACGACATGGACCATTACGCGGCGGATGCGGCGGCGGTGGTGCACCAACTCGGCCTCATCAATGCGATCCATATCGGCCATTCGACCGGCGGCGGCGAGGTCGCCCGCTACGTCGCGCGCCACGGCGAGCCGCAGGGGCGGGTCGCCAAGGCGATCCTCGTCAGCGCCGTGCCGCCCCTGATGCTCAAGACCGAGGCCAATCCGGGCGGCCTGCCGATCGAGGTCTTCGACGGGTTTCGCGCCGCGCTGGCGGCCAACCGGGCGCAGTTCTTCCTCGATGTCCCGACCGGGCCGTTCTACGGCTTCAACCGGCCGGGCGCGCAGGTCCAGGAGGGCGTGATCCGCAACTGGTGGCGCCAGGGGATGATGGGCGGCGCCAAGGCGCATTACGACGGCATCAAGGCCTTCTCCGAGACCGACCAGACCGAGGACCTGCGGGCGATCTCGGTGCCGACCCTCGTGCTGCACGGCGAGGACGACCAGATCGTCCCGATCGAGGCCGCCGGCCGCAAATCGGTGACGCTTCTGCGCAACGGCACGCTCAAGACCTATCCGGGCTACAGCCACGGCATGCTGACGGTGAATGCCGAGGCGCTCAACGCCGACCTTCTCGCCTTCGTGAAGGCGTGAACCCCGCCCGCGGAAAGACGACGAAGCCATGCCGGACACGGAAACGGGCTCCGCCGCGGGCGAACCCGACTACGACTGCCTGCTGCGATCGAACCTCGCGCGCGTCTTCAACGAGCGTGATGCCGCGACGCGGGCGGCTGCCCTCGCTGACCTCTTCGTCGACGACCCGGTGATGTTCGAGCCGACGGGCATCGTCCGGGGCCGGGCGGCCATCTCGGCGGTGGCGGGCGGGCTTCTGGAGCAGTTCGGGCCGGATTTCCGGTTCGTCCCGGAGGGCGATGCTCTCGGCCATCACGGCCTCGGGACCTTGCACTGGAGGGCCGGACCGGAGGGCGGCCCCGTCGCGGTGACCGGGATAGACGCGGCCGAGATCGTCGACGGGCGGATCGCGCGGCTCTGGGTCCTGCTGGACCCGCCGCACCCGTAGCGGCCCCGGCAGCCTTCCGGTCACGGGCGGGCGGGAGGCGGTGACCCCGGACCGGGTCCGGGCGACGCGGGCCGTCCCGCCTCCCGCACCACCTCGAGGAAGGCCCTGAGCGGCGCCGGCACCTGCCGACGGCCCGGATAGTAGAGGTGGAAGCCCGGGAAGGGCGGGCACCACGGTGCCAGGAGCCGCACCAGGCGGCCGGCGGCGATGTCGTCGGCCACGTAGCCCTCGAAGACGAGGCCGATCCCGAGCCCGTCGAGGGCGGCGAGCCGGATCAGGTCCTGGTCGCCGAGGATCAGCGGGCCGTCGACCGCGATGGGCGCCGGGATCCCGTCGCGCTCCAGCTCCCAGGGAAAAAGGCTCCCGCCGGGAAAGCGCTGGCGCAGGCAGGCATGGTCCGCGAGATCTGCCGGCGCGTCCGGACTGCCCCTGTGCGCCAGGTAGGCGGGCGCGGCGACGACGGCGAAGCGCTGCGGCCCGCTCAACGGCACGGCCACCATGTCGAGAGCGAGGCGTTCGCCGAAGCGCACCCCGGCATCGAAGCCCTCGCCGACGATGTCGGTGAGGGCGTCGTCGCTCGCCACCTCGACGCGGATCTCCGGATACAGGGAGAGGAAGCGGGCGAGGAGCGGCATCAGCACCAGCCGGCAGGCGCTGCGCGGTGCGTTGAGCCGCAAGGTCCCGGCGGGCCGCGCGGCGGCGGCTGAGGCCGTCGCCATGGCGGCGGCGATGTCGTCGAGGGCGGGCTTGAGCCGCAGCAGCAGGGCGGCGCCGGCCTCGGTCGGGGCGACGCTGCGGGTGGTGCGGTTGAGGAGCCGCACGCCCATGCGCGCCTCCAGCCCGCGCAGGGCGTGGCTCAGCGCCGAGGGCGACAGGCCGAGCTCGGCCGCGGCGCGCCGGAAGCTGCGGTGCCGGGCCACCGCCGCGAAGGCCGCGAGGTCGGGGAGGTCGTCGCGGACCATTGGTGAGCTTGGTTCATCAGTTCATGCGGGACGGCGCAGCTTATCCGGCGGGCGCCGGAACGCCAGATCCGGGCCGTCCGCTCAGGAGTGCTTCGATGCAGCGACGTTCCCTCGGCCGCTCCGGCCTCACCGTCTCCGCCCCCGGCCTCGGCTGCATGGGCTTCTCGGAATTCTACGGCCCGACCGACGAGGCGACGGCGCCCACCGCCCTCGAGGAAGCGCTGGTCCTCGGCTACGACTTCCTCGACACCGCCGACATGTACGGCCAGGGCCGCAACGAGGAGCTGATCGGGCGGGTGCTGAAGGGGCGCCGCGACCGGGTCGTGGTGGCGACGAAGTTCGGCATCGTGCGCGAGGGAGGCACGCGGCGAATCGACAACAGCCCGGCCTACCTCGAAGCCGCCTGCGAGGCCTCGCTGCGCCGCCTCGGCATCGAGACCATCGACCTCTATTACTGCCACCGCCGCGACCCGTCGGTGCCGGTGCCCGAGATGGTCGGCGCGATGGCGCGCCTCGTCGAGGCCGGCAAGGTGCGGGCGCTCGGCCTGTCGGAGGTCTCCCCCGAGACCCTGCGGGCGGCCCATGCGGTCCACCCGATCGCCGCGGTGCAGACCGAGTATTCCCTGTGGAGCCGGGAGCCCGAAGCCGGCCTGCTCGCGGCCTGCCGGGACCTCGATGTCGCCCTCGTCGCCTACTCGCCGCTCGGCCGCGGCTTCCTGACCGGGGCGGTCGATGTCGACAGCCTCGCGCCGGACGACTTTCGCCGCGGTAACCCGCGCTTCCAGGGCGAGGCGCTGGCGCAGAACCGCCGGCTCGCGGAGGCCCTGGGCGCCTTCGCGCGCGAGCGCGGCGCCACGCCCGGCCAGGTCGCGCTGGCCTGGCTGCTGGCCCGCAGCCCGCACGTGATCCCGATCCCGGGCACCCGCCGGCCCGAACGCCTGGCGGAGAACGCAGCCGCCGCCGACCTCGCCCTCACCCCCGCCGACATCGCGGCCCTCGACGCACTGTTCGCCCCGGGCACGGCGGCGGGCGCACGCTACGCCCCGGGCGGCATGGCGGGCATCGAGAGCGCGGCCGGGTAGGGACGACCCTCACGCCGGCAGGCACGCCCGGGCAACCCGGAGGTCGTCGCCGCCGAGGATGCCGGCCACCTCCTCGAGCGTGAACCGGTCTGACGCGACGTCTCGCGATCGAGGCGTCGCGCGCAGGATCGTCCAGACTTTCACCGCACCAGCGGCTCGGCCACCATCTTCACGGGGTGGCCGCGGCTGACCAGCACCGCCGCGCTCGAATGCTCGGGGTCGCTCTCGAACCGGGTGCGAACCCAGGCGACCAGGAACTTCGCGTATTCTGAGGCGAGGAGCCGCGCCGAGGCCGGGTGGCGCCACCACTGGTCGGGGTCGACCCCCTCCGGGACGACCGGGTGCGGCACCACCTGGTGGCCCTCCGCGAGTGCGTGGTCGAGCTCCACCAGCGTGCGTGGCATGTGGTAGTTCGAGGTGACCACCGCGACGCTCCGGAACCCGTTCTCGCGCATCCAGCGCCGGATCTCGATCGCGTTGCCGATGGTGTTGCGCGCCCGGTAGTCGAGATCGACGCAGCAGGCGATCAGGTGCTGCTGGCCCGGGTTGAGCCGGGCGATCTCGTCGCGGCTGGTGCGCTCGTTGACCCCGGTGATGAGCAACCGCCGGCCGTAGCCGCCTGCGAGCAAGTCCATCGCATCCTCGATGCGCTGGGCGCCGCCGGTGAGCGCCACGATGCCGTCGGAGGGGCCGAGCGGCATCCGCTCGGAGCGGGCGAGGCCGGCCACGAAGGCGAGGAAGCCGAGGCCGAGGGCGAGCCCGGCGGCGAGGCCGAGGCCGGCAAGGCCGAGGGCGAGGCGGCGGCGCAGGCTCCACCGGGACGGGGGCGGTCCCTCGGATCCGCCGCCCGACCAGGACCAGCCCACCACGTCGCCGGTTCGCGTTGTCATTCCGCGCTGCATCCGCGAGGTCATCTCAACCGTGTCGAGCATAGTGCCGATTGCGGCGGCCGAGAGGCAACCGTCCCGGAGGCCGATTCGTTCACTCGCGCCGGTCCCTGTGAAGAGCGGGCAAGGACCGAGGCTAGCCGCCCTATCTGGCGTCAGGCTGGCCTCGGGGACGCGCATCACCCCTCCGGCAGCGCGTCGAGATCCGCCGGCGTCAGCACGCCGGTCGGCGCGCCCTCGTGGTCGAAGAGGGACTCGGCCAGCGCGCTCTTGCGCGCCTTCAGGTCCTCCATCTCCTCCTCGATGCTGCGCGCCGCCACGAGCTTGTGGACGAAGACCGGCCTGTCCTGGCCGATGCGGTGGGCGCAGTCGACGGCCTTGGGCCTTCACCGCCGGGTTCCACCACGGGTCGTCGAGGATCACCGTGTCGGCGGCGACGAGGTCGAGCCCGGTGCCGCCGGCCTTCGGGCTGATCAGGAACACCTGGGCCTCGCCGGCCTCGAAGCACCGCCCCACACCATCCGCCCGCTGCGGCCGGCGACGTTCCCCTCGATGGTGTCATCCCCGTCGGCCTCGATCTCGAGCACCCGGCCCGTCGCCAGATCGCTCATCCCGGCATCGGCGTTGCCGCGTCCGCAGTTGCGCAGGATGTCGCGTTCGGCGAATGAGTGCGTCCTGCGCATCGAAACGGGATCCACCTCCGGCCTGTCCAGGCCAAGGTAGGGGCCGGCCCGGCGTTGGAAACCGCGACGGCAGCCGGTCGGGCGAAGCGCCTGGTGCGTTTTCCGTCGGCCCGGAACGGACGGCCCCGCCTGTCGTTCCGGCCCTCGACAGGACGACAGGAGTGTACGAGCGCCCCATGACCATCGATCCCGCGCGCGACGAGACCGAGACCCTGTTCCAGCCCGGCCGCACCTGCTGGTGCGTCGCGCAGGCCGAGCGGGTCGCGGTGATGATCGATTCCGCCGAGTACTTCGCCCGGCTGGAGGACGCGCTGCGCCAGGCGCAGGATTCGATCCTGATCGTCGGCTGGGATTTCGACGGGCGCATCCGCCTGCGCCACGACGCGAGCCCCGAGGACTCGCCGCCCCTCGGGCCCCTGCTGCGCGACCTCGCGGCGCGGCGGCCCGGGCTCACGGTGCGGGTGCTGGTCTGGAGCGTCGCGACGCTGCACGGGCCGGGCGCGGCGCTGCCGCTCCTGTTCGGGGCCGAGTGGGAGGCGCATCCGCGTGTCGAGGTGCGCCTCGACACCCATCACCCGCTCTACGCCGCCCATCACCAGAAGCTCGTCTGCATCGACGACCGGATCGCGTTCTGCGGCGGCATCGACCTCACGGTCGGGCGCTGGGATACCGCCGCCCATACGGCCGGCGACCCCTTGCGCACCAACCCCGACGGCGAGCTCTACCCGCCGGTGCACGACCTGCAGATGGCGGTGGACGGCGAGGCGGCCGCGCGCTTGAGCGACCTCGCCCGCGAGCGCTGGCGCGCCGCCACCGGCGAGGCGCTGGCGCCGGCGACGGCCACCCGCCCGATCTGGCCGCAGGATTTGGGCCCGCTCCTCACCGACATCCCGGTCGCCATCGCCCGTACCATGCCGCTCCAGGGCGGCGAGCCCTCGGTCGAGGAGGCGGCGGCGCTCACCGCCGCGTCCCTGGCGGCCGCCAAGGAGACGATCTACCTCGAGGCGCAGTACCTCACGGCCAATTTCGTCGCCGACGCCCTCGCCGCCCATCTCGCGGCGGAGGAGGGGCCGGAGATCGTGGTGGTGCTCACGCGCCGCTCGCACAACTTCACCGAGCGCGTCGCCATGGGCACGCCGCGCGACCGGGTCCTGCGCCGGTTGCGCGCCGCCGACCGCCATGGACGCCTGTTCGTGGCCTACCCCGTCGTGCCCGGGCCGGAGGGCGATTGCGAGATCGAGGTCCACGCCAAGCTCGTCCTCATCGACGATGCCTTCCTGCGCATCGGCTCCTCGAACCTCAACAACCGCTCGGTCGCCCTCGACACCGAGTGCGACCTCGCGGTCGAGGCCCGCACCCCGGAGGAGCGCGCCGCGATCCGTGGCCTGCGCGACCGCCTGGTGGCCGAGCACCTGGGCGTTGCCCCGGCCGCGATGGCCGAGGCGATCGCGCAGGACGGGCTCATCGCGGCGATCCGGCGCCACATGGGCGGGCCGCGCAGCTTGCGGGTCTGCGAGGTGCCGGAGGAGGAAGGCCTGCTCGATCCGCTCATCAGCTCCGAGCTGCTGGACCCGGAGCGGCCGTTCGGGACGGCCTAGCCGCCCCACCCGCATCGCGCCACCGGAACACCGCCTCGGTCGCCGCGAAGGCGACGAGGCCGAGCGCCAGGGGCCCCAGGAAGTACAGGCACCGGAAGGCGATGAGCGGGCCGATGACGTCGGTCTTCGGCAGGAGGTGGACGACCACGCTCTCGATCACCCCGACGCCGCCGGGCACGTGGGTGACGAGCACCGCCGCGTTGGCGATGACGAAGACCGAGGCGACGGCGAGGAAGCCGACGTCGGAGACCGCCGCCAGCACTTGGTGCAGGCAGGCCGAGACCAGGGCGAAGTTGACCGCGCCCAGACCCACCTGCGCCGCCGCGAGCGGCAGCGGCGGCATCTCGATCGACCAGCGCCGGAAGGTCACAGGCTTGCGCCACCAGGCGGCCAGCCCGAGATAGACCGCCACGCCGCCCGCGCAGGCGAGGCCCGCCGCCAGCACGGCGCCCGTCCCCAAGCCCGTCACCTCCCGGGCGAGATCGGGATGGACCAGGACCGCCACGGCGCCGAGCGCCATCAATCCGACCGCGACGGTGACGCCGCAGAACAGCACCGCCTTGGCGACGTCCGCCGTGCCGAGACCCCAGCGGGTGTAGAAGCGGTAGCGGATCGCCCCGCTGCTCAAGCCCGCGAACCCGATGCTGTGGCCGAGCGACAGGCTGATGAAGGCCGCGAGCGCCACCCTCGGGTATGGCAGGGGCTTTCCGGCGGCGCGCAGGGCCAGCCAGTCGATCCCGGTGAGGCAGAGATAGCTCGCGGCGGCGAACCCCCCGGCGGCGGCGAGCCGGCCGGCGGGGAGCGTCCGCACCGACTCGATCAGCTGGTTCAGGCTGTAGCCGGCGAGCGTCCGGTAGAGCAGGTAGCCGCCGAGCGCGACGCTGAGAACGGTGAGGAGGATGGTCCAGAACCGGCGGCGCGCGGAGGTCTCCTCCCTGGCTTTGGCTTGTTCTTGGGCCTGTTCTTGGGCCTGCGTCACGCGGGTTCCTCTCGGGGCACGGGGATGTGGGGGGCGAAGACCGGCGCGAGGTCGAGGTCGGCGACGAGGGCCAAGTGGTCGGAGGCGACCCGTGCGAGCCTGCCGCCAAGGGTGCGCACCTCCCGCACCGCGATGCCGCGGCTGACGAAGACGTGGTCGATGCGCAGGAGCGGCAGGCGGGCCGGGAAGGTCGGCCGCAGCCAGGCCCCCTTCCCTTGTGCGTCCGGCAGCCGGGCGGCGAGGCGGCGATGGACGCTCGATCCCGGCAGGGTGTTGAAGTCGCCGAGCAGCACCACCGGGTCGCGGCAGGCCGGATCGGCGAGGAAGGCGGGCCCGAGCAGCGCTTCGGCCTGCGCCCGCCGCTCGCGCCGGTCGAGGCCGAGATGGGTCGTGACGACCTGCACCTCGGTGTCGCCGGCGGTGATGGCCGCCCAGAGCGCGCCGCGGGGCTCGCACCCGGCCCGGCCCGGCAGCGCCCCGGCGCGCACCAGCCGGGAGGGAAGGGCGGTCAGGATCGCGTCGCCGTAGAGTTCCTCCATCACCCGCATCGCCGGATGGAAGTGGGAGCGCATGCCGAGATGGGCGGCGATCGCCTCCGCCTGGTCGATCCCGCCGCTGCGGGCGCGACCGACATCGAGCTCCTGCAACGCCACCACGTCCGCCCGACACGCGGCAATCACCGCGGCGATGCGCTCCGGGGCGAGCCGGCCATCGGCGCCGAGGCAGCGGCGCACATTGTAGGTGAGGACGCGGAGCAACCGGGCGGGGCCTTCCGAAGGGGCGGACCTCCCTCAACGGCCGAGCCTGCCGGTGGTTCGGATCCTCCGCCACGCTTGCCGCGAAAGCGAAATGTTAGATCCTGAACGGATCAAGCCGGCGCGCGTTCTCTCCCGGCGCCGGAGGGGACGGGATGCTTGATGCGGGGGGAGCCGGATGAGGATCGTGGTCTTCGGGCTGACGATCAGCTCGTCCTGGGGCAACGGCCATGCGACCCTGTGGCGGGGCCTGTGCCGGGCGCTCGCCCGCCGCGGCCACAGCGTCGTGTTCTACGAGCGCGACCTGCCGTTCTACGCTCCCCACCGCGACCTGTCCGCGATCCCGAACGGGCGCCTCGTGCTGTTCTCCGGCTGGGAGGAGATCAGAGCCCAGGCCGCCCGCGACGTGGCGGGGGCCAACGTCGCGATGGTGACCTCCTACTGCCCCGATGCGCGCGCCGCCACCGACCTCGTCCTGGGGTCCAAGGCGCTGCGCGTGTTCTACGACCTCGATACCCCCGTCACCCTCGACGCCTTGCGCCGCGGCGAGGCGGTGGACTATGTCGGCCCGAAGGGGTTTTCCGGCTTCGACCTCGTCCTCAGCTATACCGGCGGACCGGCCCTCGACGCGCTGCGGAGCGAACTCGGCGCGCAGCGCGTGGCGCCGCTCTACGGCCATGTCGATCCGGAGGTGCACCGGCCGGCGGCAGCCCAGGCGCCATACGCCGCCGACCTCTCCTATCTCGGCACCTACGCGGCCGACCGGCAGGCCAAGGTCGTGTCCTGCCTCGTCGAGCCGGCACGGCGGCGGCCGGACCGGCGCTTCCTGATCGGCGGGGCGCAGTACCCGCAGGACTTTCCCTGGACCGACAATATCTTCTTCGTGCGCCATCTGGGCCCGCAGGAGCACCCGGCCTTCTACGCCTCCTCGCGCCTGACCCTCAACGTCACCCGGGCGGCGATGGCCGCCATGGGCTGGTGCCCGTCGGGCCGGCTGTTCGAGGCCACCGCCTGCGGCGCCGCCGTGCTGAGCGACACGTTCGACGGGCTCGACGCCTTCTATCGGCCGGGCGAGGAGATCCTGCTCGCCGAGACGCCCGACGCCGTGCTCGCCGCCCTTGACCGGAGCGACGCGGAATTGCGCCGCATCGCGCAGGCCGGTCGCGCCCGCACCCTCGACCACCACACCTCCGCGCACCGGGCGGCGGAGCTGGAGGCCATCCTCGACAATGCCCGGCAGCCGATCGCGATGGAGGCGTAAGACCGCATGTGGGGCATCGTTCCGGCCGCGGGCCGCGGCAGCCGCATCCAGCCGCTCGCCTTCTCCAAGGAATTGCTGCCGGTCGGCAGCCGCCTGCGCGACGGGGCCGAGCGGCCCTGCGCGGTGAGCGAGTACGTCGTCGAGCGGATGATCCGCGGCGGGGCGGACAAGATCTGCTTCGTGATCGCCCCGGGCAAGTCCGACATCGTCGAGTATTACGGCTCGGGCTACGGGCCGGCCCCGATCGCCTACGTGGTGCAGCCGCGTCCCGAGGGCCTGTGCGACGCGCTCTTCCGCGCCCTGCCGCTGATCGCCCCGGACGAGCCGGTGCTGGTGGGGCTGCCCGACACGGTGTGGTTCCCGGATGACGGGCTCGCGCGCCTGCCGGCGGACGGCCTGTCCTTCCTGCTCTTCCCGGTCGAGCGGCCGGAGCTGTTCGACGCCGTGGTGCTCGACGGCGACGCGGTGCGGGAGATCCAGGTGAAGCGCAAGGATGCCGCCTCGTCCTGGGTCTGGGGGGCGTTCAAGCTCACGGGTCGCATTCTCGCCGAGCTGCACGCCCTCTGGCAGGCGCGGCGCTGCCGCGACGAATATCTCGGCACCCTCGTCAATGCCTGGCTCGAAGCGGGTGGCCGGGCAGTCGGCGTGCGCGCCGGCAGCGCCTACGTCGATACCGGCACGCTGCACGGCTATCGCGCCGCCATGGCGCTCCTCGGGACGGAGGAGTCCGGGGAAGCGGTCGCCGGGCGGCGCCTGTCGCTGGGAGGACCGGGGGCGCAGGGCGCGGAGGCGGTGCCGTAAGTTTAGGCGATGGTCGGCACGATGCCGCCCTCGACCCGGAGGCTCGCCCCGTTGGTCGCCGCCGCGAGCGGGCTCGCGAGATAGGCCACCAAGCCGGCGATCTCGTCGGGCTCGATCATCCGGGCGAGCAGCGACAGTGGGCGGTGGACCCGGAAGAATTCCGCCTCCAGCTCGGCCGCCGGGGCATTCGGATCGGAGGCGACGCTCTTCAAGAAGTCCACGATGCCCTCCGAGCGGGTCGGGCCGGGCAGCACCGCGTTCACCGTCACGCCGGTGCCGCGGGTGCGCTGGGCGAGGCCGCGGGCGATGGTGAGCTGCGCCGTCTTCGACACCGCGTAGTGCAGCATGTCGGTCGGCGGCACGATCCCCGATTCGCTCGACACGAACACGATCCGCCCGGACTTCTTCGCCAGCATGCCGGGGAAATAGGCCTGGGCCAGCCGGGCGCCCGAGACCACGTTGACCTCGAACAGGCGGTGCCAGTCCGCGTCGGTGATCTCCTCGAACGCCTTCGATTCGTAGATGCCGAGGTTGTTGACCAGGATGTCGACCGCCGGCAGCGCCGCGATCAAGGCCGCGGCCCCCTCCGCCGTCGCCGGGTCGGCCAGGATCGTGCGGGGCGCCCGCGCACCAGGCTCGGCGGTGATCGCTCCCGCTGCCGCATCGAGCTTCGCCTGGTTGCGGCCCGGGAGCACCACCTCGGCGCCCTCTGCCGCGAGGCGGCGGGCGATGGCGAGGCCGATGCCGGCGGTGGCGCCGGTGACGAGGGCGGTCTTGCCGCCGAGCTTGAGGTCCATCGTGGGGCTCCGTCTGTGGAGCCCCCGAGATGACGATGCCGGCGATTGATGACCAGCGCGCGGGCCGGCACGATGATCGTGCATCGGACGCAACAATGGACCGCCCATGGACAACCGCCTCGGCGAAATGGAGGCCTTCGTGCAGGTGGCGCGCCGCGGCAGCTTCGCGTCCGCCGCCAAGGCCCTGCGCTGCACGCCGTCGGCGGTGAGCCGGGCGGTGGCGCGGCTGGAATCGCGCCTCGGCGTCGGCTTGATCCGGCGCACCACCCGGGCGATGACCCTGACGCCGGAGGGAGAACTCTATGTCGCCCGCGCGGGCGAGCTGATCGCCGAGTTCGACGCCATCGAGGACAGTTTCGGCCGCGACGCCGCCCAGCCGAGCGGATTGCTGCGGGTGAACGCCTCGGTGCCGTTCGGCATCAAGGTGATCCTGCCGGTGCTGCCGCGCTTCCTCGTCGAGCAGCCGCGGATGCGCGTCGACCTCGCGCTCACCGACGACGTGGTCGATCTCGTCGAGGCCAGGGCCGACGTGGCGATCCGCATCGGGCCCCTGCGCGACACCCGCCTGCGGGCGAAGCTTCTGGGCCGCAGCCGCCTCGCTGTGGTGGCGACGCCCGACTACCTCGCACGCTGCGGCACGCCCGCCCATCCGGACGCGCTCTCCGACCACAACTGCCTCAACTTCAGCTTCCGCCGCTCCCTCGACACCTGGCCGTTCCTGGTCGACGGGGTGGTGTCGCAGCGCCCGGTGCACGGCAACTTCTTCGGCAATTCCGGCGAGGTGGTGCGGATGATGGCGCTCGGGGGCGCCGGCCTCGCCCGGCTCGCCCGCTTCCACGTCGACGAGGACATCGCTGCGGGCCGCCTCGTCCCGGTGCTGGAGACGTTCAGCCCGGGCGACGCGGAGGACATCCACGCCCTCTATGCCGGGCACGAGCGGCTGTCGTCGCGCATCCGCTGCTTCGTCGATTTCCTCGCTGCCCATGCGGTGGTCCGGGGGTGAGACCGTCCGGTGAGCCGGTGCGGTTCCTCAGCAGGGGCCTGGACGCACAGCCAATTATTCGGAACGCTCGGTCATGGAGGCCGCGGTCGGGATCGGGCACAGTCATGCTCTCACCGGAGCGCGTGCCGACCGCGCCCGGCCGTCCCGGAGTCTCGTGGTCCCTCATGTCATCCTGGTTCTCGCGGCTCGTCGCCGTCCTCCTCGGCCTGCGGCCGGGCCGTCCCTCATCCGATCCAGGCGCCTGGATCCTGCTCGGCGACGGGCGTGGCGTCTCATGGTGCGGCGGCGAGGCGGCCGGCCCGTCGCTCAACGGTCCCACGCCGCCGCCTGCGCGGTGATCCACTCCCGGAAGCGTGCGACTTTCGGGGCATCGGTCTCGGTCGGGGTGACCAGGAAGAAGCTGTAGGGGCTCGCCACCTCGTCCGGGAAGGGACGGACCAGGCCGGTGCCCGAGACGAGATCGCCCCCCAGCACCCGCGTGGCGAGGCCGACCCCGCCGCCGGCGGTGGCGACCTGCAGCACCATGAAGGTGTGGGTGAAGCGAGGTCCGCGGGAGGCGTCGACCCCGGCGACGCCCGCCGCCGCAAGCCATTGCGGCCAGCCCACGGCCTCGAGGTCGATCGGGTCGTCGTCGTGGAGGAGCGTGTGGCGGGCGAGATCCCGGGGTGAGCGCAGCGGCGGCTCGCCGTCGCGCAGGGACGGGCTGCAGACCGGGAAGACGACGTCGTGCATCAGGAGGTCGGAGCGCAGGCCCGGATAGCGCCCGCGCCCGTGCCGGATCGCCAAGTCCGCATCGTCGCGGGCGAAATCCACCAGGCGGTTGTTGGCCACCACCCGCACGTCGAGGTCGGGGTACTGCGCACGGAAGCTGCCGATGCGCGGGATCAGCCACAGGCTGGCGAAGGAATGGGTGGTGCTCACCGTCAGCACGTGGTCCTGGCCCTGACGGCGCAGCCGGGCGGTCGCCTCGGCGAGGTGGTCCAGCACCTCGCCGGCGGCGGCCGCGAAGCGCTGGCCCGCCGGGGTCAGGGCGACGCCGCGGCTCGGCAGGCGGCGGAACAGGGCTAAGCCGAACCACCCTTCCAGGATCTTCACCTGCTGCGCCACCGCGCCGGCGCTGACCCCGAGCTCGTCCCCGGCCTCGTGGAAGGTGGCGTGGCGCGAAGCGGCCTCGAAGGCCCGCACGGCGTTGAGCGGCGGCAGGCGGCGGCGGGGATTCCGGTCGAGTGCCATGGCATGATCCAGACGGGACGTGACCCAGATTTCCTGCGGCGACGGACGAGGCGATCTGGTTTGATCGTGGCGGCTCCGAAAGGCAATCTCCCCCCATCGAGCAACCATCCGTCCCACCCGGAGAGAGCCATGACGAGCCTCGTCGCTGGCCGAGGAAACCTGCGCCTCGTTCCCGCCATCCGTCTCAGTCCGCCGCGCCCGCGCCCCGCCGCATCGCTCGTCCAGCGGCTCGAATTGTGGGCCGACCGCCGGCGCGAGCGCCGCGCCCTGCTGGCCTGCCCCGACGGGCTGCTCAAGGATGTCGGCCTGTCGCGGGCCGATGCACTGCGCGAGGCGGAGAAGCCGTTCTGGCGGGATTGATCCGCCGGGATTGCGCCGCAAGGAACGGGATGCCGCAGGAGTGCCCGTTCGTCATGGTGCGGCTCCCTCCCGACGGAGCCCGACCCCGATGCAGCCTGCCGCCAACCGCCCCATGACCCCCTCGGAATGGGGCCTGCTCCTCGGCCTCTCGGTCCTGTGGGGCGGCTCGTTCTTCTTCGTCGGCATCGGCTTGCGGGCGCTGCCGCCGCTCACCCTGGTGTTGCTGCGGGTCGGTCTCGCGGCCGCGATCCTCGCCCTGGTGCTCCGGGTGCGGGGCATCCCGATGCCGCGGGGCGCCTCGGTCTGGCTCGCCTTCCTCGGCGCGGCCTTCCTCAACAACGCGGTGCCGTTCTGCCTCATCGCCTGGGGGCAGACCCACATCGCCTCCGGCCTCGCCGCGATCCTCAACGCCACCACGCCGCTCTTCGGCGTGCTGGTGGCGCATGGGCTCACCGACGACGAGCGCCTGACGGGCCATCGCCTCGCCGGCGTGCTGGCGGGCCTTGCGGGCGTTGCCGTGATGGTCGGCCCTTCGGTCCTCGCCGGGCTCGGGGGCGAGGCGCTGGCGCAGGGCGCGATCCTGCTCGCCGCGCTCTCCTACGCCTTCGCCGGGATCTACGGGCGGCGCTTCAAGCGCATGGGCATCCCGCCGCTCTCGGCCGCCGCCGGGCAGGTCACCGCCGCAACCATGCTGCTCCTGCCGGTCGCCCTCGCGGTCGACCGGCCCTGGACCCTGGCGCCGCCTCCCGCCGCGGCCATAGCGGCCGTCCTCGGCCTCGCGGCGCTCTCGACGGCGCTCGCCTACGTGATCTTCTTCCGCCTGCTGGCGAGCGCCGGGGCGACGAACCTGATGCTCGTCACCTTCCTGATCCCGGTCTCGGCGCTCCTCCTCGGCGCCCTGGTGCTGGGCGAGCCGGTGGTGCCCCGCCAGCTCCTCGGCATGGCGCTGATCGGGATGGGGCTGGTGGCGATCGACGGGCGGTTGCTGCGGCGGCGGGCCGGCAGGTCCGAGGCTGCGGCGCAGGGGAAGTCGTGATCGCGCGGCGGACCCGATCCGCCCGATCGCCGGGAGGGGCGATGGGAGGGGACGACGCATCCATCAATGTCCGGGCATAGGCCGCGATTCGATTTTACCCAAGGTCAATGATATTCTGGTACACGTGTCGTCGCAACGCGTCGCGGCCATGCGGAGCAGGCTTGGTGCGCCATGTCGGTGGTGATGCGAGGAGACGACATGGTCGAGGCGTTGAAGAAACAGCTTCTGCGCTGGCTTCCCTCACCGCAGTTGAACGATCCGAACGGCGCCTCGACATATGGCCGACGCCTGGATGGGCTGTCCGCCCTGGCATGTATCGCCGTCCCGAGCTTCACGGGTCTGTTCGCCTGGTATGCGATGTGGCCGCTCTTCCTGGCCATGGCCGGATCGGGCGTCCTTCTCGTCACCGCCTCGCTCATCTATCGGTGGAGCGGAAGCCTCGTCCTCGGCCGGGAAATCTATCTCGTCTCTCTGTTCGCGTTCAATGTCTACGAGGTCGCCTATTTCGGAACCATCCTGGCGCCGGGGAGCGCGTGGCTGGTCGCGGTCCCCGTCCTGGCGATCATGGTCGGCGGTCGTGCCTCCGGGCTGGCCTGGGTCCTCGTCACGGTGGCGGCAATCGTCGCCCTGGGCCTGCTCGGCCACCTCGTGATGGAGCCGGCATCGTTCTCTGCCATAGATATGCAAATCATCAACAGCATTGGCATGATTTATCTCGTCACATGTCTCGCGATGTTCGTGTATTTTGTGGAGTACGAGCGCTCGCTGGCCATCGTCGGCCTCATCGACATGAACGAGACCGTGCGCAAGCTCGTCGTCAGCGATCCCCTGACCGGGGTGTTCAATCGCCGTCACCTCGGCGATCTGATCGCCGCGGACGATGCGCGACCGATCGAGGCCCGCCTCATCCGGGCCGTGGTGATGATCGACATCGATCACTTCAAATCGATCAACGACAGGTTCGGCCACCTCGCGGGCGACAGCGTGATCAAATGCGTCGTCGAGGCGATCGCCACGGAAGCCGGCCCCGACAATCCCGTCGGACGCTTCGGGGGCGAGGAGTTCGTCTGCCTCGTCCAGCGGTGGCCGGGCGCGCGGAACGGGCTCGGCGCGCAGCGGCTCGCCGAGGCCATCCGCTGCCGGGTGTCGGGGACCGTCCTCGACGGCGTTCCGGCGCTCGAGCGCGTGACGGTCTCGATCGGCTTCGCCGACTGCGCGCGGTTCGGCAGCACGCAGGCGGCCCTGCCCGAGGCGGATTTCGCGCTCTACGCCGCCAAGGAGGCGGGGCGCAACTGCGTGCGCGAAGCCCGGCCCGAGCCGAGGCCCGTCGCCCGGGCGAGCTGAGGCGTCCTGCCCGGGACCGGACGCGGTCCCGGCGGACGGAGCGTTCCTCGCGAGATCGCGGGCTCACACCGTGACGGGCACGTGCACGTCGATGACGGTACCCGGCCGGTCGGGGGTGAAGCGGCCGTCATAGAGCTCGAAATCGGGGCTGCCGGCCATCGTGAGGCCGGAAGCCGGGATCAGCTCGCCCCAGATGGTCGCCATGGCGCGCTTCACCTGCGGGTGCAGGGCCGTCCCGTCCAGGGTGATGCGGAACACCGCGTAGGTCGCGGCCGGGATCGTCTTGCGCACGAAGCCGGCGGGCAGGCTGCCCTCCGGCCGCACGCCCACGCCGGCCATGTAGTCGAAGCGGCCCTCCACCTTGTCGGCGCTCCAGACGACGCCGTACGTGGCCCAGCTCGGCACCTGCCCGTCGACGAACGGCAGGCCTCGGATCATGGCGGACCAGAGATCCGGAATGGTGGAGGCGGTCGCCTGGTCGAAGCGCCGCGTCGGGCCGGCGACGGTGAACGCGTCGAGGGTCACGAGATCGGGCAGGTGAGCGACGGCGCGGGACATCTCGGTGGATGTCGACATGGCGGGATCTCCGTCCGGGGGGAGGGTTGCGAGGCCGCGGCGGAAGCGGCCGGGGGTGACGCCGAAGCGGCGCCCGAAGGCGCGGGTGAAGGCTTCCTGTGATTCGAAGCCGGCCTCGAAGGCGAGATCGACGAGCCGCAGGTCGGGCTCGGCGGCGAGGCGCCGTGCCGCCCGCACGAGCCGGCGTCCGCGCACATGCGCCATGGGCGCGAGGCCCATCCGGGCAGTGAACAGGCGCGAGAAATGGTAGGGCGACAGCCCCGCCCGGTCGGCGAGGCGGGCGAGGGTCAGACGCTCGTCGAGCCGCTGCTCGATCCAGGCGAGCGTATCGGCGACGAGGTCGGGTCCGGGGGAGGGGGCTCGATCCATGCCGTCATCATGACGGAGGGAAGCGGCGGGCGTCCTGACCGGTCTTGCTGTGGGCGGAGTCTGGCCGATGCCGTCGCCAGGATCGATACCCACCGGGTCGTTCCGGGGCCGCGAAAGCGGCGCCCGGACTCCAGACACACAGGTGGATAAAGAACAGGCGACAAGCCGGCCGCTTTGGGCTTCTGCTCCTCAAATCCAGCGCTTGCGCCGCTTGAAGCTCTTCAGGTTGCGAAAGCTCTTGCGCTGGTCGCCGGCGCCGCCGAGGTAGAATTCCTTCACGTCCTCGTTGGTGCGCAGCTCCTCGACGGTGCCGTCGAGCACCACCTTGCCCTGCTCCATGATGTAGCCGCGGTCGGCCACCGAGAGGGCGGCGCGGGCGTTCTGCTCGACGAGCAGGATGGTGACGCCGAGATCGCGGTTGATCTGGCGGATGATGCCGAAGACCTCCTTCACCAGGAGGGGCGAGAGGCCCATCGAGGGCTCGTCCATCAGGATCAGGCGGGGCCGGGCCATCAGCGCGCGGCCGATCGCCAGCATCTGCTGCTCGCCGCCCGAGAGATAGCCCGCCGCCCCCGTGCGCTCCTTGAGGCGCGGGAAGTAGGTCAGCACCCGCTCGAGGTCCTGGCCGATCTCGCGGTCGCGGCGCGAGAACGCGCCGAGGCGCAGATTCTCCATCGGCGTCATGTCGGCGACGATGCGGCGGCCCTCCATCACCTGGAAGATGCCGCGGCGCACGATCCGGTCTGGCTCGATGCCGTCGATGCGGGCGCCGTCGAACACGATCTCGCCGCGGGTGACCTCGCCGTCCTCCGAGCGCAGGAGGCCCGAGATGGCTTTCAGCGTCGTCGACTTGCCGGCACCGTTGGCGCCGAGCAACGCCGTGATCGAGCCCGCCGGCACGTCGAGGCTCAGGCCGCGAAGGACGAGGATCACGTCGTCGTAAACGACCTCGACGTTGCGCAAGGAGAGGAGAGGGGCGGGCGCCGCGTCGGCGGTCGGGCGTTCCAGGGTCATCACCTGCGACATCGGGCGGCTCCAGGCATGGCATCTCCCTCCCCCCTCTGCGGGGGAGGGTGCCCCACGGAGTGGGGTGGGAGAGGGGACGCCGTTTCCGGAAAGGTCGCGAGCGCAATGACGGGCTCCACAGCCGGCTCCGTCGCGCTGCCCCTCTCCCGGCTCACTGCGTTCGCCACCCTCCCCCGCAGAGGGGGGGAGGGCAAGTCAGGGTTCAGCCGGCAAGCCTGCGGCTCACCACCCCTGCCACTCGCTCTTCCTCGGCAGCGTCACGGTCTTGACCGGCTCGAGCTTGATCGTGCCGGCCTTGATCAGGTCGGGCAGCGCCCCGTCGGTGGGCCCCGAGACCTTGGCGCGGTAGATGTTGACCTCCATCATCCCGCGATGGTCGGTGGGCGACCAGGTCGAGGGGACGCAGACGCCCTCCATGCCGGCGGGCACCCAGTCCTTCTTCTGGTAGAAGCCCTTGCGGACGTTGGGGCCGGCGAGCCCGCCATTGTCCTTGGCCCAGGCCAGGGCCTCGGTCATGTAGAGGGCGGCGCAGATGCCGGTGTAGTAGTGCACCGGCCGGTAGGCGGTGCCGGCAGGGTCCGAGACCTTCGAGATCTCGGCCGCCATCGCCATGCCCGGCGCGGTGCTGCCGCTCACCGCCGCGGTGCGGACCGGGAACACGACGCCGTTCGCCGCCTCGCCCGCCGCCTTGGCGGCGTTCTCGTCCATGCCCCAGACATTGCCCATGAACTGGATGTCGGTGCCGACCGACTTGCAGGATTTGAGCAGCGAGATGTTCGAGCCGCCGGTATTGCCGAGATAGGCGTAGTTCGCGCCGGCATTCTTGGCGGTGAGGCACTGCGCCGTGTAATCGCCGGGCGCGAGCGCGAAGACGATCGCCGGCAGCACCTCGAAGCCCAGGTCCTTCGCCATCGCCTCGCCGGCTTCCTTGGGCGAGTTCGGGTAGGGGTGGTTGCCGCCCATATGGACGTATTTCGGCTTGCCGGTCTTGCCCTTGGCCTTCCAGTCGTCGGCCGCCCACATCAGCATGGCGCGCAAGGCGTCCGAGTAGCTCGGCCCGTAGAAGAAGTTGTAGGGCGCGGCCTTGGCCTTGCCGCTGGCGCCGGTCGGGTCGCTCACCTGCGCGGCGTAGGAGCCGGAGATGTACGGGATCTCGTCCTTGGTAACGAAGGCCGAGAGCGCCTCGGTATCGGCTGTGCCCCAGCCCTGGATCGCCGCGACCTTGTCGCGCCCGCCGGTCCACTTCTTGTAGAGCGCGACGGCGCGCGGCACCTGGTAGCCGTAATCGACCGATTCGACGGCCATCTTCTCGCCCTTGATGCCGCCCTTGCGGTTCACGTAGGCGAGCGCGTCGGCGACGCCTTGGGCGTAGGGCACGCCGACGTCGGAGGTGGCGCCGCTCTGGTCGGCGAGGTGGCCGATCGGGATCTCGGCGGCGAGCGCTGGGACGGCCAGGACGAGGGCGGCGGCCGAGGCGAGGGACAGGCGAAGCATCGGTTTGGTTTCCTCCAGGTTGCGGGCTGTTCTCAGCCTCGTTCGTTCATGTCAGTGCGAGAAGGGATAGAGCTTCCAGTACGCCTTGATCTGGCGCCAGCGGTGGGCGAGCCCGTCGGGCTCGAACATCAGGAAGAGCACGATCACGAGGCCGATCGCCATCTCGCGCAGGAAGGACAGGTTGTCCTTGAGCGACAGGGCCCGGTCGAGGGCGGAGCCGCGGACCGCGTCGGTGATCCAGCCCATCGCTTCCGGCACCAGAACCATGAAGGCGGTGCCCATCAGGGTGCCCATGATCGAGCCGAGGCCCCCGATGATGATCATGCCGAGGAACTGGATCGAGAGCAGGATGCCGAAGCCCTCGACCGAGACGAATTGCAGGTAATGCGCGTAGAGCGCGCCGCCGATGCCGGCATAGAAGGCCGAGAGACCGAAGGACAGGGTGCGGTAGCGGGTGAGGTTGATCCCCATCATCTCCGCCGAGAGATAGTGGTCGCGCACCGCCACCAGCGCCCGGCCGTCGCGGGAGCGCATCAGGTTGGTGGCGAGCACGAAGGTCAGCACCAGGTAGGCCAGCACGACGTAGAAGTAGCGGTGGTCGGTGTCGAAGGCGAAGCCGAAGATCGAGAACGCCTCGGCGTGGGTGCCGGCGACGCCACCGGTGAACCAGTTCGCCCGGGCGAAGAAATCCTGGAGGATGTACTGCGCGGCGAGCGTTGCGATGGCGAGGTAGAGGCCCTTCAGCCGGGCCGCCGGCAGGCCGAAGACGAGGCCGACCGCGGTGGTGACGACGCCCGCGAGCGGGATCGCGAAGAAGACCGGGATGCCGAGATTGTTCGACAGCCAGGCCGAGGCGAAGGCGCCGAAGCCGAAGAAGGCGGCGTGGCCGATCGAGATCTGCCCGGTGAAGCCGACCAGGATGTTGAGGCCGAGCGCCGCCACCGCGAAGTAGCCGATCTGGATCAGCAGGCTGAGCCAGTAGCGGTCGAGCACCAGGGGGGCGAAGCACAAAACCGCTAGCCCCGCCCAGACCGCGTAGCGGCTGCCGGCGGTCGGGAAGATGGTGGTGTCGGCGGCATACGTCGTGCGGTAGTCGCCGGCGGGGATCAGGCTCTGGGTCGCCATCAGACGCGCTCGATGTCGCGGGTGCCGAACAGGCCGTAGGGCTTGATCATCAGGATCACCACCAGGACGTAGAAGGGAACGATCTCGTAGAGGTTGCCCCAGTGCAGGTACTGGCCGTCGACGTATTGCGCGACGTTCTCCAGCACCCCGATCACGAGGCCGCCGATCACCGCGCCGACGACCGAATCGAGCCCGCCGAGGATCACCGCCGGGAAGACCTTGATGCCGTAGAGCGAGAGCGCCGAGGACACGCCGTTGACGATGCCGACCACGATTCCGGCGACGGACGAGACCACCGCCGAGATCGCCCAGGCCAGCGCGAAGACGTTGCGGACCGAGATGCCGAGCGACTGGGCCACCTGCTGGTTGAACGCGGTGGCCCGCATGGCCAGCCCGTGCTTCGAGTAGCGGAAGAACCAGGCGAAGCCCGCCATCATGGCGACCGAGATGCCGAGGCTCATCAGGTACACGGTCTGGATCTCGAGCCCGAGGATCGAGACCGACTGGGTCTGGAAGATCGGCGGGAAGGGCTGGGCGAAGACGCCGAACAGCCACTTGCACAGGGCCTGGAAGAAGATCGACAGGCCGATCGTCACCATGATGACCGAGATGATCGGCTCGCCGATCAGCGGCCGCAGCACCACCACCTGCAGGGCGATGCCGAAGACCAGCATGAACGCGAAGGTGACGGCCATGCCGACCAGGAACGGCAGCTGGTAGGTGGTGAGCAGCCACCAGCACACCCAGGCGCCGATGAGCAGGAACTCGCCCTGCGCGAAGTTCACGACCTGGCTCGCCTTGTAGATCAGGACGAAGCTCATCGCCACCACGCCGTAGAGGGCGCCGACGATCAGCCCGTTGACGACGAGCTGGAGCAGGAGATGGGTGTTCATGGGCGCGAGACCCTTCTCAGGAAGGCCCTATTCGGCGGCGGCGAGGGTGGTGGGGGCCGCCGTGAGGTCGATCACCGGCAGGGTGGTGCGGATGCGCTGGGTGGTGCCGTCCTGGAACCGGATCACCGTATCGACCCGGTAGCTCGGCGCGCCGGCATAGATCGTGTCGATCAGGTCGGCATATTTCTCGTTGATGACGCCGCGGCGGACCTTGCGGGTGCGGGTCAATTCGCCGTCGTCGGCGTCGAGCTCCTTGTAGAGCAGCACGAACTTGGCGACGCGCTGCACGTGGGTCAGCCCGGCATTCACCCGCTCGACCTCTTTGCGGATCAGCTCGATCACCGCCGGCTTCGCGGCGAGGTCCGAGTAGGTCGTGAAGGCGATGCGGTTCTTCTCGGCCCACTTCGCCACCACCGCGTAGCGGATGCAGATCAGCGCCGCCAGGACCTCGCGCCCGGCGCCGAGGATCACGGCTTCCGCCACGTAGGGCGAGAACTTCAGCTTGTTCTCGATGTATTGCGGCGAGAAGCGCTCACCGTGGGCGTTGACGGCGAGGTCCTTGATCCGGTCGATGACGACCAGCTCGCCCTTCTTGTCGACGTAGCCGGCGTCGCCGGTGTGCATCCAGCCGTCGCGCACGTCGCTCGGGGCGTTCGGATCGGCCTTGTAGTAGCCGTGGAACATGTTGGCGTGGCGCGCCAGCACCTCGCCGATGCCGTTGCGGTCGGGATCGAGCACCCGGATCTCAATGCTGTCGTCGAAGGGCACGCCGACCGTGTCGAAATCGACCGTCTCGCCTCGGTGCAGGGTGTAGGCGCCCAGCGTCTCGGTCTGGCCGTAGAGCTGGCGCAGGGGCACGCCCATGGCACGGAAGAACCGGAACGTGTCGGGCCCGAGGGCCGCGCCGCCGGTCGCCGCCGAGGTGAGCCGCGTGAAGCCGAGCCGGTCGCGAAGCGCCCGGAACAGCAGGGCGTCGGCCGCAGTGGAGCGCGTGCCCTTGTCGAGGGCGTCGAGCCCCATCGTCATTCCGCGCTCGTAGAGGGCGCGCTTGAACGGCGAGGCGTCCATCATCCGGGCGCGCACGTCGGCGGCGACCGCCTCCCAGACCCGGGGGGCGAAGAGCACGAAGGTCGGGGCGATCTCCCGGAAATCGTGCATCAGGGTGTCGGCATCCTCGACGAAGTTGACCTTCATGCGAGAGAGGAGCGCCTGGCCGAGCGCGTAGACCTGCTCCATGATCCAGGGCAGGGGCAGCACCGAGACGTAATCGTCCTGCGGCCCCTTCGGGTCGGCGGCGAGGTAGCGGGCGCAGTGGCGCAGCACCCGGCCGCCGCTCAGCATCGCGAGCTTCGGCCGCGCCGTGGTGCCGGACGTGGTGCAGAGGATCGCCACCGCCTCGCCGTCGGTCGCGTCGACCATCCGGTCGTAGAGGCCGGGATCGCTCGCGTGCAGGGCCTCGCCCCTGGCGGCGAGGGCGTCCGCCGAGATCAGCCGCGGGTCGTCGTATTTGCGCATCCCGCGGGGGTCGCAGAACACGATGTGGCGCAAGCTCGGCACGCCGTCGGCGAGGTTGAGGAGCTTGTCGACCTGCTCCTCGTCCTCGGCGATCACCGCCTTCACCTCGGCGAAGGCGAGGAGGTACTGGACCTCGTCCTCCAGCGCGTCGCGGTAGAGGCCGAGCGACAGGGCGCCGAGCGCATGGGCGGCGATCTCGCCGGCCACCCAGTCGGGCCGGTTGTCGCCGATGAGCCCGACCACGTCGCCGCCGTCGATGCCGAGGTCGGAGAGGCCGAGCGCGAAGGCGCGGGTGCGGGCGTGGTACTCGGCCCAGGTCGTCGGCCGCCATAACCCGAAGATCTTTTCCCGCAGGGCCACCTCGTCCGGGTGCTCGGCGGCGTTGCGGCGCAGGAGCTTCGGGAAGGTGTCGGCCTGGTCGGCAAGCGCGGTGAAATCGGTCATCACGACACCGCCCTCACGGGTTCGGGAGCGGCCGGCGCGTCGTCCTCCTCGCCGAGATAGGCCTTGCGCACGTGGGGATCGGCCAGGACCGCCTCGGGGCGGCCCAGCGCGATGCGGCGGCCGAAATCGAGCACCATCACCCGGTGCGAGATGTCCATGACCACGCCCATGTCGTGCTCGATCATCACGACGGTCATGCCGAACTCCTCGTTGAGATCGACGATGTAGCGGGCCATGTCCTCCTTCTCCTCGAGGTTCATGCCGGCCATCGGCTCGTCGAGGAGGATCAGCTTCGGCTCGAGCGCCATGGCGCGGGCGAGCTCGACCCGCTTGCGCAACCCGTAGGAGAGGGTGCCGGCCGGCGCCTTGCGGTAGGCCTGGAGATCGAGGAAATCGATGATCTCCTCGACCCGGCGGCGATGCGCCAGCTCCTCGCTCCGCACCCCCGGCAGCCAGTACAGCGAGCCGGTGACGAAGTTGTTGCGCATCAGGTGGTGGCGCCCGACGAGGATGTTGTCGAGCACGCTCATGTGGTGGAACAGCGCGAGGTTCTGGAAGGTCCGGCCGATGCCGAGCTTCGGGCGCTGGTTCGGCGTGGCTTTGGTGATGTCGCGGCCGTCAAGCAGGATCTGGCCCTCGGACGGCCGGTAGCGGCCCGAGATGCAGTTGATCATCGAGGTCTTGCCGGCGCCGTTGGGGCCGATGATCGAGAAAAGCTCGCCCTTCTCGACCGCGAAGCTGACATCCGTCAGCGCCTTGACGCCGCCGAAGCGCAACGAGATCTGGCGAACCGCGAGGGTCTCCGCCACGCCTGATCCTCCCTGGGGATGGCGGCCGCGCTCGTGTCCGGCGCCGCTCTGCCAATCGCGGATACCGGGTATGCGTCCCCGTCATCCGCCATGAAAATACGTTCGACTGTTTTTTTCCGAGCGTCAAGTGCTACACTGGCGCGACGAAAGTCGAGGGGGCGGGAGCCCCGCGAGGGCAGGGTTAGGGGCCAGCATGGCGCGTATCGCAGGCTCGTCGGGACCGCGGACCGAGGAGGCCATCCGGCGGGCGGGGCTCAGCCTCATCGCCACCCACGGCTACGCCGCCATGAGCCTGCGCCAGCTCGCGGCCGAGGTCGGCATTCAGCAGGGCTCGCTCTACAACTACTTCCGTAACAAGCAGGAATTCCTGTTCGACCTCATCCGCGGGCACATGCTCGACCTGCACGCGGCCCTCGACGCGGCCTTGCTGCCGGAGGGGAGCGCCGAGGCGCGGCTGACCCGGTTCACCGAGTTCCACGTCGCCTACCACGTCGCCCGGGCGCAGGAGGTGTTCATCTGCTACTCGGAGCTGCGCAGCCTCGAGCCGGACAACCTCGCCGCGGTGGTGGCGATGCGGCGCGACTACGAGCGCAAGCTCGGCGACATCCTCGACCACGGCTGTGCCACCGGCGAGTTCCGCCTGGCCGACACGCGGATGGCGACGCTCGCCATCCTCGCCATGCTGTCGGGCATCTGCACCTGGTACAGGCCGGACGGGCGCCTCTCGCGGGAGGCGATGCAGGAGATCTTCACCGGCATGGTGCTGGCGCTCGCCCGCGGCGAGGCGGCGGAGGCCGTCGCGGTGCCGCCGCGGCGGCGCGGGGCCCTGCGGGCCGGAATCGGGTAGGGCGCGGCCTCGCGGGACGCGGTGGACCGCCGATGATACCGCCGCGGGTCAGATGCCGTACGGGCAAGACCTTGTCGCGCCTGCCCAAATCGCTCCATGAGCTAACGAAATAAACCGACTGTTCACGACCCGGCATCTATTTCCGGAGCGTCATCCGGCAAGGTCCGGATCCGGAGTGGCCGCTTCATGTTCGTGCTCACCCTTCCCCGCAAGTTCGCGTTGCTGATCGCGCTCGCCGGCCTCAGCCTGGTCGGCTTAGGCGGGGTCGCGCTCAACTACCAATACGAGACGATGATGGCGCAGCGCATCGAGCGCCTCTCGCTCATCACCGAGGCGGCGGCCAACATCGTCGAGCACTACCGCCAGAAGGCCGGCAGGGGCGAGATGGGCGAGGCAGCCGCCCGCGAGGCGGCGCTCGCCGACATCGCGGCGATGCGGCACGGGCGCGACAACTACCTGTTCGTCAATGACGGCACCGGCACCGTGGTCGCCCACCCCGCCGTGAAGGTGGTCGGCCGCAACCTGATGGGCGTGACCGATCCGACCGGATTCCGCTACGTCGCCGACGTCATGCCCCGCGCCAAGCGCGACGGCGCGGCGACCTTCCGCTACACCTGGGTCCCGGAAGGCGAGACGGCGGCCGTGCCGAAGATCGGTCTGTTCCGCTACCATGCTCCGTGGGACATCTACATCGGCGTCAGCGAGTATGTCAGCGACCTGCGGGCGATGATCGTCGCCCAGGTCGAACGCCTGGCGGTCGCAGGCCTCGTCATCCTGCTCGTCCTTGGCGGCGTCTCGCTCCTGATCGTCCGCTCGGTGGTGCGGCCGATGGAGCGCCTGCGCGCCGCGATGACCGGTCTCTCGGAAGGGCGCACCGACCTCGCGGTGCCGGAGGCGGGACGGCGCGACGAGGTCGGGGCGATGGCCCGCGCCGTCCTGGTCTTCCGCGACAATGCGATCGAGCGCGAACGGCTGCGGGGCGAGAGCGAGGCCGAGGAGCTGCGCCGGATGCGCCGCGCAGCGTCGCTGAACGAGCTGATCCAGGGCTTCGAGACCGCGATCACCGGGGTCATCGCCACCGTCGCCGCCGCCTCCGGCGAGCTGCGCGGCACCGCCCAGGCCATGACCGCCACCGCGACGCAGACCGCCGCGCAATCGACCGCCGTGGCCGCTGCCGCCGAGGAGGCCGCCTCCAACGTCGAGACCGTCGCGGTGGCTGCCGAGGAACTCGGCGCCTCGGTGGCGGAGATCGGCCGCCAGGTCGACGGCTCGGCGCGGCTGGCACAGGCTGCCGTGGCCGAGGCCGGGCAGACCGCCGGGCAGGTCCGGGCGCTGACCGAGGCGACGGCCCGCATCGGCGACGTGGTCGGGCTGA
>NZ_BPQJ01000032.1 GCF_022179185.1 Methylobacterium frigidaeris | reverse complement strand
GTGATGGAGCCGTCCGAGCCACGGGAGAACCCAGCCACGACGTTCTGCGTCGCCTTGTAGTTGGCGTTGGTCGAGGTCGAATCGACCGAGAGCCAGTTCTGGCCGCTGGCGTTCGACGAGTCGGCGGTGGCCTTCATCTTGGACTGGATGGCCGAGATTTCGGTCTGGACCTTGGCGCGGTCGACGCCCGGGGTCAGCGCGCTCTGCAGCTTGCCGCGGATGTTCTGCAGGTCGGTGATGATGGAGTTGAGGCCGTTATAGGCGATGTCGACGGCCGAGGAGCCGAGGCCCAGCGAGTCCTTGACCGCCGAGAGCGAGGCGTTGTCGGTGCGCACGGTGGTGGCGATCGACCAGTAGGCGGCGTTGTCGGAGGCGGCCGAGACGCGCTGGCCGGTCGAGACGCGGTTGCTGGTCGTATCGAGCTGGCTGTTGATCGACTTCAGCGTCGTCAGCGCCGTCATCGCGGCGTTGTTGGTCAGCAGGCTGGTCACGGCGATCGTTCCGGTTTTAGGCGTGGGCGGGAATGTGCGATGGTCTCCGGGCTCGCACCGGTGCAGAGGGACGGTCCTGTGCCTGCATCTGCAAAGCACATGTCCGTCTGCGCGTTACTACACATCCGGCTTCTCACCGGGGTCAGCAGTCCGACATCATGTCTTGAGCTTCGAGAAAGCCCATCCGCTGCGCCTGCCACGGTGGCCGTTTCTGGCCCCGTCGACGAACGGACTATCGCGATTCCCGCCTTATCAAGCGATTAAACGGCGGGCCCGGCGCCGAAAGACCTGGGGAAAGCTGGGAGAACTCAAGCCAAGGCGCGGACGAATCGACGGAAACTCCGCTGGCGGCCCGCAGGACAACCCGCGCGAGGCCCCCGCCGGGCGGCCGGCGAAAAAGCCCCGCGCAAGCCACCGGCCTTAGAGCGTTACGCATCAAGACGGAGCGTTGCGGGATATGGGAATCCTCGTCGGCCTGCTCATCGCCATCGGCTGCATGCTCGGCGGTTTCGTGGCCATGGGCGGCCACCTGATCGTAATCTGGCAGCCCTGGGAGTTCGTCATCATCGGCGGCATGGCGGCCGGCACCTTCGTGATCGCCAACCCGATGAAGACCGTGGTCGATTCCGGCAAGGCGACCATGGAGGCGCTCACCAACAAGGGCCCGAAGCGCACGGACTTCCTGTCCCTGCTCGGCCTGCTCCACGCCCTCCTGCGCGAGATCAAGACCAAGCCGCGCAACGAGGTCGAGACCCATTTCGACGATCCGGCGAATTCCGAGATCTTCAAGAACTATCCGGACGTGACCAAGGACCAGGGCCTGGTCCTGTTCATCTGCGATTATTGCCGGCTGATCCTGATCGGCGGCGCCCGCTCGCACGAGATCGAGGCGCTGATGGAGGAGGAGATCGGCACGCACAAGAAGTACGCGCTCAAGCCCTATGCTGCGATCAACACGGTGGCGGAGGCGCTGCCGGCGCTGGGGATCGTCGCGGCGGTGCTCGGCATCGTGAAGGCGATGGGCGCGCTGGACCAGTCGCCGCAGATCCTCGGCGGCCTCATCGGCGCGGCGCTCGTCGGCACCTTCATCGGGGTGTTCGCCTCCTACGGCGTGCTCGCGCCCCTCGCCATCAAGATCAAGGGCCTGCGCGAGAAGCAGTGCTCGGTCTACACCATCGTGAAGCAGAGCCTGATCGCCTACATGAACGGCGCCCTGCCGCAGGTGGCGATCGAACACGGCCGCAAGGGCATCGCCGCCGCCGACCGCCCGACCATCGACGAGGTCGAGGCCGCGACGGTGCCGGGCGCGCAAGCCCGCGAAGCGGCCTGACCAAAGACCAATCGCGAAGCGGCCTGATGACGACCGACCGAGACGCGGCCTGAAGAGAGCCGGGACACCCGATCCATGACCGAACCCGCGACCGGCCCCGTGTCCGGTTCCATTCCCGGCCCCTCCGACCCGGCGATCCTCCGGAGCCCCGCCGACATCCGCGCCCGCATCCAGGAGGCCGCCGGCCTCTCCCTGGACCGGCTGCCGATGCTGCAGCTCATCTTCGACCGCCTGGCCACCGCCTGCGGCGACGGCCTCAAGCACCTCGCCGCCTCGTCGATCCTCTACTCGCTGAACGGCGTCGAGAGCGGACGCTTCGGCGATTTCCTCGACGCCTACGACGCGAAGGCGGTGGTGGGCATCTTCAGCGCCCCGGCCTGGGACGGCCACATCCTGGTCGGCCTCGACCGCGACTTCATCTTCACCATGGTGGAGGTGCTGTTCGGCGCCGACGGCACCGAGCAGCCGGTCGACGACGAGCGCGCCTTCTCGGCGATCGAGCTTCGCATCGCCCAGGTGATCCTGGAGCAGGTCGGCCGGGCGCTCGAATCCTCCTTCGGCCTCGTCTCGAAGACGGCGTTCAACCTCGAGCGCACCGAGACCCGGATGGAGTTCGCGGTGATCGGCCGGCGCAGCAACAAGGCCATCCAGGCCAAGTTCCTGATCCAGGCGCTCAGCCGCGGCGGCGAGATGTTCATCATCATCCCGCAATCGGTGCTCAACCCGCTGCGGCCGAGCCTCGCCAAGGTGCTCACCGGCGAGACCAGCACCCGCCGCGACCCGCGCTGGGCGACCCAGATCGCCGCCGAGGTGCAGAAGACCACGGTGCACCTGCGCGCCGTGCTCGAGGAGCGCCACCTGACGCTGGGCGAGATCGCCGGGCTGAAGGTCGGCCAGGTGATCGCCCTCGACGCCACCCCGGCGACGCGGATCAAGCTCGAGGGCAACGACAAGCCGCTGTTCTGGTGCCAGGCCGGACAGTCTCAGGGGGCCTACGTCCTGCGGATCGACGAGGCCATCAACCAGGACAAGGAAGGGGCGGAGCATGGTGTCGCTGGTTGACGGAGTGCTGCTCGCCGCCCTCGTCGGCACCAATGCCTGCGTGCTGCCGCTCTACCTGAAGCTCAAGCGCCTCGACCGCGCCCAGGCCGAGTACGGACGGGCGGTCGCGGCCTCCGGCCACGCGCTCGCCAGCGCCGGCGAGGCGGTGCGCAGCTTCACCGGCGAGGGACGCGCGGTGCTCGAGGCCCTGAGCGCTAAGATCGACGAGGCGAAGGCGACGCTCGACGCCCTCGAGGCCGGCCGGCGCGGAGCGGCACCGGCCGAGGGCGGCCGCTAGAGCGGCGACCGGGCGCTGCGCCGAAGCCTCGATCGCGCCGCATCCTCTGCACGAACCGGTATCGTTCGCGCGGGACACTGCGTCACGACCCGCTCCGTCGCGTCCGCCCAGCCGCGGCGCTGACAGCGACACGTGGCCCCGTCCCGGACGCCCGACATCGACGCGCCGAGAGGGGACGACGGACGAAGACGTCAGCCTCGGCCGCAAGCCTCGGATCAGCTTGAGCGCCTAGACCTGTCAGGGACATTTCGAGACTTCCACGCGAGCCCGCGATGAGCACGAGCCCCTTCCCCGATGCCGGCGCCAGCCCCGCCTTCCCGAACCAAGGCTCGCAAGCAGCCGAGGACGGGCGCAACCTCGATTCGATCCTGCGCATCCCGGTCCTGGTGCAGGTGGTGCTCGGCTCGGCCACCATGCCGGTGGCCAACCTGATGAAGCTCGGCCGCGGCGCCGTCGTGCCCCTCGACCACCGGGTCGGCGAGCCGGTCGACGTGATGGTCAATGGCCGGGTGATCGCCCGGGGCGAGATCGTCATCGTCGAGGAGGACAATTCCCGCTTCGGCGTCTCGCTGACCGAGGTGGTCGGCCCGGCCGACGCCGCACAGAACGGCTGATCCGCGTGAACGTCTCGGTGTCCCCCCCGGCCCTGCGCAGCGCCTCCCGGCAGCTCGCGCCCGTCGACCAGGTCGCGACCCTGCTCCTGGCCATGGGCAAGCCCGCGGCGGGGCGCCTGCTGAAGTATTTCGAGCCGGACGAGATCAAGCGGATCACCCACTCGGCCTCGCGGCTCGGTGCGGTGAGCCCCGACCAGGTCGACACCGTGGTCGAGAGCTTCGCGGAGGAGTTCGCCGGCGGGGCAAGCCTCGTCGGCACGGTGCAGGAGGTCGAGAAGCTCCTCACCGGCCTGCTCCCGGCCGACCAGGTCGCCGACATCCTGGCCGAAGTGCGCGGCAACGCCAACCGCTCGGTCTGGGAGCGCATGGCGACGGTGTCGGAGAGCGTGCTGGCGAGCTACCTCGTCAAGGAGCACCCGCAGACCGCGGCCCTGATCCTGTCGAAGGTCAAGCCCGCCATCGCCGCCAAGGTAATGGGGCACCTGCCGCTGCCGGTGCGCAACACCGTGATGCGGCGGATGCTCAGCTTCAAGCCGGTGGTCGACGACGTGATGCAGGCGGTCGAGCGCGCCCTGCACGAGGACTTCCTGATCAACGGGTCGCGCAATTCCGGCGCCGACACCCACGCCAAGATGGCCGACATCATCAACAAGATGGACCGCCAGCAGATGGACGAGGCGCTCACCAGCCTCGCCGATTCGCGGCCGAAATCGGTCGAGATCCTCAAGGGCCTGCTCTTCACCTTCGACGACATCGTCAAGCTGGCGCCGCGCGCACGCACGACCCTGTTCGACGCGGTGCCCAACGATCGCCTGGTGCTGGCCCTCAAGGGCACCGACGCGGAGTTCCGCACGGTGGTGCTCAGCGCCCTCTCGGCGCGCGTCCGCCGCATGGTCGAGCACGAGCTCAACGGCGGCGAGCCGGCCGCCCAGCGCGACGTGATGGAGGCGCGCCGCAGCATCACCGACCTCGCCATGGACATGGCGGGCCGCGGCGAGATCGAGATCAACCCGGGAGGCGAGGATGAGGCCCTCATCCGCTGAGCCGGTCCGCGCCGTGAAGCGGTCGGGCGCGAGCGCCTGCGGACCGACTCATGTCTGAGGAGACCGACCAGGAGAGCAAGACCGAGGCCGCCACCGAGCGGAAGGTGCGCGATGCGATCGAGAAGGGCGACGTGCCGTTCTCCCGCGAGGCACCGGTCTTCGCCTCGATCCTCGGGCTCCTGGTCTGCCTGAGCCTGGTGGTCCGGGGTCAGGCGGCGGCACTCGCCCGCGACCTGTCCTCGTTCCTCGACCATCCGGGGGGCTTCTCGCTGGCTTCGGCCGAGGACGCCTTGTCGCTGATGCACGCCACCGGCTTCGCGCTCGCCCGCTTCCTCACCCCGATCCTGCTGGTGCTCATCGGGTTCGGGCTCGTCGCCTCCCTCGCCCAGAACGTCCCGAGCCTCGTCGCCGACCGGATCGCCCCGAAATGGAACCGCATCTCCCCGGTCTCGGGCTGGAGCCGGATCTTCGGCCGCTCCGGCCAGGTCGAGTTCCTGAAAGCCGTCCTTAAAGTCTCATCGGTCAGTCTCGTCGTCCTCCTGCTCCTGCGCTCGGAACAGGGCAAAGCCGTGAGTGCCATGTTCGTCGACCCGAGCCAGCTCCCCGAGCTGATCCTGACGACCGCGATCCGCCTGGTCTCGGCCGTGAGCATCGCCACCATCGTGATCGTGGCGGGCGACCTCGTCTGGGCGCGCCTGCGCTGGCAGCGCTCGCTCCGGATGTCGCGCCAGGAGATCAAGGACGAGCACAAGCAGACCGAGGGCGATCCGAGCGTCAAGGCGCGCCTGCGCTCGCTGGCCCAGGACCGGACCCGCAAGCGCATGCTCGGGCAGGTCAGCCGCGCCACCGTCGTCATCGCCAACCCGACGCACTTCGCGGTGGCCCTGCGCTACGAGCCCTCCGAGGGGCCGGCACCGATCGTGCTCGCCAAGGGCCAGGACCTCATCGCCCTGCGCATCCGCGAGATCGCCGAGCAGAACGGCATCGCGGTGATCGAAGACAAGCCTCTGGCAAGGTCGCTGTACGATGCTGTGCAAGTCGACCAGATGATCCCCGCGGAGTTCTACCGCGCGGTCGCGCAGATCCTGTTCTTCCTGTTCGCGAGACAACGATGATCCCTCACGACCACGATCTCGCGCAGGCCCGGACGATCTCCCGGGACGTGATCGCGGCGGCCGAGGAGGTCTTCGCGACGGCGATCCGCGACTTCATCACCGAGTTCTGCCTGCTCGACGGCAGCGTGCTGATCGGCTGGGTGCGGGGCGAGCGCCACGGCAACATCGCCGACCTCGTCGCCTCCTCGGCCGAGCCGTTCTTCAAGCACGCGACGCTGACCTACGCCGACGCCGCCGACGTCTGCCTCGACTGGGGCCGCTCGATGCAGGTGGTGCTCGACATGGAGTTCGCGGCCAAGCCCGTGACGGTGTTCTTCAAGCTCGTCCTCGACGGCTGCTTCGTCGGGGTGGCGATCCAGCGCATCCTGGCCGAGGACGGCCCGCCTCTGCGCCTCGACGCCTTCGCCCGCGCCCTGTCGGACGCCCGGCTCGCCTGATTCGGGGCGGCCGTGCACCGGAAGGGCCGCCGCCTGGAGCTAACAGCGAGCTAACGCGTCCCCGCATCCACACTCCGATCGATTCTTAACAAAAAGCCCTGCGAAGCGGGGCCCCTGCGACGCGCCGGTCATTGACCGGCCGCCGCGGCCCGGACATGAATTCGATCGGCGCAAATCGGACAGCCTCAGGAATTCGGGCCTGCGCGCGTGCACCGCGCACCGGTCCACCGAAGGTTCTGCGCCGAGGGCAGAAGATGGAGCACAGGTCGAGGCGGCGAGCCGCCGCGCCACCCGCCCTGGCTCGATGAGGGTACGACAGATGTATTTCTTGGTTGACGCCAGGAAATCGGTCAACGCGGGCTTCAAGGCCGGCTTCGATCGGGAAGGAGTATCTTCCTTCTCGCTCTCGCCGGAGGAGTTCACGAGCTGGATCGAATCGGCGTCCCGCAGCGACCTCGACGCGGTGCAAGGCTTCCTGCTGGGCGATTTCGACGAGCGCGCCCGCTGCGCGAGCGCGATCCGTCGGCAATCGCGCGCCCCGATCATCGCGCTGGCCGATTCGCGGTCGCTCGAACAGACCCTGGTGCTGTTCGACGCCGGCATCGACGACGTGCTGCCCAAGCCGGTCCATGTCCGCGAGATCCTGGCCCGGACCGAGGCGATCTGGCGCCGGGTCAACGGGGAGCAGGCGCAGGCCGCCGAGGCCGCCGTCGCCCCGGCGTGCGACCCGCAAGGGACGCCGGCCCCGCAGGTCCGGGGACCCGAGCGGCTGAAAGTGTTCTTCGACGGGCGCGACCCCGAGATCGACGGCGCTCCCCTCTCCCTGCCCCGGCGCGAGCGGCACATCCTGGAATTCCTGGTGCGCAACCGCGGCCGGCGGGTGACCAAGACCCAGCTCTTCAACGGCGTCTACGGCGTCTACAGCGACGGCGTCGAGGAGAGCGTGGTCGAGGGCCACGTCAGCAAGCTGCGCAAGAAGCTGGCCCAAGCGCTCGGCCACGACCCGATCGAGGCCAAGCGCTACATCGGCTACACCTACGTGGGGTGAGGCGAGGCCTCACCGACAGGTCGTTCTTGGCGGAACGTTCTTACTGGCAGAAGCTTTTGGCCCCCGGGGTCCACTGGCCGAAGCCGGAGGCCACCATGTTGGCGATCACCCGGCAGACATACTGCTTCTGGGCCGGGTTGTTGTTCGGGCCGGCGTGGTAGCGCGCCACCGCCAGGGTCCAGCTGCCCTCCCGGGCCTTGAGTTCCTTGAGGAAGATCGTCGCGTACTCGACGTTCTGGCGCGGGTCGATCATCGCCTCGAGCGAGGAGAACTTCGCCCGGTGATAGTGATGGTTGATCTGCATGCAGCCGAGATCGACCAGGCGCACGCCGCTGGCCTGCGCCTCGCCGAAGCGCCGGATCACGTCGGCAGCGCTCGCGCCGAAATAGGCCTTTCCGCCGATATTCATCGCATAGGGCTGCAGCGATCCGCGGTTGCCGCTCTCGGTCAGCCCGACGGCGTAGAGCATGCCGAGGGGCACGCCGTGGCGCGCGGCGGCCTGCGCCATCTGCTGCTCGCAGACGTTGCCGGTCGGGGGCAGCGGCGCCTTGGCGGCCCCTGAGACCGTGGCGGCGGCCTGCGCACCCGTGGCGACGCTAAAGGTAAAGGCCGCCGCGGTCGCGATCGCCGGAATGCGCGTCATCTCTCTGCTCCATGCTCCGGCGCCCGCCTTCCTCGGGCGCGTCGGGGATGCGGCGGGCCGGCTGGTCCGGGCTCGCGCCGCCATGCTGCTGCTGCCCACCGGCGAAGGACGGAAGGGCCTGCCCGCCCGGCGCGCCTCCTTGCGGCGGCGCCTCGGGCTGGCCCGGCAGGCGGCCGGCCTGCACCGTGACGAGGTCGGGCTGGTAGCCGGCCTCGCGCACCAGGGCGGTGAGGAGGCCGCCGTCGCGCCGCAGGAGTTCCGCGGTCTCCTCTCGCTCGGCGCGCAGGCTCATCTCGAGGCGCCCGTCCTGAAGCCGCATCCGGACCTGGACCTGTCCGAGCTCGGCCGGGCGCAGCTGCAGCGTCAGGAGCCGCACCGGCCCCTCCGCCTGCGCGGCGGCGCTCCAGGCGGCCGCGACCGCACCGGCCCGGACCGAGGCGGGATCGGGCAGGGACGCGGTCCCGGTCGCCACCGCATCCGCGATCTGACGCAGGGTGGCGGCAGGCAGCGCCGCCGGTACCGGCGCGGGAGCGGACTCGGCCTCGGGAATCGGGGCGGTCAGGCCCGCCGCTTCCTCGGCCCGACGCTCCCCAGGGGTGGCGGGGGTAACGAGCCTCGTTTCAAGCGAGGGCTTGGCTTCTGGTGACAGTCGAGCCTCGGATAGGGGCGTGGCTTCGCGCGAAGGTCCGGCATCGCGCGACGGGATGATCTCCGGCGAGGATCGAGCCTCCGGCGAGGGCTTGGTCTCGGGCGAAGGTTTTGTCTCGAGCGAAAGCTTGGCCTCGGGCGAAGGCCTGGTCTCGGACGAAGGCTTGATCTCAGGCGAAGGCTTGATCTCAGGCGAAGGCTTGATCTCAGGCGAAAGCTTGGCCTCGGGCGAAAGCTTGGTCTCGGGCGAAAGCTTGGTCTCCGGAGAGGTCGCCGCCTCCGGCAAAAGCGAGCTCACGGAGGGGTCGGCGGCGGCTTGGCGCACCGGCTCTGCCGTCCGGGCCGTGTCGAGGGCAGCGGCAACGGGCATCCGGGCGGCACGGGCGGGTTCCGGCGCTCCCGTCCCGGGCCACGGCGCGGCCGCTGGCACGAAGGACGGTGTCGCGGTCGCAGGCGGCTCCGTCACCACCTCGCGTAGCGGGAGGGACGCGGCCGGGTCCGGCACGGCGGTGCGGGCCGGGCCGACGGGGGATTCCTGCGGTGCCGGAGCCAGGGGGGCGCTCGCCCGATCCGGATCGCTGGTCGGTCCAGGCGGCACGACCGCCGGCCGGGCGGCTTCCGCCGTCACCGGCGGGATCTGCGGGACGGAATCGCGCGGCGCGGTCACACGGCTGGCCGGCTCTGCCGAGCCTGGATCAGCCGGCGCCGGGGCGGGGAAACCCGGCGATGCCGCCGCGGGCGGCGTGTCGGCCCGCACCCCATCGGACCTGACAGCGGTCTCACGACGGACGGCACCGGGGGCCGGCGGCACCGGAGTCGCTCCACCGGGCATCGGCGAGGCCCCAATGGCCTGCGGACGGGACACCGCCGAGGTCACACCCGGCGAGGCGGAGACGGGAGCGGACGGCGGGATGACCGGCGGCGCTTCCGGTATGGGGGGACGTGGACCGGCCGGATCGCGTGGCGCGGCTGACCCACCAACGGGTGTCCTCGGTGCGAGTGTCGTGGGTGCGAGTGTCGTGGGTGCGGAGATCGCGGGTGCGGGGATCGACGGTGCAGTGGGAATCGCGGCGTCCTGGACAGCGACCGGAGACACCGCGCCTTGCGCCGCTGGGCGAGCCGCGAGGACGGGCGCCGCGACCGGAGCGAAATGGGTTTCCTGCGCGATCACGGCCACGGCCGGCCGCAGCCCGGCCGCCGACACCGGTGCCTGCTGGGCTGCCGGATCGGCCGCAGGCCCGGAGGCCTGCGGCGGCGCCGCGAATGCCGGAGCGCCGGCCGCTTCCGGCGCCGCCGGAAGCGGGAACGGTATCGCCGCATCGGTGCGCGTCGGCCACGGCACGGCGGCGAACGGGAAACCGTCGGCCGGGACGGATACCCGTCCGGCCTCGGTCTCAGGAGCGTCGCCCTCCCCGTCCGGCGCGCCGGACGGGATCTCGGCTCCCGATGCCGGGAACGACGCGTCCGGGACCGGTACGGCGCGCAGCCGCACCTGGTGAGGCGCCGCCGCCTCGCGCTGCGGGCCGGACGGCTGCGCCCGCCGCGGCGGAGGGTCGAGCAGGATAGCGGGCTGCGGCACGGCGGACGGTGCGGCAAGCTCCACCGGAACCGGCGAGGAGGCCTTGGTCAGGAACTCCCCGGTCACGGAGGTCTCGGTCGCGGGGACCGTTGTCGCGGGGGCCGTTGTCGCAGGGGCCGCGGCTTCTGCCGCCGGAAGGGCGCCGGCAAGCGAGCGTGCCATGGGCACGAAGGCGGCCACTGGACCGGAAACCGGTTCGGCGGCCGGGAGCGCGGCCAAGCCGGGAAGCGCGGCAGCGAGCTGCCCGGCCAAGGCGGCGCCTTCAGGTCTCAACGCAGCACCTTGAGATCCCGGTGACGTGGCTCGAGGTTCCGGGGCAGCGCCTCGAAGCCCCAACGCGTTCGCGGGCGGGTTCGGCGCGGGTGCCCGGCCGGCGGCCCGCTCCACCAGGGCGGCGAGGGCCGCGTCGCCCGGGTGGACGGGTCCGCCCGGGAGTGCGCTGGCGAGGAGCGCGCCCAGGGTCGGCGCGCGCGGCGACGCATCGGCGCGCGGGGCCGCGCCGGTCACCAGAACGGGCTCCGTCCCGGCTTCGGGCGATCCCGCGGGCTCGGGGCGCTCGCGGCTCTCGAGGAGGCCGAGCACGGCGTCGAAGCCGGATCCGGCATCGGAGCGGAGCGGATCGCCGGGGTTGCGGGCGCCGTCGAGGCGTGGCCGCGGGCCCGTCAGCATCGCGTCGAGGGGGGTCACGGGTCGGTCCTGTCGATCATCCGGTCGACCTGCGCGAGCGCTTCGCGCGCTCGGGCGATCGACGCGGCCTCGGGAATCTGGTGCCGGCCGGCGGGCGGGGCGGCGTCGGCGGTCGGCGGCGCCGCGGGCGCCGGCGGCGCGCCGCCACGGATCTGGCCGGCGGTCGAGAGCGCGGCGTCGAGGAGACCGCGGTCGGACGGGTCGAGCCCGGCCCGGTCGACGGCGCGCAGCGAGTCGAGCCCTTCCTCGTAGCGTCCGTCCACGACGATCAGCGCGGCGGCGCGGTAGAGCCGGGCCCGGGCGGCGGCCTCGCTGTCGGGGCCGGCGAGGCTGAGCGCCCGCTCGGCCGCGAAGAGCGCGGTCTCGCGCCGGCCCTGCTCCAGCCCGGCCCGGGCGACCAGCAGGTAGAGGTCGCGCCGCTCCCCCGGCTCGATCTCGTCGAGCATCCGCTCGAGACGGTCGACGCGGGCGCGGTCGCTGTCGAAGTCGAGACGGGTCAGCGCCGTAGCGAAGCGCTGGCGGAAATTGCCGGCATAGACCGAGCGGCGGAACCGCCGCAGGTACTGGATCGACAGGGCTTCGAAGCGCGTCGCATCCCCGCCCTGGGCGTGGATGAAGATCTCGCGGCGAAGCGCGCCCTCCTCCACCAGGGTGCCCGGGGCCAGGAGCCGAGCGAGGTCGAGGAGCTCGATCGCCCGCCGCGGCGCCTCGCGCACGGTGACCGCCGCCTGGGTCAGGGCGAGCTGGCCGGCGAGGCCGGGGGGCTGGCTGCGCGGATCGAAGCGGCCGAGCAGGGTCCGGGCCTCGCGCTCGCGGCCCTCCAGGTAGGCGAGCGCGCCCTGCACGAGGGCCGACAGGTCCTCCGGTACCTTCCCCGTCTCGCGCATCCGTCGCAGGACCGCAGGACCGCCGCCGCCGAGCGCGAAGGTCACCGCCGCCCGCACGTTCTCCGGCGCCGTCCACGCCTCGGGCTCGAGAGCGAGCAGGCGCTGCTCGATATGGCCGAGGAGCTGGCGCTGGGCGAGGTGGGCCTGGGTCGAGCCGCGGGCGATGCGGTCCTGCAGCAATTGCAGCGTGCGCACCAGTTCGACCGGCAGGCCGCGGGGCGCCACCGGCAGCGGCTCGATGGGCTTTTGCGGCTCGCCGTGGCCGCCATGGGAATCGGCCGCCGGCGCGGCGTGGCCGCCGCCGTGAGCGTCGCCGCCGGCAGAGGCTGGCAGCGCGGCGAGAAGGAGCGCGGCGATCGCGAGACCGGCTGCGAGGCGGCTCATTCGGGCAGCCCCCGCAGCAGGATCTCGATGCGCCGGTTCTCCGCCGCCTTCGGGTCGGCGGGGTTGCGGGGCTGGCGGTCGGCGTAGCCCTCGATGCGCTCGATCCGGGATTCGTCGACGCCGCCGCGCACCAGCATGTAGGAGGCCATCTGCGCCCGGGCCGTCGAGAGGCGCCAGTTGTCGTAAGCCTCGGAGCGGAACGGCCGCCCGTCGGTATGGCCGCGGACCACGATGCGGCCGGGCCGGCTGTTGATCACCTTGGCGATCTTCTCGATCGCCCGCACCACCTTCGGGGTCGGCTCCGCCGAGCCGATGCCGAACATGCTGAAGTCGATCTCGTCGGTGATGCTGATCAGGATGCCCTCGCCCGAGCGCCGCACCTCGACCTTCGGGGTGGGCGTGCCGGAGGAGAGCGGCGCCACCGCCTTGGCGATCTCGGCCTTCATCGCGGCGACCGCAGCGGTCTCGGCCGCCTTGTCCCTGCCCGCGTCCTTGGCAGAATCCTTGGCGGGATCCTTGGCGGGATCCTTCGGGGTGTCCTTGGGCGCCGGCTCCTTGAGGGCGGCCGACTTCACAGCATCCTTGGGAGCGGCATCCTTGGCCGGATCCCGCGGGGTGAGCGGCAGCCCGTCCTCGGCCGAAGCGAGGCGGGTGGGCGCCTCCTTCGGATCGCGCGGCCTGGCCGCGGAAGCCGGTTGGGAGGCCAGTTGGGAGGCTACTTGGCCCGCGGCGTCGAGGCGGTTCTCTGACGGCGCCGTCACCGCGGTGCCGACCTTGCCCGGCCGCTCGGTGCGGTGGCGCGGCAGCGGCTCGACCTGCCAATAGAGCGGATCGAAGGGATCGCGCGCCGCGTCGCCGCCGCTGATCCCGGGCTGGCCGGTTTCCACCGCAGCCGCGTCGGAACTCGCCGTGTCGCCGCGCTCGGACTCGGCGGCGAGCCGCGCCAGCACCGCGTAGGGGTCCTGGAACAGGGCGGATTCCCGCGCCCGGCTGCCCGGCGCGGCCTCGCTCGCCTTGTCTCCCGCCTTGCCCTCGCCCTTCCCCTCCCCCTTGCCTTCGCCGCCCCTGCCCTCGGCCTTGCCGCCCTCGGCGCCGGGTTCGGAAGGCGTGTCGTGGGGGTCGCGCAGGCCCTTCTTGTCGTGGGTGACCTCGGCGAGCTTCACCGGGTTGAAATACTCGGCGATGGTCTGCTTCTGCTCCTTGCTGGTGGAGTTGATCAGCCACATCACGAGGAACAGCGCCATCATGGCGGTCATGAAGTCGGCGAGCGCGATCTTCCAGGCGCCGCCGTGATGGCCGTCCTCGTGGTCGCCGTGACGCTTGATGATGATGATTTCCTGATGGCCCTCGGACATCTCAGGTCTCCGCCACCGCCGCCGCGATGAGGCGCGTCCAGGCGCCGAGCTGGGTGTCGATTACGGTCTGGTCGGCGCTCACCTGCACCTCCGCCGTCTCGGCCGCCGTGAACGAGATGGAGGCCGCGAGCGGCCCGAGGCGGGCGGCGAGCGCCGCCAGGAGGTCGTCCGGCCCGCTCACCCGCACGTTGGCCGCCTGCGGCTCGGCGAGGAGGCGCGCCAGCGCGCCGCTCAGCTCGGCCACCGCCTGGCGGCGCAGGGCATCGGTCAGCACCGGCACCAGCAGCCGGGCGATCCGCTCGGACAGGGTCGCGTCGAGGGCGCGGAGCGCGGCGGAGAAGCCGTCGGCCAGAGCCTCGGCCTCGGCCTGGCTCCAGTGCCGGCGCGCCTCGGCGAGGCGGGTTTCCGCTGCCTCGACCGCCCGCAGGCGGGCGATCTCGGCCTCCTCCCGCGCCTCGGCCAGGCCCTGCTGCCGGCCGCGCTCCTCGGCCGCGGCCAGCAGCGCGGCGCGCTCCTCTGGCGTCTCGCGCTTGGCGGAGGCCGGCTTGATCAGAGGCGAGCCGGCGATTGCCGGCTCGGCGGCGGACGGTGTGGCGGCGAGCGGCGTGGGGACGGTGGGCTTGGCCGCGCGCGGCAGCAGGCCCTCGTGCCACTCGCCGAGCGGGTCGTCGGGCAGCCCGGCGGGCGGGTGATCGGTCCGGACCGGCTCGACCCGGATCGCGTCCGGGGCGTCCGCGACCGGGAGCGGCGCGGGAGCGCGCGGGGCCCGGGCGAGCCCGGCCCAGGGGTCGCCGAAGGCCTCGGGGGCCTGGCCCCGGGCCGCCTGGGGCGGCACGCTGCCTGAGGCGATTTCGGGCAGGTAGCGGGCGATCACCGCATCCATCACGCCGGCTCCTCACGCAGCAGCCAGCGCTTGAGGATGGCGGCGACCTGCTCCTCGTCGACGTCGATCATCTGCTCCAGGCGCTTCTGCGGCGAGTTCTTCGCCTTCTCGGCCATGTCCTCGATGAGGCTCGCCATGGCGGGCATCCCTTCGGGGCCTGCGAGCGCCGGCTGGCCGGGCACGGCCTGACCGGGGGCCGGCAAGGCGCCGGCCTCGGCCATCGCGGCAGCCGGCAGGGCGGCGGCGCCCGCGGCTTCCAGGGCCGCGATCTCGGTCTGGGCCGCCTCCGGCACCGCCAGGATGGCGCGCAGGGCCGGACGCAGGCCGAACCAGATCAGGAGGCCCGCCACCACCAGGATGGTGGCCGCGTTGATGAGGGTCGCGGATTGGCGCACCATCACGTCGGCGATGCTGAGCGGCGGCACCGGCTCGAGGGCTTGGCCGTCATTGATGAAGCCCACCGCCGCGACCTTGACGGTGTCGCCGCGCTCCTTGCTGGCGCCGGCCGCCGAGGCGACGATCTGCTCGATCTCGGCGATCTGCTTGTCGACGTTGGCGGAGGCGGCGGCGTCCTGGCCCGGCTGGCCGTTGGCGAGACGCGAGCGGTTGACCAGCACCGCCACCGAGAGGTGCTTCACGGCATAGCCGTCGCTCACCGTCTGGATGTTTCGCTGACTGATCTCGTAATTGGTGAGGTCCTCCTTCTTGGAGGTCTCGTTGCTGGCGGTGTCGTTGCCGTCCGAGCGGGTGCGCTGATCGGGCAGGTTCTGCTGGGCGCTGGTCGGCCGCTGGGCGCTGCGGTTCTGGCTGTTCTCGTTCTCGCGCACCGAGCGGACCGAGCGCGCGACCTGCTGGTCGGGATTGTAGATCGTCTCGTTGGTCGAGGTCTTGTCGGTGTTCAGCTGGGCCGCGACGCTGACCTCGAAATTGCCGAGGCCAAGATAGGGCGTGAGGGCCCGGCGGATCCGGTCCTGCACCTCGCGGCTGACGTCCTTCTCCAGGCTCGCCATCTTGCCGGTGGGCGCCTGTGCCCCGTCGTCGCCCGACAGGAGCAGCGTGCCGTCGGCGCCGATCACCGTAACCCGGTCGGGCTTCATGCCGGGGATCGCCGAGGCGACGAGCTGGCGGATCGACTGGGCGCCGCTGCGGTCGTCGGCGGGCTCGGTGCGCACCACCACGGAGGCGGAAGGAGGCTGCTGATCGCGCCGGAACGAGCCGCGCTCGGGCAGCACGATGTGGACCCGCGCGGCGCGCACGCCTTTCATGCCCTGGATGGTGCGGGCGATCTCGCCCTCGAGCGCCCGGACCCGGGTCACCTCCTGCATGAACGAGGTCATGCCGAGGGAGCCGAGATCGTTGAACAGCTCGTAGCCCGATTTCGAGCTCTGCGGCAGGCCCTTCTCGGCCAGCAGCATCCGGGCCTGGGCGGTATTGCCGTAGGGGACCAGCACGGCGGCGCCGTCGGCGCTGACGTCGAAGCGGATGCCCGCATCCTTGAGCACGCCGCCGATCCGGGCGACGTCCTCGCGGGAGAGGCCGGTATAGAGTGTCTCCTGCGCCGGCCGGCTCAGGTAGTAGGCCCCCAAGCCCACCGCCAGAAACACCACGAGCCCGATCAGCCCGAGCGCGGCGAGGCGCCGAGGCCCGAGTTCGACGATGTTGCTCCACAGCCTCTCGGCTTGCTCGCGACCGGACATCCCTCAGCCAATCCCGTCCCAGCGCAGGCGACACTGCCTCCCCGCTCTGTGACGCCCCTGCCTTGTGCGGAGGTTGCGGGCCCGCGTGTGCTCGCGCACCCGGCCGCATACGGGCCGGTTGACCTCTTTGATGACAATCATCATCAATATTTCCATGACGGCGATCATGAAAAATCCGCCGTCCTGGAGTACTCCCATGAGCGACCCGACACGCACCGCCCTCGTCACCGGCGCCTCCTCCGGCATCGGCGCCACTTACGCCGATCGCCTCGCCCGGCGCGGCCATTCCCTGGTGCTGGTGGCCCGCGACGCCGCCCGCCTCGAGGCGCTGGCAGCGCGCCTGCGGGCCGAGACCGGGGTCGCGGTCGACGTGCTGCCGGCCGACCTCACCGATCCGGCCGGCCTCGCCGCCGTCGAGGGGCGCCTGCGCGACGATGCCGGAATCGGCCTCCTGGTGAACAATGCCGGTGCGGCGGCCCCGGCCGGCTTCTCCGCCCCCGACCTCGCGCCGCAATACCGCCTCGTCGACCTCAACGTCGTGGCGCTCACGCGGCTGGCCGGCGCTGCCGCGCAAGGGTTCCTGGCCCGCGGCGGCGGCAGCCTCATCAACATCAGCTCGGTGGTGGCCCTGGCGCCCGAGTGGCTGCCCGGCGTCTACGGGGCGACCAAGGCCTACGTGCTGACCCTGTCGCAGGCGCTCCAGTCCGAGCTCGGGCCGCGCGGAGTCTATGTCCAGGCCGTGCTGCCGGCCGCGACTCGCACCGAAATCTGGGAGCGCTCGGGACGGGCGGTGGAGAGCCTTCAGGGCGTGATGGAGGTCGGCGAGATGGTCGATGCCGCCCTGAAAGGATTCGACCGGCGCGAGGCGGTGACGATCCCGTCCCTGCCGGATGAGGGCCAGTGGGACGCCTTCGAGGCGGCGCGCCGGGCGATGGTGCCGAACTTCGCGCAGGAGCACGCGGCGGCGCGCTACCGGGCCTGAGACCGTACCGCGCCGTGATCCGCGACCGGGGCGATCGTCGCCGCCGGCGGGCAGGCCTCGTCCCGCACCGGCGCGGTCACCGCAACGGCCGCGGGCGTCCGAAGCCGCGCGCGAGACCGGGACCACCGCCAATCCAGGTGCTCGCCACCTTTCGCGAGTGCGACAGCCGGGCCAGCGCCTGCGCGGCGCGGCCTACGGCCTCCTGGAGGCGGTGCGGGCAGCGGGAGGGATTTCTCCGCCGGCAGCAGGGCTGTCCGGGGAAACTCCGCGGCAGAAAATGGTGCGGGATCCCCTCTCCGATACGGGGGAGGGGATCACGCGCTCGATCTTCGGTGTGAGTGGGGCCCGAATCTATCCCCCCGCGCGGCCAAGCTGATTGGTCGTCGATCCTAGAACCGCTCCACCCAGGGCCGCAGCTCGACCTCGAACGACCACGCGTCGCGGGGCTGGCGCAGCACGTCGAGATAGGCGCGCGCCACGCCTTCCGGCGTGAGGGTGCTGTCGGGCTTGTCCGCCGGATCGGGCCGGCGGGCGCTGCGCACCGCGCCGTCGACGACGAAATGGGCGACGTGGATGCCCTTGGGCGCGAGCTCGCGCGCTGCGCTCTGGGCGAGGCCGCGCAGGGCGAACTTGCCCATCGCGAAGGCGGCGGAGAGCGGGAAGCCCTTCACGCCGGCGGTGGCGCCGGTGAAGAGTAGCGCGCCGTGGCCCCGCGGCTCCATGCGCCGCGCCGCCTCCCGGGCGACCAGGAAGGCACCGTAGGCGGTGACCTCCACGGCCCGCCGCACCGCCTCCGGATCGAGGGAAGCGAGCGGGCCGGGCGCCCGGGCGCTCGCGTTGTAGATCACCACGTCCGGCTCGCCGAGGCGGGCCTCGGCCTGCCCGAACAGCTCCGCCACGGCCTGCGGGTCGGCGGCATCGGCCGAGAAGGTCGCGGCCCCGGTCTCGGCCGCGAGGCCGGCGAGCTTGCCCGCGTCGCGGGCGGCGAGGCCGACCTGCAGCCCCTCGGCGGCGAGGAGGCGGGCGAGCGCGGCGCTGATGCCGGCGCCGGCGCCGACGATGAGGGCGGTGCGGTAGGGCAGGCTCACGGGTGCTCCTCCGGTCGAACGGGCGGATCCTGGCGCACTGGCAGGTCGAAGACCAGGCATGTGGTGCTGGCGGTGGCGCAGAGCCGGCCGGCCTCGTCGGTGAGGCTCGCCTCGGCCACGGCCTGGCGGCGTCCGGCATGGACCACCCGGCCGGTCGCCGTGACGCAGCCGGAGCCCTCCGTCACCGCCCGCAGGTAGTTCACCTTGATCTCCAGGGTCGTGTAGCCGCGCCCGGCCGGCAGGGTGCTGTGGACGGCGCAGCCCATCACGCTGTCGAGGAGCGTCGCCAGCGCCCCGCCATGGACGCTGCCGATCGGGTTGTAGAGATACTCGCCCGCCGGCATCCGCATCGTCACGCGGCCCGGCTCGACCTGGCTCAGCGTGATGCCCATCAGGGCGACGATCGGTGGCGGCGGCACCTCCCCGGCGATCAGGGCCCGCAGGAAATCGAGCCCGGCCCGGCCCTGCCCGGCCCGGGCCAAGGCCCGCGGATCAGCCCAGGTGACGCGGCGCTCCCGCGGCGGCGTCTCGGGCAACGACGTGGCAGCCATGCTCGCTCCCTTGGTCTTCTTACATGACGTCAATCATGATACGATATTGATGATCGTCGTCCTCATTGGTGTCAACGGGAGCGGGCCATCGGATGCGGGTGACGCGCGAGCAGTTCCAGGAGAACCGGCGCCGGATTCTCGAGGCGGCCGGCCGCCTGTTTCGGGAGAAGGGGTTCTCCGCCGTGACGGTGGCCGAGGTGATGGAGGCCGCCGGGCTGACCCATGGCGGCTTCTACGGCCACTTCGCCTCGAAGGAGGACCTCGCCGCCCAGGCGCTCGCCCAGGCGCTCACCCCGGCGCCGCGGGACCCCGGGACGGCGCCGGACCTCGCCGGCTTCGTCGCCGCCTACCTGTCGGCGGCCCATCGGGACCGGCCGGGCGCGGGCTGCGCGCTGGCGGCGCTCGGAGCCGAGGCGGCGCGCCAGCCGGCCCCCGTGCGGCGCGCCTTCACGGAGGGGCTGGAGGCGCGGCTCGCCCGGATGCAGGAGGTCCTGCCCGAGGGCGACCGGGCAGCGGCGCTGGCGGCGGTCTCCGGCCTCGTCGGCGCTCTGGTGCTGGCACGGGCGGTGGACGATCCCGCCCTGTCCGACGAGATCCTTGCGGCGGCGCGGGGGGCACTCAGTCGCCCCTGAGTCAGGTCGCCCCGAGGCAGGCCGGCAGGCTTTTGGTAACCCTCGCGTGACCATGCTGGGGGGCGTCCTTGCCCGAGGCCGGTGATGGTGTTGCGTGTTGCGTTTCCGTACCTGCCTTCGGCGGCCCTCGCCTGGGTGCTCGGCACCGGGCTTGCCGCTGCGGTCGAGCCCGCGGGCCCGCTGCCGCCCGCCCCGGTGCCGGGCCAGAGCCCCCAGGCTCAAGCCGCCCAGGCCCAGGCTCCTCACACCCAGATTCCCCAGAACCAGGCTCCTGCCGCGCAGGTCTCCCCCATCGCACCGGTACCGATCGAGCCTGCCCGACGCGAGGTGACGACCGCGCCCGAGCCCCTGCCGGGCGGCGCGACGCCGCTGCCGGTCGGCCCGATCAAGCCCGGCGCCGCTCCGAAGGCGGGCGAGACCAAGCCGGCCGAGACCAAGCAGTCCGAGACGAAGCCCGCGGACGGGAAGCCGACCCCGAAGAAAGTCTCGCGCGAGCTGCCGCCGCTGGTGGTGGCGCGGATGTCGCAGGACATCACACCGACCCTGACCCCCGCGACCTTCCTCGACACCCTGCGGGCCGCCGAGCGCTACCAGGCCCTGGTCGAGGCCGGCGGCTGGCCGTCCTTGCCGGCCGACCTCGTGGTGAAGCCCGGCGAGCGCAACCCGGCGATCCCTTCCTTGCGCCGCCACCTCGTGCTGACCGAGGATCTCGCCCCGGGTGGCCCGGAGAGCGACGCCCTCGATCCCGGCCTCGTCACGGCGCTCAAGCGCTTTCAGGCCCGGCACAACCTGCCCGAGACGGGACTCCTTGGCCGCCAGACCGTGGCCGCCCTCAACGTGCCGGCGAGCGTGCGCCAGCGCCAGCTCGCGGCCTCCGCCAACCGGCTGATCGGGTCGAGCTTCCCGTTCGGCGACCGCTACGTCGTGGTCAACATCCCGTCGGCCGCCGTCGAGGCGGTGGACCACGGCGGCGTGGCGCGTCGCTACGTCGCCGTGGTGGGCAAGCCCGAGCGCGCCTCGCCCATGGTCGAGACCAGGATCACCAACATCAACTTCAACCCGACCTGGACCGTACCGGTGTCCCTCATCAAGAAGGACATCATCCCGCACATGCGCAAGGATCCGGGCTACCTCGCCAAGATGCACATCCGCATGCTCGACGGCCAGGGCCAGGAGGTCCAGCCGACGGCCGTCGACTGGTCGACCGAGAAGGCGGTGAACTACACCCTGCGCCAGGATCCGGGCTTCGACAACTCGCTCGGCCAGGTGCGGATCGACATGCCGAACCGGCACGCGGTCTACATGCACGACACGCCGTCGAAGTCGCTGTTCTCCCGCGACGTACGCTTCCACTCCTCCGGCTGCGTGCGCGTCGCCGACGTGAAGGCCCTGGTCGGCTGGCTGCTCGACGGCACGCCGGGCCCGAACGGCCCCGGCTCGGCCTGGGGGCCGATGGAGATCGAGACCGGCATCGCCACCGGCGAGCGCCGCGACATCAAGTTGGCGAAGCCGGTCCCAGTGACCTTCGTCTACCTCACCGGCTACGCCACCCCGGACGGACGGGTGCATTTTCGCGACGACGTCTACGGCCTCGACACCGGCAAGCCGGCGGACGTCGCTGTGACCGGGGCACTCGCCAGACCCGATCCGGCCAAACCCGCCGCCGCCAAGCCGGCAGCGACCGGGAGTGCGGCGGAGCCCATGCCTGCCATTGCCAAGCCTGCCATTGCCAAGCCTGCCATTGCCAAGCCTGCCATCGCCAAGCCTGCCGTCCCGAAGCCCACGGCCAGCAAGCCTGCCCCCACCAAGCCCGTCGTCACGAAAGCCCCCTCGACCGAGAAGCCGGCGCCGAAGGTCGAGCCCAAGGTCGAGCCGAAGCCGGCCACTGCCAAGGCGCCCTCGGCCGAGAAGCCAGCGCCCGCCGCCGAGCGTCGGACCGCCGCCCCGCCAACCTGACCCAACCCATCCTGCGATGCGTCCACACGGCCGGACGTCCTGCCCGCGACCAGGCCCGGGCCCAGGATTCCGGATAGAGCCGCGTCCTTGCTCATCGGCGGCAGCGTGGCCGACATCGGCTCGCTGCTACCGGCGAGCCGAGATCGCGTATTGACAACGTGGATACAGCAGCATACGCTGCGCCTCATGGTAAAACCGCACCTGCCTCCATCAGAGGTTCACGACCAAGAATCCGTGATGGTCGCGGAACGGTCTTCGAGTGCCGACACGAAGGGCAGCATCAACCTGCGGATCGAGGCCGAGACCCGGCGGCTCATCGACGAGGCAGCCGCTGTGCTCGGTAAGACGCGCACGGAGTTCATGGTCGAGAGCGCGCGACGGCAAGCGATCGACGTTCTGCTCGACCAGCGCCTTTTCTCACTCGACCCCGCTCGCTTCGACGCATTCATGCACGCCCTCGACAATCCACCTGCGCCGGGACCGAAGCTGCGGTCACTCCTGCGTCGGGTGCCGGCATGGCAGAGGTAGGCGACGGCGCGAGGAAGTCTGGATCGGTGCTCTCGCCGCCCGTTCCCCTTACGGCCGAGCATGACCTATCGGGCTTCGATTGCGGTGAGCCCGCCCTGAACGATTGGCTTCGCGATCGAGCCCTCAAGAACGAGAGCCGTTTCTCACGCACCTACGTCGTCTGCGATGGCAGACAGGTCGTCGCCTATATCTGCATCTCGGCGGGCGCGGTCGAGCGATCTGCGGCACCGGGCAAACTGCGCCGCGATGCGCCGGATGCGATCCCGGTTTCGGTAATTGGACGACTGGCCGTCAGCCGCGATTACGCGGGCCGGGGACTTGGTGCTGATATTCTCTCTGACGCACTGCGCCGAGTCGCTCTCGCTTCGCAGAGCATCGGAATCGGTGCCGTGATGGTCCATGCCAAGAACGAAAAGGCCAAGCGCTTCTACTTGCGCTGCGCTGAATTTGTTCCGCATCCCGAAGACGGCCGCACGCTGTTCCTGCCAATCGAAACTGTGATCGCGGCATTTAGCTAGCGATCCAACAAGTTCGGCCTTCAGGAAATCCCCAATCCCCGCACCAGCGCGATGCTGACGAGGAGCAGAACCGCCAGCGAAGCGGTGACCGCGAGGGTCACCCGGGCGCCGACCCGGGCGACCACCCGCACGTCGACGCCCAGCCCGAGGGCCGCCATGGCGATCACCGTCAGGATGCCGGCGGTGCGCGTGAGGGGCGCCAGCGCCGCGTCGGGCACGAGGCCCAGCGAGCGGGCGGTGGCGAGGGCGAGGAAGCCGAGGATGAACCATGGCACCAGCTTGAAGAAGCCGAGCCGCTTGCGCGCCCCGGCCGGGGCGCCGGGCTCGTCGCGCAGGCGCGGGGCGAGGAGCGAGAGCCCGAGGACGACCGGCCCGAGCATCAGCACCCGCACGAGCTTGACGAGCGTCCCGACCTGGGTGCTGACGAGGCTCACCGGCACGGTGGCGGCGAGCACCTGGGGCACCGCGTAGACCGTGAGGCCGGCGAGCACGCCGTATTCGGTCGGCGTGGTGCCGAGGAGCGGGATCAGCAGCGGCAGGCCGAGCACCACCAGCACGCCGAGGATCGCCGTGAAGGCGATCGAGGAGGCGACGTCGTCCCCGCTCGCCCCGATCACCGGGGCGACGGCGGCGATGGCCGAGTTGCCGCAGATGGCGTTGCCGCAGGCGATCAGGATCGACATCCGGGCCGGCAGGCCGAGCAGGCGGCCGATGGCGTAGCTGGCGATCAGCGCGACCACCACGGTGACGACGATGCCGGCGAGCAGAGCCGGCCCCGAGGCGACGAGGGCGCTCAGGCTGATCGAGGCGCCGAGCAGCATCACGGCGACCTCGAGGAGTTGCTTGGCGCTGAAGGCGATGCCGATGCGCCAGCGCGGCCCCGGTTCCCAGACCGAGCGGATCGCGATGCCGGCGAGGATCGCGATCACCAGCGCCTCGACGTAGGGATGGTGGACGAGGCGCTCCTCCGCGGCCTGGACGAGGCTCGCCGCCGCGGTGACGGCGACGCAGAGGGTGAGGCCGGGCAGGACCGCGATCGCGGTCCGCCCCATCGTGTCAGGCCGCATCGCCGGGCTTGCTCGCGGGGGTAGGGCTCTTGGAGGCGAGGCTATCGCCCGAAGGACGTCCGGCGCTCACGGACGGAAGCTCGTGCCGATGCCGGTCCGCGGCGGCTGGCCGATCCAGAGCAGCACCAGGCCGAGGACCAGGGCGATCGGGGCCGCCGGCGAGAGGGTGAAGGGCAGGCCGAGGAGCTTCCACAGCGTCGGCTGCCCGCCCTCGGCCATCGCCTGCAGGCTCGCGGCCCGGTCCTTCATCAGCGCCACGGCGACGTCGCTGACCGAGGTGACGAGCACCGCGTTGTTGGCGATCGAGCGGGCGCCGTCATAGACGATCCCGACGAAGCCGGCGGCGAGAAGCAGCAGGCCGAGGCAGCGGCACAGGAAGCGGATCATCCAGGGCTCCGGACCACGCCCTGAGCGGGACGCGCGGCACCTTGAGTAGAGAGAGGCCCCTGCGGGCGCAAGAAGGTGCGGCCCCCTTGCGGGCGCACGGAGTTGCAGGCCGCGTCCCAAGCGCGAGCGCGGCACCGTGGCGGGTTGATCCCGGCCTCCCCGGCATGCCACGGCGCCGGCGAGCGACGAAAGGGAGCGGCATGAACGGCAGGACGGGCGCACGGCCGGAGCTGGTGATCTTCGACTGCGACGGGGTGCTGGTGGACAGCGAGCCGATCAGCCTCGTGCGCCTGACCGAGAACCTGCAGCGCATCGGCGTGCCGATCGATCTCGACACGGTAGCGCGGCGCTTCACCGGCACCAGCATGACCTCGATCATGGCGCATATCGCCGACGATTACGGCGTGCCGACGCCCAAAGGGTTCGTCGACGCGGTGCGGGCCGACACCCTGCGGGCCTTCGACGCCGAGCTGACGGCGATCGCCGGCGCGGCCGCGGTGTTGGAGACGATGCGGGAGCGGCGTTGCGTCGCCTCGAGCAGCGATCCGCAGCGCCTCCGCCACGCGCTCTCGCTCACCGGTCTCCTGCCGCATTTCGACGACCACGTCTTCAGCGCCGCCATGGTGGCGCGGGGCAAGCCCTTCCCGGACCTCTTCCTCTACGCTGCCGGGCAGATGGGGGTAGCGCCTGAGGATTGCGTGGTGATCGAGGACAGCGTGCCGGGCGTCACCGCGGCGCGGGCCGCCGGCATGCCGGTCCTCGGCTTCTGCGGCGGCGGCCACTGGGCGCACGACCGGGCCGGTGCGGACCTTTTGGCCGCAGGAGCCGTTCGGGTTTTCGACGAATTCACTGATCTGCCCCATCTCTTGGAGACCTGGGACGCATCGTCCCGTTAACGGACGGGGAGCCCTGGCACCGGTTTCGCATTGACCTGCCGCGCCCGCCCGGCTCATTCGGGACGGGCGCGACCGGCCAAGGATCTGCCTCAAGAACCGAGACCGTTCCAGGATCCCCGTCGCCTCAAGCCAACCGGAGCCCGCCGTGAGACCAGCCCGCATCGTCGCCTTCTCGGGCAACGTCCGCCGCCCCTCCCGGACCCGCGTGCTGGTGGAGGCCGTCGCGGCCGAGCTCGGCCGCCGCCGCCCGATCGACCTGAAAGTCTACGACCTCGCGGAGGTCGGCACCGGGCTCGGCGCCACCACCCGGCAGGCCCTGCCCCTCCCGATCGCTCATATGATCGAGGCGATCGAGGGCGCCGACGGGCTGATCGTCGGCTCGCCGGTGCATAACGGCTCCTATTCGGGCCTGTTCAAGCACGTGATCGACTTCCTCGACCCGGCTTCCCTCGCCGGCAAGCCGGTGGCGCTGACCGCGACCGGCGGCGGGCCGCGCCACGCCCTGATGGTCGAGCACCAGCTGCGCCCGCTCTTCGGCTTCTTCACCGCCCACGTCGCACCGACCGCGGTCTATGCCGGCGAGGCGGAGATCGAGAACGGGGTCGTCACCGACCCGCGGGTCGCCGAGCGGGTCGCGGCCGCGGCGGCCGAGCTCGCCCACCTCCTCGACGTGGCCGAGGCGGCCCGCCGCGCCGGAGCGGAGCGGGCGGTGGCGGGGCTCTAACCCCACACCTCCTGGAGCTTGCGATAGGCACGGCCATAGGCGGCGTAGCTCGCGACGGTGCGGGCCATCATGGCGCGGCGGTCCGCATCGAGGCGCGACAGGGCGCGGGCCGGGCGCCCGCCCCAGAGCCAGCCCGACTCCAGCACCTGCCCCGGATCGGTGGCGCTGCCGGCGGCGAGCAGCACGTCGGCCTCCACCACCGTGCCGGGACTGAGGCGCGCGCCCATGCCGATGAGGCAGCCCGGGCCGATGCGGCCGTCGGCGGCGGTCACGTTGTGGCCGAGCGTGGTGTCGCGCTCGATCACAAGGCCGTCGGCCCGGGTGTGAATCGCGCAATTGTCCTGCACGTTCACGTTGGACCCGATGACGATCGGGCTCACGGCCGCTTCGAGGATGCAGGAGAAGAACACGCTCGCTCCCGGTGCGAGGGCGACCCGGCCATGCAGCCGGGCGGTGCGGGCGACGAACACCGCCGGATCGGGCGCGAAGGCGTCGCCCGAGGCCGGAGCCGGATCGCTCGCGGCGGCCTCGCGCAGGCGCTCGGCCCGCTCGGCCAGCTCGCCGGGCGCGAGGGCACGCACGGGCCGGGCCGGGCTTCCGACGCAGACGAAGCCTGCCGGCAGGGTGGTGCGCGGAAACACGGTGCTGCCGGCCTCCAGCAGCACCCCGTCCTCGATCAGGGAACCGTCGAGAACCACGCAAGCATCCTCGATCACGCAATCGTCGCCCACCGTGCAGGCATGGACCACCGCGTCGCGGCCGACCGTGACCCGGTCCCCGACGATGCACGGATAGACCTCGGCCGCGATGTGCAAGGTGGAGCGGGCACCGAGCCAGAACCGGTCGCCCACCACCACGTCGTGCCCGTCGGCGCGGATCACCGCCTCGTCGCCGAGCCAGGCCTGCGCTCCGAGGCTCGCCCGCCCGATCACCGCGCTGCCGCGGCCGCACCAGACCGGCCGGGCCGCGAAGGTGGGCTCGGTGTCGTCGAAGGGGAGGAGGAGGTCAGGGGTCACGGGGCTATCCTCCGTCCGGCCGGCCGCGCGGCCGGTCCTTCTCGCGCCCGACATTGACGCCGTTCCGCCGACGCCGCCAGCCCCGGTCCCGGCGCGGGCGGTTCGTGCTAGAACGCCGCTCGTCTCACCATCCGGACCTGCCATGACCCCTCGCCTCTCGATCCAGCCAGAGCCCTTCGACGTCGCGGCGGAGATCGCCGCGCTTACGGCGGAGCTCGGCGGGCGGGCGGGTGCGATCGTGAGCTTCACCGGCCTGTGCCGCGACGAGGACGGGCGCCTGGCCGCCCTCGAGCTCGAACACTATCCCGGCATGGCCGAGGCCGAGATCGGCCGCGTGCTCGACGAGGCGGCGAAGCGCTGGCCGCTCCAGGGAGCCGTCGCGATCCACCGCCACGGCCTGATCCGCCCGGGCGAGGGCATCGTGCTGGTTCTCGCGGCCTCGGCTCACCGGAGCGCCGCCTTCGAGGCCGCGAGCTTCCTGATGGACTACCTCAAGACCCGCGCCCCGTTCTGGAAGCGCGAGCACCGTGCCGACGGGACCCTCGGCGGGTGGGTCGAGGCGATGGAGCACGATGCGGCGGCGGCAGCGCGGTGGTGAGGGTGTGAAACGGGGATTACTAAGAATTCGAGCGATCGGACTGAGGAATCGCTGACGGGCCTGCGGCAGGATCGCGGTCATGCTCCGCGACCACAGACACCCCGACCCCCTGCCGTTCGACCCGCTGAGCGCCCGCAGCCTCGCGGTGGCCTGCGCCCTCGTCGGACTGGTGACCCTCCTCCTCTCCGAGCGGCCGACGCCAGGGGGGGTGCTCCTCGCCTGGGCCGGCCTCGTCGGCTGGGCGCTGCTGCGCATCGTCGGCCGGCGCGCGGCGCAGCCGGTGCGCCGGAAGGTCCGCCCGCCGCCCGAGCCGATCATCGAGGTCGTGGAGGTGAAGGAGTGGACGCCCCGGCGCCAGGCCCCGGTGCTGGCCCTGCCCAAGCCCTTCACGGTCGCCCCGCAGGAGGAGGGGCCGGACTGGAAGACCTCCGCGCATCCCGTGGTGCTCGCCGGCGTGCGGCGCCGGCGCGAGGAGGGGTGAGGAGCGGGATTTCCGGTCGCCGTACGGCCGCGCGCGGCTATGTGTCCTGCACGACGGCCCGGCGCCGCCGGCGGAGAGATCATCGGACATGCCCGCTTTCCCACCTCAGGACGTCGCTTCCCAGAATATCGTTCACCAGGACGCCACCTGGCCGGCCCGGGCGAGCACCCGCTCCCTCGTGCTCGCCGGCATCGGGGTGGTGTCGTTCACGGCCGTCCTGCTGCTGGCCTGGCACTCGGCCGATACGCTGCTCCTGATCTTCGCCGGCATCCTGTTCGCGGTCTTCCTCGACGGGCTCACGCACTACCTCGGCCGGGTCGTTCCGCTCGGCCACGGGGTGCGGCTCGCGATCGTGAGCGTGCTGCTCACGCTCCTGGTGCTCGGCATGGTTGGGCTCGGCGGCGCGACCGTGGCGGGCCAGGCGCAGCGGCTGGGCCAGACGCTGCAGCAGCAATCCGGCACCGTGAAATCCTGGCTCGACGCCCGCGGGATCGACACCCGCTTCCTCGATTTCGGCAAGCTCAAGGATGCGGCCTCGCAGCCGACATCCGGCGAGGCGGAGAGCGGACGTCGGAGCACGCCCGCGGCCGGCGGCCTGCCGAGCCCCGGCACGCTGCTGTCGGGCGCCGGCAGCGTGCTCGGCCAGGCCTCGACGGTGGCGCTGGCAGTGTTCGGCGCCATCGGCAACGTGTTCATCGTGGTGGTACTCGGCCTGTTCGTGGCGGCCGACCCCCGGACCTACCGCGACGGCCTGCTGCGCTTCGTGCCCTCGCGCCACCGCACCCATGCGGCGTCCGTCGCCGACGACATCGGGATCACCCTGCGCCACTGGCTGTTCGGCCAGCTCGTCGTGATGGCGGCGATCTTCGTCTGCGTCTGGCTCGGGCTGACGCTGGTCGGCATCGACGGCGCCCTGGTGCTGGGGCTGCAGGCCGGCCTGCTCTGCTTCATCCCGACCATCGGGGCGCTGGTCGCCGGCATCATCATCGTGCTGGCCTCCCTCGCCTCGGGGCTGAAGGGAGTGATCGCGGGCCTGTGCGTCTACCTGCTGGTGCAGACCCTCGAGAGCTACGTGCTGACGCCCTTCGTGCAGAAGCGGGCGCTCGACATCCCGCCCGCCACCCTGTTCGCCGGCCAGATCCTGCTCGGCGTGCTGTTCGGCCTCTGGGGCGTCGCCCTCGCCCTGCCCCTGATGGCAATGGGCAAGGTGCTGCTCGACCGGCTCTACATCGAGGACACGCTGGGGGAGGATGCGGGCTGAGGCGCCCTCCCCCGCCGGCCTCTTGTCAGGCGACCTGCGGCTTCGTCACCTTGGCCTCGATCGCGTCCCAGACCGCGACCGCGAGGTCGGGGCCGCCGAGGCGCTTGATCGCCCGGATGCCGGTCGGCGAGGTGACGTTGATCTCGGTCAGGTTGCCGTCGATCACGTCGATGCCGACCAGGATCAGGCCGCGGCGTCGCAGCTCCGGACCGATCGCGGCGCAGATCTCCTGCTCGCGCGGGGTGAGGGCCGTCGCGCCGCCGGTGCCGCCCCGCACCATGTTGGAGCGGATGTCGTTGGCTGCCGGCACCCGGTTGACGGCGCCGAGGGGCTCGCCGTCGACCAGAATGATGCGCTTGTCGCCCTCGGTGATCCGCGGCAGGAAGCGCTGCACCACCCAGGGCTCGCGGAAGGTGACCGAGAACAGGTCGAACATCGAGCCGAAATTCGGGTCGTCGGGCAGCACCCGCAACACCGCCGCGCCACCATGGCCGTGCAGCGGCTTCATCACCACGGCGCCGTGCTCGGCCCGGAACTCCTCGATCTCCTGCTTGTCGCGGGTGATCAGGGTCGGCGGCATCAGCTCCGGATAGGCGGTGACGAACAGCTTCTCGGGAGCGTTGCGCACCTCGAACGGGTTGTTCACCACGAGCGTGTGCGGGTGGATCCGCTCCAGCAGATGCGTCGCCGTGATGTAGGCGAGATCGAAGGGCGGGTCCTGGCGCATCAGCACCACGTCGACCGTGGCGAGGTCGATCCGCTCCTGGGCGCCCAAGGTCGCGTGATCGCCCTCGACGTCCTGCACCCGCAGGGGCTCGACCCGGGCGGTGACGCGCCCGTCGCGCATCGACAACCGGTCGGGAGTGTAGTGGACCAGCGTGTGACCGCGGCTTTGCGCCTCCAGCAGCAGCGCGAAGGTGGTGTCGCCGGCGATGCGGATCGCCTGGATCGGGTCCATCTGGACCGCGACGGTGAGGGCCATGTCGAGGGTATCTCCGGTCGCCCGGGTTATCGGGCCGCCCGCGCCCGATGGCAACGGCCCCTCGACAAGGAAGGCCCCGTACGCGGGATCGCGACGGGGCCCCAAGTCGAGGGAGGAAACGCCCATGAGGGCCTGGTGAGGCGTCGCAAGTCACGTGCCATTGCGGGACAGCGAGGCCGATCGGTGTTCGCTCAGGCGGCCTTGCGGTTGACCCGGCTCTCGGCCAGCGAGGTGAGCTTCTTGTCGGTCGCCTTCTCCTCCTCGAGGGTCTGCTGCAGCGGCCCGATCACGTCCTTGCGGCCGAGCTGCTGGGCATAGGCGATGATCGTGCCGTAGCGGGTGATCTCGTAATGCTCGACCGCCTGGGCAGCGGCCAGCATGGCGGCGTCGCGCACCTCGGCGTCGTCGGTGTCGCCGATGATCTCTTCGGCCTCGGCGATGATGCCGTCCATCGCCGCGCAGCGCACGCCCTTGGCAGGCTGGCCGAGCGTCTGGAACACTTGGTCGAGCCGCCGGATCTGCCCTTCCGTCTCGCGCAAGTGCGTCTCGAAGCCCGCTTTCAGCTGCGGGTCGCTCGCCTTCGCGATCATCTTCGGCAGCGCCTTGGTGATCTGCTGCTCGGCGTAGTAGATGTCCTGGAGCATGTGATGGAACAGGTCGTCCATGCTCTTGATCGGCTTCGAGAACAGGCCCATGGCGTTCTCCCTGAGGCGCGTGCCGGCACCCTCGCTTGTCATGGCGATGCTGGCGCAAGGCGCAGAACATCTTGGAAAGGCCGGCGCCGTTCCGCACTGCTGGGGAACGTCGCCCGGCTGGCACGGTTCCTCAAAAACTCCGGGCGGGTATCAATCCCCGGACCGCGGATCTCAAGGCTGAGGATCGTCGCTCTGCGGATCCCGGCTCTGGGGATCCTGCCTCTGGGGATCCTGGCCCGGCCAGTCCACGATGCGGTCCGGCAGTTCCTCGGTCTCGAACTCCTCCTCGGTGCCGCTGACACGGCCGCGGACCGAGATGCCGGCCTCGTGCACGGTGCGCCGGGTGCCGGAGACCAGGGGGTGCCACCAGGGCAGGTCGTGCCTGTCCCGCACCAGGCGGTAGCCGCAGGTCGGCGGCAGCCACGGCAGGGTGCGAACCGCCTCGGGCGTCAGCCGGACGCAGTCGGGCACCTTGCGCTGGCGCCGGGCGTAGTCGCGGCAGCGGCAGGTGCCGGCATCCAGCAGCGTGCAGCCGATATCGGTGTAGTGGATCTCGCCCGAATCCTCGTCCTCGAGCTTGAGGAGGCAGCAGCGGCCGCAGCCATCGCACAGGCTCTCCCACTCCTCCGGAGTCATCGCCTCCAGGCTCTTCTCGCGCCAGAACGGGGTCGCGGCCAATGGAGTCGCGGAACTGCGGGAGGCGGGTGGGCGCGGGGACTTGCTGCGGGCTTTGGCCACGGCTGTTACGGCCTTCCAGGCACCGGATCGACGGTGCGGATGGGGATATCGGGGGCGGGAGGTCCCCTCCTCTGCCGTGCCCGAGGCCTGCGGGCAAGCGTGGCCGGGCCGGCTTACGCATTCCTGCGACGTCGTGTCGGCGCGCGAGCGCCCCATATAGGCCGCGGAAGCCTGCGACCGGCTCCCGGTCTCGCGCTAGAATGCGAGGCTTGCTAGACCTTCGCGTTGCACCATCCCGAGGACCCTCCGCAGTGCCCGAGAACCAGCCCACCAACCGGCTGACCAAGCTCCGGACCCGCCTGTCCCACGGGATGCTCGGCTTCGACGCCTGGCTGAATGACGGCCTCTACAACGGCGGCCGCTCGTTCGGCGAGGTGTACGGGCGGTTCGCGGAGCGGTTCCAGCGCCGCTTCCGGGTGCGGGGCGTCAAGCGCCTCGTCCTCGACCTCGCGAGCGAGGGCGTGACGCTCGGGCTCGTCGGCGGCGTGGCGATGCTGACGCTCGCCCAATCCGCCTTCAATCAGACCAGCGAGAACTGGCTCAAGGCGCCGGACCTCGCCGTGACCTTCCTCGACCGCTACGGGACCGAGGTCGGGCGGCGCGGCATCAAGCACGACGATTCGCTACGCATCGACGAGTTCCCCGACATTCTCGTCAAGGCGCTGATCTCGACCGAGGACCGGCGCTTCTACGAGCATTGGGGCATCGACCCGATCGGGACGCTGCGCGCCGTCACGGTGAATGCCCGCGGCGGCGGGCACGTCCAGGGCGGCTCCTCGCTCACCCAGCAGCTCGCCAAGAACCTCTTCCTGTCGAACGAGCGCTCCCTCGAGCGCAAGGTCAACGAGGCGTTCCTGGCCCTGTGGCTCGAATGCCACCTGACCAAGAACGAGATCCTGAAGCTCTACCTCGACCGGGCCTATATGGGCGGCGGCACCTTCGGTGCGGCGGCCGCGGCGGATTACTATTTCGGCAAGAACCTCAAGGATATCACCCTGCCGGAAGCCGCCATGCTGGCCGGCCTGTTCAAGGCGCCGACGAAGTACGCCCCCCACGTCAACCTGCCGGCGGCCCGTGCCCGCGCCGCGGACGTGCTGCACAACATGGTCGAGGCGGGCTACCTGACGGAGGGCCAGATCCAGTCGGCCCTGCGCAACCCGGCGACGCCCGTAACGCGCTCGCGCGACATCAGCGCCGACTACTACCTCGACTGGGCCTTCAACGAGATCAAGAAGCTCGTCGACGAGGGCAAGCTGAAGAAGGAGCGGGTGCTGGTGGTCAAGACCCCGCTCGACCTCGCGATCCAGAAGCGGGCCGACCAGGCGGTGGAGAACGTGCTGCGCCAGTTCGGCGACGCCTTCGACGTCGAGCAGGCGGCCCTCGTGACCATGGACCCCGACGGGGCGGTGCGGGCGATGGTCGGCGGGGCCGATTACGGCCAGAGCCAGTTCAACCGCGCCACCGACGCCCTGCGCCAGCCCGGCTCGTCGTTCAAGCCCTACGTCTACGCCGCGGCGCTCGCCACCGGGCAGTGGCGGCCCGAGAGCCGGGTCGTCGACCGGCCGGTCTGCATCGGCAACTGGTGCCCGGCGAATTACGGCCGCTCCTTCGCCGGCACCGTGCCGCTGTGGGTCGCGGTGGCGAAATCGATCAACACCATCCCGGTGCAGTTCTCGATCGCCATGGGCAAGCAGCTCGGCGAGACCCACGACGCCCGCGCGGCGAAGCTCGGCCGGGCCAAGATCATCGAGCTGTCCCACAAGATGGGCATCACCTCGAACCTGGTCGATTCGGTCTCGCTGCCGATCGGCTCGGCCGAGGTGACGGTGCTCGACCAGGCCGCCGGCTACTCGGTCTTCGCCAATGGCGGCAGGCGGGCCAAGCCCTACGCTGCGACCGAGATCCGTACCGGCGCCGGCGAGGTGATCTACCGCCACGACTCCAGCGAGGCGCCGCCCGAGCAGCTGCTCTCCACTCGGGTCGTCGCCGACATGAACTACATGCTCAACAAGGTCGTCGACGAGGGCACCGGCCGCAAGGCGGCGGTGGAGGGCGTGCGCACCGCCGGCAAGTCGGGTACCACCAATGCCTACCGGGACGCCTGGTTCGTCGGCTACACCGGCAACCTCGTGACCGCCGTCTGGTACGGCAACGACGACCATTCCTCGACCAAGAACCTGACCGGCGGCTCGCTGCCGGCGATCACCTTCCACGAGGTGATGGCCCCGGCCCACCAGGGCATCGAGATCAAGCCGATGCCGGGCTTCGAATCCGACAAGGCCGGCGCCCGCAGCGCTCAAGGTCCCGCCCCGACCACGCCGCCGCCCGGGGCTCCGGCCGGCGCCCTGTCGCGCCGCTCCTTCGAGGTGCTGGGTGGCCTCGGCCACCTGTTCCGCTCGGTGGAGAGCCCCTCGCCGGGGCGGGCGGCGTTCAACACGGTGGGCGAGGCTCGGCCGATATCACGGTGAGCCGGGCGCCCGGAGCATCATTTCCTCCTGAGATCCTGGGTTCCGACCGGATGCCACTGCCCCCTCATCCGGGCATGGGCCTCCAGGAGTTCGTGCAACGGGACCGCCGGTTGCTGCGGTAGCCGGTAGAACCGGTACCGCTCGTCGCCCAGCGGCAGCAGGTCGTGGGCTGGATACAAATCAGGATTGAACATGCCGTAGACGGGCAGAACGATACGTGTCGCGTCGGACAGCCAAGCGGCCAGCCAAGCGAACGTGCTGACCGACAGGATCACGTTCGCCGCCGAGCGGATGATGTAAAAATCCTCCAACAATCCTCGATGCGGCACGATCTCCGCGTGTGGAAACCGGTCCCGTAGCGCACGCATGTAGATGTTGTCGTCGGTCTGGCCCGTGAAGACCGGACGCCATCCCATCGCCTCGATCACGTCCGCATAGAAGTCGATCGGCACGATCGTGTATCCCGGATGCCGCGCATCGAGGATCTCGCCACCCCGAACCGGGCAGACCACCGCATCTCCATCGAAAACCGGACATTTGATGTCCGGACGCTGGAATATCAGTTTGGCCTCCGCGGCCGTTGGGAAATATTCGACGCGCTGACCATATCCGCGCCAGTTGAAGCGGTCGAATATTTTGTTGTCTGCCAGATACCGCACCCGGTTCAGATCAACGTGCTGCTCGTCGTCGAGAACGCAAACGGCGCTGGACGCCTCTCCATCGATGGCGGGATGCTCGATATTCCAATATGGCATCATGAAGTTTGATAAATGCAAATTCGGTATCAGTGATTTTAATTTCAGAGCCACCATATACTGCATCATCAGATTCGCGTAATGCGTGGGTATATCTTTATGAAAAACAGGACCCTCAATCATCCAAGCTCAATCCCTTGTGCTCCGCCACGCTCGTCCGAGAGACCGGCGCGACAGCTTTGGTGCGATCACCCTGCGCACCGGACAATTCAGGCGCCGGTCGGCCCGTAGTCTTTCACGCTGCAGGCGCTGACATGGTTTGCGAGGTGCGGGCTGGCGCGCGCTCGGTGACGTCTTCCATCAACGAACGGAACCTGATAACACCCGGTGCCGCGCACGCGATGTGCACTTGAGGATGATATATGAGAATTGTCGCCGCAACAAGAGTCCTCGACGAAGCTGATATCATTGAAGCGTTCGTAAGGCACACGGCGTCTTTTGTCTCGCATCACATCTTCATGGACAACGGCAGCAACGATGGCACGGTCGAAATCCTGCGGAAGCTTGCCGAGGAAGGGCTCGGGATAACCGTCTTCCAGAACAAGTCCGTTCACTACAACGAACTGTCATTCAATACTTTTTTGTATGAGCAGGCCGTCAAGACCCATTCGGCTGACTGGGTGCTGTTCGTCGATGCCGACGAGTTCCTGGACGACCGGAAGCTTCCCGCGGGATTGCGGGCCTACCTCGGCAGCCTGAGGCGTTTCTTTCGGGACCCGCACTGCGTCAAGATCCCGATGGTCAATTATGAATATACAAGACAAGACGACTACAACGAGATCGTCGTCCCGAAGCGGACCACGCACCGCAACGCGCCGACACAGAATTACAAGGTGATCGCCAGTGGGCGGATCCGCGGGAAAGCCGTTGCCATCGCGAACGGCTCGCACGACGTTCTGATCGACGGGACCGTGACCAACTCCTGTGTGATCGAGAACGATCTCTGGCTGGCTCATTTTTCCGAGAGGCACCCGCTCCAGATCGCCGCGAAGTTCCTCAAAGGATGGTCGAAAGTCCTGGCCGCGGGTTCGGACGTCATCAATTCCGGATCGAGCTATCACTACAAATCGCCGTACTACGCCCTCAAGGATCGTCCCGAGGATTTGCTGCGCAGCGAATGGTTCATGACACGGAAGAACGAGAGCCCCGACCTCGTCCACGACCCGATGAACTACAAAGGCGGCGACCTTCGCTATACTCAGCAGGTTGACCGGGACATGCAGGTGGTCAGAAGCCTGATCGGGTATATGCATGACCTGGCAGTCCAGCACGGCAAGCTGCTCGACCACGATCCGACCGCGAGAAGACTGGTCGACGAGTGGTCATCGACGCATGAGAAGATCATATGATCCGGCTCTTGGCGCAGGGTTCATGGTACCGATTTGACCGTTCGGGGCCTTGAATCAGGACTTTTTCCAGGGTCCGTTGGACTGCTGCGGACGGGCGCAGTCGCAGTCGACATCGAATGCGCCTCCGGACTTTTTTCCTGGTGCAATGACTTTGGAACCTACGAAGCAGCGCGAGCATGACCGGTGGCTCGGCCGCCTCCTCGAGGCGCGTCTGGCTCGCCATATCCGCAAACACCCCCTTTACCGCGCCTTGTCTGTCTTGGGAGACGGTCACGGCACGCCTTGGCCGCGACGGGTTCGCGACCGGCTCGCGCCCATTCTGAGCGCGGACGAGCGGCCGCCGGATGTCTCGACCGTCGTGGCGATCGCCAAGAATGAAGGCCGGTACATCACGGAATGGATTGCCTATCATCTCGCCATCGGCTTCGACCGCATCCTGATCTTCTCGAACGACAGCACCGACGACACGGATCGGGTCGTTTCGACAATTTCACGACGGGAACCACGGGTCTCGTTGATACCGTGGCCGTCCGTTCCGGATTCCTCGCCGCAAATCACGGCCTACAATCACGCCTTGAGCGTCGTCAAAACACCCTGGATCATTTTTCTGGACATCGATGAGTTTCTTCTGCCATTCGCCGATGGCAGCGTCCGGAAGTTCCTTGATCGTGTTCCGGACGATGTCGCAAGCGTTCACATCAACTGGCGGAATTTCGGCTCCGGGGGGCGGACGTCGTCGGATTACGACTTCGTAACCAAGACCTTCTTCCAGGGCGCCGAACTGCCCTGGAGCAATCACAGCCATTTCAAGACCTTCGCTCGGACACATCTCGCGACTGACGTCCAGATTCACGACATCGGAACGTCGGGGGGTCGCAAGGTACTGTCCGATCTCGAGGAATTTGAGATGTATGTTCGCGGTTACGGCGATCGCATCGTCCACGACACGATCCAGATCAACCATTATCAGTGCAAAACCTACGAGGAATTCGTTCGACGCATGAAGCGTGGCGACGCCAATTTTGCCGGCAGTGGGCCACGCGACCATTCGAGGGAGCGGTTCGACATCCTCGACAGGAACGAAGCCTCCGATTTCAAGATCCGCATGTTCGAAGCTGCCTTCGACGCTCAATATAAGCGCCTGACATCATGATCGATGTCGGGCAGCGGGCACTCGCCTGCGGGGCCTGACACTCGACACGGAGGTACTCAGGGCGCCACCCTTCGGCGGCCGCTGCGCGAAAAAACCCGTTCGACCCCGGCCCGACCTGGGATAGAGACGGGCCCACGATGCTGATCGAGAAAGCCGCCCTTCCGGCCTCCGGGCGCGTCACGTCCCTCAGGCCGAAACTTCCGCCCCGGCTCCTGCGGGGGGCGTTACGCCTGCGCCGGGTCGGAACCGTCGGGCTGGTGCTCTACGCCCTCGCGCTCGGTGCCGTGCTGGGTCTCGCCAGCGCCAACTGGGCGACGCGGGGGCGTTACCCGTTCGGGGGCGTCGTCCTCAACGCCTGGACGGCTTGGCCGAAGATCGGCTCGCGCGACGCCGACCCCTACGTGCGGGCGATCCATGCCCGTACCGGCGAGATCCCGCTGGCACTCGGGGAGGGCCTGCTCCTCACCGCGCTCACCGACGATGCCGGGCGCAGGCTCGATCCCTCCTGCCGCTACCGCATCGCCGGTGCCACGCCGCCGGCCCGGGCCTGGACTCTGACGGTGGAACGGCGCGGCCAGGCGAAGCACGCGGCGCAAGCCGGCGCCGTGCCGCCGCCGCGCACCGGCTTCACCTCCACGGAGGTGCTGCGCGACCGCGACGGCCGCTTTTCCGTGATCGTGAGCCCGACCGTGCAGCCGGGCAACTGGCTGCCGATGCCCGAGGGCGAGGGCTCGATCCGGCTGGTGCTGCGCCTCTACGACACGCCGGTGGCGGCGAGCACCGGGGTGCTCGAGCGCGAGGGCGTGCCCTCGATCACCCGGGAGGATTGCCCGTGACGCCGCTCGGCCGCTTCATCCTCGCCACCCTGTGCGGCCTCGTCCTGGCGGGCCTCGTGCACGTCGCGACGGTGCTGGCGATCCCCTACCTCGCCGCCGGCGACGCCATGGCGCGCGCGCGGGCGACGCTCGCCAACGACACCTCGGTGCTGGTCCACGCCGCCGAGGCCGGCGGGCCGGCGGAGCAGGCTCCGGCGCAGCCGGCAGAGGGCTGGCTGCCGCCGCAGGATCCTGCGGTGGCGGTGGGCGTCTGCGCCTACGACCTCGACGACGGCCCGGTGCGGATCACCGCCGAGACCGGCCCGCTCATCGAGACGATCGCGCTGCACGGACGCAGCGGCGCCTACTACGCCATCACCGACCAGGCGGCCGTGCGCGGCACCGTCGAGCTCGTGATCATGACCCGGCGCCAGTTCGACGAGGCGCTCGCCACCGCCGACGAGGACGAGCGCAACCGCGACATGCGCATCGTCGCGCCGAGCCGGCAGGGCTTCGTCAGCGTGCGGGTGCTGGCCGGCCTGCCGAGCCAGCAGGCCCAGGCCAACGAGGCCGCCCGCTCGGTCTCCTGCACCATCGACGGGCCGGACGAATAAGCCGTCCGCTCAACCCTTGCGCACCAGCACCACCTCGCCGGGCTCCGGGGGCACGAGGCCGCAGCGCATTCCGGCATCCGCCGGGAGCAGCGGATCGAGCAGGGTCCGGCGCGAATCCAGGAAGGCGAGGGCCCGCTCGGCTGCCACCGCCTCCGCCTCGGGGGCGGCCACCAGCAGGTGCTCGAGGGCGTAGCGGTAGGAGGCGGAGCGCGCCGCCGTCTCGCGTCGCACCCAGGCGATGAGGCAGCGGTTCTCGGCCACCCGCATCGCGGCGCTGCGCACGTCGCGGTCGTCGAGGGTGGTGATGAAGGGCAGGCTCTGCAGCCGCGTCAGGTCCGCCCGCACCACCCGCGCCGCCGTCTCGGCGAAGGCAGGGATGAGGCGCCCATCGGCCACGAGGTCGTCGGAGAGGCGCCGATAGCGCGAGACGACCGAGCGGAACGGCCCGGCGGTGATCGCCTCGAAATAGGCCGCGGGATCGGAGGGGCGCCAGCCTACCGGCAGCACCCGGGCGCGGGTGAGATTGTTGAGCGCGGCGTCGAAGACGCTGCGCTCCCGGGCCGGCATCAGGAAGCGCCAGGCGCGGTCGCGCAGGGCCCGCTCGTCCTCCGTGAAGGGAAACAGCGAGGCCGGCTCGCCCCGCTCATGTGCGGCGAAGGTGCCGGCGGCGTCGATCAGGCTGTTCCAGGCGGTGGGTGCCGGGCGGCCGAAATCGCCCTGCTGCACGCAGGCCGCCAGCAGCGGCGCGGCGAGAAGAATGCGGGCGAGCGGCGGGGCGCGGCGCGGCATCGGACGGCGTGGGGCCTCAGCGCCGGCAGCGCCGCTCGGGCGCGGGCAGGCCGGGCTCGGCGGGATCGGGCAGCCTCTCATAGCGCACTCCCGTGAACAGCAGAATCGTGCCGCGGACCGCGTCCGCCGACTGGGAATCGGCCGAACCGCCGGCGACCGTGTCCGGTCGCGCCGCCGGGCAGGCAACGGGGAACGGGATGATGTCCGCCGAGGGACGCCGCTGTAGGCCGACCATGTGTGCTCTCCCGCCTCCGTCACGTCCCTCCGGGACTGCCGCCCATCGCGACCTCACGAGCGGGACGAAACCACGCACATGGTTAATGGACTGTTTCCGAGGCGCCCCCGACCTGCCGCGTCCAAGGCGCCCGCCGGCCCGCGGCGTAAACCATCGGTGACCGGGCCGGCGCACGATCCCCGCTGTCCCCAGGCCGGGATCGGGTGGCTGCCCGCAGCCTTAAGCGTCGCTTTACGCAAGCCCTCGCATTCTCGGGATCGTCTCCAGTCCTGCGTACCCGATCGCCCATGGCCCGCTCCGCCGCCGACGCCCCGCCGGACCTCTCCGGCCTCCTCGACCTCGCGCGAGACCGGCGTCTCGACATGAAACCGGTCCTGCTGCGGGTGCAGACGGACCTGTTCCGCGCCGCGCCCGTGCGGGACGTCGCGACGATCCGGGCCTTCGAATCCCTGGCCTGCGGGCTGATCCCGACGGTCGATTCCGCCACCGCCGAGATCGTCGCCCAGAAGCTCGCGCCGCTCGCCGACACGCCCCAGAGCGTGCTGACGCTGCTGGCGGCCCATGGCGGCGGCGCCCGCGACGCGGTGCTGGCGCTCAGCCCGGTCCTGTCGACGGAGCTGCTCGACGCCGCCGGCAACGGGCCGGAGCTCGACGCCGTCATCGCCCTGCGGCACGACCTCGGCCGGGCGCTCGTCGACGAACTGAGCCAGCGCGACGAGCCGGATGTGGACCTGGCGCTCGCCCGCAACACGACGGCGCCGCTGGCCGGCCCTGCCCTGGAGCGGCTGGTGGAGCGGGCGCGTCGGCGGCCGGAGCTGGCTGCCCTGCTGCTCGCCCGCGACGACCTGCCGGCAGTCGACCTCGCGCCGCTCTACCTGCAAGCCAGCCGCGAGCGCCGGGCGGCGATCCGCGACGGCGTCGCTGCCCGCGCGGCCCTGCGGCCGCAGGGCCGGGCCGGCATGCGCGCCGCCGGCGCGGCGCTCACCGCCTTCGCCGCCCGCGGCGAGCCGGAGCGGTTCGAGGTGGCGCTCGGCGAGGCGCTCGGCATGCCGGGGGTGAGCTTCCGCGCCACCGAACCGGAACGGCGCGACCTCCTGGCCCTGGCCTTGCGCGCCGCCGACCTCGCCGAGGAGGAGGCGGTGTTCATCTTCCTGCGCCTCGATCCCTCGATCGCCCGTTCGGTCGAGGCGGTGTTCGGCCTGACCGAGCTGTTTCGCGCCATGGACGCCGCCACCGCCCGCGATCTCGTCGCCTCGATCCTTGGCGGCGAGCCGACCGCGCGCAGCGCCACCCCCGAGCAGCACCGCCCGGCCCACGGCCCGGCTTCGCCGCGCCTGCGCCCGGCCGCCGCACCGGCCCAGCGCCCGGCCCTGCCGGAGCGGACCCGCAAGGCCCGCTAGGGCCGCAGACGCGACCGTTTCCCCTTGTGGCGAAATGGTCTAGGCGTGGCGTCCCGGACGCCGCGCCGCCTCGCGGAGGCGTGATGTGCGACGGACAACGAGAAACGTCGCGGAGGACCTCGTGAGTGCCAGCCTGCCGGTCGCCCTGCCCGATATCGGCGACTTCAAGGACGTTCCGGTGGTCGAGATCCTGGTCAAGCCGGGGGACCGGATCGCCGTCGATGACCTCCTGATCAGCATCGAATCCGACAAGGCCACCATGGAGGTTCCCTCGCCGGTGGCGGGCGTGGTGGCGGAGATCCTGGTGGCACCGGGGATCCGGGTGTCGAAGGGAACGCCGATCCTGACGGTCGATACCTCCGGCGAGGGCGCCGCACCCCCGCCGGCTGCCGCACCGCAGCCCGCTCCCGAAGCCGCCCCGGTGGTGAATCCGACCCCGGCGGCGGTGGCCCCGGCGGCTGTGCCCCCCGCCGCGTCCGACACCCACGCCACGCCCTCCGTGCGCGCCTATGCGCGCGAGCTCGGCGTCGATCTCGCGGGGATCCCCGGCACCGGCCCGCAGGGGCGCATCCTGCGCGAGGACGTGCTGGCCTTCGTCCGCGGCCAGATGGCAGCACCGTCCCCCTCCCCCGCCGCGGTACCGGCGGCCAGCTCCTCGCCTACCCCAACCTCCGGGATCGGCGCCGGCCTGCCGGCTTGGCCGCAGGTCGATCACGGCAAGTTCGGCCCGGTGCGGCGGGACTCCCTGTCGCGCATCCAGCAGATCTCCGGCCAGGCGCTGACCCGCAACTGGCTGACGATCCCGCACGTCACCAATTTCGACCACGCCGACGTGACTGAGACCGAGGCCCTGCGCCGCGAGCTGAACGGTGCCGGCCGGCCAGGCAGCCACAAGGTCACGATGGTGGCGATCCTGATCAAGGCCGCCGCGGCGGCGCTCCGGGCCTATCCGCGCTTCAACGCGGCGCTCGACGGCGACGGCCTGATCCTGAAGGACTACGTCCATGTCGGTTTCGCGGTCGACACGCCGCGCGGCCTCCTGGTGCCGGTGGTGCGCGACTGCGACCGCAAGGGCCTCGTCGAGATCGCCCAGGAGATGGGGGAGCTGGCCGAGCAGGCCCGGTCCGGCACCCTGCCGCCCTCCGCCATGCAGGGCGGCGGCTTCTCGGTCTCGTCCCTCGGCGGCATCGGTGGCGACGGCTTCACGCCGATCATCAACGCGCCCGAGGTGGCGATCCTGGGGGCGGCGCGCTCGCGCATCGAGCCGGTCTGGGACGGCAGCACCTTCCAGCCCCGGCTGATCCTGCCCTTGAGCCTGTCCTGGGACCACCGGGCGGTGGACGGCGCCGCGGCGGCCCGCTTCCTCTCCCACCTCGCCGCGGTGCTGACCGACCTGCGCCGGGGGGCGCTGTGATCCGGATCCGGACCGCCGTCGATGCCGATCACCCGGCCCTGGCGCGGCTGTTCGAGGAGATGCAGGCCTATTACGGCGGGCTGTGCCCGCCTCGAGGAGAGATCGAGGCCGCGGTCGCCGGGCGCCCGGCGGGCACCGAGATCCTGGTGGCGGAGGACGGCGCGGATCTCGCCGGCTTCGCGGCCTTCTCGGCGATCTATCCCGGCCCGGGCCTGGCGGGTGGGCTGTTCCTGAAGGAGCTGTTCGTCGGCGCCGCACATCGCGGCACCGGCCACGGCCGCGCCCTGGTGCGGGCGGTGGCAGCGGAAGCGGTGGCGCGCGGCCTGAAGCGGGTCGACTGGACGGCGGATGCCGGGCAGCCCCGACTCCTGGCGTTCTATCGAGAACTCGGGGCGGCGCCGAAACCCGACAAGGTGTTCTTCCGGCTGGACGGGGAGGCGCTGGCGACGCTCGGTCGGCAGGAGTGACGCGATTTCAGATCGGATCTCGCCAGTAACAAGAAGTCGCGGGATCCTCTCTCCCGTGTGGGAGAGGGTTAGGGGGTGAGGGTGCTACGGTTCTGAGTCGAGCTCAGGCCTCTCCGCCGTCAGCACAACGGTTGGCGCTTTACACGGAGGCGTGTCACCCGCACCCCCCAGCCCCCTCCCACACGGAGGAGGAGAGGTGCGCTTGACTTCGAAATGCCGGCGGGAGCCATACCGCGTCATTGCCAGCATCCCACCCCGGGTCTAAGCTCCTCCCATGGACGAGAGCGACGCCCTCCTCGCCGCACTCCACCGGGCCGCCGAGCCCGAGGCCGCCCGGGCGGTGGAGCACCTGCTCCGGCACGGCTCCGACGCGGATCTGGCGCGGATCAACGCCGTACACCTCGCCGCGCAAGCCGGCCTCGACGACGAGCCGGTGATCGCCGCGCTCCTGCACGGCGCACGGCTCGGCCTGGTCGAGATGGCCTGGAACGTGCTGTGCCCGAGCTGCGGCGGCGTGATCGAGGCGCCGGCGAGCCTGCGCGGCGTGCGGCCGTCGGGCTATCACTGCGCCTTCTGCGCCCTCGACAGCGAGCCGGTCCTCGACGACACGGTCGAGGTGACGTTCATGGTGAGCCCCCGGATCCGGCGCATCGCCGCACACGATCCCGACGGGCTCGGCTTCTGGGACTACCAGCGCCAGGTCTTCTTCGGCTCCGGCCTCGCCTTCCCGGAGCCGGCGGACCTCGCGGCGCTGGCGCAGCGGGCCCTCGTCGAAACGGTGGAGCTGCGCGCCGGCGAGCGGATGATCCTGGCGTTGCAGCTCGGGCCCGAGCCGCTGATCGTGCTCGATCCCGTCACCCACGCCGCCCACAACCTCACGGTCGAGGGCGAGCCGACGCAGGAGCGCCAGGACCTCGCCCTGGTCTTCGACACGGCGCGGGCGAGCGCCGGGCACAGCACGTTCCGCCCGGGCCCCCTGCGCCTCTCCCTCGACAACCGGACCAACGGGCGGGTGCTGCCGGCGGTCTTCCGGATCGGGCCGGATCTCGAGGCGCTGCTCGGCGGGCGGCGGCCCTTCCTCACCGCCAAGCGCCTTCTCAGCAACCAGACCTTTCGCGATCTCTACCGCACCGACACGCTCGACATCGATCAGCGGCTCAAGATCCTGAGCCTGACCTTCCTGTTCACCGACCTGAAGGGCTCGACCGAGCTCTACGCCCGGGTCGGCGACCTCGTCGCCTACGACCTGGTGCGGGCGCATTTCAGGATCCTGCACGAGATCGTCGCCGCCGAGGGCGGGGCGGTGGTCAAGACGATCGGCGACGCCGTGATGGCGACCTTCCCGGCGCCGCACCGGGCGGTGGCGGCGGCGCTCCGCATGCGGGCGGCGATGCAAGGACTGAACGCCGAGCGCGGGGCCGGCGACCTCGTGCTCAAGATCGGGCTGCACGAGGGGCCCTGCCTGGCGGTGAGCCTCAACGACCGCCAGGACTATTTCGGGCAGACCGTGAACGTGGCGGCGCGGGTGCAGCAGCTCGCGAGTAGCGGCGGCATCTTCGCCACCGACGCGGTCCTGCGCTACGCGGAGGCCGCACGCCACCTCGCCGAGAACGGGGTCTCGTCCCGGGCCGAGCTGCGGTCCCTGCGCGGCATCGGCGAGCCGGTGCCGGTTCACGAATTCATCTGAGATCCGGCGGGACGCCCTGGTCGACGAGGCCGAGGCGCGGCACCACCGTGCCAGGGCCTAGGATCGCGCCCGGGGCCACCACGGCGTTGGCGCCGAGCCGGGCGCCGTCCCCGACGAGGGCGCCGAACTTGGGACAACCCGTGTCGATCAGCGCGTCGCCGTGCCGGAACGCCACCGTGGCGCCCGGCCATTCGTTGCGGTGATTGGCGATGACGGCCCCGGCCTCGAGGTTCACGCCCCGGCCGATCACGCTCTCGCCGACGAAGTTGAAATGGGCGAGCGCCGTGCCGGCGAACAGGAACGAGGCCTTCAGCTCCGACCCCGGCCCGACCGTGCAGGCCTCATCCAGCCAGGCGCCGCCCCTCAAGGTGGCACCGTGGCCGATGAAGCAATGCGGCCCGACGATGAGCGGGCCCTTGAGCACCGCGCCGGGCTCGACCTTGGCGCTGCGATGCACCGCCACCGCCTCGGCGATGACAAAGTCCTCGCCGAGGCGGGCGAGGAGCCGGCGGACGATGTCCCCCGCCGCCTGGGTGAGCGCCCAGGGCGGCTCGCTCGCGAGATCGGCGAGGGCCGAGGCGGGGAAAGCCCGGATGTGACGGACGAGCAGGCTCACGACCGTCACGCGGTCCCTTCCGCTCAGTCGCAGACGCGCACCCGGCGGATGTAGACGTCGCCGAATTCGTCAACCATCCGGCGGCGGACGGTGTAGCAGTCCGGTCCGTAGGCCGGGGCGTAGCCGTAGGCGGGCCCACCATAGACCGGCGTGTAGCCGTAGGCCGGAGCAGGGGCATAGCCGTAGGCCGGGCGCGCGCCGGCGGCGATCGCGCTGCCGAGGGCGAGGCCGCCGACCGCGCCAAGCGCGAAGGCCGGCCCGGCCCGCCAGCGCGCCTCGGCCGGAGCGGCGCCGGCCAGGGTCACGCTCGCCAAGGTCGCCGCGGCCACGCAGACGGATGCGATGCGCTTCATGGCAGATCCCCATGACGTAAAGGTGGAACGAGACTTCGCGAGCACCGGAACCGGCATCGTGATCCGTCCGTGCTCGATGGTTCAGGTATCGCACCGTCACGCTGAATGGCGGCTGAAGCGTGGCCGCAGGATTCCTTCAGGGTGACTCACGTCGCGTCGGCGGCGGGCTTCACCTGGACGATGCGGTGGCCCGAGACCTCGGCGCCGGCCTCCGGGGCGAGGCGGCGGAACGACAGGGTCGACAGCCCGGAGACGATCGCCACCGCCAGGAAGGCGGGCCAGAAATCCTCCGCCCGGATCTCGGTGCGGCCGTGCCACTCGGCGGCGCTCTGGAGCGCGAAGGCGCCGAAGGCGACCCCGATGCTCAAGGAGAGCTGCTGCGCCACGCTGGCGAGGCTCGTCGCCGCGCTCATGTCGCGCGGGTCGACGTCGGCATAGGCGATGGCGTTGACGGCGGTGAATTGCAGCGAGCGGAAGCAGCCGCCGATCAGCAGCACCGCGATGATGAGGGCGTGCGGCGTGCCCGCCGTGAACAGGCCGTTGACGGCGAGTAGGGCCGCCGCGACCACCGCGTTGAGGGTCAGCACCGCCCGGAAGCCGAAGGCGCGCAGGATGCGGGCGGCGATGGTCTTCATGAACAGCGCGCCGGCGGCGGCCGCGAAGGTGATGAGGCCCGAATGCAGCGGGTCGAGCCCGAAGCCGAGCTGCAGCATCAGGGGGAGCAGGAAGGGGATCGCCCCGGTGCCGATGCGAAACAGGCTGCCGCCGAGCACCGCCGCCCGGAAGGTCGGATAGCGCAGGAGGTCGAGGCGGATCACCGGATGCGCGATCCGGCCGCTATGGGCGAGGTAGAGCCCGCACAGCACGATGCCGGCGCCGGTGCAGGCCCAGGACACGGCCTCCGGCAGCAAGTGGCGCCCGCTCGAGGCGAGGCCAAGCATCAGGCTCGCGAGCCCGACGCCTGAGAGGACGAAGCCGACGAGGTCGAGGGGCGGGCGCGCCTCCTCCTTGATGTCCTGGAAGTATCGGGTGGCGAGCAGGATGCCGGCGAGCCCGATTGGCAGGTTGATGAAGAAGATCCAGCGCCAGTGCAGAGCCGTGGTGATGAGTCCGCCGAGCGGCGGGCCGATCACCGGGCCGACGAGGGCCGGGATGGTGAGGGTGGCGAGCGCCTGGACCAGTTCGCCCTTCGGCACGCTGCGCAGGAGGACGAGTCGCCCGACCGGCACCATCATCGCCCCGCCCATCCCCTGCAGGAAGCGGGCGGCGACGAACCAGCCGAGGGAATTGGCCGCCGCGCAGGCGAGCGACCCGGCCATGAACACCGCGAGCGCCCAGCGGAACACCGTGCGGGCGCCGTAGCGGTCGGCAGCCCAGCCGCTGATCGGGATGAAGATCGCCAGGCTGACCAGGTAGGAGGTCAGGGCCAGCTTCAGGGCGATCGGGTCCTCGCCCATATCCGCGGCGATCGCCGGCAGCGACGTCGCGAGCACGGTCGAGTCCGTGTTCTCCATGAACAGGGCCGTCGCGACGACGAGGGGGACGATCCGGGCTTGGCGCATGGCGCCGTATCTAGCGCCCGGGCAGCATACCGGAAGCGCGAATCGGCGGGGGCTCGCCCGCGCGGGGCGCGGGGATGTGCTGATTCGCGGGTGATTTTACCCGGGTGTTATTGACCGGGTATTTTATCCGGGTAAAAGGCTTGTCATCCATCGAGCCCGGAACTCCACCATGGACGAACCCTTCACCTGCACCGCCTTCGAGGGCGGACGGCGCCTGGCCGCCGGCCCGGCCGCCGCCGTGGCCCTGGCCGTCAAGCGCGCGGCCGAGCGCGGCATCAGCCCGCTCGTCTTCGATGACCGCTCCGGCCGGCAGATCGACTTCGACCTGCGCGGCAGCGACGCCGAGGTGACGGCGCGGCTGGATCCGCCCGCCCGCCCGGCGGGACGCCCGAAGCTCGGGGTCGTGGCCCGTGAGGTCACCCTGCTGCCGCGGCACTGGGACTGGCTCGCCGCGCAGCCCGGCGGCGCCTCGGTCGCGCTGCGCAAGCTCGTCGAGGCGGCGCGCAGCGCCGACTCGGGCGGAGAGCGGCGGCGCCTGGCCCAGGAAGCGGCTGATCGCTTCATGGGGGCGATGCTCGGCGACGCCCCCGGCTACGAAGAGGCGTCTCGCGCCCTCTATGCGGGCGATGCGGACCGCTTCCAGACCTTGAGCGAGGATTGGCCGGTGGATCTGCGCGACCACGCACGCCGTCTGGCCGGCCCGGCCTTTGAGGGCGAGACGGCGTAGACATCGTCCGCGGGCCGGAGCAGGCCCGCTTCTCCGAGCCTGTCTCGGAGGAGCGGGCCCGCCTCAGCGCCTCACTCGGCCGCCACCCGCACCGGGAGGTCGGCCGCCGCGCGCCGGGGCGTGGAGACCTCCGCCACCGGCAGGGCTGCCTCGTCGGTGAGCGGCACGAAGCGCGTCCCGTCATAGGCGTGGAGCGTGCCGGTCTCGATCTCGAAGAACCAGCCGTGCAGCGAGAGCCCGCCCCTGGCGAGGGCCGCCGCCACGCTCGGATGGGTGCGCAGATGGGCGAGCTGCACCACCACGTTCTCGAGGGCCAGCGCCCGCAGGCGGTCCTTCGGGTCGATGTCGTCCGGATAAGCCTCGCAGACGATGCGGTCGGCGGCGTGGCTGTGGCGCAGCCAGGCGGCGACGTTCGGCATGTCCTTCAGCGCGCCTGGCTGCATCAGCCCCTTCATCGCGCCGCAATCCGAGTGGCCGCAGACCACGACGTCGCGCACGCCGAGCGCCACCACCGCGTATTCGATCGCCGAGGAGACGCCGCCATTCATCTGCGAGAAGGGCGGCACGATGTTGCCGGCGTTGCGGCAGACGAACAGCTCGCCCGGACCGGCCTGAGTGATGTGCTCGGGCGAAACGCGGGAATCGGCGCAGGCGATGATCAGGGCCTTCGGCTGCTGCCCGTCGCGCACGAGGCGCTCGTACATCCGCTGCTGCCCAGGAAAGACGCTGCCGCGGAAGGTGGAGATGCCCTGGATGATGCTGCTGTCCACGAGGGGTCCTATCTTGGAAGATGACACGAAATTTTGTTGATCACGCGCTTTCCCCTCCCACTTGTGGCTGCTGCCTCGTGGGGAGGAGAGGTGCTTCGTTTACCGGCCGACGGCCCAGCGGCCTCCGCGCTCGACGCCGTTGCCGCGCTCCGCGACCATCGGCCGACCCTGGATCTGGCCGGCGCCTTCCCGCTGCGACACCCGCGAACGGGAGTCGTGGTAGGGGCTGGCGATGTCGCTTCTCATGAACCCGCCGCCGGCGGCCTGGCGGCTGCCCTCGCCGCCTCCGGCCTGCGCGGCGACCGGCGGGGCGAGGGCGGCGGCCAGAACGGTCGCGACCACGGTCGTTGTCGTGACGTCATTCTCTCCCGATCTATTGTATTGGCAGACCGTAAATTGTCTTGCCGAGCGATAAAATGAGATTGTCAGAAATATCATTTTCGCGATGTGCGAACACGCACCCGTACGGAACTCGAAATATAATCCCACGAACAATGCGACCGGGTGCGGTTTCGCACGTCCGTGCTGGACGAGGGCACTCCGACCGATGGATGAACCGGCAAGCGAGGACGTCCGCGCGCCCGGCTTGACCGCTCCGGCCCCCGCGGCCCATACCTCGCGCAACATCGAGGAGGCCCATGGTCACCATCGCGAGACGGCCCCCGGGCCTGCCCCCGCGCACCGGACCGGCGCTGCCCCCGGGCGCCCCCTCCCCCCGGTCCCGTCGCCCGCTCTGATGGACCGCGATCCGATCGTCTTCGCCTGGCGCAGCGCCAAGCGCCGGCACGCCGCCGCCATCGCGGTCGCCCTCGGACTCGGCGGGCCGCTGGTCGGGCTCGGGCTGCTCGCCCTGCGCGACCTCGTCGACGAGTTGCTGGCGCTGGCCGAGCCCGGGCGCGGGCCGATCCACTTCCTCCATCTCGTCGTGCCGCTGCCGGAGCGCCTGGCGGAGCGACTGGGCGGCCGCGGCCTGGTGCTGCTGCCCGGCTGGCCGCTGGCCGAGAGCGCCCTCACCCTGTGGGCGCTGGGCTGCCTGATCGGCGTCGCCTTGGGCCTCGCGCTCCTCGGCTGGGGGGTGGCGCGGCTCTGCGTGACGGCGCAGGCCGAAGCGGTGCGCCGCCTGCGGGAGCTGGCCGAGGACGCGATCCTGCGCTCCGGGCCGGCCGCCCGCGACGACGCGCGGGCGCTGGCCGGCCAGGTCGGGACGGCGATCCGCGCCGCCGACGGGCTGCTCGCCGTCGGCATCCTGGTCCCGGCGCTGGCGGCTGGCGCCGTGCTGGTGACGCTCGCGGTCGCGGCGGCGGTGGCGCCGCGCCTCGTCGCGGTGGCGGGCATCAGCCTGGTGGCGGCGGCGCTCGCGCGCCAGCTCCTCATTGCCCGCACCGAGCGCCGGGACGACCAGCGCCGGCTGGAGGGCGCCGCCCTGGAGCGCGGCCTCACCGACCTGGTGCGGCGCCTGCCGGCGGTGCGGGCCCACGGCACCGTCGCCTTCGAGCATGCCCGCCTCGGCCACGTCGCGGAGCGGGCCCGCCGGGCGCTGACGGCGACCGAGGACGAGCTCTCCCGCGCCCGCGCCCCTGCCCTCGCGCTGACGGTGCTGGTGCCGACCATCGTGCTCGCCGCCGCGCTCTGGCAGGGGCCGGCGCCCGCCGCCCCGGTGAGTGCCGGCGGCCTGTCGGCGGTGCTGGGGGCGCTGGCCGTGGCGTCGAGCGCGGTGGCCGCCTTCCTGCGCCAGAACCGGCGACGCCGCGCCGCCCTGCCCGCCTTCCGGGAGATCGCCCGCGCCACCGCGTCCCTGGAGGCACGGGCCCGGGCCCCGCGCCGGCTGCGCAGCCAGTCGGCGCCGCTGCCGGACGGTGGTCCCATCGTGCTCGCGAACGTCGCGGCCTACGATCCGGCGTCGGGCGAGCGGCTGATCGGCCTCGACCTGACCCTGCCGATGCCGAGCCACGTGGCGATCCTCGGCGACCGCGGCAGCGGCGGGCGGGTGCTGGCGGCACTGATCGCCGGCCAGCTCGAGCCCACCGCCGGGGCCGTGACCTACGCGGGCACCGACCTGCGCTCGGTCGATCCGGCGGAGCGGGCCCGGCGCATCGCCTATGCGGGGGCCGAGCCGGTCCTGATGACCGGCACGCTGCTGCAGAACCTGCTCTACGGCGATCCCGCCTTCGCGGACGGATCGAGCCCGGACGCGAGCACGCCGAATGCCGGCGAGCTGGAGGAGCGTCTGGTCGAGGCCCTGTCGGTCACCGGGCTCGACCGGCTGGTCTATGGACGGGGGCTCGCCAGCGTGCTGCCGCGCCGGCTCGACGCGGTCACCGCCGCCGCGATCGTGGAGACGCGGGTCGCCCTGCGGACGGCGCTGGAGGCCGATCACGTCGCCCACCTGATCGAGCCGTTCGATCCCGCCCGCTACAACCGCCAGGCGACGGTGGGCGAGAACATCCTGTTCGGGGCGCCGGTCGGCTCGGCCTTCTCGGAGGCGCGGCTCGCCGGCCATCCCTTCACCCGGGCGGTGCTGGAGGCCGAGGGCCTGACCCGGCCGATGACCGAGATGGGGCTGGCCATCGCCCGGGCGACCGTCGAGATCTTCTCCGACCTGCCGGACGACCACCCGCTCTTCGACGCCTTCTCGCTCTTCCCGGCCCGGGAGCGCGGCTTCTTCGAGGACTTGGTGGCGCGCCAGCCGGAGGCCTCGGGCTGGCGCCGCGGCCCCGCCGGCCAGCGCGACCGCGCCCGGCTGATCGGCCTGTGCCTGCGCTACAGCGAGACCCGGCACCGCTTCGGCCTGATCGACGAGGCGATGGAGGCGCGCCTGGTCGCGGCGAGGCGCACCTTCGCGGCCCTGCTGCCGGCCTCGCTCCAGGGCTCGGTGGAGTTCTACGACCCCGGCAGGGTCACCGCCGCGGCGAGCCTGGAGGAGAACCTGCTGTTCGGCCGGATCGCCGGGGCCGAGGCTGGGGCCGGAGCGCGCGTGCGCGCCCTGATGCAGGCGGTGCTGCGCGAGCGCGGCCTGGAGCGCACGGTCTACCGCTTCGGGCTCGCGAGCCAGGTCGACCCGCGGGCGGCCGACAGCGGCCTGGGCGGGCGCGACGGCTTCACGCCGTTCGAGCGCCTGGCGATCGACCTCGCCCGCTGCCTGGTGCGCCGGCCCGACATCCTGGTGGTCGGCCTCGCCCTCGACGATCGCGGCGCGTCCGAGATCATGGCCGGGATCGAGCGTCTGCGGGCGGCCCGGGCCGGACGCGGCCTCGTGGTCTGCCTGCCGGACGAGTGCCGGCCAGATCAGTTCGGGTCGGATCGTGCGGCGCCCTTCGACCTCGTGCTGCGGGCCGAGCGCACCACGGTGGTGCGGACCGGCCTCCCCGATTCACCGCCCGATTCACCGGCGGACGCACCCGCGGATGCCCCCGATGTGGGTCTTCCCGCGACGGCCGCGCTCGGGCAGGATGCGGCGGAATCCACAGGCCGGGATCCACAGGGCCGGTGCGCGAGCACACCCGCTTAACGACAGATTAGGCCGTCCGGGGGAACCTTCGTCTTGCGCTCATCGTTCGTGAGGCACATCTCTCGTGCACAGCCCACCATAGTGTCTTGCCGGATCGATCGGCCGGAGCATTCGCCATGTGCGTCATCGCACATCCAACCCCCACAACCCCCATCACGGTCGCCGGCATGACAACGAGGGGTCCTCTCATGGAAGCCGGCCTGACGCTCCGGTTCTGGGGTGTCCGGGGGTCGACCTGCGCCTCCGGTCCGGAATTCGTGGAATTCGGCGGGCACACCCCCTGCGTCGAGGTCCGGTGCGGCGAGCGGCTGTTCGTGATCGATGCCGGCACCGGCATCAACGCGTTCGGCGCCCATCACCGCGACCGGCTGCCCCAGCGGGTCGACCTGCTCCTGAGCCACCTCCATCTCGACCATGTCGGCGGCCTGCCGTTCATGAAGCCGGCGATCCTCGACCCGTCGCGCGAGATCCACACCTGGTGCGGCAACCTCGACGGGGCGAGCGCCGCCGAGCCCCTCGGCCGGCTGTTCTCTCCGCCGCTCTTCCCGATCACCCTCGACGTGCTGCCCGCCCGCTTCGTGCATCACGGATTCCGGGCCGGCGAGAGCCTGACCTTCCCGGACGGCGCCGTCGTCGACACCATCCCGCTCGAACATCCCCAGGGCGCCACCGGCTACCGCTTCCGCCACGGCGGCCGCTCCGCCTGCTACATCAGCGACCTCGAACATTCCGAGCCCTGGCCCGATCCGGCCCTGCTGGACTTCGTGCGCGGCGCGGACCTCGTGGTCTATGACGGCATGTTCACGCAGGGCGAGTACCCGGCCTGCCGCGGCTGGGGCCACTCGACCTGGCAGAAGGGCGTCGAACTGTGCCGCGCCGGCAATGTCGGGCGCCTCGCCATCGTGCACCTCTATCCCCAGCACACCGACGCGCTGCTGCGCGAGCTGGAGACCCAGATGCAGGCCGACATGCCCGGCGCCTTCGTGGCCCGCGAGCGCCAGGAGATCAGCTTCGCCGCCGTCGCGGCGACGAGCCCGCGACGGCGGCGCGCCGCGCGGATCGCGGCGGTGGCTTGAGCTAGAACGCCGCGGCGGCCCAGCCGGAGAGCAGCCCGGCGCCCAGCACCAGCACGAAGGCGGCGGCCCACAATTCCAGCACGCCGACCGCGATCGCGCCGCCCTGGCCGCGGCCGCCTGCGAGCCTGAGGGCCAGCGCCTTGGCGAAGACCGCGAGCGCTGCCAGCACCCCGGTGGTGAGAGCGGTGCCGAGGGCCATCGCCAGGGTGGCGGCGACGCCGGCCCACAGGATGCCCTGTGACAGGGCGAAGACCAGCACCAGCACCGCGCCGGCGCAAGGCCGGGTGCCGGCAGCCAGCACCACGCCGGCCTGCTCGCGCCAGCCCGCCAGGCGCTCCACCCTGGTCCCGTCGGCCAGGCCCGCATGGCCGCAATCGGGCCCGCAGGCCGGGCCCGCCTCGCGGTTGAGGAGCCGGGCGAGCTGCCCGGCCTTGCGCCAGGTCACCGCCGCCCCGAGGAGCGCCACGCAGGCGAAGCTCGCGGTCTCGATCACGGTGCCGGCCTGGTTCAGGCCGGCGGCGGTCAGACGCAGCAGCGCCGCGCCGCCGCCGACCAGCGCCAGGGCGACGATCGCCTGGAGCAGAGCCGCGAGCAGGCTCAGGGTGAAGCCGCGCGTCAGGGCCCGTTCGCCGGCCATCAGGTAGCCGGCGATCACCGCCTTGCCGTGGCCGGGCCCGGCAGCGTGCAGCACCCCGTAGGCGAAGCCGAGGCCGATGAGCGTCAGGGTGCCGTCCCGCCCGGCCTTGACCGCCGACACCGCCGCCTGGAGCGCCCGGGAGAAGCCCGCCTGCATGGCGAGGAGCCAGGCCCCGAGGCTGGTGGCACCGGTGGGGGCCGCCTCGCGAAAGCCGATGCCGAAGGGCGAGCGCGGCGGCGCCCGGAAGCCCGGCGCCAGGAGCCCGAGCAGGGCCGCCAGCAATGCGGCCGCGGCCAGGACCGCGAGGGCCGCGAGGCCTAAGCGCTGGAGGCGGCGGGAGGGCGGGGTGAGGCTGAGCGCGCTCAGCATGCGACGACGATCCGGTTGGCGAACTGTACCCCGTAGGTCGAGGCGGCGGTCATCGCCTCGAAGAATGCTTCCGACATGCCGGTGGCGGCGGGGGCCGGGCCCGAGTTCTTCGGCCGGTGGGCGGTGGCGCGGCAGCCGGCCGGGGCGCCGGCGAGCGTCGCGAACCCGTCGCCGTCGGCGAGGCTGAAGGCGACGAAGTAGGTCGGGTCGAAGACCTCGAGCGAGGCGGTGCCGGCCACCGGCGCCTTGAGCGGCAGGGTGAAGCGCAGGGTGAGCTGCCCGTCCGTGAAGGTCATCGCCGGATCGGTCGCGGTGCCGAAGTCCTGCTTGCGGCCGTCGACCTTCAACAGCGTGAAGTAGCCCTGCTCGGCGAGGTTCTCGGCATTGTCGCGCGCGAGCGCCGCCAGCGCGGCCGGGTTCACCGGCCCGGTCGGCGACTGGCCGAGGCCCTGGACCGCGAAGGCGGAATAGGTCGGATCGAAGGTCCAGGCGTGCCGCACCGCCCGCAAGGCCCCGTCCGGCCCGTAATCCAGCTCGGCCCTCGTGGTGATCCAGACATGCGGATGGGCAAGGGCCGGCGTCGCCGCCGCGAGCGCGGCCCCGGCGAGGACGAGACGAGCGAGGGGACGGAAAGAGCGCGGCATGTCGATTGTCCTTCGGCGACGCTCGCCCCTCGTGGTGAACCGACGGTCGGCGCTCGGCGCCGCCAGTTGCGCACTGGTCCCGCCGCATTGCGGCGGGAACGGGGCGGGCGGCTCCGGTTTGCCCCGCCCCCGCTCTTCTGCCACTCCAGGGCGCGTCATACCCGCCAGGAGCGCACGGCATGAAGGATTTTCCGGCCGCCTATCAGGTCAGCGAGGGCTCGGCCCTGTCGGTCGATCGGCCGTTCTACGAGCGGATCGCCGCCGGGACCGGCGGGCGCGAGTTGGTGGACGCGTTCACTATCCCGATCCGCACCGGGCGGGCCTGGAGCGTGCCGGCGGGCCACGTCTTCCGGGTCGTGGCGCCCGAGGGACCGCAGGTCGGCGACCTCAACATCTGGAACCGGCACGATCCGCGCGAGCGGCTGTGGGCCGCGCGCACCCGCCAGCTCCAGGGCGCCCATGTCACGACCTTCGACCGGCTGTGGTCGACCCTGCCGTTCCTGCGCCCGCTCGTCACCATCACGGCCGACAGCTTGAGCCATTACGGCACCGACGAGTATGGCGGACGGGTCCACGACCTGCTCGGCACCCGCTGCGATCCCTACGTCAACAAGCTGCTCACCGGCCAGGACTTCCACTTCCACTGCCACTCGAACCTGGTCCGCGCGGTGATGCCGTTCGGCCTGACCGAGTTCGACGTGCACGACGTGCTCAACGTGTTCCAGGTCACCGGCCTCAACCACGACGACCTGTACTTCATGCGCGACTGCCCGGCGAAGCCCGGCGACTACCTCGAGTTCTTCGCCGAGATCGACCTGCTCTGCGCCCTCTCGACCTGCCCGGGCGGCGACCTCTCGGTGCCGCTCTGGGGCCCGGACGCCCGCGACCCGATCGACGTCTGCCGGCCGTTGGGCGTCGAGATCTACCGGCTGGCGCCGGAGCTGATCGCGGGCTGGCAGAGCCCGGGCGTGGCGCCCTATCGCGGCCAGCACGGGCTCCACGCCGAGAAGGGCTGGTGGGACAAGGCCTGAGCGGAGTCGCATGGCGCACCTCTGCGTCGATCTCGTTGTCGGCTTCGTTCGCCGAACCGGTGACCGCCCCGGCGAATGAGGCTTAGCGCAAGGGCAGCGCCAGGCAGACCGCCACCAGGATCACCGCGTAGGCCACGGTCCGGAACACCCGGTCGGAGGCGAGGCGAAAGCCGTGCGATCCGATCGCGAGGCCGAGACCGTAGGGCAGGAGCAGCGGCAAGGCTTCCGTGAAGCGGGGGCCCGACAGCACCCCGGTCGCCGTGAACACGATCCCTGAGACCAGGGTCGAGAGGCCGAAATAGGCCATCAGGTTGTCGCGGACCTGGGCCCCCGAGGCGCGCTGGCTGGCGAGCCAGAACACCGCGAGCGGCATGCCGCCCAGCGCCGCGAAGCCGCTCGCCAGCCCCGAGGCGCCGCCGGTGGCGAGCGAGAGCGGCAGCGAGGGGACGCCGCGATACCGCCACCCCGAGACGAGGGCCGCCAGCGCCAGCAGGATCGCGCCGGCGGTGATCCAGCGGGTGAGATCGGGGTCGAGCCGGGTGAGGAGCCAGACACCGACGGGCAGCAGGGCGGTGGAGCCGACGAGCAGGGGGATCACCTCGCGCCAGGTCGCCCGCCGGGCGGAGCGGGCGCCGAACCACAGCGAGAACGGCGCGTCGACGACCCAGATCAGCCCGACCGCCGCCGCCGGCCCGACGGCGGCGGCCGCGACCGGCACGAAGACCATCGCGAAGCCGAAACCGGTGAAGCCGCGCACCAGCCCGCCGACGAGGGCGGCGAGGAACAGGGTGGCGGACCGGGCATCGAGGGGCAGAAGGGTGGCGAGATCGAGCGACATAACGTCACCACGCCGCCCCAGCCACGATTCGTCAAGGATGTTCGGGCCAAGAGTGTTCACGGAACGTCCCGCGGTAGCGGCGAGCCGATTTCCCGGCTACACACCGGCGCTCTTCGCGCCGGGACGAAGTCGCGGCATGCTGCGGGCGCCGCCTGCACCAACGGCAAGGATACCCGAGCGGCGATGAGCGAACCGATCCGCATCCTCGGCATCGATCCGGGCCTGCGCCGCACCGGCTGGGGCCTGATCACCGTCACGGGCACCCGCCTCGCCTTCGTGGCGAGCGGCACCGTGACCTCGGACGGCGACGACGACCTCGCCACCCGCCTGCGCACCCTGCACGAGGGCCTGAGCAAGGTCGTCGCCACGCTGCTCCCCGACGAGGCGGCGGTGGAGGAGACCTTCGTCAACAAGGACGCGCAGGCGACCCTGAAGCTCGGTCACGCCCGCGCCGTCGCCCTGCTGGTGCCGGCTTTGGCCGGCCTGCCGGTGGCGGAGTACGCCGCCAACCTGGTGAAGAAGACCGTGGTCGGTGCCGGCCACGCCGAGAAGGACCAGGTCGGCGCCATGGTGCGCTTCCTCCTTCCCAAAGCCACCGCCGACACGGCGGACGCCGCCGACGCGCTGGCAGTGGCGATCACCCATGCCAGCCACCGGGCCGCCCGGGCCCGGGCGGCGGCCCATGCCGCAGCGGCGGGGCCGGCGGCGGCGCGGATCGCCCGGGCGGTGGCGCAGGGTTAGGACGAGGGCCCGATCGGCTCCGCGAGAGGCCGCTTTCGACGCATTGCGGACCCTCATGATGTCCGCTTCAGGCATTCCACCAGACCGGTTCTCTGTGGACGGTCCTTGCTGGCATCAAAAACATGCCAAAGCCGGTGGTGCGCCAGGGTACGTTCATACGGGTCTTCGATAGGCGGCCGATTTCCCTAATGGTCGTCGTGGGAGCCCTAAAACGGTGAGCGGAGGAAGCCGTTCACCCAATTGCCGTTCTGGCGGCGCGCTCTTCTTCTCCGTACAGTCACGCCCCGCGTCTGAGCGGACGTGGTCGACAACGGCAACGGAGCAGACGGCACATCGGCGAACGTGCCGGCTTCCTCCCGGGAAAGCCAGATCCGTCCGGATCGGAAACCGCGACAAGGAAGGGTTCGACGACCCGCCTTGTGAGAGCCGTCCGATGCGCGACCAGGGGCCAGGACGGCTGTGCGCGACCAGGATCGCGGGCTCGTCGGCCTGCTCGATGGCGACATTGGGGTCCCGGATCCGGACGCCCAACTCCAGGTGGTCCCCACTGCTCGGCTGGAACCCGACCGATCGAGGGTCTTCGCGCTGCCAGATCGTCTGCCAGCGTGCGTCACGGACGTTTCAAACTTGTCGTGTAGCGACCCTGGCGCGCATTTTTCGACCGGCTCATGGAGCAGACTGCCGAGCCCTGGCGTGCCCGTCCGGCGCGGCGGACTGATCCACTTTCAGCTTGTCGCGCTACAAGCGGCGCGACCCGTCGCTGAGGGAAAAAGCCATGATTCAGGAGGTTGAATGATAGATCCGGCAGCCGGTAGCGCCGTGACAACTAAACCGCAGACGACGGTAAAGGGGCGTCCGCCAATCGCGATCATAGGGTGGGTTGCCACGGCGGCTTCCGTATCGATGTTCTTCGCTTACATCGATCAGATCGCGCGAAACCTTGATGGAAATAAAGGCTCCGTGATTCAGCCCGCCGCCGCGCTTGTCGCTGCGGCGCTATGGGCGGCATATGGCGCCTTCAGAACCCGAAAGGATTGGCCCCTCGTTTGCGCGAACGTGCCAGGTATCATCTTGGCAGCCGTAGCCATACTGACTGCTCTGTGAGCTGAAGGCCACTTCTGCTGCGATCGACAAGGTTCTACGTCGGCATCCAGGAACTGTCCGAGGGCAACGAGCGCATGAACGCCGTCATTGACGGCCCCTTCGTCCGCAGGGCCGCTCTCACCGACCTGCGGAGCAACCTCGCCGAGACCCGACAGGCGGTGCGCAACGCCGTCGTGTCGCGTGACGACGCCCAGATCGCCAAGCAGCGCGAGAGCTACGAGAGCTTCTTCGCCACCGTCATCGAGCGGATCGACGCCTGTCGCGCGAGCGGCACGTCGGTCCCGTCGCCGACATCGATGCCCTGAAGGCCGATCTCCAGCGCTTCGACATGCTGACGCGCCGAGCGGCCGAGCTCGCCGCGCGCAACGAGGATGTCCGAAAGGCCAACCGACTCCTTTCCACCCTCGGCAGCCCTTCGCGCAATCAGGCCGATCGGGCCATGGCCCACGTGCGACGTCGCGCAGCACGGCGGCATGCTCCACGTTCGGGACCGGCCGGCGCCACGCAGGGGGTGCAGGGAGGCTTGTCTTAAAAAACGATCGTTCGTATAAATGCGGAAAATCCAGGGAGGGCGCCGATGATCCCGAACGCCGCGCGTGAGTTCAATTTCGGCCTGGGCGAGACCGCCGAGGCGATCCGCGACAGCGTGCGCACCTTCGCGCGGGACAAGATCGCGCCGCGGGCCGAGGAGATCGACCGCACCAACACCTTCCCGCGCGACCTGTGGCCCGAGATGGGGGCGCTCGGCCTGCACGGCATCACGGTCGAGGAAGAGTACGGGGGGCTCGGCCTCGGCTACCTCGCCCATTGCGTGGCGATGGAGGAGGTGTCGCGGGCCTCGGCCTCGGTCGGCCTGTCCTACGGCGCGCACTCGAATTTGTGCGTCAACCAGATCACCCGCAACGGCTCGGACGCGCAGAAGCGCAAGTACCTGCCGAAGCTCATCTCCGGCGAGCATGTCGGGGCGCTCGCGATGTCGGAGCCGGGCGCGGGCTCGGACGTGGTGTCGATGCGCACCCGCGCCGAGAAGCGGGGCGACCGCTACGTCCTCACCGGCTCGAAGATGTGGATCACCAACGGCCCGGTCGCCGAGACCCTGGTGGTGTACGCCAAGACCGACCCGCAGGCCGGCCCGCGCGGCATCACCGCTTTCCTGGTCGAGAAGGGCATGAAGGGGTTCTCGACCGCCCAGAAGCTCGACAAGCTCGGCATGCGCGGCTCGGACACCTGCGAGCTGGTCTTCGAGGAATGCGAGATCCCCGAGGAGAACGTGCTCGGCCAGGTCGGCCGCGGCGTCAACGTGCTGATGTCGGGCCTCGACTACGAGCGGGCGGTGCTGGCGGCGGGGCCGCTCGGCATCATGCAGGCCTGCCTCGACGTGGTGATGCCCTACGTGCACGAGCGCAAGCAGTTCGGCCAGGCGATCGGCGAGTTCCAGCTGGTCCAGGGCAAGCTCGCCGACATGTACGTGTCGACCAACGCCGCCAAGGCCTATGTCTACGCCGTGGCCCAGGCCTGCGACCGCGGCGAGACCACTCGCGAGGATGCCGCGGGCGCGATCCTCTACGCCGCCGAGCGGGCGACGCAATGCGCCCTCGACGCGATCCAGCTGCTGGGCGGCAACGGCTACATCAACGACTACCCGACCGGGCGCCTGCTCCGCGACGCCAAGCTCTACGAGATCGGCGCCGGCACCAGCGAGATCCGCCGGATGCTGATCGGCCGCGAGCTCTTCGCCAAGTCCGCGTAACACAGTCCGCCTGAGGTCCCAGCCGATGCCGGTCATCCCCACCAGCGCCGACCTCGCCTCCGGGGCGGCGGAGCAGAACCGCGCGGCTTGGGAGCAGCTGCGCGCCACCCTGAAGGCCCACCGCGCCAAGGCCGCCGCCGGCGGGCCCGAGCGTGCCCGCGAGCGCCACGTCGCCCGCGGCAAGCTCTTGCCGCGCGACCGGGTGCTGCGCCTGCTCGATCCGGGCTCGCCGTTCCTGGAGGTCGGGGGCTTGGCCGCGAACGGGATGTACGGCGAGGAGATCCACGCCGCCGGCGTGATCACCGGCATCGGCCGGGTGGCCGGCCGCGAGGTGATGGTGGTCTGCAACGACGCCACCATCAAGGGCGGGACCTACTACCCCCTGACGGTCAAGAAGCACCTGCGGGCGCAGGAGATCGCGCTCCAGAACCGCCTGCCCTGCCTCTACCTCGTCGATTCCGGCGGCGCCAACCTGCCGCAGCAGACGGAAGTCTTTCCCGACCGCGAGCATTTCGGCCGGATCTTCTACAACCAGGCGCAGATGTCGGCCGCCGGCATCCCGCAGATCGCCTGCGTGATGGGCTCCTGCACCGCCGGCGGCGCCTACGTGCCGGCGATGTCGGACGAGAGCGTGATCGTACGCCGCCAGGGCACGATCTTCCTCGGCGGTCCTCCCCTGGTGAAGGCCGCGACCGGCGAGGTGGTGAGTGCCGAGGATCTCGGCGGCGCCGACGTCCATGCCCGCCTGTCGGGCGTCGCCGACCACTACGCCACCGACGATGCCCACGCGCTGGCGATCCTGCGCCGCATCGTCGGCGGCCTCAACACCGTCAAGCGCCCGGACCTCGACATCGTCAGCCCCGTCGATCCGGCCTACGGCGCGGACGACCTCGACGCCCTGGTGCCGGTGGATCTGCGCAAGCAGTACGATGCCCGCGAGTTGATCGCCCGCCTCGTCGACGGCTCGGAGTTCGACGAGTTCAAGCGGCTCTACGGCACCACCCTGGTCACGGGCTTCGCCCGGCTGCACGGCATGCCGGTCGGGATCCTGGCCAACAATGGCATCCTCTACTCGGAGAGCGCGCTGAAAGGCGCGCACTTCATCGAATTGTGCTGTCAGCGGCGGATCCCGCTGATTTTCCTCCAGAACATCTCCGGCTTCATGGTCGGGCGTGAGGTCGAGGCCGGCGGCATCGCCAAGAATGGGGCGAAGCTCGTGACGGCGGTGGCCACCGCGGCGGTGCCGAAGCTCACGGTGATCGTCGGCGGCTCCTACGGGGCGGGCAATTACGGCATGTGCGGCCGGGCTTATTCCCCGCGCTTCCTGTTCGCCTGGCCGAACTCGCGCATCTCGGTGATGGGGGCCGAGCAAGCGGCGAGCGTGCTCGCCACCGTCCGCCGCGACAACATCGAGGCCGGCGGCGGCGCCTGGAGCGCGGAAGACGAAGAGGCGTTCAAGGCGCCAATCCGCGCCGGCTTCGAGGAGGAGGGCTCGCCCTACTACGCCACTGCGCGGCTCTGGGACGACGGCATCATCCTGCCGGAGGAGACGCGCCGCGTGCTCGGCCTCTCCCTCTCGGCCTGCCTCAACGCGCCGGTGCCGGAGACCCGGTTCGGCCTGTTCCGGATGTGAGGATGCCATGACCACACGCCGCCTCGCCTCCGTCCTCATCGCCAATCGCGGCGAGATCGCCTGCCGGGTGATCCGCACCGCCAAACGCCTCGGCATGCGCACCATCGCGGTCCATTCCGAGGCCGACCGCGACGCCCTCCACGTCGCCCTCGCCGACGAGGCCCACTCGATCGGCCCGGCGCCCGCCGCCGAGTCGTACCTGCGCATCGACCGCATCCTCGACGCCGCCCGGGCGAGCGGGGCCGAGTGCATCCATCCGGGCTACGGCTTCCTGTCCGAGCGGCCGGATTTCGCCGAGGCCTGCGCGGAGGCCGGCATCGTCTTCGTCGGGCCGCCGGCCTCGGCCATCCGCGCCATGGGCCTCAAGGACGCCGCCAAGGCGCTGGTTGCCAAGGCCGGCGTGCCGGTGGTGCCGGGCTACCACGGCGCCCGCCAGGACCCGGACTTCCTCGCCGCGGAGGCCGCTGCGATCGGGTTCCCGGTCCTCATCAAGGCGGTGGCTGGGGGCGGCGGCAAGGGCATGCGCCGGGTCGAGGGGCCGGAGGCTTTCGCCGACGCCCTCGCCTCGGCCCAGCGGGAAGCGCAGAACGCGTTCGGCGACCCGCGGGTGCTGGTCGAGAAATACGTCCTGTCCCCGCGCCACGTCGAGATCCAGGTCTTCTGCGATGCCCACGGCAACGCCGTCCACCTGTTCGAGCGCGATTGCTCGCTTCAGCGCCGCCACCAGAAGGTGATCGAGGAGGCCCCCGCCCCCGGCATGCCGGAGGACGTGCGCGCCGCCATGGGCCGCGCCGCCGTCGAGGCCGCGAAGGCGGTCGGCTATGTCGGTGCCGGCACGGTCGAGTTCATCGCCGACGGGCGCGAGGGGCTGCGGCCCGACGGCTTCTGGTTCATGGAGATGAACACGCGGCTCCAGGTCGAGCATCCGGTGACCGAGGCAATCACCGGCCACGACCTCGTCGAGTGGCAGTTCCGGGTGGCCTCCGGCGAGACGCTGCCGGTCGGTCAGGCGGGTCTCGCGATCCACGGCCATGCCGTCGAGGCGCGGCTCTACGCCGAGGATCCGGATCACGGTTTCCTGCCCTCGACCGGCCCCCTGCGGGCGCTCGACCTGCCCGAGGGCGAGGGCATCCGGGTCGATACCGGTGTGCGGGCGGGCGACCGGGTGACGCCGTTCTACGACCCGATGATCGCCAAGGTGATCGCCCATGGGGCGACCCGGACGGAAGCCCTCGACCGGCTGGCAGACGCCCTCGGCCGCACCCGGGTGGCGGGGCCGAAGACCAACGTCGCCTTCCTCAAGGCGCTCGCCGAGGCGGAGGAGTTCCGCGCGGGCCGCTTCGATACCGGCTTCATCGACCGCGACCTCGCCGGCCTGACGGCACCCAGCCCGCACCGCGACGCCGCGATCCGCGCCGGCATCCGGGCGTTGGTGGCGCGGGAGAACCCGCCCGCGGCCGGCTCGCCCTGGGACGCGGCGGACGGGTTCCAGCTCAGCGAGGCCCGCCGGCAGGTGTTTCCCTTCGTGCTCGACGGCGAGCCGGCCGAGGCCGTGCTGCAATGGAGCGCGTCCGGGCCGAGCGTGGAATACGGTCAAGCGGGCCCCGAGCCCGCCTCCCTCGCGGTGATCGAGGCGCCGAGCGGCGTGCTGGTGCTCTCCGAGGGCCGCCAGATCGCCCTCTCCCCGCCCGATCCCTTCGCGGTCGATCTCGACCACATCGACCAGGGCGGGACGATCAAGGCGCCGATGCACGGCCGCCTCGTCGCCGTCCTGGTCGCCCCGGGCGACACGGTCGTGCGTGGCCAGCGTCTCGCCGTGGTCGAGGCGATGAAGATGGAGCACGCGCTCACCGCCCCCGCCGACGGCACCGTCGCCGAGGTGGCGGCGGAGGCCGGCCAGCAGGTCGCCGAGGGCGCCCGCCTGATCACCCTGACCACGGAGGACGCCGCGTGAGCACGATCCCGGCTTCGACCCACCCGCGCGGCGGGCTGTACTTCGAGGATTTCGAGGTCGGCGCGACCTTGCGCCATCGCCTCACCCGCACGGTGACGCAGATGGACAACATGCTCTTTTCCAACATGACCCTCAACCCGCAGCCGCTCCACATCGACGCGCATTTCTGCGCCACCGAGACCGAGTGGGGCCGGCCGCTGATGAACTCGCTGTTCACGCTCGGGCTGATGATCGGCATTTCGGTCAACGACACGACGGTGGGCACCACCATCGGCAATCTCGGCATGACCGAGACGCGATTTCCCGCCCCCCTGTTCGAGGGCGACACGGTGAATGTCACCACGGAGGTCGTCGCCAAGCGCGAGTCGCGCTCGCGGCCGACCGCCGGCATCGTCGAGTTCGTCCACCGCGCCTACAAGCAGGACGGCACCCTGGTGGCCGAGTGCCGCCGCCAGGCGATGATGCGCAAGCGCCCTGCGGCGGAGGCTTGAAGAGCCATGCGCTCGCTGCTGTTCGTGCCCGGCGATTCCCCCCGCAAGCAGGAGAAGGGCCTGGAGGTCGGCGCCGACGCCCTGATCCTCGACCTGGAGGATTCCGTCGCGCTGGCGGAGAAGCCGAAAGCGCGCGAGGTCGCTGCCGCCTTCCTGGCGCGGATGCAGGAGCAGGCCCGCCGGCCGAAGCTCTACGTCCGCGTCAACGCTCTCGACACCGGCCTGACCGAGGACGACCTCACGGCGGTGATGCCGCACGCCCCCGACGGGATCATGCTGCCGAAGGCCGCCGGCGGTCCCGACGTGGCGCAGCTCGGGGCGCGCCTCGCCGTCTACGAGGCGGAAGCCGGGCTTCCCGACGGCGCCACCCGCATTCTCCCGATCGCCACGGAGACGGCGCGGGCGGTCTTCGCGCTCCAGACCCTGCCCGGGGCGAGCCCGCGGCTCTCGGGCGTCACCTGGGGGGCGGAAGACCTCTCGGCGGACATCGGCGCCGAGACCAACAGGGCTGAGGACGGCGCCTGGAGCGCGCCGTTCCAGCTCGCCCGCAACCTGACCCTGATGGCGGCGACGGCGGCGGAAGTCGATGCCATCGACACCATCAACGCCCATTTCCGCGATCTCGAGGGCTTGGCCCGCGAGTGCCGGGAGGCCCGGCGCGACGGGTTCGTCGGCAAGATGGCGATCCATCCGGCGCAAGTTCCGGTCATCAACGAGGCCTTCACGCCGACCGAGGCTGCGCTCACCCAGGCGCGCAAGGTCGTGGCCGCCTTCGCCGCGGCGCCGGGGGTCGGCGTGGTCGGGATCGACGGCGAGATGTTCGACCGGCCGCACCTGCGGCGGGCGGAGCGGCTGCTGGCACGGGTGGGGTGACGCGAAGCCCGGAGGCCGCCGTCGCGACGCACGGGGGCGAGCATCCGCTCCGCGTCTTCCGTGATACGATGCAACGTCCACGCACGCGGGATCCTGCCCATGAAAAGCTGGCCCATTCAGGACGCGGAGGCGCGCTTCGGCGAGATCCCCGATACCTGCCTGAAAGAGGGCCCACAGCTCGTCACGACCGATAGTGAGGACGCGGCGGTCCTCGTGCCGATCCGTGAGTGGAAACGCCTCCAGCAGGAGGCCCGGCCGACCCTAAAGGACCTGCTGCTCGCTCCCGAGCCCCGGGCGGACCTGGTGCTTCCCGAGCATGGCACCGCGAAAGACGCTTGCCCGTCGCATGCGGCGCTTTCCACGCTAGACTCTGATCCATGAACCTCACGGTCCGCATTCCCGACGATCTCGCCGAGCGCATGGGCACAGACAGCGACGCGCTTGCCCGTCGCGCCCTGGAAGGGCTTGCCGTGGAGGAGTTTCGGGCTCGACGGCTGACACAACCCGAATTGCGCCGTCTCCTCGGCTTCGGCACCCGAACGGCGCTCGATGCCTACCTGAAGGAGCGAGGTGTCTATACTGATTACCACTACGCAGACCTGATGCAGGATCTGCGCGACCTCAATCGCCTCGGCCTGTGACGTCTTGTGCCTCGCCGCCTCCGACACTGGGCCGCTGAACGATTTGGTGCTCATCGGCCAGGAAGCCCAGCTCCCCCACTTGGTCAAGCGCGTCGCCGTTCCCGAGGCGGTCCGGCGCGACCTATCACATCCGGCCACACCCAATGCGGTGCGAGCCTGGATCGACGCGCCGCCGTCCTGGCTCGCGATCGATTCGACGCTGGGCCACGGCGATCCGGACTTGATGCCCTGGACGATGGAGAGCGGGCCACCATCATGCTCGCCAGCGCGCTCGCCGCCGACCTCATCCCGATGGACGACCGCGACGGGGTGCAGGGAGCCCGAGCGCGGGGCTTTGCCGTCACTGGCACGCTCGGCCTGCTGTCGCTGGCAGCTCGCCGCGGTCTGCTCGATCTTCCGGATGCCATCGCACGGCTGCGGGCGACGAAGTTGCCGCCCATTCCTCTTGGACGCTCTATTGGCGCAACATCGCTGGGAGAGCGACACCAAGAGCTGAATCTGCACAGCTCCACCAACAAACACGAACCGGGAGGACGCCTCGTATGACCCACGACAAACCCCAAACTCCCACCACCCCCGAAGCCACCCTCCTCGCCCGCCTCCCGGCCGCCCTCGTCGCCGCCCTTCAGGCTCCCGCCTACGCCGCCCACCTCGCCGGGATCGACCCCGCCACGGTGACCGACCGCGCGGCGCTGGCCCACCTGCCGGTGCTGCGCAAGGGCGAGATGCCGGCGCGCCAGCGCGAGGCCCTGCCCTTCGGCGGCTTCGTGCCGGGGCCGGCCGGGGGGTTTGCGCGCCTGTTCACCTCGCCGGGACCGATCTTCGAGCCGCAGCGGGCGGGCGAGGATCCGTGGGGCGGCGCGCCGGCGCTGGCGGCCGCGGGCTTCGAACCCGGCGAGGTGGTGCTCAACACCTTCGGCTATCACCTGACGCCGGGCGGCTTCATCTTCGACACCGCCGCCCGGGCGCTCGGCTGCGCGGTGATCCCGGCCGGGCCGGGCAACACCGAGCAGCAGCTCGACCTGATCGAGGCCTACCGGCCCGCCGGCTATGTCGGCACGCCGGACTTCCTCAAGGTGCTGCTCGATGCCGGCGCCAAGGCCGGGCGGGACGTGTCGTCGCTCGTCAAGGCCCTGGTCTCCGGCGCCGCCTTCCCGCCCTCGCTCCAGGCCGAGTTCCGGGAGCGCGGCATTGCCGCCTGCCAGGCCTACGCCACCGCCGATGTCGGCTTCATCGCCTACGAGACGCCGGGAGAACCGGGCCTCCTCGTCAGCGACGGGCTGATCCTCGAGATCGTGCGGCCGGGCACAGGCGATCCGGTGCCGGAGGGCGAGGTCGGCGAGATCGTCGTCACGGTGCTCGACCTCGACCGGCCGCTGATCCGCTACGCGCTCGGCGACCTCACGGCGGCTTTGCCGGGTGGGAACCGCATCCGCGGCTGGATGGGCCGGGCCGACCAGGCCGCCAAGGTGAAGGGCATGTTCGTGCGCCCCGAGCAGGTCGCCGAGATCGCCCGCCGCCATCCCGAGCTCGGCCGCCTGCGCCTGGTGGTGACCCGGGCCGACGAGGCCGACGTCATGACCCTGCGGGCGGAGGCCGGGACGACGGATACCGCCCTCGCCGAGGCGGTGACCGAGACGCTGCGGGCGGTGACGAAGCTGCGCGGCACCGTCGCCCTCGTCGCCCCCGGCAGCCTGCCGAACGACGGCAAGGTCATCGCCGACGAGCGGCCGGTGGGCTGAAGGATCGCGGGGCGGCCCTCGGGCCGCCCGGACCTGTACCGTCTTGCGGCCGTCAGGCCGCCCGGACCTGTGTCAGGAACCGCTCGACCTCGGCTGTCAGGCGCTCGGACTGGCGCGACAGTTCCGAGGCCGAGGCCAGAACCTGGCTCGCCGCCGCCCCGGTCTCCTCCGCCGCGCCCGCTACCCCGGCGATGTTGCCGGTGACCTCGCCGGTGCCGGCCGCCGCCTGGGAGACGT
>NZ_BPQJ01000031.1 GCF_022179185.1 Methylobacterium frigidaeris | reverse complement strand
TCGTCACCCCATCCAGACCGATCCCGACACATCGCCAAAAATGGCCAAAGTCGAGGTAAGGCCTTGCCACGAAAAGGCGCGCCCGCGCGCTCCGGGTTCACCTGTGCCTGCCAGATCCGTGACGCGGATGATAATGGCAGGATTTATCGGGCCGATGCGGTTGGGTGAGGTAAGCATCATCACGGGCTTACGCTGAGGCCGATCGGACTCTGACAAGGTCTGATGCTGGAACCTATCCGAGAACCGATCGTTGGCCTGGTCGTCACGCCGATCCTGCCGCTGCTCGGCCGCTCGGTTGGCGTCACGCCCGGGCTGGGGCGCAGTTAAAATCCCGGCCCGGCCCTCAAGGCCTAAACCGAGTGGATTGGTTGTGCCGCAACTCGCGTGAGCCGATGCTGTGCTGCCCCGCTGTTTCCGCCCCCGTTGCAGCGAGGTCGGCGGGCCAAGTTTCTTTACAGAAAGTGCCTTGGTCCGCCGCATCTCACACAGCCATCATGCAAAAATAGATGTGGTTTCGGGCAGAAGCCGCCTTATCTTGATCATCAGACGATCGCGCTGGCCTTCTTCAGGAAGCACATATTCTCAGTCTCCCGTCGCCCATGCTGGCAGAAGAACGGGTGCAGTTGCGGCCGGCTTCCTTGGCTGCGTAGAGGGCAGCATCCGCCCGTTGATAGAGGTCGCTCCAGGCCGTCTCGTCTGCAGTCGGTCCGACCGCAAAGCCAACGCTGACCGTGATAGACCCGGCTGCAATGCCGGCTGATGGCACGGCGAGGGTCGTGACCGCGTCATGGATTTTGCTGGCGATGCGCAATGCGCCATCCGCGTTGGTATCAGGGAGTACTACCACGAACTCCTCGCCACCGATCCGCGCCACAAGGTCGTCGGGCCGATGGACACTCGCAGACAGACAGCGTGCGAGACCCTTCAGCACCTCGTCTCCGACCGCGTGGCCGTACCGATCGTTGCAACGCTTGAAGTGATCGGCATCGACCACAAGCAGCGCGAGCGGTTTGCCCGTACGCTGCGCGCTCCTCCAGGCGCGTTCGAACACCTGCTCGAAGCGGCGCCGATTAACCAGGCCCGTCAGAGCATCTGTGCGGGAGAGGCGAGCGAGTTCGGCTTGCATCGCGGCTCTGCGGCGCAGGTCGCGTCCATACAGCAAGGATAGAAAGATCGTCAGACCGCACAGAATAGCCACAACTAAAGAGATGATGAGTGCCTTGGCGCGCCACGCTGCTTCGATCTCGCGCGTGGAGAGCGCAACGTTGAGCAATAATGATCGATCTTCAATCTGACTAAATGCATAATGGCGTTCTACTTTGTCGCGAACAGAAGTTGCGACAAAGGCTCCGTTTTTCTCTTGCAAAAAGCGGTTGAAGTTCGATGTCCCAAAGATGTTTACACCAATGTCGGCTTCGTTGTAGGGGTGGCGCATCAGACGGGTGCCGTCGTGGAGATAGATGTTGATCGCCCCGTCCTGACCAAGGCCGATCTGATCGAACAGGCGCCTGAAGTAGGACAACCTGAGGCTTCCGAGAACAATGCCACCGAACGAGCCATCAGGTTTGTTGATGCGCCGGCTCAGCACCACAATGCGTGATCCCAGGAGCCTTGAGAACAAGGGCTTGCTGATGTGCAGACCCAGGTGAGGATTGGCCTTGTGCGCCTGGAAGTAGTCACGATCAGCGTTGTTGAGCTGGCGCGCGGGCCAACCGGCTGCATCAATGATGCTATCGCCATTCTCGTTGAGTACGAGCATGACACCCAGGTCTCGAGCTGTGGAAGCACGATCGAACAGGATGAGCTGCCGCATCTGCGGAGTGGCTTCGGCCACACCGGGTGCTTTTAGGTTATCAACGACGGCCTGAAGGGTCAGATCGATGATCTCGATGTTACGCGCGATGTCGCGCTCGATAACCTGCAGGAGGTTTCGTGAGGTCTGGTCTGCCTTGTCCCAGGCGTCCCGACGCAGGTCGAGCAGCATGAGCGCGGAGACGATCAGCATCCCGATCGGGGCTAGCACACCGAGTGTGATCCACGTGCGGGGCAAGCGCAGCCGTCGCATGAGGCGGGGCGACAGAGCCATCCGTGGACACTCCCAGCTTTTCGTGGCGTTGCCTGGATCGTGCCCCAAAAGCTTGTGTAAGCCTTTACGCGGCTCGGCGATTAGGACTTCTAACCGTAATTCGATAAGCCATGCCGAGTGGATTGTTCAAACATCCTATCGCTCGGAGATTGCATGCTCATACTTAAGTATAAGATCAAGTACTCATCGAAAACGTCTTAAGTGCCATGCACGATCATCAGCCACTCCAAGTGCCATCTTGCTGCTCGTACCACTTGTAAGGAAAACGACGGTTTTCCTTACAAGCGGGCGGCACCCCCTCCCTGGTCCTTCGAAACGACCCGGTTTTGTAAGGAAAATATGATAGGAAAACTATTGTAAAGAAAAACGTGGCTGTATGACTGTGCTGACATGGTGATCGGCTATCCGCGCGGTTCATTCCTCTAGTTCTTTGTAAAAGTTACTATTTTTCGTTATAATTGTATTGATGCAATGTCACAACGCAGGGATTTTTTCGATTTCCCGCTTCATCGCTTGAACGTCATACTCGCCATATCCATCCCCAACAGAGCGATGCGCATGTCCGGTGATCGCATCCGTCACATCGCCGGCAAGGCCATGATTTCGCGCCAAGGTTTTGAAACGGTGCCGCCACGAGTGATTAGGGGCTAGGCGCGGATCTGTCAGGCCAAGGCCACGCACCCATCGGCCGAGTATCTTGGTACCATTGCCGCCGCGCTTGCCAAATTTATCAGGCGGTAGACCGGGAAATAACGGTCCAACCTTCTGGCCCCGCGCAAAATCGAGGAATCCAGCTGCAATAAGAGCGGAGTGCAGAGGCACGGTCCGCTCCGAGCCGGCGTTTTTCAGCGACCCGGCTTCTGCATCGAAGTGCATCACGGGGATCCCGCCGACCTCGCTAATATCCTGAACGCGCAACTGACATACTTCCGACAGCCGCGCACCCGAGTAGGCACAGACGAGCGGTACCCACCGCTTTACGGGATCACTCTCGGCGGCGGCGGCCTGTAGAATCTGAGCGGCCTCGGCGTCCTTGAAGCCGCGCTTGCCTTGACCCGGCTTCTGTTTGACGCTGATCGTGATGCGCTCGGCAGCATTTTCAGTGAGCCGGCGGTTGTCGACGCCCCACCGCAGGATCGCCCGAACAGGCGCGAGGCGGCTTTCACGAATGGTTTTTGCGGCAAGCCCGGACGCGACGAGGCTGTTCTTCCAGGCGACCAGATCCTCGCTTGTAACCCGGGCCGCATCGCGATGCCCGATAAACTCGGCGAGCTGCACCATGACGCGGTTCCAATCGTAGAGCGTCTTCTCGGCCGGGTTCCGCTCGGCTGCCCAACCTTTTACGAGCTCGTCGAACTCGACCTTGGATGCCGAAGTTTTCGGAGCGGGGGCGGAAGGGACGGAGCGGGGTCGCACAGGCAGTGCTTCGTCCGCTACGTCCCCGAGTGCGTAGCGCTCCAGCGTCAGACTGGCGCGCTGTAGTGCTGCACCGACCGCCTTAGCGATGGTGCGGCGGCCGTCTTTGTCGACGATCAGGCCCTTCGTTTCGATGAGTCGGTCCGCCCGCTCGAAACAGAGTTCCTCCATTCCGTCCTCACCGCGGTCGGCGTACTCGCCGTGTAGCACTTGGTGGATCAGGTCCGAACGCCCGTAAAGGCCGGCCCTTCTGTTCCGCCACAGGCGTTCGAAGAGATCGGTCCGCCAGGGGTTGCGGCTCGGATTATCGCGGTGGAGGGCCACCCAGTCGTCCTGCATGGGGAAGACGAGTTCGTGTGCCTCTCGCTCGCTCAATACCCTTGGGCCGGCCTCGAGCCCAGCCAGCCATTCCTCGATCTCGCGGATCACCTCGGGGTGCAGGCGGCGCGCTTCATCGGGGTCTTTCGTCCTGAGGCTGACCATCACGGTCCACTTGCCGACCAGCGGGCGCAGGTGGGCCGGCACGCCCTTGCGAGCGTAGTAGACGCCGTTGTGATGTTTCCAGGGACGGGCCATCGGTAGGGGCATTTGTACCACCCGTTTGTACCAAGCGGGCCGTACGAAACCGTTGCGGGACAGCAACTTACCGGTATGATTGAGCTTTTAGGAAGCCTGGCGGAGAGGGAGGGATTCGAACCCACAGCGACACCTCCCCAGGCATCGCCGCCAAATCGAGCGTCAGCTTCCTACCCTCAAAGTGAATTTCGTCTATAGCCGCGCCCTTAGTTTGATTGCGACTGATAAAAATATCTGAACAACGAACTACATCGCATCCTTGATGATTTGTTCATTTGAAACAGGAAGCTGCACATCGTGATAAATGATTTTGTTGATGTCCTTGTGCAGACGAGCCAACGGAATGCCGCAATCAAGCGTTCCATCGGCCCGTCGCTCGCGCCCGTATCGACGCCCGACCCCACCACCGGCGTGGCCAGTTAATGCGTTGTGAACCTCTTCACTCAGGCCGGCCTCGCGGCAAGCTCGCTTGAAGGTGTGACGGAAGGAATGAAACGTCTTGGCCGAATGATCGACGACATGCATCCCAAGATAGCGTCCGAACCACTTGGTCCAAGCTTTGGCCTTCGGATCGATGGGTGGGGTAAAAGCAGGCCACAAGGGTGCAGTCAGCGGATGCAGCTTTGCTTGGCTTGCCACCACGTCCAGCAGACCGAGTCGGATCAACTCGAGATGGACCGGCACAGAGCGAGCCGATGAAGCGGTCTTCAGGTTTTGGTCAGCGCCCTCATTGGTGATGTCGAGGTACCAAATCCCGCTCTCGCCCTGGCGCACATCCCCGATTTTGAGCTGTGCGATCTCAGTCCGTCGCGCGCCGCTGAACAGAGCAATCAGCGGGAACCAATATGCCGCTTCACCCTGACCGCCAAGTGGGCGCTCACCGCGTGCATACACAGGCGAGGCGAACAGCAGCTGAAGCTCAGCCGCACTGAATGGCTCGTAGGGTTCACGTTCGGCGGGCGCAACATCGAAGCCAATATGGAAAGGGTTTGACCAAGCTGGCAGCGCCTCAAAATGACCGTCACGTTCAGCGCGAGTAAGCACGCCGCTGAGAAGGGCCAGGGTCTTGTTGACCGTTTGCGCATTGCGCCGCGGGTAGCCGCTCAGATCCAGTTTCAGCAACTCAGGGAGGGTCAACCGCCCGTACCGGGCGGGGAGCGCCTTCGGCAATTGAACCAGGGCATCACGGAAGACGCGTGCTTGCGCCTTGGTGATGGCGGTGATTGGCACATCACCGTTTAGTTCGATAAAGCGTCGCACAGCCCGCTCAGCCTCGGCAATGGAGGACGGCTGAGGCCTTCTTGCACCAGTGCCGCCTGCCTCCGACCATAGCCGCAGGGCAGCGGATAGCGCCAAGCCAATCGGCTCAGCTGCGGGCTGCTCCGATGGGCGCTCTGGGGTCGCAAAATCGTCACCCTCGAGCCGTGCTCGGATGCCGGCGAGGGCATCGCGCTGAGCCTTGGCGAAAGCGAGTTCGAGCTGCCTCCAGGCAGGATCATCGGGCGCCAGAGCCATGCCCCGGGCCTCCACCGCGCGATTGACAAAGGAACTCGTCGACTCGCCCGGTCGCATTTGCGCGACTTGCTGACGCGTGTAGCGATCCAATTCCTCGATCAGCATCCGGTAGGCCCGCAGATCGTCGAGCGTCATGCCGAGCCCGTCGTGAGGGCCCTGGCCGTCCTCGCGAGCCATGTCGAGCCCAATGCCTTTCGTGCGGATCACCTCGTCCGTGCCGAGGAGATGGATCTCGTGGTCGCGCGCCAGAGCAGCGATCTGGTCCGCGCTAATCTCTGCCTCAGGCCCCCCGCGCAGTGAGCGCCGCGCTTGATCGACGAGCCGGTGCGCTTCGGCGATGTGAGCGAGGACCCTACGGTCGGCCGTCGGACCGTCGTTGGTTTGGAGCGAGCGGATGACTTCGGTCTTGAAGCGGCCGGTTCGCGCATTGACGAGAGCCGCCAGCGCCTCCGGCCAGGGACGCGGGGCTGGTTTGCCAGCGAGATCGTCGGGGAGGGGAAAGCGAAACTCGTAACGGCCGGCGCGGCGCTGAACGAACTTCATGCGGCCCATCGTACTTGGTCCCGTAGCACGCGAGTGTAGCACGCGCCGCCGGGTAAGCACCTGAAAACCAACAGATTCTGGGATCGCAATGACTTAGCCACCGCATGGCGCGCCCTACGGGACTCGAACCCGTGTTTTCGCCGTGAAAGGGCGACGTCCTAGACCGCTAGACGAAGGGCGCCGGTGCGGGGCGAGGGGAGCTATAGTGAGGTTCGGCCGGGAGGGCAACCGGATTGATGGGCTTGACGAGGGACGACGGCTCGGTCTTGTCGGCGTCTGGTTGAGCCTTGAACGCGGGCGGGACGACGGTATGACGACGAGGCAAGGGCCGCGCGCGGGCGGGCAGAGCCGGTTCGGGCAGGGAAAACCCGCTCAGGGCAGGTTCGGTCAGAACAAGGGCGGGGCAGGGCGGCGGCCTGGCGGTGAGGCGCGGGACGACCGCGACGGGCTGACGGTGCTGTATGGCTGGCATCCGGTCTCCGAGGCGTTGCGCAACCCGAAGCGGGAATTCCGGCGGCTGCTCGCCACCGAGAACGCGGTGTCGCGTCTCACCGAGGAGGTGGGCGAGCTGCGCATCGACCCTGAGGTCGTCAAACCCGGCGCCATTACCGGGCTGCTCGGGCCGGACGCGGTGCATCAGGGGCTCTACCTCGAGGCGGAACCCCTGGCGGGCCCGGCCTTCGATACGCTGCCCGACGACGCGGTGCTGCTCGCCCTCGACCAGATCACCGATCCGCACAATGTCGGGGCCATCGTGCGGACGGCGGCGGCGTTCGGCGTCACCGCCATCGTCACGACGGCCCGGCACTCGCCGGCCGTCACCGGCGTGCTCGCCAAATCCGCCTCGGGCGGGCTCGAGCACGTTCCGTTCGTGGTGGTGCGCAACCTCGCCGAGGCCCTGATCGAGCTCGGCGAGCGCGGCTTCACCCGGGTCGGGCTCGATTCGGAGGCGCCCGAAACCCTCGATGCGGTCGGGCCGCGGACGCCGCTGGTGGTGGTGCTCGGAGCCGAGGGCAAGGGCCTGCGCCAGCGCACCCGCGAATGCTGCGACGTGATGGCCCGGATCCCGTTCCGCGGCGCGATCCAGAGCCTCAACGTCTCGAACGCCGCCGCGATCACCCTCTACGCCCTGATGCCCCGCGCCTGAGGAAGCCCTCGGCAGCATTCGCCGAAGCGGTCACCGGTTCGGCGATGGAAACGATGCAGGACAAGACCCTGGGCAGAGTTGCGCCAGGCCACTCCGCCCAGGCGCGGGAGCCGGCTGTCAGCGCCAGAACGGGCGCACGTCGATCAGCGCCTCGTGCGCCTCGGCGGCCTTGGCGAGCAGGTGCTGGTTACGCGCCTCGGTGTCGGCGGTGGCCATGCCGGCGGCGAACACCGCGCCCTCCGGCGCGCCCCTGGCGAGTTCGGCCGCCAGGGTGTGGGCGGTGGCGATGTCGTTGAGGTCGCCGAGGTGGTCCTGCAGGTCGGCCAGAGCCTCCACGAAGGCCGCATGGCGCTTCACCGCTTTCTTGCCGTCGTAGAGGGCAGCGAAGAACTCCGCCCCGTAGCGCAGCTTCTTGGCGGCGATCCGCACCCGGTGGCGCGCCTCCGGGTCGAGCGCCGCGAGGTGGCGCCCGCGCTTCTTCACCTGGCGGCGGCGCCGCTCCAGCTCCTCGGTGGCGAAGGCGCGGGCCGGGCCGTCGCGGCGGGCCGCGTTCGGGTTGTCCGGGCCGAGCCAGGGGCCGGCCTCGATCCAGGCGACGAGGTCGAGGAGGAAATCGCGCCACTCGCGGCTCTCCAGCACCGCCCGCACCGCGTCGTGCGCCACCGCGCGCTCGGTCTCGAGGTGGCGCTCCAGGATCAGGAGGCCGTTCTCGTCCGGGCGCCGCTCGCGCTCCCGCGGCAGGGTCTTGCCGAGATAGACGTCGAGGTTGCGCGCATGGCCGAAGGGTTCGCTCAGGCGCTTCAGCTCCGCCTTGATCGTCGCCATCCGCCGGTCCTCGATCACGCTGCCGAACAGCGAGAAGGCCGATCGCAGGCGGCGTAAGGAAACCCGCAGCTGGTGCAGGCCCTCGACGTCGCGGTGCGCGAGCAGCACGGTCTCGTTGAGGCGCATCTGGCGCAGGCAGGCAAGGGCCACGGCCTGGAACGCCTGGGCGGCATTCATGCCCGGATCGAGCGGCACCGGCTCGGCCTTCACGGCGCGGCCGAGGCGGCCCTTGATCAGGGCGTCGCCGCGCTCGAACTTGCTCAGCACGCCGAGGCGCAGCGGCACGTCGGCGCCGAGGGAGCGGGCGAGGTCGAACAGGGCCGAGGGCGCGCCGCCGGTCAGCTCGAACTCGATCTCGCTGATCGGGGAGACGCGGTCGTCCGGCCCCCAGACCCGGCCGCGATCGAGGGCGACCTCGATGCGGCTGCCGGCCGGTCCGGTATCGGCGAGGCAGCGCACGCTGCGGGTCACCGTGGAGGTGTAGAGGGGGCTGAGATCCGTCGCGCCGTCGAGGAGCTTGGCGACGGGCGTGCCGGCGAAGGCGGCGGGCTCAGGGTTCGGTCCGGCGACGTCGCTCTCCCATTCCGGCCGGTCGAACAGGCCGACCCCGCCGCCGCCCCGGGCCTTCACGGTCTGAATGTGGCGGTCGCCGTCCTGGCGCACCCTCAGGGTGTAGCCAGCCTCGCGCAGGCGGCCGTCCGGCGTGTCGAAGTAGGTCGAGGTCAGCTCGGTCTCGGTCCAGTCCCCGGCGAGCAGCGGGTGCTCCCGCAGGCGTGCGAGGTCGGAGGCCTCGACATCCAGCTTCAGCTCGGTCTCGCGCGGTTCGCTCATCACGGCGGTCCTGATCTCCCGTTCGACCCACCACAGGGTGGGGGGCGCAGCGGAAATCATGGACGAGGCCGAAAAGTTTCGCAAAGGCCGCTCGAATGGGCTGCTATCCATCGGTAAGGTGCACGGTACGCCGATGGCGCCGAGGCGGGGCGCGCCTCAGCGGGCCCGCAGATGCGCGAGGAGCCTGGACATTCCGGCCTCCGGCGTGCCGTCATTCATCACCACGAGGTCGGCGGTGACCGAGGCCGAGCGGGCGAGCCGCGCCCCGAGGTCGCCGTCCTCGCGCCGGCCGCGGGCGGCGAGGCGGGCGGCCAGCACCTCGGGCGGCGCCGTGACCTCGACCACGGTGACGGCGGGCAGGCGTCGGCGCGCCTCGCCCACGACCCGGCGCGAGACGTTGCAGACCACCACGTGCCCGTCGCGGGCGAGCGCCGCACACGACGCCGGCAGCGCGTAGCCGAGGTTGTGGGCGCGCCAGGACAGGGCGAAGCGGCCGGCCGCCTCGCCGGCGCAAAAATCCTCCTCGCTGATCGGCTCGTTGTCCTCGTGAACCGATGGCGGCCGGGTCACGAGGCGGCGCGGGAAGACGTAGCGCGGGTCGCCCGCCAGGGCCTCGCGGGCGAGGCGCAGAAGGGTGTCCTTGCCGGCCCCGCTCGGACCGACGACGAGGACGAAGCCGCCGGCGCCCATCAGGCCACTCGCCTTCCCTGGCGCCAGACTTGGCGCACCACCGGCACGCCCTCGGCGAGGCGCACCCGCACGAGGTCGGCCCGGAAATCGGTCTCAAGCGCGCCGCGATCGTCGAGGCCGGTGGCCCGGGCGGGGTTGGCGGTCACCGTCGCGATCGCCTCCGGCAGGGTGATGCGGTCGACCCGCTCGGGCAGGCCGAAGGCCGCCATCATCAGGCTCGCGGGCACGTAATCTGAGGAGAGCACGTCGAGCAGGCCTTCCCGGGCCAGGGCCTCGGCGGCGACGTTGCCGGAATGCGAGCCGCCACGGATCAGGTTCGGCGCCCCCATCATCACGGTGATGCCGGCCTCCCGGGCGGCCTGCGCGGCCTCGAGCGTGGTCGGGAACTCGGCGAGGCGCACGCCCTCGCTCCTCGCCAGGTCGACATCGGCGAGGGTAGTGTCGTCGTGGCTGGCGAGCGCGATGCCGTGCTGGCGGGCGAGGTCGACGAGGGCCGGGCGGTTGATCGCGTTGAAGGCCTCGCCGTCGCGGATCTTCATCGCGGTGTTGGCCTGGATCTCGACGATCGAGCGGCCACCGCGGGTGGCGTAGGTGTAGTACTTCTCGATGTCGCGGAACTGGCGCTGGCCGGGGGTGTGGTCCATCAGCGAGATCAGCCCGACGGGGTAGCGGGCGGTGAAATCCCGCACCGTGTCCATCAGGTCGGCGGAGGGAATCTCGCAGCGCAGATGCGTCCGGTGCTCGGCGCGGAACAGGTCGGCGCCCTTAGCGGTCTCGATCGCCCCGGCGAGCTGCATCAGCTCGGGGCCGAGCCCGCTGCCGTCCGGATCGCTGCCGGCGCGCAGCGAGTCGAACACCGTGGTGATGCCGGAGGCCGCGATCTGCGCGTCGTACGCGAGCACGGCGCCGAGCGGGTGCCAGCGCACCCTGGGGCGGGGCGCGTAGTGGCTCTCGAGGTGGTCGGTGTGCAGCTCGACGAGACCCGGGATCAGGTGGTCGCCGTCGAGGTCGAGGCCGCGCTCCGGCGCCCGGCCCTCGCCGATCTCGGCGATGCGACCATCGACCATGGCGAGCCAGCCGCGCTGCACCCGGTCGGGCAGCACCAGGGTGGCGTTCTCGAGGATCCGGTCTTGCATGAAGGTCCCCCTAAGCATCATTCGCCGAATTGGTCACCGGTTCGGCGGCGAAAATGATGCAAAAACAAGAGCCTGAGCAGAGTTGCGCCATGCAGCTCTGCTTCGTCAGGCCGCGCGCTTCTGCGCGAAAGCCGTGACGTCGACCACCCGGGTCGCCACCGCCTCGCGCACGTCGGTGTCGTGGAAGATGCCTAGCAGCGCCGTGCCGGCCGCTTGGCGGGCGCGGATCAATTCCACCACCACGGCACGGTTCTGCGCATCGAGGGAGGCGGTGGGCTCGTCGAGGAGCAGGATCGGCCGCGCGGCGATCAGCCCGCGGGCGATGTTGACCCGCTGCTGCTCGCCGCCGGAGAAGGTCGCGGGCGGCAGGTCCCACAGGCGCTCGGGGAGATTGAGCCGGGACAGGAGTTCCTCGGCGCGGGCGAGCGCGATGTCGGCCGCCATGCCGCCCTCGCGGCCCGCCGCGGCCACGACCTCGCGGGCGCCGACCCGCGGGATCACCCGCAGGAACTGCGACACGTACGAGATGGTGCGGCGGCGCAAGGACAGGATCTCGCGGGGCGAGGCCGAGGCGACGTCGACCACCGTCTCTCCGTCGCGCACCAGGATCTGCCCGTGGTTGCAGCGGTAATTGCCGTAGGCCATCTTGAGGAGCGAGGACTTGCCCGCCCCGGAAGGCCCGCCGAGCACCACGCACTCGCCGGGATGGATGGCGAGGTCGGCGCCCGTCATCACCGGCAAGTGCACGCCGCCGCGCAGGTGCAGGGTGAAGGTCTTGGCGACGTCGCGGAATTCGAGAGCCGGGGAATCTTGGACGGGATTCATGCGGCGAGCACCGAGGAGACGAGGAGCTGGGTGTAGGGCTCGTGGGGATCGTCGAGCACCTGGTCGGTGAGGCCGGTCTCGATCACCCGCCCGGCGCGCATCACCATCACCCGGTGCGACAGGAGGCGGGCCACCGCGAGGTCGTGGGTGACGATGATGACGGCGAGGCCCAGCTCCGCGACGAGGCCGCGGATCAGGTCGAGGAGGCGGGCCTGGACCGACACGTCGAGTCCCGAGGTCGGCTCGTCCATCAGGACGAGGCGCGGGCCGGTGACGAGGTTGCGGGCGATCTGGAGCCGCTGGCGCATGCCGCCTGAGAACCGCGTCGGCGGATCGTCGACCCGGTCGGCGGCGATCTCGACCTTGGCCAGCCAGTCGAGGGCCGTGCCGCGGATCTCGCCGTAGTGGCGCGCGCCCGCGCCCATCAGACGCTCGCCGACATTGCCGCCGGCTGAGACCGCCATGCGCAGGCCCTGTCGGGCGTCCTGGCGCACGAAGCCCCAGTCGGTGCGCATCAGCGCCCGGCGCTCGGCCTCGCTCAGGGCGGCGAGGTCGCGCAGTTCCCCGTCGCGCATCCGATAAGCGACGCTGCCGGAATCGGGGGCGAGCTCGGTGGCGATGAGCGACAGGAGCGTCGACTTGCCGGAGCCGGATTCGCCGACGATCGCCAGCACCTCGCCGGGATCGAGGTCGAAGGAGACGTCGGCGCATCCGAGGCGGGCGCCGTAACGCTTGGTCAGGCCGCGGGCCTGGAGCAGGGCGTCGCTCATGCGGTCTCTCCCATCTCGCTGCTGAAAGGGGGATCCAGGCGGAAGCTGTAGCCGTACCGCTCGAAGCCGAGGCTCTCGTAGAAGCGATGGGCCGGCTTGGCGTCGACGTTCGAAGACAGGGCGAGCTTGTAGCAGCCCTTCTCGCCCGCGAGTCGGGCGGCCTCCTGCATCATCCGCCGGCCGAGGCCGGTGCCGCGCTCGGCGGAGGCCACCACCACGCTCTCGACAAGGGCCGAGGGGGTGCCCCAATGGGCGATGTTGTCGAGGATCACGAGGCAGAAGGTGCCGACGGGCCGGCCCTCGACCTCGGCCACGTAGAGCCCGTAATCGGGGTAGGTGTCGAGGCGCCGGAGCAGAGCCTCGGCCTGGTCCGGCGTCGCGACCCGGCCGCTATTCAGCTCGGCGTAGAGGGCGAGGACCGCCGGCAGATCGTGCTTGCCGGCCCGGCGGACGGTCAAATCAGGCATGCGCCGCCTCCTCGCCGACATGGCCTTCCGCCCGCCGCTCCTCGCAATGGTCGGTGTCGGAGCAGACGAACATCCGCTCGCCGGCATCGTCGAGCAGCACCTCGTCGAGATAGACGCCCTCGGCGCCGCAGAGGGCACAAGGCCGGTCGAAGCGTTGGACCCGGAACGGATGGTCCTCGAAGTCGAGGCTCCTGACGCGCGTGTAGGGCGGCACCGCGTAGATCCGCTTCTCGCGGCCGGCGCCGAAGAGCTGGAGCGCCGGGGAGTCGTCCATCTTCGGGTTGTCGAATTTCGGCGTCGGCGAGGGGTCCATCACGTAGCGGCCCGCGACCTCGACCGGATAGGCGTAGGTGGTGGCGATGTGGCCGTGGCGGGCGATGTCCTCGTAGAGCTTGACGTGCATCAGCCCGTATTCGGCGAGCGCGTGGAGCTGGCGCGTCTCGGTCTCCCGCGGCTCGAGGAAGCGCAGGGGCTCGGGGATCGGCACCTGGTAGACCAGCACCTGGCCCTCGTGCAGCGGCGCCTCCGGGATCCGGTGGCGGGTCTGGATCACCGTGGCCTCGCGGGTGCGGGTGGTGACGGCCACATCCGCCGTGCGGGCGAAGAAGGCGCGGATCGAGACTGCGTTGGTGGTGTCGTCCGAGCCCTGATCGATGACCTTGAGCACGTCGGCCCGCCCGAGGATCGCGGCGGTGACCTGGACGCCGCCGGTGCCCCAGCCATAGGGCATCGGCATCTCGCGCGAGGCGAAGGGCACCTGGTAGCCGGGGATCGCGATCGCCTTGAGGATGGCCCGGCGGATCATCCGCTTGGTGCCCTCGTCGAGATAGGCGAAGTTGTAGCCGGTCTCAGGGCTGGCGGCGCTCATTCGGCGGCCTCCTTCATCTCGGTCTCGGGGGCCGCGCGTCGCGCCGCATGCTCGGCGCGAAGTCGCCGCACCAGCTCCAGTTCGGCCTGGAAGTCGACGTAGTGCGGCAGCTTCAGGTGCTCGACGAAGCCGGTGGCCTGGAGCGCGTCGCAATGGGCTAGCACGAATTCCTGGTCCTGCGCCGGGGCGCCGACCGGCTCGCCCAGCTCCTCGGCCCGCAAGGCGCGGTCGACGAGGGCCATCGCCATCGCCTTGCGCTCGCTCTGGCCGAAGGCGAGGCCGTAGCCGCGGGTGAACTGGGGCGGCACCTCGGCGCTGCCGTGGAACTGGTTGACCATCTGGCATTCGGTGAGCGCCACCTCGCCGAGGGGGACGGGGAAGCCCAGCTCCTCCGGAACGAACTCGACCGCCACGCTCCCGACCCGGATCTCGCCGACGAACGGGTGGGTGCGGCCGTAGCCGCGCTGCGTCGAGTAGCCGAGCGCCAGGACGAAGCCCTCGTCGCCCCGGGCGAGCGCCTGGAGCCGCAGGGCCCGGTCGGCCGGGAAGTCGAGCGGTTCGCGGGTGAGATCGCCGGGCGGGGTGCCGTCGTCTGGGGCGGAGGGCTCGATCAGGCCGTCGTTCCCCAGCAGATCCGTGACCCGCGGCGCGTGGGCGGCGTCGGGCAGCGGCTCGGATTCGGCGGCCACCGGCGCCTCGCCCTCGGCGGCGAGGGCGAAGTCGATCAGGCGGTGGGTGTAGTCGAAGGTGGGGCCGAGCACCTGGCCGCCGGGCAGGTCCTTGTAGGTGGCGGAGATGCGCCGGTGGAGGGTCATGGCGCCGGTCTCGACCGGCTCGGAGGCGCCGAAGCGGGGCAGGGTGGTGCGGTAGGCCCGCACCAGGAACACCGCCTCGATCAGGTCGCCGCGGGACTGCTTGAGGGCGAGCGCCGCGAGGTCGGGATCGTGCAGCGAGCCCTCGGTCATCACCCGGTCGACGAGCAGCGCCATCTGCTCGCGGATCTGCGCCACCGCGAGTTCGGGCACATCCACGTCGCCCCGGCGGGTCCTGGCGAGCAGCCGGTGCGCGTTGGCGATGGCGGCCTCGCCGCCCTTCACGGCCACGTACATGGCTAGTCTCCGGTCGCGACGCGGGTGGAGCGCGGCAGCGCCGCGAGGCGGCCGGCTGCTGCGAAGATCAGGTCGATCCCCTGCGGGAAGCCTGCGTGGTTGCGGGCGAGCCGGTCGAGGACGTCCGACGGCAGGGGCGAGGCCGCGAGGCGGGCGCTCCCCCGGATGCCGGGCCCGTCGAGGCGCCAGCCCGCGCGGTCCGAGAGGTCGGAGACCGCGAGCACCAGGGTTGCGGAACGGTCCGGATAGGCCGGCGTGCCTTGCGCGAAGGCGCCGAAATCCGGGCAGGCGGCCGCATCCGAGATCAGCGCGAAGGCGGCCTCCGCCGGATCCTCGGTGATGCGCGCGCCGGTGTGGAAGCGGAGAAAATCCGTCACCGCCTGGCTCCGGGCGAGGGCCGCATCGAGCCACAGCGCCGCGTCGGAATCGGCGAGCGCCAACGCGACCGCGGCGAGTTCGGCGGTGAGCGGTGCCGGGGGGGCCAGAACCGGCACCAGGGGCCGAATCGTGCCGGGGCGAGCGAGCGCATCCATCACGGCGCGGAAGACGCCCTGGGCATCGTGGACGGGATCGGCGAAGCCGCGGGCGAGCATCGATCCTCTCGCCATCAATCCTCTCCCCGGGCCATGGTGAAGAAGTTCACCCGCGTCGCGGCGATCCGGCGCGCCTCCGCGGCGCGTTCCTCCGCGCGCCGGGCCGCCACGGGGGCGAGCGCCGCCTCGACCGCCTCGCGCCGCTCCGGCCGCTGCCAGAACGCGTCGAGGGTCGCGGCGAGCCGCGCCTTCGCCCGGTCGCGGCCGAGATGGTAGGCAAAGCCGGTCTCGCCGCCGGGCAGGCGCACCGCCGCCCGGGTCACCGTCGCCTCGCCGAGATTGAACGGCCGACCGTCGCCACCGATGCGGCCGCGGGTCATCACCAGGCCGGTCTCCGGCGCACGCAGGTCCTCGGGCTCATCGGCGGCCCCGATCTCCGCGAGGGCGGCCCGCAGTTCCTCCGCACGGGCCTCGCCGCACAGGGCCATCACGGCGCGGCGTGCGGCGAGATCGGGCGCTGCGCCCAGGGATGAGGTATGGTCGGGCATCGGGGCTGCCTGCTGGCTTCCGTGCTATCGCGTGGCTGTGTCGGTTGTCTAATGGTATAGACAACCGACAACCGAGGAGCAAATGAAACTTGGATGACGGTATGAGCGCGGGCGGCGACGGCCCAGTGACGGTCCTGGCGCGGGGCGAGGGCCTGGCGGCGTGGCGCCAGATCGCGGACGGCCTGACTGCCGAGATCGAGGCCGGGCGCCTCGCGGCCGGGGTGCAACTGCCGACGGAGGCGGCCCTGGCGGCGCGGTTCGGCGTCAACCGCCATACCGTGCGCCGGGCGCTGGCGGTCCTCGCCGAGCGCGGGCTGGTGCGGGCGACGCAGGGACGCGGCACCTTCGTGGAGACGCCACGGCTCGCCTATCCGATCGGCCGGCGCACCCGCTTCTCGGAGATCGTGAGCAGGGCTGGCCGCGAGGCCTGGGGCGACCTGATCGCGGCGGACAGCGTGCCGGCCGACCCCGCCACCGCGGAGGCGCTGGGGATCGCGCCCGGGGACCCGGTGCTCGAATTGCAGACGATCCACCGCGCCGACGACACGCCGCTCTCGACGGCCCGCACCTGCCTGCCGCTGCCGCGCTTCGCCGGGCTGGACCAGGCCTACGCGGCGCTCGGCTCGCTCACCCGTGCCTACGCGGAGTTCGGCATCACCGATTACACCCGCCGCTCGACCCGCATCACCGCCCGCCCCGCCAGCGCCGACGAGGCCGCCCGTCTCGACCTCGCGCAGGGTCGTGTCCTGATCGTGCTCACCAGCGTCAACGTCGACGCGGCGGGCGTGCCGATCCAGGCGACGCGCAGCCTGTTCGCGGCGGACCGGGTGGAGCTGGTGGTGGAGGGGTAGGGACCCTTCGATCCAAGCTCCCCCTTTCCCGGACGACTGGAGCGAAAGCGGAAGGAGATCCGGGATCCGGAGCGAACGATCGCGAAGCGTCCGCCTGTCTGCAGCGTTGCAACAACAGAGCCGCTACGCGGCACTTCTTCCGCTGGATCCCGGATCTCTTTCCGCTTCGCTGCAATCGTCCGGGACAGGGGAGCATGGGAAATCGGCCCGCTGGCACGGGCACTCGTCCCGAACTTCCTGCCGCAGCGGAAGTTGTCCCGGCAACGTCAACCCGGAGCCCCCGATGCCCACCCGCCTGACCTGCCTCGCCCTGTTCTCCCTCGCCGTCGCCCTGCCGCTCGGCTGGCCCGTACCCGCGGCGGCCGGGCCGGCGCAGGACTACCAGTACCAGCGCAGGCAAACCGGCCGCGGACAGTTCTGCCGGCCGCCGCTGAAATTCGCGGCCGGCGCTTGCGTGCGGCGCTGCCCCGCGGGCTACCAGGACAATGGCGGCTATTGCCGCCTGCGCAACATGCAGCGCTGACCGAGGGCCAGGCCCTACTTCGCCGCTGCCTTCACCAGAGGGCAGCCGCCCTCGGCGAGCGGCCGGAACGCCTCGTCGCCGGGCACGGTGGCGACGAGCTTGTAGAGGTCCCACTCGCCGGTCGACTCCTTCGGCGTCTTGACCTGCATCAGGTACATGTCGTGGACCATGCGGCCGTCCTCGCGGATCCGGCCGTTGGTCGCGAACATGTCGTTGACCGGCATCTCGCGCATCTTCGCCACCACGGTCTTCGCGTCGTCGGTGCCGGCCGCCTGCACGGCCTTGAGGTAGTGCAGCACCGAGGAATAGACGCCGGCCTGGTGCATCGTCGGCATCAGCCCGGCCTTCTCCTTGAAGCGGTTGCCGAACGAGCGGGTCTCCGGCGTGCGGTCCCAGTAGAACGCGGTTGTCAGAAGCAGGCCCTGCGCCACCTCGATGCCGAGGCTGTGGACGTCGTCGATGTTGATGAGCAAGGCCAGCAAGGTCTGGCCGCCCTGGACGATGCCGAATTCATGCGCCTGCTTGATCGCGTTGACGGTGTCGCCGCCCGCATTGGCGAAGGCGATGAGCTTGGCGCCGGACCCTTGCGCCTGGAGCAGGAAGGACGAGAAGTCGGCGGTGGCGAAGGGCGCGCGGACGGTGGACAGCACCTTGCCGCCGGAGCGCTTCACCTCCGCGATGGCGTCGCGCTCGAGCGCGTGGCCGAAGGCGTAGTCGGCCGTGACGAAGGCCCAGGTGTCGAGCCCCTTCTTCACCGCGGCGCTGCCGGAGACGTGGGAGAGCGCGTAGGTGTCGTAGGTCCAGTGGATGCCCGTGGGCGAGCATTGCGCGCCGGTGAGGTCCGAGGTGCCGCCGCCCGAGACGATCAGCACCTTGCCCTTCTCCTTGGCGATCTGCTGCACCGCGAGCGCCACCGAGGAGGTCGGCACGTCGAGGATCACGTCGACGCCGTCGCGGTCGTACCATTGCCGGGCGATGTTGGAGCCGACGTCGGGCTTGTTCTGGTGATCGGCGAAGACGACCTCGATCGGCTTGCCGTCGAGGGTGCCCCCGAAATCCTTCACCGCCATCTCGGCGGCGATCACCGAGCCGCGGCCGGTGGAATCGGCGTAGACGCTCGACATGTCGTTGAGCACGGCGAGCTTGACCTTGCCGTCGCTCAGGCGCGGCTCGGCGGCGGGAGCCGGGGCGGCAAGGGCGCAGAGAGCCGCGGCGGTGAGCAACGTGGCGCGGAGGGCGGTGAAGGGCATGAAGGGCGTTCTCCCGGGCGCGTCCGCTTCTGGTCGAGCGGATCGTGGCGCCCCGGGGCCCATCAGAGGGGGCGGAGCGGCCGGGCGCAAGCCCCGATAGGGTAGGGGAGTGCCAGCGCGGATCGCCAACCACCGACCTGCCACCGTCACTCCGGGATCCGCGACGCGGCCCCGGGATGACGGAGAGAAGCGGAAGAAGCGGATGCTGGTTCTTCCACCTTTACCGCAAAGCGATCGCCACCAGCGACCCGGCGATCACCCACCAGGCCAGGGTCGACCACACCATCCGCCTCGTCTCGATCCGGATGCGGCGCTCCACGCGAGACACCTCGCGCAGGCCCTCCTCGTCGAGGCGCACCAGCACGCGCTTGGCGCGCTGGGCGAGGTCGGGCACGTCCGCCACCACGTCGGCGAGCGTCAGAACCGCCCGGCGCGCCTGGTCGGCCCGGCCGATCGGCCCGAGGTTGCGCGCGAGCCAGCTCCGCACCACCGGCTCGGCGGTGGTCCACATGTCGAGGCGCGGGTCGAGCGAGCGGGCGACGCCCTCGACCACCACCATAGTCTTCTGGAGCATCACCAGCTCGGTGCGGGTGCTCATGTCGAAGAGCGCGGTGACGTCGAAGAGCAGCGTCAGCACCTTGGCCATCGAGATCTCGTCGGCCCGGCGCTGATGGATCGGCTCGCCGATCGCCCGGATGGCTTGCGCGAAATCGTCGACGGAGTGGTGCGAGGGCACGTAGCCGGCCTCGAAATGCACCTCCGCCACCCGGCGGTAGTCGCGCAGGATGAAGCCCAGCAGGATCTCCGCCAGGAAGCGGCGCTCCTTGAGGCCGAGCCTTCCCATGATGCCGAAATCGACCGCGACGAGCCGTCCGGCCGGATCGACGAACAGGTTGCCCGGGTGCATGTCGGCGTGGAAGAAGCCGTCCCGGATCGCGTGGCGCAGGAAGGACTGGATCACGGTCCGTCCGAGGGCTGCCGCGTCGTGGCCGGCCGCCACGATCGCCTCGCGGTCGTTGAGGCGGATGCCGTCGATCCACTCGCTCGCCAGCACGTCCCGGCCCGTCAGCTCCCAGACCGGCTGCGGCACCCGGAACTCGGTGTCGTCCTTGATGTTCTCGGCCAGCTCCGAGAGGGCGGCGGCTTCGAGCCTGAGGTCCATCTCCATCGCGACGGAGCGGGCCAGCGTCTCCACCACCTCGCGCGGGCGCAGGCGCTCGGCCTCGGGGCGCAGGGCCTCGACCACCCGGGCCATGAAGCGCATCGCCTGGATGTCGCGGGCGAAGCGCTCGCGCACCCCCGGCCGCATGATCTTGACCGCGACCACCCGCTCGGTGCCGTCGGGCTCCCGCAGATGCGCCTTGTGGACCTGGGCGATCGAGGCGGCGGCGATCGGCTCGCTGAACGAGGTGAACAGCTCGGAGAGCGGCTTGCCGAGCGTCCCCTCCAGGGTCGCGACCGCGACCGCCTGCGGGAAGGGCGGCACCCGGTCCTGCAGTCGCTCGAGGTCGCGGGCCGCCGCCATGCCGACGATGTCGGGCCGGGTCGCCAGGAACTGGCCGAACTTGACGTAGGACGGCCCGAGCCGCGTCAGCGCGGCGGGCAGGCGGCCCGGGCCGAGGCCCGGGCGCTCGAGCTTGCGGCCGAGCCGTAGGACGAGGCGCAGGTGGGGCGGCAGTTCGGCGGCGTCGACGAAGGCGAGGGCGCCCTCGCGGGCCATCACCCAGCCGACATGGATGCCCCGCGCGAGGTGGGCGACGAGGCTCAGCACGGGCGGCGGCTCACGCGAGCTTCCAGCCGGAATGGATGGCGCAGATGCCGCCCGAGAGCGGCCGGTGGGTGACGTGGCCGAAGCCGGCCTCCTCGATCATCCGGGCGAAGCTCCCGGCGGTCGGGAAGCGGCGGATCGACTCGACGAGGTACTGGTAGGATTCCTTGTCGCCGGCAACGAGCGAGCCGAGGCGCGGGATGACCTTGAACGAGTAGGCCTCGTAGATCTTGTCGAGCCCCGGCACGTCGACGTGGGAGAATTCGAGGCACAGGAAGCGCCCGCCGACCTTGAGCACCCGGTGGGCTTCCTTGAGCGCCAGCTCGATCCGCGGCACGTTCCGGATGCCGAAGGCGATGGTGTAGGCGTCGAAGGTCTCCGAGGGCAGGGGCAGCGACTCGGCGTTGCCGGCGACGAAATCGATGCGCGAGCCGTAACGATGGCCCGCCCGCTCGCGGCCGACGCCGAGCATCGCCTCGTTGATGTCGAGGACGGTGACCTTGGTGTCGGGCCCGCCGGCCTCGAGCGTCCGGAACGCGATGTCGCCGGTGCCGCCGGCGACGTCGAGCAGGCGGAACGGCCGGGTGCGCGAGGGCCGCAAAGTCGACACGAAGGCGCTCTTCCACGCCCGGTGCAGGCCCCCCGACATCAGGTCGTTCATCAGGTCGTAGCGCTTGGCCACCGAGCGGAAGACCTCGTTGACGCGGTCCTGCTTCTCCGCGAGCCTGACGCGCTCGAAGCCGAAATCGGTGCTGGTCTCGTCGCCGGCCATGCCTTCAGGTCCCCTGTCGTGGCGGCCTGCATAGCGAAGGTGAGGGGAAAGCACCATCTTACGCAGCGCGTTCGAGGGGTGCGCTTCGTCGCGCCCACGGCTGTACCGGCGAGGGCTCAGGCTTCCGCAGCGGCGACGCGGTACAGCCCCGCCTCGTCGGTCGTGACCAGGACGGGCGTCTCGCCGCTCTTGTCCTTCCCCGACAGGCCACGGTCGCGTTCCAGCATCTCGATGATCCTGTCGGCGTCGCTGCCCTGCAGGTCCTGCGCGGCGGCGACGAGGCCGGTGAGCGAAATGCCGAGCGTGTCCAGTTCGAGGTGCTTCTCGATGAGATGGAACAGCAGGTCCGGCGTCTTCTGCTGCCTCAGGATCGAGACCGTCTCGGGATCAAGCTTCATCCGCTCGGCGATCCTGTTGATCATGGCCCCGTCGTCCGGCCTCGCGGTCAGCGTGATCATGGCCTCCCTGATCGCGACGCTGAACTCGGCGAACGTCTTGTACTTCGATCGCTCGACACCGAGCACGTTGCCCAGCTGCTCGGCGCGCTGCATCAGCAGCGTCTCGCCGGTCACGCGGTTCACGCTGAACAAGGCGGCGGTCGCCGCGGCGCGAGCCTTCCGGTCGGCGCCCGGGCCGGCGGCGAGGGGGTCCTTCGTCGGGTCCTGCGGCGCGAGGCTTCTGGGGGTCACGTGCGGCAAGCCGGCCTCCTCACGGATGGCGGTCCGTTGCAGCATCAGCAGGGCCGCATTCCCGGTGGTGGGGACAATCTTCATCGCACGCTCCGCCGTCTGCGGCATCGGGCCGTGATCGGGAGCGAAGCCCTGCCGCCGGCGACCAGCAACCTATCCATTCTAACCTAAGGTCAGGTGAACGACGGCGATCGGACGTAGCGAAACCTCAGGGCCGCCTTGGCGAAACCGGTGCGGCGCCCCCATCTCACGGGACCGGGCTCCGCGCCCGCGTCCCAGGATGCCATGCCAGAACTGCCCGAAGTCGAGACCGTGCGCCGTGGCCTGGAGCCCGCCCTGGTCGGCGCCCGCTTCAGCGAGGTCGTGCTGAACCGGCCGAACCTGCGTTTTCCCTTCCCGCACCGCTTCGTCGAGCGGGTGAAGGGGCAGGAGGTCACCGCCCTGTCGCGGCGCGCCAAGTACCTGGTAGCCGAGCTGTCCTCCGGCGAGGCGCTGATCATGCATCTCGGGATGAGCGGGCGCTTCGACGTGCACCTGCCCGATGGCCGCACGGTCTCGCCTGGCGACTTCTACCTCGAAGGGGCGCAGGGGCAGGCGAAGCACGATCACGTCCGGTTCGGCCTCTCGAACGGCGCCCGGGTGGTCTACAACGATGCGCGCCGCTTCGGCTTCATGGACCTGGTGCCTTCCGCCGATCTCTCCTCCTGCCGCCACTTCGCCGGCATGGGCATCGAGCCGCTCGGCAACGCACTCTCGGGCGAGGCGATCGCAGGGCTGTTCGCGGGCAAGCGCACGCCGCTCAAGGCCGCGCTCCTCGACCAGCGGCTGATCGCGGGCCTCGGCAACATCTACGTCTGCGAGGCCTTGCACCGGGCGAAGCTCCATCCGGAGGCCCCGGCCGGCACGCTGGCGGATGCCGCCGGCCGGCCGACCCCTAAGGCCAAGCGCCTCGCCACGGTGATCCGCGATGTCCTCACCGAGGCGGTGGCAGCGGGCGGCTCGACCCTGCGCGACTACGTCCATACCGACGGCAGCCAGGGCGCCTTCCAGCACGCCTTCCGGGTCTACGACCGGGAGGGACTGGGGTGCACGGCGAAGGGCTGCCGCGGCGTGGTGCGGCGGCTGGTGCAGTCGGGGCGGTCGACGTTCTTCTGTGAGACGTGCCAGCCGCGGTGAGGACGGATCGCCCCCCGATCGCCTGTACACTGGTCCACACGAAGGGTTGTGCGCCTCGCCCCTCTCCGTGCGCCAAGAGAGGCGCCTGCCCGTGCATGGGACAGGACACGATGATCGTAATCCCGACCCTCCTCGAAATTTCCGATCGTATCTTATGTTATCGCACGCCCGTCCCAGTTGTATTTTAAGCACGTTGCACCGCAAAAAATCAAGAACAGCGATGCTGAAGTAAAGCAAAATCAACGAAAATCCTGAGACGAATTCCATCCTGGGGAGGAATGGGGCTGAAGCGCATCGATTGGCAGAGACCAGGAGAAGCGAAATGGCGACGACCCAGCAATCCGAACAGTCCAAGAAGACCGAGCCGATGAAGGGCGCTCTCGACGGCACCTCCAACGGAATCGAGAACGGCGCCGCGCAGGCGTCCAAGATGGCCGACATCGCCAAGGACAGCATCGACAAGGCCGGGGCGCTGCAAGGACGAACCGCCGACACCGCGCAGCAGATCGTGCAGATCGGCGTCGAGACGGTCTCGCGCACGGCGCGGGAGTTCAACGAGCAACTGCAGCGCACCATGGGCGTCGGCAGCGAGGACGGGGCGCGGTTCGCCGAGCAGGCCCGGCAGAACTCCGAGGCCGTCAGCCGCTGCGGCACGGTGATGAACCACGCCCTGCAGGATGCCTGGCGCAGCTCCGTCGAGCTCGGTCAGAAGCGCTGGCAGCGCAACCTGGAAGGGCTCAAGCGCCTCGCCGGCGCGCGCACGATGCAGGAATTCTCGATGCTCCAGAGCGAGATGATGCGCGAGAACGTGCAGAGCCTGGTCGAGGATGCCCGCACCATCGCCGAGACGTCCCTGCGCTCCTTCGAGGAGGTGGGGAAGATCTGTGCCAGCGTGAAGCCGCTGCCGGCCTCTCGCTGACGCGAGCGGGCCCGCGCTCCCGGACCGGGGGGCGCGGGCCCCAAGCAGGGTCGCATCGCGCAACTCTGCTTGGGATCTTGGTTTACCATCATTGTCGCCGCCGAACCGGTGACCGCTCCGGCACCGGCCGGTTGCGGGCGGCGGAACGATGCTTGGCGGATCAGACCGTGCGGCCGCCGTCGATCGGCATCTCGACGCCGGTGATGAACTCGGCCTCGTCGGAGGCGAGGAAGAGCGCCACGTTGGCGATGTCGGAGGCGCGCGACATCCGGCCGAGCGGGATCGTGGCGACGAACTTCGCGCGGTTCTCCGGGGTGTCCGGCACCCCCATGAAGGCCTCGAGCAGGCCTGTCTCGCCCATCACCGGGCAGAGCGCGTTGACGCGGATCTTCCACGGCGCCAGCTCGACGGCGAGCGACTTCGACATCAGGTTCACCGCCCCCTTCGAGGCGTTGTACCAGGTCAGGCCCGGCCGCGGCCGGATGCCGGCGGTCGAGCCGACATTGAGGATCACGCCGCCGCCATTGTCGCGCATCGCCGGGGCCAGCGCCCGGACGAAGTGGAAGATCGACTTCACGTTCACGCGGAACACCCGGTCGAAGACCTCTTCGTCGACATCCATCAGCGGCTGGTTGCGATGGGTGGTGCCGGCATTGTTGACGAGGATGTGCGGCGTGCCGAACGCCTCGGTGGTGCGCCGCACCGCCGCCTGCACGTCCTCGGCGCTGCCGACATCCGCCGCGATGGCGATCGCCGCCGCGCCGATCTCGCCCGCCACCCGCTCGGCGGCGTCGCCGCGCAGGTCGAGCACCGCGACCTTGGCGCCTTCCTCGGCGTAGCGCTTGGCGATGCCCTCGCCGAAGCCGCCGCCGGCGCCGGTGACGATCGCGACCTTGCCGTTGAGTCTCATGGACAACTCCTTAACATCAGGCGGCCGAGATCTCGCCGCGCTCGATTTGGATGGTGGTGTCGACCAGCGCCCGCAGCAGGTCCGGGCTGCTCTCGGTGATCAGGATCGCGACGTCGGGAAGCGCAGCGCGCAGGCGCGCCAGGGCCTCGGCGTAGCGAAGGGCGAGCGCCGGGGCGAGGCCCTGGAACGGCTCGTCGAGGAGGACCGCCCGCGTGCCGACCATCAGCGCGCGGCCGAGCGCCACCATCTTGCCCTGGCCGCCCGACAGGCCCGCCGCCTTGCGGGGGGCGAAGTCCTTCAGCTCCGGCAGGAGCGCGTAGACCGCGTCGAGCCGCCGCGAGACTTCCGCCTTCGGCAAGCTCAGGACCTGGGCCGGCAGCAGCAGGTTGTCCTGCACCGTGAAGCTGCCGAACAGCTTGCGCTCCTCCGGCGCGTAGCCGATGCCGAGTCTGGCGCGGTGATGGGCCGGCACCTCCCCGGCCTCCTGCCCGTCGAGCACGAGCCGCCCGGCCTGCAAGGGGAGGAGCCCCATCAGGGCGCGGAGCGTCGTGGTCTTGCCGGCGCCGTTGCGGCCGATCAGCGCCACGCGCCCGCCCGGCGGCACCTGGAGCGAGACGCCGCGCAGGACCGGAGCCCCCGCGATCTCGACCGCCGCTCCCTCAAGCCGCAGCATGTGTGCCTCCTACGGGTGCGATGCCGATCACCGTGCGCTGCACCTCCGGATCGTTGAGGATCTGGGACGGCGGTCCCAGAGCCGCGATCCGTCCCTGGCCCCACACCGCGACCCGGTCGGCGAAGCGCCCGACCACCTCCATGTCGTGCTCCACGAACACCGCCGTCACGCGGGCCTCGCGCAGGACCCGCACCAGGGTCTCGACGATGGCCATCTTCTCGGCGGCCGCGACGCCGCTCGTCGGCTCGTCCATCATCAGGAGGCGAGGGCGGAGGGCCACCGCCATCGCGATGTCGACGAGCTTGCGGGCGCCCTCGTTGAGGGCGTCGGCCCGCACCTCGGCGATGCGGGTGAGGCCGAAGCGCGCGATCAGCTCCGCCGCCTCGTCGCGGAAGCGCGGACGCAGCAAGGGGTTGAGCACCGACCACACCCCCTCGCGGGCCGCCACCGCCAGCGCCACGTTCTGCAGCACCGTGTGCTCGGTGAAGAGCTGCGGCAGCTGGAAGCTGCGCGCCACCCCGAGCCCGACGATGCGGCGCGGCGACAGGCCGAGGATCGGCTTGCCCTCGAAGGCGATCGTGCCGCCCTGGGGTTTGAGGTACCCGGTCGTCATGTTGATGAAAGTGGTCTTGCCGGCGCCGTTCGGGCCGATGATCGCCAGGAACTCCCCCGCTTCCACGTCGAGGTCGATCCCATCGGCCGCCTTGAGGCCGCCGAAGGCGAGGCGCAGGCCCTTGGCCGAGAGCAAAGCGGTCATGCGGCCCTCCTGCGGCTCGAGATCATTCCCCAGATGCCGCCCGGCGCGAACACGATGACGCCGAGGAGCACGAGGCCGAGCACCATCTGCCAGGCATTGGCGAAGGTGGCCGCGGCGTAGACCCGGGTCAGCTCGTAGGCGGCCGCCCCCAGGAACGGCCCGATCACGCTGCCGGACCCGCCGAGGATCGCGATGAAGACGAGTTCGCCGGACGTGGTCCAGTAGCTGAGGGCCGGGGTGACGTGGCGCGTCGTGAGGGCGATGATCGCGCCGGCGAAGCCCGCCATCACGGCGGAGGCGACGTAGGCGGCGAGCAGCACGCGCTTCGGCGACACGCCCATGAAGTCGAGCCGCGTCTCGCGGGTCTTGATGCCGGCGAGCGCTTCGCCGAGCGGCGAGGCCAGCGCCACCCGCACCAGGGCGCCGCAGGCGAGCGCCAGGACGAGGGCGAGGCCCAGCACCGTCCACTCGCCCGTCTCGCCGGCGAGCGGCTGGCCGAGGACGGTGACCGGCGGGAGCCGGATGCCGTCGGCGCCGTGGGTCAGCGCGTAGAACTTCTCCAGCACCGAGTAGAACACCATGCTGAGCGCCAGATTCAGCATGCCGAAGAAGATCTCGCGGTAGCGCACCACGAAGAGCCCGATCAGCAGGCCGAGAACGCCGGCGAGCAGGGCCGCGAGGGGCAGGAGCAGCAGCGCCTCCGGCACGGCCATCGCCCCGAACGCCACCGTGTAGGCTGCGAGCGCGAGGTAGAGCGCGTGGCCGAAGCTGACCTGGCCGGCCCGCAGCAGCAGAAGGATGCCGAGCACCGCCAGTCCCTTGGCGAGCGCGATGGTGAGGACGAAGCGCAGCCACGGCACCGCGTAGGCGAGCACGACGATCAGGGCGGCGCCGGCGAGGGCAAGGAGAGTTTCCGATCGGCGGGTCATGGCGCCACGCCTCCTTGGGTGAGAGCGCAAGTCATATCCGCCGGGTCTCCGCCACGCCGAACAGGCCTTGGGGCCGGAACAGCAGCACCGCCACCATGATGGCGTAGGGCACCACCACCTCGAATTCGGGAGCGACGTAGACCGCGAAGGAGCGGCCGAGGCCGATGAGGAGGGCCGCCACCGCGGCACCCTCGATCTGGCCGAGGCCGGCGGTCGCCACCACCGCGAAGGACAGCACGATGGTCGAGGCGCCGACCCCCGGCACCAGGGACACGGTGGGGGCGGCGAGCGCCCCCCCGAGAGCCGCCAGCGCGGCCCCCACCGTGAAGGTGAGCATCGTCACCTTGGCGGCGTCGATCCCCATGGCCCGCGCCGCCTCGCGGTCGACCGTGACCGCCACGACCATCCGGCCGGTGAGCGTGTAGCGAAGCACATAGGCGAGGATGGCGAGGGTGGCGAGCGCCACCCCCGGCAGCACGTAGAGCTGGTAGGCGGTGAACGGGATCACGTCCGTGCCGAAGGGCACGTCGACGGTGCCGAGCCACTTGAGCGGCGCGTCGAACACCACCGGCTGCACGCCCCAGACCAGCTTCTGCAGGTCTTCGAGGATCATGAACAGCGCGAAGGTGACGAGGAGCTGCAGCACCGGCTCGCGGTCCTGCATCCGGCGCAGGAGCAACCGCTCGATCACCGGCCCGAGCAGGGCGCCGACCAGCACCGACGCCGCGAGCAGGATCGGCAGACCGAGCCAGGGCGGTGCGCCGAGCGACGCGGCGAACAGCCCGAGCGAGGCGGCCGCATAGCCGCCGATGGCGTAGAGGCTGCCATGGGCGACGTTGAGCACCCGCAGCACGCCGAACACCAGGTTCAGCCCGACCGCCACCATGAAGACGGCGGCGGCGTAGGACAGCCCGTCGAGCAGGGCGAGCCCGACGAGGATCCCGTTCTCCGACAACCAGGCCATGACGCTACTTGAACGCCTGCGCCTGCGGGAGCTTCGCCACCATGTCGGGGGTCAGCGTCTTGAGCCAGTCGGCGCTCTTCTGGCCGGCAGGCGTCGTCACGGTCTCGGCCGGGAAGACGATCATGTCGGTGAGCACCGGGAAGGGGTACTTGTCCGAATGCAGCGTCGTGCCGATGAGCTGGTTCTCGAGGCCCTGGCCGTCCTCGCGGATGCGCACGCTGGCGGTGGGCGAGGGGAATTCGAGGCCCTTGAACGCGGCCGCCAGCTCGGCGTCGGTCGGCCAGCCGCCGCCCTTGGCGGCGACGGCCTTCTCGATGCCGACCTTCATCGCCGAGACGGCTTGCGCCATGTGGAAGCAGGGATAGATCGGCCAGGCATTGTACTTGGCGCGGTAATTGTCGCTGAACCGCTTCAGCCGCTCCGGGTCCGCCGGGGAGGGATGCAGGAACCAGTGGTCGCCGCGCGCGCCCACGATGTGGCCGGCCGGCAGCGCCTTGCCGACGCGCTGGAGCGAGGATTCGGCGAGCGGCATCACGAAGGTCGAGCGCTCGAACAGCTTGCGGTCCGAGGATTGGCGGATCAGCGCGTCGAGGTCACCGCCCCAGGAGGTCGACAGGACCACGTCGGGCCGCAGGGCCAGCACCCGGGTGATCTCGGTCGAGAAGTCGGTGGCGCCGAAGCGCGGAAACAGCTCGGCCGAGACCTTCACCCCGGGCTTCAGGGTGTTCATCGCGGTGCGGAAGATGTCCCAGGAATCGCGGCCCCAGGCGTAGTCCTGGTTGATCACCGCGATCGACTTGAAGTCCGGCTTGACCTTCAGGAGGTAGAGGAGCGCCGACAGGATCTCCGGCGTGGCATTGGCCTGGGTGCGGAAGGCGTAGTTGTAGCGGTTGTCCTCGAAGATGCGCTGGGTGCCGCAATCCCACAGCAGGGTCGGGCGCTTCAGCTCGTCGGCGAGCGGCGCGCAGGCGATGCAATCGGCCGACGAGATCGCCGCGAAGATCAGGTGCACGCCCTCCGACTGCACCAGCCGGCGGTACTCGCCGACCACGTGGTCGACGCCCGGACCCTCGTCGACGAAGATCGGCCGCACCTTCACCCCGGCGATGCCACCGGCGGCGTTGATCTCGTCGAACAGCATCTCGGCGGTCTGGCGGCCGGGCACGCCGAAGACGCTGGCCGGGCCCGACAGGTAGGTGGCGATGCCGACCTTCAGCTCGGCGGGCTTCGCCCCCTGCGCCCAGGCCGCGCCGCCCGGCAGCATCAGGCTTCCTGCCGCCGCGCCCGCTCCGATCAGCGCCTCGCGCCGCGTGACCATACCGGCACGCCCCGTCCCTGCCATAGGCTTCCTCCCTGATTTCACGCGCGGACGGGCCCCTCTGGAGTTTGGCGTCGGGTGCCTCGTCGCGAGCAGGATCATGGGGGCCTGGTGTCCTCGTGTCCAATAGCTTGTTCGGGCTCGTGCCAGAGGATCGAGATATGGGACGGGCGGGTGCGGCTTCGTCGTGGTGCGGAGCGGTGCGTGGCGACAGAGGCGAGATCGCGATCGGGCAGAAAGTCACCTGAGCCTCGATCCAGACAATTACTGCGCCCCTTCCCGGACGACTGCAGCGAAGCGGAAGGAACGCCGGGATCCCGTAGGGAAAGCGCCGCGAAGCGGCTCTATCTTTGCAACGCGACGGGCATACGGCCGTTTCGCGATTCCTTGTGCTGGATCCCGGTTCTGCTTCCCCTGACGCTCCAATCGTCCGCAAAAGGGGGGAGAGAGGCCGAATCGGTCGCGGAACGCCACCTGCATCCATGCCGGCGCACCCGAATGAACGAAGGCGGCCCACCATCGTTAGGGCCTGGATACCCCCATCCTGTACGGAGGATTCCATGAGCCACGCCCACAAGCCCCTCGACCAGCAGGTGATCGTCATCACCGGCGGATCCAGCGGCATCGGGCTCGCCACCGCCCGCATGGCGGTGCGGGCCGGCGCCCGGGTCGTGCTCGCCTCGCGCAACGCCGAGGCGCTGGCGACGATCCAGGAGGAGATCGAGGCGGCGGGCGGCGAGGCGACCCACGTCGTCGCCGATGTCGGCCGACGCGAGGACGTGCAGGCGATCGCCGACAAGGCGGTGCAGCGCTTCGGCGGCTTCGACACCTGGGTCAACGATGCCGGCATCTCGATCTACGGCCGCCTGGAGGAGGTCTCGGACGAGGACCACGACCGCCTCTTCCAGACCAACTTCTGGGGCGTGGTCTACGGCTCGCTCGTGGCGGCCCCTGCCTTGCGCCGGCGCGGCGGCGCGATCATCAATCTCGGCAGCATCGCCTCCGACCTCGCGATCCCGCTCCAGGGCATGTACTCGGCGAGCAAGCACGCGATCCGCGGCTTCACCGACGCGCTCCGGGCCGAGCTGGAGCAGGACCGGGCCCCCGTCTCGGTGACGCTGATCAAGCCGGCGGCGATCGACACGCCGTTCCCGCAGCACGCCCGCAACTATCTCGACCGCGAGCCGAAGCTGCCGCCGCCGGTCTACCACCCGGACGAGGTCGCCCACGCGATCCTGCACGCTGCGGTCTACCCGCAGCGCGAGATCATCGTCGGCGGCGGCGGTCGCGCCATGACCGGCCTGAAGAAGCTCGCGCCGGGCACCTTCGACCGCCTCGGCAGCGTGATGGCGGGCCAGCAGCTCCGCGCCGAGCCGCCGCGAGACCCGCATGGCGCGCTCCATCAGCCGACCCAGGACGGCCACGTGCGCGGCGACCATCCGGGGATGGTGCGCCACACCAGCACCTACACGAGGGCGAAGCTCCACCCGCTCACTACCGGCGCGGTGATGGCCGGCGTCGGCCTCGCGGCGGCGGCGCTGATGAAGCGGCGGGCCTGAGGCTTTCCGGGTGCGGCATGGCGTGGGAGAAGCCCCGCCATGCCGACCTTCCTCCTGTACGCCGCCGCCGCCCTCGCCGAGATCGCCGGGTGCTTCTCGGTCTGGGCCTGGTGGCGGCTCGCCGCCTCGCCGCTCTGGCTGCTGCCGGGGATCCTGGCGCTTTGTGCCTTCGCGTTCCTGCTGGCGCTCACCGAGTCGGACGCCGCCGGCCGGGCCTTCGCGGCCTATGGCGGCATCTACATCGCGGCGTCGCTCGCCTGGCTGTGGGGCGCGGAAGGGCAGCGGCCGGACCGGTTCGACTGCGCCGGGGCCGCCCTGTGCCTCGCCGGAGCGGCGGTGATCGTGCTGGCGCCGCGGGGATAGCGCCGGCTCAGCCCGCCGCCCGCAGCACCGATTTCGGCATCACCCCGTAGGCTTTCTTGAAGGCGCGGCTGAAATGCGAGAAGTCGCTGAAGCCGCATTGCATCACCACCTGACCGACATTGCGGGCCTGGCCCTCCTCGAGAAGCCGGTGGGCGAGCGCCAGCCGCTGCTGCCAGAGCCACCGGATCGCCGTGGTTCCGTCCGCCGCGAAGGCGCGGCAGAGGGTACGCAGGGATACGCCGAGGCGGTTCGCCACCGTGGAGAGGTCGAGGTCGGGATCCTCGATATGGGCGAGCAGGAAGGTCTTGGCCTGGCGCACCAGATCGTCGTCGGCGACCTTGCGCCCCGGGGCCGTCAGGCTCGCCTCCAGCGAGGCGGTGAGCAGCTCGAGAAACGAGTTGCCGAGGCGCTGCGAGCAGCTCTCGCTCAGGGGCGTCTCGAGCTCGACGATGTCGGTGAGGGTGTGGGCGATGGTCGAGGCGAGGGGCTGGTCGGGCCGGATGATCCGCGCGGCCAGGTGCTCGAAGTCGGGCAGCCGCGCCGCCATCTGCCGCCGGGCGATGCGGGCGACGATCATCCGGGTGTCCTGCTCGAACTCCCACAGGAACGGCCGGGCCGAATCGTAGACCACCAGGTCGCCGACGGCCGGAAGGGCGCAGCGGTCGTCCTGCACCAGCCGGCCGGTGCCGGTCTTCATGAGCGCGACGAACACGTCGTCGTCCGGCATCCGCCGCAGGCAGGCCGCGTCGCGGCGATTCTCCATCGGCGAGAACCGGATGTCGCAGACATTCACCTTGCCCAGAGCCACCTTGCGCAGCCGCGCCGCGAACGGTGCGTCGTCGATCTTCCGCATCGTCTCCGACGGGCTCAAATGGGCGCAGATCGCGTCGCGCCAGTAGGAGAAGCGGTACTTCTCGGCGAGCACGGTGGTGTCGAAGGTGGTGATCGGCGCGGGCGACGGCGATGGGGACGAGGCCGATGGCGACGAGGCGGTGAGCGATGCCATGAAGTCCCTCCGGCGGATCGACGGCGTGGACGTGAGCGGCTTCGGCCGTCGAGCGAACCCATGATGCGCGTCGCGTCCGCACCCGATCAAGCAATGACGATGCCAGCCATGACGAGCGCTGACGATCATAGGCCAAGCAGGGTGGCCCGTCGGAGCAAGACGGGTGCAGGGCCCTTTGCAAGGATGCGGCCGCACGACGGGAGGACAGCGATGACCGCGACCCTGCACGACGAATCCCTGGTCTTCATCGCCGGGGCGATCCGCCGGCGACAGGTGAGCGCGGTCGAGGTGACGACAGCGATGCTCGCGCGCATCGACGCCCTCGACGGCGAGCTTCGCAGCTACACCACGGTCACGGCGGATCACGCGCTCGCGGCCGCCGCGCGGGCCGACCGGGAGACGGCGCTGGGCCTCAGCCGCGGGCCGCTGCACGGCGTGCCGCTCGGCATCAAGGACCTGTGCGACACCCGTTTCGCCCCCACCGGCGCCGGCACGGCGATCCATCGCGAGCGCGTGCCCGAGGCCGACGCCACGGTGGTCGAGCGGCTGGAGCAGGGCGGGGCGGTGATCCTCGGCAAGCTCGCGATGACCGAGGGCGCCTATACCAGTCACCACCCCGACAATCCGGGCCCGCTCAACCCATGGGGCCGGGGCCACTGGCTCGGCTCGTCCTCGACCGGCTCGGGCGCGGCCACCGCGGCGCGGCTGTGCTTCGGGTCGCTCGGCTCCGATACCGGCGGCTCGATCCGCTTCCCGTCCGCGACCTGCGGGCTCACCGGCATCAAGCCGACATGGGGGCGGGTGAGCCGCCACGGCGTGTTCCCGCTGGCGGCCTCCCTCGACCATGTCGGCCCGATGGCCCGCAGCGCGGCCGACGCGGCGGCGATCCTCGGCGTCATCGCGGGCGCCGACCCGCGCGACCCGACCGCCTCGGCCGCGCCGGTGGACGACTATCTCGGCGGCCTCGGCCGGCCGATCCGCGGCCTCACGATCGGCATCGACCGGCACTTCACAACCGAGGGAATCGACCCGGAGGTGGTGGCGGCCCTCGACGCGGCGGAGGAGACCTTGCGCGACCTCGGCGCGCGCATCCGCGAGGTCGCGATGCCGCCGACCGACCGGCTGGTCCGCGGCTGGATCCCGTTCTGCTCGGTCGAGACCGCGCTCGCCCACCGGGAGACCTACCCGGCCCGAGCGGCGGAGTACGGCCCGGACCTCGCCGGGCTGATCGACCAGGGCCGGAGCGTCACCGGCCGCGAACTCGGGGCGGTCTACCACGACCGGCTGGACTTCTCGGGCGCGCTCGCCGCCTTGTTCGAGGAGGTCGATCTTCTCCTGGTGCCGACCATGCCGGTGCCGGTTCCGAGCCTCGCCCGGATGGGTGAGTACGGCCAGGATCCGGAGGTCCTGCTGCGCATCTTGCGCTTCACCGCGCCGTTCAACTTCTCCGGCAGCCCGACCATCACCCTGCCGGCGGGGATCGACGCCGCCGGGCTGCCGCTCAGCGTCCAGCTCGTCGGGCGGCCTCTGTCGGAGGCGCTGCTGTGCCAGGCCGGCCACGCCTTTCAGCAGGTCACGGATTGGCACGCGCGGCGGCCGGTGGATCTGGCGTAGTCGCGGTCCAGCACCGCGACCCTTCCCGAGACATCTTTCCGTTGACGCCACGATCGTGCGATCGACGGTTCGACGGTTCGACGCAGAGAGCCCGTCACCGGGCTCCGACAAACAGTTACGACCGGAAGATCCGCGTATACTGCGTCTCGTGCCGGAAAGAGCCGAGATCGAGCCGCACGGTCCCGGTCCCGGCCTCGTCGAGCGGCGCCCCTTGCACGGCTCGCGCCAGGGCCGCGGCCCGGGGCATCAGCGCAGCCACCACCCGCGTACCGGCGGTCTGACCGACGGGGGCGAGGCGCAAGCTCGCCGAGACGAGGTTCTGCAGGAAGGCCGCGAGATAGGCCGCCAGCACCGTGCCGCGATCGAGCCCGTGGGCGCCCGACGCGGCGCCGACCGCGACCGGGTAGGCCACCGGCCCGTCGAGATGGGGCCCGAGTTCCGCGAGGTGTGGCACGTCCCAGGCGGCGCGGGTCGCGTCGAGGAACGAGCGGCCCTGCTGGCTGGTCTCGAGGTGCAATTCCCGCGACGGGCTGAGAGCCAGGGCAAGGTCGTTCACGGCGACCAACGCGTCCGCGTCGCCCGCCGCCGCAGCGGCATGCGCGTGGGCGGCCAGGATCGCGTCGCTGCGGCCGGCGCCGTGCTCCAGGACGTCGGCGAGCCAGTCGCGCAGGGACGCCTCGTCGCGCACGTCCCCGGCCTCCACCGCCCATTCGAGCCCGTGCGAGTAGGCGTAGGCCCCCACCGGGTAGCCGGGGGAGAGCCAGGCGAGCAGCACCAGGGCGTCCGGGACCCGCTCAGCCATGGGAGTGGTCGTGCGGGTGGCCGTGATGGTGGTGATGCCCGTGCCCGCCATGCCCTTTCCCCGCCGCATGATCGTGCCCGTGATCGTGCGCGTGCCCGCCCGCATAGGCTCCGCCCTCCGGCCGGAACGGCCGCTCCACCGGCGTCGCGGTGCCGCCCAGGCCCTCGACCATCGCGGCGAGCACGTGGTCGTGGGCGATCCAGAGCGCGTCCGCGCCGATCTCGGCCGGGATGTGCCGGTTGCCGATGTGCCAGATCAGCCGCTTGAGGGCGTGGTCGGTGGGAGCGCGGATCTCGAGCAGCCGCTCGGGCGCCGCCTCGACCCAGACCAGGCGGCCATCCTCGAGCCTGAGCGCGTCGCCGTCGTCGAGCAAAGCGGGCTCGGGCAGGTCGAGCAGGAAGGCGAGGCCGCCGACGCCCCGCATCGCCATGCGGCGGCGGTGCCGGTCGCCGGAATCGAGCACGATGCGGTCGACGATCTCGCCGGAGCCGAGGGCGTCGCGGCGGATGACGCGGGTGGCGCGGATCATGGGCGGTGTGATTCCAATCTAAAGATAATCAGACGACATCCGGCTCCTCCGGACCCGGATAGAACCGCTCGCGCGCAGGCTCGGGCTCATCGTCACGACGTCGTCCAGACTCACGCGCTGCTCGACGATCGTCGCCCGCCACCCGTATCTCCGCTGCTGGAGCTTGAACTCCCATTTCAGCAGGTGATGCAGGAGGACGGTCAGGCGAGAGCGGATCTCGGATTTCTGCGATCCGCCCAAACCGGCGATCTCCTCCGCCAGGGCCTCGCGATCGAGCGCGGCCCAACGGCCGGCCCGGATCAGAGCCGCTTGCTCCTGCGTCCAGAGGAAGTAGTCGGTCTCGGGCGAGACGCCGGCATCCGGCGCCCGCTCGGCGAGCTTGGGCATGGTCGAGCCCTCCTGCCCCCAGGATACCCCAAAGGGCATCACTCAGAACAGGAAGTAGCGCTGCGCCATCGGCAGCACCTCGGCGGGCTCGCAGACCAGCAATTCGCCGTCGGCGCGCACGTCGTAGGTCTCGGGGTCGACCTCGATCACCGGCGTGGCGTCGTTGTGGATCATGCTCTTCTTCGAGATTCCGCCGCGCACGTTCTCGACCGCGACCAGCTCCTTCATCACCCCGAGCTGCTCGCGAAGTCCCGCCTCGATCGCGGCCTTCGACACGAAGGTGAGCGCGGTCGTCGCCGGCACGCGGCCGAAGGCGCCGAACATCGGGCGGTAATGCACCGGCTGCGGCGTCGGGATCGAGGCGTTGGGATCGCCCATGGGGGCCGCCGCGATGGCACCGCCCTTGACGACGAGGTCCGGCTTCACCCCGAAGAAGGCCGGCGACCACAGCACCAGATCGGCGAGTTTGCCGGGCTCGACCGAGCCGATATGGCGCGAGATGCCGTGGGCGATGGCCGGGTTGATCGTGTACTTGGCGACGTAGCGCTTGGCCCGGGCATTGTCGTTGCCCGTCGCGTCGCCCGGCAGGGCGCCGCGCTGACGCTTCATCTTGTCGGCGGTCTGCCAGGTGCGGATGATGACCTCGCCGACCCGGCCCATCGCCTGGCTGTCCGACGACATCATCGAGAGCGCACCGATATCGTGCAGGATGTCCTCGGCGGCGATCGTCTCCTTGCGGATCCGGCTCTCGGCGAAGGCGAGGTCTTCCGGAATCGACGGGTCGAGGTGGTGGCACACCATCAGCATGTCGAGATGCTCGTCGATGGTGTTGCGGGTGAAGGGCCGCGTCGGGTTGGTGGAGGAGGGCAGCACGTTTGACAGCCCGGCCACCTTGATGATGTCCGGCGCGTGGCCGCCGCCGGCGCCTTCGGTGTGGAAGGCGTGGATGGTGCGGCCCTTGAACGCCGCGATCGTGTCCTCGACGAAGCCCGATTCGTTGAGCGTGTCGGTGTGGATCATCACCTGGATGTCGTGGGCGTCGGCCACCGACAGGCAGCAATCGATCGCCGCGGGCGTCGTGCCCCAATCCTCGTGCAGCTTGAGGGCGCAGGCGCCGGCGCGGATCATCTCCTCCAGGCTGTCGGGCTTCGAGGCGTTGCCCTTGCCGGCGAAGGCGAGGTTCATCGGGAAGGCGTCCGCCGCCTCGATCATCCGGGCGATGTGCCAGGGCCCGGGGGTGCAGGTGGTGGCGAAGGTGCCGTGGGCCGGCCCGGTCCCGCCGCCGAGCATGGTGGTGACGCCCGAATTCAGCGCCTCGTCGATCTGCTGCGGGCAGATGAAGTGGATGTGACTGTCGAACCCGCCGGCGGTGAGGATCTTGCCCTCGCCCGCGATCACCTCTGTGCCCGGCCCGACCACGATGGTGACGCCGTCCTGGATGTCCGGGTTGCCGGCCTTGCCGAGGGCCGCGATGCGCCCGCCCTTCAGGCCGACGTCGCACTTCACGATGCCCCAATGGTCGAGGACGACCGCATTGGTGATGACGGTGTCGACGGCGCTGCCGGCATTGCTGGCCTGGCTCTGCCCCATCCCGTCGCGGATCACCTTGCCGCCGCCGAACTTCACCTCCTCGCCGTAGCGGGTGTGGTCCTGCTCGACCTCGATGACGAGAGAGGTGTCGGCGAGGCGGATGCGGTCGCCCTTGGTCGGCCCGAACATCGCCGCGTAGGCGGCGCGGGGGAGGCTGGCGGGTTTGGGGGTGTTGGACATGGTTGGCGTGGTCCGGTCAGGCGGGCATGGGCGAGAAGGTCGGGTGCTTCGCTGCTGCGACGTCGAAGGTGAAGGTCGTGCGCAGGCCGCGCTCTCGGTTAAGGCAGCCGATCAGGTAATCCTGGAAGCCCGCCTTGCCGGTGCGCCACGTCTCCACCGCCGCCGCGACGGCGGACCTATCGGCAAAGATGATCCGGCGTGATGCGAGCAGTTTATCGAGCATCGCGATGGCGTCGTCTTTTTCAAAGCCATCTTGGCGCAAGACTGTCCAAACGAATTCGAGCAGGACGACGAGGTTGACGAAAGCTGGTTCGCTCAACCGATCGTCGCTCTCCAAGAGGGCTGCCGCTCGCGGCGACTGCCTGGCATCATCGTCGAGCGCGTAACGAAGCAAGACGTTCGTATCGATTCCGATCATCGGCCGGACTTCGTGCGCTCGTCCTCGGCCAGAAGATAATCGCCGATCGGATCGTCGCTGGGCGCGGGCGGCCGGGCGCGGGCCCGGGCGCGGCGAGCGATGCTCCTCAGGCTGAACAAGGCATCGGGCTTCTCGAGGGTCGCGCGCCCGGCATCGTCCACAACAAGAGTCAACCGTTCACCCGGCGCGACGCCGAGGGCGTCGCGGGCCTCTGCCGAGAGGGCGACGTACCCTTCCGGCGTGAGCGTGAGTGCGAAGTGCCGCATGATGCCTCCCGCTAGATCTGCCGCGCGCTCAGCGAACGCCTTGTATGGAACGTGGTCGGTGCCCGGGCCGATCGCCAGCACGAAATGTTTCAGAGGGTGCCCATCACATCACCCCGGAACCCGTACACCGCGCGCCCGCCGCCCATCGGGATCAGCACCACCTCCCGGGTCGAGCCCGGCTCGAAGCGCACCGCCGTGCCCGGCGCGATGTCGAGGCGCTGGCCGCGGGCCTTGTCGCGGTCGAAGCGGAGCGCCGGGTTCACCTCGAAGAAATGGTAGTGCGAGCCGACCTGGATCGGCCGGTCGCCGGTATTGGCGACCTCGATCACCGTGCGGGGCGATCCCTCGTTGAACACGATCTCGCCGTCCGGGGTCGTCACCGCGCCCGGCACGTCGGCGGCGGGGGTGCCGCGGATCGGGTGGTGGACGGTGACGAGCTTGGTGCCGTCCGGGAAGGTCGCCTCGACCTGGATGTCGTGGATCATCTCCGGCACCCCCTCCATCACCTGGTCGGCGGTGAGGACCTGGGCGCCTAGACGCATCAGCTCGGCCACGGTGCGGCCGTCGCGGGCGCCCTCGACCACGAAGTCGGTGATCAGCGCCACCGCCTCCGGGTGGTTGAGCTTCACGCCCCGGGACAGGCGGTTGCGGGCCACCATCGCCGCCATGGCGACGAGGAGCTTGTCCTTCTCGCGGGGTGTCAGCAGCACGGGAGAATCCTCTGGGTCAGCGTTGCCTCCATCCTTCTCCGAGGCTTGGGCACGAGGCAAGGCCGAGACTCGTGCAGGGTCCGGGAGCAGGAACCGAGGAGCAAGAACCGAGCCGCGCGCTCACGTCTGCCACACCCGCGGCAGGGGGCGGCCGCGGAACCCTTCGAGGATCCGCGCGGCGACGAGGCGCAACGGCCCGATCTCCGCCCCGAGCAGGCGCAGAACCAGCATGCCGTTCCAGGCGCTGGCCCCGGCCTCGACCGAGACGGCGTCGCAGCCCGACGCCGCGATCAGGTCGCGGGCCTGGTCCAGGCGGCTCTCGGCGTCGGGGGCGAGGTGGAGCAGCGTCGCCATCGCGCGGGCACCACCCGCCACCGCCTTGCGGGCAAGCCTGTCGGCGATGTCCCCGTCGAGGCGGAACGTGTCGGCGTAAGCGAGGCGCCCGGCGCGGCGGATGCGCCAGGAATCGGCGAGCAGGCCGTCCCGCATCACCTCGCCCTTCGCGGCGCGTCCGAACACCAGGGCCTCGAACAGGGTGAGCCGCGCGTCGATCGCCATCTCGGCGGAGAAACCGCGGGCGAGGCGCGCGCCGTCGAACAGGATCGTCTCCTGGGGCAGCCAGGCCAGGGCGGCCTCGGCCCCGAGGGTCAGCGCCACGTCGAGCCGCGTCACCGGCCCGTCCGAGCGGTAGATCTTCTCCGCTGCCGTGGTGGTCAGCACGAGATCGGCTCGGTCCGCCAGCCCCGCCTCGATCGTGAACCGGTCGCCGCAGGCGATGCCGCCGGCGGTGTTGAGCAGCACCGCCTCCATCGGCCCAGCCCGCGGGCCATGTTCCGGGCGGGGCAGACGCAGGCGCAAGGGGCCGGATTCGGCGAGATCGGTGATCCGCGTGGCGCCGCCCGGCATCCGCGCCACCGCGAGCGCGACGTGCCCGATCGAGCGCTGGCGGCGGAGGGCGTCGGGACCAGGGGAAGCTTGCATCGTGAGCCCGCAGGCGGGCGCGGACGGCCCTCTCGGTCACGCTTAGACCGCGCCGACGGCCCGGCAGGCAAGCCCCTCTCGGCATCGGATCATGCCGGAGAGCCGCCGAACGCACGGCAGAATCTGCTGCGAAGCCCGGGCTCTCCGGCGCCCACGCGCGGGCGCCCCTGCTACGGTCTCCCGATCAACGGGAGCCCTCGATGCCAGCACCTCTCCTCCATATCGACACCACGCCGGACCTGCCGGCTGCCGTCGACGTCGTGGTGATCGGCGGTGGCGTGGTCGGCACCTTCGCGGCCTATTACCTCGCGCGCCGTGGCGTCAGCGTGGCTCTCGTCGAGAAGGGCCGCGTCGGCGCCGAGCAGTCGAGCCGCAACTGGGGCTGGTGCCGGCAGCAGAACCGCGACGCCCGCGAATTGCCGATGGCGACGAAGAGCCTCGACCTGTGGGACCGCCTCAAGGCGGAGATCGGCGAGGATCCGGGCTTTCGCCGCTGCGGCCTGCTCTACCTCAGCAACGACGAGGCCGAGATCGCCCGCTGGGCGAAGTGGCGCGACTTCGCGGTGGCGGAGGGCGTCGTCACCCACATGCTGAGCGAGGGCGAGGCCCGGGCGCGCGGCAGCGCCACCGGGCGCAGCTGGAAGGGCGGGGTGTTCTCGCCCGCCGACGGCATCGCCGACACCTCCCGGGCGGTGCCGGTCGCGGCGCTCGGCGTGATGAAGGCGGGCGGCAGCGTGCATCAGTCCTGCGCCGCTCGCGGCCTGGAGCTCGAGGGCGGCCGGGTGTGCGGCGTGGTGACCGAGAAGGGCACCATCCGCACCCGCATCGTGGTGATGGCCGGCGGCGCCTGGGCCTCGTCGTTCTGCCGCCAGCTCGGCATCCGCTTCCCGCAATCGGCGGTGCGCTCGTCGATCCTGGCGGTCGGCCCCCACATCGCCGACCTGCCGGACGCGCTCCACACCGCCGAGATCTCGGTGACCCGCCGCGGCGAGACCGGCGGCCACACGCTGGCGATCAGCGGGTGGGCCAGCGTCGATCCCACGCCGCAGCAGATCCTGTTCGCGCGAGAATTCGTGCCGATGTTCGCCAAGCGCTGGCGCGCCCTGCGGCCGGGCGGCACCGAGGGCTGGCGCAGCGGCCACGAGACCGCGTCGCGCTGGCGCCTCGACGAGCAGACCCCGATGGAGCGCATGCGCATCCTCGACCCACGGCCCGACGCGCGGCTGGTGGCCGAGACGCATCGCCGGGCGCTCGACTTGCTGCCGGCCCTGCGCGGCACCGCGATCACCGCCTCCTGGGCCGGCTACATCGATTCGACCCCCGACGGCGTCCCGGCGATCGGCGAGGTCACGGGCGTGCCGGGTCTGATCCTGGCGGCGGGCTTTTCCGGCCACGGCTTCGGCATCGGCCCGGGCGCCGGCCACCTCGTCGCCGATCTCGCGACCGGCGCCGCGCCGATCGTCGATCCGCGTCCCTACCATCCGGACCGGTTCGCGGCCGCGGCCTGGGGAAAGGTGGCGGATTTCTAAAGCTCGTCGTCTTGGCCTAAGCTCCTCCGCTCCAGCGGAGGACGCGCCATGGACCTGTCGTCACCCCAGATCCCATGCCGGGTCGTTCGCCCGGGTCCCGATTACGTCGGCAAACAGGCCCTCACCTACGCGCCGGCGGTCTCGGCCGAATCCGTGGGGTCGAAGGGGCTGCACATGCAGCTCGTCACCCTGCCGCCGGGAGCCCGCGCGAAGGCGCACCTGCACGAGGCGCACGAGACGGCGCTCCACGTGCTCTCAGGCGTCGCCGGCATGTGGTACGGCGAGCGGCTGGAGCAGCACCTGTGGAGCCGGGCCGGCGACTTCGTCTACATCCCGGCCGGAATGCCGCACCTGCCCTACAATGCCAGCCGGACCGAGACCTGCACGGCGGTGATCGCCCGCACCGACCCGAACGAGCAGGAGAGCGTGGTCCTGCTGCCGGAGCTCGACGGGCTGCGGCCGGCGGAGGGGGACGTGATGGCTTAGGAGCCTGTCACGTCCCCGTCGTCGCTCCGCGTGCCGCACCCTCGCCCAGAGCGATGCCCTCGACGGCCGAGACCAGCCGGTCGAGGTCGGCGGGACCGGATAGGCGGTGATCGCCCTCCTTGATCAGGGTGAGGACCACGCCGGCCTCCGGCAGCCGCTCGACGAGTCGCATCGCGTGCGGCCACGGCACGTCCGGGTCGGCCATGCCCTGCAGGATGTGCACCGGGCAGCCCGGATCGATCGGTCCGCCGAGCATCAGGTGGCGCCGCCCGTCCTCGATCAGGGCGCGGGTCACCGGCGTCGGCTCGGGCGAGTACTGCGAGTCGCGCCGCCACACCCCGTCCTGCATCACCTGCCGGCGGATCTCATCCGGGAACTGCTCCCACATCAGCGCTTCGGTGAAGTCCGTCGCCGGGGCGATCAGGACCAGGCCGGCGGGCCGGACCTCGGCCGCGGCGAGCAGCGCGATCCAGCCGCCCATCGAGGAGCCGACCAGGACCGGCCGCTGCGGCGCCAGCGCGGCGATCACGTCCTGCGCGTCGGCGAGCCAGTCCGAGATCGTGCAATCGGCGAAGGTCCCTTCCGATTCGCCGTGACCCGTATAGTCGAAGCGCACGAAGGCCCGGCCAACCCGCGCCGCCCAGGCATCCAGGGCCTCGGCCTTGGTGGCGCGCATGTCCGACCGGAAGCCGCCGAGCCAGACCACCGGCGGTCCGGCGCCGGGCCGCACCAGGGTGGCGAGGCGGCGGCCCCGCACGGGCAGCATCTGGGCGGGTAGGCGTGCCGGCTCTTGCATGACGTTATCCCCGTTATTCCGTGTGCAACCCTGGTCGCGGGCGGCCGGCGCCCAAGGTTTACCGATCCGCAACAAGGCCGCGCGACCTTGATGCATCGTCCGTAAGTGGACCGCGACGGCCGGCTTCTACACCGGCGGCGGCCGGCGACCATATGCGAGATCCGGCCGGCACCCACCGGCCATTCGTTGATTCCTGCTGTCGATTCCTGCGCGGAGCGGGCACCGTCACGCCGCGAGTGCTGCGATCAGAACACTGACCCGGAGTCCCATGCCGTCGAGCCAGGCTACGCCGTTCCCGGCCGCGAGCCATCCGCTGGCGGGCCGCACCGTTCTGCAGATCATCCCGGAACTCGACGCCGGCGGCGCCGAGCGCACCGCCGTCGACGTGGCGGCCGCCCTCGCCGCCGCGGGCGCCCGGGCGCTCGTCGCCACCGAGGGCGGGCGCCTCGTCGGCGAGTTGCAGGCCAAGGGCGGCGCCTGGGTGCCGTTCCCGGCGCGTGCCAAGAACCCCTTCGCCATGGCGCTCAATGTCGGGCGGCTGATGCGGATCTGCCGGTCGGAGCGGGTCGACCTGATCCATGCCCGCTCGCGCGCCCCGGCCTGGGTGGCCCTCGGCGCGGCGCGGCGGCTGCGCGTCCCCTTCGTCACCACCTATCACGGCAGCTATGCCGGCCGCTCGCCGGCCAAGCTCCTGTACAATTCGGTGATGGCCCGCGGCGACGTGGTGATCGCCAACTCGCACTTCACCGCCGACGCGATCCGGCGCCTCTTCCCGCAGGTCGCCGGGAACCGGGTGCGGGTGATCCACCGCGGCACCGATCTCGCCGCCTTCGCGCCCGCCCAGGTCGCGCCGCAGCGGGTCGAGGCCCTGCGCCGGGCCTGGGGCGTCGCTCCGCACGAGCGGGTGGTGCTGCTCGCCGCCCGCCTCACCCCATGGAAGGGCCACCGGGTGCTGATCGAGGCGGCTGCCGCGCTGCGCGCGCAGGGCCTCGCCGAGTTCACGGTGGTGCTGGCGGGCGATCCGCAGGGGCGCAACGCTTATGTGCGCGAAATCGACGCGATGATCGCCGCCCACGGCCTAGCGGACCAGGTGAAGCGCGTCGGCCATTGCAGCGACATGCCGGCGGCCTACCGGGCGGCCTCGGTGGTGGCGGTGCCCTCGACCGAGCCCGAGGCCTTCGGCCGCTCCGCGGTCGAGGCCCAGGCCCTCGGCACCCCGGTCGTGGTCTCGGATCTCGGCGCCGTGCCCGAGACGGTGCTCGCCCCGCCGGAGGTGCCGGCGCACGAGCGCACCGGCTGGCGCGTCCCCGCCGGCGACCCGCAGGCGCTGGCCGGCGCCGTCGCGGAGGCGTTGCAGCTCGGTGCCAGCGCCCGCGACGCCCTGGTGCGCCGCGCCCGCCGCCACGTCGAGACGCACTTCTCCCTCGAGCTGATGCTCGCCGACACCCTGGCGGTCTATGCCGAACTGCTCGGCGCGGATCCCGCAAGGGAGGGGGCCTGAACGGGGATATGGCGGCCCCGCCCAGGTCAAGACTTCGGCGATGTTTGGTTGCCCACCGTTTGGGCATCCGGCAACCAAGTCCCGCATCCGTGAGTTGACAAATCGGGCGATCTCGCCAAGGTGCTAGCGTACACCCGAGTATGCCCGCGCGGTGGTTCGGGACCGGTCCGGAACGGGCGCGGTCGGCGGGCCGCCGCCGGACGACGTGATTGAGGAGAATGAAGCCATTCGCAGACCTATGAGAGCCATGCCGGCCCCGCAGAAAGACGGGCCGCGCGCCAACCGGGACATCCGCGGCGTCCGCGAGGTGCAGCTCATCGACGATACCGGCCAGAACCGCGGTGTCATGGGCTTCTTCGAAGCGCTGCAGGTCGCCGAAGAGGCGGGCCTCGACCTCGTCGAGATCGCGCCGAACTCCGTGCCTCCGGTCTGCAAGCTTCTCGACTATGGCCGCTTCCGCTTCAACGAGCAGAAGAAGCAGGCCGAGGCGCGCAAGCGGCAGAAGACCGTCGAGGTCAAGGAGATCAAGCTCCGGCCCGGCATCGACAAGCACGACTACGAAGTCAAGATGAAGGCCGTGCAGCGGTTCTTCGAGGAAGGCGACAAGGTCAAGGTGACGCTCCGCTTCCGCGGTCGCGAGATGGCGCACCAGGATCTGGGTCTGCGCCTGCTCGAGCGCGTCAAGGCCGAGACGCAGGAAGTCGCCAAGGTGGAGAGCGAGCCGCAGCTCGAAGGCCGCCAGATGATCATGATCCTAGCGCCGCGCTAAACCGCACGGCGCCTTCTCCGCGTTTCTTTAGCAGCGCGGGATGGATCACGGAGCGCTCCGGGCGCGGGCTTCTTAAAAAACCCGCGCGGGGAGCATCGAAGGGCCGGGCATGTCCCGGCCCATCGCTTGTCTACTTCAGCAGAACGACCTGCGCGTCGCCGGTCCGGCGCACCACGTTCACCGTCACGTCGCTGCCGTGGCGATGGATCAGCAGGTCGACGCGGCTGTCGCCGAGCTTCAGGTTGCGGATCAGCACGTCGTCGAGGAAAGTCGGCAGGATCGGCTCGCGGAAACGGATCCGGTTGCGGTCGTGGCGCAACTCAAGCCCGAGGCAGGCGGCCAGGAACGCGAAGGGCGCCGCCGCTGCCCAGGCCTGCGGGCTGCATGCCACCGGATAGTTCGTCGGCCCGCGCTGCTTGCGCTGGATGAAGCCGCAGAAGAGTTCCGGCAGCCGCCGTCCTTCCTGGTAGAGCGAGGCGCCGTGCTGGCCCTCGAACACCCGCGCGGCCTCCGCCTTCAGGCCGTAGCGGGCGAGGCCCAAGGCGATCAGCGCGTTGTCGTGCGGCCAGATCGAGCCGTTATGGTACGACATCGGGTTGTAGCGCGCCTCGCCGCTGGCGATGGTGCGCACGCCCCAGCCGTTGAACCCGTCCTTCGACATCAGCGCCGCAGCGACGCTCTCGGCGCGCTCCGGATAGGCGATGCCGGTGAACAGCGCGTGGCCGGCATTCGAGGAGCGCACGGCGCAAGGGCGCTTCTCGCCGTCGAGGGCGAGGGCGTAGGTGCCGAGTTCGGGGAGATAGAACTTCTCGTCGAACGCCTGGCGCAACCGCTCGGCCTCGCCCTTCAGCCGCTCGGACAGACCATCGTCGCCCATGAGGGCGGCAAGTTTCGCGGCGCTCTTCTTGCCGGCGTAGACGTAGCCCTGCACCTCGCAGAGCGCGATCGGCCCCTGCGCCATCCGGCCGTCGGCGTGGAAGATCGAATCGTGGCTGTCCTTCCAGCCCTGGTTGGCCAAGCCCTTCTCGGTCTCGCGGGCGTACTCGACGAAGCCGTCCTTGTCCCGGTCGCCGTACTCGTCGATCCACTTCAGGGCGGCCAGGATGTTGGGCCAGATCGCCCGGATGGTCGCCTCGTCGCCGGTCTGCTCGTAATACTGTCCCGCCAGCATCACGAAGAGCGGCGTGGCGTCGATCGTGCCGTAATAGAGCCGGAACGGCACCTCGCCGAGGATCGCCATCTCGCCGTTGCGGGTCTCGTGCAGGACCTTGCCGGGCTGGGCGTCGGCGGCCGGATCGACGGTGGTTGCCTGGGTCGCCGCGAGGTGGCGCAGCACGCCCTTGGCGATCTCGGGATCGATCCACAGCGTCATCATGGCGGTGATGATGCCGTCGCGGCCGAAGACCGTGCTGTACCAGGGGATGCCCGCATAGGGGTAGACGCCGTTCGGCGTGCGACTGAGCAGCATGTAGAGGTCGGCCGTGGAGCGGCAGGCGGCCTCGTTGAACTGGTCGTTCGAGCTCTCGATGGTGGTGATGTTGGCGGTGGCCTTGCGCAGGTCACGGCGCGCGTCGCGGTAGGCGAGCGCGAAGGTCATGCCCTCGCCCTTCGGGTGGCCGTCCTCGCGGCGCGGGCTCGGATAGGCGGCGTGGGTGAAGGGCAGGGCGCTGCCGACCGCGGCCATACCCTCGCGGCCGAGATCGACCGTGTCGCAGATCGCCCGCACGAAGATCGAGGCGCGCCCGCCGGGGGCGAGCCGGACCTCGAACTCGGCCCTGTTCGCCTCGAGCCGCGCGGGCCTGGGGCCGAAGCGCAGGCGGGTGGTGCGGCGGCGCTCGTCGAGCCCGTCATAGGTGAACGTCACCTCGTTGGCGCCCGTCACCTCGACGCTGCGCTTGCCCCGATGGGCCCGGTCGCTGCCGCGTACCTCGAACAGGTCGCGGAAATCGGCGTCGAAGCTCAAGGTCACGCGCAGATGGCGCGGCTTGGTGTCGTAGTTGCGCAGGCCGATCCGGTCGTAGCAGGTGCCGCGGAACAGGAACTTGGTCCGCTCAAGCGCGATGATCTCGCGCGGGATGCTGGTCTCGTCGCCGGCGTCCAGCCGGATGTCCGGCGTCGTCAAGTCGACAGAGAGGGCGCCGTTGTCGTCCTGCACCACCGAGCCGAGCAGCATCGGCCGCTGGCCCTCGACGGTCAGCTCCAGGCGCGACAGGAAGCGCGTGTCCTGGAAGTACAGTCCCTCGGGCCCCGGGAAGACGCCGATATCGCCGTAGCTGTCGAGCACCGCGAAGGCATCGCCGTGCTTAAGCGAGCGCAACTGGCGCTCGACCAGCGAGGTCTGTGCCTCGATGTGGTATTGCGGCAGCGTCTCGTCGTCGGGGGCGGTCGCGACCATCGGCACGGCTTCACTCCTAAGGGCATTCGCTTCGCGAGGCGTCGCGGGGATCGGGGGCGAGATCTCGGGGCTCCGGACGGGCGTCCGGGCGGCAGCGGGAGGCGTGACCCGCGGCGATTCGCGGGTTGGCGTCCCACGCTAGAGCGAATGTGGGCCATCATGCGGCGGGCGCCAGGGGGAGGCGGGCGGTGTTTCGATCCGCGCTGCGCCCAAGAAGCCGCGCCCAAGAAGCCGCGCGCAAGAAACTAAGCCCAAGAAAAAGGCCCGGCCCCCTCGCGGGAACCGGGCCTCGTCGTCATCGACGGCTAGAAAGGTGGGTCAGACCGCCCGGAGCACCGGGCGCACCGTGGCACCATTGGCCGCACCGTTGAGGGCGGCGGGGGCGCCGATGGTCAGGCCCGGGATCTTGATCGCGTCCATGTCGCCCGCGAGCAGCGACTCGTAGGCGGCGACGTAGGAGCGGGCCATGACGCTCGCGGTGAAGCGGGTCTCGAAGTAGCGGCGCACGCCCTCGCGGCTCATCGCCTTGCAGGTCTCGACCGCCGCGATGGCCTCCTCCATCGAGTCGACCACGACGCCCGAGACGCCGTCCTTGATGACCTCCGGCACGGATCCGTTGCGCCACGCGATCACCGGGGTGCCGGCCGACATCGCCTCGATCATCACCAGGCCGAAGGGCTCCGGCCAGTCGATCGGGAAGGCCAGCGCCAGGGCATTGCCGAGGAATTCGTGCTTCTGGTCCTCGTTGATCTCGCCGATATACTCGACCAGCGGGTGGTGGGTCATCGGCTCGATGACCTCGTCCCAGTATTCCTGGTCCGCCTTGTCGACCTTGGCGGCGATCTTGAGCTTCACGCCCGAGGCCTTGGCGATCTCGATCGCCCGGTCGGGACGCTTCTCGGGCGAGATACGGCCGAGGAAGGCGAGATAGCCGCCGTCCTTCGAGGTGGCCGAAAAACGGCAATTCTCCGCCGGCAGGCCGTGATGGATGGTCTCGAGCCAGTTGGCGTTCTCGGGCATCGGGCCGCGCTGGTGGTCGGAGATCGACACCAGGGGCATGCCCGTGAAGGTGCGGTAGACCGGCATGAAGTCCGGCACGTCGAGCCGCCCGTGCAGGGTGGTGACGCACTTATGGTTCAGGTCCTCGAACAGCGGGTACTGCAGGAGGTCGATGTGGAAGTGGATGACGTCGAACTCGTCCGCCCGCCGGCGCAGATGATAGAGCATGGCGAGGTGGCTGGCGACGTGGTCGCGGATGCCGGCGAGCCGGAGCCCCTCCGGGCAGCAGGCGACCAGCTTGGCGCTGGTCTCCGAGTCGCCGCTCGCGAACAGCGTGACGTCGTGGCCCTGCCGGACCAGCTCCTCGGTGAGCCACGAGACGACACGCTCGGTGCCGCCGTAGAACTTCGGCGGAACGGCTTCCGCGAGAGGGGCTACCTGGGCAATGCGCACGACGGATTCTCCTGAGACGCCAAACGGGGGCGGTTCACGTTGGCGGGGACTAAGCAGGATGGGGCCTGAGCGGGACATGAACGAAACCGCGCACCCACGCTTATGGTTCCGGTGCATTGCACAACGCTACCGCGAGGGCCGGTTCGTTCCCGTCTCACACAGGGGTGCAGCGCCCGACGATGCGACGATTGCGTGAAGCCCCGGTCCCTGCTATAGCGCGCGCCTCGCCGAACCGCCCGGCCGTGAGGGCTGCCGTGGCGGTTCGTGTCGCTCCACACCTTCGATCGAGCGCGATCGTCGGGGCCCGCCCGTGGCGGATCCCCGGTGGAGTTCGCGTCAGGAGAGCAAAATGCCCAAGCTGAAGACCAAGTCGGGCGCCAAGAAGCGCTTCAAGATCACCGGGACCGGCAAGGTCATGTACGCCCAGGCCGGCAAGCGCCACGGCATGATCAAGCGGACCACGAAGCAGATCCGCAACCTGCGCGGCACGACCACCCTCTTCGAGGGCGATGCCGCCAACGTGAAGAAGTACTTCCTGCCGAACGCCCGGTAAGAGCCGGCTTCGCCGAGAAGACGCTTCGTCCCGCACTCTGTTTCGTAGAACCCCCAGGAGATCACCATGGCCCGCGTCAAGCGCGGCGTGACCAGCCACGCCAAGCACAAGAAGGTTTTCAAGGCCGCCAAGGGCTATTACGGCCGGCGCAAGAACACGATCCGGATCGCCAAGCAGGCGGTCGAGAAGGGCATGCAATATGCCTACCGCGATCGTAAGAACAAGAAGCGCAACTTCCGCGCCCTGTGGATCCAGCGCATCAACGCCGCGGTCCGCCCGCACGGCCTGACCTACTCGCGCTTCATCGACGGCCTGGCCAAGGCCGGCGTGCAGGTCGACCGCAAGGCCCTGTCGGAGCTCGCCATCCACGAGCCGGCGGCCTTCGTCGCCGTGGTCGAGACGGCCAAGTCGGCCCTGCCGGCCGAGCTCGTCAAGGCGGCGTAAGCCGCCGGCACCTCGGGCCCGCACCCTCACGCGGGCCTGATCCGTCGAGACTGCCCCATCACGGCCCGCCCGCGCGGGCCGTTTTGCGTTGCGACGACCGTTTCCGCCGCCCGGGTTGACGGAGCGGGGCGGCGCGTTGCAGGGCATCCGCGAGCCCCGATTGAGCAGACCATGACCGATCTCACCAGCCTCGAAACCGATCTCCTTGCCAAGGTCGCCGACGCCGCCGACGAGGCGGCGCTCGACGGCGTGCGCGTCGCGGCCCTCGGCAAGAAGGGCGCCGTCTCCGAGCTGCTGAAGACCTTAGGGACCATGAGCCCCGAGGCGCGCAAGGAGCAGGGCCCGTTGATCAACGGCCTGCGCGACCGGGTCCAGGGCGCGATCCAGTCCCGGCGCGAGACCCTGGCGGAAGCGGCGCTGACGGCGCGCCTCGCCGCCGAGCGGATCGACGTGACCCTGCCGGTGCGCGAGGGGCCGGAGACGCGCGGGCGCATCCACCCGATCACCCAGGTGATGGACGAGATCACGGCGATCTTCGGCGATATGGGCTTCTCGATCGCCGAAGGCCCGGACGTCGAGACCGACGAGCTGAACTTCACGGCGCTCAACTTCCCCGAAGGCCACCCGGCCCGGGAGATGCACGACACCTTCTTCCTGCGGCCCGACCGGGACGGGAAGCGCAAGCTCCTGCGCACCCACACCTCGCCGGTCCAGGTTCGTACGATGCGGTCGGTCCAGCCGCCGATCCGGGTGATCTGCCCCGGCCGCACCTACCGGCACGATTCCGACCAGACCCACACCCCGATGTTCCACCAGGTCGAGGGCCTGGTGATCGACCGCCAGGCGAACATCTCCCATTTGAAGTGGATCCTGGAGGAGTTCTGCAAGGCGTTCTTCGAGGTCGACAGCGTCAAGATGCGCTTCCGGCCGTCGTTCTTCCCCTTCACCGAGCCCTCGGCCGAGGTCGACATCCAGTGCTCGCGCAAGGGCGGCGAGATCCGCTTCGGCGAGGGCGACGACTGGCTCGAGATCCTCGGCTGCGGCATGGTGCACCCGAACGTGCTGCGCAATTGCGGCCTCGACCCGGACACCGTGCAGGGCTTCGCCTGGGGCATGGGCATCGACCGGATCGCGATGCTCAAATACGGCATGCCGGACCTGCGCCCGTTCTTCGAGGCCGACGTGCGCTGGCTCGAGCATTACGGCTTCCGGCCCCTCGACATCCCGAGCCTGGTCGGCGGCCTGACCGGCTGAGAGACGCTTCGGAGAGGCGCGCCATGACCGTGGACGAGATCACGACGATCGCCGACGAGATTCTGACACGCAACTATGCCGGAGCCGGCTACGAGCGGGTCGAGGTGCGCCCGGGCTACAACCAGACCGACGAGCGGTCGCTGTTCGTCGTCGCCCCTTTCGAGCCCGGTGCAGGACTGACCGGCGGGGCGGAAGCGAACGCTGCGAATGCGGCGATCCGGCGAGTGCTGCTCGAGCGAGGGGAGGAGCGCTTCCCCTACCTCGATTTCGACTATCCGGACGACGAGATCCTCGGAGACGACGACGAGAATTACCGGGACGCGGAAGAGGACGCCTGATGCCGCGGCTCGGTAATCCCCTCGTCTACGATCTCCTCGATGTCGCCGACGCGCTCGCCGAGCAGGGTGGGCGTCGCAACCTGCAGAAGGCGGCGATGCGGCGCGCCGTGAGCAGCGCCTATTACGCCGTGTTTCACGGGCTCTGCTTCGTCTGTGCCCGGGCGCTCGGTGTCTGGACACGCGATGCTGCGTTGGTCGAGCCGATCTACCGGCTCCTCGATCATGGCCAGGTTCGCAAGCGCCTGGCCACGCGCGAGGCCGCCGAGCTCGGGCCGGTCATCGCGGAGATCGGGGTCGCCTTCGCTGATCTGCAGGATCGCCGGCACAAGGCCGATCACAGCCCGCCGGGCCTGGACATCAGTCGCGACGCCACCCGCATCGCCGTCGCCCGCAAGACCATTCCCGACCTCGAATCCCTCGACGACGACCAGCGCCGCCGGCTGGCCGTCCTCCTCATCACGAAGACCCGGCTCGCCTGAGCCGAGAGGTTACACGCATGAAATTCACCCTCTCCTGGCTCAAGGACCACCTCGACACCGACGCCCCCCTCGACGTGATCGTCGAGACGCTGACCCGCATCGGCCTGGAGGTCGAGCGCGTCGAGGACAAGGCCGCGGATCTGTCGGCCTACCGCATCGCCGCCGTGCTCACCGCCGAGCAGCACCCCAACGCCGACCGGCTGCGGGTCTGCACCGTCGACACCGGCGAGGGCGCCCCCGTGCAGGTGGTCTGCGGCGCGCCGAACGCGCGCGCCGGCATGAAGACCGTGTTCGCCCCCCCCGGCACCTACGTGCCGGGCAAGAACATCACCCTGTCGGTGGGCGTGATCCGCGGCGTCGAGAGCCGGGGCATGCTGTGCTCCGGCGCCGAGCTCGGCCTGTCGGACGACCATGACGGCATCCTCGACCTGCCCGCCGAGGCGCCGGTCGGCCAGCCCTACGCGGCCTTCGCCGGCCTCGACGACCCGGTGATCGAGATCAACCTGACGCCGAACCGGCCCGACTGCACCGGCATCCACGGCATCGCCCGCGACCTGGCGGCGGCCGGCATCGGTACCCTGCGGCACGAGCAGCTCGCGCCCGTGCGGGGGGAGGGGGCCTGCCCGGTCTCCGTGACCCGCGACTTCGCCCCCGAGGATGCGCATCTCTGCCCGCTCTTCGGCCTGCGGCTGGTGCGCGGCGTGAAGAACGGGCCCTCGCCCGAATGGATGCGCCGGCGCCTGACCGCGATCGGCCTGCGGCCGATCAATGCGCTCGTCGACATCACCAACTACATCACCTTCGACCGCGGCCGGCCGCTCCACGTCTTCGACGCCGCCAAGGTGAAGGGCAACCTCACCGTGCGCCGCGCCCGCGACGGCGAGGAGGTGCTGGCCCTCGACGGGCGCCAGTATCGGCTCGACGACGGCACGATCGTCATCGCCGACGAGAACGGCGTCGAGTCGATCGCCGGCATCATGGGCGGGGAGCATTCGGGCTGCGACGAGGGCACGACCGACGTGCTGATCGAATCGGCCCTGTGGGACCCGCTCACCATCGCCCGCACCGGCCGGCGCCTCGGCATCGTCACGGATGCCCGCTACCGCTTCGAGCGCGGGGTCGATCCGGCCTTCGCCCTGCCGGGCCTCGACCTGGCGACGCGCCTGGTGCTGGACCTCTGCGGCGGCAGCCCGAGCGAGGCGACCGTGTCGGGCGAGGTGCCGGACACCGACCGCATCATCGACTTCCCCTGGACCGAGGTGCGCCGGCTCTCCGGCCTCGACCTGCCGCGGCCGGAGATGAAGGTGACGCTGGAGGCGCTGGGCTTCCACGTCGCCGGCACCGGTGACCGGGCCAAGGTGCTGGCCCCGTCCTGGCGCCCCGACGTCGAGGGCAAGGCCGACCTCGTCGAGGAGATCGTGCGCATCGCCGGCCTCGACCGGATCGAGCCCAAGCCCCTGCCGCGGATCGAGGCGACGGTGATCCGCCCGGTCCTCACCGTGATGCAGAAGCGCACGCGGCAGGCCAAGCGCGAATTCGCGGCGCGGGGCCTCGTCGAGGCGGTGACCTGGTCCTTCATCGCGCATGCCGACGCCACCCTGTTCGGCGGCGGCAAGCCGGAGCTGGCGCTGGCCAACCCGATCGCCGCCGACCTCTCCGACATGCGTCCGAGCCTGGTGCCGGGCCTCGCCCGGGCGGCGCAACGCAACGCCGACCGCGGATACGGCGACGTCGCCCTGTTCGAGGTCGGACAGTGCTTCGCCTCCGACCAGCCGGAGGGCCAGACCACCAAGGCGACGGCGCTTCGCCGCGGCTCCGCCCGCCACGGCGGCGCCGGCCGGCACTGGGACGGATCGGCCCGCCCGGTCGATGCCTTCGAGGCCAAGGCCGACGCGCTCGCGCTGCTCACCTCCCTCGGCGTGCCGACCGGCGGCCTCCAGGTCGTCGCCGGCGGGCCGGACTGGCTGCATCCCGGCCGCTCCGGCACGCTCCAGTTCGGGCCGCGCAACCCGGTCGGCTTCTTCGGCGAGCTGCACCCGCGGGTGCTGAAGGCGCTCGACATCAAGGGCCCGGTGGTGGTCTGCGAGATCACCCTCGACGCCCTGCCGCTGCCGAAGCACCGGCCGACCAAGATGAAGCCGGCGGCGAGCCTGCCGGACTTCCAGCCGCTCACCCGCGACTTCGCCTTCGTGGTCTCCCGTACCGTGGCGGCGGGCGATATCCTGAAGGCGGCGCAAGCGGCCGAGCGCAACCTCGTCACCGGCATCGAGGTGTTCGACGTCTACGAGGGCGCCGGGATCGGCGAGGACCAGAAGTCCGTCGCCGTGGCTTTGCGGCTCCAGCCGACCGAGCGCACCCTCACCGACGCCGAGATCGAGGCGGTGAGCCAGAAGATCGTCGCCGAGGTGACGCGCAAGACCGGCGCGACCCTGCGGGGCTGATCTTGAAACCGGCCGGCGGCGCGTTGCGCGCCGCCGGGAGAGACAGGCGGGAGGAGGCGGGCATGGCAGAGACCGATCTGATCCGGGCGCTGTCGGGGGCGACCTATCTGCCGGAGGAGGCCCTGGAACGGGCGCTGGCGGCGCCGGACTCGATCGCCGAGCAGGTTCTGGCGATCCTCGACCGGGCCGCCGACGGCGAGGAGCTGACCGAGCCCGAGCGGTGCCTGCTGTTCTGGGGCATCCACGTCCTGGCCTCGGTCCGGGACACCCGGATCCACGCAGCCCTGATGCGCCTCCTGCGCCGCGACGACGACGCGATCGCGGCGGCACTCGGCGAGGATTACCCGAACACCCTCGCGAGCCTCGTCGCCAGCAGCTTCGACGGCGATGCCGACCGGCTGCTGGCCGCCATCGCCGGCGAGGCTCCCGTCGGCATCGCGCGGATGCAGCTCTTCCACGCCCTCGCGCTGCTGACCGCGGACGGGCGCGTCGATCGCGACACGGTGAAGGCATTCCTGGTCCGCTTCGACGACGAGCGCCTGGGCGCTCCCGACGCGGAGGAGGTCTGGCAGGGCTGGGAGGACGCGATCTCTCTGCTCGGCTTCGACGACCTCGTCCCCCGCCTCAAGGCGGCGCGCAAGGATGGCCGCAATGCCGGTACCATCGTCGGCTGGAAGATGGTGCAGGACACCCTCAAGGAAGCCCGCCTGCGACCGAAGAGCCGCGATCGCTTCGCCGATCTGACGATCGACTACCTCGATGACCTGATCGGTGTGCTCGATCACACCCGCGAGGGCGCCGACGACTACCTGCCCGATCTCGACAAGAACGGCCTGCCGATCCCCGAGCGCAACCCCTACCGCGACATCGGCCGCAACGATCCGTGCCCTTGCGGCAGCGGCAAGAAGTTCAAGAAGTGCTGCCTCGACAAGGTCGAGCAGGGCTTCGCCGCCCTGCCGCCGCTGCCGCCGCTGCGCTGATATCGGGGGGTCGGACCGCGCCCGAGGTGGACGGCACGCTGACGTGTCGTGGGCGCGCCGTGATCCGTTCCGCCGTCCAGGCGCGACGCTGCAAGCGACGCGCCCTCCCTTCCGTATAAGGTAAATTTCGCATCTAAGTGCCGCAAAAGCGGGCAATTGCCCGTGCGGCATACTTGATGAAACCTCCGCGATCCGCACCTTCGTCATGCGCCGGCACGATTGTTGGCTTTCATAACGATGGCGAAGAAACAGTTATATAGAAGATCATTGCGATGAATATATTCCTAAAAACGACAATGTCAAAATTGTTTACGGAATTTTCTGAAACATGGCGCAGCGTTGGCCTCATCGTTCTTTGAGGTAGGTGAGCCATCCGATGCGAATCCACATGCGTGCACGCTTGTACGGCGGCTTCACGCTTCTGGCGATCCTTGCGGCCGTGATGGGCGGTTTCGCCTATCGGCAGTCCGAGAGTCTCGACGAGATGTACAAATACAAGGCTCAGCTTGAGCGGGCGGCTCGCGAACTCTACACGGTGAACGGCCTGACCGACCGCTTCCTGGCTCAGAGCCTGAAGTACCGGATGACGCCGAGCGCGGACGCGGCGGCCGGCATGCAGTCCAGTCTGTCGGACATCACGCAACTGACCGAGGGACTCGTGCGGCGGGCTTTGTCGAATGAGCGGCGAGCGCTCTACGCCGGTCTGCACGACCAGTCGAGCCGTCTCGCCGCGGAACTCCCGAAACTGGTCGCACTCGGCACGCAGATCCGCGAGAACAAGGCCGGGGTCTACACCTCGGGCGACGACCTGACCAAAGCCTCGGGCGCGCTCAACACCCAGCTCCGGTCCGGCGACGAGACGATCCTGGATCAGGCGGTGGAGATCGAGCGAACCCTGCTGCTGTTTCGTGTCATGAACTGGCGCTTCCTGGCGACGACCGACCCGAAGACCCGCGCGCTCTCGGCCGCGACCTTCACCAGCGCCGAGGCGACGATCGCGAAGCTGAAGCCGCTGAACCTGACGTCGGCGCAGCGGCGGGATCTCGGCATCGTCGAGGAGGCCCTGCTGCGCCTCAACCGGCACATCACGGCCGCCGCCGCCGCGATGCTCGAGAGCGAGGCGCTCTACGAGCAGAGCCTGAAGACCAAGGCGGAGGCGCTCGTCGCCACCGGCACGGAGGTGCGCGCCAAGCTGGACACCGTGCTGCAGGACATCACCGCGCGCAGCAGCGCCACGATGGAATCGACGAAGCAGGTGCAGGTCGTGCTGCTGGCGCTGATCCTGGCGATCAGCGCCGCCCTGGCCGTCCTGATCGGGCGCAGCATCACCCGCCCGATCTCCGGCATGACCCGGGCGATGAGCCGCCTCGCTGCGGGCGAGACCGCCATCGCGGTCCCGTCGCAGGATGCCACCGACGAGATGGGCGAGATGGCGCGGGCCGTGGAGGTCTTTCGTCAGAACGCGGTGGCGCGCGTCGCGCTGGAGGCCGACCAGGCCGCCCAGCAATCCGCCCGCCAGCGCCGCGCCGACCGGGTCGACGCATTGATCAGCGCCTTCCAGCAGCGGGTCGCCGGCTCGCTCGAGATCGTCACCTCGGCCGCCTCCGAGCTCGACGTCACCGCCCGCTCGATGACCCAGGTTGCCGACGGCACCAACGCCCAGGCGGTCGCCTCCAGCGCCGCCGCCGAGGAGACCTCGGCCAACGTCCAGACCGTCGCGGCGGCGGCCGAGGAGATGGTGGCCTCGCTGCGCGAGATCGAGCGCCAGGTGGTGCATTCACGGGAGGTCGCCGGCCACGCGGCGCAAGAAGCCGACGCCACCAACGTCGCCATGGCGAGCCTCGACACCGCAGCGACCCAGATCGGGGCCGCCGTCACCACGATCTCGGCCATCGCCAGCCAGACCAACCTCCTCGCCCTCAACGCGACCATCGAGGCCGCCCGGGCGGGCGCGGCCGGACGCGGCTTCGCGGTGGTGGCGGCGGAAGTGAAGGAACTGGCCGGCCAGACGGCGCGGGCGACCGAGGAGATCGGCGGGCAGATCACGGCGATCCAGGCCGCCACCGATCGGGCGAGCACCGCCATCCGGCAGATCGGCGGCACGATCGCAGTGCTGAACGAGATCAGCAGCGCCATCGCCGCGACGGTCGTGGAGCAGACGGCGGCGACGGCGGAGATCTCCCGCAACGCCAACGAGGCGGCGCGCGGCACCCAGGACGTTTCGTCCAGCGTCGCCCGCGTGCTGTCGCTGGCGGACGAGACCGGCGGCGCGGCCTCGCAGGTGCTCGCGGCCGCCGCCGACCTGGCGACTCAGTCCCTGACCGTCAAGCAGGAGGTCGACGGCTTCCTGGGCGAGATTCGGGCGGCCTGAGCGATTTCGGGAACAGGTGGGGCGGCGTCTAGCGGTCCGCCCCGCTCAAGGGGTTGCCTGGGTCCCAGGCGTAGGACAGCGTCTCGAAGCGCAGAGAACGGGCGTCGACCATCAGCAGGCGCCCCACCAGGGGCTCCCCGAAGCCGGCGATGGCGCGGATCACCTCGAGCGCCATCAGCGAGCCCATCAGGCCGGCGAGGGCGCCCAGCACCCCCGCCTCGGCGCAGGTCGGCACCGAGCCGGCCGGCGGCGGGCTCGGGAAGAGGCAGCGATAGGTCGGGTTCGGCCGTCCGTCCGACCCGGTCTCGTGAGCTCGGATCGTGGTGAGCGAGCCGTCGAACTGGCCGAGGGCTGCGGTCACCAGCGGCCGGCGGGCCCGGTAGCAGGCATCCGAGACGGCGTAGCGAGTGGAGAAATTGTCCGAGCCGTCGGCGACGAGGTCGTAAGCAGCGATCAGCGCTTCCGCGTTCTCCGGCGTCAGCCGGGTGGCGTGGGCCTCGATCCGGACATTCGGGTTGAGCCGGGCCACCGCCTCCGCCGCGCTCTCGACCTTCGGCCGGCCGATATCGGGCGTGCCATGAATCACCTGGCGCTGCAGGTTCGAGAGCGAGACCGTATCGTCGTCGACGATGCCGATCGTGCCGATCCCGGCCGCCGCCAGGTACTGGATCAGCGGCGCGCCGAGGCCGCCGGCGCCGATCACCAGCACCCGCGCCGCCTTGAGGCGGACCTGGCCGGGGCCGCCGACCTCCCGCAGCACGATGTGGCGGGCGTAGCGTTCGATCTCGTCGGGGCTGAGCGCGGTCATGCGGCACTGGTTAAGCGAGACGCCGGGCGCGGGGAAGGGCCTCGGGGGAAGGGCTGCCATGGCGATGGTTCTCATCCGCGCCGATCGGCGCTACGGCTCGCGGCCATCCGCAGGCCCTCGAACCACCGGCTGCCCGTGACCGACTCGCACGCCCCCCTCACCGATTCCCCGCTGGACCTTGCCCAGGGGCTGATCCGCTGCCCCTCCGTGACGCCGCACGAGGGCGGGGCGCTCGCCTACCTCGCCGGGATCCTCGACCAGGCCGGGTTCGTGGTCGAGCGTCCGGTCTTCTCCGAGCCGGGCACGCCCGACATCGAGAACCTCTACGCCCGCATCGGTCACGGGCCGTGCCTGCTGTTCGCCGGCCACACCGACGTGGTGCCGCCGGGCGACGCCGCTGCCTGGCGTCACGATCCGTTCGCCGGCACGGTCGAGGGCGGGGAGCTGTTCGGCCGCGGCGCCGTCGACATGAAGGGCGGCATCGCCTGCATGCTGGCGGCAGTGCTCGCCTTCCTCGCGCGGCGCGGGCCGGATTTCGGCGGCGCCATCGCGTTCCTGATCACCGGCGACGAGGAGGGGCCGGCGGTGAACGGCACCGTCAAGCTCCTCGACTGGGCGCGGGGCCGGGGCGAGCGCTTCACGCATTGCCTCCTCGGCGAGCCGACCAACCCAGACACCCTCGGCGAGATGATCAAGATCGGCCGGCGCGGCTCGCTCACCGCGAGCCTCACCGTGCATGGGGTTCAGGGCCACGTCGCCTATCCGCACCGGGCCGAGAACCCGATCCCCGGCCTCCTGCGTCTGGCACAGGGGCTGCTGGCTGAGCCGCTCGATGCCGGCACGGCGCATTTCGACGCCTCGAACCTCGAATTCACCACGATGGATGTCGGCAACCCGTCGACCAACGTGATCCCGGCCGAGGCGCGGGCGACCTTCAACATCCGCTTCAACGACCTCTGGACGCCCGAGACCCTGGCCGCCGAGCTGGAGCGGCGCCTCGCCGAAGCCGCGGGAAACCGCGTGCGCTACAGCCTCGACGTGCGCCCGACCAACTCCGTCGCCTTCCTGACCGCGCCCGACGCCTTCGTGGAGCAGGTCGCGGACGCGATCGAGGCCGAGACCGGCCGCCGGCCCGTCCTCTCGACCACTGGCGGCACGTCGGATGCCCGCTTCATCAAGGATGCCTGTCCGGTGATCGAGTTCGGCCTCGTCGGGCAGACGATGCACCAGGTCGACGAGAGGGTGACGGTCGCCGATCTCGACCGGCTCACGGCAATCTACGAACGGGTGCTGGAGGCGTATTTCCCTCTCGCCCCCGCGACGTAGCGTCAGGCTTGACCGGCATTAGACGAAAGTTGAATCTGCCGGTCTTGATCCCCGGGAGGCCGTCGATGTTCGTGAGCGCTGACGAGGTGGTCCGCTCCTTGCGCGGCACCGCCGGCCTGATCGGCTTCCGGTCGGATGCCCTGCACCACTTCGACGTGAGCGAGCGCGGCTTCTGGCGCTCCTTCGGAGCTGTCTGGCTAACCGCGCCGGCGGTCACGGTGGCTCTCGCCCTGGAGCGTGGGGCCGGCACGGCGCCGTTCCAGCTCGACCACGTCACGGTGGCGGTCCTCGCCGGGGTGATGGCGGGCTTCCTCGCCGTGCCGCTGGCGATGATCGCCGTCCTGCGCCGTCTCGGCCGCACGCGGGCCTACGTGCCCTTCGTGGTCGTCACCAACTGGTGTCTCGCGACGGGCCTCGCCGCCCTGGCGCTCCCGGGCTGCCTGCTGCTCCTCGACCTCGCGACGCCGGGCCTCGCGGCGCTCGATGCCGGCGCCTTCCTGGTGGTGATGCTGTGGCTGCACGGCCGCGCCACCCGGGCGATCCTCGACCTGCCGGGACCGGCTGCGGCCTTCGTCACGCTCGCCTGCTTCGGGCTGATCGCCGGCATCGCCGGCGGGGCGCACACCCTGGTGTGACCGAATTTTCGCCGCGACACAGCTCAATGCCCAACGTGCGGCAAGTAGCGGATGGCCGCGATCAGGATGCCAACCCCCGCCGCGGCCAGCGTGCCGAGCTTCACGATCATCCGCTGTTCGAGGAGCTATAAGTCGGCCCGGCCCGCCGCCAAACCCAGATCCGTTCGGTGGGACAGGTCCACGATCTTCTGGGCGAGATCGACGATTTTCGCGTCCAGGCGAAGTTCGGTCTCTCGCAGGTCTGCCTTCAACCGATTCTCGGTCTCCCGCAGATCGGTCTTCAGCGAGGCCTCGGCCTCTCGCAGGTCCGTCCTCAGCGCGATCTCGCTCTCCCGCAGGTCGACCTTCGTTGCGAGCGATGCCAGATCCGACTCGCGCCCATCCTTCAACACGCCCGTGATCGCCTCGGCCTGATCCTCCGACAGACCGGGCGCCTTGAGCCGGCGGACGAGGGCGTCGGTGTCGAAGGCGGTCATGGTCGGTCGCTCGGCTCCGGCACTCCCAACGATGTCAGAAACGCCTCAGGCGGCCAAGCGTGCAGCAGTGACGCAAGGTCATCCGAACTCAACCGGATAATCCACCCCGATCAGCGTCAGCCCGCCGGAGGGGGCGAGGGGCCCGCAGCGGGTGCGGTCGCGGGAATCGAGCACGTCGCGCACGCCCTGGGGCGTCAGTCGGCCGCCACCGGCCAGCATCAGGGTGCCGACCATGCCGCGCACCTGATGGTGCAGGAACGAGCGCGCGGCGGTGATGACGACGATCTCCTCGCCCTCGCGCGCCACGTCGAGCCGGTCGAGGGTGCGTACCGGGCTGTTGGCCTGGCACTCCGCCGCCCGGAAGGCGGAGAAATCGTGCCGGCCGAGCATCAGCTGCGCGGCTTCGTGCATCCGCCCGGCATCGAGGGCCCAGGGCACGTGCCAGACGAAGCCGCGGGTCAGCGCCGGCGGGGAGCGGCGGTTGAGAATGCGGTAGCGGTAGTGGCGCTTGATCGCCGAGTGGCGGGCGTCGAAATCCGGCCCGACCTCGGCCGCCGCGATCACCGCCACCGGCTCGGGCCGCAGATGGGCGTTGGCGGCGTCGCGCACGGTGTCGGTGCGCCAGGGCTTGTCGAGATCGAGATGGACGACCTGATGCGTGGCGTGCACGCCGGCATCGGTGCGCCCGGCGCAGTGAACCCGGACCGGCCCGCCGACGAATCGGGCGATCGCCTCTTCCAGCGCCTGCTGCACCGAGCGATCGGCGGCTTGGCGCTGCCAGCCGGCGAAGGCGGTGCCGTCATACTCGACGACGAGCTTGTAGCGGGGCATCAGGCGAGGCGGGTGCCCGGCGCGAGCCGCCGGCCGCGGGCGAAGTCCTCGAACGGCATCGCGCCCTTGCCGGCGGGCTGCACGGTGACGAGGCGCAGAGCGCCCTCGCCGGCCGCGACCGTGCCGGCAGCATCGAGCAGCGTGCCGGGCTCGCCCGACCCCTCGGCGAGCCGCGCCCTCAGCACCTTCACCCGCTCCGGCCCGCGGCCGAGATCGGCCGTGACGTAGGCGCCGGGGAAGGGCGACAGGCCGCGCACCCTGTCGTGGAGGGTTTTAGCCGGCTGCGACCAGTCGAGCCGCGCCTCCTCGTTGGTGATCTTGTGGGCGTACTCGACACCCTCCGGGCTCTGCGCCCGGAACTGAAGGTTGCCGCGCTCCAGCGCCCCGAGCGCCCGCGCCATCAGGTCGGCGCCGAGCGGCATCAGCCGGTCGTGCAACTCGCCGGACGTCATGTCGGGGAGAATACCCACCCGCTCGACCATGCCGACCGGGCCGGTATCGAGGCCCGGCTCCATCCGCATCACCGCGACGCCGGTCTCCTCGTCGCCCGCCATCACGGCACGCTGGATCGGCGCCGCGCCGCGCCAGCGCGGCAGCAGCGAGGCGTGCAGGTTGAGGCAGCCGAGGGCCGGCGAATCGAGGATCGCCGGGGGGAGGATCATGCCGTAGGCCACCACCACGGCGACGTCGGCCGCATGGGCGCGGAAGGTCTCGGCCGCCTCCTCGGTGCGCAGGGTCTTCGGCGTCAGGACGGGGAGGCCGAACTTCTCCGCCAGGGCCTGGACCGGGGAAGGCCGCAACGCCATGCCGCGGCCGGCCGGGGCCGGCGCGCGGGTATAGACCGCCACGACCTCGTGGCCGCCGCCGACGATCTCGGCGAGGGTCGGCACCGCGAAATCCGGGGTGCCCATGAACACGACCTTGAGGGGCATGATCGTTACGCGGCTTCGCGCTTGGCCGCCTTGGCGAACTTCTTCATCACCCGGTCGCGCTTGAGCTTCGACAGGTGGTCGATGAACAGCACGCCGTTGAGGTGGTCGATCTCGTGCTGGAGGCAGGTGGCGAGCAGGCCGTCGGCCTCCTGCTCCACGGTCTCGCCATCGAGGGTGCGGAAGCGCACCCGCACCCGGTCGGGCCGGATCACCTCGGCGTAGTAGTCGGGGATCGACAGGCAGCCCTCCTCGTAGGGCCGTGTCTCCTCCGAGGACCAGACGATCTCGGGATCGAGGAGAACCAGCGGCTTGCGGTCCTCCTTCTCCTTCGAGGTGTCGATGGTGACGATGCGCACCGGCTCGCCGATCTGGATGCCGGCGAGGCCGACGCCGGGGGCGTCGTACATCGTCTCCAGCATGTCGGCCGCGAGCTTCCGCACGTCGCCGGTGATCGTGCCGACCGGCGCCGAGATCTCGCGCAGGCGCGCGTCCGGCAGGATGACGAGGGGACGGATGCTCATTCTTGCGCCAGGAATTCGGGGAGTCGGGCGCCGATCGGCGCCCGCAAGTCTCCGGGAGATAAGGATTCGTGTCCACCGGGTCAAACCCGATGACGGCCGACGCTAGAACGCGGTGCGCTGGCGGATCGCCGCCGACAGGGTGCCCTCGTCGAGGTAATCGAGCTCGCCGCCGACCGGCACGCCGTGGGCGAGCCGTGTCACCTTGATCGGCAGGTGGGTCAGGAGCTCGGTGACGTAGTGGGCGGTGGTCTGGCCATCGACCGTGGCGTTGAGCGCCAGGATCACCTCGCGCATCTCGGGCGCGCTCACCCGCTCGACCAGGCGGCCCAAGTTCAGGTTCTCGGGTCGCACTCCGTCGAGAGCCGAGAGCACGCCGCCGAGCACGTGGTAGCGGGCCGTCACGGCGCCGGAACGCTCCAGCGCCCACAGGTCCGACACGTCCTCGACCACCACCAGCATCGAGGGATCGCGGCTCTGGTCGCGGCAGATCGTGCAGGGATCCTGCGTGTCGACGTTGCCGCATTCGTGGCAGACCACGATCCGGTCGGCGGCGACCCGCATGGCGTCGGCCAGCGGCGCCAGCAGCGTCTCGCGCTTCTTGATGAGCTGGAGGGCGGCGCGGCGGGCCGAGCGCGGCCCGAGGCCGGGCATGCGGGCCAGGAGCTGGATCAGCCGCTCGATCTCCGGGCCCGCGACGGCCTGGGGCATGAAACTCGGGCCCTGTCTTGAGGAGGATGCGCGATGTCTCCCTCCCCCTGCGGGGAGGGGAGACGGGCTAGAACGGCAGCTTCATGCCCGGAGGCAGGGGAAGGCCCTTGGTCAGCTCCTGCATCCGCTCCTGGGCGGCGCGCTCGGCCTTGGCCTTGGCATCGTTCAGCGCCGCGACGATCAGATCCTCCAGGATCTCCTTCTCGTCCGGCACGAGCAGAGCGGCGTCCAGGGTGAGGCCCTTCACGTCGCCCTTCGCGGTCATCGTCACAGAGACGGAGCCGCCGCCGGAGGCGCCCGTGACCTGGACGGCGTCGAGCTCGGACTGAAGGTCGGCCATCTTCTGCTGCATGGCCTGGGCCTGCTTCATCAGTCCCATGATGTCCATGGCGGCGTCCTCGCGGTGTGAGAGAGCATTCAGGAGGAATGTGGGGTGTCGGCGGGCTGCCGGCTACCGGTCTGGCCGTTACAGGTCCGGATCGTCGGAATCCGGCGGCGGGACGTCGCCGAGATCGGGTGGGTCGGGCGCCTTGTCGCGCACGTCGACGATCTGGGCGCCCGGGAAGTTCTTCAGCACCGCCTGGACCAGAGGATGGCTCGCGGCGCCCTGGTGGCGGCTCTGAACCGCGGCCTTGGCGCGGGCATCGAGCGTCGCCTCGCCGGTCTCCTGCGACAGGGCGACCACCCAGCGCCGGCCGGTCCACAGAGTCAGGGCGTTGCCGAGTTCGTTGGCGAGCGTCGGTCGCCCGCCCTCGGCGAGGCGGAACTCGATGCGTCCGTCCTCGAACCGGACGAGATGCACGTCCCGCTCCAGGGCCATCTTCAGGCCGATGTCGCGGCGCTCGTCGGCGAGCGCCACCACGTCCTCGAACCGCCGCAGGCGCGGGCCGGATTCGGCTTTCGCGGCGGGGTTGGACCGGGCCGCATCGGGCCTGGCGGCAGGCGCGGGCTGGACCAGGGTCGGGCGCGGCATTGCGGCGGGCGGAGCCGGACGGGGCGCCGCTTCGGCTGGGGAAGCTTCCGGCAGGCTGCGCGCCAGGGCTGGCGCCGCGGGACTCGCGGCGCGCAGGACCGTGGCGGAGGCCGGAACCGGGGCTGCGGTCTGCATCACCGGGGCCACCGCCGGGGCCGCCTGCATCGTGGGCGCGCCCGCGGACGTGCCCGCGGACGTGCCGGCCGGTGCCCGGACCGGGAGAGCGAGGCTGCCGCCCTCCTTGATCTGGCGCAGGGCCTCGTCCGGCGTCGGCAGATCGGCGGCGTAGATCAGGCGCACGAGCGCCATCTCGGCCGCGGCCAGCGGCCGGGTCGCCGTCTGCACCTCGGGAATCGCCTTGAGCAGGATCTGCCAGGCACGGGACAGGGCCCGCACCGAGAGCCGGTCGGCGAAATCGCCGCCGCGCACCCGCTCGACCTCGCTGAGCGAGGTGTCGGCGCGGGCGGAGTCGGGGGCGAGCTTCAGCCGGGTGACGAGATGGGTGAACTCGGCAAGATCAGAGAGCACCACCGCCGGATCGGCCCCTGCCTCGTGCTGGGCCCGCAACTCCGCGAAGGTGGCGGGAACGTCCCCGCGCATCGCCGCCTCGAACAGGTCGACGACCCGGGCCCGGTCGGCGAGGCCGAGCATGTCGCGCACCGTCTCGGCGGTGACGTGGCCGGCACCGTGGGCGATCGCCTGGTCGAGGAGCGAGAGCGAATCGCGCACCGAGCCCTCGGCGGCCCGCGCGATGGCTGCGAGCGCCTCAGACTCGGCCGCGACGCCCTCGGCGTCGCAGATCTTCTGGAGATGCGCGATCAGGGCGCCGGCCTCGACCCGGCGCAGGTCGAAGCGCTGGCAGCGCGACAGGATGGTGACCGGAACCTTGCGGATCTCGGTGGTGGCGAAGACGAACTTCGCGTGCGGCGGCGGTTCCTCCAGCGTCTTCAGGAAGGCGTTGAACGCCTTCTCGGACAGCATGTGGACCTCGTCGACGATGTACACCTTGTAGCGCGCCGAGACCGGCGAGTAGCGGATGCCGTCGATGATCTGGCGGACGTCGTCGATGCCGGTATGCGAGGCGGCGTCCATCTCCAGCACGTCGATGTGCCGGGATTCCATGATGGCGGCGCAGTGGAGGCCGAGCCGGGGAAGCCGGATCGTCGGCCCGGCATTGGGATCGTCGGGCAGGGCGTAGTTGAGGCCACGAGCGAGGATGCGGGCCGTGGTGGTCTTGCCGACGCCGCGCACGCCGGTGAGCATCCAGGCCTGCGGGATGCGGCCGGCCGCGAAGGCGTTCGCCAGGGTGCGCACCATGGCCCCCTGGCCGATCAGGTCGTCGAAATCCTTCGGGCGGTACTTGCGCGCCAGGACCCGGTAGGCGGGGGCCGGTGGAGTCGGAGCGGCGCTGAACCCGGGGAGACCCGGCTCGTCGATCGAGGGCGTGCCGGAGGTCTCGTCCATGCGCTCGCAGGGTCGTGAGGGCGGCCCCCGGGAAGGGGGCGCACGCGCTCCTGAAAGGGGGTGGGTGGGAGGCTGGACGAAAACCCGCTCGGTCTCGTTAGGGCTGCTTCCTTCCGGACCTGACCCGGTTGGCGAGTGAAACGTCCCTCGCCAACCTCCCGGGCCTTATATGGCGGGACGCCGCCGGAAACGCAAGCGCGGGTCTGGCCTGGTCGCGTCCCCAGGTTTGAGTCGGCCGGCAACCGAGCCGAGCCTGCGCCCCGCACTCGTCCCGTCCGCCCGCGCGATCCTGTCGTCTGGGTTTCCGTGGCCCCGAACCGGGAGAATCGCATGTCCTGCTACGTCGGAGCCGGTGGGAGCCGGTAGGGTGCTCGACCTGAGACGCTGCCTCCGGGGGGCGCATGGCTCCGCGGCGGTGGCGCGTTGTAAGAGCTTCGTCGTCACCGGAGACCCTGCCGCATGCGCCTCCCGCTTCTCGCCGTCGCCCTTCTGACCGCCAAGGCGGTGTCCGCCGCTCCCACCTACGGGCCCGAGCTCGAGGGTTTCGACTATCCCTACCCGGTCAAGCGCCACGCCCTCACGTCGCAGGGACAGGACCTGTCGATGGCCTTCATGGACGTGACGCCGGAGCGCCCGAACGGCCGCACCGTGGTGCTGCTCCACGGCAAGAACTTCTGCGCCGCCACCTGGGGCGACACCGCCGGCGTCCTGGCGCGGGCCGGCTACCGGGTGCTCGCCCTCGACCAGGTCGGGTTCTGCAAGTCGACGAAGCCCGTCGGCTACCAGTTCAGCTTCAACCAGCTCGCCACCAACACCCACGGGCTGCTCGCCGCCCTCGGCATCCGGCGAGCCACCATCGTCGGGCACTCGATGGGCGGCATGCTGGCGGCCCGCTACGCCCTGATGTTCCCCGACGCGGTCGAGCAGCTGGTGATGGTCGATCCCCTCGGGCTCGAGGACTGGCAACAGAAAGGCGTGCCCTATCAGACCATCGACGACGCCTACGCCGCCGAGCGCAAGACGAGCGCGGCCGGCATCAAGGCCTACCAGCTCAAGTTCTACTACGACGGCCAGTGGAAGCCCGAATACGACCGCTGGGTCGAGATGCAGGCCGGGCTCTACGCGGGTCCCGGCGCCGAGCGCGTGGCCTGGAACCAGGCCCAGACCTCGGACATGGTGTTCACCCAGCCAGTGGTGCACGAATTCGACCGCCTGGTCGTGCCGACCGTGCTGATGGTCGGCGACAAGGACCGCACGGCTCCGGGCGCCAACCGCGCCGCGCCGGCCCTCGCCGCGACGCTGGGGCGCTACGACCGGCTCGGACCCGAGGTGACGGCGCGGATCAAGGGGGCGAGGCTGGTGATGTTCGAGGGGCTGGGCCACTCGCCGCAGGTCGAGGCACCGGACCGGTTCCATGAGGCGCTGCTGAGGGAGCTGGCGGCCAGATGAGGCGGCCCGGTGAGGCGGCCTTTACCGGCCGCTGTTGCTGAGCTGTCCGGGGAAAGAAGAGGCGCGGGGAGAGGGGAAGAACCCGCGCCTGAGCTACTCCCGGACCAACCCCAACAGATCCTCCGGCAGATCCCCACGCCGGGCCCGCTCGGCCAGGCACAGGAGCAAGGCCACGCTCGGCCCGTCGGTGATCGCCCCCGACAACGATTCGACCACCGCCTCGGCGAAGGGCAGGCGGCGCACCCGCAGGCTCTCCTGCGGGTCCGGATGGGCCGGACCGCGGCGCAGGTTCCAGGCGACGAAGCCCGGCACCCGCTCGCTCGAGATGCCCGGCGAGGCGTCGAGGCGCAGCAGCTCGAGCCAGGATTCGGCCTCGTCGCCGGTCTCCTCCGCGAGTTCGCGCCGGGCGGTGGCGAGGGCATCGTCGGTGACCGGACCGGAGCCGCGGGGCAGTTCCCAGGTGAAGCGGTCGAGCACGTAGCGGTACTGGCCGATCAGGGTGACCCGGCCTTCGGGATCGACCGGCAGCACCGCGACACCGAACACCTTGAAGCGCAGGGCGACGTGGGGGTGCTCGCGGCCGGATTCGTGGCGGAGCTGATCCAGATCGACGCCGAGATAGCGGTCCTCGTAGCGGCGCTCGCGCGCGAGCGTCACCCAAGGGTTGGTGCGGTTGATCATGCGCGCCTGCCGTCCGTGGCGATTCCGCATCCTTGCAGGATGCGGGCCGGCAACGCGGGGCGGGCGCGAAAGATCGCTCCGCCCCGGATCCTCACAGCGTTTCGAGCAGCCGCTGCATCAGCCGCGTGCGCGGGGCGATCGAGGAGATCAGGCCGTATTCCTGGAGCGTGTGCGCCCCGTCGCCGTCGATGCCGAGGCCGTCGAGGGTCGGGACGCCGAGGGCGGCGGTGAAGTTGCCGTCCGAGCCGCCGCCGGTCAGCGGCACCTCGCCGAGCTCGATCCCGAGCTCGTCCCGCGCCAGCGACCGGGCATGGGCATAGAGCGCGGCACCCGCTCCGGCGTCGTAGGGCGGCCGGTTCATGCCGCCGGTCACCGTCACGCGAAAGTCCTCGGTGGCGGAAAGCCCGAGGATCCGGCTCGCGTAATCCTGCCCGTCCGCCGCGGTGACGACCCGCAGGTCGACGGCGAAGCGGCAATGCTGCGGCACCACGTTCTCGGCGGTGCCGCCGGCGATGATTCCGACCGTGATGGTGACGCCGCGGGCGTAATCGGTCAGCCCCTCGATCTCGAGGATCAGCCGGGCGGCCTCCCGGATGGCGTTGCGGCCGTCGGCGTGGCGGGTTCCGGCGTGCGAGGGGCGGCCCTCGACATGGACGTCGAAGCGCCCGACGCCTTTGCGTCCGGTCACCACCTTGCCGCCGTCGCGGCCGGGCTCGGTTACCAGAACGGCGGCGCTTCTGCGGCCCAGATCCTCGATCAGCGAGCGGGTCGATTGCGAGCCCGTCTCCTCGTCGCTGGTGAACAGGAAGGTAAGGGGGCGCCGCGCAAGGCCGGACCGGGACGCCGCCGCGAAGGCCTGGAGCGCCAGCCAGGCACCGCCCTTCATGTCGTAGACGCCCGGGCCGTAGAGCCGGTCGCCCTCGACCCGTACCGGCAGATCGCTGGCGAGCGTGCCGATCGGGTGCACGGTGTCGAGATGGGAGAGGACCAGGATGCCGGGCTCGCTCGTTCGCGGCCCCGCCCGCAGGATCAGGTTGTCGCCGAACCCGTCCCGACCCGGCACCCGCTCCGCGGCGAGGCCGAGAGTGGCGGCCTCGTCAGTGACGAGGTCCATCATCCGGTTCACGCCCTCGGCCGAATCCGTCGGGCTCTCCACCGCCAGCCAGCGCGAGATGGCCGCGACGGCGCGCTCCGGCGAGACGTCGGTGGGCAAGGGGGACGGGGTCATCGGGAGCCTCGGGAATGATCTAACAGAGAGACGGCGTCACCGCTTCGGCGCGCGAATTGCGGCGCAATCAAGAAGCGCGCCTCATACCCTCGCGCCTTCGCATCGACGCGTCGATGCGAAGGCGACCGGCGCATC
>NZ_BPQJ01000030.1 GCF_022179185.1 Methylobacterium frigidaeris | reverse complement strand
CGACGCGCCGTCGATCGTCAAGGTCGTCGAGGCCACGCTCCCGGCGCGCGAGACCAAGCCCGCAAGCAACGTCGTCAGCGTCGCCCGGCGCCAGCGCTGATTGAGAACGGGGCCGCGTCCACCGGACGCGGCCCGCCCTCCGTTACTTGATGACCGCGCAGGCGATGCGGGCACCCGCATTGCCGATCGGCTGCGTGGCGTGGTCGTCCTCGTTGGCGTGGATGATCAGGGCCGAGCCGTCATTGTCCTTCAGGCCGCCCTCGCCGGTGAGCGGCGTGTCGCTCGACACCTCGGCATTCACCGAACCGTCGGCATTGGCGAAGACGTTCGGCAGGTCGCCCTCGTCGGGACCTTCGGCATTCAGCAGGCCGTGCTTGGCGTTGTCGTGATTGACGTGCGCCTTCGACTCCTGGAACTTGTCGGTGTCGGCGCAGCTGCCGATCGCGTGGAAATGGATGCCGTGCCAGCCGGGCGGCAGGCCGCCGGCCTGGATCGTCACCCGCATCACCAGGGTGTTGGCGCCGTCCCGGAGCGCGATCTTGCCGATCGTCTCCCCCTTGTTGTTGACGATCGGCGCATCGTAGGTCGTCGGCGCGGCTTGGTCGGCGGGCTTGTCCTGCGCGAGGGCCGGAGCCGCGAGGCCGAAGGCCAGGGCGCTCGCGAGCACGAACTGTCTCATGGGAAGAACTCTCCTCGTGTGCCGCCGTGTAGCTAGGGCGCGCGGCGCCGGTGGGGACGGCCGGGCGAGCCTGAAGCGACGACGAATCGGTCGTGAACGATCAAGGATCGAGGGGTGATGACGACGGGCGAGCGGCTGCGGGCCGACCGCCTCCTGGTGGAGGCGGGCCATTTCGAGAGCCGGGCACGCGCGAGAGGTGCGATCGAGGCCGGGCTGGTGCGGGCCGACGGCGTCGTCGTGCGCCGGGCCTCGGACCTGATCGCCAGGGATGCCGCCATCGTCGCCGAGGCGCCGCACCCCTACGTGTCCCGCGGTGGCCTGAAGCTCGCCGCCGCCCTCGACGCCTTCGCGCTCGACCCGGCGGGCCAGACCTGCCTCGATATCGGCGCCTCGACCGGCGGCTTCACCGACGTGCTGCTGCGCCGCGGCGCGGCCTTCGTCCACGCCGTCGATGTCGGTCGGGGCCAGCTCCATCCGAGCCTCGCCGGCGATCCCCGCGTGTCTGCTCTCGAGGCGACCGATGCCCGCTCCCTCAGCCCCTTTCCCGAGCCGCCCTCCCTCCTGGTGATCGACGTGAGCTTCATCTCCCTGCGCCTGGTCCTGCCGCCCGTGGTTCCGCTCCTGGCGCCCGACGCCGCCCTGGTGGCGTTGATCAAGCCGCAATTCGAGGCCGGGCGCGAGCATGTCGGCCGCGGCGGGCTGGTGCGGGACGAGGCCGTGCGGGACGCCGTCTGCGAGCGTATCCGGACGCTGATCGCGTCGCTCGGCTTTTCGATCCGCGGCCTGATCCCGTCGCCGGTCGAGGGCGGCGACGGCAACCGGGAATTCCTGATCGGCGCCGTGCGGGAGGCCGGGCGATGAGCGACGCGATGAGTGATGTCTTGGAAATCGCCCGCCTCGGCCTGCGCGGCGACGGGGTGACGCCGGACGGCGTGGTGGTGCCGGGCGCCTTGCCGGGCGAGACCGTGCGGGCGGAGCCGGAGGAGGGCACCCGCCCGCCGCGCGCCCGGCTCGACGCCGTGCTGGATGCGTCGCCGGACCGGATCGCTCCGTTCTGCCCGTATTTCGGCACCTGTGGCGGCTGCGCGATCCAGCACCTCGCGCCCGCACCCTACGCCGAGTGGAAGCGCGACCTCGTCGTCGGGGCGCTGGCGCGGGCCGGGATCGAGGCGCCGGTGGCGCCGCTCCTCGACGCCCACGGATCCGGGCGCCGCCGCATCACCCTGCACGTGCGCGCGGGCGAGGGCGGGCCCCAGGCAGGCTTCATGGCGGCGCGCAGCCACGCGCTGGTGCCGATCGACCATTGTCCGATCACCGAGCCGGCCCTCCACCGCGCGCCCGAGATCGCCCGCAGGGTGAGCCGGCCGCTGGGCGGCGGGGGCGGTAAGCCCCTCGACGTGCAGGTGACCGCCACCGCGGGTGGCCTCGACGTCGATATCCGCGGTCACGGGCCGGCCTCCGACCGGGCGCGCCAGGCCCTGGTGGGGCTCGCGGGCGAGCTCGACCTCGCCCGGCTCTCCCTCCACGGCGACGTCCTGATCGTGCGCCGCCCGCCGGAGATCCCCGCCGGCCGCTCCCGGCTGGTGCCGCCGGCCGGCGGCTTCCTGCAGGCGACGGCGGAGGGCGAAGCGGCGCTCGCCCGCCTCGTCGTCGAGGGCGTCGGCAAGGCCAAGCGCGTCGCCGATCTCTTCTCCGGCGCCGGCGCCTTCTCGCTGGCGCTCGCGGAAGGCCACACGGTCCACGCGGTCGAGGGGGAGGCCGCGGCGCTCGCCGCCCTCGATCGCGCCTTTCGCGAGACGGCGGGCCTGCGCACCATCACGACCGAGCGGCGCGACCTCTTCCGCCGCCCATTGCTGGCACCCGAGCTCGACCGTTACGACGCCGTGGTGTTCGACCCGCCCCGCGCCGGCGCCGAGGCGCAGAGCGCGCGGATCGCCGAATCGAAGGTGCCGGTGGTGGTCGGCGTCTCCTGCGACGCCGGCAGCTTCGCCCGCGATGCCGCCCTGCTGGTGCGCGGCGGCTACCGGCTGGAGGCGGTGACCCCGGTCGATCAGTTCCGCCACTCGCCGCATGTCGAGATCGTCGGGGTGTTCCGGCGGCCGGGGAAGAAGCGCTGACCTCGCTGCGGTTGCGGGCGTGACGCTGGGTGAGAGCGAGGCGCTGCCCGGTGGCCTGGGCGGTGACGAGGCGGAGCGGTGTGGTGGGCTGGGCGGCTCGGCGGCCCGGCGAACGGACTTGTCGTCGAGGGCCACGATGCGGCGGCTGTCCGGCTCGGCCGTGCGCACTTCATCCTGAGCTTGGGCGAAGGCTGCCATGAAGCGGCGGAAGGCGTCCTCGGGGCGTCGGGATCGCGAGCCTGGAACCCGGCCATGATCGGCCTCCTGGAGGTCAGGCAGCATCACAGCCATCCGCACCCTCCGGGACCAGACGGAGAACCCCATCTGCGATCGCCCTGCCCGCAAAAGGGGGGAGGGTTTCAGGGCGCGTCACACCACCGTGATTCCCACCTCCTCCGTCTGCGAGAACCCGTTATCCCCCGTCCAGGTGAAGGTCAGCGTCCCGGTCTTCGTCGCCACGGTGGTGAAGGTGAGGTAGGGATTTGCAGCGCTCGCAGGCGAGAGCTCGGCGCGAAACACCTCCTCGCCGTCGTAACGGCAGACGAACTCGGTGATGATGTTGCGGGGGATCAGGCGGCCGTCCGGGCCCGGGCGGTAGCCGGTCTCCATCGGGTGCGAGATCAGGGTCTTGATCTCGATCACCGCCCCGGCCTTGGCGGTCTTCGGCAGGTTGATGAGGGCGCGGGCCATCGTCACGATCCTTCCACGCAGGCCGCCAACGTCACGATCGCGTCGGCGGTGGCGGACCAGAAGGTGCCGTCGCGCATCTCCGCGATGGCGGTGATGGTCTGGGAATCGGCCAGGCGAATCCGGGTGTTGACCGCGGCGCGGCCGGACCGGGGTCCGAGATGCAAAGTCACCACGTGGGGCTGCGGGTTCTTGTCGTTGAACACCGCGATGCGGCGGACGTGATCGGCTTCGCTCATCGGGCTGTCGACGGTGATCGCCAGCGGCACGGTGTTGCCGTTCTCGACCAGCGGCGGCATGTCGAGGTGGATCCGGCCCGCCTGCACCGTCGCGCCGCCGGTGAAGCGGCGGATCGCCTCCACGGTGGCCTCGCGGCTCGGCCGGATGAGCGCGGCGACGCCCGGGCGCACCAGCGCCACGGTCAGCAGGCCGGCGCCTCCGGCGAGGATGGTGCGGCGGTGGAATCCTGCGCTCATGGCGTCTCGCGCCCTCCCTTCAGGGTGAGGAGATAGGCGATCACGTCCTCGATCTCCCCCGCCTCCAGCACCGGCCGGCCGCGCCAGGCGCTCGCGACCCGCGTGCCATCGGTCCGGTAATAGGAGGGCATCAGGGTGCCGGGGTTCAAGGCACGCCCGTCGACGAGGCGCAGCCGCAGCTGCCCCTCGGAGAGGCGCGCCCCGACATCGGCGAGGTCGGGCCCGAGATCGCCCGCCGGGGCTCTGCCGCCGAGGCCGGTATGGCAGAGCGGGCACAGGCCCTTGCGGGTGTCGGTGGCGATCGCCCTGCCACGCGCCGCATCGCCGGTCCGGCCGTCGAGCGGCCGCGGGATCGCGTCCCCGACGATCCCCACCGGAGCGAGCGCGGTCTGCGTGAGGGCGAGCAACGCGGCGATGTCTCGCCTCACCCGAACACCGCGGCCGTGATGGTGCGGTACCAGTCCGCGGCGTAACTGGCTTCCTGCCGGCGCACGGAATCGGGCGCATCGACCGGGCTGGTGCCGCCCGCGCCCTCGACATCGGCGAGCACGCCCTTGTCCGGATGGTACACTCCGGCGACCGAGATGCCGTAGCCCGGCGCGACCAGGCTGTAGCAGGTGTTGATCAGCTTCGGCTCCGCGGGCGTCCGCCCCGCCAGGAGGTCGATCACGGCCTCGGCACAGACCTTGGCCTGGGCATTGGCCGCGAAGGCGGATTTCGGCATCGCCCCGGCGATGGCCGCATCACCGACCACGTGGATCCGCGGCACCAGGCGCGACTCGAACGTGACCGGGTCGATCGGGCACCAGCCGGTCCGGTCGGCGACGCCGGCCGCGCTCGCGATCGGGGCCGCCCGCTGGGGCGGGATGATGCAGGCGACGTCGGCCTTGTAGGTCTCGAAGTCGGTGGCGACGCTCATCGCGCCGGGATCGACCGAGGTGACCTGGCCACCCGCGGCGAGTGGCACGTAGTCCAGGGTGCCGGGATAGAGCGCGCGCCACGCCTGCTCGAACAGCTTCTGCTTGGAGAACGTGTCCTTGGCGTCGAGCACGATCAGCTTGGCGCGGGGCTTCCGCGTCTTGAGAAAATGGGCGATCAGGCTCGCGCGTTCGTAGGGCCCGGGCGGGCAGCGATACGGATTTCCCGGCACCGACAGCACCACCGTGCCGCCCTCCGGCATCGCGGCGAGCTGGCGGGCGAGGAGTTCGGTTTGCGCGCCGGCCTTCCAGGCGTGGGGCATCGCCTCCGCGGCGGCCGCGTCGTAGCCCGGCAGGGCGTCGAAGCGCAGCGCGATCCCGGGCGACAGGATCAGCCGGTCGTAGTCGAGACTCGTGCCGTCGGCCAGCCGCACCTGCCGGGCGGTGCCGTCGATCGCCTCGGCGCTCGTCCTCGCCACGGTCACGCCGCTCGCCCGCACGCCGTCATAGCCGAAGGCCTGAGCCGACATGGGGCGCAGGCCCGCGATCACCTCGTTGCTGAACGGGCAGGCGTAGTAGGTCTCCGCCGGCTCGACCAGGGTGACGGCGAGGCCCGCCCGGTGCAGGACCCGCGCGGCGGTGATGCCACCGAATCCGCCGCCGACCACGACGACGCGCCCGCGGGTGCCCTGCGCGAGGGCCGGGCGCGAGAGGGCGGTGGCGAGCCCCGCCAGCAACGCCCGGCGGCCGATCCCGGTCAATGTCCGCCTCCCGCGATCCAGTCGGCGATCGCCCGGCTCTCCGATTCCGAAAAGCCCTTGGCGATGCGGTTCATCACCGTGGCCGGCCGGGCACCGGACCGGAAGGCGGCGAGCGAGGCCGCGATGTCCTCGGCCGAGTGGCCGGACAGGCTCGGCACCGCCCCGCTCGGGTGCCCGTGGCAGCCCGAGCAGGACGAGGCTCCCGGCGGCGGGGCGGCCGCCGCCGGGGTCGCCAGCAGCAGGAGGAGAAGGCCGAGCCTCACGCGCGCTTCAGGTCCGTGCGGCTCGCCGGGATCTGCCGCACCCGCTTGCCGGTGGCGGCGAAGACCGCGTTGAGCACGGCGGGCGCCGCCACCGCGATGGTCGGCTCGCCGACGCCGCCGATGAAGCCGCCCGACGGCATCAGGATCGCCTCCACCGCCGGCATCTCGTCCAGGCGCAGCACCGGGTAGGTGTCGAAATTGGTCTGCTCGATGCGGCCGTCCTTCACCGTGCACTCGCCGTAGAGCGCCGCCGACAGGCCGTAGACGAACGAGCCGGCGACCTGCGCCTCGATCTGCTGCGGGTTGACCGCGACGCCCGGGTCGGTGGCGGCGACGATGCGGTGGACCTTCACCTTGCCGTCATCGCCGACCGAGACTTCTGCCGCCGCCGCGACGTAGCTGCCGAAGCCCATGATCTGGGCGAGGCCCCGATGCACGCCGGCCGGCGGCTTCGTATCCCAGCCGATGCGCTCGGCGACCGCGTTCAGGACGGCGAGGTGCTTGGGGTGCTTGCCCATCAGCTTCCGGCGGAAGGCCAGCGGATCCTGCCCGGCCGCGTGCGCCACCTCGTCGAGGAAGCATTCGAGGTAGATCGCGTTCGGGTTGGTGTTCACCCCGCGCCAGAAGCCCGGGATGATCGGTGGGTTGCGCATGGCGTGGTCGATGAGCAGGTTCGGGACCGTGTAGCCGATCGCCGCCTCCGCCCCGCCGGGATTGAGCCCCTGGAACACCACCGGGTCCTTGCCGTCCGCTCCCAGCCGGCCCGGGATGATGCCGGCCAGGATCGACTGGCCGGAGATCCGCATGTGCAGGCCCGTGAGGTTGCCGCTCTCGTCGAGCGCCGCCCGCATCCGGCACTGGGTGACCGGGTGGTAGCGGCCATGGGTCATGTCCTCCTCGCGGGTCCAGATCAGCTTGACCGGGGTGCCGGGGAGTTCCTTGGCGATCAGCACCGCCTGGCGCACCCAGTCATGGGTGGCGCCGCGCCGGCCGAAGCCGCCGCCGAGATGGATCTTGTAGACGTCGCACTGGCGGGCCGAGAGGCCGGCGGCCTCCGCGGTCGCGGCCAAAGCCGCCTCGCCGTTCTGGGTCGGGGTCCAGACCTCGCAGCGCTCCGGCGTCCAGCGCGCCGTGGCGTTCATCGGCTCCATCGTGGCGTGGTTCTGGAACGGGTAGGAATAGGTCGCCTCGACGACCTTGGCGGCGCCTTTGAGCGCAGCGCCCGCATCGCCGGCCTTGTTGCCGACGAAGGCCTCCGGCGCGTCCAGGCCCTCCTTCAGCATCGCGGCGATCGTCTCGCTCGACACCTTGGCGTTCGGGCCCTCGTCCCAGACGATCGGCAGCGCCTCAACCGCGGTCTTGGCGCGCCAGAACGTGTCGGCGACGACGGCCACGGCGCTGTCGCCGACCCGCACCACCTTGCGCACGCCGGGCATCTTCTCCACGGCCGACGCATCGACGCTCTTCACGGTGCCGCCGACCACCGGGCAGTCGCGGATCGCGGCGTTGAGAAGGCCGGGCAGCTTGAGGTCGATGCCGTAGACCTGCGAGCCGTCGGTCTTCTCGACGGTGTCGAGGCGCTTCACCGGCTTGCCGGCGATGATCCAGTCCTTCGGATCCTTGAGCGGCACCTCCTTCGGCGGCTCCATCCGGCCGGCGGCGGCCGCGACCTTGCCGAAGGTGGTGGAGCGGCCGCTGCCTGCGTGGCTGATCGTGCCTTTCTCGACCCGGCACTCGCCGGGCGGGACGCCCCATTCCTGGGCTGCCGCCGCGACCAGCATGCTGCGGGCGGTGGCCCCGCCCTGGCGCACCGCGACGTAGGATTCGCGGATGCCGCGGCTGCCGCCGGTGGAGAAGTCGCCCCAGGCGCGGCCGCGGGCGAGGTTCTGGCCCGGGGTCGGGTACTCGGTGGTGACGCGGGCCCAGTCGCAGCCCAGTTCCTCGGCGACGAGCTGGGCGAGGCCGGTGAGCGTGCCCTGGCCCATCTCCGAGCGGGCGATGCGGATCACCACGGTCTCGTCCGGGCGCACCACCACCCAGGCATTGATCTCAGGGGCCGTCGCGGCGGGCGCGGCCGTGGCGCCCGGCAGATCGAAGCCCAGGGCCAGGCCGCCGGCCGCGGCGGCGGAGCCGGCGAGGAAGAAGCGGCGCGACAGGGTGGGGGAGGCGGTCGTCGTCATGGCGTGTCCCCTCAGCCGCGGCCGGTCTCGCCGCCCTGGGCGGCGAGGTTGATGCCGGCGAGCACCCGGTTGTAGGTGCCGCAGCGGCAGATATTGGTGATCTCCTGGCGGATCTCGGTCTCGCTCGGCTTCGGATTCTGCGCCAGCAGGGCGGCGGCGGCCATGATCATGCCGGACTGGCAGAAGCCGCATTGCGGCACGTCGAGCTCGGCCCAGGCCTTCTGCACCGGGTGCGAACGGTCCGGGCTCAGGCCCTCGATGGTGACGATCGTCTGGCCTGGCTCGACTGCGGAGACCGGAAGCGAGCAGGAGCGCACCGCCTGCCCGTCGATATGGACCGTGCAGGCGCCGCACTGGGCGATGCCGCAGCCGTACTTGGTGCCGGTGAGGCCGACCTGCTCGCGGATCACCCAGAGCAGCGGCGTGTCGGGCTCCGCCTCGACCTCGCGCACGGAGCCGTTCACGTTCAGGCGTATCATGGGCGCTTCCGTTCGATTGGGCCGGCGCTTCGGCGCCGTGATGGGGTTCGGCGGTCGCGTGGGACGGCGCCGTCGGGCCGTTGGTTCGCACTTTGTAGCGATAACAATGTCGAGGTGGACGGCTGTGTCTGTCAATTGACGGATGCGCGAGCGGGAGGAGGCAACCGTGGATGGCGTGCCTTCGCGCGCGTTGCCTGACAGGCTTTCCGCATCGGTTTCAGCTCGCGAGCCGCGGATGACCGTTCACGTCCCGCCCGACACCCCGCTCCCGCGCCGGTTCACGGTCAGCGACCTGCGGCTGATGCTGGCCGCCGGGATCTTGCGCGAGGACGAGCGGGTCGAACTCCTGGATGGAGAGCTGGTCGAGATGGCGGCGAAGGGCTTCGCGCACGACGCCGTGAAGAACGCGCTGATGCGCCGCCTCGTCCCGTTGCTCCCGGAGACGGTCTATCTCGGCATCGAGAGCACGCTCCAGTTCGGGCCGGGACTGTTCCTCGAACCCGATCTTCTCCTCGCCCCGATGAGCGCCCGCAGCGCCTCGCCCGAGGGCTTCTGCACCATCCCGGGCCCCGGGATCCTGCTGGTGATCGAGGTCGCAAGCTCGAGCCTCGCCTACGACCGCGGGCGCAAGGCGGCGCTCTACGCCCGGTGCGCAGGAGCGCGAGGCCCGGGTACACCGGGCGCCGGTGGACGCCTACCGCGACGTGACCGAGCGATCCCGGGACGAAGTCCTGCGGCCGGGGGCGGCTGTGCTGGCAGCGATCACGGCGCCGCTCGCGGAACTCGGTTGAGGTCCTCTCCTGTACAAGCGCGGGATCCCCTCTCCCACCCGGGAGAGGGGAGATTGCGCCCGTCCTTGCGAGGTCTTGGCAGCGTAGAAGTCTTTTCCCTCACGTCCGCTCCGCCACCGCCTTCCCCCCGTGCTTCTGGCGCAGCGCGTCGATCTGCTCCTCGGCCTGGCGGAAGGTGGCGAGGCTCGGGCCGGTCAGCTCCCGGGCGCTCGGCAGGCGGATCTTCATCGGGTCGACGAAGCGGCCGTTGATCGCGACCTCGTAGTGGACGTGCGGGCCGGTCGAGAGGCCGGTGGTGCCCACCGCGCCGATCACCTGGCCGAGGCGTACCCGGGCGCCCGGCGCGATGCCGCGGGCGATCCGGGCCATGTGGTTGTAGGCGGTGGTGTAGCCGTTGGCGTGCTGGATCTCGACCCGGTTGCCGTAGCCGGAGCGGGCGCCGGCCGACACGATGGTGCCGTCGCCGGTCGCCATGATCGGCGTGCCGCGGGTCGCCGCCCAGTCGACGCCGTTATGGGGCCGGTAATAGCCGAGGATCGGGTGCAGGCGGGCGCCGAAGGGCGATGAGATCCGCCCCTCCGCCACCGGGCGGCGCATCAGGAATTTCTGGCTCGAGCGGCCGTTCGGGTCGAGGTAGTCGACCTCGCTCGAGCCCGGCACCCGGTAGCGGTAGAGGCCGAAGGTCTCGTCGTGGACGCGCAGGCCCACATAGAGCAGTTCCGGCCGGGCATCCTCGTCCTCGGTGAAGAACAATTCGGCGCGGTCGCCCGGGGTGGTGCGCTGCTGCAGGTCGGTGGAGGTCGCGAGCGCCATGACCATCTCCTCGATGATCGGGCGCGGCACGCCGTTCTTGAGCGCGGTGCCGTACAGGCTCTCGTAGAGCGTGACGCCGGATTCCTCGTCGTCGTCCTGCGCCGTGTCCGGCTTGGGCGGCGCCACCGAGACGAAGCCGCCGCGGTCGTTGGCCGCCACGATCTCCTGGATGCCGTCCTCGCCGTAGAGCGTCACCCGGGCGATGCCGCGGCTCTCGGGATGATGGCCGTCGCCTTGGGGCGCGATGAGGAGGCGGACGTGCTGGCCCTCGGACAGGTCGGTCTTCGCCCGGCCGCTGAGGCTTCCCATGAGGGCGGCGAGCCGCTCCGGCTCCGCGCCATTGTGCTTCAGGAGATCCGCGAGGCTCTGGTCCTTGGCGAGCACGAGGTCACGCTCCTCGACCAGCCGCGCGCCGTCCCCGCCGGTGCTGGTCTCGGCGATCTCGGTCAGGTTCTCGGGGAGGATCCGGACCTCGATGTTGCGGAAGCGCGCCTCCAGCCCGGGATCGTCGGGCAGGGCGGCCGGCCGCAGGGCGCGGGAGAGCAGGCGCTCGGCCGGAAAGGCCGGCGGCAGCATCCCGCCGGCGAGGGACTGGGTCTCGGCCACCAGGGCGTCGACCTCGGCATCGGCGAGGGCCGGCGCGCCCTCCTCCAGCGCGGCCTCGGCGAGGGGGCTGCGCACCAGGGTCACGGCGGTCTCGGCCGGGTCCGAATCGCCCTCGGGGGCGGCCGGGGCCTCGATCCGCGCGCTGCGCAGGGGATCGAAAGGCGGTACCGGCACGTCCGGGGCGCGAAGGGGCAGCTCGGTGGCGATCTGCACGTAGGCGTGGACGCGGATCACCTCGCGCTCGCCGGCGCGCTCCGTCATCGGCGCCTTGAAGACGGTCTTGGCCGCCACGATCATCTCGTCGCGCACCAGCCGGTCGCCCTTGCGGGCGACGTCGCCGGCGGCGCCCTCGCTATGGGGCGGCAGGGCCCGCTCCGGCGGCGTCGCCACCACGCCGTCGGCGGCGGCGAGGTAGAGCGCGACGCCGATCAGCCCGGCGCCGGTGATTCCGGTGAGCAGGCTGCCGGCGAGCCAGCGCAGGTTGAGGGCCTGCCGGGGCGGTACCGCAGTGGCGGTACCGGGGAGGGAGGGCGCGTCGACGAAAGCGGACAAGGACTAAGGGCCCTGGACTCAGGCGGATGGTGAAGGTCCGCCCTTGGCGCCGAAACCGTGACCGTTTTGAGACGCGGAATCCTTACTCCGCCGCGGCCCGCGGGGCGTAGCCGAGCCGGGTGTTCAGCTCGTCGATCAGGGAGGAGGCGGCCTCCGCGATGACGGTGCCGGGCGGGAAGATCGCCGAGGCGCCAGCCTGGCGCAGGGCCGCGAAGTCGCCCGGCGGGATCACGCCGCCGACCACGATCATCACGTCGGGCCGGCCGGCCTCGTCGAGCGCCCGCTTCAGCTCCGGCACCAGCGTCAGGTGACCGGCGGCGAGCGACGAGACGCCGACGATGTGGACGTCGTTCTCCACCGCCTGGCGCGCCGCCTCCTCGGGGGTGGCGAAGAGCGGCCCGATATCGACGTCGAAGCCGAGATCGGCGAAGGCCGAGGCGATCACCTTCTGGCCGCGGTCGTGCCCGTCCTGGCCCATCTTGGCGACGAGGATGCGCGGGCGGCGACCGTCCGCCTCCTCGAAGGCCTCGACCTGCCCGCGCACCCGCTCGACCGCCGCCGACATGCCGCCCATCTCCCGCTTGTAGACGCCCGAGATCGCCCGGATCTCGGCCCGGTGCCGGCCCCAGGCCCGCTCCAGCGCCTCCGAGATCTCGCCCACCGTGGCCTTGGCTCGCGCCGCCTCGACGGCGAGGCCTAACAGGTTGCCTGAGCCTTTCGCCGCCTCGGTCAGGGCCGCGAGCCGGGCCTCGACCGCTTGCCCGTCGCGCTCGGCGCGCAGGCGCTTCAGCTTGTCGATCTGGAGGGTGCGGACGTTGCCGTTGTCGACCCGCAGCAGGTCGATCGCCCGGTCGCCATCGGGCTTGTAGCGGTTGACGCCGACGATGACCTGCTGGCCCGAATCGATCCGCGCCTGGGTGCGGGCCGCCGCCTCCTCGATGCGCAGCTTCGGGATGCCGGCCTCGATCGCCTTCGCCATGCCCCCCAGCGCCTCGACCTCGCGGATATGGGCGGAAGCCCGGGCGACGAGGTCCTGCGTCAGCCGCTCGACATAGTAGGAGCCGCCCCACGGATCGATGATCCGGGTCGTGCCGCTCTCCTGCTGCAGGAAGAGCTGGGTGTTGCGGGCGATGCGGGCCGAGAAGTCGGTGGGGAGCGCCAGGGCCTCGTCGAGCGCGTTGGTGTGCAGCGACTGGGTGCCGCCTTGCGTGGCCGCCATCGCCTCGACGCAGGTGCGGGTGACGTTGTTGAACACGTCCTGGGCGGTGAGCGACCAGCCGCTCGTCTGCGAGTGGGTGCGCAGCGCCAGCGACTTGTCGGATCTGGGAGCGAAATCCTTGACCAGGGAGGCCCAGAGCAGGCGTGCCGCCCGCATCTTGGCCACCTCCATGAAGAAATTCATCCCGATCGCCCAGAAGAACGACAGGCGCGGGGCGAACTTGTCGATGTCGAGCCCCGCCGCCATCCCGGCGCGGATGTACTCGACGCCGTCGGCGAGCGTGTAGGCGAGCTCGAGGTCCTGCGTCGCCCCGGCCTCCTGCATGTGGTAGCCGGAGATCGAGATCGAGTTGAACTTCGGCATGTGGGCCGAAGTGTAGCCGAAGATGTCCGAGATGATCCGCATCGACCCGGCCGGCGGGTAGATGTAGGTGTTGCGGACCATGAACTCCTTGAGGATGTCGTTCTGGATCGTGCCGGCGAGCTTTTCCGGGGCGACGCCCTGCTCCTCCGCGGCGACGATGTAGAGGGCGAGGACCGGCAGCACGGCGCCGTTCATCGTCATCGACACGGTCATCTGGTCGAGGGGGATGCCTGAGAACAGTGTCCGCATGTCGTAGATCGAATCGATCGCGACACCCGCCATGCCGACATCGCCCGAGACCCGCGGATGATCGGAATCGTAGCCGCGATGGGTGGCGAGGTCGAAGGCGACCGACAGCCCCTTCTGCCCGGCCGCGAGGTTGCGGCGGTAGAAGGCGTTCGAATCCTCGGCCGTGGAGAAGCCGGCATATTGCCGGATCGTCCAGGGCTGGGTCGCGTACATGGTCGGGTAGGGGCCGCGCAGGAACGGCGCGATGCCCGGATACGAGCCGGCGAGGTCGATCCCCTCCCGGTCCCGCGGGCCGTAGGCCCCCTTCACCGGAATGCCCTCGGGGGTCATCCAGGGCTCGGCGGCGGCCGCGGTCGCGGCCGGGCTGGCCGCCGCGACCGGCGCGAAGGCGATTTCCGAGAAATCCGGGATGCGGGTCATCGGCCTGCGGCTCTCGTTGCTGGCGTTCCTTGTCGATGACTTATAGGGGCGGGTGCCGCTGGGGCCAATGGGTCGAGGGTCGGGGGCGCGGCGTTCAGCGCGCCTCGTCGCCCCCCGCCACCCGGCCGCGGGCCCGCGCCCGCACCCAGTCGCGCCGCCGCTGATCCGCCTTCGACTCGGTCGCCTCCCGCTCCGCCGGCACGGTGGCGTAGAAATCCGCGACCGTGGCGCCGCCATGGATGCGTTGGCCGCGGCCGGCCTCGTGACGCAGCCGCCAGCAGCCGAGCGCCTGGCGCTCGCCGTCGCTCCGGGCACGGGTGCAGGCCTCCGCCCGGTTGTCGCGGGGCGAGGCCGCGGCGCTGCCCGCGAGAGCGGCGAGCGCGAGGGAGCCGAGGAGGGCGAGACGGGTGAAGGCGCGATGAGACAGCGGCGGCGTGCGGAGCATTCCGGACCTTTCGTACGGGGAAGCTGTCAGCCTAGAGACCCGCCCCCATGCCTGCAACCTTGCCGGATCCCCGGCCGAACCGCCGGACGGCGTTCGCCGTCCCGAGCGCGGCCATTGACGCGGCACCCGCCCGGCCCACTTCCCCGCCAGCCGCAGCTGGTGTCCTGTCGGCCAGGTCCTTATCGGAGTGACGAAGACGGTGCCCGATCGCTTCCTGCGGGTCGCCCTGACCGCCGCCCTGGTGCTGCTCGCGCTGTTCGTCGCGCAGCCCTACGTCACGAGCCTGCTGTTCTCCGCCGACGCGCCCCGGGCGGTGACGGCGCGGGGCGACCTCTCGCAGGCCGAGGCCTCGACCGTCGCGCTGTTCGAGCGCGCCGCCCCCTCGGTGGTCTACGTCTTCGCGCGGGCGCAGCAGGGGGCCATGTCGTTCGATCCCGAGACCGGCGAGCGCCGGCAGGGCGGGGGCGAGCAGACCGGCTCGGGCTTCGTCTGGGACGCGGCGGGCCACATCGTGACCAACAACCACGTCATCCAGGGCGGCGGCGACATCCAGGTCCGGCTCTCCACCGGCGAGGTGGTGCCCGCGACCGTGGCCGGCACCGACCCGAACTACGACTTGGCGGTCCTGAAGCTCGGCCGCGTCAGCGCCGCGCCGCCGCCGATCGCCATCGGCACCTCCGGCGACCTCAAGGTAGGGCAGTTCACCTACGCCATCGGCAACCCGTTCGGCCTCGACCACACCCTGACCACCGGGGTGGTGAGCGCGCTCCAGCGCCGGCTGCCGACCGCCGAAGGGCGGGAACTGTCCGGGGTGATCCAGACCGACGCGGCGATCAACCCGGGCAATTCGGGCGGGCCGCTGCTCGATTCCGCCGGACGGCTGATCGGCGTCAATACCGCGATCTTCTCGCCCTCGGGCGCCAGCGCCGGCATCGGCTTCGCCATCCCCGTCGACGTGGTCAACCGGGTGGTGCCGAACCTGATCCGCACCGGCCGCACCCCGACCCCCGGCATCGGCATCGTGGCCGCGAGCGAGGATGCGGCGGCGCGGCTCGGCATCGACGGCCTCGTGGTGGTGCGGGTGCTGCCGGGATCGCCGGCGGCCGCCGCGGGCCTCGAGGGCGTCGATTCGGCGACGGGCGAGCTCGGCGACATCATCATGGGGGTGAACGGCCGCCCGGTGCGGCGGCTGGCCGACCTCATCGCGGCGCTCGAATCCGCCGGCGTCGGCAGCAGCGTGGCGCTCCAGGTCGAGCGCGACGGGCGGGCGATCACCCTCATGGTCACTCCGGCGGATATGGGTCAGCGCCGGCGCTGAACGTCGGAGCATTTTTCGACGGAGTCGATTTCGGTTCGTCGCAGAAGATGCGGCACAAGCAAGACCCGAGGGCATCCCCCGATTGCCGCGCGATCGGATGATGACGTCGATCGCGCGTCAGCGCCGGACCCGCTATCATGGCGCCGACCCGTCCCGGAGCCCGCCTCGTGACCGCACGCCTCCTCGCTGCCCTCGTCCTCATGGCTGCCGCGCTGCCGGCTTCCGCGGCTGAGCGCGGCACCCGCATGCCCCGCCTGTGCCCGCAGGACGCGCCGCCCGGCGTGCGCCTGCCCGACCGACCCGACTGCCGCGAGGTCCCCCCGGCCGCCGTCAGGGCCACGGCCCCGGGCTTCATCGATCTCGGCAACGACACCTCGCTGCGCGTCAGCGGTCGGGCCGCCTACGAGGTGGGCTACACACGGCGATAGGCCTCCCATCGGGAGAGAGCTCGCTCCCCAATTGGTTAAGATCCGGACCGAATCGCCCTCCGGGACCTGCCCCGCCGGAACCCTCCGGGCCTCCGCCGCATTCGCTCCTCGAGGCGAGACGGAGGGCGCGATGATCCTTGCAGCCTGCGAGGGCCGGCACTGGCAGTACGAGATCCTCGAGCATGCCGACGGCTACGTCGTGCGGATGCGCGATCTCGATACCGGCGACATCGACGAGGATGGCGCCACGGTCTTCCGCACCATGCCGGTCGCCTTCGCGTTCGCCGAGATGTCCGCCGCCTTCGACCGTTTCACCGCCTCGACCGAGGAGGAGGCGGACGACGCCGAGATGGCCACCGACTTCGCGGTGAGCGAGCAGGCCTTCTGCGACCTCAGCAGCCGCCTGTGCGACGGCGGCGTCGCCGGCAGCCTGGTCCAGGCCTGGGAGCGCCGGCCGGCGGACGGGCCGCGTCTGACGCTGCATTAGAGCATTTTCCGACGACGTAGACACCGGTTCGTCGAAGTAAATGCGGCACATCAAAGACCTGGAGCACGGCCCGATCGCAACGTGATCGGGCCGTGCTCCAAGGCCTCACGACCCCAGTCGCTTGAGCACGGCGGCTGCTGCCCGCTCACCGTCGAGCGTCGCTCCGCCCACCGTCATCGCCGCCCCGCCCGCCGCGGCCTCGCCGGCGAGGAAGATCCGCTCGGCCACCGGCTGGCGCAGGGCCTCGCGCGCGGCGAGGTGGCCCGGCCGCGCGATCGAGTAGCTGCCGCGGGCGAACGGATCGGTCCACCAGGCGGCGAGGCGGCCTCCCGTGATGGCGGCGCGGATGTCGGCGCCGAAGACGCTCACGAGATGGTCGGTCGCCGCGGCGAGCGCCGCCGCCTCGCCGGCCTCGCACAGGGCGCGGGCGCCGTCGCCGCCGCAATGGAGCACGGCCAGCGGCTTTCCGAACGGCTGCATCTCCAGGTAGGCGGTGAGGCCGGGCGTGCCGCTCCGCAGGATCACGGCGTCGCGCAGGTCCTGGGCCCGCAGCCGGGCCGGTTCGAGGGCGAGGCCGATCTTGGTGTAGGCGCCCATCGCCAGCCCCGCCACCGCCTCGCCGGTCGTCGCCGGCAGGTCGGGGGTGAAGCGCAAGGACCCCGAGGCCAACACGCCGACCGGCACCGTCACGATGGCGCAGGTCGCCCGCAGGATTCCGCGGGGCGTCTCCACGGCGACGCCCTGGCCGCGCCAGTCGATGCCCGTCACGGGGGTGTCCAGCCGCACCGGCAGGTCGGCGTAGTGACCAGCGACCAGGGCGCCGTAGCCGTCGACCCAGATGTCGTCGCCGGACCAGAGCTGGTCGTAATCGGCGCAGGAGACCCGGTCGGGCTCCTCGCCGAGGGTGAGGCGGGTGAGCCCGGTGGCGGCGGCCCGCGCCGCCTCGTCCTCGCCGGCCACCGCCTGCGCCACCGAGCGGTCCGGGCCGGCCGGGTGGTCGAGGACGGCGCTCACCCGCCCGAAGCCCGCCCGGCGCTGGCGCCGCTCGGCCTCGCTCGCCCGCGCGCCGTCCTTCACCAGCACCGGCCAGGGGCTGGTGGCATCGTCGCTGGTGCGCACGCGCGCCGCTTGCGCGATCTCCCGCCACGGGTTGCGCTCGGCCCAGTGCACGTACTGCCCGCCGGCATCGAAGCTGCGCCCCAGCCCCAAGCCGGTCTCGGTGAAGGCACGTCCGCCGATGCGCCCGCGCGCCTCCAGCACCACGACGCTGTGGCCGCTGCGCTGGATCGCCGCCGCCGCGGCGAGGCCGGCGGCGCCGGCGCCGATCACCGCGACGTCGGCATCCGCCGCGGCGCGGGCTTTGGTCGACGCGGCCAGGAAAGCCGCCCCGGCCAGCAGGGAGCGACGCGACAGCGTCATTCCGGGATTCTCCCATGGTTCGTGTCCGCTTCACCTCGGCGGAGACCGGGTGCCGGCAAGGCTCGCGCGGCGAAATATCGCCTGTTCGTGCCTGGTCCAGACTTCACAGGGTCGCGACCCACGGGCGATCTCCTGCGGTTGCGCGTACTGGACGTCGCTAGCCGAGGCAGGGTTGCCGGCGTCTCGAACCCTCACGGCCTGTTCAGGAACCCTCGCGGTGATTCCTTGACCGTGCTCTGCCGACGCGATAGCCGTCTCCGATGCGTCCCGTCATCGCCTCCACTCTGCGAATGACCCGGCCCGACCGCGCGAGGTCCGGCCGGAGAGGGTGATGCGCGCCGAGCGCGCGACAGGCGAGAGCGCCGAACCCAAGCCCTTCCGTGCCGCGCGGGAGGGCTTTTTTCGTGTCTGCGGGTTCGGCGCGTCCACCCTCTTCCACACGGGACGCACCCTCATGTCACGCCGTATCCTCATCACGAGTGCCTTGCCCTATGTCAGCGGTGCCAAGCATCTCGGCAACCTCGTCGGCTCCCTGCTACCCGCCGATGTACATGCGCGCTTCCACCGTCAGATCGGCAGCGATGTGCTGTTCGTCTGCGCCACCGACGAGCACGGCACGCCCACCGAGATCGCGGCGGCGCGAGCCGGCCTCGATCCCCGCCGCTTCTGCGACGATGCCCATGCCCGTCAGGCGGAGACCTATCGCCGCTTCGGGCTGAGCTTCGACCATTTCGGCCGCTCCTCCGCGTCCTCCAACCACGCGCTGACCCAGCACTTCTACCGCCGTCTCGATGCGGCAGGGCTCATCGCGGAGCGCGACGTGCGGCAGGTCTGGGCGCCGGCCGACGGTCGCTACCTGCCGGACCGCTACGTGCTCGGGACGTGTCCGCATTGCGGGGACGCGGATGCGCGGGGCGATCAATGCGACGCCTGCGGTACCCTGCTCGATCCCGAGGAACTGGTCGCGCCGCGCTCGGCGGTATCGGGAGACACCGGGCTGATCTTGCGCGAGAGCCGCCACCTGTTCCTGAGGCAGTCCGCCCTCGTCGATCGGCTGAACGGATGGCTTGATACCCGCTCGGGCTGGCCGCCCTTCGTCGCGTCTCTGGCGCGAAGCTGGCTAACAGCCGATCTCAAGGACCGCTGCATCACGCGCGATCTCAGCTGGGGCGTGCCGGTGCCGCGTGCCGGCTTCGAGGAGAAGGTGTTCTACGTCTGGTTCGACGCGCCGATCGCCTACATCGCGGCCACGCAGGATTGGGCGGCGGCCCGGGGCCGCGACTGGCGCGACTGGTGGTGGGACGGGGCGGTGCGCGACAGCCGCTACGTCCAGTTCCTGGGCAAGGACAACGTGCCCTTCCACACTGTGAGTTTCCCCGGGACCCTGCTCGGTTCGGGCGAGCCCTGGCGTACCGTCGATGTCATCAAAGGCTTCCACTGGCTGACCCACGAGGGCGACAAGTTCTCGACCAGCCGGAAACGCGGATTGTCCTGCGACGCGGCGCTCGATGCGCTGCCGGCCGACCTCTGGCGATGGTGGCTGATCGCGAACGCGCCGGAAACGGCCGACGTGAGCTTCCAGGCTGCACGGTTCGCGGCGGATGTGAACAAGGATCTCGCCGATGTATTCGGCAACCTCGTGCAGCGGGTGACGCGTTTCGCAGTGTCGGCCTTCGCGGGTCCGGTTCCGGCCGGGGGACCGCCGGGCGCGCTCGAACGCGCGCTCGCGGCCGATGTCACGAGTCGGGTCGCCACGATCCGCGCGCAACACGAGGCACGGGAGTTCCGGCGCGCCGCCGCGGAGACGCGGGCGCTCTGGGCCCGGGCGAACGCCTATGTTCAGGACGCGGCGCCGTGGTCGACCGTACGGCGCGACCGCCCGCGAGCAGCCCTGGTCACCCGCGTTGCCCTCGGGCTCATCGAGCTGTGCGCCACAGTGGCCTGGAGCATCATTCCGGGCCTCGCGGCATCGGCCATCACGGCGGTCGGCGGAACGGCGACCGTGGCCGTGCCGGAATGGCCCGCCGATGCTGAGGACGTCCTGATCGGCGATCGGAGCCGCGACGCGAGACGGCCGATCCCGTTCGAGCCGGTCGTGAAGGTCGGTGCGGAGAACCTGGACGCCGCCTGTCGCTGAGGGGAGGTGCCGGCTCTGCGTGAAAGCGGTCGCGAAGGCCGGCATGGTCGCGCTGCGTGGCCACCCTCACACCCGCGCCAAGAACGCCATCCGCCCCTGATTGTGCCCGAGGTTGCGCGGCATCCGCTCCGCCGTGAAGCCGGCGGCCGTGAGCCGGGCCAGCATCTCGGCCTCGTCGTAGCGCGCGAGGCCGAGGCGCCGGCGCAAGGCGCGGTAATCCGAGAGGAATGTGCGGGCGAGGCCGAGGAGTGCCGCGGGCAGGAAGCCGTCCCGGCGCGCGAAGGCGAGGAGCGCCGTGGCGTCCGAGACGGCGCCGAGCTGCGGCGGGATCACGTCGGCGAGGATCAGGCGGCCGCCGGGCTTGAGCAGGCGGCGCCAGTCCCGGAGGTAGGCGTCGAGCTCCGGGCCGGTGAGATACTGCGCCAGGGAATTCGCCACGACGAGGTCGAGGCCGGCCGTCGGCAGGGCGGCGACTTCCTCGGGGGCCAGGACGGTGATCCGGGGATTTCCGGCGTAGCGTTGCGCGAGAGCGTCGCGCTGGCGGGGCGAGGCCTCGCAGAGATGGAGCAGGCCGCAGGCCTCGGCGACCCGGTCGGCCGACAGGGCCTCGCCGCAGCCGTGGTCGAGCACGATGGCGTCCGGATGCGGCACCAGGGCGGCGATCTCACGGCTAAGCCCGGCATAGTGTCGGGCCTTGTGGCGTGCATTGACGTAGATCGGGGTGTCCCGGTCCCAGAATTCGCGCCAGGAGGAGACCACGCCGACGCTCCCGTTCCAGCGTGTGACGGCGTCAGCCGCCGATGAGCAGGACCGAGACGGCCCGGTCGATGGAGAGGTAGAACACCGCGAAGGCGACCAGGGCGGCCAGAGCGAACTCGGCGGCGTCATTCGGCAGGGCGCGCAGCTCGCGCAGGGTCTCGCGGCCGTAGACGGCGCCGAGCCAGGCCAGCGTCAGCACCACCGGCATCGCGAACAGGAACGACCAGGTGCTCTCGACGCGGACCGCCATCGGATCCATCAATGCGCGGATGTTGCGCACCCACGGCGCCTGGGTCGCGGCCGCCAGGGTGGTCACCCAGGCCAGACCCACGGCGATGCCGAGATGGGTCGTGAAGGTGCGGTGCAGGCGCGAGAAGCTGTCGGTCGCGGCGTGGTCGGTCACTGGGCAAGCCCCGAATCGCGGCCCCGCGACGATCGTTGCATCGTCGTCGCTCCAGGGCGGTGAACGGCCGGGAGAATCAGCCGCGAGTTCGGGTTTTTTGTGGCTGCCGCCGCGAGCGACTGCAACCTTTTTCGGAGTTACGCGTTTGCACCCTTCGTCTCGCGCATCAGGCTGACGAAGCGGTCGAACAGGTAGTGGCTGTCCTGCGGGCCCGGCGAGGCCTCCGGGTGGTGCTGCACCGAGAAGGCCGGACGGTCGGTGAGCGACAGGCCGCAATTCGAGCCGTCGAACAGCGAGACGTGGGTCTCGACCGCGTTCTCGGGCAGGCTGTTCGGGTCGACCGCGAAGCCGTGGTTCATCGAGACGATCTCGACCTTGCCGGTGGTGCGGTCCTTCACCGGGTGGTTGGCGCCGTGATGGCCCTGGCTCATCTTCACCGTGCGGCCGCCGAGCGCGAGGCCCATCAGCTGGTGTCCGAGGCAGATGCCGAAGGTCGGGACCTTCTTGTCGAGGAGGGCGCGGATCACCGGCACGGCATATTCGCCCGTCGCCGCCGGGTCGCCGGGGCCGTTCGACAGGAAGACGCCGTCGGGCTTGAGCGCCAGAACCTCCTCGGCGCTCGCGGTGGCCGGCACGACGGTGACGTCGCAGCCCGCCTTCGCGAGCAGGCGCAGGATGTTGCGCTTCACGCCGTAATCGATCGCCACGACCTTGAGGCCCTCGCCCGGCGCCCGGCTGCCGTAGCCGACCGGATGCTGCCACACGGTCTCGCCCCAGGTCTTCGCCTCGCGGCTCGTCACCGGCGGCACGAGGTCGAGGCCCTCCATCGGCGGGAGCGAGGCGGCCTTGGCGATCAAGGCCTCGCGGTCGAACCGGCCGTCCGGGTCGTTGGCCAGGATCGCGTTCGGCATGCCGCGGTCGCGGATGAGGGCCGTGAGCGCGCGGGTGTCGACGCCGGTGATGCCGACGATGCCGCGGGCCTTCAACCAGCCGTCGAGGTGGCGCGAGGAGCGCCAGTTCGAGGGGTTCGTGACCGCCGAGGCGATCACCGCGCCGCGCACGCCGGAGGCCGGAGCGGCGTCGAGGCTCTCGAGGTCCTCGTCGTTGGTGCCGACATTGCCGATATGGGGGAAGGTGAAGGTGACGATCTGCCCGGCATAGGACGGATCGGTCAGGATCTCCTGGTAGCCGGTCATCGCGGTGTTGAAGCAGACCTCACCGGCGGCCTCGCCGGTGGCGCCGATGCCGAAACCCTCCAGAACCGTGCCGTCGGCGAGCACCAGCAGGGCGGTCGCGACGGGCTCGGCCCAGCCTTCGAGTTGCGCGGGGGCGGCCGCGTCGTCTTGCAGCATGATCGTGATCTCGCTTATGTCGCGGCCGGGCACGGCCGACGGGCGCGGCCGGCTGTTTACGGGGCCGGCGGCGGCCCGGTCAATCTGGGGATGCCCCGGTATCCCCTCAAGTGCCTCGCCTTTCAAGTGCCTTGCATCGCACGACAACACCAGGAGACCGGCATGCTGCGCCAGCGCCTCACCGCCGAGATGAAGGAGGCCATGAAGGCCGGCGACAAGGCGAAGCTCGCCACCGTCCGGCTGATCCAGGCCGCCCTGAAGGACAAGGACATCGAGGCCCGCGGCCTCGGCAAGGAGCCCCTGGGCGAGGAGGAGATCTTCTCCCTGCTCCAGAAGATGATCAAGCAGCGCAACGAGTCGGCGACGGTCTACGATCAGGGCGGCCGCCCCGAGCTCGCCGAGGCCGAGCGCGCCGAGGCCGCGATCATCGCGCAGTTCCTGCCGCAGCAGATGGACGAGGACGAGACCCGCGCGGCGATCCAGGCCGCCATCTCCGAGACCGGCGCCACCTCGCCGAAGGACATGGGCAAGGTCATCGCCGCCCTGAAGGGCAAGTATGCGGGGCGGATGGACTTCGCCAAGGCGAGTGGCCTGGTGAAGGGGCAGCTGGCGGGGTCGTAAGTCCCCCGCATCGGCAGCCCGGCGAGCGCCGGGCTTTGCGTCGCGCGATCAGGGGACCTGCCCGCTCTCGAGCGCGTCGATGAGGCCGGGATCGCACTCGGCCGGTACCTCCCCGCGCCGGACCCACGTCTGGGCTCGATGATCCCATATGTGGGTCCGCTTCCAGCCCCCGGCGGGCGGGCGGTGTCCCTCCTGGCCGTGCGCGCTGAGCACGATGTCGTAGCGCCTGTCGAAACCCGACGCGATCTGGTTGATGTATTTCGCCACGACCAGCGGGTCATCGAGCGACAGTCCGTATTCGAGCGGCTCGCCCAACGTCTTCGGCGCGGGCAGCGTGCCCGCGAGCTCGCGCCCACGGGCCGATAGCGAGAGGACCCGAAACGGATCGGGTGCGAACATGTCCGGCGGCAGCTTGAAGTACAGGGAATATCCGCCCCGGAAGGCTATGTTGTTCAAAAAGGTCTCTGATCGTGTTATCAATGACAGGTCAATCAGATCATCGAGATTGTGCGGATAGAAAAGGTCTTTCATGACCATGTTGCTGTTTATGAAAATGTATCCGAGTTGCTGATACACCTGGCAGAATCGGCTGAAGCTGACGACGTCCTTGCGTTGCATCAGCCTGAGCGAGTCGATCGCGCGAAGGGAGACGTCGGGGCCGTCGGAATTGACCTTCTGGGCGAAGGCCCGGGCCCAGAGAGTTTGCATCGTCTCCTCGGAGACGTTCTCCACGGCGCTGAACCAGAGCGCGAACCAGTCTTCGTCGGCCGGCTGCTGCTTCTCCTCCGGAATTTCGCGCGCGAGGTCCAGGGCGAGCCGCATGCACCCTTCGAAGTTGAACAGCTTGCGCAGGCCGATGTAGCGTGATCGCCTCTCCAGATGCTCGGCGATCGTCTTCATGTCCGAATCGCTGATGACCTTCACGAGCTTTTCCAACAGCGCGTCGGTCAGCTTGGCGGGCCCGGCTTCCTCGCTCCGGAACAACCGTTTCGCGCCCTCGTTCGCGAACGGAGCGACGATGTCGACCATGGGCTTCAGAACGTTCGGATCCATGCGCCGCAGCTCCGCCGTCGAGGAGGTCCGATGGTAAGGGGTTCGCCGAGGATGCGGCGGCGCACCGCACCGTTCAAGCCAGTTCTCAAGTCGAAACCGCGCGTCCTCGCCGGATGCGGGGCGGAACGGCCGGCGCCAGGGGCTTCGCCGCTGCACGACGGCCCCGCTGGCTCATTAAGGACTTCGTCGCGCTCTTCGCGCTAGAATGGTGCTCCCTCGGAGCCGCCCCGGACCCGCCGTGCGTTACCCACCCCACCTGCTCGAAGAGATCCGCTCCCGACTGCCGGCCTCCGAGGTCGTCGGCCGGCGCGTGCGCCTCAAGAAGGCAGGGCGGGAATGGCGCGGCCTGTCGCCGTTCAACGCCGAGAAGTCGCCGTCGTTCTACGTCAACGACCAGAAGCAGTTCTACCACTGCTTCTCCTCGGGCAAGCACGGCGACATCTTCACCTTCGTGATGGAGACCGAGGGGGTCTCGTTCCCGGAGGCCGTCGAGCGCTTGGCCAACGAGGCCGGGGTGGCCCTGCCGGCGCCGAGCGAGGCCTCGCGCGAGAGCGAGACGCGGCGGCGCGGCGCCCTGGAGGTGATGGAGCTGGCCTGCACCTTCTTCGAGGAGCAGCTGGCCGGCCGGGCCGGGGGGCGGGCGCGCGACTACCTCGCCGGCCGCGGGCTCGACGGCGAGATCCGCCGCACCTTCCGCCTCGGCTACGCCCCGCCCGAGCGCTACGCCCTGCGCGACCACCTCGCCGCCCGGGACGTGCCGGCCGAGCTGATGGTGGAGCTGAATCTCCTCACCACCGGCGACGACATCAAGGTGCCGTTCGACCGGTTCCGCGACCGGGTGATCTTCCCGATCCGCGACGTGCGCGGCCGGGTGGTGGCCTTCGGCGGCCGCGGCATGAGCCCGGACGCCAAGCCCAAATACCTCAACTCCTCCGAGACGCCGCTCTTCCACAAGGGGCGGATGCTCTACAACCACCACGCCGCGCGCAAGAGCGCCCACGATACCGGCCGGGTGATCGCGGTGGAGGGCTACGTCGACGCCATCGCGATGACGCTGGCCGGCCACCCGGAGGTGGTGGCCTCGCTCGGAACGGCGCTGACGGAAGACCAGCTCGCCCTGCTCTGGCGCATGGCCGACGAGCCGATCCTGTGCTTCGACGGCGACGGGGCCGGGCGGCGCGCCGCCTACCGCGCCCTCGACGTGGCCCTGCCGGCGCTCCAGCCCGGGAAATCCCTGCGTTTCGCCCTGATGCCGGAGGGCCAGGACCCGGACGACCTGCTGCGCACCGGCGGACCCGGCGCCATCGACCGGGTGCTCGACGGCGCCCGGCCCCTCGTCGACGTGCTGTGGTCGCGCGAGACCGAGATGAGCCCGGTCGACACGCCGGAGCGCCGCGCCGGCCTCGCCCAGCGCCTGCGCGAGATCGTCGGCGGCATCCGCGACGAGACCCTGAAGCGCTACTACCGCGACGAGATCGAGGCCCGCCTGCGGGGGTTGAGCCCGAATGGCGGCGCCCGCCAGCAGGGCGGCGGGGATCGGCCGTATCGGGAGCGCGCGCCTTTCGTGCCGCGGGGTCGCGGCGCGCCGCCCCAGCCGGTCTCGCCGCGGCTCACCGCCCGGGCGAGCCCGCTGCTCGCCCGCTCCTCGCTGTTCTCCGGCGGTTCGTCCTCGCGCGAGGCTCTGATCGTCGCCGCCCTCCTGGTCCATCCCGAACTGCTCGCCCGCGAGGCCGAGGAACTGGCCGAGGTCGAGTTCGAGGGGGCGGATGCCAGGGCCTTGCGTGGCGCGCTCCTCGATCTCGCGGCGGAAGGAGGGGCGGGCGACGCCGCGTTCCTCGACGCGCGACTGGAGCGGGCCGGGCTCGCGGCGGCGGCGGGCCGCATCGCCGGCCTGGTGCGGCCCGGTGACCGCTGGGTGCTCGATCCGCATGCCGATCCGGTGCGGCTGGAGGACGCGCTCCGGCAGGCCGTGATCTTGCACCGCAAGGCTGGAACGCTACATAGCGAACTCCGGGCCGCCGAACGCGCTCTGGCGGAGGAGGAGACGGAGGCCAATTTCGCCTGGCTGCGCGACGTGAAGAACCGCCTCTCTGTCGTGGCGGGCGCCGAGGGCGAGGCGGACGTGACCGAAGACGCGGATTCGTCGTGACGCCCGCACGGCTCGGGCACGCGCGGCTTGCGGCTTCCGTCCGGACTAGTTAACGGCAAGTCGATCGAATGGCTTGCACATTTGCGTGAGATCCTGAGGCGGCTCGTGCGCCGTCCGACGAGACATCACGGTGCCGGCACGGCGGGAGCCTCCCCCGCCCGGGCACTGCCGACACCGGGAAGCATAGGCTGAGCATGGCGACGAAGGCAACGGAACGAGACGAGACCGAGGCGGCCCCCGAGCAGCAGACCGACGGCCCGCTCCTCGACCTGACGGATGCCTCCGTCAAGCGGATGATCAAGCTCGCCAAGAAGCGCGGCTACGTCACCTACGACGAGCTGAACGAGGTGCTGCCTCAGGAAGAGTTCACCTCCGAGCAGATCGAGGACGTGCTGGGCCAGCTGTCCGAGCTCGGCGTCAACGTGGTCGAGGCCGAGGAGGCCGACGACCAGCAGGGCGAGAACGCGCCCCAGGAAAGCGCCGAGGAGGAGGAGGCGAGCGAGGGCGGCGAGGTGGCCGAGGTCGCCGCCGCCCGCCCCGTCGCCCTGCGCGCCGAGACCGCCAAGGAGCCGACGGATCGCACCGACGATCCCGTCCGGATGTACCTGCGCGAGATGGGCTCGGTCGAGCTCCTCTCCCGCGAGGGCGAGATCGCGATCGCCAAGCGGATCGAAGCCGGGCGCGAGGCGATGATCGCCGGCCTGTGCGAGAGCCCGCTGACCTTCCAGGCCATCATCATCTGGCGCGACGAGCTCGTCGACGGCCGGGTGCTGCTGCGCGACATCATCGACCTCGAGGCGACCTATGCCGGCCCCGACGGCCGCGCCGGCCCCGCCGAGGGCGAGGTCGAGGGAGAGGGCGACGAGGAGACCGAGGGCGAGACCCCGCCGGAGGGCGAGGGCGACGAGGACGACCTCGAGAACAACGTCTCGCTCTCGGCGATGGAAGCCGAGCTGAAGCCGCGCGTGCTCGAGACCTTCGACGCGATCGCCGAGAACTACCGCAAGCTGCGCAAGGTCCAGGCCGAGCAGGCCGAGACCCGGCTCAAGGGCGCGGCGGCCTCCGAGTCGCAAGGGCAGCGCTACTCCGAGCTGAAGAACACCGTCGTCGCCGACGTGAAGTCACTGTCGCTGAACGCCAACCGCATCGAGGCGCTGGTCGAGCAGCTCTACGACATCAACAAGCGGCTGATCTCGCACGAGGGCCGCCTGATGCGGCTCGCCGAGAACCACGGCGTCGCCCGCGACGAGTTCCTGCGCCACTACCAGGGCTACGAGCTCGATCCGCACTGGGTCGAGCGGGTGGCCAAGCTCGGCGGCAAGGGCTGGAAGAACTTCACCGAGCGCGGCGCCGACAACATCGGCACCCTGCGCGAGCAGATCATCTCGCTCGCCTCCGAGACCGGCCTGGAGATCCAGGAATACCGGAAGATCGTCCACATGGTCCAGAAGGGCGAGCGCGAAGCCCGTCAGGCCAAGAAGGAGATGATCGAGGCGAACCTGCGGCTGGTGATCTCGATCGCCAAGAAGTACACCAACCGCGGCCTGCAGTTCCTGGACCTGATCCAGGAGGGCAACATCGGCCTGATGAAGGCGGTCGACAAGTTCGAGTACCGTCGCGGCTACAAGTTCTCGACCTACGCCACGTGGTGGATCCGGCAGGCGATCACCCGCTCGATCGCCGACCAGGCCCGCACGATCCGCATCCCGGTGCACATGATCGAGACGATCAACAAGATCGTCCGCACATCGCGCCAGATGCTGCACGAGATCGGCCGCGAGCCGACCCCGGAGGAGCTGGCCGAGAAGCTGGCGATGCCGCTGGAGAAGGTGCGCAAGGTCCTCAAGATCGCCAAGGAGCCGATCTCCCTCGAGACCCCGATCGGCGACGAGGAGGATTCCCACCTCGGCGACTTCATCGAGGACAAGAACGTCGTCCTGCCGATCGACGCGGCGATCCAGTCGAACCTGCGCGAGACCACCACCCGGGTGCTCGCCTCGCTCACCCCCCGCGAGGAGCGCGTGCTGCGCATGCGCTTCGGCATCGGCATGAACACCGACCACACCCTCGAGGAGGTCGGACAGCAATTCTCGGTGACCCGCGAGCGCATCCGCCAGATCGAGGCCAAGGCCCTGCGCAAGCTCAAGCATCCGAGCCGGTCGCGGAAGCTGCGGAGCTTCCTCGACAACTGAGGCCGACGGTCCTGACACGGCGAACGGGCCCGGGAGGCAGCGCCTCCCGGGCCTTCTTTCGTCTGGTTTCTCCCACGCAGCGCTTACTGCGGCGGCGCCACGATCCGCGCCACGGTGCGCCGCACCAGCGGCAGCACGAGAAGCAGCGTCGGGAAGGCGACGAGCCACGAGAAGCCCCAGGCCCGGGGCCAGTGCAGCAGAACGTCCGGCGTGAACCCGAGGCTGAGCAGGGTGGAGATGCCGGAGACGACGCAGGTCATCAGGATGGAGAGCAGGAACGCGGTCACCAGCGGCGCGGAGGAGGCCGGCAGCCGTTGCGGGACGATCGGGAAGGGCATGGCGCGTCTTTCGTGAGCGAGCGGAGCAACGCGGACGGCGCGACGCGCCCGGTGGACACCACCCTGGGAGCGCGTTGCTTGACGTGAGACGCTTACGGCCGACCGGGACGCGATCCCGCCGACGGCATCGTCCCTAGCAGCCCCAGGATCACGTGCCAAGCTTGCGTCCCGGTTGCCCGCAGCCAAGCCTTGCCCTCCTGCCTCGCAACGCCCATGTCAGAGCCATGCACGACCAGCCTCGCCTCATCCCCGCTCCGACGCCCACGGCCGCGGCGGACGGGTCGGAGGCGAGCGACATCCCGATCGGCCTGTTTCGCGACTGCGTGGCCCTGCGCGACTGGCTGCTCAGCGAGGGGGCGCGGCTGCCGGAATCCGGCGATCTCCTCGCCGGCATGGCCGAGCGGCTGAACGATCTCGGCGTGCCGGTCGATCGGGCGACGACCGCCATCGACGCGCTGCACTCGGACTATTCCGGCGTCGGCCGGTTCTGGACCCGGGAGGACGGGGTCAGCTTCCGCCTCTTCCCGCACGGCGAGGTCACCGAGCAGGCGCTGGCGCGCAGCCCCTTCGCCCATGTCTACGCCACCGGGCAGTGGCTGATCCTCGACCTGCGCGAGACGCCGGACGACCGCTACAGCATCATCCCGGAGCTGAAGGCGGCGGGCTACACGCACTACATCACCGTGCCGCTGTTCTTCACCAACGGCACCAAGAACGGCGTCACCTTCGCGACCCGCGATCCCCGCGGCTTCGGCGACGACGATCTGGCCATCCTGCGCTTCATCATCCCGACCCTGTCGGCGGTGATGGAGATGCGCGGCCTCAATGCCCGCCTCGACCACGTGCTGCGGGTGTATGTCGGCGACGGGCCGCACCAGGCGATCCTGGCCGGCTTCATCCGCCGCGGCCAGGTCGAGCGGATCCGCTCGGCGATCCTCTTCGCCGACATGCGCGGCTACACCCACCTCACCGACGCGCTCACGCCCGAGGCCTCGGTGGAGCTGCTCAACACCTATTTCGACTGCCTGGTGCCGCCGATCGAGAGCGAGGGCGGCGAGGTGCTGAAATACATGGGCGACGGCCTCCTGGCGATCTTCCGCGAGAGCGGCGACGATCTCGGCGGCGCGGCGCAGGGCGCGCTCTCGGCCGCGCAGGCCGCCCTGCGTCGCGTCGAGGAGGCGAACCGCGCCGGGCGTTTTCCCACCCGCATCGAGATCGGCATCGCGCTCCATCACGGCGAGGCGGCCTACGGCAATGTCGGTTCCGGCGCCCGGCTCGATTTCACGGTGATCGGCCGCGACGTGAACCTGGCGAGCCGGCTCGCCAAGCTCAACAAGGTCCTGTCCGAACCGCTCCTGATGTCGAAGCCCTTCGTCGACTTCCTGTGGGGCGACCCCGAGCTGCTGGGCACCCACCCGCTCGACGGGATCGCCGAGGAGATGGCGATCTATCGCCCGGGCAAGGGTGGGTGAAGGGTGGTTGACGACGGGCCCGTCCCCCGCCAAATACCGGGTGTTCCAGGGAGATCCCCGACAAGGGGCTGAGATACCGCTGGACTGGAGGCCCGCCGGGCCCGGTCAGCGCGGAAATCCTTCGAACCTGATCCGGCTCATACCGGCGTAGGGATTGGACAGGGTCCTCTTGGGATCCACGCGCATCATCCGGCAATCGGGCGCTGTCCACTCTCTTCGGGCCACCGTGGAGACGAGGGTGCACGCGCAGACGATCGGACGGCGAGGCGGACCGGGCCCGAGCCCGGAGAGGGACCGGCTGCCGGAACGCACCGACGTGGCGGTGATCGGCGCCGGGCTGATCGGTCTGTCGATCGCGTGGCGCCTCGCGCGGGCCGGTCTCGCCGTCGCGGTAATCGAGCGGGCCAAGGCCGGCGACGGCGCGAGTCTCGCCGCCACCGGCATGCTGGCGGCGGCGGCCGAGCACGAGCCCGGGGGCGAGGCCCTGCTGCCGCTCTGCCTCGCGAGCCAGCGCCTGTGGCATCCGTTCCGCAACGAACTCGAGGCCGAATCCGGTCTGACGATCGATTACCGCCGCGAGGGCACCTTCGTGATCGCGCTGGGCCGCGACGAGGTCGAGCGCCTGCGCTTCCGGCACGAGCTGCAGCGCCGCGACGGGCTGGCCGTCGAGTGGCTGTCCGGCCCCGCCATCCGCGCCCGCGAGCCGGGCCTGCGCCCCACCGTCACCGCCGGCCTGTTCTGCGCCGACGACCACCAGGTCGATCCTGCGCGCGTGATCGTCGCCCTGCGCCAGGCGTTTCGCGCAGCCGGCGGCCGGCTGATCGAGGAGACCCCCGTCACGGCCCTCACCCGCGAGGGCGGCCGGGTCATCGGGGTCGAGACCACCACGGGCTCGTTGCGGGCGGGCACCGTGGTGCTCGCCTCCGGCGCCTGGGCCGGGGAGGGGGGCCTGGTGCCGGACCTCGCCCTGCCGGTGCGCCCGCTCAAGGGCCAGTCGATGGCGTTGCAGATGACGCCGCGCAGCGGCGGCCTCGCCCACGTGGTCTGGACCGAGCAGGTCCACATGGCGCCGAAGGGCGACGGCTCGCTCATCGTCGGCGCCACCGTGGAGGAGACCGGCTTCGACCCGCACCTCACGGCCGGCGGCCTCTACGCCCTGCTGGAGGGCGCCCGCCGGGCGCTTCCGGGCGTGGAGGAGATGCGGGTGGCGGGTGTCTGGAGCGGCTTTCGCCCGACCTCCGACGACGATGCCCCGATTCTCGGCGAGGCGTCGCCCGGCCTGGTGCTGGCCGCCGGCCACCACCGCAACGGTTACCTGCTGGCTCCGGTCACCGCCGAGGCCATCTCCACCCTGATTCTGCGCGGCGAGTCGCTGCCGGTGGCCGCCCCCTTCGGCCTCGCCCGGTTCGCGCCGCCCGCCCCGCATGACTCCCTACGAGGCGAGACCGCATGAAGCTCTTCGTCAACGGCGAATCCCGCGACAGCGAGGCCGCTACGCTCGACGCCCTGTGGCGCCAGGAAACCGCCGACCTGGACCTCCCCGGCCCGCAGGGCTTCGCCATCGCGCTCAACGGGGCGGTGGTGCGCCAGCGCGACTGGACGACGACGGCGCTCTCGGAGGGCGATCGCGTCGAGATCGTGCGCGCTATGCAGGGCGGTTAGCGCGTTCTGCGCCGGGGCGGGACCGGTTGCCGCTTCGTCATCCGACAGTGCGGCGACGCCGGAGACAGAGGCCGGATCGTGCAGCTCCGGCAAACGGCACTGTCGTGTGCCGTGAGTCGCGACGACGCACGCCAGATGTGTCGTGCAGGCCGGACTCTTCCTTCGACGCTGAGGGCTCGTTCGGCGACGTCAAAATCCGCCGGTACGCCAGAGGGCTACCGCCGCCGCGACCAGCACGGCGAGCCAGGCGCCGGCGATCAGCGTCAGGGTGCGTCGGCGACCGGAACGGGGCCGGTTGTCGTTGGCCGCGCGGCGCAGCCTCAAGGATACGGCGGTGTAGCCGTGTGTCGCCGCCGCGATCGTGGCCGGGCGGGCAGGGGCGGTCTTGCGCAGGCTCGTCATGGCGATTCGTGCTCGTCGGGAGACGATAGCACGCGCGCGCGCCGAGCGTGAGCCGCCCGAACGACGCAAGCCGTCAGGACGGGAGGCGGAGCGACGATCGGACTTGGCGTGCGATGGCCCGGGGGGCGTGTTCGTCGATCCAGCGCGGGCTGAGCACGGCGCCATCCTCGGTGACGATCCAGGGCAGGGCCTCGGGATCGTCGGCCTGCACGGCCGCCGCGAGGGCGGCGCGCAGGGTGGGGTAACGGCGCATCTCCCGCGGGCCGGGCGCGGCCAGCGTGCCGTGCCACACCATCAGCTCGGCCGGACGCTCCATCTGCGGCTGCGACATCGTCGGACTCCTCGCGGTGAACCGGATCTCGGTGGACCGGGAGGAGAATGGCGGATCCGGGCTCAGGCGACACTTACCGGAGGATTGCAGTTTGGTAACGATGCTGCGTCACGATTCCGCAGGCGCCTCGCGGTGCGGCCGCAGCTCCGGGGCGCCGAGCTCGGGCTCGGCCTCCGCGACGGGCTCGGCCCGGCTCTCGGCCCGGCTAGTGTCGATGAACAGGCGGGCCTCGCCCTCGCTGAGGCCCAAGCTGCGCAGCGCGTAGAGCGCCATGCCGAAGCCGACTTCGCGCTCGGCCATCAGCACCAGGCCGACCTTCTCCTCCTCGAGGTTGCGCCGCTCGGTGTCGCTGTGGGTGCGCACCACCGTGTCGATCCCCGGATTGGCCTCGCGGGCGATCTCGATCAGGCGCCGGGCCTGGTGCGCGTCCGGACTCGCCACCACCAGCAGGCGCGCCCGCCCGATATCCGCCGCGTCGAGGATCCCCGGCGCGCCGGCATCGCCGAACACCGCCGCGACGCCGGCGGCGCGCAGCTCCTCGACCCGGCGCCGGTCGCGCTCCACCACGACGAAGGGAAGCTCCCAGGCCTCGAGCGCCTTGCCGATGGCGCCACCGACCCGGCCGTAGCCGATCACCACCGCGTGGCCCTCCCGGCCCTTGGCGTGGGCCGAGACCGCGACCTGCTCGCCGCCGCGCTCGAACCGGGCGGCGAGTCCCGGCCGCGCCTCGACGAAGCGGCTCAGGCGGCTCAAGGAGGCGAAGATCAGCGGGTTGAGGGTGATGGAGAGGAGCGAGCCGGCCAGGATCAGGTCGCGCCCTTCCGGCGGCAACAGCTTCAGGCTGATGCCGAGGCTCGCCAGGATGAACGAGAACTCGCCGATCTGCGCCAGGCTCGCCGCGATGGTCAGTGCCGTCGAGAGCGGATGGCGGAAGGCCAGCACGATGGCGATGGCCGCGAGCGACTTGCCGACCAGGATCACCGCCAGGGTGGCGAGCACGGCCAGCGGCTCGCGCAGCAGGATCGTCGGGTCGAACAGCATGCCGACCGAGACGAAGAACAGGACCGCGAAGGCATCCTGCAGCGGCAGCGAATCCGCGGCGGCCTGGTGGCTGAGGTCCGATTCGGCCAGCACCATGCCGGCGAAGAAGGCGCCGAGCGCGAAGGAGACGCCGAACAGCTCGGCCGATCCGTACGCGATGCCGAGCGCCAGCGCCAGGACCGCCAGGGTGAACAGCTCGCGCGAGCCGGTGCGGGCGGCCTGGTCGAGGAGCCAGGGCACCACCCGACGGCCGCCGGCCAGCATCAGCCCGGCGAAGGCCGCGACCTTGGCGAGCGTGAGCCCGAGGGTGAGCCAGATGTTGCCGTCGCCCGCGAGGCCGTGCGCCGCCCCGGCGCTCTCGCCGCCGAGGGGCCCGGCGAGCGCCGGCAGCAGGACGAGGGCCAGCACCATCGCCAGATCCTCGACGATGAGCCAGCCGACGGCGATGCGGCCCTTGTCGGAATCGAGGAGGCTCCGCTCCTCGAGCGCCCGCAGCAGCACCACCGTCGAGGCGACCGAGAGGGCGAGGCCGAAGACGAGGCCCGCCCCGATGCCCCAGCCCCAGGCGACGCTCAAGGCCAGGCCCATCAGGGTGGCGACCGCGATCTGCACCACGGCGCCGGGCAGCGCGATGGCCCGGACCGACATCAGGTCGCCGATCGAGAAGTGCAGGCCGACCCCGAACATCAGCAGGATCACGCCGATCTCGGCGAGCTGCCCGGCGAGCTCGGCATTGCCGACGAAGCCGGGCGTGTGCGGTCCGACCGCGACGCCTGCCAGGAGATAGCCGACCAGCGGCGGGAGCTTCAGCCGCTGCGCGAGCATGCCGCCGACGAACGCGAAAACGAGCCCGAGGGCGATGATGGCGATCAGCTCCGAGGCGTGCGGCACGGTCGGGTCAGCTCCTTTTCGGGTTTGGCGCGCCGCCAGGGCAGCAACCTAGTGTCCGAAGTCTAGCAGCCTTTCCGGGTTCCTGCGGTGCTGCACCGCACCAAAAATCGCCCCCGCTCCCCGAAATCCTCGCATCCGGCGCCTCTTCTCGCCGAGGGGCGCCGATCAGCGTCCGAACGGCCGCCGTGCGGCCCCGACGGCGCGGGGGAGGCGCGGCAGGCCCGCCCGCAGGCTGGCGCCCGGCCGGGCGGCGAGCACGATGACGATCGCCCCGAGGGTGGCGGAAGTCATCACGAGGAGCTCGGTCGTGAACATGCGGCAGCCCTGGCGGTGAGGGGACGCCGCTACGCGGCAGTCGAAAATATTGGCGTCTCGTGCCGGATGGACGATTGCCGCCCGGCGTCGCTGCTCTAGCTCGCCGCGGGAGCGGCCGGCCATGTGACATCCCGCCGTGAGGCAGCATGTCCGCATCGGTCGCCCACGATTCCGACGCAATGGGCCGGCCTCTGGCGTCCGGCCGCGCGATGCGGCATCAGCGATGGACGATGTTTGTGCGTGGACCGCACCGCCAGACGAGGATGTACAGTATGAAGAAGGTCCTGACCGGGGCGCTCGTGGCTCTCGGCCTGTCGTCGGCCGCGGCGCTCGCCGCACCGAAAGACCCGAGCGGGACTTGGTTGACCGAGGACGGCCGGGCCCGCATCCGGATCGAGAAGTGCCCGGCCCGCACCGATCGGGTCTGCGGCTACGCCGTCTGGCTCAAGACCCCCAACGACGACAAGGGCCAGCCGCGGGTCGATTTCAAGAACACCGACGCCAAGAAGCGCAGCCGCCCCTCCCTGGGCCACCAACTCATCATGGGGTTGAAGCCGAACGCCGATAACCGTTACGAGGGACAGATCTACAACGCCGACGACGGCAAGCTCTACGACGTCTCGATCTGGACCGAGGAGCCCGGCGAGCTCAACGTGCGCGGCTGCCTGATGGGGTTCCTGTGCGGCTCCCAGACCTGGACCCGCGCGAACGACGTCGCACCCGGCCAGCTCACCGCCCCGACCGGCGCCCCGAACGGCCCGCGGCCGGATGCCGAATGGGCCGCGGCGCCGAAAGCGGCCGCTCCCGCGGCGGCCGCCAAGCCCGCGACGCCGGCCGCCGCACCCAAGCCCTGAGGCGCGTCCCGGGCAGGGTCCCGGACATCGGCCCGCGCCGTCGCTCTCCACCGTCGCGGCGTCGGTCGTTTCCGGGTCACGCATCTCCAGACCACCTATTCGAAGGTGGCGTTCTCAAGGGTGGCTTTTCCAAGGGCACTTGCCGGTCTCGGCAGGTGCCTTTTTCTTGTGCCGTCCGGTTCAGCGATACAATTTTAGATTGCGAGTTCCAACGGCCGAGTCGGGACCGGATCTGCCACCGTTGCGGAGCGCGTCCATTCTCTCTCACAACCTCAAGTATTGTTTCCGCCAGATTGCGACATGTCAGGCTCCCGGTGCGTTGCAGACGACCAGGTGAGGCTCAGGCCGCCCGCCGGATAAAACCGCAAGATCAAGAATTAAGCAAAAATTCCTTTTGCAACCGCCTATATGCGAATCAGAACTTGCCGAAAAAGCAGCACGTGCGAGGCGAACGACCGCAGGGCGGTCTCGTCGATCCCGATCTACTCGCGAATAAAATTTTTTCATTGACTGTTTGGTTTTTTCGCCGCATGTGCAAAGAAGTATTCCAAAAAAGGGGGCATCCATGAGCGCTGACGAGCAGGCACCGACCTCGCAGCTGATCGATCTGTCGGCCGATATCGTGTCGGCCTACGTGTCGAAGAACTCCGTGCCGGTCGGGGAACTGGCAAACCTGATTGCTGCCGTGCACGCCTCGCTCGAGCGCGTCGCCGCGCCCCCGGCGCCCGAGCCCGAGAAGCCCACGCCCCCGGTGCCGATCCGCAAGACCGTCACGCCGGAGCACATCATCAGCCTGGAGGACGGCAAGCCCTACAAGTCGCTCAAGCGGCACCTGACGACCCGTGGACTCACCCCGGATCAGTACCGCCAGAAATGGGGTCTGCCGCCCGACTACCCGATGGTCGCCGCGACCTACGCCGCCCAGCGCTCGGAACTCGCCAAGACCCTCGGCCTCGGCCAGATCCGGCGCGATCGCGCGGCCGCGGCCCGGCTCGCGGCTGCGCAAGGCAGCGACGGCGAGGCGACAGCGGCCCGCCGTGGCCGTCCGCGCAAGGGAGAGTGATGCGACAGCCCGGACGGTCGCGTGCGGGCCTCGTGTGCGGGGGCGGGGTCCGGTGGCCTCCAGGAGGTCCGGCGATCGTTGGCCGATGTCCCGCCTCGATGAACCGTCGTCCGGGGCAGACAGGGCGTGGAAATTCTCCTCTCCCGCGAGCCGGGAGAGGACCTCATCGACCTCGTCGTCGATGACGGGAGCGCAGGCGGAGCCGGAGCGAGGGGTTTGGTTCCGGAAGGAGCTCATCCGGAAGCACCCCACCCTCGCCCTACGGGCTCGCCGTTCTCCCTGAATGGGGGCACGGCCCGCTTCCTGCCGGCCGGGAAGAGGGAGGTCTGCGCCTCCTCGGTCCTGAGCCGCGTTGCGACAACCGCAAGTCCCGGCCCTGCTCGGCCTGGGACAGTCCGCGAGGCGGCAGCGTCGGCAACGAAAAACCCCCGCCGGACGTCGCGCGCCGTGAGCGGCGCCGAATCCGGCGGGGGTTGGAACGACCGTCGCGGTCCCCGGATGAGGTCCGCAGCTCGGTTCGATCGCGTCGTCTCTCGTCTACTTGCGGCGCGCCTTGCGGGCCGCGTAGCGGGCGTCGCGGGCTGCCTTGCGCTCCGCCTCCAGGGCCGCCTCGCGCTCGGCCGCCTCGGCCGCCTCGCGCTCGGCGCGGGCCTTGGCCTCGGCCGCCTCGGCGGCCAGGCGTTCGGCCTCGGCCTGCTTGGCGGCCTCGCGTTCCGCGGCGCGGGCGGCGCGGGCCTCGGCGATCTTCTGGCGCTCCGCCATGCGGGCCTGGACCTCCGGGTCGTCGGCGGCGGGCTTGGCCCGGAACTTCTCCAGCAGGGCCTTCTTCGCGTCCGCGGACGTACTCCGCCGATCGTTGAAGTTCTGGTCCTTGAAGCCGGCCATCGTGTTCGTCTCGTCGTCCTGCGTGCGAAGGCGCGCCTGTCGGTTGAGGGCCGCGCCGGGATCCGTCATGGGTGTCCGGCTCCCGCTTGCGCGCGAGGGGCCGTCGCACGTGCTCTAGCGCCGACAGCGTCCGGTTTCAAAGCCAAAGACGCCGCGGCCACCCAAGTGGGGCCGGAACCTCGGCCGATCGGGGTAAAACGCGGACCTCCGGACAGGGGATTGTCAAGGTTTCTCCGGCACCCTCGCGGGGCAGTGGCGATCTCTCGCCGGAGGAGACCTCATGCGTGCGATCGTCCTCGACGATGCCGAGCTCAACAACCTCCTGATGCTCGAGGCGCTGCGGCCGGTCGTGGATTGCCGGCCGGAGAGCTTCACGCGGCCGGCGGATGCGCTCGCCTTCGCGGCGGCGCATACCGATGAGATCGGCGTCGTCCTGACCGATTACGAGATGCCCGGGATGGACGGCCTCGCAGTCATCCGGGCGTTAAGGGCGCTGCCGGGCTTCGCGCACGTGCCGATCGTGATGGTGACGAGCTTCGACCAGCGCGCCCTGCGCCGGTCCGCCCTGGAGGCCGGCGCGACCGACTTCGTCAACAAGCCCTGCGACCCGGTCGAGATCCGGGCCCGCGTCACCAACCTGCTGGCGCTCCGCCGGGCCCACAAGGCCGAGCAGGCCCACGCCGCCCGGCTGGCGCAAGAGGTCGCCGCCGCGGTGGCCCTGGTCGAGGCGCGCGAGCGCGAGATCGTCACCGTGCTGATGCGCGCGGCCGAGCACCGCGACACCGATACCGGCGACCACGTCGCCCGGGTGGCGAACTACACGAACCTGATCGCCGAGGCGCTGGGCCTGCCGCTCGAGCAGTGCCGGCTGATCAGCCTCGCCTCGACGATGCATGACGTCGGCAAGATCGCGATCCCGGACGCGATCCTGCTCAAGCCCGGTCCGCTGACCTCTGAGGAGCGCCGGGAGATGGAGCGCCACGCCGAGCGCGGCGCCCGCATCCTGGCCAACAGCTCGTCCGACGTGGTGCGGCTCGCCGCCGAGATCGCCGTGAGCCACCACGAGCGCTGGGACGGCGAGGGCTACCCCAACGGCCTGTCCGGCACCGACATCCCGCTCCCCGGCCGCATCGTCGCGGTGGCGGACGTGTTCGACGCCCTGACCAGCGACCGGCCCTACAAGCGCGCCTGGACCCTGGAGGCCACCCACGCCTTCCTGCAGCGGGAGGCCGGGGCGCATTTCGATCCGGCGGTGGTCGAGGCCTTCCTGTCCCGATGGGACGCCGTCGCGGACCTGGTCGGCCAGGCCGTGAGCCGCGCCGCCTGAGGTGTCGAGGCCGTGACAACCGGGATGACGGATGCGCCGGAGGAACCGACCGCCTCGGTCGCGCCTGGACAGAACCGGCGGCTGCGCGCCCGGGTGATCCGCGTGGCGGAGGATCCGCTGCCCGCACCGCACCCCCGGCCCGGGCGGCCGAGCCGGGCCGGGGGAGACCCGGGTTCGAGGACGGCCGGGCCCTCGCTCGGAGATCGCTGGCGCCGGAGCCTGCAGCGCGGCGAGCGCCGCCCGAAGCCCGCCGGCAGTCCCTCTGCCGAGCCTGTCCCGGGCGGGATCGCCCCGGCGGCACGGCCTCCCGCGCCGTCCCGACCGGCGCGCAGCCTCGCGGCCCGCCTCGGCCGGGCGGTGCTCGGCGCGGTGATCGTCGCGCTGGCGGCCGCCGCGGCGCTCGGCGCCTGGTCGGAGGTCGGCCGCTACGCTGCCGACACGCGCCGGGCGCTCACCGGCCTTGCCTCCGTCTTCGCCGCCGCCGCCGCGGGAGCCGCCGCGGCGGACGACGCCGCCGGCGCCCATGCGGCGCTCCGGGCAATCGCCCGCCAGGACGGCATCGTCTATGCCGGGCTGACCCGCCCGGACGGAACGGCGCTCGCCGAGCAGGGGACCGGCCTGCGCCTCGCCGACGACCTCGATCTCGACGAGGAGGGCCTCACGCCGCTGGCCCTCGTGCTGGCCCGCACGGTCAAGGTCAGCGTGCCGGTGGTGGAGAATGCCCGCGTCGTCGGGCGGGTGACCCTGATCGCCGACACCGCCGACCTCGTCGGGCGCCTCGTCGACGTGGTGCGCAACGCTCTGATGGCGGCGGGGCTCGCCATGGCGGTCGGCTTCGCGGTGGCTTGGCGCCTCGGCCGCGCCCTGACCCGGCCGCTCACCGCGCTCGCCCGCACCATGGATGCGGTGCGCGAGAACCACGACTACGCCCGCCGCGCCGTCCTGCCGCCCGGCGCCGAATCCGGCGACGAGGTCGGCCGGCTGGCGACGAGCTTCAACGGCCTCATCGACGCGGTGCGCGAGCGCGACCACCGCCTGGTCGAGCACCAGGCCCGGCTGGAGCAGGAGGTGAGCGACCGCACCCACGACCTCAGCGAGGCCAAGGAGGCAGCGGAGGCCGCCAACAGCGCCAAGTCGTCGTTCCTGGCGACGATGAGCCACGAGATCCGCACGCCGATGAACGGCATGCTGGTCATGGCGGAGCTGCTCGCCGCCGCGGAGCTGCCGGCGCGCCAGCGCCGCTACGCCGAGGTGATCGCCCGCTCAGGCCAGAGCCTGCTCGCGATCATCAACGACATCCTGGACTTCGCCAAGGTCGAGGCCGGCAAGCTCACCTTGGAGCGCATCGCCCTCGACCCTTCCGAGGTCGCCGACACCGTCGTGACCCTGTTCGGCGAGCGGGCCCGGGCCAAGGGGCTGGACCTCGCGGCGGTCGTCGGGCCGGACGTGCCGCGGGCGGTTCACGGCGACCCGGTGCGGCTCGGCCAGGTCCTCGGCAACTTCGTCAACAACGCTCTCAAGTTCACCGAATCCGGCCACGTCCTGGTGCGGCTCGACACCCGGGACCGAGGCGAAACGCTGCGCCTGAGCGTGTCCGACACCGGAATCGGCATCCCGGCCGAGACCCTGCCGACGATCTTCTCCGCCTTCTCGCAGGCGGACGGCTCGACGACCCGGCGCTTCGGCGGCACCGGCCTCGGCCTGTCGATCGCCGAGCGGCTCGTCGCCGCCATGGGCGGGCGGATCGGGGTCGAGAGCGAGGTCGGCCGCGGCTCGACCTTCTGGGCCGAGATCCCGCTCGACGTCCTCGCCGCGGCGGAGCCGGTGCTGCGGCAGGGAGGGATCGTTCCTGCGGTGGCCGTCGCAATCTCGGGATCCGCGACGCGGCTCGCCCTCACGGAAGGCCTCCTCGCCGCCGGCTTCGCGCCGGGGGAGACCGGGCAGGGCGCGCACCACTTCGTCGAGGCCTTCGATCTTGCCCGCATCGGGCGCCGCCCGGCCGGGGCCGGCCGGGTCGTCGCCATCGCACCGATGGGTGAGCCGAGCGGGGCCGCCGTTCTCTCGTCCGGCCTCGCCGATGCCCTGCTGCGCTGGCCCCTCGCGCAAGGAGAGTGGCGCCCGGCGCTCGCGGCGCTGGCGACGGGCAAGACCTTCGCGGGCATCGGCGCCGAGGCCGGACCGGTCGTGGCCCTGCCGCGCTTCCCGGCCGCGCGGGTACTGGTGGCGGACGACAACCCGGTCAACCGCGAGGTCGCTGTCGAGGCTCTTGGTCGCCTCGGCGTGACCCGGGTCGTCACGGTGGAGGACGGCTTCCGGGCGCTCGACGTGGCGCGCGAGGGCGGGTTCGACCTGATCCTGATGGACGGCTCGATGCCGGGCCTCGACGGCTTCGACGCCGCCCGGGCCATCCGGCAATGGGAGGCCGCGCAGGGAGCGGCCCGCATCCCCATCGTGGCGTCGACCGCCCACGTCGTCGGCACCGCAGCCGAAGCCTGGCGCGAGGCCGGGATGGACGGTGTGCTGGCCAAGCCCTTCACCCTGGCCGACCTCGCCCGCACGCTGGCGGCGGCCCTGGGAACGGGCGGAGAAGCGGGGACGATCGGGGGTATCGAGGGGGCACGGGGGACGGATGCTCCGATGCCGGCCGCGCTCCTCGAGCCCGACACCCTGGCCGGGCTCGCCGAGATGGCCGAGGGCTCCGGCTCGGCCTTCGTCGGGCGGGTGCTCGGGCTGTTCGCCGCACACGGGCCCGACGGCCTGGCGACCCTGCGGGCGGCGGCCGACGCCGAGGCGGCGGGCCGGGCGGCCCACGGGCTCAAGTCGATGAGTCTCAATGTCGGTGCCGCGGCGCTCGCCGGGCACCTGCGGGAGATCGAGCACGCGGCCCGGGTCGAGGGGCGGGTGCCGGACGAGGCGACCCTGGCACCGCTCGACGGCCTGCTCACCGCCAGCATCGCGGCGCTCTACGGGCATTTCGGGATGGACACTCCCGCGCCCGCGCTGCGCGACGCCGCCTGATGCTCGAGAGGGCCGTCGTCGCGGGCGACCGGACCCAGCCAGCCCCTCGCGGCGTTACTGTCGTCAGCCACGGCCACGCTCGCCGGGCGACGGGAGTCTCGGAGATATGGCCCACGAGAGCAGCGGCGCGATCTACACCGCCGCCGGCGCCAACCTGGCGATCGCCGCCGCGAAGTTCGTCGGCGCCTTCCTCACCGGCAGCAGCGCCATGCTGGCCGAGGGTGTCCACTCGGTGGTCGATACCGCCAACCAGCTCCTGCTGCTCGTCGGCCTGAAGCGGGCGGGGAAGCCGGCGGATGCCCGCTTCCCGTTCGGCTACGGCCGCGAGGTCTACTTCTACGCCTTCCTGGTAGCCCTGCTGATCTTCCTCGGCGGCGGTGCTTTCGCGGTCTACGAGGGCGTGCACAAGCTGCAGCACCCCGAGCCCGCCGCCGACGCCGTGATCCTCGGGCGGACCATCCCGGGATTCACCGTCAATCTGGCGATCCTCGGCTTCGCGGTCCTGGCCGAAGGCTTCTCGTGCTTCGTCGCCCTCAAGGCGTTCTGGGGCGAGAAGGGCAAGCTGCCGCCGATCACCGCGATCCGCCGCAGCAAGGACCCGGCCCTGTTCACCGTGCTGGTCGAGGACGTGGCGGCGCTCATCGGCCTCGTCGTGGCTCTGGCCGGCGTGATCCTGGCGGAGACGCTGGACCAGCCCGCCTTCGACGGCATCGCCTCGATCGTGATCGGCCTGATCCTGATCGGCATGGCGATCTTCCTGATGATCGAGACCCACGGCCTGCTCGTCGGCGAGGCGGCGGAGCCCGAGCTGGTCGCCGGCCTCCACGAGATCGTGCGGTCCGAGCCGGGGGTGCAGCACGTCAACGAGGTGCTGACGCAGCACCTCGGGCCCGCCGACGTCCTGGTCAATGTCAGCCTCGACATCGACGACGGACTCACCGGCGGCGAGATCGAGCGGCTCGTCGGCCATCTGGAGACCCGGATGAAGGGCTTGAGCCCCAAGGTCCGGCGCGTCTTCATCGAGATCCAGGCCCGGCACGACGCGGCCGCCCGGCGGCCGGACAGGGTGGCCTGATCCCGCGCCGGCCCATCACCCCACATCGCCCAAGTCCGGATCGCCCGACCGCCACCGGCGGTCGGATCCGCGCCGGAGCTGCCGCCGTGGCTCTTCACTCAAAAGCCGGCTCCCGATAGACTTTTATGCAATTATCGGCAACGTGAAATCGGAAATTGCAACCTTGAGTATATTCAGCTTGATTGAATCACGGTGAAATCCACAGGAACTACCTGATTTGACCCCTGCGTTGCTGCTACCAGCTTGCGGCAGGGCATAAGACTTGCCACCAAGTCTCAGGGACCGGGTGATCGCGCATGCGGACTTGGTGCGTGACGGCCCTCAAGAAGACCGAGCGGCGGCGCGGCGCCGGACCGGCCCGCTGCAACGCCTCCGTCCATCACACTCGCGAAGCGGAAACCCTATGATGTCAGACGTGGATACTCAGGATCAGGAGCCGGGCGAACTCGTCATGCTCACGGCCGATATCGTGTCGGCCTACGTGTCGAAGAACTCGGTGCCGGTCGGGGATCTCGGCAGCCTGATCGCCGCCGTGCATGCCTCGCTCGAGCGCGTCGCCGCGCCCCCGGCGCCCGAGCCCGAGAAGCCCACGCCCCCGGTGCCGATTCGTAAGACCGTCACGCCGGATTACATCATCAGCCTGGAGGACGGTAAGCCCTACAAGTCGCTCAAGCGGCATCTCACCACCCGCGGTCTCTCGCCCGAGCAGTATCGCCAGAAGTGGGGCCTGCCGCACGACTACCCGATGGTCGCCGCGACCTACGCCGCCCAGCGTTCCGAACTCGCCAAGAGCTCGGGCCTCGGCCAGCAGCGCAAGAACCGCGGTCGGTAAGGGCTCCGACGCTCACCCGTCATCGGGCACAAGTCACCTCTCCCCGCCGGTGGGGAGAGGGCGTGGACGCGACTCGATGCGCGAGTGCCTGTTTCGCTGAGCTGAATTGACACCCGTCAAGTCGTTCCGGGGCAGTGTTAGGGAGCCCGGAATCCAGACGTGCAGGTGAATCAGAACGAAGCGGACAAAGATCCGCTTGTTTCTGAACCATCAGCGGCTCTGGAATCGCGATGGAGGATTTCAAGTCGCGTCTTTCGAGTTGAATCCGTCGATCGCGTCGGACGGGCTTCTCATCGGCGAATTGTCTACCTCGGGCCGCCCTCAGGCGGCGTCCGGATCCCGCGGCGCGGCCGGGGCGAACAGGTCCTCGGGCGGATCGACGATGATCCGGCGGCCGACGATGTCGATCTCCGGCACGAAGGCCCTGGTGAAGGGCAGGAGGGCCGGGCTGCCGCCGGCGGCCGGCGCGATCTCCAAGAGGTCGCCGCCGCCGTAATTCGGCACCGCCCGCACCGTGCCGAGGGGAGTGCCGGCGCGGTCCACCACCGCGAGCCCGACGAGGTCGGCGGCGAAGAACTCGTCCTCCTCCTCCGCAGCCCCGAGGCGGTCGCGCGCGACGTAGAGGGCGAGCCGGTTCAGGCTCTCGGCCCCGTTGCGGCCTGAGACGCCGGCGACCCGGGCGATCAGCATGTCGGGAGCGCCCGCGGCCGGGCGCAACGAGGCGATCTCGATCGTGCGTCCGTCGGCCCCGGTCAGCGGGCCGTAGGACCCGATCGCCACCGGGTCGGCGGTGTAGGATTTCAGCCGCACCTCGCCGTTGAGGCCGTGGGCGCGACCGAACTCGCCCAGCAGCACGAACCCGGGATCGGTGGCGATCCCGGCCTCGCTGCGTGCGGGCGTCAGGCTGGCGCGCTGCGGCGCCGGCGTGCCTGCGCCCCGGCGCGGATCGGAGCCCCCGTGGGCAGGACCCGAAGGGGCCCGGCCGCGCGGGGGACGGGCGTCGGGGCGACGCGCCACGGTCGCGCTTACTCGGCCGAGTCGGCGGCGGCGCCGGCCTTCTCGGCGCGGGCGGCGGCGCGCTCCTTGGCCTTGGTGCCGGGCTCGGCCTTCTGCGGGTTGTTGCGGGTCGGGCGCTTGGCGAGGCCGGCGGCGTCGAGGAAGCGCAGGACACGGTCGGTCGGCTGGGCGCCCTTGGCGAGCCAGGCCTGGACCTTCTCGGTCTCGAGGATCACGCGGGCCGGATCGTCCTTCGGCTTCATCGGGTCGTAGGCGCCGACCTTCTCGATGAAGCGGCCGTCGCGGGGCGCGCGGGCGTCGGCGACGACGATGCGGTAGTACGGGCGCTTCTTGGCGCCGCCGCGGGTCAGGCGAATCTTGAGGGACATGGGTCTCTTCCTGTTGAGGGGTTCGAGGATCGTTCGACGATGCGGGCGGGGGACCCTGGCGGATCCGGTGCCGCCTACTTCTTCTTGCCGAAGGGAAGGCCGCCGAGGCCGGGCAGGCCCGGGAGCTTGGCCCCGAGGCCCGGAAGGGCGGGAGCGGCGGGGGGCGCCTTGCCGGCAGGGCCGGCCGGCGCCTTGGGACCGCCGAGGCCGGGGGGCATCGGCGGAAGGGTGGTGCCCGGAGGCAGGGACTTCTGCAGCTCGGCCAGCATCTCGGGGGTGGGCTGGGGCATGCCGCCCATCATCTTACCTAATCCGCCCATTCCCCCGCCGCCGAGGCCGAACATGTTGCCGAGCGCCTGGCCGATGCCGCGCTTGCCCGAGCCCATGGCCTTCATCATGTCGGCCATGGTGCGGTGCATCTTGAGGAGCTTGTTGATCTCCGAGACGTCGACGCCGGCGCCCTTCGCCACGCGCTTCTTGCGCGAGGCCTTGAGCACGTCGGGGTTGCGGCGCTCCTCGGGGGTCATCGACGAGATGATAGCGCGCTGGCGCTTGAACATCTTCTCGTCGAGGTTGGCGCCCTCGACCTGCTTCTTGATCTGGCCCATGCCGGGCAGCATGCCCATCAAGCCGCCGATGCCGCCCATCTTCTCCATCTGGGCGAGCTGCATCGACAGGTCGTCGAGGTCGAACTTGCCCTTGCGCATCTTCTCGGCGACACGAAGGGCCTGTTCCTGGTCGATGGTCTCGGCCGCCTTCTCGACGAGCGAGACGATGTCGCCCATGCCGAGGATGCGGTTGGCGACGCGGGCCGGATGGAACTCCTCGAGCGCGTCGACCTTCTCGCCGGTGCCGACGAGCTTGATCGGCTTGCCGGTGACCGCCCGCATCGAGAGCGCCGCGCCGCCGCGCGAATCGCCGTCCATGCGGGTGAGCACGATGCCGGTGACGCCGAGCCGCCCGTCGAAGGCGCGGGCGGTATTGACCGCGTCCTGGCCGGTCAGCGCGTCGGCGACGAGCAGCACCTCGTGCGGGCTGGTGGCCGCCTTGACGTCGGCGGCCTCCTGCATCAGCGCCTCGTCGAGGGTGACGCGGCCGGCGGTGTCGAGCATCACCACGTCGAAGCCGCCCAGGCGGGCGGCCTCCATGGCGCGCCTGGCGATCTGCACCGCCGACTGACCGGCGACGATCGGCAGCGACTCGACCCCGACCTGCTTCGCCAGCACCGCCAGCTGCTCCATCGCGGCCGGGCGGCGGGTGTCGAGGGAGGCGAGGAGCACCCGGCGCTTGTCGCGCTGGGTCAGGCGCCGGGCGATCTTCGCCGTGGTGGTGGTCTTGCCCGAGCCTTGCAGGCCGACCATCAGGATGCCGACCGGAGCCGGCGCGTTGAGGTCGATGATGCCGGCCTCGCCGCCGAGCATCGCCACGAGCTGGTCGTTGACGATCTTCACGACCATCTGGCCGGGCGTCACCGACTTCAGCACCACGGCGCCGACGGCCTGCTCGCGCACCTTCTCGGTGAAGGAGCGCACGACCTCGAGGGCCACGTCCGCCTCCAGCAGGGCGCGACGCACCTCGCGCAGGGCGGCGGTGACGTCGGCCTCGGTCAGGGCGCCGCGGCGTGTCAGCCCGGACAGGATGCCGGAGAGGCGATCGGAGAGGCCTTCGAACATGCGCGTCAGTCTCCGGGGATTACTCGTTCACGCCCGCGGAGGCGGCGCGCCGGGCCTGCAAGGCGCCCTCGAAGTGGTTGAGCGCCCGCTCGAACTTGTCGCGGCAATCGGGATTGCAGAAGCCCACGACCGCGCCGTTGTAGAGCGTCAGCGAATCGGCCGCGATCGGCTTGCCCGACCAGGGGCAGAGCTCGTTCACCGCGTCCTCGATGCGCAACGGCGCGTGGTCGGTCCTGGTCATCCGGTCTCCTGCGCGCCGCCCCTTACGGGCAGCGGGTGGGTCGGTCGCGCGCAACGCCGTTCGCGCCCGAGGGCGCATCGCGCTGTCGGGCGTTGACCTCCGGCCTCATGGGCCGGTCGGCGTCGAGACGAGACCTCGTCCTGAGAGGCCGGGGCCTATCGCCCTGCGCGGGTGATGTCAATGTCCGATCTCCGGCGCGCCCGCATCGGGGCGACATTTACGGCTTCTTAACCATGCGAGAGGTTAAACTGAGGACAAGATTCGCAGGAGATGCGGCGTGTCCGAACCGGCCTTGAAGACGCAGACCACCGCCTCGCGGCAGCCCTCGGGCCCGCTGCAGGACTGGCTGGCGACCCTGTCGCGGATCGACGCCGCCGACCAGGCCCGCGCCGCGCCCGCGCCCTCACAGCGCCGGCCGGCCGAGACCCCGCCGGCCTGGGAGCCCCGGATCGTCGTCCCGAACGAGCCGGCTCCCTTGCCGGAGGCCGAGGCCCCGCCGGCGGCCGGCGCGGAGCCGGACGACCTCGCCGCGCTGATGGCCGAGAACATGATGCTCAAGGCCCGGCTGCGTCAGGAGCACGGGCGCTACGACGAGTTGCAGGCCATGCTGGCCGACGAGCTGCGCTCCCTGCGCGCCCACGTGCAGAACGAGGTCGACAGGGCCGAGGAGCTGCGTGCCGAGCGCGACCTGTGGATGGCCCGGGCCGAGGCCCTGGCCCAGCCGCTGTTCCAGCCTCGGCGCTGAACGCCGCGGGCGCTCAGGCCTGAAGCGCCCGACCCAACCGACACCCTGCGTAGACGTGACGCCCCGGCATCGACGCATCGATGCCGGGGCGCTTCGTGTTCGGGCGCCGTGATCGGGCGCGAGGTCCTTGGTGCAGGGGCCGGTTCCAGGGAGGCGACGCGCACCAGGAGCCCCCTGCGCGCGTCGCGGGTCAGGCCCGCTTCGCCCGGTCGGCGTCGATGACCTCGCCGTAGATGACGGCCAGCTCCTCCGCCTGCTGGTTCGCTGTCCGGATCGGGGCGTTGTCATCGGGCGAGCGCAGGTGGATCGCCGGATTGTCGTCGATGAACCGGAGCGCGGCCAGGAGCCCGGCCTCGTCCGCGACGTCGACGATGTAGCCGTTCCGGCCCTCGACGACGCAATCGGCCACCGCCCCCCGGTTCGAGGCGACGACCCAGCAGCCGGAGGCGATCGCCTCCCGGGTCACCAGGCCGTAGCTCTCCGGCCAGACCGACGGAGCCAGCAGCACATCGATATGGGCATAGAGGCCGCCGACGCTCGATTGCGGGAACTTGCCCCGGATCTCGACCGGGACGCTGCCCCACTCCTCCGTCACCCGCTCGTTCGGATGCATGGCGTGGTCGATCAGCAGCAGGCTGATGTTCTTGAACGGTTCGTTGAACAGCACGTTGCGGATCAGGCCGTAGCCCTTGTGGTCGGCCAGCCCCCCGATGAAGCCGAGGCGGACCCGGCCGGTCGGGCTCGCGGTCCGGATGACCTTGGGCAGGCGCGACACGCCGTTCTCCACCACCTCGATCTCCGAGAGGCCGACGCTGCGGCACAGCGCGCCGAAGGGGTGCGACACGGTCAGCACCCGTGTGGCGCCCCTGATGCAGCGCAAGAGCGTCCTGGCGCGGGCATAGCCCTCGCCCATGAAGGCGTCGAGGGACGCCTTGCCGCTGAAATCGTAGGTCTCGACGGCGCGGTTGCCGTCGATCAGGAACTGATGCGGCGAGATCCACCAGCCGTCATGCATGGTGATCAGGTAGGGGATGCGGCGCCGGATCGCCGCGGTGACGCAGCTCGTGGTCAGCCGCTGGATGCAGTGGAAGTGGATCAGGTCCGGCTCGATCCGGTCGAGGACGCGGTCGAAGACGCGCCCCATCTCGGGATCCTCGACGACGTTGTCGATGGCGGGGTGGTTGGCAGCGGTGATGCAGTACACCCGCACGCCGTCGCGGATGTACCAGTCGAGGGCGTAGGGGGTCGGTCCGCCCTCGAGGGTGCAGATCACGTCGATCTGCCACTCGGGCCCCAGGATCGCGCGCAGCGAGCGGACATTGTCGTAGACGACCCGGGTCGCGCCGCCGATGGCCTGCGGCGGGTAGAACACGTTGACGATGACGAGCTTCCGGCGGGGGGCGAGCTGGCGCGCCGTCGTGCGCTCGATGATCTCGGACAGCCGGCCTGCCTGCCGCTCCAGCCCGTAGGTCTCGAGCACGGCGCGCTTGGCCGCCTCGCCGATCCGGCGCCGGTCGTCCCGGGACCGGACCAGACGGTCGAGGGCGGCGTAGAACGCCTCGCTCGTCTCGCACAGGAAGCCGGTCTCGCCCTCGACGATCACCTCGCGGTGGGTCTGCGTGCTGCTCACCACGGACGGAATGCCGAACATCGCGGCCTCCATCCACTTGATCTCGCTCTTGCAGTCGTTGAACGTGTCCGACACCAGCACCGAGAGGTTGATGTCGGCCTCGTGCAGCAGGTCCCAGTAGGAAGCGACGTTGGCGATCGGTCGCGAGGCGATGATGTGCTTCGCCCAAGGCCGCAGCCGCTCCGAGACCGTGATCTCGCCGACGACCACGACGCGGACGCGGTCGCCGTGGGTCTCGAACAGGCGCGCCAGCGCCGGCTCGATGAGCTGCTCGAAGTCGAGCTTGTGGGCCTTGGTGCCGGAGCCGTAGAAGACCGTGACGATGTCACCGTGCGCGCTCGCCTGTCCTTGCATGCTGACGAGGTGGGCGCTGCTGAGCGCGTTCGGCTGGTGGAACACGGTCCCGGTCCGGACCCGGCGCTCAAGGTGACGGGCGAGGCTCGGCGTTGAGGCCATGCCGTAGTCGCACGCGGCGGCGGCTTCGGCGAACAGGCTGACGCCGCAGGCCATCGATGCGTGCTGGCGCGCGTCGATCAGGCCGGCATAGGTGTCGAGCGCCGGAGGGAAATACTCCGGATCGAACACCAGGTCATCGATGTCATAGATCGTCACGATGCCGAGCTCGGAGGTCTTCGTGATCGCATCGATGACGTTCGGAAATGCCGGAACGCGGTAGAAGATCGTGTAATCGATCTTCGTGAGATCAGACATATATTTGTCGTGATCTTTTGTATAATCGTAGACGGCGACCTCGTAGCCAGCCGCGGCGAGCTGCTCGGCGCGCTGCTCGACCCGGTAGAACCGGCACTGCGGCAGGTCGCAATTGGCGTAGAGCGCGACGCGGCGGACGCGGCCCGCCCCGGGCGGCCGCTCCTCGTCCCGCATCAGGCTCCGCGCGGCCTCGGTCACGAGGGCTCTGGCCTCGTCGTAGCCCGACAGCAGGGCGACGTCCGCGCTCTTCTCCCAGACGTCGTAGAAGAACTTCTCCTGCAACTCGCGCAGCCGGCGGCGGAGGCCGACATCGCCCGGATATTTCTCCACGCCCGCCGCCATGGCGCGCATCGCGGCCTTCGGCTCGCCGAGTTCCAGCAGGCCCTGGGCCAGGTGGAGGAAGGTCCACTCGTTGCTGCAGCCGAGCGCGACGACGTCTCGGCGCAGGTCGGTGGCCAGGGCGAGGTTGCCGCCGCGATGGATCAGGTCCGCCCGGTGATTGAGACCGCGCGGGTGCGTGGGGGCGTGGCGCAGGGCGCGCGCGTACAGCTCGGCGGCCTCGACGCTCCGGCCCTGCGTCGCGAGCGCGTCGGCCGCATCGATGAAGAAGCCCGCGACCTCGGGGTCGTCCAGATCCCGCTTCCACTCGAGCAGGTCGCGCATGACCCGGCTCGGCGTCACCGGCTCCGCCTGGTCGGCCTCCCGCCCGACCGTCGCCGCGACGAAGGATTCGACGGCCCGCGGCAGCTTCGCCCCGTGGCGCAGATGCGCGAGCACTCTCAGATTCGGCCAGCGCGGCTCGTCCGCGCCGCTCCTCAACCAAAGCGCGTAGCGCTCCCGTCGCGACGATCCGCTCCCGGGACCGTCGGCCCCGTACTCGGCGCGGAAGAAGTCGTCGTCGAAGACGCCGTCGGGCGAGATGTCGAATTGCTCGTACTGGCCAATCTCACAGAAGTGCCGAATGCACTCGGCCCTGTTCAGAAATTTTCCGCTTCCCTTTAGATATTTATAGTAATAGAAATTATGATCAAAATATTTAGAAAAATAAGGAATGTTGATGTTGCTGGTCTTTGCAATTTCTTCTTCGTTGAAATAGACTAGCTGGTCCTCAGACGGCCGCAGCTTCTGCTTGACGGTGGCGACCGCCTCCTCGACGCTTGCGTCGCGCGGGATCGTCACCCCGTAGAGCTGCGAGATGAAATCGGCATCGAAGAACAGGGGCTTGTAGTTGCGCTTCTCCGCGCGACCGTGCTCCGAATAATGGTTCAGGCGGCCGGCATTCGACGTGATGATGCGAGCCACGTCCGGATTGCAGGCGACGTAGCTCGCGAGGTTGAACCCCCGGGGGAGGGCGGATCCGCCGCGGGCCGCACCGGACGCGGCGTCGGCGTAGGGCCGGCCCTCCGCCCTGCCATGCTCGACGTAGTGGAGGACCGCCTGAAAATCCCACTTGATCGCGGCCGCGACGTCCGGGTTCAGCTTCAAATACGTTTCGACGTCGAAATCTTTCGGCAGCTTGCCGCTGGAGATCGCAGAATCTCGCGCGAGCGCTTCGTTGGCGAAGCGGCCCTCGGCTCGACCGAACTCCTCCCAATGCTTGAAGACCTCGCGATCGGAAGCACCGCTCATGTCTGCATAGTAATTTCGATAAAATTTTACATCGAGCCCTTCGCCCTTCTTGCGGGATCCGAGTCGCGGTAGCTTGAATAAATTCATGTCGGTCCCCGTCGTTGCTGATCGCGCCGCGAAATATTACAGATAATACAATATCTACAAATTGACCTCCGGGTCAGTGCTCACGATCCATCTAAACGACATCCTGGTTTCATCCGGCAATATTTCTCTCGCACTGCAAAATCGAGTGGATGTACGAGCCACACAGCGACCATGTCAAGCCGCTCGAACCTGCGAAGCAGAACGGGCGAGCCGCGCCACGAGAACCGAACACCGGCGCCCGCACGTTGCCGGGACGAACTGTTCCGCGCCGGCCGGAGCCGGCCGCGGGAGGTCGACGCGCGATGCGCCGGCGGGCCGGTATGCAGGAGGAATTCCCGTCCAGCGCAAAATGCTCTAGAGCGGCCGCACCGACTCTCATAGCCGCCATGTCCCATAACAGCTTCGGCCACCTCTTCCGCGTCACCACCTTCGGCGAGAGCCACGGCCCGGCCCTCGGCTGCGTCGTCGACGGTTGTCCGCCGCTGATCCCCCTGGAGGCGGCCGAGATCCAGGCCGAACTCGACCGCCGCAGGCCGGGCCAGTCCCGCTTCACCACCCAGCGCCAGGAGCCGGACCAGGTCCGCATCCTCTCGGGCGTGTTCTCGGACGAGCGCACGGCCGGGCGCCAGCTCACCACCGGCACACCGATCGCCCTGATGATCGAGAACGTCGATCAGCGCTCGAAGGACTATTCGGAGATCCGCGACAGCTACCGGCCGGGCCACGCCGATTACGCCTACGACGCCAAGTACGGCATCCGCGATTATCGCGGCGGCGGGCGCTCCTCGGCCCGCGAGACCGCGGCCCGGGTGGCGGCGGGCGCCGTCGCCCGCAAGGTTCTCGCCGGGGTGACGATCCGCGGCGCCCTGGTGAAGATCGGCCCGCACGCGATCGACCGCGCCCGCTTCGACTGGGACGAGGTGCACAACAACCCGTTCTTCTGCCCGGACGCGACCGCGGCGGCGCAGTGGGCGGACTACCTCGACGGCATCCGCAAGGCGGGCTCTTCGGTCGGCGCGGTGATCGAGGTGGTGGCCGAGGGCGTACCCGTCGGCCTCGGCGCGCCGGTCTACGGCAAGCTCGACGCCGATCTCGCCGCCGCCATGATGTCGATCAACGCCGTCAAGGGCGTCGAGATCGGCGACGGCTTCGCGGCCGCCGCCCTGCGTGGCGAGGAGAATGCCGACGAGATGCGGCCCGGCAATGACGGGCGCCCGATCTTCCTCGCCAACCATGCCGGCGGCGTGCTCGGCGGCATCTCGACCGGACAGCCGCTGGTCTGCCGCTTCGCCGTCAAGCCGACCTCCTCGATCCTCACCCCGCGGGCGAGCGTCACCCGCGACAACCGCCCGGTCGACCTGCGGACCAAGGGCCGTCATGACCCCTGCGTCGGTATCCGGGCGGTGCCGGTGGGCGAGGCGATGATGGCCTGCGTGCTCGCAGACCACTGGTTGCGCCACCGTGGCCAGGTCGGAGAAGGGGCGGGGTTTCAGCCTGCGTGAATGCACCGACTGTTTCAGTTTGACTGAAACGGCCGGCAGGCTATGACGGGGGCGTGAAACTCGGCGACTGGCTCCGGCAGCAGGGCGTGACCCGCCTCGACTTCGCGCGGCGCTGCGGGCTCTCGCCGGCGGCGGTGACGGGCTTGTGCAACAATCCCGAGCCCTGGCTCTCGCGGGAGACGGCGGCGGCCGTGGCGCGGGAGACCGGCGGCGCCGTCACCCCCAACGACTTCCTGGGGCTCGCGCTCCTGGGACAGGAGATGCCCGTGACCCACGCATCCATCATCGAGGCCCTCGACGCCTTCGCCCGCGGCGAGATCGTGGTCGTGACTGACGACGACGACCGCGAGAACGAGGGCGACCTCGTCGTCGCCGCCTCGCTCTGCACGCCGGAGAAGATGGCGTTCATCATCCGCAACACCTGCGGCATCGTCTGCGCGCCGATCACCGCCGCGGAGGCCAAGCGCCTGCGCCTCGAGCCGATGGTGGCCTCGAACGACGCGCCGCTCGGCACCGCCTTCACGGTCACGGTGGACGTCAAGCACGGACTGACCACCGGCATCTCTGCCGAGCAGCGCTGCAACACCGTGCGGGCGCTCGCCAACGGCAACATGGGCGCGACCGACTTCGTGCGCCCCGGCCACGTCTTCCCGCTGATCGCCAAGGATGGCGGCGTGCTGATGCGCTCCGGCCATACCGAGGCCGCCGTCGACCTGTGCCGGCTGACGAAGCTCCCGCCCGTCGGCGTGATCTGCGAGCTCGCCAACGACGACGGCACCGTGATGAAGGGGCCGCAGATCACGGCCTTCGCGGAGAAGCACGGCCTGAAGCAGATCTCCGTCGCCGAGCTGATCTCCTACCGCCAAGCCCGCGAGAAGCTGGTCGAGCGGGTCGGTACCTTCCCGGTCAAGACCGAGTGGGGCGAGATGACCGGCTACGCCTACTCCACGCCGTTCGAGCCGATGCAGCAATTCGCCTTCGTGCACGGCCGCATCGGCGAGGGCCGCGACGTGCTGGTGCGGCTGCACCGCTCGAACGTGGTGGCGGACGTGATCGAGGGCGGCCGCACCATCGAGGCGGTGATGCGCCGCTTCGCGCAGGAGGGCCGCGGCGTGCTGGTCTACCTGCGCGACGGCACCGCCGGGGTGCCGCTGTCGCAGCTGCCCGACGGGGCCGGCGAGGACGGGGCCGAGGCGGCCCGGGTGCGCCAGTGGCGCGAGGTGGGCTTGGGCGCCCAGATCCTGCGCGACCTCGGCGTGGTCTCGATCCGCAACATCTCGAGCGCCGCGCGGTCCTATGTCGGCCTGTCGGGCTTCGGGATCGAGATGGTCGGCGACGAGCCGCTGGAGGGGTAGGGGCGTCGGCGGCGGCTCGCACCCTCGACGCCATCGACGCTCTCGGCGTCAACCCCGGGGCCGCGCAGCGGAACCCAGGATCCATGACCGCCGACGGTTCGGGACGGTGCGGACCGCGTTCCGCCTCATCCTGCGCTGTCGGCGATGAGGGATCCCGGGTTCTCGCCTGCGGCGCGCCCCGGGGGAGCGTGACGTCGTGTCGGCACGAGCACGGGTTCGAACTGGCCGATCCTGTCGAGCGAGCCCTCAGCGTCCCATCAGCGTCTCGACATGGGCCGCGACAGACTTCGACAATCCGATCAGGTCGTAGCCGCCCTCCAGCAGCGACACGACGCGGCCGCCGCAGTGGCGCTCGGCGATCTCCATCACCTCCCGGGTCGCCCAGGCGAAATCGGCCTCGGTGAGCTTCAGGTTGGCGAGCGGATCGCGCCAGTGGGCGTCGAACCCGGCCGAGATCACGATCAGGTCGGGCCGGAACGCGTCGAGGCGCGGCAGCACGCCGTGGACGAAGGCCTCGCGGAAGGTGTCGCCGTCGTCACCGGCATGCAGCGGCACGTTGACGATGGTGTCGTGCTCGCCGCGCTCGGACGCCGCGCCGGTGCCGGGGAAGAGCGGCATCTGGTGGGTCGAGGCGTATAGCACGCTCGGATCGTCCCAGAAGATGTCCTGCGAGCCATTGCCGTGATGGACGTCCCAGTCGACCAGGGCCACCCGGGCGGCGCCGTGGTGCTTGCGCGCATGGCGCGCCGCCACCGCCGCGGTGTTGAACAGGCAGAAGCCCATGGCGCGCTCGCGCTCGGCATGGTGGCCCGGCGGGCGCATCGCCGCGAAGGCGTTGGCGACGCGGCCCCCCATCACCTCGTCGACGGCCCGCACGGCCGCGCCGAGGGCCCGTCGGGCGGCCTCCAGGGAGCCCGGGGACATCACCGTGTCGGAATCGATGCCGACCAGCCCCTCGTCCGGCGCGACCGCGGCGATCGCCGCGACGTAGTTCTCTGGATGGGCGAGGCCCGCGACCGCGAGGTCGGCGAGCGGCGCCTGCTCGCGCACCAGGGCGGCGAAGCGCTCGTCCTCCAGCACCCGCTCGATCACCCGGATGCGATCGGCCCGCTCGGGGTGGCCCGGCGGCGTGTCGTGGTCGAGGGAGGCCGGATGGCAGAGATACAGCGTCGTCATCGTGCCCGCTTCAAGCGTTCCCGCAGGCCGGTCCCGTGACCGGCCATCCCCGGCCCGCACCGTGGCAGGGCCATGGCCCGGACGCAACACAGGCGCGGCAACTCGCGCGGGACCGTTTTCCCCCGCTTCGCGCCCCAACGGCCACGCTTTAGGCTCGGGCGACGACTGATTCGCGGGTCAGCCCGCCGACTTGCAAGGTTCTTCCCCGATGCGCCGCCCCCGTCTCGCCCTCGCGACCGTTCTGACGGGAGCCCTCCTGGCGCTGCCGGGCTGCCTATACCGCGCCACCCCCGATCCCGAATTGTCGGCCAAGGACAAGGAGTGGATGGCGATGGTGCCGGAGCCGGAAATCGACCGGCGCTTCGCCCGCTACATGATCGAGGATCCGACCGGCGAGGCGCCGGGCACGATCGTGGTCGAGACGAAGGAGCGCCAGCTCTACTACGTCCTGCCCGACCGCAAGGCGATCCGCTACGGCGTCACCGTCGGCGACGAGGCCTATGGCTGGTCCGGCAATGCCCGGATCTTCCGCAAGGCCGCCTGGCCGGACTGGCATCCGCCGGCCGAGATGATCAAGCGCTGGCCCCACGTCCACGCGATGCAGGGCGGTCCCGCCAATCCGCTCGGGGCCCGCGCCCTCTACCTGGCGGATGCCAGCGGCAAGGACACGCTCTACCGCATCCACGGGACCAACGAGCCGGAGCGGATCGGCCAGGCGGCGTCGTCTGGCTGCATCCGGATGCGCAACATCGACGTGGTCGACCTGTACAACCGGGTCGGGGCGGACGCGAAGGTGATCGTGCGGTAGACGGTCCGGCGCGCCACGCCCTCGAATGAGGAATGGCCATGTCCCTGACGCAACGGCTCGTCCCCACCTACGCACAGATGCTGCGGGCCCTCTCGGGCTGGCTCGACAAGGCGCGCGAGCAGGGTGGCGCGGAGGCCGACGGGCTGATGTCGCGCCGCCTCGCCGCCGACATGTACCCGCTGTCGTCGCAGGTGCGCTTCGCCTGCCTGCAAGCCCGGGAGGCGATCCATCGGCTCCGTGGCGAGCCCCTGCCGCCGGCGCTCGACGATCTCGCGCGCGAGGGCCGGGAGGCGGGTGAGCGGCCGGGCTCGATCCTGGACGCCGAGGGCTGCATCGCCGAGGCCCTGGCGCGGCTCGACGCCGTCGCGCCGGACGAGCTGGATGCCGGAGCGGGCCTTCCGGTGACGCTGACGCTGCCGACCGGCATGGTCTTCGACATGACGGGGGAGGACTACGCGCGGGACTGGGCCCTGCCGCAATTCTACTTCCACCTCGTGACCGCCTACGCGATCCTGCGCAGCCAGGGCGTCCCGCTCGGGAAAGCCGATTACGTGCCGCACATGTTCGGCTATCTGCGGCCGGGAACGGCCGCCTGATCGCGGATGCCGCGGCGAGCACGCGCGCGACCCCACCCCCCGGCGCAGCATCGCCGCCGTCTCTCCATCCGAGCGCGGCGGGGCAGGCGCGACGGTGAGCGCGCGGTCGTCGGGCCGGGCGGGCCGTGGCCCGATCCAGCGACGACTGATCGATGAACAATGCATCGGACGGGAGGAGACACGGATGGTCATGCCGGTCTGGTGCTGGACGCTGTTGTGGAGGCTCCAGACCATCGGGCCGGTCCGACGCTGGCGGTACCGGCGCCACGACCTCGAGGAGCAAGCGATCGACGCGATGATCGGCGAGTATCGCGGTCAGCGCTTCAAGCAGATCCCGCCGGATCCGCGCCGCGTCGATCCGGCTCGACTCCGTGCCCTGAGCGAGCGGCTATCCAACACGTACGCCTATCGATGGCGCGAGACGCAGGCCAATGGGGAACTCGTCGACGCCCTCTTCCACACCATCGCGACGTCGAAGGGCAGACGATGGGGGTTGTGCATCGACAAGATCGCGCTCGACGACGATGGGCAGGGCCCGCCACTCGTCGTCGGCCCCGGGGGACATGCCCGGATGATCCTCCAGGGCTGGTTCGAGCCGCACTACTACGTGACCGCCTGCGGCATGAGCGTGCGCGACTTCATCACCTCCTACGACGAGGCGGTCCGCCTGCTCGACAAGGCGCTGCCCGGTTACGGCTTCGCGCTGCGACGCCATGGCCGCTCCACGACGGTCCGGTTGGAGAAGGATGGGACGGCCGGTCCCTGGATCACCGGCAGCCACGCGGCTCTCGCCCTGGTTCTCGCCCTCCTCGACCATCTGGAGCGGGCCCCGCACGAGGCCGCCCCCTGGCGGACGATCTGAGTTCGAAGGGCTCGCATCGTACGGACCATCGCAACCCTTTAGCAACGCCGTCCCGTTGCCAGGCTTTAACCTGAACAGGGATTCAGATCCCGCCGTTAACTTGTTGACGCCCTTCCATCCCGCATAGTCCTCCTCACACAGGGACAAGCACCGGCACAACAAAGGCCGGGGAGGCACAGACAGATGACCAACGCTTCGCTGCAACACTTCTGCAACCGTATCATCGCCGCCGGCGCCATCAGCCTGGAGGACGTGCGCGAGCTGAACCGGGCGGTGCTGCCCGACGGGCTGACCTGCCGCGACGAGGCCGACATGCTGTTCGGCCTCGACCGGGCGATCCCGGGGGCCGACGAGACCTTCGGCGACTGGCTGGTCGCGGCGATCGTCGATTTCGCCGTGTGGGGCGAGCGGCCGACCGGGCATATCGACGCCGATACCGCCCACTGGCTCGCCGCCTCGCTCGGCTGCGGCCGCGGCCCGACCGCCATTGGCGCGCGCATCGCCGTCGAGGTGGTGCGCGAGGCCGAGACCAACGACCCGGTCCTGATCAGCTTCGCCCTCAAGGCCAACCGGGCGCGGGCCGGCGCCGAGGACGCGGTCGAGGAGATCCTGTCCTACGCGGTCGCCGCGTGAGCGTGGGTTTCGACCGTTTGGCCGAGAACAGCCGGCTTTGCGGCGCGCGCGCCATGCTTTAACGGGGATGAGCTTGGGTGTGACCCACCCCGGCCCGGCTCCCCCCAAAGGCTCGAGTGCGCGCTCCGATGTTCGACAAGATCCTGATCGCCAACCGCGGCGAGATCGCCTGCCGCATCATCAAGACGGCGCGCCGGATGGGGATCAAGACGGTGGCGGTCTATTCCGACGCCGACCGCGACGCGCTCCACGTCGCCATGGCCGACGAGGCGGTGCATATCGGCCCCGCCGCCGCGGCCCAGTCCTACCTCGTCATCGACAAGATCGTGGAAGCGTGCCGGCAGACCGGCGCGCAGGCGGTCCATCCCGGCTACGGCTTCCTGTCCGAGCGCGAGGCCTTCCCGAAGGCGCTGGAAGCGGCCGGCATCGTGTTCATCGGCCCGAATCCCGGCGCCATCGCCGCCATGGGCGACAAGATCGAATCGAAGAAGGCGGCGTCCGCCGCCAAGGTCTCGACCGTGCCGGGCTTCCTCGGGGTGATCGAGAGCCCGGAGCACGCCGTCACCATCGCCGACGAGATCGGCTACCCCGTCATGATCAAGGCCTCGGCCGGCGGCGGCGGCAAGGGCATGCGCATCGCGCATTCCGCCGGCGAGGTGGCGGAGGGCTTCGCCCGCGCCCGCTCGGAGGCCGCCTCGTCCTTCGGTGACGACCGGGTCTTCGTGGAGAAGTTCATCACCGATCCGCGCCACATCGAGATCCAGGTGATCGGCGACAAGCACGGCAACGTCGTCTATCTCGGCGAACGCGAATGCTCGATCCAGCGCCGCAACCAGAAGGTCATCGAGGAGGCGCCGAGCCCGCTCCTCGACGAGGCGACCCGGCGCCGGATGGGCGAGCAGGCCGTGGCGCTGGCCAGGGCGGTGAACTACGATTCCGCCGGCACCGTCGAGTTCGTCGCCGGCCAGGACAAGTCGTTCTACTTCCTCGAGATGAACACTCGGCTCCAGGTCGAGCATCCGGTGACCGAGATGATCACCGGCCTCGACCTCGTCGAGCTGATGATCCGGGTCGCGGCTGGCGAGACGCTGCCGATTGCCCAGGACGACGTGACGCTCAACGGCTGGGCGGTGGAGAGCCGCGTCTACGCCGAGGACCCGACCCGCAACTTCCTGCCCTCGATCGGCCGGCTCACCACCTACCGGCCGCCGGAGGAGGGCCCGCTCGGCGAGGCGATCGTGCGCAACGACACCGGCGTCGAGGAGGGGAGCGAGATCGCGATCCACTACGACCCGATGATCGCCAAGCTGGTCACCTGGGCCCCGACCCGCGCCGAGGCGATCTCGTCCCAGGCCCAGGCCCTCGACGCCTTCGCGATCGACGGCATCCGCCACAACATCCCGTTCCTGTCGGCGCTGATGCATCATCCGCGCTGGCAGGAGGGCCGGCTCTCCACCGGCTTCATCGCCGAGGAATTCCCGAACGGGTTCGAGGCGCCCAAGCCCGAGGGCGAGGTGGCGCGCCGGATGGCGGCCGCGGCGGCCGCGATCGACCACCTGCTCAATGAGCGCAAGCGCGGCATCTCGGGCCAGATGCGCGAGCCGAACCTGCTGCGGTTCGAGCAGGAGCGGGTGGTGCGGCTCGGCGAGGAGAGCTTCGAGGCCGTCGTCGAGACGACCGAGGACGGGATCGCGGTCGCCTTCGCGGACGGGACCGAATGGCTGGTCGAGAGCGACTGGGTCCCCGGCGAGCCGGTCTGGACCGGCACGATCGGCGGTGCGCCGTCGGCGATCCAGGTCCGCTCCCTCCTCAACGGCGTCTTCCTTCAGCATGCCGGCGCCGCCGCCGAGGCGCGGGTCTACACCCGGCGCGAGGCCGAGCTGGCGGCACTGATGCCGGTCAAGGAGGTCGGCGGCTCGGGCAAGCAGCTGCTCTGCCCGATGCCGGGGCTGGTGAAGAGCATCATGGTCACGCCTGGCCAGGAGGTGAAGGCGGGCGAGCCGCTGGCGATCGTCGAGGCGATGAAGATGGAGAACGTGCTCCGCGCCGAGCGCGACGGCACGGTGCAGACGATCCAGGCCAAGGAAGGCGACAGCCTGGCGGTCGACGCGGTGATCCTCGAATTCGCCTGAGGCGGAGGGGGCCGTTCGTGCCGCTCTACTTCGCCTACGGCTCCAACATGGACCGGGCCGCCATGGCCCGGCGCTGCCCCGCCTCGCGTGTGCTCGGCCTCGGCCGGCTCAACCGCCACCGCTTGGTGATCATGCGCGAGGGTTACGCCTCGGTCGAGCGCTGCCCCACCGGCACGGTCTGGGGCGTACTCTGGGACCTGAGCTTGAGCGACGTGCCGGCCCTCGACCGCTACGAAGGCGTGGCGAGCGGGCTCTACGTCAAGGCGCAGCAGCCGGTCTCGACCGAGGGCGGGGTGCGGCGGGCGCTGGTGTATCTGGGACGCGGCAGCGGCGGGGTGCCCCGGCCGGGCTACCTGGAAGGCGTGATCGCGGCGGGGCGGGATAATGGGCTGCCGGAGACGTATTTACGGGGATTGATGGCGCTGAAGCGGTGAGCGCTTGAAACCCTCCCCCCTCCGCGGGGGAGGGTGGCCTACGGAGTAGGCCGGGAGAGGGGCAGCGCGACGCTGAAGGACGGGATGCCCTTCACTCTGGTCGCGACCTTTCCGGAAGCGGCGTCCCCTCTCCCACCCCCCGCACGAGTGCTTCGCACTCGCCGCGGGGCACCCTCCCCGCAGAGGGGGGAGGGTTTGGGCGCGCATCGCCGCCTTCAGATCACACCTCCGCGGCGAACCGCCCGTGGCAGTGCTTGTACTTCTTGCCCGAGCCGCAGGGGCAGGGCTCGTTGCGGCCGACGCGGCCCCAGGTCGTGGCGTCGTCGGCGTTGCGCTCCAGGACCGGGGCATCGGCGTTGAGCGCCTGGCCGGCGAACTCGTAGGCGCCGCCGCCACCCCCGGCCGCGCCCTCGGCGAAGGCGAACTCGTTCTCGCCGGTCACCGGGTCGAGGTGCTGGGCGAACATCGGCGGCAGCGTCTGCGGCTCCGGCTCCTGGTACATGATCTCGACCCGCATCAGCTGGCCAGTGACCTGCTCGCGCAGATTGCCGACGAGGCTGTTGAACAGGTCGAACGCCTCCGACTTGTACTCGTTGAGGGGATCACGCTGAGCGATGCCGCGCCAGCCGATCACCTGGCGCAGATGGTCGAGGGTGACGAGGTGCTCGCGCCAGAGGTGGTCGAGGCTCTGGAGCAGCACCTGCTTCTCGACATAGGCCATCACCTCCGGGGTGTTGCGGGCGACGCGCTCGGCGTAGGCCTCGTCCGCCGCCTTGCGCAGGCGCTCGCGGATCTCCTCGTCGGCGATGCCCTCTTCCTTGGCCCAGTCTTCGACCGGCACGTCGAGGTTGAGGTCGCGGGTCACGCTCTCGCGCAAGCCCGCGATGTCCCACTGCTCCGGATAGGCGTCCTCCGGCACGTGGCGCGCCACCACATCCTCGATCACGCCCTGGCGCATCTCGTCGACGGTCTCGCGCACGCTCTCCTGCGCCATGAACTCGCGGCGCTGCTCGAACACGACCTTGCGCTGGTCGTTCATGACGTTGTCGTACTTGAGCACGTTCTTGCGCATGTCGAAGTTACGCGCTTCGACCTTTTGCTGCGCCTTGGCGATCGCCTTGTTGATCCAGGGGTGGATGATCGCCTCGCCCTCCTCGAGCCCGAGGCGCTGGAGCATGCCGTCCATGCGGTCGGAGCCGAAGATCCGCATCAGGTCGTCCTGAAGCGAGAGGTAGAACTTCGAGCGGCCGGGATCGCCCTGGCGGCCGGAGCGGCCGCGCAGCTGGTTGTCGATGCGCCGGCTCTCATTGCGCTCGGTGCCGACGATGTAGAGGCCGCCGGGGAGCGCCACTTTACGGCCGGCGGCCAGGTCGGCGGGCTCGCCCGAGGCCAGGACCTTGGCGCGGTTCTGCTCGATCTCCGCCTTGAGGCCGGCGATGCGGGCGTCGCGTTCGGGGCCCTCCGGCACGCCGGCGAGCTCCTGCTCGATGCGCATGTCGAGGTTGCCGCCGAGCTTGATGTCGGTGCCGCGGCCGGCCATGTTGGTGGCGATGGTGATCGCGCCGGGCACGCCGGCCTCGGCCACGATATAGGCTTCCTGCTCGTGGAAGCGGGCGTTCAGCACCGCGAAGCGCTTGGTCACCCGGCCCTCGCGGGCGGCGGCGTAGACGTCTTCCAGGGCCGAGGGGTCGCTGTAGTCGAGCGGCTTGTAGCCGTGCTTGACCAGCAGGCTGGCAAGGTGCTCCGAGCGCTCAATCGAGCCGGTGCCGACCAGCACCGGCTGCAGGCGGGAATGCGCCTTGTCGATCTCCTTGATGATCGCGGCGTATTTCTCGTCGACGGTGCGGTAGACCTCGTCGTCCTCGTCGACGCGCTCGACTGACCTGTTGGTCGGGATCTCGACCACTTCGAGGTTGTAGATCTCCTGGAACTCGTCGGCCTCGGTCGAGGCGGTGCCGGTCATGCCGGCGAGCTTCTTGTAGAGCCGGAAGTAGTTCTGGAAGGTGATTGAGGCGAGGGTCTGGTTCTCGGGCTGGATCGTCACCCGCTCCTTGGCCTCCAGCGCTTGGTGCAGGCCTTCCGAGTAGCGCCGGCCCGGCATCATGCGGCCGGTGAACTCGTCGATGATCACCACCTCGTCGTTGCGGACGATGTAGTCCTTGTCGCGGGTGAACAGGGTGTGGGCGCGAAGCGCCTGGTTGACGTGGTGGACCAGCGTGACGTTGTGCGCGTCGTAGAGGTCGCCCTCCTTGAGGATGCCCTCCTCGCGCAGCAATTCCTCGATGTGCTCGTTGCCGTTCTCGGTGAGCGAGACCGTGCGCTGCTTCTCGTCGAGGTCGTAATCCTCACGCGCCAGGCGCGGCATCACCGCATCGATCGCGGTGTAGAGGTCGGAGCGGTCGTCGATGGGACCCGAGATGATGAGCGGCGTGCGCGCCTCGTCGATCAGGATCGAGTCGACCTCGTCGACGATCGCGTAGTTGTGGCCGCGCTGGACCATCTGGCCCAGCTCGTATTTCATGTTGTCGCGCAGGTAGTCGAAGCCGTACTCGTTGTTGGTGCCGTACGTGATGTCGCAGGCATAGGCCGCCTTGCGCTCGACGTCGTCGAGCCCGTGCACGATGATGCCGGTCGAGAGGCCGAGGAAGCGGTAGACCCGGCCCATCCATTCCGCGTCGCGGCGGGCGAGGTAGTCGTTGACCGTGACGACGTGGACCCCCTTGCCCGACAGGGCGTTGAGGTAGGTGGCGAGCGTCGCCACCAGGGTCTTGCCCTCGCCGGTCTTCATCTCGGCGATGCCGCTCTCGTGCAGCACCATGCCGCCGATCATCTGCACGTCGAAGTGGCGCTGGCCGAGCACGCGCTTCGCTGCCTCGCGCACCGTGGCGAAGGCCGGGACCAGGATGTCGTCGAGGGTCTTGCCGGCGGCGAGCTCGGCCTTCAGGGCGTCGGTGCGGGCGCGCAGGGCCTCGTCGCTCAGGGCCGCCAGCTCGGGCTCGAGGGCGTTGATGGCCTGGACGCGGGGGCGGTATCCCTTCACCCGGCGGTCGTTGGACGACCCGAAGATCTTCTTGGCGATGGAACCGAGCATCGTAAACCTGCGATCGATCGTAACAGTCTGGGCGCGCGCCGCGGGCGCCTTATAGGCCCATATAGGGAGCCGTGCACCCAAAAGGCAGCCGTCGCACGACACGAGCGTGGCCGTGCTGCGAAAGACGGGGGGAGGAGGGCGGATCCGCCGCTTGATTCCCGCTCCGGCACCGCTCTAGCTGCCGTTCTGCCACTCAGCAGGATAACGGCCGCACGGGCAATGAAGCGGCCGGGGAGGACGACATGACACGTTTGAGCCGGGCGCTCGCCCGCACCACCGCGCTTGCCGCGGGACTGGCCTTCGCGGTCGCCGCGCAGGCGCAAGGGCCCCAGAAGGGCGTGTCCGACGGCGTGGTGAAGATCGGCATCCTCAACGACCAGTCCGGCGTCTACGCCGATTTTGGCGGCCGCGGCTCGGTCGAGGCGGCCAAAATGGCGGTCGAGGATTTCGGGGGCAAGGTCCTCGACGTGCCGGTGCAGATCGTCGATGCCGATCACCAGAACAAGCCGGACATCGCCTCGAACATCGCCCGGCAATGGTACGACACCGATCGTGTCGACGCGATCATGGAACTGACCACCTCCTCGGTGGCGCTCGCCGTGCAGGGCCTGTCGAAGGAGAAACGCAAGATCACGATCGTCGACGGCGCCGCCACCTCGGACCTCACCGGCAAGCAGTGCACGCCGTACGGCTTCCACTGGGCCTACGACACCCACGCGCTCGCGGTCGGCACCGGCGGCTCGCTGGTCGAGACCGGCGGTGATACCTGGTTCTTCCTCACCGCCGACTACGCCTTCGGCACCGCGCTCCAGGCCGACGTCACCCAGTACGTGACCCAGAAGGGCGGCAAGGTGGTGGGCGCGGTGCGCCATCCCCTGAGCGCGCAGGACTTCTCGTCGTTCCTGCTCCAGGCCCAAGGGTCGGGCGCCAAGATCATCGGCCTCGCCAATGCCGGGCTCGACACCTCGAACGCGATCAAGCAGGCGGCGGAGTTCGGCATCGTCCAGGGCGGGCAGCGCCTCGCGGCCTTGCTCTTCACCCTGGCGGAAGTCCATGGCCTCGGCCTCAAGGCTGCCCAGGGCATCGTGCTGACCGAAGGCTATTACTGGGACCTCGACGACCAGGCCCGCAGCTTCGCCAAGCGCTACATGGCCAAGACCGGCAAGATGCCGAACATGATCCAGGCCGGCACCTATTCATCGGTCGCGCACTACCTGAAGGCCGTGAAGGCCGCCGGTACCGACGACACCGACGCGGTAGCGGCCAAGATGCGCGAGCTGAAGGTCGACGACTTCTTCGGCCGCGGCGGCACGGTGCAGGCCAACGGCCGCATGGTCCACGACATGTACCTGTTCCAGGTCAAGTCGCCGGCCGAGTCGAAGGCGCCGTGGGACTATTACAAGCTACTGGCGACGATTCCCGGCGACAAGGCGTTCCTGTCCGCGAAGGCCAGCGGCTGCCCGCTGACGCAGTAAGCGAGCGAAGCGGGGGCGCTGGCCAGCGCCCCCGACCCCATCACGCGAAGTACTGGCCGCCGTTGATCGTCAGGGTCGAGCCGGTGATGAAGCCCGCATGCTCGCCGGCCAGGAACTCGACCGCGCGGGCGATCTCCTCGGCCTCGCCGAGGCGGCCGACCGGGATGTGCGGCAGGATCTTGGCCTTCAGCACCTCGGGGGCGATCGCCTTGACCATCTCGGTGGCGATGTAGCCCGGCGCGATCACGTTGACGGTGATGCCCTTGTTGGCGTTCTCCTGCGCCAGCGCCTTGGCGAAGCCGATCACGCCGGCCTTGGCGGCGGAGTAGTTGGTCTGGCCCATCTGGCCCTTCTGGCCGTTGATGGACGAGATCAGGATGATGCGGCCGAAGCCGCGCGAGCGCATGCCGTCGATCAGCGGACGGGTGCAGGTGAACATCGAGTCGAGGTTGGTGCGGATCACCGCCTGCCACTGCTCGAAGGTCATCTTGTGGAACATGCCGTCGCGGGTGATGCCGGCATTGTTGACCAGGATGTCGATCGGGCCGAGTTCGGCTTCCGCCGCGCGGATGCCGGCCTCGCAGGCCGCAGCGTCGCCGACATCGAACTTGAAGACCGGAATCCCGGTCTCGTCCTTGAAGGCCTGCGCGGCCTCGTCGTTGCCGCCGTAATTGGCCGCGACCTTGTAGCCGGCCTCCTTCAGACCTTTCGAGATTGCAGCGCCGATGCCGCGCGTGCCCCCGGTGACCAGTGCGACGCGTTCTGCCATGTGCCCTCTCCTTGATGAGCGTTCGAGCGATCCGTCCCTCGGCGCGGTTCCGTGGTACTTTACGGAAGGACGCCGTTCCACAACGAAGGCGGGTGCTGTCCCGCTTCTTTGAGTACTAACTGTGAGGGGGCGGCCGGGCTCCCGGCCGCCTTTCGTCTAGGGCGTGATATTTCAGCGCGACTTTAGCGTTTCAGGCGTTCTCAGCGCTCGAGGCACATGGCGACGCCCATGCCGCCGCCGATGCAGAGCGTGGCGAGGCCCTTCTTGGCGTCGCGGCGCTGCATCTCGTGCAGCAGCGTGACGAGGACGCGGGCGCCGGACGCGCCGATCGGGTGGCCGATGGCGATGGCGCCGCCGTTCACGTTCACCTTCGCATCGTCGAAGCCGAGGTCCTTGTTGACCGCGAGGGCCTGCGCCGCGAAGGCCTCGTTGGCCTCGATCAGGTCGAGGTCGGAGGCCTTCCAGCCGGCCTTCTCGAGGGCCTTGCGCGAGGCCGGGATCGGGCCGGTGCCCATGATCTTCGGGTCGACGCCGGCGGTGGCCCAGGAGGCGATGCGGGCGAGGGGCTTGAGGCCGCGCTTCTCGGCCTCGGCCGCCGACATCAGCACCAGGGCGGCGGCGCCGTCGTTGATGCCGGACGCGTTGCCGGCGGTGACGGTGCCGTCCTTCGAGAAGGCGGGCTTCAGCTTGGCCATGCCCTCGGGCGTCGCGCCCTCGCGGATGTACTCGTCGGCATCGACCACCACGTCGCCCTTGCGGCCGGGCACGGTGACGGGGGCGATCTCGTCCTTGAAGCGGCCTTCCTTCTTGGCGGCTTCGGCCTTGTTCTGCGAGCGGGCCGCAAAGGCGTCCTGCTCCTCGCGGGTCAGCTGCCACTGCTGGGCGATGTTCTCGGCGGTGTTGCCCATGTGGTAGCCGTTGAAGGCGTCCATCAGGCCGTCCTTCAGCATCGTGTCGACGAGCTTGAGGTCGCCCATCTTCTGGCCGCCGCGCAGGTACTGGGCGTGCGGGGCCATCGACATCGATTCCTGGCCGCCGGCCACGATGATGTCGGCGTCGCCGTTGGCGATCTGCTGCATGCCGACCGCGACGGTGCGCAGGCCCGAGCCGCAGAGCTGGTTGAGGCCCCAGGCGGTCTTCTCCTGCGGGATGCCAGCGGCCATGGCGGCCTGGCGGGCCGGGTTCTGGCCCTCGCCGGCCGCGAGCACCTGGCCGAAGATCACCTCGTCGACCTCCTCGGGGGAGACCTTGGCCCGCTCCAGGGCAGCCTTGATGGCGACCGCGCCGAGCTTGTGGGCCGGCACGGTGGCGAAGGCCCCGTTGAACGACCCGACCGGGGTGCGGGCGGCACCCACGATCACGATATCTGCCTTCTCAGCCATGCGCCTCTCCTCTCGACCCTCTCCCAGCGTCACGGGATGCCGTCGGCCCGCTTCCGGCAGCTCTGTCCCGCGTGCTTTGGGGTGGATGAAAGCGTTGCCCTGCGCGAAGTCAAGGCGTGCTCGGACGGTTCTCGCGCTGGCAGCGCGGCCAGTTTGCGTGGACGGCGCGCAGATTGCTATTTTCGCCAGCACACGAAGGCCTTAAGGTTCAATCATGAGAACCGGTGAAAATTCGGCTCGCCCGGCGCCGTCCAGTTCCCGCCGGGTTCGCCAAGAAGTTGGCCAAGAGATTGGCTCAGAGGGAGGCCACGCACCGATGGCGGAGAGCGGCAAGTCGACACCTACCGTCATCAAGAAGTACGCCAACCGGCGTCTCTACCATACGGGCACCTCGACCTACGTCACGCTGGAGGACCTCGCCGCGATGGTGCAGGCCGGCGAGGATTTCGTGGTCTACGACGCGAAATCGGGCGAGGACATCACCCGCTCGGTGCTGACCCAGATCATCTTCGAGCAGGAGAACAAGGCTGGCGCCGAGAACCTGCTGCCGGTAGCCTTCCTGCGCCAGCTGATCCGCTTCTACGGCGACAGCATGCGGGCGATGGTGCCGAGCTTCCTCGAATACTCGATGGATCACCTCGCCCGCGAGCAGGACGGCCTGCGCGAGAAGATGTCCCAGACCTTCGGCCCCACCGCCTTCCAGCACGCCATGGAGGAGCAGGTGCGCGCCAACATGAGCTTCTTCAACGAGGCCATGCGGATGTTCACGCCGTTCGGCCCCGGCGGCCAGCCGGCCGCCGGCGACAAGCCGGCCGAGGCACCGGTTCCCGCGGCGGCCGCGCCGAAGGGTGAGCTCGACGACCTCAAGCGCCAGATGGCCGAGATGCAGAGCCGGCTCGAGGCCCTGGCGAAGAAGTAGAGCGGCGGGGAGGGAACACGGCAGGCGGCTTGCTGCGTTGGTCCGTCGTCACCTCGCAGGGCCTCCGCCATGTCCCAGCCCGATACGCCCGTCCCGGACCCGGACGCCACCAGCCGGGCCCTCGTCCCGCTCGGTGCTCCGGAGCCCGCCCGGCATGGGCCCCGGGTGTTGCCGGCCCGGCCGCTGGCGACCTTCCTGGTCCACCTGATCGACGGACCGACCGGGAGCTTGCGGCCGTCGCGGCGCGACCGGTCGCGGGTGGCCTCGGCGCAGTATGCGGCGGGCAGCGATCTGTGAGAGTTTCCCGACTCGCTCGCTGGTGTCGATACCCATAGGGTCGGTCCGGGTGGCGCAGCGGCGCCCGGCTTCCGGAACCACAAATATTTCGGAAGAGGACTGGATCGCGTTCGGCTTCGTTCCGCACTCCCAGAGTGCCTGGATCCCGGGCTACCCCGCGGCGAGCCCCGGGACGACGCGGAGGGTATGGAATCTTCAGGAGTTCGTCGGACCGACGCGCGAAGAACGCCCTGATGCCGCCTCCTGCTCTCCCATCCGCGGCAACAGCCCCATCAGCGAGCGCAGGGCCGGGCTCGCCTCACCCGACCAGACCAGGTGCGTACGGTTGAGCCGCAAGCCGGCCGGCAGCGGATGACGCGCGACCGCCGTGCCCAGCACCGCGTGATCCAGCACCTCCGCCGGCACGATGGCCGCCCCGGTGCCGGCGGCCACGCAGGCGACGATGGCGTGGTAGGAACTCATCTCCAGGACCCGCTCCGGCGACCGGCCCTCTGCGGCGAGCCATTCGAACAGGCGCTGGCGGTAGGAGCAGCCGTGCGGGAAGGCCACCACGGTCCGGATCGCGTCCAAGCCTCCGTCCGCGCTCCAGGCCGTGATCAGCACCAGCTCCTCGTCGAAGGCCGGCACCGACGACAGGGTCCCATGCTCGAACGGCTCGGAGACGAACGCGGCCTCGACCTCGTGGCGCTCCAGCTGGCGTAGCATCGCCCGGGTCGTGCCGGTCTGCAGCTCGATCGTGACGTCGGGATAGTGCGCGTGGAACGCCGACAGGATCGGCGGCAGCCGGGCGCCGGCGGCGCTCTCGAGCGAGCCGAGCCGCAACACCCCGCGCATCCCGCCGCCGCGCAACTCCCGCTCGGCCAGGTCCGCCAGCTGCAGGAGCTTCTCGGCGTGGCCGAGCAGGGTGCGCCCGGCGTCGGTGAGGGCGAGCGTGCGGCCCTCGCGCCGGAACAGCGCCACGCCTAGCCGCTCCTCGAACTGCTTGATCCGGGTCGTGACGTTGGACGGCACCCGGTTCAGGTGGCTCGCCGCCCGCGTCACCCCGCCCTCCCGTACCACGCTGCGGAAGATGTGCAGGTCGTCGAGGTCCATCGTTCTCATAACAAGAAGGATAGATCATAAAAATTCATTTTCCAAGAAGGGAGAGCGGGTGTCTGATCGCCCTCATGAGCACGAAGGATCTCTCTCTCGCCTCCCCCGACGCGCGCCCGGCCAACGGCCTGGTCGTCGCCGGCGGTATCCTCGCCCTCGCGGTCGCCATGGGCATCGGCCGCTTCGCCTTCACGCCGCTCCTTCCCCTGATGCTGCGCGACAATGCCCTGGATGCCGCTGCCGGCGCCGAATGGGCGGCAGCCAACTATGCCGGCTACCTGGTCGGGGCCCTGACGGCGGCGTGGTTCTCCGGCGATCCGGGCCGCGGCTTACGCCTGAGCCTCGCCGGCGTGGCGCTGACGACGGTGGCGATGGCGGGAGCCGGCAGCCCCTCGCCGACCCTCATCGGTGCGCTCTTGCGGGCAGCGGCCGGGGTGTTCAGCGCCTGGGCCCTCGTCTGCGCCAGCGGCTGGTGCCTGGCCGAACTCGCCCGGAGGCAGGCGCCGCGGCTCGGCGCCTGGATCTATACCGGCGTCGGCCTCGGCATCGCGCTCGCCGGTCTCCTCACCTGGCTCGGCGGGCGCCAGCCGGCGGCGCGGCTGTGGCTCGAACTCGGGGCTGTCGCGACGCTCGGCGCGCTTGTCGTCGGGTTCCTGTCGTATGGGCAGGGCGCCCGCCCACCCGTCTCCGCGGAGCGCGATGCGGCAGCCGCCGCCCGGGGCGCCGGGCAGGGGGCGCTCATCCTATGCTACGGCACCTTCGGCTTCGGCTACATCGTGCCGGCGACGTTCCTGCCGGCGATGGCGCGGGAACTGACCCCCGACCCCCTGGTCTTCGGCCTGGCCTGGCCGCTCTTCGGTCTTGCGGCGCTTCTCTCGGTCGCCGTGGCGGCGCGCCACCTCGCGGGCGTGCCGCGCCGGCGGCTCTGGGCGATGGCGCAGGCGGTCATGGCGTTCGGCACCGTGCTGCCGCTCGCAATCCACGCCCTCTGGGCGGTCGCGGCCTCGGCGCTCCTCGTCGGCGGCACGTTCATGATCGCCACCATGGCGGGGCTGCAGCTGGCCCGCGAGGCGCGCCCCGACGCGCCCACGCCGCTCCTCGCCCGGATGACCGCCGCCTTCGCGGCCGGGCAGATCCTCGGCCCGCTGATGGTGCGCACCCTCGGGCCGGATCACCGGGCCGGCTTCGACGCCATCGACCTGACCGGCGCGCTGGCGACGCTGCTCCTGGTCGTCACCGCCCTGTGGCTGTGGCGGGCCGATCGCGCCCCGACCTAGGGATGCCACAAACGAGAACGGCGCCCGCGAGGGGCGCCGTCATCCCGTGCCGTTCATCGGCGGCGCTATGCGCGCCGCCAAGCCGGATCACGCGTCGGACTTGACCTTCAGCACCTGGCGACCGCGGTACATGCCGGTCTTCAGGTCGATGTGGTGCGGGCGGCGCAGCTCGCCGGAATCCTTGTCCTCGACGTAGGTCGGGGCCTTGAGGGCGTCGGCGGAACGGCGCATGCCGCGCCGCGACGGAGAGGTCTTTCGCTTCGGAACGGCCATTGAAACTACTTCCCGTGCAACAAAACAGGCGCGAGGCCGCCCCAGCGGGGCCGCCGCGCGCGTCGCGATCCTGATCGGAGCGCGGTCTATAGAGGAGACGCGCCGCTCTGGCTAGGGGACCCGCTTCAGAAAACCGGTCTGCTGCGGCATCATCCATTAAGCCGCCGTTCAACGGCGACGCTCGCATGATGGCCCTGCCGCTCGGGAACCGAAGCCCGGACCCCGGGTGGCACGATCGGAGCTTCCCGATGACGCGTTTCCCCCGCCTGCCCCGCGTTCTGGCCCTCGTCGCCCTGCTGGGCGCCGGCCCCGCCCTGGCCCAGTCTCCTGCACCGTCTCCTGCACCGTCGACTCCCGCGACCCGGCCGGTGCCGACCGCACCGGCTCCCGCGGCGCCGGCAGCTCCGAAGGCGCCCGAGGCTCCGAAGGCGGCACCCGCCGGCAAGCCGGCCCTCATCGACCTCAACAGCGCCTCCAAGCAGGAACTGGAGACCCTGTCGGGTATCGGAACTGCTCGCTCCGAGGCGATCATCAAGGGGCGGCCGTATCGTGGCAAGGACGAGCTCCTGTCGAAGAAGATCGTCCCGTCCAACGTCTACGACGGCATCAAGGACAAGGTCATCGCCCGCCAGAAGTCCTGAACTGCCTGGATCCTTGCCGCATCCTTGCCGGCTCGGGGGAGGGGTGATAGGCGCCGGGACAGCGCATCGCACGGCCCCGGATCACCCCCTCCCATGCCCCACCGCCTGCACCGCGGCGACCTGCCCGACGATTACGTTCCGGGACCGGCCATCGCGGTCGACACCGAGACCCTCGGCCTCCAGCCCCATCGCGACCGGCTCTGCGTGGTGCAGATCTCCCGCGGCGACGGCGAGGCCGACCTCGTGCAGATCCCGCGGGTCGGCCCCGAGCCGGTGGTGCTCAAGCGCGTGCTCGCCGACCCGGCGGTCACCAAGATCTTCCACTACGCCCGCTTCGATCTCGCGGTGCTCTATCACCGCCTCGGCGTGATGCCGGGTCCGGTCTACTGCACCAAGATCGCCTCGCGGCTCGCCCGCACCTACACCGACCGGCACGGCCTGAAGGACCTGGTGCGCGAGCTGATCGGCGTCGACCTGTCGAAGCAGCAGCAATCCTCGGATTGGGGCGCCGACACCCTGAGCCAGGCGCAGATCGATTACGCCGCCTCCGACGTGCTCCACCTCCACGCCTTGCGCGAGCGGCTCGACATGATGCTCGCCCGCGAGGAGCGCAGCGGGATGGCTCAGGCCTGCTTCGACTTCCTGCCGACCCGCGCCCGCCTCGACCTGCTCGAATGGGACGAGACGGACATCTTCGCGCATAGCTGAGGCGTGAGAGCCCGTGCGAGGGCGGCGAGACGAAGCGTCGCCGTTCTGTTAACCTGCCGGCCATAACTTCGACACCGGGCCGGAGCATGGAGGGACGTCAAGTCCCGCGCATTCCGTGCCGGACCCGGGCACGATGCAGGTGGCCACGACCTTGCTGCAAGCTTCCTCGCTCGACGCGGTCCCGTCCGCGGCCGGTCCGGGCCTCGATCCCCGGCGCCTGCGCGCCCATGCCCGGGCGCGGCGGCACAGCGCGCAGGTGCGCTGGCTGCGGCGCGCGATCCCCCTCGGGGCGGGCGCGGCAGGGCTCGCCATCGTGGTCGGCACCTGGCTCAACCCCTTCGCCGATCTCGGCGTCTCGGTCAGCCTCGGCTCGATCGGCGTCTCGGGCTCGAAGGTGACGATGGAGAGCCCGCGCCTCTCGGGCTACCGCTCGAAGGACAACCGGCCCTACGTGGTCACCGCCAAGGCGGCGCTCCAGGACGTGCGCAAGCCGTTCGTGATCGAGTTGCAGAACATGCTCGGCCGCCTCACCACCGACGAATCGGGGGGGCTCGCCCATATCGAGGCGACGGCCGGGATCTTCGACACTCAGAAGGAGTCGCTGGACCTGAGCCAGCACATCCGCCTGTGGACCGACAAGGGCCAGGAGGCGCGTCTGACCTCGGCCCATGTCGACTTCAAGGCCGGCGCGATGTCGTCGCGCGAGGCCGTCACCGTCACGATGCCGACCGGCTCGATCAAGGCCGACGGGCTCGAGGTGACCGAGAGCGGCAAGACCATCTCGTTCGTCGGCAACGTCAAGGCGGTCTTCTCCAACCATCTGCCCTCGCAAGAGCCCTCGGAGCAGGATTCGCCGCTGCGAACCACCGAGGCCCAGATCAAGGACGATTGAGCCCGTGCGTCCCCGTCTTCCGGCCCTCGCGGCGCTCGGCTGCCTCACCCTTGGCGCCCTCGCCCTTCCGTCCGTCCCGCGGGCCGAGACCTCGGCTGCGCCCGCCAAGAAGAAGGAAGCCGGTTCCGGCTTCGGCGCCTTCGGCAGCGGCGGCGGCAAGGAGCCGATCAAGATCGACGCCGACCGGCTCGACGTGTTCGACCGCGAAAACAAGGCGGTCTTCGCCGGCAACGTCGTGGCGGTGCAGGGCGAGAGCACCATCCGCTGCTCCAGCATGACCGTGCACTACCAGCGCAAGGAGAAGGACCCGAAGGGCAGGGGCGCCGAGGCCAAGGGAACCGAGGCCAAGGGAACCGATGCCAAGGGCTCGGACCCGAAGGCTGACGCGAAAGCCTCCATCGCCCAGCCGGCGGAGGCTAAGGCCGTCGAGAAGGCGGTGAAGGTCGAGGCGAAGCCCGAGCCCAAGACGGAGGCCAAGGCCGAGAAGTCGTCAGATCCGACCGACGGCAGCGCGATCCGCCAGGTTGTCTGCGCCGGCCCGGTCACGGTGGTGTCGAAGGACCAGGTGGCGAGCGGCGACAACGCGGTGTTCGACCGGGTGGCGAACCGGGTCGTGCTGACCGGCAACGTTGTCTTGAGCCAGTGCCAGAATGTCACCCGCGGCTCGCGCCTCGTCTACGACATGAATACCGGCCGGGCGAACATGGACCCGGTCGCCGGGGGCCGCGTCTCCGCGATGTTCGTGCCCGGCGGCAAGGACGACAACGCCAAGGGCAAGCAGGCCGGCTGCGCACAACCGGCGGGGCAGGCGGGGAAGGCGGCGCCGAAGCCACGGGGGTAGGCGGGAAATTGAGCAAGATCGATCCCTGATACCGCCGCACCTTCGAACGGACGCGTTCGAAAGTGCCAGGCAAGACCGAATGGGGGCCGGCGCTAATGCGCCGGTCGCCTTCGCATCGACGCGTCGATGCGAAGGCGCGA
>NZ_BPQJ01000029.1 GCF_022179185.1 Methylobacterium frigidaeris | reverse complement strand
CTCGTCAGGCTCATAACCTGAAGGTCACAGGTTCAAATCCTGTCCCCGCAACCAAACACATGAACAAGCCCGTCGGCGAAAGCCGGCGGGCTTCTTTGTCTCCGGACGCGCGTTGCAGGCGGCTGAGCCCGGAAAGTCGTCCGAGGTGGGTGCCCGAACCGGAAGGGGAGGGGCCGATACGCGAGACCTGGGACGACCGTCGAGTGGGATTCGGCTGAGGCCGAGCCGAGCGAGGGTGCGGCTCCATTACCGGCACCGCCGGCACGAGCGAGCGGGTCGTCGTACTCGTCCACGGCTATCCGCAGACCATGTGAATGGCGACGCGACCTGCCTCGTCTCGCCCGCGCGGGCTGCGGCTACGACAATCGCACCATGACCGGCGACCTGCATGCTATGCTCTACCCACCATCTCGGCTTGACACGGCCGATGACGACGGTCGGGCATGGGCTACGTCCGCGCCTACTCCCGCCCCGGTGAGATGCGGGCCGGGGTTGAGTTCTATCCGCGCCTTCCCGACCGATGCCGCGCAGAACCGCGCAGAACCGCGCAGAACCGCGCGGCGATCGAGCGCGACGGGCAGGCTCGCGCTGCCAGTCCTGGTCCTCGCCCGGGCGCGCAGCGCCTTTGCCACTTCCACCGAGGCGATGATGCGGGAGGTCGCGTCCGGCGTGATCTTCCGGACGGTGTCCCGCGCGGGACCACGGGGGTCCCGGAGGGAAGCGGCGATGAACTGGCGTCCCTCACGCCTCCGCAGGAGCGTGCGCCGGTTCGACCGGGTGCCCGTCCTTCTTCTGCGGCCGGATCCGGTACCAGCCGACATAGAGCGCCGGCAGGAAGAACAGGGTCAGGAAGGTCGCTGCAATGATGCCGCCGATCATCGCGTAGGCCATCGGCCCCCAGAACACCTCGCGGGCGATCGGCACCATGCCGAGGCTCGCGGCCGCGGCGGTGAGCAGGATCGGCCGCATGCGGTGGCAGGTCGCCTCCACCACCGCGTCCCAGGGGTTCATGCCCTCGGCCTCGAACTCGTCGATCTGGGTGACGAGGATCACGGCATTGCGGATGATGATGCCGATCAGCGCCAGAATGCCGAGGATCGCCACGAAGCCCATCGGCGCGCCCGACGGCAGCAGGGCCGCGACGACGCCGATCAGGCCCAGCGGCGCCACGCTCGACACGAGGAAGAGCTTCTGGATGCTCTGGAGCTGCACCATCAGGAAGAACGCCATCACGAGCAGCATCACCGGCACCACCGCGGCGATCGGGCCCTGGCCCTTGGCGCTCTCCTCGACCGCACCGCCCGTCGCGAGGTCGTAGCCATCGGGCAGCTCGCTGCGGAACTGTGCCATGGCGGGTTCGAGGGCCGCCACGACGGTCGGCGGCTGGGTCGTGTCGGTGATGGCGGCCCGCACCGTGATGGTCGGCATCCGGTCCCGGCGCCAGACGATCGGCTGCTCGAGGTCGTAGTGGATCTTCGCGAAGGCCAGGAGCGGCACCGTCGCGCCGCCGGCGGTCGGCACCTGCAGGCTCTGGAGCGTGTCGACGGAGCGGCGCTCCGGCCCCTGCGCCCGCCCGACCACGTCGACGAGGTAGATCGCGTCGCGGACCTGGGTGATGGTGGTGCCGCCGACCACGCCGTTGAGGATGCCGGCGATGTCCTGCGAGGTCACGCCGAGCTGGCGCGCCTTGTCTTGCAAAATCTCGACCCGCAGCACCTTGCCGGGCTCGTTCCAGTCGAAGGTCGGCAGGCCGACATGCGGGTTCTGCGCCACCACGTTGGCGAGCTTGAGCGCTTGCGCCCGCACCACCTGCAGGTCGGGGCCGCTGATCCGGTACTGGATCGGCCGGCCGACCGGAGGACCGAGGTCGAGGGGATGGACGAAGACGTCGGTGCCGACGAAGTCGCGTCGGGCGAGGTCATTCAGCCGCGCCATGGTGCGGTCGCGGGCCTCCAGCGACACGGTCTCGATCACGATCTGGCCGAAGAACGCGTTCTGCAATTGCTGGTCGAGGGGCAGGTAGAATCGGATCGCGCCCTGGCCGACATAGGAGCTCCAGCGCTTGATCTCGGGGTCGCCCTTCAAGGCCGCCTCGAACCGGTCCATCTGCGCCTGGGTCTCGGCGATGCTGGCATTCTGCGGCAGGGTCAGGTCGACCAGGACCTCGGGCCTGTCGGAGGACGGGAAGAATTGCTGCTGCACGTGGCCCATGCCGACGATCGCCAGCCCGAGCATACCGATGCAGACCGCGACCGTGATCCAGCGGAAGCGCATCGCCGGCAGCAGCAGGGCCCGGAAGGCGCTCAGCAGGCGGCTCGGCTTCTCGTGGTGGCCCTTCATGGTCTTCGGCAGGATCTTCACGCCGATCAGCGGCGCGAACAGGACCGCCACCACCCAGGAGACGAGGAGCGAGGCCGCGATCACCACGAACAGCGAGTAGGTGTACTCGCCCGCCGCCGAGCCGTTGAAGCCGATCGGCAGGAAGCCCGCGACGGTGACGAGCGTGCCGGTGAGCATCGGGAAGGCGGTCGAGGTATAGGCGAAGGTCGCGGCCTTGTGCAGGCTGTCCCCGGCCTCGAGCCGCGCCACCATCATCTCGACGGTGATCATCGCGTCGTCGACGAGGAGGCCCAGCGCGATGATGAGGGCGCCGAGCGAGATGCGCTGCAGCGTAACCCCCATCACGTCCATGATGACGAACACGATGGCGAGCACCAGCGGGATCGAGAACGAGACCACGAGGCCGGCCCGGACCCCGAGGCTCAGGAACGAGACCACGAGCACGATCACCACCGCCTCGACGAGCGCCTTGGTGAAGCCGCCGACCGCCTCCTCGACGATGCGCGGCTGGTCCGAGACGAGGTGGATGCCCACCCCCACCGGGAGTTCGCCCTCGACCTGGCGCATCCGCGTCTTCAAGGCCTCGCCGAATTCGAGCAGGTTGCCGCTCGCCTGCATGGCGATGGCGAGCCCGATCGCCGGCTTCCCGTTGTAGCGGAAGAGCGCCTGGGGCGGGTCGGCGTAGCCGCGCTCGATCTCTGCCACGTCGGAGAGACGGAAGAAGCGGTCGTTGACCCGCAGGTTGATCGCTTTCAGGCTGTTCTCGTCGGTGAACTGGCCGCCGACGCGGACCGAGACCCGCTCCGGCCCGGCCTGGATCACGCCGGAGGGCGCCACCGCGTTCTGCGCCTGCAAGGTCTTGATCAGCGACTGCACGTCGATGCCGAGGCCGGCGAGCTTGCGGGTCGAGAAGTCGAGGTAGATCACCTCGTCCTGGGCGCCGATGATCTGCGTCTTGCCGATGCTCGGCACCTTGATGATCCGGGTGCGGACCGTCTCGACGTAGTCGCGGAGCTGGCGCATCGAGAGCCCGTCGGCGGTGAAGGCGTAGACGTTGCCGAACACGTCGCCGAACTCGTCGTTGAAGAACGGGCCCTGCATGCCCTGCGGGAAAGTGCCCTTGATGTCGCCCAGCCGCTTGCGCACCTGGTAGAACAGCCACGGGATCGTCTTCGGTGGGGTCGTCTCGCGCAGGTTGACGAACACCGTCGCCTGGCCCGGCGTGGTGTAGCTCCGGGTGTAGTCGACCGCGTTGATCTGCTGCAGCTCCTTCTCGATCCGGTCGGTGACCTGATCGAGGGTGTCGGCGATGGTGGCGCCGGGCCAGGTTGCCTGCACCACCATGGTCTTGATCGCGAAGGCCGGGTCCTCCTCGCGGCCGAGCTTGCGGTAGGACATCGCGCCGGCGACGATCGCCACCACCATCAGGAACCAGACGAAGGAGCGGTGCGACAGCGCCCATTCGGAGAGGTTGAACGACTTCATCGGGCGCGGCCTCGCGCTGAAACGGGGTTTACGATGCGGGCCGCGTCGGGCCGCGCGCGGAAAATCAGAGACCCGAGGTGGCGAGGCGCACGGCCTGGCCGTCCTTGAGGCTGTGGACGCCTGCCACCACCACGGTCTCGCCGGCCTTCAGACCGTCCCCGAGCGTCACCGTATCGTCGTCGCGCGAGATCACCGCGACGTCGCGGCGCGACACCGCCTTGCCGTCGGGCGCGACCACCCAGACGCTGGCGCGGTTCTCCGCCTGCAGCAGGGCGGTGGCCGGCAGGGTGATGCGCGGCGGGGTGGCGCGTTCGAGCGCGACCGTGATGGTGGTACCGAGGCGGAAGGCCTCGGGCGGGTCGACGAGGGTCATGCGCACCCGCCGGGTGCGGGTCGCCGGATCGGCCAGCGGCCCGATCTCGCGCACCTTTCCCCTGGCGGTGATGGTCGGGGCGGCCTGGAGCGTCACGGTGAAGGCGGTGCCGGCCTTGATGCCGGCCATCAGCCCGTCCGGAATATCGACCACCGCCTCGCGGATGTCGGGGCGGGCGAGCGTCACCACGGCCTGGCCGGCGCTCACCACCTGGCCGATCTCGGCGTTCCAGGCCGTCACCACCCCGTCGACATCGGCCTTCAGGGTGGCGTAGCCGAGTTCGTCGGTCGCCTTCTGCAAGGCGGCCTTGCCTTGCGCGAGGCGCGCCGCCGCGGTGTCGCGGCTCGCCACCGCGCTGTCGAGGGCGGCTTGCGTGACGTTGCCGCCCTCGAACAGGGTGCGCTGGCGCGCCTCGACGGCGCTGGCATTGGCGAGCTGCGCCTCGGCATCGGTGACGTCGGCCCGCGCCCGGGTGACGGCGAATTGCAGCACGGTGGGATCGAGGGCGGCCAGCCGCGCGCCCTTCGGCACGAGGTCGCCGACATAGACGTCGCGGGCGACCATCCGGCCCGGCACCCGGAACCCTCCTTGCGTCTGGTAGCGCGGCTCGACCGTGCCGGCGAAGGGGCCGAAGGTCTCGGCGGTGCGGATCTCGACCCTGGTGGTGAGCACCGGGCGCACCGGCGGCGGCGCCTCGGCCTTCTCCGCCGTGCAGCCCGCCAGGACAAGGAGAATGAGGAGGGCGAGCGAGCGGGCAGGAATGATCCTCATCGCGCGTCCTCCCCGACCACCACGACTTTCTGGCCGGGGCGCAGGAGCTGGATGCCGGCCACCACGACCCGCTCGCCCGGCCCGATGCCGTCCGACAGCACGATGGCCGAGCCGGCATAGCGCTCGATCGCGACGGTTTTCGGGGCGACGGTGCCGCTTTCCGGATCGAGCACCCAGACCGCCGGCTTGTCCTGCCAGCGAAACAGCGCGCTCCACGGCAGGCTCACCGATTGCCGGGCGCGGAAGCGGCCGAGCCCCGCCACCGTGGCGCCGAGCGACATCTCCGGCGGCACTTTGGTCAGGCCGATCTTCACCCGGACGCCGCCGGAGGACGGATCGACCGCCGGCGAGATCTCCCGGACGGTGCCGGTGGTGCGCACCCGCGGATCCGACAGGAGGATGATGTCGATCGTCTTGCCCTCCGGCGGCTCGGCGAGCAGCGTCTCGGAGACGATGAACACCGCGTCCCGCGGCCCGTCCTGTGCCAGGGTGAACACGGTCTGGCCCGACTGCACCACCTGGCCGGCCTCGGCATTGCGCGCCGTGATCATGCCGGCGACCCCGGTCTTCAGCTCGGTATAGGAGAATTGCTCGCGGGCATTGCCGAGGGCGGCCCTGGCCGATTCGACCGAGGCCTGAGTGGTACGCAGGGTCTGCTCGGCCTGGTCGTAGGCGGTGCGGGTGGTGTAGCCGCTGCGCATCAGCGATTGCTGGCGCTCGAAGCTCACCTTCGCCTGGGTCAGCAGGGCCTCGGCCGAGGCGACGGCGGCCTGGGCGGTATCGACGTTGACCTGCTGCTCCTGCGGCTCGAGCCGGGCCAGCACCTGATCGGCGGTGACGTGCTCGCCGACCTCGACCAGGCGCTCCTGAATCTTGCCGCTGACCCGGAACGCGATGTTGCTCAGGAACTTGGCCTGGATGTCGCCGGTCAGCACGACCTGTTCGGAGACCGGCGCGAGCGCGGCGGTGACCACCCGGACCTCGGCGAGCGCGGCGGAGCGGAGCGCGGCTCTCGGCGCCTCGTCCTTGGCCGGGAAAGGCGCCTCGGCGATTGCCGGGCTCGCGAGGAGCAGGGCGGCCAGGCAGGCGGCGCCCCGCGGCATCGGGGAGGGTCTCATGAGGGTCGCGCGCACCGATCGGGCCTGAAGCAGCGGCCGTGGAGAGGAAGGCGGGCCGGAAACGACGTGAAGGAGCGACCGCGAGGGGGCGGATGCGGCCGCTCCTTCCAGATGCGGGGCGTTCTGCAAGAGAGAACGCCCCGCATCTGTGAGGACGCCCCGGCAGCGCGCCGGGGCGAACCGGGAAAGGGATGTCGCGTCAGAGCTGGCCCGGCTCGGCCAGGCAGGTGGCGCAGGGCGACGCCGGGTCGAGGCGGGTCCAGGCGAGCAGGCCGGCCCAGCCGGCGAGGGCGAAGAGCAGGAGCGCGATCGCTGAGAGCGGCACCCGCCGCGGCAGCAGCGGGCGGGCGGTCTCCACCGGCGGCGCATGCAGGTCGAGGCCGTTCGGCAGGCGGGTGAACCCGGGCCGGCGCGGCGCGGTATTGCGGGACAGACACATCACCGTGCGGGCCATGGCGCGCTCCTTGAAGGCGACGCCCGCTTCGTACTAATAACTGACCAGGCAGTCAATAAGGTGCGAGATGGCAGTGGCAGGACAGCGCCGGCGGCGCAAGGAGGAGCGGCCCGGCGAGATCGTCGAGGCGGCGTTCGAGGAATTCGCCCGCGCGGGCTTCGCCGCGACGAAGCTCGACGACGTGGCGGCCCGCGCCGGGATCACCAAGGGCACGATCTACCTGTACTTCCCGAGCAAGGAGGACCTGTTCCTCGCCACGGTGCGGGAGATGAACCGGCCGTCGCAGGAGAACCTGGCGGCGCTCACCGCCGCTCCGCAGGGTTCCGCGATGGCGATCCTGCGCACCCATTTCGCCTTCGTGTACGCGCAGATGGTCGAGGACCGGCGCGCCCGCGAGATTCTGCGGATGCTGATGGCCGAGGTGAGCCGCTTCCCCGACCTCGCCGATCGCTGGCGCGCCGAGGTGATCGGCCCGGCGGTGGAGAACCTGCGGCGCGTGGTTCGGTACGGGATCGAGCGGGGCGAGTTCCGCCCCTCCGCCGCAGAGGAGTTCCCCCACCTGCTCTTCGCCCCCGTCATCATGGCCTGCACCTGGCGGCTGATGTTCGGCGACGACCACGCCCTCGACGGCGCGGCTTATCTGGAGGGGCACCTGGATTTGATGGAGCGGGGGCTGGCGCAGGGGGAGGGGTGAGGGGGGCTCCATCGGAACCACCCCCTCACCCTTGCTCCGGCTGCGCTCACTTCATCGACGACAGGGTCGATGAAGTCCTCTCCCCGTCGGCGGGGACAGGAGGAACCCGCGCCTCTTCATTCTCCGGACAGCTCTGCATGCTCGGAACAAGCAATACGCGAGAGATCGCCCCTCACTCCGCCGCCGTCGCCATCGCGGTTTCCGGATTGCGGAACCGCGCGAGCAGCGCCGCCTCCTCCGCCTTTACCGCCGCGAGGTTCTTCGCCTTGACCGGTCCGTAGCCGCGAATGCGCTGGGGCAGGCCGGCGAGGCCGACCGCCGCGGCGTGGTTCGCCGGCGTCAGGTCGCGGGCGACCTCCGCCATCAGGGCCTCGAAGTCCCGCACCAGGCGCCGTTCGTCGCGCCGCTCCTGCGTGTAGCCGAACGGGTCGAAGGCCGTGCCGCGCAAGGGTTTCATCCGGGCCAGCACGCGGAAGGCCTTCATCATCCAGGGCCCGAAGGTCATCTTGCGCGGCCGGCCGGTCGCCGGGTCGCGGCGGGCGAGGAGCGGCGGCGCGAGGTGGAACTCGTAGCGCAGGTTCCCATCCTCGAAGGTGCGCGCCACCTGCGCCTGGAAGCTGCCGTCGGTGTAGAGCCGGGCGACCTCGTACTCGTCCTTGTAGGCCATGAGCCGGAACAGCGAGCGGGCGGCGGCCTCGGTCAGCGCCGACTGGCCGGGCACGAGTGCCGCCTCCCGCGTCCGCAGGGCCGAGACGGCAACCGCGTAGCGCGCGGCGTAAGCCGCATCCTGGTAGGCGGTGAGGAAGGCGACGCGCTTGGCGATCACGCCGTCGAGGTCCGGCGCCAGGTCCGGAGCAGGGGCCTCGACCACCCGCATCGTCTCGGGCGCGGCCGCCGCGCGGCGGCCCCAGGCGAAGGCCGCGAGATTCATCGCCACCGCCTCGCGGTTCAGCTCGATCGCCTTGAGGAGGGCCGCCCGCGACAGCGGCACGCGCCCGCGCTGCCAGGCATAGCCCAGCATGAACATGTTGGCGGCGAGCGCATTGCCGAGCGCCGAGACCGCGAGGCTCGTCGCGTCGGTGAAGTCGGCGTGCTCGGCGCCGGCGGCCTCGCGGATCGCCCGCTTGATCCGCTCGGCCGGCAGGGAGAAGTCGGGCCGGCGGGTGAACTCGCCCGGCATCACCTCGGCAGTGTTGACGACGAGGTGGGTGCGGCCCTTCGCGATCGCCGACAGCACCTTGCGGTTGCCGCTGACCACGAGGTCGCAGCCCAGCACCAGGTCGGCCGCGCCGGCACCGACCCGGATGGCGTGGATGTCCTCCTGGCTTTTGGCGAGGCGCACGTGGCTGAACACCGCACCGCCTTTCTGGGCGAGGCCGGCCATGTCGATCATGCCGAGGCCCTTGCCCTCGAGATGCGCCGCCATGCCGAGGATCGCCCCGATCGTCACCACCCCGGTGCCGCCGACGCCGGTGACGATCAGGTTGTAGGTGCCGGCGATCTCCGGGATCGCGGGCTCGGGGATGCCCGCATCCGGCGCCTCGGTGCTCGCCGTCGCCGGGAGTCCGGCCGGCATGCTGCGCGGCTTGGCGCCGTGCACCGTCACGAAGGACGGGCAGAAGCCCTTCACGCAGGAGAAGTCCTTGTTGCAGCCCGACTGGTCGATGCGGCGCTTGCGGCCGAACTCGGTCTCGACCGGCTGCACCGCGACGCAGTTCGACTGGACCGAGCAGTCGCCGCAGCCCTCGCAGACCAGCTCGTTGATGATCACCCGCCTGTCGGGATCCGGATACGCGTTGCGCTTGCGCCGGCGGCGCTTCTCCGAGGCGCAGGTCTGGTCGTAGATCATCACCGAGACGCCCGGCACGCCGGCCAGCTCCCGCTGCACCGCGTCCAGCTCGTCGCGGTGGTGGATGGTGAGCCCGTGCGGCCAGTGGATCGTCGACGGGTACTTGTCCGGCTCGTCGGTGACGAGAGCGATGCGCTCGACGCCCTCCGCCCGCACCTGCGCGGCGATGCGGTCGACGGTGAGCCCGCCCTCGTGCGGCTGGCCGCCGGTCATCGCCACGGCGTCGTTGAACAGGATCTTGTAGGTGATGGTGGTGCCGGTATCGACCGCCCAGCGGAGCGCCAGCGACCCCGAATGGTTGTAGGTGCCGTCGCCGAGGTTCTGGAACACGTGGCCGCGCTTGGAGAAGCTGTTCTCCCCGATCCAGTTCGCGCCCTCGCCGCCCATCTGGGTGAAGCCGTCGGTGCCGCGGTCCATCCATTGCGCCATGTAGTGGCAGCCGATGCCCGCATAGGCCCGCATGCCCTCCGGCACCTTGGTCGAGGAATTGTGCGGGCAGCCGGCGCAGAAATGCGGGATCCGGGCCGCGATGTCGGCGGTTGCGGCCAGCCGCTCCTGCGCTCCCTTGAGGCGGGCGACGCGCCCCGCGAGGTCGTCGTTGCGATGGTAGCGCAGCAGGCGCTCGCCGAGCGCCACCGCGATGTCGTTCGGGTCGAGGGCGCCCTTCACCGGGAAGAGCCACTGGCCCTCCTCGTCGCGCTTGCCGATGCAGACCGGCTGGTGGCTCGACCCGTACAGCTCCTCGCGCAGCTGCACCTCGATCAGCGAGCGCTTCTCCTCCACCACCATGACGAGGTCGAGGCCGTCCGCGAAGGCCGCGAGCTCGCGCCGCGACAAAGGCCACGGGCAGGCGACCTTGTAGAGGCGAAGCCCCATGTCGTTGGCCTTGACCTCGTCGAGGCCGAGATCGTCCAGCGCCTGGCGCACGTCGAGATAGGACTTGCCGACCGTGATGACGCCGACCTTCGGCTGGCGCCCGCCCGAGAGCACGATCCGGTTGAGGTTGTTGGCGCGCACGAAGGCCAGCATCGCGTCGCGCTTGAAGTCCTGGAGGCGGGCCTCCTGTTCCAGGATGCCGTCCGGCGTGCGGATGTTGAGCCCGCCCGGCGGCATCAGGAAGTCATCGGGCAGGACGATCTTCACGCGGTCGAGGCGGGCATCGACGCTCGCGGTCGATTCGATGTTCTCCTTCACGCACTTGAAGGCGATCCAGGTGCCGCAGTAGCGGCTCATCGCGTAGCCGTAGAGGCCGTAATCGAGGATCTCCTGCACCCCGGCCGGGTTCAGGATCGGCGACATGACGTCGACGAAGTGGAACTCCGACTGGTGCGCGACGGTGGAGGATTCCGCCGTGTGATCGTCGCCCATCAGCGCCAGCACGCCGCCGTGGCGCGAGGTGCCGGCCATGTTGGCGTGGCGAAACACGTCGCCGGAGCGGTCGACGCCCGGGCCCTTGCCGTACCAGAGGCCGAACACGCCGTCGTAGCGGCCCTCGCCGCGGATCTCGGCCTGCTGCGCGCCCCAGATCGCGGTGGCGGCCAGCTCCTCGTTGAGGCCGGGCTGGAAGACGATGCCGGCCTGATCCAGCACCTTCTTGGCCCGTACCAGGTTCTGGTCGAGCCCGCCGATCGGCGAGCCGCGATAGCCGGAGACGAAGCCCGCGGTGTTGAGCCCCGCCGCCCGGTCGCGGGCCTGCTGCATCAGCAGCATCCGGATCACCGCCTGGGTGCCGGTCACGAAGACCTGATCGCGGGAGAGGTCGTACTTGTCGTCGAGGCTGACCGACCGAAGGGACGGGGGGGTCGCAGGGCCCATCGCGTGTTCCTCCTCCTCGCGCGGTGGGGGCCGGTTCCTCCGGCCTCTCGGGACCACGCTGATTAAGTCAGGAATGCTGACATTTCTGGGAGCGGCCGTCAACGCGGGCTGGAGGCATTCCAATCACCCCAACCTTGCCGGTTTCCCGCTTTCGCGGCATCACCGCTCACCCCAGCGGGCATCTGCGCCCGCTCTGCACGGATGGCCCCCGCGATGATCCGCCCCGATATCCTCGCCGCGATCGGCGGCACGCCCTTGATCCGCCTCAAGCGCGCCTCGGAGGAGACCGGCTGCACCATCCTGGGCAAGGCCGAGTTCATGAATCCAGGCCAGTCGGTGAAGGACCGCGCCGCCCTGTTCATGGTCGAGGCCGCGGAGCGCGCCGGAACCTTGCGGCCGGGCGGCACCATCGTCGAGGGTACGGCGGGCAATACCGGCATCGGGCTCGCCATGGTCGGCGCGGCGCGGGGCTATCGCACCGTGATCGTGATCCCGGAGACCCAGTCGGCGGAGAAGAAGCAGGCCCTGCGGCTGGCCGGGGCCGACCTCGTCGAGGTGCCGGCGGTGCCTTTCGCCAACCCGAACAACTACGTGAAGGTGGCTCGCCGCCTCGCCGAGCGCCTGGCCGCGACCGAGCCCGGCGGCGCCTTCTTCGCCGACCAGTTCGACAACCTCGCCAACCGCGAGGCCCACATCGCCACGACCGGCCCGGAGATCTGGGAGGCGACCGGGGGCCAGGTCGACGGCTTCATCTGCGCGGCAGGCACCGGCGGCACGCTCGCCGGCATCGGGGCGGCGCTCCGCGCCCGCAACCCGGCGGTCACGATCGGGCTCGCCGATCCCGACGGCTCGGCGCTCCATCCCTTCTACGCCACCGGCGCGCTCAAGGCCTCGGGCAACTCGATCACCGAGGGTATCGGCCAGGGCCGCATCACCGGCAACCTTGAGGGCTTCCGGCCGGACGTGTCCTACGCCATCCCGGATGCGGAAGCGCTCCCGCTGGTCTTCGGCCTGCTGGAGGAGGAGGGCCTGTGCCTCGGCGGCTCGTCCGGCATCAACGTCGCGGGAGCGATCCGGCTCGCCCGCCATCTCGGCCCCGGCCACACCGTCGTGACGATCCTGTGCGATTACGGCACCCGCTACGCCTCGAAGCTGTTCGACCCCGGCTTCCTGCGCGCCCGCGACCTGCCGGTGCCGCACTGGCTCGAGAGCCCGCGGGCGATCGATCCGGGGCTGGTCGCCTGAGCTCCCACGACATTTTCCTGTCTTTTCACCGGCCAAGATTTCAGGCTGCTGTAACTGAGGTGAGACGGTGAGGAGCGGTCGCTCTGGTCGTCCCTCCGCGCCGGATCGGCGCCCTCCGCCGGCCCGCGCGCCGGTTTCGACGACCGGTGCAGGCGATAACGCCGGGACTTGAGCCCGGCTGATCCTGGGCATCCGGCCGCACAGCATTCCATAACACCGGCCGGCCGGTGTCGAATGCCGGGGCCGGGCGCCGTTCCTGCTGCCGACAACTCCTGTTCGTCCATCCAACGAAGACTGTATTGCTTGCCCATTTTCATGGCGTGTCGCAAGCAAAGGCCTATCCGGATCGTGGTCGATCGTGACATTAACGACTTGTTAACCTTGGTTGTCCAGCTTTTCCCTGTCGCAAGAACAAATACGCCCGGGGGCCCTCGTCACAGGAGGAAAAGCAGCATGGCGCCAGCGACCACACTCGCGGAGGCCGAGCGCAAGCTCGTCATCGAGACGCTCATCCGTTGCCGCGGCAACCGCACCCACGCCGCCAAGATGCTCGGCGTCTCGGTCCGCACGGTCCGCAACCGGATCGCGGAGTACAAGAGGATCGGCGTCTGCCTGCCGATCTACCGCGACGTCGTCTGGTCCGACTGGCCGGAAGGGGAGTTCTCGCCGGATGAGGCCGGGATGCTGACGGCGCCGGCGGGAGTGGGGGGCTGAGGGGCTTCCATAATATCCGGGCCGGCGCCCGGATCCAGGTCAGCGCGATACCCGATCTCATACCCTCCGGGTCATTCCGGGGCCGCGAAGGCGAGGCCCGGAATCCAGACACGCAGGTCGGGACGACTGAGGCGGTACGTCGTCCGCTTCATCCTGCACCATCAGCGCATCTGGATTCCGGGCTCCGCTTCCACGGCTCCGGAATGACGCGGCGGATGTCATGACCGCCGAGTCAAACGATCCTCAGATCTCGCTCCGCCGCAGCAGGTAATCCAACCCGCCCACCCGGTACCACCGATAGCCGTAGCCCTCCATCAACACGCGGTGCCGGCCGTCGTCGTCGGCCAGGCTGCGCTGGCCGGTGAGGAGGTCGATCAGGTTGCGGCCGTCACCGTCGAGGCCAGTGGCGAAGGTGACCTCCTTCGGTTCAGCCGCGAGGTTGTGCAGGCAGAGGACCGAGTTGTTGCGCCAGTCGTAGCGCAGGGCGAGGATGCTCGGATCGCCGGTCTCGAGGGCGGTGAAGTCGCCCCAGCCGATCTCCGGCACCTCCTTGCGCATGCGGATGATCCGCTCCATCCAGTTGAGGAGCGATTCCGGCGCGCAGCGCTGCGCCGCCGCGTTGACGTGCGAGTAGGCGTAAGCGCCCGAGTGGATCGGCGGCGATTCGGGCGTGTCGCTCAGCGTGAAGCCGCCCTGGGGCTCGGGCGACCATTGCATCGGCGTGCGGGCGCAGTCGCGCTCCGGCAGCGAGAGGTCGTCGCCCATGCCGATCTCGTCGCCGTAGCGCAGGACCGGCGTGCCCGGCAGGGTGAACATCAGGCTGTAGGCGAGCTCGATCCGGCGCCGGTCGCCGCCGAGCATCGGCGCGAGGCGTCGGCGGATGCCGCGGCCGTAGAGCTGCATGTCGGGCTCGGGCCCGAAGGCCTGGAACACGGTCTGGCGCTGCTTCTCGGTCAGCCGGCCGAGGTCGAGCTCGTCGTGGTTGCGCAGGAAGATCGCCCACTGGCCCGAGGGCGGCCGGTTCCAGGTCTTCTGCAGCGCCTTCGCCAGCGGGCGCGCATCGGCCGAGGCCAGGGCGTAGAACAAGGCCTGGTTGACCTGGAAGTTGAACATCATGTGCATGCGGTCGGCGTCGTCGCCGAAATAATCGAGGTCCTGGCGCGGCAGGATGTTGGCCTCGGCCAGGATGATCGCGTCGCCCTGGCGCCATTGCAGGAACTCGCGAAAGAGCCGCAGGAGCTCGAACTGCTCGCGCGGCTCCCCTGTGACCTCCGGCCCCTTCTCGGCGATCACGAACGGCACCGCGTCCATCCGGAAGCCCGACACGCCGAGCTGGATCCAGAATCCCATGATCTTCAGGATCTCGGCCTGGACGTGTGGGTTGGCGGTGTTGAGGTCGGGCTGGAAGTCGTAGAAGCGGTGGAAGTACCAGGCCTTGGCGTCCTTGTCGTAGCTCCAGGTGCTCCTCTGCACGCCCGGGAACACCATGCCCTGGTCGGCGTGCGGCGGCTTGGTCTTCGACCAGACGTACCAGTCGCGGGTGCGGGCATTGGGGTCGGAGCGGGCGGCCTGGAACCAGGGATGCTGGTCGGAGGTGTGGTTGACCACGAGATCGATCAGCACCCGCATGCCGCGCTGCTTGGCGGCATGGGTGAAGGCCACGAAGTCGCCGAGCGTGCCGTAGCGCGGATCGACGCCGTAGTAATCGGCCACGTCGTAGCCGTGGTCGCGGTTCGGCGAGGGCTGGAACGGGTGCAGCCAGATCGCCGTCACCCCGAGGCCGAGCAGATAATCGAGGCGCCGCTCCAGCCCCTCGAAGTCGCCGATGCCGTCGCCGTTGGCATCCATGAAGGAGCCGACCGAGAGGCAGTAGATCACCGCGTTCTTGTACCAGAGGTCCTCGATCACCCCGGCTCTCCTTCGCCCCCGACCACTCGGGCCTGAAAAAAACACCTAGGGCAGACGTGCTCCAAGCGTAGCTTTGGCGCATGGATGGGCAGGGTGATGCCTGAGGGTGCAGGGTTGATGCCAAAAAACAGGCGATCGGCTCCGAAATCCGGCTCATGCCCACAATTTGAGCCTGAATCCCCGGGAACCTTTTCGAAAATCCCTGTGGCACGGGCTTTGCGGAATGGCGTGCGGCCGTAGCGGCCCAGGGAGACGATGAACATGACGTGGAAGGGTTGGCTCTCGCGCGCCACGGTCGCGGGCGGGTTGGCGCTCGGCACGCTGGCGAGCACGGTCGCCTCGGCGCAGGAGACCATCAAGGTCGGCATCCTGCACTCGCTCTCGGGCACGATGGCGATCTCCGAGACGACGCTCAAAGACGTCATGCTGATGCTCATCGAGGAGCAGAACAAGAAGGGCGGCGTCCTCGGCAAGAAGCTCGAGGCGGTGGTGGTCGATCCGGCCTCGAACTGGCCGCTCTTCGCCGAGAAGGCCCGCGAGCTGATCGCGAAGGACAAGGTCTCGGCGGTGTTCGGCTGCTGGACCAGCGTGTCGCGCAAGTCGGTGCTACCGGTCTTCAAGGAGCTCAACAACATCCTGTTCTACCCCGTCCAGTACGAGGGCGAGGAGAGCGAGCGCAACGTGTTCTACACCGGCGCAGCGCCGAACCAGCAGGCGATCCCGGCGGTCGACTACTTGATGTCGGAGGACGGCGGCAGCGTGAAGCGGTGGGTGCTGGAGGGCACGGACTACGTCTACCCGCGCACCACCAACAAGATCCTCGAAGCCTACCTCAAGTCCAAGGGGGTCAAGGACGAGGACATCATGATCAACTACACCCCGTTCGGCTTCTCGGACTGGCAGACGGAGGTGTCGAAGATCAAGGCGTTCGGCTCGGCCGGCAAGAAAACCGCGGTGGTCTCGACCGTCAACGGTGACGCCAACGTGCCGTTCTACAAGGAACTCGGCAACCAGGGCATCAAGGCGACCGACATCCCGGTGATGGCGTTCTCGGTCGGCGAGGAGGAGCTGGCTGGCATCGACACCAAGCCGCTCGTCGGGCACCTCGCCGCGTGGAACTACTTCGAGTCGGTCAAGACTCCGGAGAACGAGGCGTTCATCAAGCGCTGGCAGGCGTTCAAGAAGAACCCCAAGGCCGTCACCAACGACCCGATGGAGGCGAGCTACATCGGCTTCAACATGTGGGTGAAGGCGGTCGAGAAGGCCGGCACCACCGATCCGGACAAGGTGATCGACGCGCTGCCCGGTATCGAGCAGGCGAACCTCACCGGCGGTACCGCCAAGATGCTGACCAACCACCACATCACCAAGCCGGTCTTCATCGGCGAGATCGAGGCGAACGGCCAGTTCGACGTGGTGTGGAAGACCAAGGAGCTCATCCCCGGCGAGGCGTGGTCGAAGCAGCTCGAAGGCTCGAAGGACCTCGAGGCCGACTGGGTGCAGCTCAAGTGCGGCAACTACAACACCAAGACGAAGAAGTGCGGCGGCGCTTAAAGCGCGTGACGCCAAGGCTCCTCCCCGGACGGGGAGGGGCCACGAGGGGATGCCTCCAGGCTCCCCTTTCCCGGACGACTGCAGCGAAGCGGAAGGAGATCCGGGATCCAGCACAAGAACTCGCGAAGCGTCCGCCTGTCTGCAACGTTGCTGCGTTCAGAGCCGCTTCGCGGCGAGTCTTACGGCTGGATCCCGGATCTCCTTCCGCTGACTCTGCAGTCGTCCGGGAAAGGGGTGGGTGCCCGAAACGATGGGTGCCACCACCTCGACCGCCTCGCATGTTTCTACACCTCGGACATCTCTGAATGCGCCGCTGCCTCGTCCTTCTCCTCGTCGCCTGGTGCACCGCCTGGGCCCTTTCGGCCGCGGCGCAGACCGGGCCCGACGCCGCCTATGCGCGGCTCGCCAGCGACAGCTATTCCGACATCGAGGCCGGCATCGCCGCGCTCGCCACCAGCGGCGATTCGAAGGCCGGTGCGGTCCTGCGCGCGCTCGCCGACAACCGCCTGCTCTACCGCCCGGACGACAAGGTACTGGCGATCAAGGACGGCGCGACCGTCACCGATGCCCGCACCGGCGCGGCGATGAGCCTGGACGGCTTGAAGCCCGTGCGGGTCAACAACCGGGTGCGGCGCGCCATCGACGCGGCGCTCGGCACCTTGAATCTCCTCGCCCCCGACGCCGCCACCCGCCGCAAAGCCGCCGACGCGGTGTTCAAGGCCCGCGACGCCGCCGCCCTCCCGGCCCTCGACGCGGCGCTCGCCCGCGAGGCGGATGCGGGCGTGAAGCGCAGCCTGCAGGAGGCCCGCGCCGCGGCGCTGCTGGCGAAGCCCGGCGCCTCCGAGATCGACCGGCTCGCGGCCGTCGACACGATCCAGGGCCGCGGCGACAGCGAGGCGCTGGGGATCCTGCGCGGTCTCTCGGCCGATCCCGCCCAGAGCGTGCGCGACGCCGCCGCCCGCGGCGTCTCCGCGATCGAGACCCGCCAGGCGCTGATGGCGAACGTGCAGAACGCCTGGTACGGCGTGTCCCTCGGCTCGGTGCTGCTCCTCGCCGCCATCGGCCTTGCCATCACTTTCGGGGTGATGGGCATCATCAACATGGCCCACGGCGAGATGGTGATGCTCGGCGCCTATACCACCTACCTGGTGCAGGAACTGATCCGCCAGAAGGCCCCCGGCCTGTTCGACTGGTCGCTGCCGATCGCGATCCCGCTCGCCTTCCTGGTCGCCGGCGCCGTCGGCATCCTGATCGAGCGCAGCGTCATCCGCCACCTCTACGGCCGGCCGCTCGAGACCCTGCTCGCCACCTGGGGCATCAGCCTGATCCTGCAGCAGGCGGTGCGCTCGGTCTTCGGGCCGACCAACCGCGAGGTCGGCGCGCCGTCCTACATGTCCGGCGCCTTCGACCTGTTCGGCCTCTCGATCACCTGGGGCCGGCTGTGGATCGTGGTGTTCGCGATGGCCGTCTTCGTCGCCCTCAACCTGATCCTGAAGGCGACCTCGTTCGGCCTGAAGACCCGTGCCGTCACCCAGAACCGCCGCATGGCCGCCGCCATGGGCATCCGCACCCCCTGGATCGACGCCTTCACCTTCGGCCTCGGCTCGGGCATCGCCGGCGTGGCGGGCGTGGCTTTGTCGCAGATCGACAACGTCTCGCCCAATCTCGGCCAGGGCTACATCATCGATTCGTTCCTGGTCGTGGTGTTCGGCGGCGTCGGCAACCTGTGGGGCACGCTGGTGGCGGCGCTGACGCTCGGCGTCGCCAACAAGTTCCTCGAGCCCTACGCGGGCGCGGTGCTCGGCAAGATCCTGCTCCTCGTCTTCATCATCCTGTTCATCCAGAAGCGGCCGCGCGGCCTGTTCGCGCTCAAGGGCCGGGCGGTGGAGGCCTGACCATGCTCGTCTCCCGCATCGACAAGCCCGGCTGGATCTTCCTCGGCGTGCTGGCGCTGGCCTGCCTCGTGGTTCCGGCCCTCAACCTCCTCACCGCGCCGGGATCGGCGCTGCACGTGCCGACCTACGCCGTCTCGCTGATGGGCAAGTACCTCGCCTATGCGATCCTGGCGCTCAGCCTCGACCTCGTCTGGGGCTATTGCGGCATCCTCTCGCTCGGCCACGGCGCGTTCTTCGCGCTCGGCGGCTACGCGATGGGCATGTACCTGATGCGCCAGATCGGGCCGCGCGGCGTCTACGGCAACCCGATCCTGCCCGACTTCATGGTGTTCCTGAACTACAAGTCGCTGCCGTGGTACTGGCACGGCTTCGACTGGTTTCCCTTCGCCGCCGTGATGGTGCTGCTGGTGCCCGGCATCCTCGCCTTCGTGTTCGGCTGGCTCGCCTTCCGCTCGCGGGTGACCGGCGTCTACCTGTCGATCATCACCCAGGCGATGACCTTCGCGCTGATGCTCGCCTTCTTCCGCAACGACATGGGGTTGGGGGGCAACAACGGGCTGACCGACTTCAAGGACATCCTCGGCTTCAACGTCCAGGCGCAAGGCACCCGCGTCGCCCTGTTCGTCCTGACCGCATTGGCGTTAGGCCTCGCCTACCTCGTCGCCCGGTTCATGACGACCTCGGCCTTCGGCAAGGTGCTGATCGCGATCCGCGACGCGGAATCGCGCACCCGCTTCCTCGGCTACCGCACGGCGCACTACAAGGTCCTGGCCTTCACGGTCTCGGCGATGATGGCGGGGGTGGCCGGTGCCCTCTACGTGCCGCAGGTCGGCATCATCAACCCGTCCGAATTCGCCCCCGCCAACTCGATCGAGGCGGTGATCTGGGTCGCGGTCGGCGGCCGCGGCACCCTCGTCGGCGCGGCGCTCGGCGCGGTGCTGGTCAACTACGCCAAGACGCTGCTCACCGGCGCGATGCCGGATGCCTGGCTGTTCGCGCTGGGCGCCCTCTTCGTCGTCGTCACCCTGTTCCTGCCCAAGGGCATCCTCGGCACCCTGACCGAGCGGCTCGGCTCGCGCCGCGCCAAGGCCCGCCTGCCTGGCCCGAAGCCGGGCGACATTCCCCCTGCACTCGCCGAGGAGGGCCGCGGATCATGAGCGCGGCGATGGCTCTGCCCGTTTCCGACCCGGTGCACGAGAAGCGCCTCACCCAGGCCCTGCTCTACGTCGACGACATCAAGGTCACCTTCGACGGCTACCGGGCCCTGCGCGGCCTGTCCCTGACCCTGATGCCCGGCGAGATGCGGGCGATCATCGGTCCGAACGGCGCCGGCAAGACCACGATGATGGATTGCATCACCGGCAAGACCCGGCCCGATACCGGCCAGGTGATCTATGACGGCGTGCACGACCTGACCCGGATGGACGAGGCGGCGATCGCCGAGCTCGGCATCGGCCGCAAGTTCCAGAAGCCGACGGTGTTCGAGAGCCAGTCCGTCGCCGACAACATCCTCTTGGCGCTGAAAGGCCCCCGCGCCGCGACCGCCTCGCTGTTCGGCTGGCGCAACCGGGTCGAGCGGGCGCAGATCGACGCGATCCTGGAGACCGTGGGTCTCATCGCCCACCGGGGACGGCCGGCGGCCGATCTCTCGCACGGCCAGAAGCAGTGGCTCGAGATCGGCATGCTGCTGGCGCAGGACCCCAAGCTCCTCCTCGTCGACGAGCCGGTCGCCGGCATGACCGATGCCGAGACCGAGGCGACCGCGACGCTCTTGCGCCGCATCGCCAAGGACCACGCGGTGATCGTGGTCGAGCACGACATGCACTTCGTGCGGGCGCTGCAGTGCCGCGTCACCTGCCTGCACGAGGGCGCGGTGCTGGCCGAGGGCTCGATCGATTCCGTCTCGGCCGACCCGCGGGTGGTCGAGGTCTATCTCGGCCGCTGAGGATTTTTTCCAGATATGCTCTCCGTCGAGACCATCGATCTCCATTACGGCGCGGCGCAGGCCCTGCGCGGCGTCTCACTCCAGGCCGAACTCGGTAAGGTCACGGCTGTGCTCGGCCGCAATGGCGTCGGCAAGACCTCCTTGATGCGCGCCATCGTGGGCCAGCAGCCGGTGTCGAAGGGCGCGGTCAAGCTCGACGGCCGCGACATCAGCCGGCTCGCCCCCTACGACCGCGCCCGCCAGGGCATCGCCTTCGTGCCGCAGGGCCGCGAGATCTTCCCGCTGCTGACCGTCAAGGAGAACCTCGAGACGGGCTTTGCGCCCTGCAAGCGGGCCGACCGCTACGTGCCGGCCGAGATCTACGACCTCTTCCCCGTTCTCAAGGACATGCTGGGGCGGCGCGGCGGCGACCTCTCGGGCGGCCAGCAGCAGCAGCTCGCCATCGGCCGCGCCCTGGTGACGCGTCCCCGCGTCCTCGTCCTCGACGAGCCGACCGAGGGCATCCAGCCCTCGATCATCAAGGATATCGGCCGGGCGATCGACTATCTCCGGGGCAGGGGCGATATGGCGATCGTGCTGGTCGAGCAGTATTTCGAATGGGCCCGCGACCTCTGCGACACCTACGCGGTGATGGATCGCGGCCAGGTGGTCGAGGCGGGGCCGCGCTCCGGCATGGTCGAGGCGCAGGTCAGGCGCTGGCTGTCGGTGTAAATCCTCACGCCAATCCCCGCTCCAGGGCCGCCAGGAACACCCGCAGCTTCGGCGGCGCGTAGCGCGCCGTCGGGTAGAGGGCCCAGATCGACAGGTCCTGCGGCTCGGCGTCGGTGAGGTCGACGCTGGCGAGACGCCCCGCCGCCAGCTCGTCCTTCACGTCCCAGTAGGACAGGAGCGCGAGGCCGAGCCCGCGCCGGCAGGCCTCGTGCACCCCCTCGATGCTGCTCGACGAGAAGCGTCCGTCGATCCGGACGTTGCGGGAAGCGGTGCCGGAGCGGAACGGCCAGTGCGTCACCCCGGTGAGGCGCACGCAATCGTGGTGCGCGAGATCGGCGAGGGTGACCGGCACGGCCCGCTCGGCGAGATAGGCCGGGCTCGCGCAGAGCAGGCGCGGGTTGGGCGCGAGCCGCCGGGCGATCAGCCCGGAATCCCGCAGCGGTGCGATCCGGATCGCGACGTCGAACCCCTCGCCGACGATGTCGACCACCGCGTCGGTCAGCTGGAGGTCGATCCGCAGGCCCGGGTTGGCGGCGAGCAGGTCCGGCATCAGCGGCACCACCACCTTGCGCCCGAAGGCCGCCGGCGCGGTTGCCCGCAGGAGGCCGGTGGCGCAGACCTGGCCGGGGGCGAGGGCGGCGCGGGCGGCCTCCTCGGCCTCCAGCATCGCCTGGGCGTAGGGCAGCAGCGCCTCGCCCTCCGTGGTGAGCGAGACCGAGCGGGTGGTGCGGTGCAGAAGGCGCGCGCCGCAATCCCGCTCCAGGGCGGCGAGGCGGCGCGAGGCCGCCATCGGGGTCAGGCCGAGGCGGCGCGCCGCCGCCGAGAGGCTGCCGGCGCCCGCGGCCGCCGCCAGCACCGCGAGGTCGCGGGTCTCCATGGATTGTAACGCTTTCCGTTAAGACGGCTCCTCCGGCTCGGCACTACACCTCGGGCGCGCGATCGGCCATCTCGCCACCCTCCAAGCCCGGAGAACCATTCCCGTGTCGGCCCACGATCCCCTGTTTCAGCCTGTCCAGCTCGGCGCCCTGTCGCTCGCCCACCGCGTCGTGATGGCGCCGCTCACCCGCCTGCGCGCCCGCCGCCCCGGCGACGTGCCGGTGCCGCTGAACGCCACCTATTATGGTCAGCGCGCCAGCCGCGGCGGCCTGATCATCACCGAGGCGACCGACATCAGCGAGCAGGCCCGCGGCTATCCGGGCGCGCCGGGCCTCTACAGCGAGGAGCAGATCGCCGGCTGGCGCGGCGTCACCGGGGCGATTCACGCCCGCGGCGGGCTGGTCGCGGCGCAGATCTGGCACACCGGGCGCGTCTCGCACGCCTCGATGCAGCCCGGCGGCGCGAGTCCGGTCTCCTCCTCGGCCCGGCCTGTGACCGGCATGGGCCACATGGACGCCAGCGGCCGGCCGGTGCCGTTCGAGACGCCCCGGGCGCTCGAGGAATCCGAGATCCCCGGCATCGTCGCGGACTTCGCGCAGGCCGTGCGCAACGCCCGGGCCGCCGGCTTCGACGCGGTCGAGATCCACTCGGCGAACGGCTATTTGCTCGACCAGTTCCTGCAGGACGGCGTCAACGCCCGCACCGACCGCTACGGCGGCCCGATCGCCAACCGCGCGCGGCTGCTGCTCGAGGTGGTGGATGCCGCGACGAAGGCCTGGAGCGCGGACCGCATCGGCGTGCGGCTCTCGCCTTGGGGCAGCTTCAACGCCATGCGCGACAGCGATCCCGGCGCCCTGTTCGACCACGTCGCCGCCGCGCTCGGCACGCGGGGCCTCGCCTATCTCCACGTGGTCGAGCCCCGCGCCGACCAGAACAGCGACGTCAACGCCCTCGATCCTGACGCGCCCGACGCCGCGGCGCGGGTGAAGGCGGCCTTCGGCGGCAAGGTGATCTCGGCCGGCGGCTACGTGCGCGACACCGCCGACGCGGCGATCGCCGAGGGCCGGGCCGACGCCATCGCCTTCGGGCGCCTGTTCATCGCCAATCCCGACCTCCCCGAGCGCCTGCGGCAGGGCGCCCCGCTCAACCGCTACGACCGGGCAACGTTCTACGGCGGCGACGCGCGCGGCTACACCGACTACCCGGCGCTCGCCGGCTGAGGCCGCCCCGCCCGGCGCCTCTCCAGCCCGGAGAGCGGAAGCGCCGGGCGGGAAGTGCCGGGCGAACTCGCCGCCGACCACCTTGCATTTCGTGCAGTCCCGGATTATCTCCGCGACAACAGTTCTGTTCGTGGCTGATGAGGCTGCGGTGCGGGAGTGGGTCCCTCGGGGCCCGCTCTTTTTTATTGCCGCAAGCCTCCCCGGGCACGAGCCGAACGCCAGATTGCCTCCCTTCCAAGGGCCCCTCTCCCGGGGATTGCGCCACGGCACCGACCTCATGACCGACGTCCCAGACCTGAACCCGGCCGAGAAGCGCCTCATCACCGAGACCGGAATCGCCGCTCGCGTCGCGCAGATCATCGAGCCCGCGATCGAGGGCCTCGGCTTCCGCCTCGTGCGGGTGAAGGTCTCCAGCCAGAACGGCTGCACGGTGCAGATCATGGCCGAGCGGCCGGACGGCACCATGTCGGTCGACGAGTGCGAGACCGTCAGCCGCACGATCTCGCCGATCCTCGACGTCGACGACCCGATCGGCGGCGCCTACTACCTCGAGATCTCCTCGCCGGGGATCGACCGGCCGCTGGTGCGGGCGGGCGACTTCGCCCGCTGGGCGGGCTACGAGGCCAAGGTCGAGCTGGCGACGCCGCTGGACGGCCGCAAGCGCTTCCGCGGCATCATCCGGGCCCCGGAGGGCGACACGGTCCGCATCGACCTGCCCGACGCCAAGGAGGGCACCCCGTCCTCCTACGACCTGGCCTTGCGCGACATCGGCGAGGCCCACCTCGTCCTCACCGACGCCCTGGTGCGCGAATCCCTGCGGCGCGGCTCGGCCCCGCCGCAGGACGACGAGGAGGATGACGAGGACGAGGGCGGAAGCCCCTCCGTCACCCACTGAAAAACGCCCAGAGACCCGTAGCGAACCAAGAACAGGAAGGACTGATCCGATGGCCGTCGTCAGCGCCAACAGGCTCGAACTCCTCCAGATCGCCGAGGCGGTCGCCCGCGAGAAGGTGATCGACCGCTCGATCGTGCTCGGCGCCATGGAGGAGGCGATCGCCAAGGCCGCCCGCTCGCGCTACGGCGCCGAGACCGACGTGCATGCCGAGATCGATCCCCGCACCGGGGCGCTTCGCCTGTCGCGCCACCTCCTGGTGGTGGACGAGGTCGAGAACGACGCCCGCGAGATCGACCTCCCCTCGGCCCGCCGCCACAACCCGGCCGCCCAGGTCGGCGACGTGATCTCCGACACCCTGCCGCCGTTCGATTTCGGCCGCGTCGCCGCCCAGTCGGCCAAGCAGGTGATCGTCCAGAAGGTCCGCGACGCCGAGCGCGACCGCCAGTACGACGAGTACAAGGACCGCATCGGCGAGGTCGTCAACGGCCTGGTCAAGCGCGTCGAGTACGGCAATGTCATCGTCGATCTCGGCCGCGGCGAGGGCATCGTGCGCCGCGACGAATCGATCCCGCGCGAGACCTTCCGTCCCGGCGACCGCATCCGCGCCTACCTGTTCGACGTCCGCCGCGAGGTGCGCGGGCCGCAGATCTTCCTCTCGCGCTCGCACCCGCAATTCATGGCCAAGCTCTTCGGCCAGGAAGTGCCGGAGATCTACGACGGCATCGTCGAGGTGAAGGCGGTCGCCCGCGATCCGGGATCCCGCGCCAAGATCGCGGTGATCTCGCGCGATTCCTCGATCGACCCGGTCGGCGCCTGCGTCGGCATGCGCGGCTCCCGCGTCCAGGCGGTGGTCGGCGAGCTGCAGGGCGAGAAGATCGACATCATCCCGTGGTCGCAGGATCAGGCGACCTTCATCGTCAACGCGCTGCAGCCGGCCGAGGTGGTCAAGGTGGTGCTCGACGAGGAGGCCGACCGCATCGAGGTGGTGGTGCCTGACGACCAGCTGTCGCTCGCCATCGGCCGGCGCGGCCAGAACGTGCGGCTGGCCTCCCAGCTCACCGGCTGGGACATCGACATCCTGACCGAGGCCGAGGAGTCGGAGCGCCGGCAGAAGGAGTTCGTCGAGCGCACCAACACCTTCATGCAGGCCCTCGACGTCGACGAGACCGTGGGCCAGCTGCTGGCCGCGGAAGGCTTCCGCTCGGTCGAGGAGATCGCCTATGTCGAGCCGGCGGAGCTCGCCAACATCCAAGGCCTCGACGAGGAGACCGGCGCCGAGATCCAGGCCCGCGCCCTCGACTACCTCAACCGCATAGAGGCCGAGAACGACGCCCGCCGCATCGAGCTCGGCGTCGCCGACGAGCTGCGCGAGATCGACGGCATCACGACTCCGATGATGGTCGCGCTCGGCGAGAACGACGTGAAGACCGTCGAGGACCTTGCCGGCTGCGCCACCGACGACCTCGTCGGCTACACGGAAGGCCGCGGGCCCGAGGCGGTGCGCCATGCCGGCTACCTCGACGGGTTCGAGCTCTCCCGCGCTGAGGCCGAGGCGATGATCATGGCCGCCCGCGTCCATGCCGGCTGGGTCGAGGCACCCCCGCCGGAGGAGGCGCAGGACGGCGAAGGGTCCGAGGGTGACGAGGGCCAGGAATCCGAGGCTGAGGAATCCGGGACCGAGCACGCCGAGGGTGAGGAGCCCGAGACCGTGCCGGTCGAGGAGGGCGCCGTGAAGGCCACCGAGGGCCAGCCGACCTGAGGCCGGCGAGCGGGATGAGCGCGACCATGCAGGATGAGCAGCCCCAGGATGCGGATGCGCTGCCGCCGGACGTCCTCGACGCCGGCGCCGGGCGTGGCCGCGCCAACGCGGAGCGCACCTGCCTGGTCACGCGCGAGGCGGGCAACCCCGATCGGATGATCCGCTTCGCCCTCGGCCCCGACAACCAGGTGGTGCCGGACCTGCGCGCCCGGCTTCCCGGCCGCGGCGCCTGGGTCACCGCGACCCGGGCGGCGGTGTCGGAGGCGGTGAGGAAGCGCCTGTTCCAGCGCGCCTTCCGGCAGAAGGAAGCCCGCGTCGCGCCCGATCTCGTCGATGTGATCGAGGCGGGGTTGCGTGACGACCTGCGTCAGGGTTTCTCGCTCGCCAACAAGGCGGGCTGCGTCGTCACCGGCTTCACCAAGGTGGAGAGCGCGGTGGACAGCCCGACGGGGATCGCGGCCCTGGTGCACGCCAGCGATGCGAGCCCAGATGGGCGCCGCAAGCTCGCCCAGGCATTGCGAAGGCGCTACGGCGATGCCATATCGAGGATCCCGGTCATCGACGACCTGTCCGGTGAAGAATTGGACATGGCCTTGGGCCGGGATCATGTGATACACGCTGCCCTCGTCGCGGGAGCCGGCACTGCCGGCTTGCTCGCGCGTTGGCGTCGGCTCCACGTCTTCCGCGGCGGGACGGCGACGTCGGGACGCGCCGGAACGGAGCCCCCGGGCTCCGACGCGGCGCTCCCGGACGCTGTCCAGGATGGTGGAACATCGCTGCGGACCGGCCCCCCGGAGGCCGGTGGTTGAGTGAATCGAATGGGATCGGCCCGGTTGGTGGGTGCGCTCCCGGGAACACGATGGGAGGCGGCCACCGGGAGGCCGGGTCCCGGGACGGACGAGAACCCCCAGGGTCTGAACTGAATGAGTGAGACGAAGAATCCGGGCGACAAGACGTTGCATGCCGGTCCCTCCAAGACGCTGTCGATGAAGCGTCCGATCGAGCAGGGCACGGTGCGCCAGAGCTTCTCCCATGGCCGCTCGAAGTCGGTCGTGGTCGAGACGGTGAAACGTCGCCCCGGCGGCGCGCCGGCCCCGGCCGCGCCGAAGGACGCCGCACCGAGCCAGGCGCGCTCTGCTCCCCAGGGGCAGGGTCGTCCGGGCGCGTCGCGCCAGGATCGCCCGGGCGCCGCGCGCTCCGGCGTCGTGCTGCGCACCCTGAGCGATCAGGAGCAGAGCGCCCGCATGGCCGCCCTCGTCGACGCCAAGCGTCGCGAGGAGGAGGAGCGGCGCCGTGCCGCCGAGGAGGCGCAGCGCCGCGCCGAGCGCGAGGCCGCCGAGATTCGCGAGCGCGAGGCCGCCGAGGCCCGCAAGCGCGAGGAGGAGGAGCGCCGCCGCCAGGAGGACGCGCGCAAGCGCCGTGCCGCCGAGGAGGCCGAGCGCCGCGCCCAGGAGGATGCGGCCCGCGCCGCCGCCGCCACGGCCCCCGCTCCCGCCGCCGCCGCTCCGGCCGCCCCCGCGGCGCCGGCCCCTGCCCCGCGTCCGGCCGCCGCGGCTCCGGCTGCCGCCCGTCCGGCTTCTGCCGCGGGCGTCGCCCGCCCGGCCGCTCCTGCCGGCGCCGCGCGTCCCGCCGCCCCGGCGGGCGCGCGTCCGGGGGCTCCTGCCGGCGCCCGTCCGGCGACTCCGGGCATCACCCGTCCGAGCGCCCCGGCCGAGCCGCGCCGCGTGCTGACGGCCGATGCCCGCAAGCCGCGCGACCTGAACTTCATGGCTCGCCCGGCGCCGAAGCCGGAGCCCGAGCCCGCCAAGCCCGAGCAGCCGAATGCGGCCAAGGCCGCCGCTGCGGCCAAGCCCGCGACGGGTGCCGGCGCGACGGCGCGCCCCGCCACTGGCCGTCCGGCCGCGGCGGAAGAGGAGGCCGAGACCAAGCGGGTCATCCGCCGTCCCGGCATGCCGCTCAAGGTCATCACCCCGCCCAAGACGCCAAAGTCGCCGGGCGGAGACCGCAACCGCGGGCGCCTGACCATCGCGACGGCGACCTCGGGCGAGGACGAGCGCACCCGCTCGCTCGCGTCGTTCCGCCGCCGCAACCAGCGCCTGACCGGCCACCGCCAGGTGGAGCAGAAGGAGAAGCTGGCCCGCGAGGTGGTCATCCCGGAGACGATCACCATCCAGGAGCTCGCCAACCGGATGAGCGAGCGGGCGGTCGACGTCATCCGCATGCTGATGAAGCAGGGCCAGATCCACAAGATCACCGACGTGATCGACTCGGATACCGCCCAGCTCATCGCGGAAGAACTCGGCCACACCGTGCGCCGCGTCGCGGAGTCGGACGTCGAGGAGGGTCTGTTCGACGAGCCCGATACCGACGAGGACACCCAGCCGCGTCCGCCGGTCGTGACCATCATGGGCCACGTCGACCACGGCAAGACCTCGCTGCTCGACGCGATCCGCAACGCCAACGTCGTCTCCGGCGAGGCGGGCGGCATCACGCAGCATATCGGCGCCTATCAGGTGACCTCGCCCTCCGGCGGCAAGATCACCTTCATCGACACCCCCGGCCACGCCGCCTTCACCTCCATGCGCGCCCGCGGCGCCAGGGTGACGGACATCGTGGTGCTGGTGGTGGCGGCCGATGACGGCGTCATGCCGCAGACGATCGAGGCGATCTCCCACGCCAAGGCGGCCGAGGTGCCGCTGATCGTGGCGATCAACAAGATCGACAAGCCCGACGCGAACCCGCAGCGGGTCCGCACCGAGCTGCTGCAGCACGACATCCAGGTCGAGTCGATGGGCGGCGAGACCCTCGAGTTCGAGGTCTCGGCCAAGACCAAGGAAGGTCTCGACGAGCTTCTGGAGGGTCTTGCCCTCCAGGCCGAGATCCTGGACCTGCGCGCCAATCCGGAGCGGTCGGCCGAGGGTACGGTGATCGAGGCGAAGCTCGACCGCGGCCGCGGCCCGGTGGCGACGGTGCTCGTCGAGCGCGGCACCCTGCATACCGGCGACATCATCGTGGCGGGCGCCGAGTGGGGCCGCGTGCGCGCCCTCGTCGACGATGCTGGCCGGAACGCCAAGGAGGCGGCTCCGTCGGTGCCGGTCGAGGTGCTGGGCTTCAACGGCACGCCGGAGGCGGGCGACCGCGTCGCGGTGGTCGAAAACGAGGCCCGGGCCCGCGAGGTCACCGAGTACCGTGCCCGCGTGAAGCGCGAGCGCGCGGCGGCCACCGGCAGCGGTGCCGGCCGGACGCTGATGGACATGATGCGCGACCTCAAGGAGGGCGCCGGGCGCAAGGAGTTCCCGCTCGTCATCAAGGGCGACGTGCAGGGCTCGGTCGAGGCCATCGCAGGCTCGCTCGAGAAGCTCGGCAACGACGAGGTGGCGGCCCGCATCCTGCACACGGGCGTCGGCGGCATCACCGAGTCGGACATCACGCTCGCCCAGGCTTCCGGTGCGGTCGTGGTCGGCTTCAACGTCCGCGCCCACAAGGAGGCTCGCGAGGCCGCCGAGCGGGCGGGCGTCGAGATCCGCTACTACAACATCATCTACGACCTCGTGGATGACGTGAAGGCGGCGATGTCGGGCCTGCTTCCGCCGACGCTCCGCGAGGAGCGCCTGGGCGAGGCGCGCATCCTCGAGATCTTCAACGTCTCGAAGGTGGGCAAGATCGCCGGTTGCCGGGTCGAGGACGGCCGGGTCGAGCGCGGCGCCCATGTCCGCCTCATCCGCGACAACGTGGTGGTGCACGAGGGCAAGCTCTCGCAGCTCAAGCGCTTCAAAGACGACGCCAAGGAAGTGGCGGCCGGTCAGGAATGCGGCATGGCCTTCGAGAACTACCAGGACATGCGTCCGCGCGACGTGATCGAGTGCTACATCGTGCACGAAGAGCGCCGTACGCTCTGACGCGTAGCCCGCTGCCATCGGCCGTCCGCCGTCATGGCGGCGGCCCACGAGGAAACCGCGAGCCCGGGACGCCAGCGTCCCGGGCTCGTCGGTTCATAAGATGACAGCCGCGAGGGCCCAGAGGCCAGATGGCCGCCCCGCGGCCCGGTCCGAGCCCGGAGAGACGATGGTGCGCAAACCCCAAGAATCCGCAGGCCCCTCGCAGCGCCAGCAGCGCGTGGCCGAACTCGTGCGGCACGCCCTCGCCGAGGTGCTGAGCCGCGGCGACATCCAGGACCCGGTGCTGAGCCAGCACGTGATCACGGTGCCGGAGGTCCGCATGTCGCCGGACCTCAAGCTCGCCACCGCCTACATCATGCCGCTGGGCGGTCAGGACGAGCGCCCGGTGATCGAGGCGCTGGAGCGCAACAAGAAGGTGCTGCGCCAGGAGGTGGCCCGCCGGGTGGCGCTGAAATTCGCCCCTGATCTGCGCTTCCGCCGCGACGAGACCTTCGACGAAGCGGCGCGCATCGACGCGCTCCTGCGCAGCGACAAGGTCCAGCGCGACCTCGGGTCCGAGCCGGACACCGAGGAGTAGGACATCGCCCGGCGCGCCGAACCCGCGCCCGGCTGACGACTTGAACAAGCAGGATCGGCACGGACCAACGCGGGCGGCACGTCCCGCGGCGACCGCCGTTCGAGAACGGACACAGGATGACGATGCACGAGGACCAGCCCGCAGAGCCGGCGCCGCAGGCGACCCGCCCCGCCCGCGAAGGCCGTGACGGAGCCCCGCGTCAGGACGGTCAGCGCCAGGACCGGCCGCGCGGCCGCGGCCGCCCGCCGGGCGACCGGCCCAAGCGCCGCGAGATCAGCGGCTGGGTGATCCTCGACAAGGGCGTCGGCATGACCTCGACTCACGCGGTCGCGGCGGTCAAGCGCGCGCTCAACGCCAAGAAGGCCGGCCACGCCGGCACCCTCGACCCGCTCGCCTCCGGCATCCTGCCGATCGCGCTCGGCGAGGCGACCAAGACCGTTCCCTTCGTGATGGACGGCCGCAAGGCCTACGTCTTCTCGGTCACCTGGGGCGTCGAGACCGACACCGACGATGCGGAAGGGCGCCCGGTCGCGACCTCCGACGATCGTCCGACGCAAGGGGAGGTCGAGGCGATGCTGCCGCGCTTCGTCGGCGCGATCGAGCAGGTGCCGCCGCGCTACTCGGCGATCAAGATCCAGGGCGAGCGCGCCTACGACCTCGCCCGCGACGGCGAGGTGGTCGAGCTGGTCGCCCGCCCGGTGCAGATCGACCGTCTGGCGATCGTCGCCCACACGCCCGAGCGCACCGTGATCGAGGCGGAGTGCGGCAAGGGCACCTACGTGCGGGCCATCGCCCGCGACCTCGGCCGGGCGCTCGGCTGCTACGGCCACGTCTCGGCCCTGCGCCGCACCCGCGTCGGCCCCTTCGCCGAGGACCAGTCCTGCACCATCGGCGCGCTTGAGGCCGCCGAGGCCGAGGCGAACGCGGCTTTGCTCCGCCCGGTCGAGACGGCGCTCGACGCCGTACCGCACGTGCCGGTCTCCCGCGACATGGCGGTGCGGCTGATGCGCGGCCAGCCGGTGATCCTGCGCGGCCGCGACGCGCCGACCGAGGGCAAGGCCTACGCGACCTGCGGCGGCGTGCTGGTGGCGGTCGGCGACGTCGAGCGCGGCGAGTTGGTGCCGCACCGGGTGTTCCACCTCGGCGGCACCGCCCCGCGCAACGGCTAGAAGAGGGCAGGGCAATGACCGAGGGGCTCGAGGGCGATCCGCGGGTGCTGTGGAGCGAGGACGTGCTGCGCTACCGCGACACGGACGCCAACGGCCACGTCAACAACGCGGTCTTCGCCGCCTTCTGCGAGAGCGGACGGGTGCAGTTCTTCGGGACGCACCTGACCCCGCTGCTCACCCCCGACACCTTCTTCGTCATCGCCCGTTTCGTCATCGATTACCGGGCGGAGCTGCACTATCCGGGCCGGGTCCGCACCGCGACCTGGCTCGCCCGCGCGGGCCGCACCTCGCTGAGCTTCCGCCACCGGATCCTGACCGGCGACGACGTCGCCGGGGAGGCCGAATCGATCTGCGTGCTGCTGTCGAAGGATACGCGGCGGCCGACGCCGCTCGGGGCGGCGGGGGAGGTCGCGGCGCGGCTGGTGGTCGAGGCGGCGGCGGGCTGAGGGTTCGGACCCGGCCGTTCCACATCGCTGTTGCGGCCACACCAAAAATCCTGATCTCCTTGCGGAACCAGAACGGCCGCGCGAGAGAGGCGGCCGGTCCCAACGCCGACCGAGGGGTTCCATGGTTTCTCGTACGCGCGCCTCACGCCGCCGCCTGCTGGCGGGCGTCCTCTTCGCCGCGCTCGCGGTTCCGGGGCTCGCCGGCAGCGCCCTGGCGGCGGCGCGCACCGACCTCGTCCTCGGCATGCCGGTGGAGCCCCCGGGCCTCGATCCGACCAGCGCCGCCCCGACGGTGATCGGCCAGGTGGTGTGGCAGAACGTGTTCGAGGGTCTGACCCGGGTCGACCGCGACGGCAAGGTGCAGCCGCAGCTCGCCAAGAGCTGGACGGTGTCGCCCGACGGCCTGACCTACACCTTCGTGCTCCAGACCGGGGTGACGTTCCACAACGGCGAGCCCTTCAACGCCGAGACGGCGAAGTTTTCCCTCGACGCGATCCGGGCGCCGGGCTCGGTCAACCCGCAGAAGGCGCTCTACGCGGCTATCGCCGACGTGAAGGCGCCGGACCCGGCAACCCTGGTCCTGACCCTGTCGAAGCCCTCCGGCAACCTGCTGTTCTGGCTCGGCCTGCCGGCGGCGGTGATGGTCGAGCCGAAATCGCGCGACGGCCTCAAGAGCCATCCGGTCGGCACCGGGCCGTTCCGCTTCGCCTCCTGGCGCAAGGGTGACCGGGTCGAGCTGACCCGCAGCCCCGACCACTGGGATGCCGCCCGCAAGGTCCATCTCGACAAGGTGACCTTCCGCTTCATCGGCGATCCCCAGGCTGCCGCCGCGGCGCTCCGCGCCGGCGACGTCGACGCCTTCCCGCTGCTGCCGGCGCCGGAACTCTACGCCGCCTTCCAGAAGGACAAGGCGTTCACGGCGGAGCCGGGGCTGACCGAGATGAAGGTCGTGGCCGGCATGAACAACGCCGCGAAGCCTTTCAGCGACAAGCGCGTGCGCCAGGCGCTGATGATGGCGGTCGACCGCAAGCTCCTGATCGAGGGCGCCTATTCCGGCTACGGCGCGCCGATCGGCAGCCACTACACGCCGAACGATCCGGGCTACAAGGACCTGACGGGCGTCTACCCCTACGACCCGAAGAAGGCGAAGGCGCTCCTCGCCGAGGCCGGTTACGCCAAGGGCCTGACCTTCACCTTCAAGTCGCCGCAGATGGCCTACGCCACGCGCACCGCCGAGATCCTGCAGGCGATGTTCTCCGAGGTCGGTGTCACGATGACCATCGTCCCGACCGAGTTCCCGGCCAAGTGGGTGCAGGAGGTGATGCGCGACCGCAGCTTCGACATGACGGTCATCGCCCATGCCGAGCCGATGGACATCGCGATCTACTCCAACGATCCGTACTATTTCGGCTACAAGAACCCGGCCTTCAACACCGCGGTGACGGAGGCCGCGCAGGCCACCGACGAGGCGACGCGGCTCAAGCGCTACGGCGAGGCGCAGGAGATCCTCGCCGAGGACGTCCCGGCCCTGTTCCTGTTCGTGCTGCCGAAGCTCAGCGTGTGGAAGGCCAAGCTGACCGGCTACTGGAAGAACGAGCCGGTGCCGTCGAACGACCTGACCGAGGTGCGGTGGACGGAGTAGGGGCCCTCTCTGTCGGACGTGATTCACGCAACGGATGCGCGCATCGCCTCTCCCCGCGGGCGGCAAGGTTGTCCGGGGAGAAGAAGGGGGCGGGCTTTTCCCTCCCCCCTCTGCGGGAGAGGCGCGCGCGACGCTTCAGGATATGGCGCCCGCCATGAAGCACGCGACTTCTCGGTAGCGGCGTCCCCTCTCCCGGCCCCCTGCGGGGCCCACCCTCCCCCGCAGAGGGGGAGGGGAAACCCGCGCCGCATCGTCGGAGACGGCTTCTCTCGAACGTGAGTCCGAACAACTGCAAAGGCTCCGATGCTCGAATTCGCTCCATGCTGAGGCACCTCGCCCGCCGCGCCGCCGGCTTCGCCGTCACCTTCCTGCTGATCTCGGTCCTGGTCTTCTGCATGATGGAGATCGTGCCCGGGGACCCGGCCTCGGCGATGCTCGGCACCTCGGCGACTTCTGAGACCCTGGCGGCGCTGCGCGCCCAGATGGGCCTCGATGCGCCGGCTCTCGTCCGTTACCTGCGCTGGCTCGGCGGGCTCGCGAGCGGCAATCTCGGCGTGTCCTACACCTACGGCGTGCCGGTGGGCGGGTTGATCCTCGAGCGGCTGGCGGTGACGCTGCCGCTCACGGGTTTGGCGGTGCTCCTCGCCGTCGGCATCGCGCTCCCGCTCGGCGTCACCGCGGCGTCGCGACCGGGCGGCGTGGCGGACGGGGTCGCCACCCTCTACGCGCAGGCCGGGATCGCGGTGCCGAATTTCTGGATCGGGCTCCTGCTCATCATGGTGGTGGCGCTCGGCCTCGGGTGGCTGCCGGCCGGGGGCTTCCCGGGCTGGGGCGAGCCCGTGGCGGCGTTCCGCGCCCTGCTGCTGCCGGCGCTCGCGCTCGCCATCCCGCAATCGGCGGTGCTGACCCGGGTGACGCGGGCCTCGGTGGTCGAGGTGATGAACGAGGATTTCGTCCGCACCGCCCGGGCCAAGGGCGCCTCGGTCTCCCGCGCCCTGTGGCGCCACGCGGTGCCGAACGCGCTGGTGCCGGTCATCACCATGCTGGGCCTGCAGATCTCGTTCCTGATCGGCGGCGCGGTCCTGGTCGAGAACGTGTTCACCCTGCCCGGCATGGGCCGCCTCGCCTGGCAGGCCCTGGCGCAGCGCGACCTGATCGTGATCCAGAACGTCGTGATGGTGTTCGCCACCATCGTCATCGTGGTCAATCTCGGGGTCGACCTGCTCTACACCGTGGTCGATCCCCGCCTGAGGAGGCGCGCATGACGGCGCTGGCCCTGAGGCTCCGGCGCGGCTGGCGGCCCGGCAGCGCTGCGCTCCTTGTCGGCGGCGTCCTGACGGCGTGCCTCGTCGGCATCGCGCTCACCTCCCTGGTCTGGACTCCCGAGGACCCGACCCGGATGCGCATCCTCCAGAAGCTGCGAGGCCCGCTGGTCTCGGGGTGGCTCGGCACCGACCATCTCGGGCGCGACGTCGCCTCGATGCTGATGCGCGGCGCCTTCAACTCCCTCACCACCGCCTTCGCGGCGGTGGGCTTAGGCGCGGTGCTCGGCACGCTCGCTGGCGTCGCGGCGGCCGCGGGCCCGACGTTCGACGCGATGCTGATGCGGATCTGCGACGCGCTGTTCGCCCTGCCGCCGATCCTGTCGGCGATCATGCTCGGCGCGCTGCTCGGCCCGGGGGCGCTGACCGCCATCGTCGCCATCGGGGTGTTCATGATCCCGGTCTTCGCCCGGGTCACCCGCGGCGCGGCGATGCAGATCTGGGCCCGGGAGTACATCATGGCCGCCCGCATGGCCGGGAAGGGCACGGCGCGGATCACCCTGGAGCATGTCCTGCCCAACATCGCCGGCCAGGTCATCGTCCAGGTCACGATCCAGCTCGCCATGGCGATCCTGACCGAGGCGGGCCTGAGCTTCCTCGGCCTCGGCCTGCCGCCGCCCGCCCCGACCTGGGGGCGGATGCTCGCCGAATCGCAGACCTACCTCACCCAGGCGCCTCACCTCGCGCTCGCCCCCGGCCTCGCCATCGCGGCCGCGGTGCTCGGCCTCAACCTCCTCGGCGACGGGCTCGCCGCCCGCCTCGATCCGCGCCGCCGGCAGGCCTCCTGATGCTCGCGATCCGCAACCTTTCCGTCGCCTTCCCGGGACCGGAGGGCCCGGTCCGCGTCGTCGACGACGTCTCGGTCGAGGTCGGGCGCGGCGAGAGTCTCGGCATCGTCGGCGAATCGGGCTCCGGCAAGTCGATGCTGTCGCTCGCGACCATTGGGCTGCTGCCGAAGAGCGCCCGCACCTCCGGCGGGATCCTGCTCGAGGGCCGCAACATTCTCACGATGGGCGAGAAGGAGCTGTGCGGTTTACGCGGCCGGCGCATCGGCATGATCTTCCAGGAGCCGATGACGGCGCTCAACCCCGCCATGACGGCGGGCCAGCAGATCGCGGAAGGGATCCGCCTGCACCACGGAACCGGCCGCGCCGAGGCTCGGGCCGAGGCGTTGCGCCTCCTCGACCGGGTGCGAATCCCCGATCCGGCCCGGCGCATCGACAGCTACCCGCACGAGATGTCCGGCGGCCAGCGCCAGCGCGTCGGCATCGCGATCGCGCTGGCCCTGAAGCCCGACCTGCTGATCGCCGACGAGCCGACCACGGCCCTCGACGTGACGGTACAGAAGGAGATCCTCGACATCCTCGACGAGCTGGTGGCCGATCTCGGCCTGTCCCTGATCCTGATCAGCCACGATCTCGGGGTAATCGCCCGCAGCACCGACCGGACCCTGGTGATGTGCCGCGGCCGGGCGGTGGAGGACGGGCCGACCGAGGCGGTGCTGCGCAACCCCACGGCGCAGTACACGCGCGACCTGATCGCGGCGCTGCCGCGCCGGGCCAGGGCGGGCTTGGGCGAGCCGGGTCTGGGTGAGGAAGCCCGCCTCGCCGCAGGGGGCACCCCGTGACCGCGCTCCTGGAGATCGAGAACCTGACCCGCGACTACGCCCTGCGGGGCAAGGGCGGCGCCGCGCGGTCCTTGCGCGCCGTCGACGATGTGAGCCTCGACGTCGAGGCCGGCAGCATCGTCGCGGTGGTGGGCGAATCCGGCTGCGGCAAGTCCACGCTCGCCCGCATCGTCATGGCCCTCGACCGGCCGACCGGCGGCACGGTGCGGCTCGGCGGCGACGATCTCTTCGCGCTCACGCCCAAGGCGCTGGCGCGCAAGCGCCGCGACTTCCAGATGGTCTTCCAGGACCCCTACGGCTCGCTCAACCCGCGCCACTCGGTCGGCCGCATCGTCGCCGAGCCGCTCCACCTCCTCGACGACGCGCCCCGGGGCCGGGAGCGCGCCGCCCTGGTCGCCCGGGCGCTGGAGGATGTCGGACTGCCCGGCAGCGCCGCGGAGCGCTTTCCCCACGAATTCTCCGGCGGCCAGCGCCAGCGCATCGCCATCGCGCGGGCACTCATCACCCACCCGAAGCTCCTCGTCGCCGACGAGGCGGTCTCGGCCCTCGACCTGTCGATCCAGGCCCAGATCCTGCGCCTGATCCTGTCCCTGCGTGACCGGCACGGCCTGACCGTGCTGTTCATCACCCACAATCTCGGCGTCGTCGACGAGATCGCCGACCGGGTCGGGGTGATGCAGGCCGGGCGCCTGGTCGAGACCGGGCCGGTGCGCGAGGTGCTGGACCACCCGCGCGAGGATTACACCCGTACGCTGCTCGCGGCCGAGCCGACCCTGGCTGTGCTGGGGCAGAGGCGGCGGCGAGCGTGAGAGGGGGAACGGCGGCACCCTGTTGGCGCCATGTCGTCGGCGCATGGCGGCTCCTCCGCCGCGCCGCTTGCTGCACGGGGTGCAGTGTGTGAAAACGATTTCACGCACCGCGGCGATGGCGTCGCGGCGGTGCTGCCCTTCTTGGGCGTTTCCTCCCTAGACTTCGGGCCGCCTCGCAAGGGCGGCCTTTTTTCTGTCCCGTCTCGGGCCGCGAGGATTACTCTGTGCCGTGTGCCGGCCACCGCGCTTGGCAGCGGCCCGTGGGTGGACCGCGCGGGGGCGCGGTCCCGGGCAGCACCGGGCGTCTGGGCGGGATCCAGCGATTCCCACCCGTCCGCCGCCGCGCGTTCGTCAGCGCATGGTCGGCATCACGAACTCGGCGCCGGCACGGATGCCGGTGGGCCAGCGGGTCGTGATGGTCTTCAGCCGGGTGTAGAAGCGCACGCCCTCCGGCCCGTGCATGTGGTGGTCGCCGAACAGCGATGCCTTCCAGCCGCCGAAGGAGTGGAACGCCATCGGCACCGGGATCGGCACGTTGATGCCGACCATCCCGACCTGGATCTGGTGCGCGAATTCCCGCGCCGCGTCGCCGTCCCGGGTGAAGATCGCCGTGCCGTTGCCGAATTCGTGCTCGTTGATCATCCGCGCGGCCGTCTCGTAATCGGCTGCGCGCGCCACCGCGAGCACCGGCCCGAAGATCTCCTCCTTGTAGATCGTCATCTCGGGCGTCACCCGGTCGAACAAGGTGCCGCCGACGAAGTAGCCGTTCTCGTAGCCCTGGAGCGTCAGCCCGCGCCCGTCGACCACCAGTTCGGCGCCCTCGGCGACGCCGCGGTCGATGTAGCCTTTCACCTTGTCACGGTGTTGCGCGGTGACGAGGGGGCCCATCTCGGCCTCCGGGTCGGTGCCGGGGCCGACCTTGAGGGCACGCACCTTCGGCACCAGCTTCTCGATCAGCCGGTCGGCGGTCTCCTCGCCGATCGGCACCGCCACCGAGATCGCCATGCAGCGCTCGCCGGCCGAGCCGTAGGCCGCGCCCATCAGGGCGTCGACCGCCTGATCCATGTCGGCATCGGGCATCACCACCATGTGGTTCTTGGCCCCGCCGAGGCATTGCGCCCGCTTCCCCGTCCGCGCCGCGGTCTCGTAGATGTATTTCGCGATCGGCGTCGAGCCGACGAAGGACACGGCCGAGATGTCGGGGTGGTGGAGGAGGGCGTCCACCGCCTCCTTGTCGCCCTGCACCACCGTGAACACGCCGTCGGGCAGCCCGGCTTCCTTCAGCCACTCGGCCATGACGAGGGCGGCGGAGGGGTCGCGCTCGGAGGGCTTGAGCACGAAGCAGTTGCCGCAGGCGAGCGCGACGGGGAACATCCACATCGGTACCATGGCGGGGAAGTTGAACGGCGTGATGCCGGCCACGACGCCGAGCGGCTGGCGCAGGGAGTGGCTGTCGACGCGGGTGCCGACATTCTCGGTGATCTCGCCCTTGAGGAGCTGCGGCGCGCCGGTGGCGAACTCGACCACCTCCATGCCGCGCTGGATCTCGCCCTTGGCGTCGGACAGGACCTTGCCGTGCTCGGCGGTGATCACCGCGGCGAGCTCGTCGATCCGCTCCTCCAGGAGGCGCAGGAACTTGTTGAGGATGCGGGCGCGGCGCAAGGGCGGCGTGGCGGCCCAGGCCGGGAAGGCGGCGCGGGCGGCAGCCACCGCGGCGCCGACCTCCTCGGCGCTCGCCAGCGCGACCTCTGCCGATTGCTCGCCGGTGGCCGGGTTGAAGACCGGCGTGGTGCGGCCCGAGCGGCCCGCAACCTGGCTGCCGCCGACGAAGTGTCCGATGGTGTGCATGGTGACTTTGATTTTCCAGTTTTCGGTGGAGCCGAGTTTTTTGCCCCACGTTCCATCGTCATTCCGGGGCTCGCCGCAGGCGAGAGCCCGGCATCCAGCGCCGCAGGATCGTCAGGATTGAGCGAAATGCACTCCGCTTCGTCCTGAACCATCAGCGGATCTGGATTCCGGGTTCCGCTGCGCGGCCCCGGAACGACCAGGAGGGTGGAAGGACCGTCGATCGGGTCCAGGTGATCGTCACGCCGCCCGGCGCAGCGCCTCGCGCAGCATCGAGGCCATCGTGTCGATGTGCTCGGCTTGCGCGATCAGCGGCGGCGAGAGGGCGATGATGTCGCCGGTGACGCGGATCAGGAGGCCCTTCTCGAAGCAGTCGGTGAAGACGTCGTAGGCCCGCGCCCCCGGCGCCCCGGCCCGGGGCTCCAGCTCGATGCCGGCGATGAGGCCGATGGTGCGGATGTCGATCACGTGCGGGCAGTCGCGAAGTCCGTGCATGACCTCGTGCCACTGCGCCTGGACCTGGGTCGTGCGGGTGAGCAGGTCCTCCTCGGCGTAGATCTCCAGGGTGGCGAGGCCGGCGGCGCAGGCGACCGGGTGGCCCGAATAGGTGTAGCCGTGGAACAGCTCGATCGCGCCCTCCGGCCCATGCATCAGCGCGTCGTGCACGGCACGCGACGCGAAGACCGCGCCCATCGGGATCGTGCCGTTGGTAAGCCCCTTCGCGGTGGTGACGAGGTCGGGCGTCACGCCGAAATAGTCGGTGGCGAAGGGCGCGCCGAGGCGGCCGAAGCCGGTGATGACCTCGTCGAAGATCAAGAGGATGCCGTGGCGGGTCGCGATCTCGCGCAGGCGCTCGAGATAGCCCTTCGGCGGCACCAGCACGCCGGTCGAGCCGGCCACCGGCTCGACGATCACCGCCGCGATCGTCTCGGCGCCGTGGAGCGCCACCAGCCGCTCGAGGTCGTCGGCGAGATCGGCACCGTGCTCGGGCTGGCCCTGCACGAAGGCGTTGCGGGAAAGATCGTGGGTGTGGCGCAGGTGATCGACGCCCGGCAGCAGCGGGAACATCCGGCGGTTGTTGACCAGCCCGCCGACCGAGATGCCGCCGAAGCCGACGCCGTGATAGCCGCGCTCGCGCCCGATCACCCGGGTCCGGGTGCCCTGGCCGATGGCGCGCTGGTAGGCGAGCGCGATCTTGAGCGCGGTATCGACCGATTCCGAGCCGGATCCGGTGAAGAACACCCGGTCGAGGGCGCCGCCCGGGGCGATCGCCGCCAGGCGCTCGGCGAACTCGAAGGCGATCGGGTGGCCCATCTGGAACGAGGGCGCGTAATCGAGGGTGGCGAGCTGGCGCTCGACGGCCTCCGCGATGCGGCGGCGGCCGTGGCCGGCATTGACGCACCACAGGCCGGCGGTGCCGTCGAGCACCGTGCGGCCGTCATCCGCCGTGTAGTGCATGCCCTCGGCCGCGACGAGCAGGCGCGGCGCGGCCTTGAACTGGCGGTTGGCCGTGAACGGCATCCAGTAGGCGTCGAGGCTCGGGCGGTTGAGGCGCGGCGGATGGGCGTTCATCGTGGAGTCCTTCTGGGGCGCGGCGGCCGCCAGACAAGACCGTTCCGGCAAGGGCAACAAGTCCTTTTCTGCTCACCTGCAACCCTTTGAAAAGCCTTGCGGCCAGGATAAGCTGTTGCCTGATCCGCAACAGCCTCAACAGGGGAGCCGGCGTGACCAACGACGAGGTGGGCGCGCGCCTGCGCCACGTGCGCATCCTGCACGGCCTGTCGCAGCGGGCGCTGGCCAAGCGCGCCGGGGTGGTGAACTCCACGATCTCGCTCATCGAATCGGGCCAGACCAACCCGTCGGTCGGCGCCCTCAAGCGCATCCTCGACGCGGTGCCGATCGGGCTCGCCGAGTTCTTCTCCCTGACGCCGGAGCGGTCCGAGAAGGCGTTCTACGCCAGCGAGGAGCTGGTCGAGATCGGCAAGGGCCGGATCTCCTACCGGCAGGTCGGCGACACCTTGTTCGGCCGCGCCCTGCAACTGCTCAAGGAGCGCTACGAGCCCGGGTCCGACACCGGCCGCGTGCCGCTGGTCCATGACGGCGAGGAGGGCGGCATCGTGCTCTCGGGCAGGCTCGAAGTGACGGTGGACGACGAGCGCCGGGTGCTCGGGCCGGGCGACGCCTACTACTTCTCCAGCCGCCGGCCGCACCGCTTCCGCTGCATCGGCCCGATTCCGTGCGAGGTGGTGAGCGCCTGCACGCCGCCGACCTTCTGATGCCCTTGCCAATCCAAGATCGTATACAATATGCGTTCGAGTGAGCCGGTGGAGTTGAGAGCATGGCCGTGACGGCGCGCGCCCGCGGAGCCCGATCCGTCCCCGGAAGCCTCGGCCACCGGACCGTCTCGGCGGCGGTTGCCGAGGCCCTGCGCCAGCGCATCCTCTCGGGCGCCCTGGCGCCGGGCTTCCAGCTGCGCCAGGACGCCCTGGCGGAGGAGTTCGGCATCAGCCGGATCCCGATCCGGGAGGCTCTGCTCCAGCTCGAGGCTGGCGGCCTCGTCAAGATCGTGCCGCATCGTGGTGCCGTGGTCTCCGGGCTCTCGGTCGAGGAGATCGAGGACGTCTTCCAGCTCCGCGTCTCCCTCGAGCCGCAATTGCTGATCCTCTCGGCCCGCCACCTGACGCCGGACGATTTTTCCGAGCTGCGCGCCTTGCGCGACGAGTACAGCGCGGCGCTGAAGGCCGGCCAAGTCGAGCATTGGGGCGAGCTGAACCGGCGCTTCCACCTCGGCCTGCTGCGCCATGCCGGCCGGCCGCGCTCGCTCGCGATCGTCGCCGGCCTGCTCCAGGATTGCGACCGCCCGACCCGCCTCCAGCTCTCCGTCTCCGGCGACGTCGCCCGCGCCGACATGGAGCACACCACGATCCTCGATTTGTGCGAGGCGGGGGAGGTTGTGGCGGCAGCGAACCTGTTGCGGATCCATGTCGAGCATGCCGGGCACTCGCTGGTGGAGATCTACCGCAAGTCGGCGGCGGCGGAGTAAAGATTATCCGCGGATGATCCCGGTCGGCAGCTTCGAATAAATCGACGATTGTCCAACCCTCTCCGTCATCCCGGGTTCAGCTGCGCGGCCCCGGGATGACGCGGGGCGTGTAATACGACGTCCGCTCGATCGATCTCGAAAAGATAGACCGCGGGATCCCCTCTCCCACACGCGAGAGGGGAGCCGCGCTCCATCCTGAATGCCGATCAGTCAAGCGGAAGCCGTACGAAATCCGCATCCGGTCGAACAGACCGCCGCAAGGTCGCTTGACGTTGCCGAATATTTTATACAATCTACGAATCAGGTGATGCGAAGGACCGCGCCGTGCCCGACACCGCACTCGAGACCAGGGGGCTCACCAAGGCGTTCGGCGGCTTCCGGGCGGTGCGGGGGCTCGACCTGAAGGTCCGGCGCCACGCGATCCACGCGCTGATCGGCCCGAACGGCGCCGGCAAGACCACGGTGTTCAACCTGCTCACCAAGGTCCACGTGCCGACCGAGGGTCAGATCCTATACGAAGGTGCGGACATCACGCGGGAGGCCTCGGCAGCCATCGCCCGGCGCGGGCTGGTGCGCTCGTTCCAGATCTCGGCGATCTTCCCGAACCTCTCGGTGCGCGACAACGTCCGGGTCGCGCTGCAGCGGCGGCTCGGCACGCAGTTCCAGTTCTGGCGCTCCGGCCGCACGCTCACGGTGCTCGACGAGGAGGCGATGCGGCTGCTGGCCGAGGTCGGCCTGGCGGAGGCCGCCGACGCCCGCGCCGCCGATCTCTCCTATGGCCGCAAGCGCACGCTGGAGATCGCCACCACGCTCGCCCTCGACCCGCCCTTTCTCCTCCTCGACGAGCCGACGCAGGGGATGGCGATCGAGGATGTCGACCGCATCAAGCGGCTGATCCGGCGCATTGCCCGGGGGCGCACCATCCTGATGGTGGAGCACAACATGTCGGTGGTGGCCGACCTCTGCGACACGATCACGGTGCTCCAGCGCGGCGAGATCCTGGCCGAGGGTCCCTACGCCGCCGTCTCGACTGATCCGGCGGTGCGCGCCGCCTATCTCGGGGGCGGGCATGCCTGAGACCGTCCTCGAGACGCGCGGCCTCCAGGCCTGGTACGGCGAGAGCCACGTGCTCCACGGCATCGACCTCACGGTGCGCGAGGGCGAGTGCGTGACGCTGATCGGCCGTAACGGCGCCGGGCGCACCACGACCCTGCGGGCGATCCTCGGGCTGACCGACCGGCGCGCCGGCTCGGTGCGGGTGCGCGGGCAGGAGGCGATCCGGCTGCCGCCCCACCGCATCGCCCGCCTCGGCCTCGGCTACTGCCCGGAGGAGCGCGGCGTCTACCGCACGCTCACCACCCGCGAGAACCTGACCCTGCTGCCGCGCCTCGGCGAGGGCGGCCTGCCGCTCGACGAGGTGCTGGCGCTGTTCCCGAACCTCGCCGAGCGCGCGGACAGCTATGGCGGCCGATTGTCGGGCGGAGAGCAGCAGATGCTGGCCCTCGGGCGCATCCTCACCACCGGCGCCCGCATCCTCCTCCTCGACGAGATCACCGAGGGGCTGGCGCCGGTCATCGTCGAGGCTTTGGGCCGTGCCGTGGCGCTCCTGAAGGGCCGCGGCTTCACCATCGTCCTGGTCGAGCAGAACTTCCACTTCGCCCGTCACCTCGCCGACCGCCACTACGTGGTCGAGCACGGCCGCATCGCCGCGGAGATCGCGGCGCACGAGGTCGCGGCGCGGGAGGAGGAGGTCGGCCGGCTGCTCGGGGTCTGACCCGACACAGCGTTGCGCGTCTATCGAGCGATCATCACGGAGGCGGGAATCATGCGGTCGCGTGTCATCGGGTGCGCCCTCGGGCTCACGCTCGCGGGTCTGACATCGGGGGCTCTCGCCGCCGACACGATCAGCGACGGGGTGGTGAAGGTCGGCATCCTCAACGACCTGTCGGGGATCTATTCCGACTTCACCGGCCGCGGCTCGGCGGTGGCGGCGCAGATCGCCATCGACGAGATGGGGGCCAAGGTGCTGGGCGCACCCGTCGAGCTCGTCGCCGCCGACCACCAGAACAAGCCCGACATCGCCGCGAACCTCGCCCGCGAGTGGTTCGACCAGGGCAAGGTCGACATGATCGCCGACTTCCCGACCTCCTCGACGGCTCTGGCCGTCATGGAGATCGCCAAGCAGAAGAACCGGGTGACGATGCTCTCGGCGGGCGTCGCCATGGCGGCGATCACCGACAAGTGCTCGCCCTTGAGCGCGCAATGGATGGTCAACACCTACGCGCTCGCCGCCGGCACCGCCAAGGCGCTGCTGAAGGCCGGGCGTAAGAGCTGGTACTTCGTCACCGCCGACTACACCTTCGGCCACTCGCTGGAGAAGGACGCCGCCGCGGTGGTCGAGGCCGAGGGCGGCAAGGTGCTGGGCGTCTCGCGCCATCCGTTCCCGGGCGGCGACTTCTCGTCCTACATGCTGAAGGCGCAGAGCACCGGTGCCCAGGTGATCGCGCTGGCGAATGCCGGCAGCGACACCATCAACGCCGTCAAGCAGGCCGCCGAATACGGCATCGGCCGCACCGACAAGCAGGTGATCGCGCCGCTCCTCACCTACATCACCGACGTGAAGAGCCTCGGCCTCGCCAAGGCTCAGGACATGTACCTGACCGAGGCGTTCTACTGGGATTACGACGACCGCTCGCGCGCCTTCGCCGAAAAATATTTTTCCAAGATGAAGCGGATGCCGAGCGCCTCGCAGGCTGCCGTCTACTCGGCGGTGCTGAGCTACCTGAAGGCGATCGAGGCGGCGGGCACCGACGAGGCCGGTGCGGTTATGAAGCAGCTGCGCGCGATGACCATCGACGACGCGGTGATCCGCAACGGAAAGCTTCGCGCCGACGGGGCGCTGGTGCACGACCTGCTGCTGCTCCAGGTGAAGAAGCCGGCGGAGTCGAAGCGCGACTGGGATTTCTACCACGTCAAGGCGGTGCTCAAGGGCGACGACGTCTACCCGAAGCCGAGCGACGCCTGCCCGCTCAACGCGAAGGGGTGACGCAACGCCCCGAGCCCTCCCCCGCAGAGGGGGGGGAGGGGAGAACCCTGAACCGTCCCGTCAGTCCTTCCTCGGTGCCCCCATGTCGGACATCACCCTCCAGGCCTTCATGGCCCAGCTCACCATCGGGCTGATCGGCGGCTGCTTCTACGCCATGCTGAGCATGGGGCTGGCGATCATCTTCAGGCTGCTCAACATCATCAACTTCACCCACGGGGCGCAGTTCATGATGGCGGCGTTCCTGGCCTGGATCGGGCTGACCCAGGTGGGGCCCTGGCTCGGACAGCCGGACCTCCAGGTGAATTTCTGGCTCGCCCTGGTCCTGGCCCCGGCCCTGGTCGCGGTGTTCGGGATGGCGATCGAGCGCACGCTGCTGCGCCGGCTCTACCACCTCGACCACCTCTACGGCCTGCTCCTCACCTTCGGCGTCGCCCTGGTGATGGAGGGCGGCTTTCGCTATGTCTTCGGCGTCTCCGGCCAGGGCTACGAGCCGCCGGAGGTCCTGCAAGGCCCGGTCGATGTCGGCTTCATGCTGCTGCCGAAATACCGGGTCTTCGTGGTCGCCGCCTCGCTGCTGATCTGCCTGTCCACTTGGTATCTGTTCGAGCGCACCAAGCTCGGCGCCTACCTGCGGGCCGGCACCGAGAATCCGCGCCTGCTCCAGGCCTTCGGCATCAACGTGCCGGTGATGATCACCCTGACCTACGGGTTCGGGGTGGCGCTCGCCGGCATCGCCGGGGTGCTGGCCGCCCCCATCATGCAGATCACCCCGCTGATGGGCGGGAGCCTGCTCAACATCGTCTTCGCCGTGGTGGTGATCGGCGGCCTCGGCTCGATCCTGGGCGCCATGCTGACGGGGCTCGGTCTCGGGCTGATCGAGGGCCTGACCAAGGTCGTCTACCCGGAGGCCTCGACCGTGGTGGTGTTCGTGATCATGGCCCTGGCGCTGCTGCTGCGCCCGGCCGGGCTGTTCGGGCGCGAGGCGTGAGATGAGCAACAAGACCCTGTTCGCCGCCCTCGTCGCGCTGCTCGTCCTGGTGCCGCTGGTGCCGGGGCTGATCTACCCGATCTTCGTCATGAAGGTGATGGCCTACGGGCTGTTCGCCTGCGCGTTCAACTTGCTTCTCGGCTTCACCGGCCTCGTCTCCTTCGCCCATGCCGCCTTCCTCGGCACCGCGGGCTACGTCACCGGCGCGCTGATGATCCGGTTCGGCGCCCATCCCCTCGGGGTGCCGGCGGCCTTCGCGGCGGGCGTGGCGGCGGCCGCGCTCGTCGGCTTCGCCATCGGCGGCCTGGCGATCCGGCGGCGCGGCATCTACTTCGCGATGATCACGCTCGCCTTGTCGCAGATCGTCTACTTCCTGGCGGTGCAGTTCCGCTGGACCGGCGGCGAGGACGGGCTCCAGGGCATCCCGCGCGGCACGCTGCTCGGCCTCGTCGACCTCTCCAGCGACACCGCGATGTACTACGTCGCGCTGGCCCTGTTCGCGGCGGGCTTCCTGTTCATCGACCGGGTGGTGCACTCGCCCTTCGGCCAGATCCTCCAGGCGGTGCGCGACAACGAGGCGAGGGCGGTGTCGCTCGGCTACGACGCCGCCCGCTTCCAGCTCCTCGCCTTCGTGCTCTCGGCGGCGCTCGCCGGCTATGCCGGCGCCCTCAAGGCCCTGGTCTTCGGCCTCGTCTCGCTCAACGACGTGTCGCTGCACACCTCGACCGAGGTGGTGCTGATGACGCTGCTCGGCGGCGTCGGCACCCTGTTCGGGCCGCTCGTCGGCGCCGCCCTGGTGGTCGGGTTGCAGAACTACCTCGCGACGATCGGGGACCTCGTCACGGTGGTGATCGGCCTGATCTTCATCCTCTGCGTCTCGTTCTTCCGCCGCGGCGTCGTCGGCGAGTGGCTGCACTGGCGCCACCGCCGCGCCGCCCGGGCGGCGCGGCCCCTGCCCGAACCGGAGCACCCCCCGGTCGCCGAGGCGGCCTGACTCGTCCAACCCGAAGAAAACCCTCAGGAGACAGACCCATGTGGACAGGCGTCCTTCCCGCCGTCACCACCAAGTTCACCGCCGACGGCGCCCTCGACCACGCCGAGATGGAGCGCTGCTTCGCCCTCCAGATGCAGGCCGGCTGCGACGGCCTCATCGTCTGCGGCTCGCTCGGCGAGGGCCCGATGCTGTCGCCCGACGAGCGCCTCGCGGTCCTGAAGACCGCGCAGTCGGTCGCCGGCGCCAAGCCCGTCCTGCTCACCGTCTCGGAGGCCGGCACCCGTGAGGCCTGCGCGCTCGCCGCCGGGGCCGCCAAGGCCGGCGCCGCCGGCCTGATGGTGGTGCCGAGCCCGATCTACCACACCGACGAGGACGAGACCGTCGCGACCCTGAGCGCCGTCGCCGCGGCCGGCGACCTGCCGGTGATGATCTACTCGAACCGCGTCGCCTACCGAGTCGACGTGACGCCCCGCATCATGGAGCGGCTGGCCGGCGACGCGCGCTTCGTCGCCATCAAGGAATCCTCCGACGACATCCGCCGCACCACCGAGATCATCAACCATTTCGGCGACCGCTTCGCGGTGCTGACCGGCGTCGACAACCTCGCCTTCGAGGCGCTCAGCGTCGGTGCGGTCGGCTGGGTCGCGGGCCTGGTCGTCGCCTTCCCGGAGGAGACCGTGGCGATCTACCGGCTGATGAAGGCCGGGCGCACCGCCGAGGCGCTCGAGATCTACCGCTGGTTCCGCCCGCTCCTCGATCTCGACGTCTCGACCTTCCTGGTCCAGAACATCAAGCTCGCCGAAGCTCTGGCGATCGGCTCGACCGAGCATGTCCGCATGCCGCGCAAGCCCCTCTCGGGCGAGCGCCGGGCGGCGGTCGAGGCGATCGTGCGCACGGCGCTGGAGCGCCGCCCGACCCTGAAACGCGCCGCGTAAGGGAGCCGCCTTGCCCCGCGAGGTCGCCATCGTCGGGGCCGGCATCGTCGGCCTCGCCTGCGCCCACCACCTGCTCGCCGAGGGCTGGCGGGTGCGGCTGATCGAGCGCGGCGGCGTCGCCGAGGGGGCGAGCTTCGGCAATGCCGGGGCGCTCGCCTTCACCGACGTGCTGCCGCTCGCCTCGCCGGGCATCCTGCGCAAGGCGCCCGCCTGGGTCCTCGATCCCCTCGGGCCGCTGGCGCTGCCGCCGGCCTACCTGCCGCGGATCGCCCCCTGGCTCGTGCGCTTCTGGCGCGCCAGCCTGCCCGACCGCCACCGGCACGCGACGGTGGTGCAGGCCGCCCTGATGCAGCTCGCCGCGCAGGCGATGGCGGCGATGACGCAGGCCGCCGGCCTGACCGGGCGGCTTCGCCACGACGGCAACCTCGAACTCTACGAGAGCGAGGCGGAACTGATCGCTTCTGAACCCGGCTGGGCCGCGCGGGCGCGGGAGGGCATCGCCTTCGAGCATGTCCGCGGCGCCCGCCTCGCCGAACTCCAGCCCGGCCTGTCGCCGCGGCTCGTCGCTGGAACCTTCACGCCGAACTGGATGACGGTGGACGATCCCCACCGCTTCGCCTTGGCGCTCCACGCCGACGTGACGGCGAAGGGCGCCGCGCTCACGCGGGCTGAGGTGAGGGATATCGCGCCTGCGGACGAGGGCGTGCGCCTGACGCTGGCCGACGGAACGGCGCTCAGGACGGAAGCCTGCGTGCTCGCCGCCGGCGCCTGGTCGCGGGAGCTGGCCCGCCGCCTCGGCGACCGGGTGCCCCTCGACACCGAGCGCGGCTACAACACCACGCTCCCGCCCGGCGCCTTCGACTTGCGCCGCCAGCTCACCTTCGGCGGCCACGGCTTCGTGGTGACGCCGCTCGCCACGGGCCTGCGGGTCGGCGGCGCCGTCGAGTTCGGCGGCCTCCACCGCCCACCCAACTTCGCCCGCGCCGACGCGATGCTGCGCAAGGCCGCCGCCTTCCTGCCGGGGTTGCGGACGGAGGGCGGCCGGCAATGGATGGGATTCAGGCCCTCGCTCCCCGACAGCCTGCCGGTGATCGGCCTGTCGCGGGCGAGCCCCCGGGTGATCTACGCCTTCGGCCACGGGCATCTCGGGCTGACGCAGAGCGCCGGGACGGGGCGGATCGTGGCCGATCTGCTGGCGGGGCGAGAGCCCGCGGTGGCGGTGGAGGCGTTGCGGGCGGGGCGGTTCGGGTGAGCCACACCCGTAAGGCTCGCACCTGAACCTCACCTCTGCGCAGGGCGGTCCGGGGACAAATCGGCCATGCCCAGGGACGTTGTGCCGCCGCGAATGGTCCCGATGAGACCACGTGCCGTCACACCGGCCGCATCGACCCGCCCGGCGCGCCCATCCCGACATGCCGGCTGCGCAGCCGAAACGCCAGGATCAGCATGAACACCCCGAAGGCGATGGCGTAGCCGCCCATCCAATAGGTGAGGACCAGGAGCGACAGGACCGGGCTGGCGATGAGCGCGACCGCGAAGAGGACGGAGAGCGCACCGCCGAGCCCCAGCCACCAGCGGCCGTGGTCGAGATGGAGCCGGAAGGCGGCGGCGATCATCAGGGCGCCGGTCACGAGAGCCCAGGCGGCGATGAGGTAGATGAAGGCGAGAAGCGTGCTGCCCGGCATCAGGAAGGCCAGCACGCCGACCAGGATGTTGAGCACGCCGGCCGCGAGCAGGTAGCCCCAGCGCTCGTGCCGCTCCGCCGCCCGCACCGCCGCCACGATCTCGGCGATGCCGTCGACCAGCATGTAGGCCGAGAAGAAGATCACCAGGGTCAGCAGCGTGGCGCCGGGCGCGATCAGCGCGATGATCCCGAACAGGATCGCGAACACGCCGCGCAGCGCGATCAGCCACCAGTTGCGGGCGAGCACCGCGCTCATCGCGGAGAGGCGCGCGAGCGGGTCGGGCGCGGCGCCGTAAGGAGACGCGCCGCCCGGCGTGGCATTCGGCATCGATGGACCAGTACTCATCCCAGCATCCTCCAGGACGACGCGCATGGACGACACGCATGGGGGTGTCGTGAAAGGCCCCGCTTTTACTGGCTCAACGTCCACCGAGCGTAGCCGTTCCCTGGATCGTCGATTTCGGATTCCTGCGGACGGCGTTGGGCCGCGTTTCATCCCGGCAAGGCCGGGGGTTTTTTGCCGCATTGCGGAACCTGCGCCTTCGCCCCGGCGTCTTCCAGGCCGAGGCGGGCGCCTTGCCCGGTCGGCTCCCCGACCGTCGCGTGGAATTCACGACATGCTGGACGATCAGTCGCGGGCGGAGGCCCCGGTGGGGCGGGACGCGCCGGCGCCCGTCGTGGTGCGGGACGGCGAGGCGCAGGTCGCGAACACGCGCGCGCTCCGCGAGAATACCCGCGCCCTGCGCGAGCACACGCCCCAGGACGAGGCCGCGGGGAAGGAGGCCGACGGCAACGCGTCGGAGGATCGGGGCGACGAGGGCCAAGGTGAGTCGGGCAAGCGGAAGAAGCCGAGCCTGATCCGGCGTCATCCGCTCTGGTTCGTCCTCGGCGCGGTCCTGCTGCTGCTGGCGGGTGCGGCGGGGTACTGGTACTGGCTCGCCTTCGTCCATCCCTACGAGAGCACCGACGACGCCTTCGTCGATGCGCGCCAGTTCGCGGTCTCGCCGAAGGTGTCGGGCTACATCACCGCCGTGCCGGTGACCGACAACCAGCACGTCGAGACCGGCGCAGTGCTGTTCCAGATCGACAAGCGCGACTACGAGGTCGCCCTGCAGCAGGCGCAGGCGCAGATCCAGTCGGCCCAGGCTCAGATCCAGGGCTTCGAGGCCCAGATCCAGGCGCAGCAGGGCAGCATCCAGGAGGCCAGGGCTCAGGTCGAGCAGGCCAAGGCGGCACTGCAATTCGCCAAGCAGGACGCCGCCCGCTACCAGGATCTCGCCCAGCGCGGCGCCGGCTCCGTGCAGCAATCGCAGCAATCGACCTCGAACCTGCAGCAGCAGCAGGCGAATTTCGATCGCGCCAACGCCGCCGTGACGGTGGCGCAGCGCCAGATCGGCTCGCTCCAGGCGCAGAAGGCCGGCGCCGAGGCGAGCCTCGCCCAGGCCCGCGCGCAGGAGGCGCAGGCGCGGCTGAACCTCGAATACACTACCGTCACGACCGCCCAGCCGGGCCGGGTGGTGCGTCTCACCGGCGCGGTCGGGCAGTTCGCGCAGGCGGGCCAGGCGCTCAGCATGTTCGTGCCGGACGACATCTGGGTCACGGCGAACTTCAAGGAGACCCAGATCACCGACATGCGCCCCGGCCAGCCGGTGGATGTCGAGATCGACGCCTATCCGGACCACACGATCACCGGCCAGGTCGATTCGGTGCAGCCGGGCTCCGGCACCGCCTTCAGCCTGCTGCCGGCGGAGAACGCCACCGGCAACTACGTCAAGGTGGTGCAGCGCGTGCCGGTGAAGATCACGGTCCAGAACTGGCCGCAGGACGTCTCGATCGGTCCCGGCCTGTCGATCGTGCCGACGGTGCGGGTGCGCTAGGCATCGCCCGATGAGCGCCGCAAGCCCTGCGAAGAGCCCTGCCGACAGCGCCGCCGGCGACCACAACCCCTGGATCATCGCCATGGTGGTGGCGATCGCCACCTTCATGGAGGTGCTCGACACCACCATCGCCAACGTGGCCCTGCGCTACATCTCAGGGGGACTGGCGGTCGGTCCCGACGAGGCGGCCTGGGTGGTGACGAGCTACCTCGTCGCCAACGCGATCGTGCTCACCGCCTCGAGCTTCCTCGCCAAGCGCTACGGGCGAAAAGCCTTCTTCATGGCGGCGATCGCGCTGTTCACCGTCTCCTCGGTGCTGTGCGGCTTCGCCTGGAGTCTCGAATCGCTGCTGTTCTTCCGGGTGCTGCAGGGGCTCGGCGGCGGCGGCATGGCGCCGCTGGCGCAGTCGATCCTGGCCGATTCCTTCCCGCCGGAGAAGCGCGGCCAGGCCTTCGCCCTCTACGGCGTCGCCATCGTGGTGGCGCCGGTCGTCGGGCCGACCCTCGGCGGCTGGCTCTCCGACCAGTATTCCTGGCACTGGTGCTTCCTCATCAACGCGCCGGTCGGCGTGATCGCCCTGTTCCTGATCTGGTGGCTGGTGCAGGACCCGAAATCGGCGATCGAGGAGAGGAAGCGCCTGCGCCGCGAGGGCGTGCGCTTCGACATCGTCGGTTTCATCCTGGTGGCGACCTTCCTCGGCTCGCTCGAGGTCGTCCTCGACGAGGGCCAGCGCAAGGACTGGTTCGGCTCGAACCTGATCGTGGTCTTCGCCTGTCTGACGGTCCTGTCCTTCGTGGCGATGATCCCGTGGGAGCTGAACCACAAGAACCCGGTCATCGACCTGCGCCTGCTCGGCCAGCGCCAGTTCGGCTCGTGCTTCCTGGTGATGCTCGCCACCGGCGCCATCCTGATCGCCACGACGCAGTTCCTGCCGCAGCTCCTCCAGGATTATTTCGGCTACACCGCCACCTGGGCCGGCCTGGCGCTCTCGCCCGGCGGCGTCGTCACCTGCCTGATGATGTTCGTGATCGGCCGCGTGTCCGGATACGTCCAACCCAAGTACCTGATCGCCACGGGCGCCACCATCATCGCCTTCGCGATGGTTGATCTGACCAACCTCTACGGCGATCTCAACTTCGGCTTCTTCGTCTGGTCGCGGATCTATATCGGCATCGGCCTGCCGATGATCTTCCTCTCGATCACCGCCGCCTCCTACGAGGGGATCACCAAGGACCAGACCGACCAGGCCTCGGCCTTGATCAACGTCGCCCGCAACGTCGGCGGCTCGATGGGCGTGTCGCTGGCCCAGAACATCCTGGCCTACCGGCAGCAATTCCACACCAGCCGCCTCGTCGAGCACGTCGTGCCCTCGGAGCCGGCCTACCAGGAGACCCTGCGCGCCGCGACTCAGTTCTTCGCGACCCGCGGTGCCAGCACGGTCGACGCCCAGAACCAGGCCGTCGCCTGGATCGGCCAGCAGGTCCAGACCCAGTCCGCCTTCCTGGCCTATATCGACGTGTTCTGGGCGCTCGCCCTGGTCTCGGCCTGCGCGGTGCCGCTGGCGATGATCCTCAAGAACGTGAAGCGCGGCGGCGAGGCGCCGGTGGGCGGGCATTGAGGGCGCGGGTAGGACAGATCGGGTCGTTCGTCGAACAGGTATCGAGAGTTGGCACCCACCGGATCGAAGCTCGTCGTCTACGCTGCCCTCGCCGGCAACCTCGCCATCGCCGTCACCAAGCTCGCGGCGGCCTCCTATACCGGCTCCGGGGCGATGTTCACCGAGGCGGTGCATTCCTTCGTCGATACCGGCAACCAGGGCCTGCTGCTCTACGGGATGCGGCGCGCCGCCCGGCCGGCCGACGACAGCCACAATTTCGGGCACGGGCTCGAGCTGTATTTCTGGTCCTTCGTCGTCGCGCTGCTGATCTTCACGCTGGGGGGCGCCTACGCGGTCTACGAGGGCATCGAGAAGCTGCGCCACCCCGAGCCGATGACGGCGCCGTGGATCAATGTCGGGGTGATCGCGCTCTCGGGTGTCTTCGAGGGGCTGTCGTTCCGCACCGCCCGGCGGGAGATGCGAGCCCGCTTCGCCCGCGAATCGCTCTGGACGGCGGTCACCCGCAGCAAGGATCCGAGCACCTTCGCGATCATCCTGGAGGATGGGGCAGCGTTGATCGGCCTAGGCCTCGCCCTCGTCGGTGTGGTCGCGAGCGGCTTCCTCGGCTGGCCTCAGGGAGACGGTGTCGCCTCGGTGGCGATCGGATGCCTGCTCATCGCCACTGCCGGCGTGCTGTTTCGCGAGACCCGCAGCCTGCTCACCGGAGAGAGCGCCTCGCCGCGGGTGATCGAGCAGGCGCGGGCGATCCTTGCCGCCGATCCCCGGGTGGTGCGGATCGAGCGGATGCGCAGCCTGCAGCTCGGCCCGGGCACAGTGCTGCTCGCCGTCACCCTCGACCTCGCCCCCGACCTCACCGGCGATGGCCTGCGCCGCGCGACCGCGGACTTGCGCGCCGCGATCCGTCACGGCCTGCCGGGTGTCGCCCACCTCTATTTCCAGCTGCCGGTGCGGGAGCACGACGGCGCGGGTGGCGCGAGAAATCCGTTAAAAAATCTTGAATGAGCCGGAACCGGCCGGCGCATCCCGTGTTATCGCAGTGTCAGAGGCGACGGGTCGTCCTTCCCGTGCGCTTTGCCCCCATGGCCGCTTCGCTCAAAATGAGGCCCCGGGGGAGTGACATCAGGGGAGCTGGCTCAAGGCCGCGGGCGGAGCGTCGCTCGGCCTGCGGATATCAATGCGCTCCGCAATCGCCACGACCGGCTGATACAAGTCGAGGCGCTGGTCGATCATGCCGTCGAGGCGGTCATAGACCTCGGCGACCGTCAGGCTGCGCGTCTTCCGGCCCTCTCGACGGAAAAAAAGGCTGCGATTCGCCTTCGCCGCGGCCCGGAACGAGGCCTGGGCCGGCTGATGCGGCTTCTCGGCCGTCAGCTCCATGAACTTGCCCGCGCTGGCGGCTCCCAAGAAGTGGGCGAAGTAGCATTCCGTCGGTTTCAGGTCGCGGCCGAGGCGCTGCTCCACCCGCGACCGGTCGCGCTTCATCATCTCGCCGGCCATCAGGCTCGCCGCGTAGGGGTCGCGCCGCAGGGCAAGCACCCGACGCCGGTCGGCATCCTTCAGAACCACCAACGTGCCGCCGCGCTTCTCGATCAGCTCGGCCTCGGCGGCGTAGCCGTGCTTGGCGCCGAAGCTGCGCAGCAGCTCGAGCCACGTGCCGGTGAGGAACTGGAACAGCCCCTCCGCCGTCGAGGTCGCGGCGCGGACGCTTGGCTGGAAACTCGATTCCTTGTCGGCCAGCGCCATCAGATAGACCGGATCGGTCTCGGTCTCGCGGGCGGCCCGCACGATGGTCTCGACCAGGACCCGCGGCACCTTCTTGTCGCCGAAGATCACCAGCCCGTCCGCCGTCTCCTCGGGAAGCGCCGGCTCGGCACGTGCCGCGTCCTCGCTCCGGGCCGGATCTGCCTGGATCTGTTGCCCGATCTCCCGCGGGACGTCAGGCAGGGACGCGTGCAGGGACGTTCCCCGACGCGAGTCCTGTTGCGTCTCCGGCTGCGTCTCCTGCCGCAGCCGCTCGAGGTCGTCGCGAATCAGCGCCGTGGTGCTCGGCGTCTCCTCGATCAGAGCCGGGCCCGGCCAGTCCGGCGATAGGCCGCGGGAGGTGAGCGGCGGACGCGGGGCCGCGAGGTCGATCCGGTCATGCGCTTCCGCCGCCGGGGCGACGGCGTCCTGCGGCAGGCAGGCCGCGAAGGCGACGCCGACGGCGAGCGCCGCGGCGACCTTGCGGCTCAGCGAGGCGGCCAGGGACAGTGTCCGGCCGCGCGCTTCAGAATGATGGCCTTCGCGGGCATCGAGCCAGCGGATGGTGTCGGTGCCCGCCTCGGGCACGAGTCGGCCAGCGTCGTCGGCGCAGGGCGCCGGCTCCGGGTAAACCCCCATCTCCAACCTTTTGTCCTTGGCGCGGGTCCGGTCCTGACAACCGCGCCGTGTTTCGTGCTTCGCTCGCCGGCACCTCTGGCCGTCCGGTGTGTCCAGAATGGGACGAGGCCGGGGCGGGGCGTGAGGCCATTTTGCGGCACCGTTTCTCGCGAGATGGTTAACGAGAGGTTGGAAAGGCTGCCCGGGACGATCGCGAGGGCGCGAAAAAATCGCGCGCGCCTCGGAACCAAATACTCCCCGGAGCATTTCCAGTCGCCACGCGGAGTGGGCGAACGACTGCCCCGGTGCCCCGCCCGGGGTCCGCGGGCCTTGAAGAGGACAATCCCTACCGATGAGCATGCAGCCCGGTCGGCGCGTCGGCGTCGCTTTCGTCGGGATGGGTGGGGCTGTCGCCACCACCGCCATCGCCGGCATCGAGATGATCAAGTCCGGCTCGAACCGTCTCGATGGACTGCCCCTTGCGGGTCATGCGGTGGCCGGGATGGTCGGGTACAAGGATCTCGTCTTCGGCGGCTGGGATCTCAACGGCGACGACCTCGGCGCCGCGGCGAGCGGGCATGGCGTGCTCACCAAGCAGGATCTCGAGAACGGCGCCCAGGTGCTCAACGGCATGAAGCCGTGGCCGGCGGTCGGCAGCGCCAAGTTCTGCAAGAACATCGACGGCGGCAACCGCATCGTCGCCAAGGACCACCGCGAGGCGGTCGATTGCATCGCCGACGACCTCAAGCGCTTCCGCGAGGAATCGGGCGTCGACGACGTGGTGGTGGTCAACCTCGCCTCCACCGAGCGCTGGCCCGACCTCGACGACCCGACGTTGAACTCGGCCGCCGCCTTCGAGCGCGGCCTCGACGCGAGCGACGAGGCGATCAGCCCGGCGATGCTCTACGCCTACGCGGCGATCAAGAACGGCATCCCCTACGCCAATTTCACCCCGTCGGTCGCTGCCGACGTGCCAGCGCTCGTCGACCTCGCCAAGCAGATGAACGTCCCGGTCGCCGGCAAGGACGGCAAGACCGGCCAGACCATGATGAAGACGGTGCTGGCCCCTGCGCTCAAGTCGCGGGCGTTGCACGTCGACGGCTGGTTCTCGACCAACATCCTCGGCAACCGCGACGGTCTGGCGCTCAACGACAAGGATTCGCTCCAGTCCAAGCTCAACACCAAGGGCACGGTGCTGGATTCGATCCTCGGCTATCCCGTCGAGGACCACCTCGTCCACATCCACTACTACCGCCCGCGCGGCGACGACAAGGAAGCCTGGGACAACATCGACGTCACCGGCTTCCTCGGCCAGCGGATGCAAATCAAGATCAACTTCCTGTGCAAGGACTCGATCCTGGCGGCTCCGCTGGTGATCGAGATCGCCCGCGTCCTCGACCTCGCCAAGAAGCGTGGCGACGGCGGCGTGCAGGAGCAGCTGTCGCTCTTCTTCAAGGCGCCGATGGTCAAGAACGGCCACGGCCCCGAGCACGCTTTCGGCGCGCAGGAGCGGATGCTGCTCGACTGGCTCGGCGTCCACTAGGAATGGCCGGCAGCCCAGACGCGGCGGGTGGGGCTCACGCCCCGCTTCCTCTCCGCGAGCTCCTGGTCGAGCTCAACGACATCAAGCGCGTCCGGTCCGCCGGGCGCGACGGCTCGATCGCCGAGCGGCTGTTCCTCCAGGCCTGGTCGGCACTGACCGGCGGGGCCGATCCGGAGGCCTTGGCCCTCGACATCACCGCCAAGGCGCTCGCAGCCTCCCGCCTCGGCGACCTCGACGCGGCCTTCCTCTCCGCCGCGGGCCTCTCGCCCGCTCAGGCCTCCGCCGTGCTGGTGCGGGGCTTCGACGAGGTGGCGGGCCCGCTCGATCCGGGCCTCGCGGACCGTTTGCGCGCCTGTCTCGCCGCGCCGCAGGACTGGACGGCCGGTCCGGTGCCGCACTTCGCCCTGCTGCAGGCCGACCAGCCGCGGGCCGGCGTGACCTGCCCGGGCAAGCCGCGCATCCTGCTCGAACCGCCGGAGAACCACGCCGAGCACTGCCTGATGGTTGCGGCGTACGGCGTCGCCTTGAGCCCGTTCTACGGCGCCGATCCGACGACGGTCTTCGTCGCGGCCCTCGCCCACCACCTGCACAACGCGCTGATGCCGGATGCCGGCTTCACCGGCGAGATCCTGCTCGGGGATCATCTCGATTCCGTCATCGCGACCTTGAGCGAGCGGGCACTCGCGGAACTGGACGCCCCGCTCCGCGAAGTCGTCGCCTCGTCGCGAAAGATCCTGGCGGATGACGGGACGGCGGAGGGCCGCGCCTTCCACGCCGCCGACGTGATCGACCGGGTGCTGCAGATCGCCCAGCACCTGCGGGCGGCCTCGCTCACCATGGATACGGTGCTGGGCGAGATGGCGCTGGTGCATGACGGCCCGGTGAAGGGGTTTCACGACCGGGTGCTCGCCGACATGCGGCTGCCGTGACGAGGATGGCGGACGCCCCTGGGCGTCTGCGCCCGTGCTCTATCTCACGTCAGAGCCTGCCGCCCGGCGGGCGCCGCGAGGAAACGCATCCGTGATCCCGTTCGGGCTCCTCTCGCCGGTGACCGGCGAGGCGCTGCACCACGACACGCCCCATTCCCTGCGCGAGGGCAAGCGCGGCCCGCGCTGGCCGGTGGTCGACGGCATTCCCTATCTGCGGGTCGGGCGCGACGACCTGGTGCGCGACGTGCTGGGCCATCTCGACAAGGGCGCGCCCGGCCACGCCCTCGAACTCCTGCTCGCCGACCAGGACGATTGGTGGACCGGTCCGCCGGCCGATCCCGCGACCCTGCGCGAGCTCGTGCGCGAGATGAAGTACGTGTCGTTGCGGGAGGCCTGCGCGCGCCTCGGCTGGGGGAGGGTCGGCGACTACTTCGTCAATCGCTGGAGCGACCCGACCTATCTCGCCGGCCTCGCCCTCTTGGAGGCGCACTGGAACAAGCCGGCCTGCGCCTTCGAACTCGCCTGCGGCATCGGCCACTACCTGCGCGAGTTGCAGGCGAGGGGGGTCAGGGTCTCGGGGAGCGACGTGGTCTTCGCCAAGCTCTGGGTCGCCCGCCACTGGGTCGCCGGGCAGCGGCCGCAGCTCGTCTGCTTCGACGCCGCCTCGCCGCACTGGCCGATCAACCAGGCGCCCGTCGACCTCGTGATGTGCCACGACGCGTTCTATTTCTTGCCCGAGAAGGCCCGCATCCTCGATTGCCTGCGCAAGACCGCCGGCGAAGAGGGATGGCTGGCGCTCAGCCACGTCCATAACAGCGCCCGGCCCGGCTTCTCGTCAGGGCACGCGGTCTCGTCGGCCGAGATCGAGGAACTGTTTCCCGACGGACTCGTCTACGACGACGACGAATTGACCCGGGCCCTCGTCGAGGCCCGTGCCCCCGTGCCGGCCGAGCCCGCCACCCTCGACCACGTCGAGGCGTTCTCGGTCGTCTGCGGTCCCGGGATGCGTCCGGCGCCCCGGCCCCTCGTCGACGGCCTGACCCTGCCGCGGGAGGGCGCGCCCTTGCGCCTGAACCCGCTCTACCGACCTGATCCCGCCGGTGGCTACGCCATCGCCTGGCCGTCCGAGCGCTACCGCGACGAGTACGCGGCCCGCGCCACCTATCCGATGCACTCCGAGGGCCCCGAGACCCTGGAGGCGACGCCTGACACCATCGACCGCGCCCGCATCCGCGAGTTCGTCGACCTGCCGGAGCGCTGGTGATGCCGGATTCGATCGGCTGGGGCATCGTCGGATTCGGCTGGGTCGCCCGCGACTTCATGGCCCCGGCGATCCGGGCCGCCGGCCATCGGCTCGTCGCGGTCTGCGATCCCGGGGCGGACGCCCGCGCGGCTGCCGCCGATCTCGGCGCGCACGGCCATGCCGACCTCGCCGGGCTCCTCGCCGAGCCGGAGGTCGAGGCGGTCTACGTCGCGACCCCGAATCACCTCCATCGCGGCGCCGTCGAGGTGCTGGCCGGGGCCGGCAAGGCGATCCTGTGCGAGAAGCCGATGGCGGCCTCGCTCGGGGACGCCGAGGCGATGGCGGCGGCGGTGGCCCGCACCGGCATCCTCTACGGCACCGCCTTCGACCAGCGCCACCACCCGGCTCACCGGCTCCTGCGCGACGAGATCCGCGCTGGCCGGGTCGGCACCGTCACGGCGGTCCGGATCGTCTATGCCTGCTGGCTCGACCGGGGCTGGACGGCGATTCCAGGGCAGACGAACTGGCGCATCGACCAGGCCCAGGCCGGCGGGGGTGCGCTGATGGACCTCGCCCCCCATGGCCTCGACCTGACCGACTTCCTCCTCGACGAGCCGCTCCTCGACGTGACGGCGCTGACCCAGGCCCGGGCCCAGGACTACGCCGTCGACGACGGCGCGCTCCTCATCGGCCGCACCGGGTCGGGCGTGCTGGCGAGCCTGCACGTCGCCTATAACTGCCCCGACGCGCTGCCGCGGCGGCGCCTGGAGATCGCCGGCACGAAGGGCCTGTTGGTTGCCCAGAACACGATGGGCCAGGAATCGGGCGGGAGCGTCACCTTCACCGACGGCGCCGCGGGCGAGACCGTGGCGCTTCGCTTCGACGAGGGAGCCTCGCCGTTCCTGGAGCAGGTGCGGGCCTTCGGGCACTCTCTGCGCGATCCGGCGGGACGCGACGCGTGGTCGGCCGAGCGCGACCTGCACACGATGCGGCTCCTCGCCCGCGCCTACGCCGCCTCCCCCTCGCATCTTCCCGCCCGATCCCCCGTCCTGCCGGCCGCCTGAGGCCCGCGGAGGAGTTCTTCTATCGTGGACAGACCCACCGCACCCCGCCCCTATACCTACGGCCAGACGCGCGTCGTCGAGGGGCTCCCCGAGCGCCTGCCGGACGCGGTCCTGGCCTATCTCGACGTGCTGCCGCCGGGCCGGATCGTCGGCTTTCCCCTGGCGCCCCTCGATCGCACCGGGGTGCCGTGCTGGTTCGTCTCGCTGTTCCTCGACGATCCCTACTTCGTCGGCGCGATGCCGAGCGGGATCGGCTACGGTGCCACCGACGACGAGGCGATCATCGGCTCGGTCGCCGAGATCGCCGAGAACCTGATGCCGAGCCTGGCGCTGATCCCGCGCAAGAAGGAGCGCGGCAGCTACCACGACCTCGTGCGGGTGTTCGGCGCCAAGTCCGTCGCCGATCCGCTCACGCTCGGGCTGCCGGCAGGCAGCCCCGTGAACCGCGACACCGTGCTCGAATGGACCGGCACGGTGCGGGCGCGGACCGGCGAGACGGTGCTGATGCCGCTCGACGTGGCGGCGACCGACTATTTCGAGCTGTCGCCGGGCTACCAGCCCTTCACCAACCTCATCACCAACGGGCTCGGCGCCGGGCCGGACGTCGACTTCGCCCTCGGGCATGGGCTCCTCGAACTGCTCCAGCGCGACGGCAACGGCCTGCTGTTCCGCGCCCTCGACCAGGGCGTGATGCTCGACACCTCGGAGGGCCTCGGCCCCGAGACCCGCTTCATGCTCGACCGGCTGGAATCCTTGGGGATTCGCGCGATGCCGAAATTCGCCACCGATCAGTTCGGCTTCACCAACGTCTACTGCGTCGGCTACGACGTCGATGCGTCGCGCACGCCGGCGCCGATCGCACTCTCGGCCTGCGGCGAGGCCTGCGATCCCGACCGCGAGCGGGCCCTGCGCAAGGCGATCCTGGAGTTCCAGGCGGCGCGGGTGCGCAAGACCTTCGGACACGGGCCGCTCGACCTCGCCCGCTCGATCACCCCGCCGGGCTACGTCGATGCCTTCATCGAGAAGGCGCTGCCGAGCCTCGACCTGGAAGAGGGCAGGGCGCTCGCCGCGATGCTCGACTGGATCGGCGAGCCGGCCGAGACCCTTCGCGGCTTCCTGAGCCAGACGGTCTATTCCGAGCGCGCCACCAAGCGCTTCGCCGACCTGCCGACGCAAGCCGCCCCGACCGGCCAGGATCGCGGCCGCATCGCCCGCGAGCGGCTGGAGGGGCAAGGCTTCGACGTGCTCTACGTCGATGCCTCGCCGCCCGGCGGCGGGGTCGGCATCGTCAAGGCGATCGTGCCGGGGCTCGAGGTCGAGACCATGAGCTACTACCGCATCGGCGAGCGCAACACGCTTAAGCTCATCGAGCGCGACCACCCGCTGATCCGCTTCGGAGAGCCGAGCGAGACCTTGCGCCCGGTGCGCCTGACCCCGGAGGCCCTGGAGCGCTTCGGCGGCCAGCCGCTGTTCGACGTGGCGCTGGCGGACGAGATCGTCGGCCCGCTCTATCCGCTCTACCGCGAGCCGGAATCGCACCACGCGCCGTTCCGCCTCGAGCGCCGGGGGAGGGCGGCATGACCCTGCGCTTCGCCTACAACACTAATGGGGCGGCCAACCACCGCCTCGACGACGCGCTGAACCTCATCGCCGATGCCGGCTACGACGGCGTCGCGCTCACCCTCGACATCCACCACCTCGACCCGTTCGCGGAGAACTGGGCTCAGGAGGCGGAGCGGGTGCGCGGCCGGCTCTACACCCTCGGTCTCGGCTCGGTGATCGAGACCGGGGCCCGCTTCCTCCTCGATCCGCGGGCCAAGCACGAGCCGACCCTGGTGACGGCGGATCCCGCCGGCCGCGCCCGCCGGGTCGCCTTCCTGCACCGCGCCGTCGACATCGCGGCGATCCTCGGCTCGGAGGCGGTGTCGTTCTGGGCCGGCGTGCCGAAGCCCGGCGTCGACCCCGCGGAGGCCCGTACCTGGCTGCGGGCGGGGCTGGAGGAGGTCGTGGCCTACGCCGCCGAGCGCCGGGTTGTCGCGGCGCTCGAGCCCGAGCCCGGCATGCTGGTCGAGACCCTGGACGACTACGCCGCCCTCGACCTGCCCGGCCTTCGGCTCGCCCTCGATACCGGCCACTGCCTGGTGACGCGGGAGCGCGAGCCCGCCGCCGCCGTGACGGAGTTCGCCGACCGGCTCGGCACCGTGGCGATCGAGGACATGGCGCGCGGGGTCCACATCCACCTGCCCTTCGGCGAGGGCGACATGGACGTGCCGGGCGTGCTCGACGCGCTCGAAGCGATCGCCTTCGACCGGCTCGTCTGCGTCGAGCTCTCCCGGGAGAGTCACCGGGCCGACCGGATGATCCCGGACTCGCTCCGCTATCTCCGGGAGTGCCGCCGATGAGGATCTGCTTCGTCAGCCGGCGCTACTTCCCGGCCATCTCCGGCATGAGCGTCTATGCCCAAAACCTGCTGCGCGAGTTGGTCGGTGCCGGTCACGACGTGACGATGGTGAGCCAATACCGGGGCGATGCGTTCGGCACCAAGGTCTATGGCGGCGGCCCGCCGCCGCCGGTGCCCGGCGTGCGGGTGATCGGCCTCGAGCAGATCGGCGAGCAGCAGAGCGGCGATTTCGAGCGCGACATCGCCACGATGGTCGAGACGATCGCGGCGGAGCACGGGCGCAACCCCTTCGACGTGCTGCACGCGCAGTACGGCTATCCCACGGGCTTCGCCACGCTGATCGCCTCCAGGCGCCTGGGCGTGCCGAGCGTGGTCTCGATCCAGGGCGGCGACGGCCACTGGGTCGGCTCCTGCTGCGAGACCCACCGCCTCGCCATGGTGCGGGTGCTGGCTCACGCCAACGCGCTCCTGATCGGCGGGCGCTCCTTCGTGGCCGAGGTCTGCGACCGGCTCGGCAGCGATCCCGACCGCTTCACCATCGTGCCGGGCGCCGTCGACACTGCGCGCTTCCGACCGCCGGAGGGCTGGCAGCCGGGGGATGCCGCCGATCCGGTGCGGTTGTTCTACCACGGCCGGGTCGACCGCCGGAAAGGCGTGCTCGACTTCCTCGACGCGTTGAGCCTGCTGCGCCTGCGCGGCACGCCCTTTTCCGCCATCATCTCGGGCATCGGCCCCGACGTGGAGCCGGCTCGCGCCTTGGCCGCCGATCTCGGCTTCTCGGAAGCCGAGGTGCGCTTCACCGGCTACGCCGATTACGACGCGGTGCCGGGCCTCTACGCCATGGGCGACGTGTTCGTCTCGCCGACCTACGCGGAAGGCTTCTCCAACACCATCCTGGAGGCGATGGCGGCGGGCCAGGCCGTGGTCTCGACCCACTCGGTCGGCGTCTCGGACTGCCTGCGCGACGGCGAGAACGGCCTCCTCGTCCAACCCGGCGACGTGACGGCCCTGGCGGACGCCCTGCACCGGATCATCACCGACCACTCCCTGCGGGCGCGCCTCGCGGCATCCGCCCTGGAGGAGTGCCGCCGGGTCTATTCCTGGCAGGCGGTGGGACGGCAGATCATGGAGGTCTACGCGGCGGTGAAAGGCGAGCGGCCGGACCCGGCCTTCGACCCGGACCTGCCGCACGACCCCGGCTGCCGCTTCCGCGCCGAGCCGCACCTGTTGTGAGGGCACCCCCTCTCCCGTGTGGGAGAGGGGATCCCGCGCCTTATTCGTTACCTTTGAGTACTTGATGCCCACAGCCCTCGCCCTCTCGCCCCATCTCGACGATGCCGCCTTCTCCTGCGGCGGCACCCTGGCGCAGCTCGCGCACGGGGGATGGCAGGTGGTGATGGTGACGCTGCTCACCGCCAGCGTACCGGAGCCGACGGACTTCGCGCTGGCCTGCCAGATCGACAAGGGACTCGGGCCGGAGGTCGACTACATGGCCCTGCGGCGTGACGAGGATCGGGCGGCGGCGGCGGCCCTCGGCCTCAACCTTCCCGTCCACGTCGCGCTCACGGAAGCACCGCATCGCGGCTACGCCTCGGCGCCGGAACTCTTCGCCGAGACCCGGCCCGACGACCCCCTCGCCGACGACCTCGCCCCGGTTCTCGCCCGCCTGATGGCGGAGGCCTCGCCCGACCTGCTGCTCGCCCCGCAGGGGGTGGGCGGCCATGTCGATCACGTCCAGCTGGTGCGGGCGCTGGCCGCCCTGGCCCCGTCCTGCCCGGTCCTGTGGTGGCGCGACTTCCCCTATACCGTGCGCCACCCCGACCCGAAGGAGCCGTTCCGCGACACCTTCGCGGGGCTCCCCGCCGTCACCGTGCGCCTGTCCGCGGAGGAGGAAGCCGCCAAGCACGCGGCCTGCGCCGCTTACGCGAGCCAGATCGGCTTCCAGTTCGGCGGCCCCGCCGGCCTCGCCGAGCGCCTGGGCGCCGAGGGCGCACGCGAGCATTTCCGCCTCGCCGGCGCCATGCCGGACGGGCTCGCCCTCGCGTGAGCGGTGGACCGGCTGCTCCGAAGAGCCTGGCCGACCCCGGCGCCGTCGCGGCGCGCCACGCCCTCGTCGAGGCCAGCCCCCACCTCGCAGCCCTGCGCCGCCTCGCCGAGCGGATCCGGGCCGAGCAGGACAGGCCGGTGCCGGAGGCCGATCCCCTCGACGGCGGCGTGGGGGCCCGCCTGCTCCTCCTCCTCGAGACTCCGGGCCCGGCCACGGGCCGCACCGCCTTCGTCTCCCGCGACAACCCGACCGGCACCGCCGCCAACCTCTTCCGCTTCCTGTCGCAGGCCGGCATCCCGCGGGCCGACACCCTGATCTGGAACGCCGTGCCGTGGGTGATCCACGCCCCCGGCGCCCGCAACCGGGCGCCGCGCACCGGAGAGATCCGGGCAGCGCGGGCCTACCTGCCGCCGTTGCTGGCCCTGATGCCGGACCTCGCGGTCGTCGTCCTGTCCGGCCGCGTCTCCCAGACCCTGGCATCGGACCTCGCCGCGGCGCACCCGGACCTGCCCGTGGTGGCGATCCCGCATCCGAGCCCGACCTACGTTTGCACCAGCCCCCTGGTCTCCCAGCGCATCGCCGCCGGCCTCGCCGAGGCGGCGCGTCGTCTCGGCCTTCCCGGCTGATGTCCCGCCCGCCGCATGGTCCGGCTGGTCATTCGCCGGCAGAGCGCCTAAATGGCCCCTCATGCGAGCGGGGCTCGGTCGGAGTGCCGCCGGGCACCTTTGTGCGCGAGCCTGGCCGCGATCGGCCGCGGGCTCGCGCCGGCGACCAGCGGGGTCGGACGCCGACGCGATGAACTTCGCCACGCAGGACAAGAACCTCGCGCAGGCCAAACCCCTGCGCGATGCCGGCGCCGGGGGCGGGCTGCCGCGCGACGAGGATCCGGCCGGGCACGAACCCGGCAAGGATCCGGGCTCCAAACCGGGCCCGGAGGAGCACCGCGCCCGCCACCGGCGTCGCTACGCCTGGATCGGCACGCTCGCCAGCGTCGTGCTGTTCGTCATCTCCCTCGGGGTGCTGGGCAAGCTCGTCTCCACCGTCACCTGGGCCGAGCTGCGCACCGCCTTCCTGGCGGCGACGCCGGACCAGATCGGGCTGGCCATCGCGCTCGTCGTGGTGAGCTACCTCTTCCTCACCTGCTACGACGCCCTGGCGCTCCGCCAGCTCAAGCTGAAGGTGCCCTACCGCACCACCGCGCTCGCCTCCTTCACCAGCTACGCGGTGAGCTTCAACTTGGGCTTCCCGCTGCTCACTGCCGGCACGGTGCGCTACTGGATCTATTCCGGGCAAGGCCTCAGCCCCGGGCGCATCGCGGCGCTCACCATCGTCGCCGGCTTCACCTTCTGGCTCGGCATGGGGGCGGTGCTCGGCATCAGCCTGATCCGCGAGGCCGAGCCGCTCTCGCACCTCACCTATACCAGCGTCCTGCTCAACCAGGGGTTCGGCGTCGCAACGCTCGCCGCGGTGATCGCCTACCTCGTCTGGGTCTCGCTCAGGCGCCGCAGCGTCAAGGTGCGGGGCTGGCGCCTGGAACTGCCGGGCCTGAAGCTCTCCCTGAGCCAGATGCTGGTCGGCGCCGGCGACGTCTGCGCGGCGGCCGGCGTGCTCTACGTGCTGCTGCCGGCCGGCCACGGCGTCAGCTTCGAGACCTTCCTGGCGATCTACGTGCTCGCCGCGATGCTCGGCATCGCCAGCCACGCGCCAGGCGGGCTCGGGGTGTTCGAGGCCACGGTGCTGCTGGCGCTCTCGGGCCTGCCGCGGGAATCGGTGCTCGGCGCGCTGCTGCTGTTCCGGGTCTGCTACTACCTGATCCCGTTCGTGGTGGCGCTCGCGGCGCTCGGCGCCTATGAGATCGCCAAGCGGGCGCGCCTCACCCCGCGGGAGGCGCCTGACGATGATGCCGCCGAGAGCGACCCGACGCCCTGAGCCCGGCGGTTCGCTCGACGACTTGCCGCCCGACGACTTGCCGCCTGCCGCCTTGCCGCCCGCCGCCCCGACGACGATGCCGCCGTTCCTGCCCGGCGCCTCCGGCGCCCTCACCGCCGCCCGGCGGGCGGCCTGGCGGGGCGCGCTCTGCGCCGTGCTGGTTGTCCTGGCCATCCAGGCCTGGCGTCACGGGTTCGATCTCGGCACCGGGCTCGCCGGCCTCGTCGCCCTCCTGGCCGGCGGCCTCGCGGCGGCGCCGCGCCGGGGCGAGCCGGTGCCGCGCTCCGATGCCGCGCCGGGGCGGGGCCGCCACGGCCTCGCCGAGGCCCTGCTCGCCAACATCCCCGATCCCGTGATCCTGATCGATCGCCGCTCCCTGGTGATCGAGTCGAACGCCGCCGCCCGGGCGCTCCTGCCCTCCTTGCGGCCCCGCCACCCGCTCTCCTTCGCGCTGCGCGACCCCGACGTGCTCGACGGCATCGAGACGGTGCTCCGCACCGGCGAGCCGCTGAAGACGGTCTATTCCCCGCGGGTGCCGACCGAGCGCACCTTCGAGGTCCAGATCGGCGCCATGCAGGGCGGCGAGGCCGGGCGGGCCGGGCCGAACCTCGTGCTCTTTCTGCGCGACCTCACCTCGGCCCAGCGCCTGGAGACGATGCGGGTCGATTTCGTCGCCAATGCCAGCCACGAGCTGCGCACCCCGCTCGCCTCGCTCCTCGGCTTCATCGAGACCCTGCAGGGCCCGGCCCGGGACGACGCCAAGGCGCGCGAGCGCTTCCTCGGCATCATGCGGGTGCAGGCCCTGCGCATGACCCGGCTGATCGACGACCTCCTGTCGCTCTCCCGCATCGAGCTGCGTGCCCACGTGCCGCCGACCGAGGTGGTCGATGTCGGTCCGCTCGCCCGCCAGATCGCCGATGCGCTCGGGGTGATCGCCCGCGAGCGCGGCGTCGCCATCACGCTCGACGCGACGTCGGGGCCGCACCGCGTGCTGGGCGACCGCGACGAGATCCTGCGGGTGATCGAGAACCTGGTCGAGAACGCCGTGAAGTATGGTGGCGACGGCGGCCGGGTCGAGCTGCGATTGGAGACCCTGCCGGCGGAGGATGGCCGGCCGCCGCAGGTCGAGATCGCGGTGCGCGACGAGGGCCCGGGCATCGCCCCCGAGCACCTGCCGCGCCTGACCGAGCGGTTCTACCGGGTCGATGCCGTGTCCAGCCGCCAGCAGGGTGGCACGGGCCTCGGCCTCGCCATCGTCAAGCACATCCTCAACCGCCATCGCGGCCGGCTGGTGATCGAGAGCACCCCGGGGGAGGGGGCCACCTTCCGCGCGCTGATCCCGGCCCTGACCCCGGCTCACGGCGATGCGAAGACCACCGCGGATCAGGGGCAGGCGACGAGCAGGCGCCCGGTATAGTCGGCGGCCGCCGCTGCCGCCGCGCCCGGCGTGCCGGTGGCCTCCTCGTCGGGGATCAGCTGCTCGCCCTCCTTCGCCTGCCGGGCCGGGCGGTTGAGCTTCAGCACGCACTCCGTGCTGCCCGACAGCCTGACCGGATCCCCCGGCGGCAGCCCGAAGGCGACGTAGAAGTCCGGATCGTCGAAGCTCACCACCAGGTTGCGCACCGGGCCGGTCGGCGCCTGCGGCACCAGCGTGAAATCGAGGGTGAGGCGCCCCTCCGAGAAGCTCGCCTTCGGCGCGGGGCCGCCCTTCAGGGCCAGGGGGCGGCCGTTGAGCTTGCCTTGCGTGAAGAACGCCGTCTCGGCCATCGCCTCCAGGCGCTCGACGGCCATCGCATCGAGCTTCTTCTGGTCCGGCACGCCGTCGCGCTTCGAATCGAGGTTCAGCACGGCAAAGGCCGAGTATTCCGGGTCGAAGGTCCAGGATTCGCGGATCGCCACCAGGTTACGCTTCTGGTCGAGCACCAGCTCGGCCCGGGCCTGCACCCAGACATGGGGATGCGCCAGCGCCGCCCCCGCCCCGCCGCACAGCATCGCCACAGCCACCAGAAACCGCCCGATCATCGCCCGCTCCCGCTTCGCCCCGCGCTCTGGAGCTTGAGCACGGCGAAACCATGTTCGCGGTGCAGGGCGCAGCCTCGATCCGAGCCGTATCGCAGGGCCGCCCGGCACCCCACATCGGGTCCGGGAGACCGCACCATGACCGCATCCGCCCGCCGCCTCACCCTGCCCGTCGAGGGCATGACCTGCGCATCCTGCACCGGCCGGGTCGAGCGTGTGCTGAAACGGGTACCGGGCGTGCAGTCCGTCGCCGTCAACCTCGCCACCGGCCGTGCGACCCTCGACCTCACCCCCGACAACGACCCCAGGGCGCTCGCCGAGGCGGTCGAGGGTGCCGGCTATGCCGTGCCGGAGGCGGTGAGCGAACTCGCCGTCGAGGGCATGACCTGCGCGTCCTGCACCGGCCGCGTCGAGCGGGTGCTCGAGGCCGTGCCCGGCGTGCGCGAGGCGAGCGCCAACCTCGCCACCGGCCGGGTGACCGTGCGCCACCCCGCCGGCCTCGTGCCGCTCGAGTCCCTCGAGGTGGCCGTGCGGGAGGCGGGCTACGAGCCCCGCCCGGCGACGGCGGAGATGGCGGCGCCCGCCGCTCCCCGCGAGGCCGGGACGCTGACCCGCGACCTGATCCTCGCCGCCCTGCTCTCGCTCCCCGTCGTGGTGCTCGACATGGGCAGCCACGTCGCCGGCCACGGCCTCCTGCCCGGGGCCTGGAGCGCCGGCATCCAGGCCGTGTTCGCCACCCTGGTGCTGTTCGGCCCCGGCCGACGCTTCTTCGCCCGCGGCCTGCCCGGGCTGCTGCGCGGCCATCCGGACATGAATGCCCTCGTGGCCTTGGGCGCCGGCGCGGCCTACCTGTTCTCCCTGGTCGCGACCGTCAGCCCCGGCTTGCTGCCCGTGGGAGCGGCCCACGTCTATTTCGAGGCCTCGGTCCTCATCGTCACCCTGATCCTGCTCGGGCGCAGCCTGGAGGCGCGGGCACGGGGCCGGACCGGGGCAGCGGTGGCCCGCCTCGTCGGCTTGGCGCCGAAAACCGCGCTCCTCCTGCGCGACGGCGCCGAGACCGAGGTGCCGGCGGCGGAGCTGGCGGTTGGCGACCGGGTCCGCGTCCGCCCCGGCGAGCGCCTGCCGGCGGACGGACGGGTGGTCGAGGGCCGGTCCCGCATCGACGAGAGCATGCTCACCGGCGAGCCGGTGCCGGTGGCGAAGGGGCCGGGCGATCCCGTCACCGGCGGCACCGTCAACGGCACCGGCGCGCTCACCGTCTCGGTCGAGCGGGTCGGCGCCGACACGGCGCTGGCGCAGATCGTTCGCATGGTCGAGGCGGCGCAGGGCGCGAAGCTCCCGATCCAGGCCCTCGCCGACCGGGTCACCGCCCGCTTCGTGCCCGCGGTGCTCGCCTTGGCCCTCGTCACGTTCCTGGCCTGGCTCGCCCTCGCGCCGGCCCCCGCCCTTGGCGAGGCCCTGGTCCACGCCGTCGCGGTGCTGATCATCGCCTGCCCCTGCGCCATGGGCCTCGCCACCCCGACCTCGATCATGGTCGGCACCGGCCGGGCGGCGGAGCGCGGCGTCCTGTTTCGCAGCGGCCAGGCGCTCCAGGCCCTGGAGGAGGTGCGCGTCGTCGCCTTCGACAAGACCGGCACCCTGACCGAGGGCCGCCCGACCCTCACCGACCTGATCCCCGCCCCCGGCTTCGACCCCGACACGGTGCTGGCCAGTGCTGCCGCCCTCGAATCCCGCTCCGAGCACCCGATCGCCCGGGCCATCGTGGCTGCCGCCGCGGCGAAGGGTCTCGACGTGCCGCCGGTGAGCGAGGTCGCGGCGGTGCCGGGCCACGGCATCACCGGCCGGGCCGGCGGCCAGGCGGTCGCGGTCGGCGCCGCCCGCCACCTCGCCGGCCTCGACCTCTCGGGGCTGGCGCCCGAGGCCGAACGCCTGGCGGCGCAAGGGCGCTCCCCGCTCTACGTCGCCCTCGACGGGGTTCCGGCGGCCTTGCTGGCGGTGTCGGACCCGGTCAAGCCCGGGGCGGCCGAGGCCGTGCGGGCGCTGACCGGCCAGGGCCTCGCGGTGGCGCTGGTCACCGGCGACGACCGGCGCACCGCCGAGGGCGTCGCCCGCAGCCTCGGCATCGCCACGGTGCTGGCCGAGGTGCTGCCCGCCGGCAAACGCGACGCCGTCCAGGCGCTGCGTGCCCAGTACGGCCCGGTCGCCTTCGTGGGCGACGGCATCAACGACGCCCCGGCGCTGGCCGAGGCCGATACGGGCCTGGCGCTCGGCACCGGCACCGACGTGGCGGTGGAGAGCGCCGACGTGGTGCTGATGGCCGGCGATCCCGCCTCCGTCGCCGAGGGCCTGAGGCTGTCGCGGGCGGTGATGCGCAACATCCGCCAGAACCTGTTCTGGGCCTTCGCCTACAACGTGGCGCTGATCCCGGTGGCGGCGGGGGTGCTGCGGGCGGTCGGCGGGCCCTCCCTGTCGCCGGTGCTGGCCGCCGGCGCCATGGCCCTGTCGAGCGTGTTCGTGGTCGGGAACGCGCTGCGGCTCCGGCGGGCGTGAGACCTCAGGCGCGGATGGCGTCGAGGCCCTTCCAGTCGAAGGCGATGCCGTGGCCCGGGCGGTCCGGCGCCACCGCGAAGCCGTCCTCGATCGCCAGCGGCTCGGCGATGTAGGCGTCGAGGCCGAAGCCGTGCGCCTCCAGGTAGGAGCGGTTCGGGCAGGCGGCGAGCAGGTGCACCGTGACGTCGTGCGCGCCGTGGGAGGTGACCGGCAGGTTGAAGGCCTCCGCCAGGTGCGCGATCTTCATGAACGGGGTCACGCCGCCGCAATTCGTCACGTCCGGCTCCGGGAAGGTGACGCCGCCCGCCGCGATCAGCTGCTTGAAGTCCCACAAGGTCCGCAGGTTCTCGCCGGCGGCGATCGGCAGGCCGCCCTCGCGCACGACCCGGGCCTGGCCGGCGACGTCGTCGGGAATCACCGGCTCCTCCAGCCAGAACGGCTCGAACGGCTGCAGGGCGCGTGCGGCGCGGATCGCCTCGTCGGCGCTCCAGCGCATGTTGGCGTCGACCATCAGCGGGAAGCCGTCACCGAGGTGCTCGCGCATCGCACGCACCCGCTCGACATCCTCGGAGAGGCGCGTCCGGCCCACCTTCATCTTGATGGCCCGGAACCCCTTCCTGAGGTTGTCGTCGGTCTGCCGCAGCAACTGGTCGAGGGGTAGCTGCAGGTCGATGCCGCCGGCGTAGCACGGCACTCTGGCGTCGTGGCCGCCGAGCAGCGTCCAGAGCGGCTGGCCGAGGCGCTTCGCCTTCAGGTCCCACAACGCCATGTCGAGAGCCGACTGGGCGAGCACGGCGGCCCCGCCGCGGCCGCCGTAATGCTGGCCCCACCAGATCCGCTGCCACAGGTGCTCGATCCGGTCGGCCTCCTGCCCGACGATCTGCTCGGGAATGTCGCGCCGCAGGATCGCGTCGATCGCCGCGCCGTTGCGGCCGCAGGTATAGGTGTAGCCGATGCCCTCCGCGCCGTCCGCGTCGCGTAAGACGACGGTGTTGAGCTCGAAGGCCGGCATGTCGCCGTGCATGCTGTCGCTGAGGGTCACGGCCAGCGGCACGCGATAGTAGCCGGCCTCCAGCGAAACGATGCGGGGCATGGTGCTCCTCCCTTTTTGCAGCTCTTCGGCCGCTCCCGGACAGGTCAGTCCGGTGTTATGATTATGGCCTATGATCGGATAGCCCTATCGTCAAGACATGGTTGTGATGCACGATCCATGAGGGCGGAGGTGTTGTTGGCAAGAGTATTCTGCCCTATGACGGAACTGCGCGCACCCGCCAATCTGTAGGGCGCAATATGATTTCGCGCGTTCATACTTTGTGTTGACTGCCGCGGAATTGCCTCGCGCGCCGTCCCGTGCTGATATGCCGGAAAGTCGCCCGACGAACGGGGCGCGTGGGAGGAATCGATCGATGAAGCGGGTGATCGCGGGGGCGGTGTCGCTGGGCGCGCTGATTATGGCAGCGCTGCCGGCCGTGGCGCAGGACAACAAGACGCTCACCGTCTGGTTCAGCAAGGGCTTCTATCGGTCCGAGGACGAGTCGCTCTGGGCGACCATCAAGAAGTTCGAGCAGAAGACCGGGATCAAGGTCGAGCTGTCGCAATACGCGATCCAGGACATGATCCCGAAGACCGTGGCGGCGCTCGATTCCGGCTCGCCGCCCGACGTCGGCTATTCCGACACCTACAACAACCAGGCCGCCGGCAAGTGGGCCTTCGAGGGCAAGCTCGAGGACCTCACCGACATCCTCCAGCCGATGATGCCGCGCTTCGCGCCGCAGACCGTCGAGCACGTGCTGCTCATGAACGGCCAGACCGGCAAGAAGGCCTATTACGGCTTCCCGCTCAAGCGCCAGACGCTCCACACCGAGATCTGGGGCGACATGCTCGACAAGGCCGGCTTCAAGCAGGCCGACATCCCGCAGAAGTGGTCCGACTACTGGGCGTTCTGGTGCGACAAGGTCCAGCCCGGCTACCGCAAGGCGTCCGGCACCCGCGCCTACGGGATCGGCGCGCCGATGGGCGTGGAATCGACCGACAGCTTCCAGTCCTTCTACGCCTTCATGGACGCCTACGACGCCAAGCTCGTCGACAGCGACGGCAAGCTGACCGTCGATGACCCGAAGACCCGCGAGGGCGTGGTCAAGGCGCTGAAGGACTACACCGACCCCTACATCAAGGGCTGCGTGCCGCCCTCGGCCACGACCTGGAAGGACCCCGACAACAACGTCGCCTTCCACAACCGCACCACGGTGATGACGCACAACTTCACCATCTCGATCGCCGCGAAGTGGTACGAGGACAGCGTCAACCCGAACAACACCCCTGAGCAGCGCGAGGCCTCGAAGAAGGCCTACGAGGAGACCATCATCACCGCGCCGTTCCCGAACCGGCCGGACGGCAAGCCGATGACCTACCGCGCCGACGTCAAGCAGGGCGTGGTCTTCTCGGGCGCCAAGAACAAGGCGGCGGCCAAGGAGTTCGTGAAGTTCATCATGGAGGAGGACAACCTCCGTCCCTACGTCGAGGGCGCGATCGGCCGCTGGTTCCCGGTCACCAAGGACTCGATCGAGAGCCCGTTCTGGCAGGCCGACAAGCACCGCAAGGCGGTCTACAACCAGTTCAAGTCCGGCACCGAGCCGTTCGACTACGTGAAGAACTACAAGTTCACGCTGGTCAACAACGAGAACGTGTTCGCCAAGGCGATGAACCGGGTAGTGAGCGAGAAGGTCCCGGTCGAGAAGGCCGCCGACGAGATGCTGACCCGCATCAAGCAGATCGCCGGGCAGTAATCGCCCGACCGACGCGCTGAGTTCGGGAGCCGGGTCCGCCCTTCATGGTCGGATCCGGCTCACCGCTTTCGACCAGGCCCCATCCGGTGTCGCCCGCGGCAGGGCTTCATTGAGGAGACCGACCATGTCCGCAACGGTCGCTGAGGCAGCGCCGGTCGCCGCGGCCCAGCCCTTCCGCCTGACCTCGTGGCAGGCCTGGGGGCTGATCCTGATCGCGCCCTACCTGCTGATCTTCCTGTTCTTCGTCATCTACCCGATCGGCTACGGGCTGTGGCTGGCGCGCAGCCCCGCGAGCTACGTGCATCTGGCCGAAGATCCGATCTTCGCCCGCGCCGTCGTCAACACGCTGATCTTCCTGATCGTCGGCATCAACGTGAAGATGGCGATCGCGCTGATGCTGTCGGGCTTCTTCACCAACGAGCGGAAGTGGATCCGCTGGCTGTCGGTGCTGTTCATCCTGCCCTGGGCGGTGCCGTCGATCCCGACGATCCTGTCGGTGCGGTTCATGCTGAACCCCGAATGGGGCGTGGTGAACTCGCTGATCTTCCGCTTCACCGGCGATGACGGCCCGAACTGGCTCAACGACCCGTCGCTGGCGCTCACGCTGGCCATCGGCGTCCATATCTGGAAGTCGCTGCCGTTCTGGACGCTGATCCTGCTCGCCGGGCGCCTCGCCATCTCGGCCGATCTCTACGAGGCGGCCTCCGTCGACGGCGCCACCAAGTGGCAGAAGTTCCTGCACGTCACCTGGCCGTCGATGCGGACGCTCTACGTGACCTGCACCATCCTGTCGATGATCTGGACGCTGGGCGACTTCAACTCGGTCTACCTGCTCACCGGCGGCGGTCCCGCCGACCTGACCCACGTGCTGGCGACGCTCGGCATCCGGTACCTGCGGCTCGACCAGGTCGACCACTCGATGGCGGCGGTGGTCTGCGCGATGCCGTTCGTGCTGCCGCTGGTCTACGTGCTGATGAAGAGGCTCTCGAAATGAGCACGACCACCACGGCCCGCGCGTCCCTCGCGACGCCTTCGGCGGAGGAGCGCTCCGCCGCCCGGACCAACTGGCTGCGCGCCGCCGGCACCGAGGCGAAGCTCCTCCTCGTCGGCATCCCGGTCCTGCTCTGGACCGTGATCCCGATCTACCACCTCGTCCTGTTCGCGATCTCGCCGAAGCAGGACGCGATGTCGGGTGCGCTGTTCCCGGCCCACCCGACGCTGCAGAACTTCAAAGTGGTGTTCGGGCAGCAGCACTACTTCCTGTCGAATTTCTGGCAGCAATTCTGGAACTCGGCCGTCATCGCCTTCGCGACCGGCGTGCTGACGCTGCTCGTCGCCACCGCGGCGGCCTTCGCGATCAGCCGCCTGAAGGTGAAGGGCGGTCGGACCGTGATGAACATGGCGCTGTTCACCTACTTCATCCCGGCCGCGTTCCTGGCCGTGCCGATGTACAAGACGATGGGGGCCTACGGGCTGCTCAACTCGAAGTGGGCCTTGATCCTCGCGATGGTGACGATCGCCAGCCCCTACGCGATCTGGGTGCTGAAGCAGGCCTCCGACAAGCTGCCGGTGGAGCTGGACGAAGCCGCGATCATGGACGGCGCCTCGCCGCCCCAGCTCTTCCGCTTCGTCTACCTGCCGCTGATGGTCCCGTCGCTCGTCGCGATCGGCGTCTACGCGCTGCTGCTCGCCTGGAACGAGTACCTGTTCGCCTTCCTGCTCCTGTCGCGCGACACCGACGTGACGCTGCCGGTGGCCCTGGGCAGCTTCCTGGCGGCGGATGACTCGCCGTGGGAGCTGCTGATGACCACCGGGTTGATCTACGCCCTGCCGCCGGCCGCGATCTATTACGTGTTCAAGCGGTATATGGTGGGTGGGTTGACGGCTGGGGCGGTGAAGAGCTGAATTGCCGATAGATCTAGCAGTTTAGTCTGCAATGTCGGCCACGGATAAATTCGTGGCCGACATCATTTTTATCGGCACTTTGCACTTATGTGTTTTTAGTTTCAGGTGGAGCGAGAGGTTTATTGCGTTTCCTATTTCGGCGCCGTTTCTTGGGCGCCTCGTGACTCTCGACTTTCACAGGGGGCTTAGCAATTTGAGCTTTTTCATGTTTAGGGTTGCCCTTTGGTTTGTTGAAATTTCTCTTTTTGATCACATCCCGGCCTGAATTGAGATGCTTGTCGCTCCGGCGTGATTTTTCGAACCACTCTCCAAACGTGGTAAATCTTATAACTCTCGCCTTAGCCTTTTGAAGCGCGGGCGAGTCAGTTTCTTTCTCAAGTTGCTGAATTCGATCAAAGTATCTTACTGCTGCCTCCCTAGCAAGTTCCCGTTGACCATGTTTGATTAGTGCGCTTAGATGGCCGTTGATCAGAGTTACAATCGGATACTGATCAGTTGTAATTTGACTCTTCGCATCTTGAGCCGTAAGTGATTTCACGGCATTGCTTATTAAAGATCTTGCGGTGGCATCATAATTTATTCGATCTTTTGCGACTCTCAGTTCTATATCAGCAAGAGCATGGATGGCGAACTCATTGGCCGAATACGCTTCGATAGATTTTTTCAGCATTATAATTGCAGAGCCGAGTTTATTAATATCAGCCATATATAGGCCGTACTGGAGCCAAAAATGCCCATCAAGCTGGAAATCTACCTCAAAATCTTGATAAACTTCTGCACCTCTTTTGATTTGCCCATGGCTCTTGGCGATATTTATAACAAAAGAATGATTTGTAACATACTTGAAAAGAGTATAGTCCGTGCGTGCGACACTTTTTATGACGGGTATATCAAATTTGCGATAAGTTTTTAGTGTAGCTGTGATTGCTTTGACAATTTCGTCAAAATTGGTAACGCTATCCAAGATATGTCTAACATACAAATCATGTCTGGCGACCAGACGGCCGGCTTCAGTTTCTGATACTATTCCATCTAGTGGGCTCATTGCTTGGTCGAAGCTTCTCTTCTCTGAAATATAGCTATATGCTTCCTTGGCGGCCTCGATGCTTATGCCAACTCTCGCAAGTGTCGCTATCCCAATAATAATGAACAATCTTCGTGAGTCGTCGTCAGGCAAGCCTTCGAACTCGTTTGTGATAATCTCGTCAAATCGCTCTGATTGAGTGGCTTCACGTAGTGCTATCAGAAGCTGACTTTTTGAGTCGGCCAATTTTGAGACTTGTTCCTGCTTACTTAATTGCCTAAACTTGGGAGATGGAACATATTTTGTAATTACCCAGGGGGTTTGGCGCGGTGCACGAGCCGGCTGACCTTGCCGAAGCC
>NZ_BPQJ01000028.1 GCF_022179185.1 Methylobacterium frigidaeris | reverse complement strand
CAAACGCCGACACTGCACTAACTTTGAACTTGGACCACCTCGTGGGGGCCGATCAGGCGGGTTTAGCAGCACCCAGAGGCGCGCGATCCTGCCGCCGATGACTTCGGCGACGTCGGTTCCGGTAACCGCGACCGGACCGCCATCCGGCCCGGCCTGCCACCGCAGCGAACGCAGGCCGTGGTGCCCGACAGCCGCGCCGACTGGGTTGAACCGGAAGGTCGGACCGAACTGCTCCAAGAGCTTGCCGGCGACTGCCGCGATGGCTTCCCGTCCGCGCACCACATCGGTCGGCTCGTACATGATCGGCTCGTCAACGAAGAGGTCCGCCAAGGCCGCGGCGCGTTTGCCGGCATCTCGCTCATTGAAGACGCGCTCCAGGTTGGCGCGCAGCAGCCCGTCGTAATCGGACTCCGCCGGTCCTCGGCGGGTCTGGTCGGTGTCGGTCATGGGATGCCTCCTTCAGCACTTGTTTAGCCGTGGGGTTAGTCGAACTTCACGAGGTTCAGCGCCGGCAGCGGACCGCCGGGGAACTGTACGAGGCGGCTGCCGAGAGCGAGCGGCCCGAGGTCGATGCCGTAGAAGCCGAGCCGGTCGATCAGCGAGCCCACCTGCGCCTTCGCCTCGGCGTCGTCCCCCGAGTAGAAGAGCACCCGCCGGCCGCCGTCGCTGCCCGGGTCGCCGACGACCAGTTGCGGCTGCAAGTGGTTGAACGCCTTCACGACCCGCGCGCCTGGGACCCAGTCGGCGAACACCTCGGACGACGAGCGGCCGCCGAGGTCGACCGGCTTGAAAAGCGGCGCCTCGATGGGATTGTTGGTGTCCACGACGATGCGGCCGCCGAACTCCGGCAGCGCCGCGAGCGCCGCGGGCAGCTTCGACCAGTTCACGGCGACGAAGACGATGTCCTTCGAGGCAGCCTCCTCACGGCTATCGGCCGTGATGCTCGGACCGAGCGCGGCGACGGTTTCCGCCAGGCTTTCCGGGCCGCGGCTATTCGCGAGCGTGGCAGGAATCCCGTGCCGCGCGAGCGCGGTCGCGATGGCGGTGCCGATCTGCCCGGCGCCGATGATGCCGATGGTGGCCATGGCTCTCTCCTCTTGATGCTGGATTAAGGCCGCGGGAGGTCAGGCGGATTGGCCGCCATCGACGTTCAGCGTGGCGCCAGTAATGTACCCGGCCTCGGGACCGGCCAGGAACGCGACAGCGGCCGCGATGTCCTCGGGCTGGCCGTAGCGGCCCAGCGCTGCGAGTCCCTTCAGCGTCTTGGCGAAGGGGCCGTCCTGCGGGTTCATGTCGGTGTTGATCGCACCCGGCTGGATCAGGTTTACCGTGATGTTGCGGGCGCCGAGGTCGCGGGCCCAGCCGCGGGTGTAGGCCGCCACGGCTGCCTTGGTGGCGACGTAGTCGGCCGCGCCCGCGAACGGGATATGCACGGCGCCCGTGGTGCCGATGGAGACGATACGGCCACCGTCCGCCATCAGCGGCACGGCGGCACGAACCGCCGCGGCCACGCCCTTCACGTTGACGTCGAGCTGCCGGTCGAACGCCGCGCGGTCGGCTTGCGGGTCATCGACCATGCCGGTGACAAAGACGCCTGCCGAGTTGACCAGGATGTCAAGGCGGCCGAGCGCGGCGCGCGCCTCCCGCACCAGGGCCTCGACCTCGGCGGCCACGGCTTGATCCGCCCTGATGGCGATGGCACGCCGGCCGAGCGCCTCGACCTCGCGGACGAGCTGGTCGGCCCGCTCGCGCGAGGCGGCGTAGCTGAAGGCGACGTCGGCGCCGTCGCGGGCGAGACGTCTAACGATGGCCGCCCCGATGCCGCGCGTTCCGCCGGTCACGAGTGCCACCTTGCCGGTGAGGGGTTGGGCTACCTGGGTCATGTTCTCGCACCATCGCGTGTTCGATGAGGCGAGGATGGCCCGAACGCCCCTCCTGGATTAGCCGTGAGCGGGTTGTTATGCCTTCAACGGATCGTTGAAGGTGCCGGCATGGAAACCCTCGCCAACCTGGAAGCCTTCGTGCGCAGCGCCGAGCACGGCAGCTTCTCCGAGGCCGCCCGCCGGCTGTCGCTGACGCCGGCCGCGGTCAGCCGCAACGTAGCCATGCTGGAGCGGAACCTCGGCGTGCGCCTGTTCCACCGCTCGACGCGCAGGTTGATCCTAACGGAAGCGGGCGAGACATTCCGCTCAGGTATCGCGGGAAACTTGGAGGGCCTGCAGGCGGCGATAGCGGGCGTCTCGGCCAAGGGAGGGGAACCGGCGGGCACGCTCAAGGTCAGCCTGCCGCCGACCCTCGGCGCGACCCAGATCCTACCGTTGCTGCCGGGCTTCCTGGCCCGCTACCCGCGCATCAAGCCGGAATGGTACTTCGAGAACAGGCAGGTCGACCTCGTCGCGGAAGGGTACGACGCGGCAATCGGCGGCGGGTTCGACCTGTCCCCGAGCATCGTGGCTCGCGCCCTGGCACCCGCCCACATCATCGCGGTCGCCTCGCCGACCTACATGCGAGGCCGGGTGTCGCCGCCGGACCCGGCAGGGCTCCAGGCCCTGGACGGCATCGTGATGCGCTCGCTGCAGACCGGCCGCATCCGGCACTGGACCATGCGCGACGCTGCCGGCCGCGAGACGGGCGCGCTCTTGCAGGAGAAGGTCGTCGTCAACGAACCGAGCGCCATGCGGGAAGCGGCGCTTCTGGGCCTGGGCGTCGCGCTCCTCGCCGTGCCCGACGTGCTTCCCGCGCTGGACAAGGGTGAGCTCGTCCGCCTCGTGCCGCGGTGGTACGCCGATGCCGGCGCGATCTCCGTCTACTTTGCCTCACGCGCCCTGCTGCCGGCGAAGACACGAGCCTTCGTCGACTGGGTCATCGACGCGTTCAGGGAGTAGCGCCTGGCCGAACGGTTCGCCGGCAGCTTGGGTTAGCCTCCGACCAAGCCGAACTCATCGGCATGCGGACCTAAAGCACGCTCGAACGCGAACGACGGAACGATAGAGAAGCTAAGGAGAGTTCGGCGGCGAACCCTTTGCGGGCCTAGGCGCGAGCGCTACCACGCCGCATGAGACAGGCTCTTCTCATCGTCGACGTCCAGCCCTGCTTCGGCCCACCGGCATGGCAGGTGGAGGGAGTCGCCAAGCTCGCACCGACGATGCATTCCGTGGCGACGGTCGAGCGCCATGACGAGGCGGTCACCCCCTTCTGGCGACAGCTCGGGTGGAAGCCCGCCGTCGCGGACGAGCCGCTGGTCCCCGCAGACAAAGTGTTCGTGAAGCACGGCTACCTGCCGCCGCCTGAACTCATCGGTCACCTGAAGGATCTTGGGATCGAGCGCGTCCTGGTCTGCGGCATCCAGGCGGACACGTGCTACCTGGATGCCGGCTTCATGCTCTTCGACGCCGGGCTAAACCCGACCCTGCTGAAGTGGATCACCGTCAGCTCGTCCCTGGACCGCTCGGCCAGCCTGGGCGCGAACCTTTGACGGCACCATTTCGGTGCCGGGAGCGTCCTTCACGACCCCAAGGGGCTTCAAGGGATCTAGCGGTCAGGCCAAGTACCCACCGTCGGCGGTCAAGGCGGCCCCGGTGATGAAGCCGGCCTCCGGGCTCAGAAAGGCCGCGAGCGCCGCGCCGTGCTGTCGGAGGCGGTGCCCGACGCCTACCTCGCCGAGTTGCGCGAGGACGGCGTGTCCTACGCGTTCGCGGGCCCGGACGGTCGCGACCTCGAAGGCCATGGACGCGCTGGGCGAGACGTTCGGAGTCGAGACCCTCCTGCTGGAGGGGGCGCGGCCATCAAGGGCGCGTTCCTGAAGGCGGGCCTCATCGACGAGATCAGCGTGCTCATCCACCCGGCCGTCGAGAGACTCGCCGGCGTCGAGAGCATCTTCGAATACCCGGGCGAGCCCGACTGTCGACGGCCAGCGTTCCGATGCCGCCGGTGGCGCCGAGCACCGCAATCCTCATGGGCTTCCTTCCATCGGCGAGGCGATGCGTTCGCAGGACCACCGGACTCAGGCGGCGAGCGCCTCGATCTCGGTCTGCAACCCGTCGAGGAACGCCTCGCGCCCGACCTCGCCCAGGTCGACGGCCTTCGCGCCACCGGCGGCGATGACGCTCACGTCCGTGATGCCGAGGACGCCCAGGATCAGGCGGAGGTACTGGGTAGCGATGTCCCGGTCGCGGATCGGCGAGCCCTCCGTGTAGACGCCCCCGGAGGCGAGCAGCACCGTCGCCTTCTTGCCGAGGACGAGGCCCTTGCCGTCGTTGCCGAGGGTCAGCCCCTTGCGCACGACGTGATCGATCCAGGCCTTCAGCGCGGCCGGGACGTTGTAGTTGTACACCGGGGTCGCGATCACGAGGTGGTCGGTCGCGAGGAGTTCGGCGGCGAGTTCGTCCGAGAGGCGCAGCACCTCCCGCATCTCGTCGGACTGCCGCTCGGGCGGCGTGAAGTAGGCCTGCAGCCAGGACGCGTTCACGAACGGCAAGTCGGTCCGCATGAGGTCGCGTTCGATGACCTGACCGTCCGGGTGCGCGGCTTGCCACTGATCGACGAAGCGGCGGGTGAGCGCGCGCGAGATCGAGTGGTCGCCGCGCGGGCTGGTCTCGACGAGGAGGAGGCGAGGCATGAGAGGCCTTTCCGTTTGCAAGGTCATGTGGGGGCCGAGGAGGAACCACGACGACGCGGTCCATGGACGGTGCCGGACGGCGTGCCCGTCAAATGCAGACTGAAGGCTGGACCCGCCACTCGGAAGCGATAAAAAACCGATCAACTCTATCAGCCGGGGTGATGGATGATCGGAAGCCTCACGCTCGATCAGCTTCGCGTGCTGGTCACCATCGCGGAGACCGGAAGCTTCTCCGCCGCGGGTCGGCGGCTGCAGCGCGCGCAGTCGGCGATCAGCCAGACCGTGGCGACTCTGGAGGGCGTGCAAGGCGTCACGCTGTTCGACCGGTCCGGTCACAAACCTCTTCTGACGGAGGTCGGCCGCGCGCTCGTCGGGCAGGCGCGCCTCGTCCTTTCTGGTGCGGGCCGCTTCGAGGCAATGGCGGCCGGCACGCGCGAAGGGCTCGAACCGGAGCTCGCGGTCGCCATCGACCCGCTGGTCCCGACGGCCCCGCTGATCGAGAGCTTGCGCGCGTTGCGCGACGCCTTCCCGCACCTGGTGGTCAGCTTCTCGACGGAGGGACTCGGTGGCGCCGAGCGTCGCCTGCGCCGAGGCGATGCCGCGCTCGCCTTCTGCATCCTGCTGCCCTCGGTCCCCGAGGACCTGACGGCGCTACCGCTGCTCGGCGCGCGGCTCCTGCCTGTCGTGGCACCAGATCATCCGCTCGCGCTGCTCGGTCGCGCCGCGACGCGCGCAGACCTGGAGGAGCACGTCCAACTGGTGCTGTCCGATCCCTCCGCTCCGGACGGTCCCTGCCACGGCGTCATCGGCACGCGGTTCTGGCGCTTCGTCGAGCTTGCCCGCCGGTTGGACTTCCTCCTGGCCGGACTGGGCTGGTGCCGCATGCCCGAGCACCTCGTCAGACCGCACCTCGCCGAGGGTCGTCTCGTCGCGTTGGACATCGACGATGACCCGGCTGCCTGGGCCGGACCCCTGACCGTCTATGCCGCGCATCTGCGCGACCGGACACTGGGCCCTGCGGGCCGGTGGCTCCTCGGCGACCTGCAGGCTCGCTTCGCGCCGTAGAACGCGGGCGCGACACCCGCGTGCGTCCTCCGACTGCCTTGAGGTTGGCGGTGGTCGGGACGGCCTGGCCGCCGACCGTCAACCGGTGGGTATCCGGCGTCGGGTTCAGGCGGATCGCGCACCTAACGATTGCCTCTGCTCCCGCGCATAAACGGCCGGCGGCATACCCACATGGCGGGAGAACGCCACGCTGAACGTGCTCGCCGACCCGTAACCCACGCGTTCGGCCACCTCGGCGATGCCGCCGACCTCGCGCCGGAGCAGGTCCTTCGCCACGGCCATCCGCCACGCAAGAAGGTACTCCATCGGCGCGACCCCGACCGCACGGCCGAACCTTTCGAAGAACACGGAACGGGAGAGCCCCGCCTCGTGCGCCATCCGTGCGACGGTCCAGGCCTCGGTCGGCCGTTCGTGCATCCTGCGCAGCGCTGCGGCCAGGCGCTCGTCGCCCAGCCCCCGCACGAGGCCCGGCGTCGTCGCGGGACCGTCCATGGAGCGCAGCGCCTCGATCAGCATGACCTCCAGCAGCCGCTCCAGGATGAGGTCGCGCGCGGGCCTGCGCTGGCGCGCCTCCTCGCCGACGAGGTGCATGAGAGAGGCCAGTCTGGTCTCACCCCGGACGTGGACCAGGCTCGGCAGGAGCGACACCAGCAGGCCTGCGTCGGGCGAGCCGAAGGTGCAGTAGCCCACGAGCATGCGGACGTCCGCCGGGCCGTCCTGCCGCCCGACCCGGAACTCGCCGGGCCCCACCTCGACCGGCATCGTCTCGGAGCCTTCGGTCGGAGGCGTGAGGCTCGACATCTCGAATGCGTCCGCCGCCGGGATCAGGACGAAGTCCCCCGGCTCCAGCATCACCGGATCGCGGCCCAGTACCCTCAGGCGGCATGAGCCCTCAAGCACCGCGCAGTAGAACGGGCGACCATGCTCAGCCCGGCGGACGCGCCACGGGCCCGAGGCGCTCACCGACTTGGAGAACGCGGCGCTCGGCCGGAGCAAGGTGACGACGTCGGCGAGCGGATCGATCATTTCCGGACTTACGCTAATGAGATCGGGACGTACGATTGTAGCCCGTCCCAGCGAGCGGATCTATCCAACGAGCGTCACAACCTGTTGGAGCCGACATGCAAACCATCTTGATCACCGGCTGCTCGTCCGGCTTTGGTCTTGAGACCGCCCGCCTTTTCCTCGACCGGGGCTGGAACGTGGTGGCCACCATGCGAACGCCGCGCGAGGTGGCCCTGCCCGCCTCGGACCGCCTGCGCGTGCTCGCCCTCGACGTCACCGACGCGGCGAGCATCCGCCAGGCCATCGAGGCCGCCGGGCCCGTCAACGTCCTGGTCAACAACGCCGGCATCGGCTGGCTTAACGCCCTCGAAGGCACGCCCCTGGACGTCGTACGCGAGGTCTTCGAGACGAACACGTTCGGTACGATGGCCATGACCCAGGCGGTGCTGCCACAGTTCCGGGAGCGCCGGGCCGGCGTCGTCGTGAACGTGACCTCCAGCGTCACGCAGAAGCCGCTGCACCTGCTCTCCGTCTACACGGCGAGCAAAGCCGCGGTGAACGCCTTCACGGAGTCCCTGGCCCTGGAGCTGGAGCCGTTCGGCGTGCGTGTCCGCCTGGTCATCCCCGGGCGGGCTCCGGAGACCGCCTTCGGCCAGAACGCACGGTCCCGCATGACGAACGGCTTTCCCGAGCCCTATGCGGACTTGGTGCAGAAGGTCTTCGCGTCATGGCAGCAGCAACCCGAGACCGAGGTGACGCGCCCCCTCGACGTGGCGGAGGCGGTCTGGCGGGCCGCGACCGACCCGGTCTGCCCGATGAGCCTGCCCGCCGGCGCCGACGCCGTCGCACTGTCCAGTCGCAGCAGCTGAAGGCGGGACTCCGACCGACGGTCGTTCCGTCAGTCGGCAATCACCGGTATGCGGCGTCGGTTCGGATAAGGGCGAGGCACGAACCCGCAGACGGCGTGGCTGGGGATCGATGCCGAACACCAGGGCTTACCCACGTGCCGGTCGCGGAATGCATGATGCGATGGTCGTGACCCGAACCGGCAGCCCGACCAGCGGTACGAGCCGCACGATACGGTCACCAACGCCAGTCGCTGCTTCCGCAGTCACGCACCGCTCTGGCGGCGCCCTTGAGGGCTAGCGTCCATCGGTTGCATGGCAAGGCCTTGTGCCGGTCTGTCCACCCAACGTCCGTTCGGCACCTTGCTCAGGCGACCGCAGCCGCGAGGCTCCTCGTGGCCCTGGCATCCCGGACGGGAGACACCCCGAACATGCGACCGTACTCGCGCGTGAACTGCGGAACGCTCTCGTAGCCGACCGCGAACGCGACACCACTCGCCGACAAGCCTTCCGAGACCAGCAGCCGACGCGCCTCGATCAAGCGCAGGTGCTTCTGGAACTGTAGGGGGGAGAGCGAGGTCACGGCCTTGAAGTGCTGATGGAAGGAGGACGGGCTCATCCCGGCCGCATCCGCCAGCCGCTCGACCCGAAGCTGACCGGCGAACTCGGCCCGGAGTATCGCGACCGCGCGGGTGATCCGCTCCACGTGGCCGTCCGCCCAACCCAGACGCCGGATGGCGGCCCCGTGGCGTCCCGCCAAGAGCCAGTAGTGCATCTCGCGCACGAGATGCGCACCCAGGACCGGGAGCGACGCGGGTCGGTCGAGGAGCCGCATCAGGCGCAGGGCTGCGTCCGCGGTCTCCGCGTCGGTCGGGTCGACCTGGACCGGTGCGTGGTCGGGCTCGGGCTCGACCGGCATCTGCGCGGCCAGGTCGGCGATGACCACCGGGTCGAGTTCCAGCACGAGCGAAAGGTAGGGGGCCGCGGCGCTGGCTCGGGTGATCTGGCTCACGGTCGGCACGTCCGCGGTGATCAGGAGGGAGGCGCCCGCTCCGAATGCGAAGTCCCGCATGCCCATGGTCACGTGCTTGCTGCCCTGCAGGACCAGGCAGACCAGCGGCCGCGAGATGTCGTGGAGCAGGCCGCTGGGCGCGGTCGCCCGCACCGTCGAGAGCCCCGGGACGGCAGTCGCCGCAATGCCGGTGGCGGTGTAGTGGGCCTCCGCGTGGCGGCGGACGGCTGCAAGGAGAGTCGTCATGGATGGAAGGTGTAGTCGAATGCCCAAGGGAGCGCACTGCCCTTCGTAGGATCAGGCAAGAACTTGCGAGCTTCCGGCAACACGCGCCGGCTCCGGGGCGGCATACCGATCCGACCAAACGAACGGAGCCGACCCATGACCAAGATCGCCCTCGTCACCGGAGCCAGCCGCGGCCTCGGCCGAAACACAGCATTGAGCATCGCCCGCCACGGCGGCGACGTCGTCCTCACCTACCACAGCCGCGTCGACGAGGCCGAGGCCGTCGTCGCGGAGATTCGAGCAATGGGCCGCAAGGCGGTCTCGTTGCAACTCGACACCGGCGGCGTCGGCGCGTTCCCGGCTTTCGGTGAGCGCCTCCAAGCGGTGCTGCGCGAGACCTGGGGTCGCGAGACCTTCGACCACCTCGTGAACAATGCCGGCCACGGCGACTACGCCCTGATCGGCCAGACGACCGAGGCGCAGCTCGACCGCCTAGTCGACGTCCACTTCAAGGGCGTCTACTTCCTGACCCAAAGCCTGCTGCCCCTCCTGGCCGACGGCGGCCGCATCGTGAACCTGTCCTCCGGACTGACCCGGGTCTGCTTCCCCGGCTACGCCGCCTACGCGGCCGTGAAGGGCGCCGTCGAGGTGCTGACCCGCTACATGGCCAAGGAACTCGGGAGCCGCGGAATCGCGGCCAATACGGTAGCGCCCGGCGCCATCGAAACCGACTTCGGCGGCGGCGCGGTGCGCGACAACGCGGACATCAACAAGCTCTTCGCGGACATGACGGCACTCGGCCGGGTGGGCGTGCCGGACGACATCGGCCCGATGGTCGCGAGCCTGCTGGCCGACAACAACCGTTGGGTGAACGCGCAGCGCATCGAGGTCTCCGGCGGCCAGGGCATCTGACGGCAGCGCGTGGCAACATGGCGGGCTCGTTCGCCGGACGAGCCCGTTCTCGGTTTGCTGCGACGAAGGTGGAGCACAATGGCGAGTAGTCCGAGCGCCTCACCCCCTCGCTCGCCGACGTCGGGGCCCGTCGCGATGTCGCGGATGGTCGGGCTCAGCGAGGCCGTGAAGCCCGGACGACTGCAGACCGGTGTCGCCCAGGCACCGCCTTGCGCGTCGACGATGCCGGCGGCACGAAGGATAGTCACGGGAGGAACAGCGTCGTTCGAAATAGTGGTTCAGGCGCTCGGGCGGCTGGCGATACCCTCGAATAAAATGTCCACCAAATGGCCGACCCGCCTCTGCGACGACGCATCCTGCTCAACAGCAAGGGAAATGGCCGTCACGACACAGATTACGTCATCGAAAGTGATGTCGTTGCGAATGACTGCGGCTTGTTGCCCCCGCAATAGAAGGTGCTTGCACTCGTCGGTAATAGCGTTGCAACCCGGCGTACCGCATTGCAGGACGGTTCCAAGCGACGCGGCGAGACTTTGATAGATACTCGTGTTTAAGACAAGTTCTTCGAGAAACGCGCGAAAGGCGCGTTGTGGGTTAAGCTCGCCTTCACGCGCACGGCTTGCTTCGGCGAGTGCCAGAAACCGAGCGTTGCTCGTCGCCGCCAGGAGGGCTTCGCGCGTCGGGAAGCGGCGGTATAGCGTGCCGATCCCAACCCCCGCGCGCTTGGCGACGTCCTCCAGTGGGACGCCTGCTCCCCGCTCCAGGAAAGCCTGCTCAGCGGCAGCGAGGATGCGCTCACGATTCTCCCTCGCATCAACGCGGAGCCCTGATTCGTTGGCCAACGTTTTTTCCTGACATTGCTTGCTAAGCGGAGAGTGCCTCCATATAGGAAGTGGAGCAATCCTCCACTTCCCTCGTAGGCAACGAATGACGAAGCGATTCGAGAACAAGGTTGTCGTGGTCACAGGCGGCAGCGACGGGATCGGGTTGGCCACGGCGCAGCTTTTCGCGAGCGAAGGCGCCCTCGTGTACATCACGGGTCGTCGTCAGGAACCGCTCGACAGCGCGGTGCGCGACATCGGTCATGGAGCCATTGGCGTTCAGGGAGACGTGGCTGACCTCTCCGATATCGCGCGGCTGTACGACCGTATCCGGGCTGACCATGGCCGGGTCGACGTGGTCTTTGCGAATGCGGGCATCTACCAGCAGGCGGGGCTGGAGGAGATCGACGAGACCCACTTCGACGCGATGTTCGATGTGAACGTCAAAGGGATGGTCTTCACGGTGCAGATGGCGCTGCCCCTCATGACGGAGGGTGGGGCCATCGTGCTGAACGGCTCGATTGCCGGCAGCAAGGGTCTGCCCGGCCAGTCGCTCTACAACGCTAGCAAGGCGGCAGTCCGTTCGTTCGCGCGCAGTTGGACCACCGATCTCAAGGCACGAGGCATCCGCGTGAACGTGGTTTCGCCGGGCGGCACGGAGACACGTATGATCCGCAGCTATTTCGACGAGCGTCCGGGTGTCGAGGAAATAATGAATCAGGGCGTTCCGCTTGGTCGGTTGGGACAAACGGATGAAGTTGCGCGCGCCGTACTTTTCTTGGCGTCGAGCGATAGCAGCTTCGTGGCTGGCCATGAGCTCTTCGTCGATGGTGGCGTTGCGGCGGTTTGAGGTCCGCATCTCGTTTTAAACATCCAAGCGGTGTTCAAGCCGGAAGGAGCTGACCGAGACGGAGGTGACCCGCTCTGTCGACGTGGCGAAGCTATCTGGCGGGCCGGGACTGACCCGGCCTGCCCGGTGCGCAGGTCCGTCGGCGCCGCTGCGTCGGATAGCCTCGGCACCTGATGTGTGAGGGCGATGGTCGACTGCCCGAACGAAGCGTCGGGTTCGCTTCGGCGAACCCTGGGCTCACCAGGTGATCAGGGACGTCCGGCCGATCCAGGCGTCGGTCTCGACTTGGTCGAGAACGAAGCGTGCGACGTCCTCCCGGGCGACGGACCCGCCATGGAACCTGGCGAGGTCGACGAGCGCGCGGACCGCGCCGCGGCCGGGCTTGTTGCTCAGGACGGTGGGACGGACGAGGACCCAGTCGAGGCCGCTCTGCCTCACGATGTCCTCCTGGCGGTCCTTGTCGGCGTAGACATGGCGCAGGAGCAGCGGGAGGATCAGCCTGTCGAAGGCGAAGCCGCCATGCCCCCGGCTGTCGCCGGCGCCGATCCCGGTGATCGCGACCAGGCGCGCGACGCCTTCGTCCCTCATGGCGCCGACCAAGGTCCGGGTGACCTCGGACAGGAGCGTCACCTCCCTGAACGGGCTTGCCGGCGTGCCGAGCGCGCTCACCACCGCGTCCCGCCCCCTCAGCGCCTCGCGCAGCACCTTCGGGTCACGGGCGTCGCCCACCACCAGCTTCGCGCCGGGAAGGCTTTTCGCCTTCCCGGGCGAGCGCACCAGCGCCGTCACGTCGTAGCCGCGCGCCAGGCTTTGGGCGACGATGAGCCTGCCTGTCCCGCCGGTGGTGCCGAGGACCAGGATCTTCGGTCGGGGTTCGCTCGATACGGTTTGCATGGCTGCCTCCGGGAAGCTGGCTGCTTCTTACGTGGCCAAAGCTAGCGATCCGCGAATGGTCGAATAGTCGTACGATATAGACGTACCGTTCCACATGCGAGACGGCTGGCGCACCTTGGCTGCCAACCTCGGAAAGCTTCGCGCGCTGGTAAGGGAGCACGAGCCGCTGATCGAGGACGCCCGCCGCACCTTCGACGACGCGCAGGCTTCGGGGCACCGGCCCGTACTCACGTGCCGATGTAAGACGCCAACTCGTCCGGCGTGCCCTGCGGGAACGCCTGCTTCAGGTGGTCGAGGAAGGCCGAGACGCGGGCGCTGAGGAGCCGGCGGGACGGGTAGAGCGTCCAAAGTGCGATCTCGGGCCCCTCGACGTCGCCCCATTGGACCAGCCTGCCCGCGGCGATGTCGTGGCTCACGAGCGAGACGGGCAGGCAGGCCGACCCGACGCCGGCCCGGACTGCGTCGCGCACCATGATCATCGACGACAGCCTGAGGACGGGCTCGAACGGGATGCGCGCTCTCCCGTCCGGCACCTTCACTTTCCAGGCATCTCCACCGCCCGGACCGCGCACCACCGCCGGAACCGGCCGGTTGCCCTGAGGCTGCCCGAGGGCTGGACTGGCCACGACGACCAGCCTGTCGCGCAGGAAGACGCGGCCGACCAGGCTTTCGTCGGTCTCCGGGTTGACCCGGATCACGACGTCGTAGCCCTCCTCGACCATGTCGACGGCCCGGTCATCCGTCGTGACCTCCAGCTGGACCTCCGGGTGCTTCACGGCGAACTCGGCCGCGAGCTTTCCCATGGCCACCTGTGAGAACAGGAGCGGCGCGCTCACTCGCAGCCGGCCGCGCGGATTCGCGCCGCCCGAGGCGATGGCTGCCGCGGTCTCGTCGAGCTCGGCCAGCAGCATCCCCGTCCGTTCGTGGAGGGCCCGCCCCTCCTCGGTGAGCGTCAGCGTGCGGGCGCCGCGTTCGAACAGGCGGAGTGCAAGCGCGCCCTCCAGTTCCGAGACCCGGCGCGACAGCGTCGCCTTCGGGCGTCCGGCCGCCCGAGCGGCGCGCCCGAACCCGCCATGGCGCGCAACGAGGTTGAAGTCGGCGAGGGCGAGAAGGTCCATGCGTTCCACCAGCGAGACGGACCGTCCAGATATAGCGTCTATCGGTAAGAACGTGGATCGCTAATTTCCGGCCTGTCAACAGCAGCAACCCGGAGAAACCCCATGACCATCCTCGTCACTGGCGCCACCGGCACCATCGGCCGCCATGTCGTCGACAATCTCGCGAAGCGCGGCGCCGACGTGCGTGCCCTCGTCCGCGATCCGGCCAAGGCGGGACTTCCGGCCGGCGTGGCCCTGGCGCAGGGCGACCTGCTCGACGTCGACGCCCTTCGCGGCGTCTTCTCGGGAGTCTCCACGCTCTTCCTGCTCAACGCCGTGGTGCCCGACGAATTCACCCAGGCGCTGATTGCTCTCAACGTCGCCCGGGAAGCCGGCGTCAGGCGGGTGGTCTACCTGTCGGTGATCCACAGCGACGTCTACGTGAACGTGCCCCACTTCGGGGGCAAGTTCGGCGTCGAGCGGATGATCGAGGCGATGGGCTTCGAGGCCACGATCCTGCGCCCCGCCTACTTCATGAGCAACGAGATGACGGTCAAGGACGTCGTCCTGCAGCACGGCGTCTACCCCATGCCCATCGGCGCCAGGGGTTTGGCCATGGTCGACGCGCGCGACCTCGGCGAGGTCGCCGCCCTCGAACTCATCCGCCGGGAGCGGGCCGTCGGGCTGCTTCCCCTGGACCGGATCAACGTCGTCGGGCCCGAAACGCTGACGGGCGAGGGCGTGGCCGCGATCTGGTCAGAGGTGCTGGGCCGCCCCGTCGCCTATGGCGGCGACGACACCGCCGGGTTCGAGCGGAACCTCCGGCAGTTCATGCCGGGCTGGATGGCCTACGACATGCGCCTGATGGCCGAGCGCTTCCTGACCGACGGCATGGTCCCGGAGGCCGGCGACGTCGAGCGCCTGACCTCGCTCCTGGGCCGCCCGCTGCGCACCTACCGCGCGCTCGCCGCCGAGATCGCGACCGCCTGACGCCCAAGCGTCACTCAACCTCCATCGGAAGGACCATCGTCATGATCTACTCGACCGCAACCGTCCCGGTGAACCCGGACGGGGAGGCTCCCCTGACCCGCACGCAGGCCTGGGCGGGCCTCGTCCTCAAGGCCCGCGACGCCCGCCAGTTCCTGCCGCCGGGGCTCTGCAGTCGGTGCGACGTCGTGGAGGAAAGCGCCACCCACCTCGTGCGCGAGGCCACCCTCGGGGGTGTCGACCTGCGCGAGATCATCGCCTTCGAGCCCGGGGCCAAGGTGACCTTCTTCCAGGCCACCGGCCCGCGGGAAGGGGCCATCGTCAACGAGCTGTTCGAGGACGAGGAGGGCGCGCTGCAGCTTCGGTTCTACTGCTACCTGGGCCTGCGCGGGAAGGAACCGGGCGGTCCCGAGGAGCAGGCCGAGCAGGCGCAGTTCGACGGCAGCAAGGGCTACAAGGCCGCGCTGCTGTCGACGCTGAAGCGTACCCGCGAGCTGCTCGCCGAGGGCGCGCTTTAAGGTCGCCGAGGCGGGGCTGCCAGGTGCTTGGAGCGGATACCGGCCGGCCTCAGTCGGTTGCCGACCGGTAGGACCGCAGTTCGTCGATGATGGAGCGGCGAGACGGACGCCAACCGAGTTCGCGCTCCGCCTTCTCCCCGGAGATGACTTGATCGCACGCTATGGCGTCGGCGAACGCCCAAAGCACCGAACGCGCGTCTTCGAGCGCCCATGCTTCCACCCGCCCCCCGGCACCAGCCGCCTCGCTTGCCGCTCGCGCGATTTCGATGAGGGGGATCGCCGCTCCGTGGACGCCGTTGAAGACCGAACCTGCCGGTGCCCGTTCGAGCGCGAGCGCGTAGAGGTCGGCGAGGTCGTCGGCGTGCACCGTCGTCCAGCGGTTCCGTCCGTCGCCGACGTAGCGCGCCACGCCGTGCTCCGCAGCCGCGCCGACCATCATCATCGCGGTACCGCCCCGGTTGCCGTAGACCCAACCCGGCCGGATCACGACCGGGTGAATCCCGTGGTCTGCCGCATCGAAGATCTCCCGTTCGAGGGCTTCGCGGAAGCGGACGAGTTCGACCGGGCTCAGCGGACTGTCCTCGGTCGCGGGCGTGTGGCCGGTCGACCCGTAGACCAGGCAGCCGCTCGTATAGACGAACCGCTTGGACGTTCCGCGGAGGCCGCGGATGATCGCGCGCACCGCCGTCTCGTCGTAAGCTGCCGTGTTCAGGTCGCCCGGCGAGGCGGCATGGACGACGGCATCGACCCGTGGACGGCGTCGGCGACGCTGGCCCCATCGGAGAGGTCTCCGCGAACGACCGTGAAGCCCTCGCTTCCCAGCTTGGCCGCACTCCTCTCCGAGCGGGCGAGCCCGACGACCTCATGGCCGCCCCGTTTCAGGCGCCGTGCCACGGCGCCTCCGATCAACCCCGTCGCCCCTGTCACCAAAACTCGCATGCCCGCCACCGCCTTGACTTCGACATGGCCGATCAATCGGAATCGTGGGCTGGATGGAAATCGTACGTTCTGATGTGACGAGATCGCTCGCGCCGATGGCTTCAGACCGCCGCGGCGACCTCGGCGATGACGTCGCGCAGCCACGCGGTGGCCGGGTGCGCGTCAGCTCGCCGGTGCCACATCAGCGCGAGCGGCCAATCGGGCAGTACGACCGGCGGCTCGTGCACGGTGATGCCGACCCCGAAGTCGGCGCACCGCCGGGCGACGCGGACGGCGAGCGTTGCGACGAGGTCGCTCTCGGCGACGATGAAGGGCGCGACCAGGAATTGCGGCAGGCTCAGCACCACGCGGCGCTTGAGTCCCAGCTCGGCGAGCTTGCGGTCGACCAGTCCCGGGCCGTCACCCTCGGGGGAGACCAGGAGGTGCGGCACGGCCACGAAGGTTTCGAGATTGACGCCGGCCGCGAACGCGGGGTGCCCGCGCCGGGCGATGCAGGCGAAGCCTTCCCGAAGCAGCGGCCGCGTGAGGATGCGCGCCGATGCCTCGACCGGAACGCCGACCGCGAGATTCGCCTCGCCGCTGTCGAGGAGTTCCACCGCCTCGCCCCGGCCAAACATCCCGCGCACGCGCAGGTCGATGCCCGGCGCCTCGACGCCGAGGCGCGCCAGCAGCGGCGGCAACAAGACGAACGCGGCGTAGTCGCTCATCGCGACCGTGAACGCACGCTCGGCGGTTGCGGGCTCGAAGCCGTCGGCCTGCAACGCGCCGCGCACGAGGCGCAGCGCGTCCGCCACGGGGCCGGCGAGGTCGTCGGCGCGGGCAGTGGGCCGCATGCCTGACGGGGTCCGCACGAACAATTCGTCCGCGAGCAATTCCCGCAAGCGGGTGAGGGTGCCGCTCATAGCGGATTGGCTGAGACCGATGCGCAGCCCGGCACGCGTCACATGGCGCTCGGCGTAGAGGGCGTCGAACGCCTTGAGCAAGTTCAGGTCGAAGCTACCAATATCCATACGCGTCCTTGGCCCGTCGGCTCGGCGGCCGCATCCCCTGTTGGAGGTCCGGAAGCGGATTGCCTCGAATCCAACCGTTCGGCCCGTAGCTCACCGCCCCGCCAGCCAGCCCGCAAGCGGAAGTTCCCAGCTTCTGCAAAGGGGCGGGAGCACCCGCTCCCTCCGGAATGCCGGGGACGTCAGGACGCCGGAGAGCCCCGCCAAGCCTCGACCGCCTGTCCCCCGAAGATGGTCGGCATCGGCAGATCGAAAATGAAATAGGGGTTGAGGCTCGGCGGTCGCCCCGCCGCGTCCAGGCGGCCCTGCTGCTCGGGGGACAATGTGATGTCGAGCGCGCCGATGTTCTGAACGAGCTGCTCCGGGCGGCTCGCTCCGACGAGGACTGAAGAGACGCCCGGCCGACGCGCGACCCAGGCGAGCGCCACCTGTGCCATCGGCCGGCCGGTCTCTTCCGCAACGGCCCGCAGCACGTCCACCACTGCGAAGTTGGCCTCCGTGAACAGCATGCCGCCGAATGGGTTGTCGCCGTTCAACCGCCCGTCGCTGCCGCCGGCAGCCGCGTCGCCCGCGCGGTCCGGGAGCGACCCCGCCGGCCCGGCTTCGGCGAGCTTGTCGCGCCCGTACTTGCCTGTGAGCAGGCCCGCCGCCAGGGGGCTCCACGGCACCAGTCCCATGCCGAGCGCCCGGCCGGCGGGCAGCACGTCGAGTTCCACCCCGCGGTCGACCAGCGAGTAGGCGTATTGCAGGCCGACCGGCTCCGGCAGGCTGTGGGCGCGCGCCAGGGTGGCGATCTGCGCCGCGTACCAGGCCGGGGCGTTCGAGAAGCCGTAGTAGAGTATGTCGCCGCGCGTTACGGCATCGGTCAGGGCGCGCAGCACCTCCTCGGGTGGCGTGGTCCGGTCCCAGACATGCGTCCAGTAGAGGTCGATCCAGCCGGTCTTGAGACGGCGCAGCGAGCCTTCCAGGCCTGCGCGAATGTTGCGGGCACTGTTGCCGCCGGCGAGCGGCGTGCCCTGCGCGCGCGAGAAGCCGGACTTCGTCGCGATGACGAGACGGTCGCGCAGCCCGCGCTCCGCGACCATGTCGCCGAGCATCGTCTCGCTCGTGCCACCCGAATAGACATCCGCCGTGTCGATGAAGTTGCCGCCCGCCTCGACGTAGCGGTCGAGGATCGCGCCCGCGGCCGCCGCGTCGCAGCCCCAGCGGCCCGCGCCGAAGGTCATGGTGCCGAGAGCGAGCGGACTCACCGCCAAGCCCGAGCGTCCTAGGGTCCGATACTGCGTCAGGTCCATCGTCGCGCCTCTCTGTTGAAGCGCGAGAGGTAATCCGCGACCGGCGCCGCGATTAGCCGTTATACTCGGCAAGGGCTTATGAGCATGGTTCAGGAATGCGACGCGGCACCCTCGACGATCTGGCGGCCTTCGCGGCGGTGGCGCGCCATCGCAGCTTCACCCGGGCGGCGGCCGAGATGGGGCTGTCGGCCTCCGCCCTCAGCCACACGGTGCGGGCACTGGAGGTGCGCTACGGTGTGCGGCTCCTCGCCCGCACTACGCGCAGCGTCGCCCCGACCCCTGCCGGCGAGCGGCTGCTGCGCTCCGTCGCCCCCGCCCTCGATGAGGTTGCCCGGGGCCTCGACGCGCTGGCCGACTGGCGGGGCGAGCCCTCGGGCAGCCTGCGCCTGACGACGTTCCCCTACGCCGCGCGGACCATCCTCGAACCGAGGCTGCCCCGCTTCCTCATCAACCACCCGGCCGTCTCGGTGGAGGTGATCGTCGACGACCGGCTAACCGACATCGTGGCGGCGGGCTTCGACGCCGGCATCCGGTTCGGCGAAACGGTCGAGCGGGACATGGTCGCGGTGCGCGTCGGGCCCGACCTGCGCACGGTGGTGGTCGGGACCCCGGACTACTTCGCGCGCCACCCGCAACCGGACACGCCGGCCGACCTGGAGGCGCATTGCTGCGTGAACTACCGCCTAGTCGGCGGAGGTGGCTTGCTGCCGTGGGAGTTCGCCCGCGACGGCCGGGAGGTTCGGGTCCGCGCGAGTGGCCAGTTGATCGCGAACGATGGGAACCTGGCGGCCGCCGCCGTCAGGGCCGGGGCTGGACTCGGCTACATGCTGGAGGACGAGGTCGCCGACGACATCGCGGCCGGCCGTCTGGTTCAGGTGCTCAATTTCTGGTGCCCGCCGTTCCCTGGCTGCCATCTCTACTACCCGGACCGGCAGGTCACCCCGGCGATGCGAAGCCTGATCGACGCCCTTCGCTGGCAAGGCGAGGCGTCCCGGTAAGGCCGCCCCGTCTTTCGGCCATCCAGGCGTTGCGTCAGTCGCTGGCAACCTCCGCCGCGAAATCGCGATATGCCTCGGCGACAGTGGTACATGCGCGATGAAAGCCCATGGGTGCCCGAAGGAACTTCGCGCGGTTGAACGACCGAACTGGCTTGTCCGACTTGAATCGGTCGTGCGGCCCCCAGGAAGCTCGCACGTCCTTCGGATGAGCCCCACGGGGTCGCTTATGTGCCCGTACCTGCTGATGTCGTGGCCGCCGCTCCAAGGGGCTGCTTCTTCTTACGAAGCGGACATATGGGCTGTGGTGCTTGAAGGTCTGCAAGGGGTCAGCCTCTGCCGGACGGACCCCTCATCGTCATCGGTCCCCTCCCCTGCCCTGGCAGGTATCCGGCCGCCACACGCAAGACCGTGACGATGTTGCCGCGGAGCAGAAGCATGGATCCTGCGCAGTTCCCCAGCTGTGAAAACAAACAGCGTCTCCCGCCTACGGTGACGCGCGCCACCGCCGCGACGGTGATCGAACGGCTCGTCGCCGACAGTCGCTCCGAACTTCGGACAGTCGACATCTGACGAGCGGCAGACCTCCGACAGTCTGAGAGGGCGGGACGGCGCCGTCCCGCATGTCACCAGCGGTAGCTCGCACTGGCGATCACGCGGCGCGCATCGCCGTAGTAGCAGGCGTTCGTGGAGATGCAGGCGCTGACGTACCGACGATCGGCGACGTTGGTCGCGTTGATCGCGAAGCGCCAGCCGTCGCGCACGTAGTGCATCTGAGCGTCGAACAGGACGAAATCCGGCACGGTCAGGGAATTGTCGACCGTGGCGTAGGACTTGCCGACGTAGCGCACGCCGCCGCCGAAGCCGAAGCCGGCCAGGGGGCCGGTCGGGATGGTGTAGTCGGCAAACAGCGATGCGAAGGTCTGCGGGACGCCGACCGGAATGCGGCCGATGCGGGCGGCCGAACCGTCGGCGACCGTCTTCAACTCGTAATCCGTGAACGACGCCGTGATGGCGAAGTCGGGCGTGAGATTGGCCTGCAGCCCAAGCTCGACGCCGCGCGAGCGCACCGCGCCGATCTGGATCGTATTGTTGACGTTCGCCGGGTCCGATGTCGACACGTTGGTGCGAATGAGGTCGAACACCGCGGCGGTGGCGAGCAGCGGCAGGCCCGGCGGCTGGTACTTGATGCCGGCCTCGTACTGGTCGCCGGTCTCCGGCTTGAACGGCTGGCTGTAGAAATCGACGCCGATCACCGGGTTGAAGAAAGTCGCGTAGCTGAGGTACGGCGCCAGCCCGAAATCGAAGTTGTAGATCAGGCCGTAGCGCTGCGTCCCGGCGGCGGCGTGCTGCTCGGTCGCGCCTCGGGTCAGCTTGTTGAAGACGTCGTTCTCGGTGAAGTCGCCGCGACCGCTGGCGACGAGGGTGAGCTCTGGCGTCAGCTTGATCTGGTCCTGCGCGTAGACGCCGAGCTGGTTGAAGAAGCTGCGCGTCACGGAATACGGGACCGCGAGCGGGGTCGGAACCCCGTAGACCGGCGACAGGATGTTGAACCGGAGGCCGGGCAGGTTCGCGGCGGTCGAGCTGCGCGCGTTCGTGCCGTCGAGGTCGGCCTGCTTGTAGTCGAGGCCCATCAGCAGGGTGTGGCGGAACGGGCCGGTGTCGAAGCGGGCCTCGATCTGAGTGTCGACGTTGAACACGCCGGCGCGGCCCGAGGATTGCGAGCGGTAGCGGTTGAGCACCGTCTGGTTCGTCCCGGCGACGTAGCTGCCGAAGATCAGCGTGTTGTCGTAGGCCTCGGTGAAGGCGTAGCGCAGGTTCTGCCGGACCGTGAACACGTCGTCGAAGCGGTGCTCGAACTCGTAGCCGGCATAGGCCTGGGTGCGCCGGGAGCGGTTGGCCTCCGGGTCGTTGACGTTGAGGTTGAGGGGGATGCGCAGCCCGAGCGCCTGCGGACGGACCGTGCCGACATAGGGCAGGAAGCCGCCGATGCGGCCGCTCTCGTCGTGCTGGTAGCTCGTGAGCACGGTGAACGTCGTTGCGGCATCGGGCCGGTAGGTGAAGGACGGGGCGATGTAGCCGCGGTTGTCGTCCGTGCCGTCGAGCTGCGTTCCGCCGTTATGCCCGATGCCGGTCAGGCGGTAGAACCAATGGCCGTCCGCGTCGGCGGGGCCGCCGAGGTCGATCCCGAGATATTTCTGCCCGAAGGAGCCGCCGCCGGTCTCGATGTAACGGAGCGGCTCAAGGGTCGGACGCTTGCTGATCAGGTTGACGAGGCCGCCGGGACCGCCCTGCCCGAACAGCACGGCGGCCGGGCCGCGCAGGATCTCGATGCGCTCGAGCCCGAACGGGTCGACCTGGAAGCCGGCAAAGCCGTAGTTCAGGAGCTGCAGCGAGTTGAGATAGAGGCCGGTGTCGTTGGCGGTGAAGCCGCGGATCAGGAAGAAGTCCTGGCGCGTCCCGGGCCCGTAGGTCCCGCCGTAGACGCCGGGCACGTAGCGCAGGGCCTCCGCCACGGTGAGGTCGCGCTGGGCGTCGAGCTGCTGGCGGCCGACGACGCTGATCGATTGCGGCGTCTCGATCAGGGGGGTGTTGGTCTTCGTCGCGGTCGCGGAACGGGTCGCCACGAAGCCGTCGACCGGGCCGCGTGGATCCTCCGCGGCAGGACCGCCGGCCCGGGCGGGGCTCCCCGTCCCCGAGCCGGCCACGGTGATCTCCTCCAGCGCCACGACCGGCTCGGACGATGCCGCCTGCGCGTGTGCAACGCCGAGCGGAGTTGCGAGCGCGAGCGCGACGAGCGAAACGCCGGTGAGCGCGAGGCCGCGCAGGATGCGCGACGGCATCGGAGAGTCATTCATGATGTCACCCCTCGTGCATAGCGCGAACCGGTCACGCTGTTCTTTGATATTTCTTTGTTAATTTTTGTTATTTCGGGAATTACTGCCCGGTTGATTTGATTCGACTGGATCCGGCCGGTGCTTGCGGCCCTTCTCGCGGGACGAGTGGCGGGAGGAGGCTGCACTCAGCATCGCGGGCCCGCTTTGCGCAGGACGGCGCCGATCAGGTACGGCGCGCCGATCAACGAGGCGAAGAGGCCGGCGGGCATCTGGTAGGGGTAGAAGACGAGGCGCGAGAGCAGGTCGGCCCCGACCATCAGCCCGCAGCCGATCGCGACGGAGCCGGCGAGATGCCACCGCGCCCCGACGAAGCCCGTGTACCGGGCGAGGTGCGGCGCCATCAGCCCGACGAAGCTCACGGGCCCAACCGTCAGGGCGCTCACGCCCGTCGCGAGCGCAGCGATGGTGAGCAGGACGAGCTTGGCGCGCCCGAGCGGCAGGCCGAGGGCGAGAGCGGTGGAATCGCCGAGCGGCAGCACGTCGAGCCACCGCGCGAGCAGGGCCAGGGCGGCGATGCTGGCGAGCGCTCCTGCGACCGCCAGTCGCGCGAGGGCCGGATCGACCTGCGTCGAGGCGCCAGTGATCCAGGCCAGGATCATCGCGGCCTCCAGGCCGCCGCGGGTCATGATCACCGTGAGGCCGGCACCGGCCAGGGCACCGAGCGCGATGCCGCCGAGCAGCATGCGGCTGCCCTGGAGCGCGGCGCGCCGCGCCACGTCGAGGAGCGCCGCGAGCCCGATACCGGCGCCGAGAGCGGCGCTGCCGACCTGCGCGGCGAGGCCCGCGGCCGGCGCCGCGATGATGCAGGTGGCGAGGCCGAAGCTCGCCGCGCCGCTCACGCCGAGAACCTCCGGGCTCGCCAGGGGGTTCGCGGTCATGCGTTGCAGGACGCAGCCGGACGCGGCGAGCATGGCTCCGCCCGCCATCACGGCGGCGAGGCGGGGCAGCCGCCAGGGCAGGAGGAGCGCAAGGTCCGAAGGACCGGCGAGCGCGAGCCCGGTGCGATCGCGCCCGAGAACCAGGCCCGCGAGGACGAGGACGACGACGGCGCCCGCGAGGAGCGTCAGCGAACGCCACGGCCGGGCGAGGCTCCGGGGAGCGTGGGCCGTCCCCGACGCGATGGGGCGCAGGCCGGAGAGCCGGGGTAGCAGCAGGAGCAGGAACGGACCGGCGAGCAACGCCGTAACGGCGCCGGTCGGCAGGGCGAGACGGCTGGCGCGGTCGATCGCCTGCACGATCCCGTCGGTCAGGAGCAGGATCAGCCCGCCGAGGACGGGTGCGACGACGAGGAGGGCGCGGGGCGTGCGCAGGCCGAGCATCCGCGCGAGGTTCGGGGCGGCGAGGCCGACGAAGCCGATGACGCCGACCTGCGCCACCACCGATCCCGCCAGGACGACGGCCAGCAGCAGCAGGGCGGTCCGGATCCGGGCGACGGGCAGGCCGAGGCCGCCGGCGCCGGCATCGTCGAGGGCGAGCAGGGCGAGGGGGCGTAGGAGCAGGGCGGCGAGCAGCCAGGCCAGGGCCAGCCGGATCCCCAGGGCCTGCGCCGGTCCCCAGTCCTGCTGCGCCAGCGAGCCGCCGCCCCAGAGGAACAGGGAGGTCAGGTATTGCCCGCCATACAGGACGAGCGCCGCGCTCGCCGAGGCGCAGACGAGGCCGACCAGCATGCCGGCGACCACAACGCCCGTCGGCTCGAAGGCCTGCCGCGCCGTGAGGCCGAGCACCAGGGCCGCTGCGGCGAGCGCGCCCGCGAAGGCGACCGCCTCGCGGCTGAGCCCGCCCAGATCCGGCGCGAAGGCGAGCGCGGCGACGATCGCCAGATGCGCACCCGCCGTAACGCCGAGCGTCGAGGCATCGGCGAGCGGGTTGCGCAGCACCCGTTGCAGCAGCATCCCGGCGAGGCTCAAGGCCGCTCCGGCCGCGAGCGCGACGATGGCCCGCGGCAGCAGGCTGTGGAGCACGACGAGGTCGCGCAGGGGGTGGCTCGCATCGTCCAGCATCGCCCGGATGCCGAGGCCGTGCAGGAGGGCGCCGAGCCCCGCGAGCCCGGCGCAGAGACAGGCGAAGCGCAGCACGATTGCCCGGTCGCCTGGAGGCGGGGCGCACCCGGCTCGGAAGGGATCGGCGACGGTGCCGGCGCGGGACCCGGGGTTGCAGGTCATGCCAGCGCCTCCGCGAGCAGGCGGGCGAACCGCGCGGCGGTGGGCAGGGCGCCGAAGGGATTGACCGGGGCCAGCATCCGGACGCGGTTCTCGCGCACCGCCGGCAGCGCGTTCCACAGGGCGCTCTGCGGCAGTGCCCGGGCGGCGTCCGGTGGCAGCGGGCCGACGATGACGATGCTGGCTCCCGGATCCTGGGCCAGCGCCAGGATGTCGACCGGAGCCTGCGCGACGTAGCGTGTGTTGCCGGTCCAGGCGCTCGCCAGGCCAAGCCGGTCGAGCACGGCACCGTGCATGCTGTCGGGTCCGAAGGCCCGGAAGTGGCGTGGATCGCCGACGCTGATCACGAAGACCCGTTCCCCGCGCCGGGATGCGAGCCGCTGCGCCGCTGCGGCGAGCGCCGCCTCGGTCTCGGCGACGACCCGCTCGGCCTCGCCCTCGCGCCCGACCCGGGCGGCGGCGATGCGGGTCGCCTCGATCGCCGCCGCGTAGGGTGGACGCCCGCGCTGGTCGATGCGCAGCGACAGGACCGGGGCGATGCGGCCGAGCTGGCCCTCGATGCGGCCGTACCAGGGGGCCGACAGGATCAGGTCGGGCGCGGCCCGCAGCAGGGCCTCGAAGTTCAGGCTGCCGCGCAGGCCGAGATCCGCGACGCGATCGGGGATCGGCGGCTCGACCACGAGCCTGCGGTAGAGCACTAGCTCGGCGCCCGCCACGACCTCCGCCCCGAGGGCGAGGGCCGTCTCGAGCATCGCCCAGTCGATCGCGGCGATGCGGGGCGGCGCGGCTCCGGCGGCGAGGGCCGGGGACCGGGGGAGCACGGCGCCGGCCGCCGCGGCCAGCAGGGCCCGCCGCGACGGAAGGAGCGCCCCGGATGTGGGGCCGCACCGGCTCACAGGGGATATCCGACGACGTCGCCTGTCCCGGGCAGGCGGTGGATGCCCATGCGCAGGCCGTAGATCCGGGCCAGCACGTCCTCCCGCATCACGGCATCCGGGGTTCCCTGCGCGACGATGCGGCCATGGCCCAGCGCCACGATGTCGTCGCAGAACCGCGCCGCCATGTTGATGTCGTGCAGGATCACGATCACGCTGAGGCCGCCCTCCCGCCCCAGCGCCCGAACCAGGGACAGCACGTCGATCTGGTGGGCGATGTCGAGGGCGGAGGTCGGCTCGTCGAGGAGCAGGCAGGCGGCGTCCTGGGCGAGCAGCATGGCGAGCCAGACGCGCTGGCGCTCGCCGCCGGAGAGCGAGGCGACCGCCCGGCCGCGGAAGGCCCCGGTGCCGGTCCGGCGGAGCGCCTCGTCGACCTTCTCCCGATCCCGCGCCCCGAAGCGGCCGAGCAGGCCGTGCCAGGGAAAGCGGCCGAGCGCGACCAGTTCCTCGACCCGCATTCCGTCCGTCGGCGGGGTGAACTGGGGCAGGTACGCGACCTGCCGGGCGAACTCTCGCGGGCGGATCGCGGCGAGGTCCTCGCCGTGGAACCGGATACGGCCCGAGCCGGATGGAGCCTGCCGGGCGAGCAGGCGCATCAGCGTGCTCTTGCCCGAGCCGTTCGGCCCGATCAGCCCGCAGATCCGGCCCGGTGCGAAGCGATGGGTGATCCCGTCGAGCAGGGTCCGTCCGCCGGCCTCGACACGGATCCCGGCGAGCTCGAACAGGGCGGCCGGGCTCCCCTCAGCGTGCCGCCGCATCGTCGTCCTGCCGGCGCCAGTAGGTGACGATCCGCGCCTGCGCACTGCCGAGGGCGAGGCGCTCGCGCATGATGGCGGTGAGGTCGCGGGCCGTACCGGCCTCGACGCCCGCATAGAGGAAGGAACCGCGACCCGCGTCCCGGGCGAGGCCGGCGGCCGCCCGAGCGAGCTGCGAGCCCCGCCCGGAGCGGTGGAGAAAGTCGAGCCGCGCGCCGCCGCCGCAGGCCACGGCCTGCTCCTCGTCCCGGTCCGCCACCTCGACGAGCGCGTCGATGCGCCGGCCGGGCGCCGCCTCCTCGATCAGGCGGCCGATCACCGGCAGCGCGGTCTCGTCGCCGACGAGGACGAGGCGGTCCGCCGGCGGAACGGGACGGCCGAGCGGCCCGATCAGTCCCACGCGGTCGCCGGGACGGGCCCGGGCGCCCCAGCAGGAGCCGGGACCCGCGGGCGCGTGCAGCACGACGTCGATGTCGATCTCGCCCACCTCCGGCCGGACGAACCGCACGGTGTAATAGCGCGACGCCGCCGGCACTCCGTCCACGCCGCGCAACGGACCGCAGGGGCACGGGACGAGGAGGCGGGCATGCATCGCGGGCCCCGCGAAGGACGCCGCGTCGTCGCAGGCGAGGGTGATCCGGCGCAGGAGCGGCGTCACGGCCTGCCTCGCCAGGACTCGAAGCGTGCGCGGGGTCTCCTTCGGGCCGGAGGAAGGCGATCGGGCGGCACGAACGACAGTCGGCGGGGCCGAGGGAGGCAACGACATGATCCGGTTCCCGACGGGTGCTGGCGCGCTGACGCGGCGCAGAACAGCCGTCCGGGTACGGGCTTAGCCGAGCCGGGTGCCGAGGGTCCAATAATTGGCCCGTGCGATTTTCAGAAGTGAAGCTTATGATAAGAGGAGCGAGATTGTTTGTAATTATTAAAATTTCAGGCCTGACTTGCTCGTGAGGGCCTGCGGAATCGCGGATGCGAAAGGGGGATCATGAGCGTCAACAAGGCGACGGGCGCGTTCGAGCTGCGGCACCTGCGCTACTTCGTGACCCTGGCCGAGGAGCGGAACTTCAGCCGCGCCGCGGAGCGGCTCGGCATCGCCCAGCCGGGCCTGAGCCAGCAGATCCTCAACCTGGAGGCGCTGGTGGGCACCGCTCTGCTCGATCGCAGCCGGCGCTCGGTCCAGCTCACGCTGCCCGGCCAGGTCTTCCTGCAGGAGGCCCGCAAGACGCTTCTCCAAGCCGACACGGCTCTGGCCGCCGTGCGCCGGGCCGGGCGGGGCGAGACGGGCCGGATCTCCATCGGCTACGTGGCCTCGGCCGCCTATGCGGGCGTGCTCACGGCGTCGCTCGCCGGCTTCCGGACGACGCATCCGGAGGTGGAGCTTCAGCTCACCGAGATGGAGATGGGCCTGCAACTTGCGGCGATCGCCGGCGGCGCCCTCGATTTCGGCTATGTCCGCCCCCCGGTGAAGGTCCCCGACGGGGTCGCGACGACCTGCGTCCTGCGCGAGCCCCTCGTCGTCGCGGTCGGTGCGGCCCACGCGCTCGCCGGTCACGAGACGATTCCGCTGGCCGCGCTGCGCGAGGAGACATTCATCGCGCCGCGCCAGGCCGTCGATGTCGGCTTTCACCACAACGCCGTCACCGCCTGCCGCGAGAGCGGTTTCGAGCCGACGATCAGCGCCACCGGGCGGGACTTCACCACCATCGCCAGCATGGTCGCGGTCGGGCTCGGGGTCGCGCTCGTGCCGCGATCCCTGACCTGCCTGCAACTGCCCGGCCTCGTCTACCGCCCGATCACCGGATCGACGACGACCTCAGATCTCGCGGTGGCCTACCGCCGCAACGAGCCGGCGCCGGCGGTGAGAGCCTTCATCCGCCACCACCATCGGGCGGACCCGGCCGAGCGCGACGCGGCGATGTGATGCGCCGCCGGACCGCCCCGGACGGGTCAGGCCGACGGAGCGTCCCGGCGCGGGTCGGGCCAGAACGAGGTGCCGGCGCGGGCGAGCCCGCCGCCGAGCCCCGCCGGCGAACCGTCGGCCCGCCAGCAGGCCGCCCCCGTCATCGTGCCGTCGGGCCCGAAGCCGACCGCGCACATCCCGCCGCCGACATGCGCCACCGGCCGCACCGGGTGGCCGCGGGCGGCAAGCGCCGCGCGCACGGTCTCCGGAACGCCGTCCTCGATCTCCGCCTCCTCGCCCCAGGTGAAGACGCGGGGCGCCTCGACGGCCTCCTGCAGCGACATGCCGTGATCGACGAGGTTGAGGACGGCCTGGAGCGCGCCGGCGGGAATCCGGTGCGCGCCGGGCAGCCCGAGGGCGAAGACCGGCCGGCCCGCGCGGCAGCCGATGAGGGCCGAGATGCCGCTCGTGATCCGCTTGCCCGGCGCCAGGGACAGGGCGTGGCCGGGATGCGGATCGAACAGGTACATGTAGTTGTTCGGCACGATCCCGGTCCCGGGGATCATGATCTTGGCGCCGAACAGGCTGTTGATCGTCTGGGTCGAGGTGACGATGGCGCCGTCGGCATCCGCCACGGTGACGTGGGTGGTGTTCTGGGACTCGTTTGTCCCGACGCCCGGCGCGTAGCGGCCGGCCCGCGCCGGGTCGATCTCCGGCCGGCGCAGGGCGGCGTAGTCCTTCGCGGTCAGCCGGGCCACCGGCACGTCGACGAAGGCCGGATCGGCGGTGGCGGCGCGCCGGTCGACGGCGGCGATCTTCAGGACCTCCAGCAGGAGGTGGAGCGTGTCCGGCGTGCCGAAGCCCATGGCGGCGAGATCGTAGGCCTCGAGCAGGTTCAACATCTGCACGATGTGGACCCCGCCCGAGGCCGGCGGCGCCGGGCCGATGATCTCGACGCCGCGATAGGTCCCCCGCACCGGTGCGCGCTCCACCGTGCGGTAGGCCGCGAGGTCGGCGGGCGCGAGGTAGGAACCGGCGGCCCGGAGCGCCGAACCGATCTCGCTGCCGAGGCTGCCGCCGTAGAGCGCGTCCGGCCCCTCGCGGGCGATGGTGGCGAGCGTCTGCGCGTAATCGCCCTGGACGAGGCGCGCTCCGGCCGCGACCGGCTCGCCGCCGGGCAGGAAGATTTCTGCGATCGCGACATCGCGCGCCAGGAGCGGCGCGTTCTCCGCCGTGCAAGCGGCGAGGTAGGGCGTGACCGTGAAGCCGCGCCGGGCGTGCCGGATCGCCGGCTCCATCACGTCGGCGAGCGGCAGACGGCCGAAGCGGGCGAGCGCCTCGCACCAGCCCTTCAGCGTGCCCGGGACCGCGACCGCGGAGGCGCCCATGAAGTTGCGCCGCCCCCGCGTCTCCATGTAGTCCGGCCAGGTGTCGGAGACGGGCTCGTAGGCGTCGGGCCGGGCGGCGGCCGGCGCGGTCGCGAGGCCGTCGATCGTCGTGGTCGTCCCGTCGGCGAGGCGGATCACCGCGACGCCGCCGCCGAAGATGCCGACCATCATCGGCTCGACCACCGTGAGGGCGAAGAGCGCCGCGACCGCGGCGTCGATCGCGTTGCCGCCGGCGGCCAGCATCTCGAGGGAGGCGGCCGAGGCGAGGGGGTGGTTCGTCACCGCCATCCCGCGCCGGGCCGCGACCGGGGCCTTCTCGCACGCGAAGGGCGTGCCGGCCCGCGCCCGCCAGTCGTCATGAGCCATCAGTACAGCCTCGTGCGGTAGCCTTCCTCCATCGTCCGCTCGGCCGCCTCGACCGTCACGGAGGCGGTCTGCTCGGCGATGATGCGGCCGAGCGTCGGGAAGCTGCTGCGCTCGACGTGGAGCGAGGGATCCCACAGCTTCGAGCGCATCAGCGCCTTGCCGCAATGGAAGAACGTTTCGTGCACCTCGACGAGGAGGCCGACCGGCGGGGCCTTGCCCTGGGCGGCGAGGGGCGCGAGCAGGTCCGCGTCGCGGGTGAGGCTGGCGCGGCCGTTGACCCGCAGGGTCTCGTTGATCCCCGGCACCATGAAGATCAGCCCGACGGCCGGGTAGCGCAGGATGTTGGCGAAGGAATCGACCCGCTTGTTGCCGAGCCGGTCCGGGATCAGCAGCGTGCGCTCGTCGAGCACCGCCACGAAGCCGGCGGCGTCCCCGCGCGGGCTCGCATCGGAGCGCCCCTCGCCGTCGCTCGAGGCGAGCACCAGGAAGGGCGAGAGCGCGATGAAGTCCCGGCAGAAGCCGTCGAGGACTCCGAGGACCTTCTTCTCGGCGAGCGGGTTGATCGGCCCGTACTCGGCCCGCAGCTCGTCCTGCGTCCGGATCGGGGGGTTCTGCCCGGCTATCTCCGTCATCGCGTCCCTCCGGTGATCGGCGCCACGCCGCACCAGCCGGCGACGAACAGCGCGACGGTGCGGGTGAGCTTGCGCAGCGACTCGACGTTCGCGCGCTCGTTGAAGGCGTGGGCGTTCTCGATCGTCGCGCCGTAGCAGAAGGCCGGGATGCCGTAATCGAGGCCGTAGAAGCGGGCGTCGGTCAGCCCCGTGAACAGCGAATCTTCAAGCGGGCCGCCCCAGCCGGCGCCGTGCGCCTCGGCGAGCACGGCCTCCGCCGCCTCGGCCCCCGTCACCTCGTAGCCGGGCGAGAGGAAGCCGGACCACACCACCTCGGGCGGGCTCTGGGCGAGGAAGGGATGGCTGGCTGCGGCCCGCGCCACGCAGGCCTCGATCTCGCGCTGGCACGCGGCCACGCTCCAGCCGGGCAGAAGGCCGATGCGGCAATCGACGTCGCACCAGGCCGGCACGCTCGAGGCCCATTCGCCGCCGCGGATGATGCCGACATTGAGGTTGAGCGGGTGCGCGAGCGCGCTGAAACGGGGATGGTCCTTCGCCCGCTCGTTCCACTCCGCCTCCAGGCCCTCCAGGGCCTGGATGACGTGATAGGCCGCCTTGATCGCGTTGAAGCCGACCGCCGCATGGGCCGCGTGGGCGGGCTCGCCCCGGACCTTGAGGCGAAACCAGATCACCCCGGTCTGCGCCCGCATCAGGCGCCCGTTCGTCGGCTCGACGATGAAGCAGGCCTCCGCCCGGTAGCCGCGCTGCAGCGTCGAGAGGGCGCCGAGCCCGGTGCTCTCCTCCTCGATCACCGACTGGACGTGGATGCGGCCCTGGGGCGCGAGACCCGCGGCCTCGAGCGCGTCGAGGGCGTAGAGCGCCGCGATGGTGCCGGACTTCATGTCGCCGACGCCGCGGCCGTAGAGCCAGCCATCCTCCACGACGGGCTGGAAGGGCGGGCGCTTCCACATGTCGAGGGGGCCGGCGGGAACCACGTCGCAATGGCCCTGGAGGATGAGGGAGCGGCCCTGCGCCCGCTCCGGCCGGTAGGTCCCGACCACCGTGCGGGCGCGGGAGAAGTCGGTCTCGACCGGGCCGAAGCCGGGCAGGTGGCGCAAGTCGTCCTGGTCGATGCGCCAGTCGTCGACGGCGTAGCCCCGCGCCCGCAGGAGGTCGGCCATCATGTCCTGGCACGGACCCTCCTGGCCGCGGGTCGAGGGGATCGCCGCGAAGGCGATGGTGTCGGCGATCTGGCGCTCGAAACCGGCATCCACCGCCGCAAAGAGCGCGTCGCGCTCGGGGCCGGTCAGGGTCGTGCGGGGTTGCGTCTCGTCTGTCATGCGACCTCCGGCGCGACGGGCTCGCGCGTGAATCCGGGATGTTCGAAGAAGCGCCGACCCGGAATCGCGTCGAGGAGGGCGCGGGTATAGGCCTCGCGCGGCGCGGAGAAGACGTCGCGCGTCGCCCCCTCCTCGACGATCCGGCCCTTCTGCAGAACGATCACCCGGTCGGCGATCTCGGCGGCGATGCGCAGGTCGTGGGTGATGAAGATCATCGCGAGGCGCATCTCGCGGCGCAGTTCGGCGAGCAGCGCCAGCACCTGGGCCTGGACCGAGACGTCGAGGGCCGAGACCGCCTCGTCGGCAATCAGCACCTGCGGCCGCAGCACCAGCGCCCGGGCGATGCAGATGCGCTGGCGCTGCCCGCCGGAGAATTCGTGCGGATAGCGCTCCGCCGCCGCCGCTGTGAGACCGACCCGTTCCAGGAGCGCGCGGGCGGTCGCCATCGCCTCGCGGCGCGGGGTGCCGTAGGCCATCGGCCCGCGGGCGACCGCGTCCCCGACCTTCTGGCGCGGGTCGAGGCTCGCGAAGGGATCCTGGAACACGATCTGGAGGCCGCGCCGGGCCTGGCGCAGCGCCTCGCCGTCGAGCGAGCGCAGGTCCTCGCCGCCGAGCCGGATCGCGCCACCGTCGGGCTCGGTGAGGCGCATGATCATCCGCCCGAGGGTCGACTTGCCCGATCCGGATTCGCCCACGACCGCGAGGGTCTCGCCCTGGTGCAGGCTGAGGGAGAGGCCGTCCGCGGCGACGACCCGGCGCGGCGGCTGGAACAAACCCCGTCGCACCGTGAAGGTCTTGCGCAGGTCCTCGACGGAGAGGACCGGCGCTCCCTCCGGCCGGGGGGCCGGCGGACGCAGCCGCGCGCGGGGCACCGCGTCGATCAGCGCCCGGGTATAGGGATCGCGGGGCCGGCGCAGAACCGCCTCCGCGCTCCCGGTCTCGACCACGCGCCCGCCCCGCAGCACCACGACCCGATCGGCGACATCGGCGACGACGCCGAAATCGTGGGTGATGAGGAGCACGCCCATGCCGCGCTCGCGCCGGAGATCGTCGATCAGCCGCAGGATCTGCGCCTGGGTCGTCACGTCGAGGGCCGTCGTCGGCTCGTCGGCGACGAGGAGGGCCGGCCGGTTCGCCATCGCCATGGCGATCATCACCCGCTGGCGCTGGCCGCCGGAGAGCTCGAACGGGTAGGAGCGGGCGAGAAGCCCGGGCGTCGGTAGGCCGACCTGGGCGAGCAGGCCTTCGACCCGAGCCCGCATCGCGTCGCGCGGCAGCGCGCCCTGGTGGGTACGGATCGTCTCGGCGATCTGGGCGCCGACGCGCTTCAGGGGGTTGAGGGAGGACAAAGGCTCCTGGAAGATCATCCCGGCCTCGCCGCCGCGGAAGGCCCGCAGGTCGGAGCCCGACAGCCGCGCGACGTCGCGCCCGTTCACCGCGACCGCGCCGCCGGCGACGCGTACCCCGGACGGCAGCAGGGAGAGGATCGCGTGCGCGATCATCGACTTGCCGGAGCCCGACTCGCCGACGAGGCAGACCACCTCGTCGCGCTGGATCGCGAAGGAGACGTCCTCGACCGCGTGGGCCCGGTCGCCGCCCCGCGGCAGCGCGATGGTGAGCCCGTCGACGGCGAGGACGGGAGCCGTGGATACGGGAGCTTTGGCGTCGGTCATGTCGTCAGCCCCGGCGCCGCGCGATGCGCGGGTTGAGCACGTCGCTCAGGCCCTCGCCGAACAGGTTGATGGCGAGCACGGTGACGAGGATGGCGAGGCCCGGGAACACGCTCGCCCACCACGCCTGCCGGATCGAGCTGCGGGCCGAGCCGACCATGAAGCCCCAGGACATCATGTTGGGATCGCCCAGGCCGAGGAAGGAGAGCGCGCTCTCGATGAGGATCGCGCTCGCCACCGTGAGCGAGGCCGTGACGAGGATCGGCGAGACCGCGTTCGGCAGCACGTGGCCGAACACCACCCTGGCGGTGCGCTCGCCCTGGCAGATCGCCGCCTCGACGAATTCCCGGCGTCGCAGGCGCAGGAACTCGGCCCGGGTGAGCCGGGCCAGCGGCGGCCAGGACACCGCCCCGATCGTGGCGACGATGGTGGCGAGCGAGGGCGTGAAGGTCGCGACGAGCAGGATCGCCAGCACGAAGGCGGGGATCGTCTGGAACAGCTCGGTCATGCGCATCAGCGCCGCGTCGAGCCCGCCGCCGGCATAGCCGGCGAGCGCCCCGACCGTCACCCCGATGACGAGCGCCGCCAGCGCCGAGGCGACGCCGATGAGGAGCGAGACCCGGGCCCCGTGGGCGATGCCCGCCGCGACGTCGCGCCCGAGGGTGTCGGCCCCGAGCCGCATCCCGTCCTCGCCGGGCGGGGCGAAGGGCGTCGCCACCATCTCCCAGGGGGATTCGGGGTAGAGGACGGGGGCGCTCGCCGCGAGGGCCAGCACCGCCAGGATGAGCACGAGCCCGGCCATGCCGCTCGGGTGGCGCAGGAAAGCCTTGAGCGCGTCCATCTCAGGCGCTCCCCGCCCGCATGCGCGGATCGATGAGCCGGTAGGCCAGATCCGTCGCGAGGTTGAACAGGATGACGATGACCGAGAGGATGAGGAACACGCCGAGCATCACCGGGTAGTCGCGCTGGAGCAGCGCGTCGAAGGTGAGCCGGCCGAGCCCCGGCCAGGCGAACACCGTCTCGACCACGACCGCGCCGCCGACGAGGGCGCCGGCCTGCATGCCCGCGACCGTGACCACCGGCACGAGGGCGTTGCGCAGCATGTGCCCGACGACGATCTGCGCTCCGGTGAGGCCCTTGGCGCGGGCGGTCTTCACGAAGTCCTGCTGCGCCACCTCGATGATCGCGGCCCGCATCAGCCGGGCGTAGATCGCGAGGTAGATCGCCCCGAGGGAGGCCGCCGGCATCGCGAGGTATTTGAGGAGATCGAGGGCCTGGCCCAGGGGGCCGAGCCGGGCGTTGATCGTGCCGTAGCCGAAGGGCGGCAGCCAATCGAGCCAGACCGAGAAGACCAGGACCAGCATCAGCCCGAGCCAGAACACCGGCATGGCGTAGAGCACGAGCGACAGGACCGTGAAGGCGGTGTCGGCGGCGCTGCCCGCCGCGAGGCCGGCCATCACGCCGAGGGTCGAGCCGAGGAGGAGCGCGAGGGTGAAGGCCGTGACCGTGAGGAGGAGGGTGGCGGGAAGGCGCTCGCGGATCAGGTCGAGGACCGGCCGGCGCTGCTGGGTCGAGGTGCCGAGATCGAGCCGCACCACCCGGCCGAGATGGCGCACGAGCTGCACCGCATAGGGCTGGTCGAGGCCGTACTCGGCGCGCAGGTCGGCGAGCAGCTTGGCGTCCGCGCCGCCCGACTGCCCGGCCATCACCTGCGCCGGGTCGCCGGGCGCGGCCCGCACCAGCGCGAAGTTGAAGGTCGCGATCACCAGGACCACCAGGACGAGCCGGACGATCCAGGCACCGAGCGCGATTCCGATTCCGGCGGCGCGCCTGATCCCGGTCACGACTTCGTCACCGCGCCGAAGGTCTCGTGCGAGCCGATCGCCGTCGTCACGACGTCCTTGAGGCTCCTGTCGTAGATGATCGGGTACTCGATCTCGAGCGTCCAGGCGACGGGCACGTCCTCGACCAGGATCTGCTGGACCCTGGTGTAGAGCTCCTGGCGCTTCTTCTCGTCCAGCGCGCTCGCGGCCTCGTCGAACAGCCGGTCCACCTCGGGGTTCGAGTAGCCTTGCGTGTTCGAGAACAGGATGCCCTTGACGATGTTCGAGGTCACGTAGGTGCGCGAGACGCCGAGCGCCGGATCGCCGAGCTGGTAGAGCAGGTTCGTCGTCATCTGGTAGTCCCAGTTGCCGATCCGGGAGGCCCAGCCCGCCATGTCGGTCGCTTCGAGCACGAGGTCGATGCCGACGCGGGCGAAGGACTGGCGGTAGAACTCCGCCGAGCGCTGGTAGGATTCGCCGTAGGGCGGCACCAGGAACTTGATCTCGACCCGCTTGCCGTTAGCGCCGGGCTTGAGGCCCATCTCGTCGAGCAGAGCCTTCGCCTTGTCGAGGCTGTACTCGTACTTGCGGACGTTCGGGTCGTAGAACTTCGTCTTCGAGGCGACCGGCCCGGTCGCAACCCTCGCCTGCCCGAAATAGACGCGCTTGGCGAGCGCCTCGCGGTCGAGGGCGTGCATCACCGCCTGCCGGAAACGCCGGTCGTTCAGCGGCGCGACGCGGTTGTTCATCTCGAGCCATTGCAGCGGCGCGAAGTACTCGTAGCCCGCATTGGTGACGGCGAGGTTCGGGCGGGCCTTGAGGCGGGCGACGTCGTAGAACTCGACGTCGGACCATTGCGCGAGCTGCACCGTGCCGTTCTCGAGGGCGAGCGTGCGCGACGCCGCGTCGGGAATGACGCGGTAGATGATCTCGTCGAGGTGCGGCTCGTCCTTGCGGTAGTAGCCCTCGTGGCGCACCAGGTGGACGTGCGAGCCGCGCACCCATTCCTTGAGCTTGAACGGGCCGGACCCGATGGCCTTGTCGTTCATCGGGTTCTTGCGGAAGTCGGTGCCCTCGTAGACGTGCTTCGGGACGATCGGCGCGGTGGTGCAGTCGAACGAGCCGAGGAACGGCGCGAAGGGCTCCTTCAGCGTGAAGATCACGGTCAGGGGATCGGGCGCCTCGGCCCTCGCCACGCGGCGGAAGGTGTTGCGCGCCCGTGGATGGGTCTCCATCAGCAGGGTCATGCACGAGAACACGACGTCCTGCGCCGTCATCGGCGTGCCGTCGTGGAAGGTGATGCCGGGAAACAGCCGGAACGTGTAGGTGAGCCCGTCTGGCGAGATCTCCCAGGACCGCGCCATGCCGGGCATCGGCTTCAGGTCGGGGGCGTATTTGAGCAGGCTCTCGTAGATCTTGCCGCCGAGGGTCAGCGTCGGCTGCTGCTGGTTCAGGGCGGTGACGAGGATCGGCGGCTCGGGCTGGATGATGACGTTGAGCGTACCGCCGCGACCTTGCGCCCCCGCCCGTCCCGCGCCGAGCGGCAGGGACGCGGCGCCGGCGAGCAATCCCCCGGTGAACTGGCGGCGATCCATCCCGGCCTCTCCCGATCGTTGAGCGATCGTGAGAGCCTAGCCGAGCGAATACCGGCCCGCCGTCGCATCCGGGCCGCCGAGTATCGCGATCGGGCCAGCCGGCGGGCTGCGATGGCAGCCGAGCGTGGTATGCAGGTTGCCTCCCCCGGCCTGGTCGATCGTCCGTCCAAGGAGCGCAGGATGAGGAAGCCGTTCCCGCTTGAGGCCGAGCGGTGCGAGACGATCCCGCAGGGACGGCGGGCCGCCGACCCGCGGGCGGCCCGCGCGCTCTCGGCCAGCCTCCAGGCCGTGCCGCGCCGGGTGGGCGGGATGGGGGCGTTCTACCCCGATACCAGCACCAGCACCCGGCACGCCCACGCGCGCGGGCAGTTCATCCTCGGCGTCACCGGGGTCACCGCGATGCTGACCGACGAGGGGTGCTTCGTCGTCCCGCCGGATCACGGGCTGTGGATCCCGCCGGGCGTGGTGCACCAGTCCCGATCATGGGCGGATGTGGAGGTGCAGACCCTCTACGTCGAGGCCGACGCGATGCCGGCCGGTCACGGCGCCTGCCGCCTGGTGCGCACGACGCCGCTCCTGCGGGCGCTCCTCGCCGAGGTGCTGGCGATGCCGGTCCTCTACGACGAGCACGGACGGGAGGGCCGGCTCGTCGACCTCCTGCTCGCGGAGATCGGTCGGATGCCCGCCTCCTCGCTCCACGTCGCGGTGCCGCAGGACGACCGTCTCGGCCGGATCTGCGAGAGCGTGCTCTCCCGCGCCGGCGAGACCCGGACCCTCGACGAGTGGGCGCTCCTCACGGGCTTGAGCCGCCGGACGATCACGCGCCTGTTCCGCCGCGAGACCGGGATGAGCTTCTCGGCCTGGCAGCAGCGGGTGCGGCTCATGGAGGCGCTCGCCCGCCTCGGCGGCGGCGCCTCCGTCACCAGCGTCGCCCTCGACGTCGGCTACGACAGCCCGAGCGCCTTCACGGCGATGTTCAAGCGGGTCCTCGGCACCTGCCCGCGGACCTACCTCGACTGGGCCTGAGGGCCGGGCTCCGCGAGGCCATGGCGGGACAAGGCCGCCTTCAGGATGGCGGCGGTCTCGGGCCGCCGCGCGAGGCAGCGCGAGGTCGGCCCCGCGACGACGATCGAGAGCCGGCGGTCGCCGAGGGGGAGCGGGAGGGCGACGCCGGCGAGGTCGGCGATGTACTCCGAGTCGCTCTGGTGATAGCCGCGCTCCTCCGCCTCCAGCAGCGCACGCTCCACGTTCTCCACGCCCAGCGGCGTCGTGTCGGAGAAGCGCTCGAACGCGACCCGGCGGTAGATCGCCTCGCGCGAGGCCGCAGGATACTGGGCGAGGATCGCCCGCCCGGCGGAGCTGGCATGGACCGGAACCCGGTCGCCGACCCGGGCGTGGTAGCGCACCTGGTGCCGGGATTCCGCCACGACGAGGAACAGGGCGTGGATGCCGGTCAGGGTGCCGACCGCCGTGGTCTCGCCGGTGGCGGCCGCCACGTCGGCCACGAGGTCGTCGACGACGCCCGGGAGCGGCTCGGCCTCCGCCACGGTGAGGGCGAGCGTGAGCCAGCGAGGGGTCGGGTAGTACCCGGCCCGCGGCCGCGGCTCGTAGAGATAGCCCCTCTCGACGATCGTCCCGACAAGGTTGAACGTGCTCGAGCGCGGCCAGCCGAGATCGTCCGAGATCTCGGCGAGGGTGGCCGGCCGCCGCCGCTCGGCGAAATACTCCAGCAGTTCGAGAACGTTGGCCGCCTGCTTGACCTGCATCTGTCCCGTCGCCCCGTGCCGGTGCGGGGTTCGACCGCCGCCCGGGTTCATGGCTGCGCAACCTAACGGCCGGTGCTTCGGGGCACCACACGCATCCCGCCTCCCCCTCTGCCTCCAACAGCGCTTGACTTATTCATAATCAGGAATGAAAAATTCCTCCATAAGAATTTAGCGAGCCGCGACGATCGGTGCCGTGATGCGGACAGCCGCGACTAGTCGGCCCGCCGCAGGGAGGAATGCATGTCGCTTCGCCGTACCCTCGGGACGCTCGCCCTCGCCGCCTCGACGACGCTGTCTTCGGCCGCCTTGGCGCAGGTCCCGGTCAAGATCGGCGTCCTCGCCGACATGTCCGGGATCTTCTCGGATATCGGCGGCGCCGGGGCCGCCGAGGCGACCCGGATGGCCGTGGAGGATTTCGCCAAGCTGCCGGAGGCGAAGGGCCTTGCGGTCGAGGTCGTCGCGGCCGACGCTCAGAACAAGCCCGATATCTCGAGCACCATCGCGCGCAAGTGGTTCGACTCGGACGGGGTGGACGCCGTCGTCGACATGCCGACGAGCGCGATCTCCCTCGCCCTCGCGCCGCTCGTGCGGGAGAAGAACAAGGTCGCGCTGTTCACCGCGTCCGGCTCCTCGGACCTGACCGGCAAATCCTGCACGCCGAACTCCGTGCATTGGACCTACGACACCTGGGCGCTCGCCCACGGCACCGCGGAGGCGATCACGAAGGCCGGCGGCAAGTCCTGGTACTTCATCACGGCCGATTTCGCGCTCGGCCATGCGCTCGAGCGCGACGCGAGTGCCGTGGTGAAGGCCGAGGGCGGCCGGGTGGCGGGAACCGTGCGCCATCCCACCGACGCCAAGGACTTCTCGTCGTTCCTGCTGCAGGCCCAGGCCTCGCAGGCGCAGGTGATCGGCCTGACCAATGCGGGCGGCGACACGATCAACGCCATCAAGCAGGCGGCGGAGTTCGGCATCGTCCAGAGCGGGCAGCAGCTCGCCGGCATGCTCTTATTCCTCTCCGACATCCATTCGCTGGGCCTGCGCACCGCCCAGGGCCTGCGCCTGACGACAGGGTTCTACTGGGACCTGAACGCGGCGACGCGGGCCTTCGGCGAGCGCTTCGCCGCCCGCAACAACGGTCGCTACCCCACCATGAACCAGGCTGGCGCCTATTCCGCAACGATCGCCTTCCTTCGGGCGGTCGCAAAGGTCGGATCGGCCAAGGACGGGGGCGCGGTGGTGAAGGCGATGCGGGAAGCGGGGACCTTCGACGACCCGCTCTTCGGCAAGACGATGTTGCGCGAGGACGGCCGCGTGTTGCACGACATGATGCTCGTCGAGGTCAAGAAGCCGGACGAATCGAAGAAGCCCTACGATTACTACAAGGTCCTGGCCACCATCCCGGGCCCGGAGGCCTTCCGTCCCCTGAAGGACGGCGGATGCCCGTTCGTGAAGTAGCGGGCGCCGCCCCGACGGCATCGACGCAAGCTGAGGATCAACGACCATGCGACTGGCGAACAAGCTCGTGGTGGTGACGGCCGCGGCCTCCGGGATGGGACGCGCCGGCGTCGAGCTCTTCCTGCGCGAGGGGGCGCGGGTCGTGGCCATCGACGTGAACGCCGAGGGGCTCGCGCGGCTTTCCGCCGACATGTCGGCGCAGGGCCATGACATCGCGACGGTGCGGGCCGACCTCTCGCAACCCGAGGAGATGCGGGGCTCGATCCACGACGCCGCCGCCGCGCTCGGTGGGATCGACGTGCTGTGGGCCCATGCCGGCATCCCCGGGCCCGGCGGCATCGAGAACCTCGACGTGCCGGCCTACCGGCTCGCCATCGACCTCAACGTCACCTCGGCGGCCCTCGCCGCCGGCGAGGCAATCGGGCACATGCGCCGGCGCGGCGGTGGGTCGATCGTGTTCACCGCCTCCGTCTCGGGCCTCGTCGGCTCGATGTGGAGTCCGATCTACTCGGCTGCCAAGTTCGCGGTGGTCGGGCTGACGAAGTCCCTCGCCCAGACCTTCGCACCCGACAACGTCCGGGTGAACGTCGTCTGCCCGGGCCTCGCCGAGACGCCGATGAAGCTCGGCTTCACCGGCCGCTCGGGCGATCCGGCCGAAGCCGCCGCCGCCGAGGCGCGCATGGTCTCCGCGGTGCCGATGGGGCGCCTGTGCCGGCCGGAGGAGGCCGCCCACGCGGTGCTCTGGCTCGCCTCGGACGATGCCTCCTACGTGACGGGCGTGGCCCTGCCCGTCGATGGCGGCTTCACGGCGCGCTGAGCGCCGGGGCCCGAGTACGAGGAAGGGAGAAGCGCCATGCCGGGTCCGCTCGCAGGCATCAGGGTCGTCGACCTGAGCACGGTCGTCGCGGGGCCCTTCGCGACGCAGATCCTCGCCGAGCTCGGCGCCGAGATCGTCAAGGTCGAGGGACCGGGCGGCGACATCCTGCGCGCGCCGGGCCCTGCCCGCTCGCCCGGCATGGGAGCGGCGTTCCTCAACTGCAATCGCGGCAAGGACAGCGTCGTCCTCGACCTGAAGCAGGAGGCCGGCCGCGCCCGGTTCGACGAGCTCGTCCGGGGCGCCGACATCCTCGTCCACAACATGCGGATGAAGGCCGCCGCCCGGCTCGGCCTCGACGATGCGCGCCTGCGCACGATCAATCCGGGGCTGATCACCTGCGCGATCGTCGGCTTCGGCCAGGACGGGCCCTACCGCGACCGGCCGGCCTACGACGACATCGTCCAGGCGGCGTCGGGCTGGGCCGATCTCGAGCGGCGTGCCGGGGGCGAGCCCCGCTACGCGCCGACCATCGCGGCCGACAAGACCGCGTCGCTCTACGTCACCACCGCGATCAGCGCCGCCCTGTTCCACCGCGCCCGCACGGGAGAGGGACAGGCGATCGAGATGCCGATGTTCGAATCCATGGTGTCGTTCCTCGCCGTCGAGCATCTCGCCGGCCTCACCTTCCGGCCGCCCCTCGGCCCGTCCGGCTACGCGCGCCTCCTCTCGAAGCACCGCCGGCCCTACCCGACCCGCGACGGCCACATCGCGGTCCTGCCCTACAATGCGAGCCACTGGCGCGCGGTCTTCCGCGCCGCCGGCCGCGAGGATTGGGCGCAGGAGGAGGCCCTCGGGTCCGACGCCGCCCGCGCCGCGATGATCGACACCCTCTACGAGCGCCTCGCCACCTGCCTCGCCCGGGACACGACCGAGGCGTGGCTCTCGCGGCTCGCCCCCCTCGACGTGCCCTGCACGCGGGTCAACCGGATCGAGGACCTGCTCGACGATCCCCACCTCGCCGCCACTGGCTTCTTCGAGGCGATCGACCATCCGACGGAGGGGCCGCTCCTGGCGACGCGGCCGCCGGTCCGGTTCTCGCGCACGCCCTGCGGCGCGACGCGGCCGGCGCCGCCCCTTGATTCGGGCAAGCCCTGAGGCCGGCACCCGGAGGGCGCGGGCCGCCGCGGCATCACCGCGTCGCGAACTTGATGATGATCGCGGCCTTGGCCGTCAGGCCGTGGCTCGGCAGCAGGTTGAGCTACTGCGTGTAGCGCTTGTCAAAGGCGTTCTGCACGATGACGTCGGCGCGGATGCGATCGTCGAGCCGAGCGCAGACCGATGCCGGTATGCCGGGGATGGTGGGAACGAAGAAGTACAAGCCGGAAGAAGTGGTGGCCGAGCTGCGGCAGGTGGACGTGCTGGTCTCGCAGGGACAGAGCGTGGCTGACGCGATCCGGGCGATCGGCGTGACGGAGGTGACCTACGATCGTTGGCGCAGGAGTTCGGCGGGCTGAAGTCGGACCAGGTGCGCCGGATGAAGGAGTTGGAGACCGAGTGCCAACGGCTGCGTAAGGCGATCGCGGATCTCGCGCTCGACACGCTGATCCTGCAGGAGGCCGGCCGGGGAAACGTCTGAGCCCCGCGCACTGGCGCACATGCATCGAGTCACAACCTGATGCCAAGGACTGGAAAGCGCCACTTCCAGACATTCAGCCGATGCCGCCAGAGCGGCCGCTCGGCACCCAACAGCGGCCATTCGAGGTCGTCGATTGCCCCTCTGCCATTCCTGCTGATTCGCATAGGAGCGGCGTACGGAACCAGCCTACGTTCTCGCCTCAGCTCCAGGGTGTCTCCGAGATTAAGTGGGCGGTGGCTGAAGTGCGGGTCTTCACGGCGATTGTACGGGAGCAGGATCAGGTGGGTTCGGGGCGCAACTGCAGCGCTGTCGCCGTGGCCCGCTGAGCGGACTGGCGAACGGTTTGTTTTTCCGAAAGTGAACTCCTCACTTCACCCAGCAGTTGAAGGGGCAAGGCAAACCGGAGACCAGTGATGAAACGCCTCTGCCTTCTTTACAGCGCTGCTGCTTTCACCACGATCGGCTTCCTTCCCGCGCCTCTACTCGCTCAGGAGGGCGGTCCCTGCACGGACGACATCGCCAAGCTCCGGCGTGATCTGAGCATGCAAGTCGGGTTGGGAGCTCCCGTATCCGAGCCAGATTACGGCCAGCGCAAGGGACCGAATGACACTGCAGGCCAGAAAACCGCGTCCACCTCGCCTGGTAGTGCGGACCAGCCGGTCGGGACGCCTGAGACGGACCGAGCTCAGAAAGGCGGTGCCTCTCGCGAGATGGGCGGCACACCGGGGACCGTCGGCGGCGTGGCCGGCCCGGTTGGTGCCGCTGCTGGAGCTGGACAAGCGGACGCGATCGCCAGCGGCAGGATCGCGACGTCACCCGAGGACGTTCGCCGCCAGTCCGAGAACCGGCCGACGGCTGCAGCGGAGGCGGCTCAGGGAGGTGCTGCCGCGACTGCTAGGGGTTCATCGTCTGAGGACAAGGCCTCGCAAGCCAAGATGGCGCTGCAGCGAGCCGTCGACTTGAATGCGAAGGGCGATCGATCCTGTGCAGACGCCGTCAAGCAGACGCAGGGCTTGATGCCGTATCGCTAACAAAGATGGTGACGGGGCTGACAAGCAGCACGTGCCACTGAGCCACCGGCGCGGATTGTGGGTAGCGGGATGGGAAACGGCAGTTATGACCGACATTGATCCTGAGCAGCCGCGAGTCGTCATCTTGGTCGAGGAGGAGGCTGACCAGAGAGAAGCGATCACGGCGCTCCTGATCGAGGCGGGTTTCAAGGTCGCCCAAGCGGTGACGACGGATGAGGGGCTTGCTCTCCTCTCCGCCCTCAAGACGGCAGCGGCCCTTGTCACCGACGCGCACGTGCCGGGATCCATTGACGGGTGGGAATTGGCGCAGGAGGCCCGTCAGCGCCGGCCTGAGATGGCGGTCGTTGTGACATCCGGGCATTCAGACCCGACCTCGGGTCCGCTGCCAGACGGGGCCGAGTTCGTCCTCAAGCCCGACATCGTCGGGGCCCTCGCTCCCATGCTGAGAAAGTTGGTCGCACACAAGTAAAATACTGTCTTCTGCAAGAGAATTTGGTCCCTGTTGACGACCTGGTAGCTACATTCACCCAGCCTGTCACCAATAGTTTCTTCTTTTCTAGACATGGGCCGAAAGGGGAGACATGACCTGGTTTGGCCTTCGAGCACTGCGAATTAAGTTAGGCATCCACACCGGCCTTACTGCCGTTCTGCCTCTGGTCGTTGGTCTGTTCGGGATGGTGCCGGCGCGCGCGCAAGGTGCCGTAGACAACTGGGCGGACTTCCGCAAGCGGTTAGAAAACTGCTGGCAGGTTCCTTCGGGAACAGAAGGCTCGCTGATCGCCTTCCGCTTCGGTCTCAATAAAGCGGGCGCTTTGCGCGGCAAACCCCTTGTCACAGCACGTCGTCTGACCGGCGATGCCGACGCTCAGATGCGCTTCGTGGAGGCGGCCACACTCGCGCTCGACACCTGCCTGCCAATGCGGGTGACGCCAAGCTTTGGTGCGATATTGGGCGAGAGTCCAATTCGGCTGCGCTTCATTAACACAAAGCCGAGCGCCGCTTATCAGATCAACTCCAACATCACGATCTTTGCACCCCAGCCTTGCAGGTGTGGTTGTCGGCAGCATAGCAAACGCGCACGGCCGCCCTTCCGCCGCCCGCCATCGTTCCATTAGGGCAGATCCTCTCCGATCAATCAGGCGACTGCGCCTGATGCATAGCTAGCGTCCCGGCTCCGTCGGCGCCACAGCGGACGTCGGACAGCGCGCTCCGTGGGTGCAGTCAACAGACGGGCGCTTTGTGATCTGTCAAAGAGCGTCATCCGGGAATGCTGACAGTATTGCAAAGAAAATGATTTTTTCTGTAATTAGGTCGCGATCTACAAGATTATTACGTTCACCCCAGTCCGCAATATTCCAAGGCGGCGGACTTTTGCTCCGCCTTACGGTGTCGTGTCGGCTACGGTGGCTCCACGCTGGCCTTCCGGCCGCTCCGCACCTTCGGTCGTATCCCGCGTCGTCTGACGCTCCAGTTCCGCATTTAGCTCCGCACCGAGCAAGACTACGAACGCTGACATAAACAGCCAGGTCAGCAGAAGCATCACCGCACCAAGCGTGCCGAAGGCGTGGTTGTAGGAGCCGACACGCTCAACATACAACGAGAACCCGGTCGAGCCTGCGAGCCATAGGATGGTGGCAACAACCGCACCGGCACTCACCCACCGCCACTTGGCCGGTCGCCGACTCGGCGCAGATCGGTAGAGAAGGCCGAGATCCAGCACCATCAGGGTGGCGAGCCCTGGCCAGCGTCCGAGCCGGATCAGCGTGTGCTGCTCATTCGTCGGCAGCGCAGCGACCGCGAGCGGCAGGAACGCGATCAGGACAAAGGCCAGCGCGACGAATGCGAGCGTTGTCAGCCCAACTGTGAGGACGACCTGCTCGCGTCGGAGGAAGCTGCGCTGCTCACACTCGCCGTAAGCCAGGTTTAGGGCGGCAACCATCGCGGAGGCGCCTGAGCGGCCACCCCAGAGTGCGGCGAGAACGGCGCCGCCGAGCCCCGCACCGAGGTTCACCCTGGAGCTGGTTGCCACGGCTTGCATCTGATCGGCCAGGAAGCGGCTTGTCTCAGGCGGCAGCAACCCACCCAGCATCTGGATGGGATCGCGGACGGCGGCCGGATCGGCGACCAGGCCGTATACCGAGACCGGAACGGCCAGGGCCGGAACAGCAGCCAGCAGGGTGTAGAAGGCGACGCCCGCCGAGCGCAGCCAGATGTCGTCGCGTGTCAGCGAGCGTGCGAGCCGTCGCAGGATGCTGCCCCAGCCCTTTCCAGAGATGGCACTCGGCTCAGCCGCGTCGCAGACCGACTCACTCAAGCAAACCTTCTACCATCATCGGCCGAGAACACATCTTAAGTTGTGACAATGCGTCACACGCCCATAATATTTTTGACCGCCGATTGTACTTACTTCCCATTCGGGAGAATGCCCACATCTTGTCCGGCTTGTCGAGCAATAACTGAACGATATTACTGATTGATCAATTCTTTCTTAGCAAGTATTCAATGCATCGTCACCTTAAGTGACGGAGATGTTAAGGCGATATCACGGAGATCGTGTGACCTCATACGTGCTCCTCCTGCCTTTATTGGAAACAATAAGATACAATGCGACAGGGCACGCCAACAAGCCATTCTCCAGCCGGCGCGATTGTCGTCATTAACACCGACCAGTGCCCGGACGGTCTGCTGTTCCCGGACATGGATCCGCGAGAGTGTCACGCCAAGAGTGTCGCCGTGATGCGCGGGAAGGTGGTGTGCGCCGATTGTGTTGAAAAAATCCACAACCAGCCAAAGCAGCATCCTATACAAAGCGCAACGAAAAAATTACTTTCTGAAACAGCTCGACGGGGCGCAAAAGCTTACCCGCCGCATCAACAGAAGATGATTGTTTTCATGGCCTAGACGTGAAACGAGGCCACAGGCGCTGCCATTGAGTTTCTTAACAAAATCTGCCATTAGCGGACGTTCGATTTTGACTTTGCGCGAGTCCACTTAATGGCCAACTTCAGACACATATAGCGAGGCGTCCGGGGGCACGACACCCTGATGCGGCTCTCGCCCGTGGACTACCACCACGTCCACTACCTGGACGATGGCCGCACCGTCGACCACCAGCTGGTGGGGCGCAGCCTCTGGACGGTCACCTGGCCGGCCGTGCAGAACATGCCCGACCCTTACATCCGCAACGAGCGCCAGGTGAACATCCTGGAGACAAAGAACTTCGGCCGGCTCGGGTTCGTAGAGTTCGGCGCCCGCTCGATCAGCCTTTCGCGCGCGGCGCGCAGAAGTCTGTGTCCAAGTTCTGCGGCTTGGCGGTCGCCATCTTCGGCGAGCCGGGTGCTTGGGGCTGGCCGCCGACATCTTGGCTCATACGCCAGAGGGCATGGAGACCATCGTTCGCCTCGGTGAGCCCATCGCCACTACGCTCAAGGGTGAGTAGGCCGCGCCGAGAGTTACTTGTACCCCGGCGAGTCGGTTGCCGCTTGCTGCGTCCCGGCCCTCTTGGACCTCGTCGCGTATGTCCCCAGCGAAAAAGTTGATGGTTGGTCTCAGCGAAACCCGCATCCGGATACACATGGGGCGCCGAGAACTCATCTACCGCTGCGCCGATCCCGGCGACGGTCCGAAGCCGTTCGAGAGAAGCGCGGCGATGAACAACCTATTCCTCGCAGCTAGGTAACATCAAGCGCGCGAGGCCGGCCCAACGGAGCCAACGTCAGACGTGGTGAAGAGCGGTCTTCATCGAGCAGTGACCCGTGGCTCCGCGCATAGCCAAGACGGCAGCCGTCACCAAAAAGGGCCATTCTCCCGGGTGGGGTCTCTGGACGACCCGACCTCGAACCCGCCCGTTCCGACCACGTCCGCTCGGCGGGACGCGCGAGAACGTCGCGGACTCAGCCAAATGGCACCTACGGGCGTTTCCTTGAGAGGCCGCGTCATGCGGCTCTATTCTTCAACCGCGGTGAACGAGAGCATGAGGAAGATCGCACTTGCAGCCCTCGGGGCAGCCATCGCCGGCGGCACCCTCCTAGTCGCCACGGCATCCCAGGCGTCGGACTACGGCTATGACGATTACGTTGCGCCTCGGACCGTGGTGACCCGACGCACGGTGGTAGAGCGCCGCGTCGTCGTTCCACAGCGCGAGGTCGTGCGCGAGGTGGTCGTCGAACGTCCCGCCCGCCGGGTCGTCCGTGAGGTCGTCGAGGAGCGCCCGGTTGTGTACCGGCCTCGTCCGGTCGTGCGAGACGTCGTGGTGGAGCGCGACGGCTACTACGGCCCGCGCCGGTTCGGGCCTCGCCCGGTCGGATACGGTTATGGTCCGGCCTTCGATCCTTACGACTAGGCTATCGAGGGCCGGCTTCGTGTGAGGCCGGCCCTCGGCCCTTCCAGGAGGAACGGTCAGGCTGTGGTTCGGCCGGTTCACCAACGGAGGCCTCCTCAAGCGGGTGAGGTAGGAGGTCCATCGAGCGGCATGTCAGGCGTGGCAGCTTGCGCCTCGTGCAGTGTCCCATCCTGGTAGGATCGCCTTCGAGCCAAGCGGCCGGGACTTGGCCTAGGCCATGGTTGGCTCGCAGCTTCAAGCGGCGCGCTGGCGGATGGCGCTGCGCAGGACCCGCGTGAGGTCCTCGATGGCGTAGGGCTTGTGCAGCAACTCGAAGCCGTGGCTCCCCTCCTGGGCGAGAACGTGGCTGTAGCCACTGGTCAGCACCACCGGCAGGTCCGGCATACGCCTGCGGATCTCCTTGCCGAGTTCGACCCCATTCATTCCCGGCATGACCACGTCCGAGAACACGGCCGCGTACCGGCCCGGATGTTTCTCAAGAAGGCGCAGCGCGGCCTCGGCGTTCGGGGCCCAGGTGGTCTCGAAGCCGAGCTCGATCAGGAGCTGCGTGGAGAACTGCCCGACCTGCTCGTTGTCCTCAACCACCAGCACGTGACCGTGCCCGCGCGCCTCGTCGGTGGCCGCGCTCTCCAGGGCCGCCTCGGCGACGGCGGCAGGGACCCGAGGCAGGTAGATCTTGAACGTCGTACCCTCGCCCGGCGTGCTATCCACCCCAACCTCGCCCCCGGACTGCTTGGCGAAGCCGTAGACCTGGCTAAGGCCCAAACCCGTTCCCTTCCCAACCTCCTTCGTGGTGAAGAACGGTTCGAAGATCTGCGCCAGCTTCTCCGGAGGGATGCCCGTGCCCGTGTCGGTCACGTACACGGCGACGAACTCACCCTCGGCGGCGCTGTGTCCCCTGACGCCCGGGATGATTTTAGCCGGTTCGATTGTGATTCTGAGTTGGCCGTTCCCATCCATCGCGTCGCGCGCGTTGACGGCCATGTTCACGAGAGCCGTCTCGAACTGGCTCGGATCGGCTTCGACGTAGCAGATCTCGCACTCGGTGTGCGTGGTCAGTTCAACACGAGAGCCCACGACGGTGCGCAGCATGTCGGCGATGGCATCGACCCGCTGCCCGACGTTGAAGACCTCGGGCTTGAGTGCCTGCCTGCGCGAGAAGGCGAGGAGCTGGCTGGTCAGCTTGGCGGCGCGGTCCGCCGTCTCGGAAATGGCCTCGGCATAGCGTTGCCGGCGCTCCTCCGCGAGGGTCGGCCGACACAGCATCTGCGCCGCCCCACGGATGACAGTGAGCAGGTTGTTGAAGTCATGGGCGACGCCGCCTGTGAGTTGACCGATGGCCTCCAGCTTTTGGCTCTGGCGCAACGCGTCCTCGGTCTTCAGGCGGGAGGCGACCTCCTGGACAACCCGATGCTCCAGCGTCTCGTTGAGCTGGCGTAGCATGGCTTCGCCCTGCTTATGGGAAGAGAGATCGTGCATCGCGCCCACCATGCGCACGGCCCGGCCGCAGCGGTCCCGCAATACCGTGCCACGGTCCAGGATGTCCGCGTACGTGCCGTCTCGGCGCTCGAACCGGTACTCGGCCGTCCAGGTATCGCTCTCGCCCTCGATGGCGGCCGTGATGCCGGCGACAACCCTGGCACGGTCATCGGGGTGGATCTTCGCCTTCCACCACGCGCCGGATGGCCCGACCTCTTCTGGCTGGGAGCCGAAGAGCGTCTTTACGGCCTCGTTCCAGCGAATGTGATCCGTGGCCAAGTTCCAGTCCCAGATCGCGTCGTTGGTGGCGTGCGCCGCGAGCCGGTAGCGCTCCTCGGTCTCGCGCACCTCCTCCTCGGCGCGACGCCGCTCCGTCTCGTCGCGGGCCACCTTGAGGAAGCCGATCTCCAAGCCGGAAGGGTCGCGCAGGACGTTGTTGGATCCGCTGACGAAGACGCGACTGCCGTCTTTGCGCTGGTGCCAGCGCACGTCCGGGGCGTGGCAGTCCCGCCTGGCCGTAGAGGCCTCCTCCTCGGGCACGCCGGCCTTGCGATCCTCCGGCGTGAAGAGAACATCGCCCGATCTCCCGACGATCTCCTGTGCCTCGTAGCCGAAGGTGCGCGCCGCTCCGGGCGACCAGCTCGTCACCCGGCGCTCCGGGTCGAGCGTGAGAATGGCGTAGTCGGTGGCCGAATCGAGGATGAGTTGCAGGCGCTGCTCGCGATCCCGCAGCCGCTCCTCGGCTTCCTTGCGCTCGGTCACTTCGAGCACGAACTCGATGACGCCATCCTCGACCTTGCGTGGCGCGAACAGGCCCCACCAACGGGATCCGTCCTTGCGGTAGTATTGCTTCTCGTACGGAACCGCCTCGCCGAGGGTGAGCACCTGTTCGACGGCGCGCTCCGAGGCGTGCCAGAACTCCTTCGGCGTCAGTTCCTGCCAAGTCTTGCCGAGAGCCTCCTCCCGCGAGAAGCCGCTCATTGTCAGGAACGCCTCGTTCACATCAGTCAGACCGAATTGCGGTCCCCAGTGGATGATGCCGACCGTCTTGATCGCGAGGGCTGCCCGCACCCTGTCGGCGACGAACTGGCGCTGGCGTTCGGCCAGCACCTGCTCGGTGGTTTCCAGGCAGGCGGAGAAGAAGCCGGCGACTTGCCCGTCCTCGCCTCGGATCGGGGTGTAGGAGAAGGAGAAGTGAGCCTCCTTCGAGACGCCGTTGCGGTGCATGACAAGCGTGATATCGTCCATCTGGACGGCCTCGCCGGAGTAGGCGCGCTCGACGACGGGCGTCAGGTCCCACGCGATCTCGGACCAGACATCGAGGAAGTCGTGCCCGAGCGCCGCTGGATGCTTGTCAGCAAGGATGGCGGCGTAGGGCTGGTTGTAGAGGAGGATGCGCTGCGCTCCCCAGACAATGAACATCGGCTGGGCGGAGCCATCGATGACATCGCAGAGGGTCCGCAACGCGACCGGCCAGCTCTCTGGCGGCCCCAGCGGCGTCGCGCTCCAATCGCGCGCGCGTGTGACCCTTTCAGACGTCGTGACAGGGGTGTGCGGGAGGGTGGATCTGACTTCGACATCCATGTGCATAAGAAACTCGCCGAGCCATGGAAGTTGCCCATGGGACCGGTGCGGCAGCGGGTTGGGGGCAAGCTGGTTGAGCCGGATTTATGCCACCAAACATCGGTCCGCTAGAACCGTTCAACGAGGGGCGACACGATGCAGCCGTCGGACCCGGACGTGACCCTGGAGCAGATCGAACTCGACGAGGCGTGGGCGATGCCAGTTCACGGAGCAGGGCGTCCATCGTGGCCCGACGCGCTCAGTAGCCCTGGAACTCGTCGAGGTAGTAGTCCACGTCCCGCCCGGCTTTAATAATGGTGCCGGGTTTGTAGGGTAGCCGCGAGGGCGAGGATCGAGCGCACGGTTTCGCCGAGCGTACCCATGCCGTAGTAGCCGCGGAACTCGGGATCCAGCCCTCCATGCTGCGCCAGTGGCGAACCGTGCTGATGGACGGCTCCCTGCAACAGCGATGAGGAACACGGCGTCGTACCCGGCCAGGGCTGCGCGAGGGGGCAGCGCGGCATCGGCGTCGGCTGGCTGGATGCAGTCGCAGAGGGCGCCGGGCGCGAGCCTCCTCAGGATGTCGAGGTAGGTCTCGCCGGACGAGCGGCCCACGCTATTCCGGCGCTCCTTGCGGGCCTCGGGCGTCTCACTCTCGGCAACCAGGAACCGGAATGGGGGCTGTGCTGAACTCACGAAACCAACTCTCTTTAAGTGTCCACGTCACATCGGGAACCAAGGGCGCAGAGTGGTGTCCCCTGCAGTGAGGCCCGCCTGCGAGATAGCGCTGAGCGTCTTCGCTGGAGCCCCGGCAGTCCCGGCTTCGCACTCGGAGGCAACCAGTCGGCTGGATAGCGCATCCGCCAGGACCGGGATAACCGACAAGGGTAGGTCGGTGAGCATCTCGTGGAGCCGCAGCATGTAAGGGCAACGGTGAACGTGTTCGACCGTCCTGATGCCGCCCTTGCGCCTGGCCCCGCTCATTCTGTGCGGCGCACCTCGGACCAACACCGGCCGTGAAGAAGGGTTTGGGTGAACGCCTGCGGCATCCTCGACAGCTGCGAGCTTCAGACCTCACCTGCCTTGCGTTCGGGTCTGTCGACCTCTTCCTCGGTGGGCAGTTCGCACCGGTTGTGGATGTCGGTCGCGGCAACCGCGCCGTGGCCCATCGCAACGACGACCTGGTCGAGCCCGCGTACGACACCGCCGGCCGCGTACAGGCCCGGCACTGTCGTGCGGTTGTGCTCGTCGACTACGAGGGCGCCCGTGCCATCGTGCTCGGCCCCCAGCCCGACTGCGAGCTCGGAGTGGAGCCTCAGCCCGAGGGCCGAGTAGAGCACCTCGAAACGGTGCTCCTCTCCCTCTGCCGTACGTAGCAGCGTAATTCTGCCGCCCTCGATGGCGATCTCGGTCACCGGCTCGTGGATGACCTTGATGCCGTGCTTGCCCACGCGCTCGCGCTGGCCCGCGTCGAGGTCCATCCCGCGCCCCAGTGTCAGAAGCGTCACGTCGTTCGAGTAGGTGCGGACGACGAAGACAGCCTCGCCCAGGCCTCTATCGCCGTAGCCGACAACCGCGATGCTCTTGCCACGCGCCTCGTAGCCGTCGCAGATCGGGCAGTAGCGCACGAGGCCGTGACGGACGGCGCCCGGCAGGTCTGGGAGGTCAGGCTCCACGTCGTCCGCGCCTGTTGCGAGAAGCACTCGGGACGCCCAGACCTCCCGCAGGTAGCCTGCCCCGTCAGCGAACCTTGCGGCGAACCCACCCTCGCCCTTCCGCAACGCAGTAACCGTCCCCCTGGTGACCTGCGCTCCGTATCGGGCGAGGTGCTCGCGCTGACGGGCGAGGATCTCGCGACCGGAAATGCCGTCGGCGAAAACCGGAATGTTGTGGCTGGTTGGGATCCAGGAAGCGCGGGAGTTCCCGGCATCCACGACAAGGAAGCGACGACCGAAGCGTGCGAGGTAGAGCGCGGCCGTCAGACCGGCTGGCCCTCCGCCGATGATCACGCAGTCGAGCATCCCGTCCACACCAGCGGCCCAGTGCCCTGCCATCGGCCAACCCGTCCGGAGGAGTGTAAGCGCATTGGGATGACCCGGCGCGGCCTGCACCGGTTCCATGGGCCCGTGTCGATGCAAGCCGGGCTGAGCAAGGCGGTCGCGTCCGTCCGGCGCTCAGGTCGCCCCAAGTACCGGCGGCGCAGCACGGCAACTAGGTGGACATATCCTAAGTACATACGTAGCTCCATGGATGTGTACTGCATCACGTCTTCATCCAGAGCCAGGGTGACATGCTGATCATCGGCACGGACGCGCTATGTGCAGCTGTTGATCGGAGTCCGAGTTTGCGCAAGGTGCCGCTGCGCTAGACTCAGGTGCCATCCACTGAGGCTGCGCAGCCCGCCTTTGTGAATGCGACGCATTAAAATGAGGAACGGCGACAAAGCGGCAAACTGAAAAAACGTATAATTTCTCATCGCTGACGCCGCGAGTTGCAGCGAAGTAGCGCATCCTTGGCGGTACAGGAGCTCGAGGGCTATCGACAGGACCTAATTAACAAAACTAGCTGATGAAACAATTTCATGGAGGCAGATCATTTAATGCCGCACAGTGGGTCCCAAGCAGAGCTATGCAGCGTAGGCGCGGGTCACACGTGAAACCCGAACGTCGTCCGCGTGATTGTTCGGGCGAAACGGAACCTTGTCAAGCCGAAGCCGTTCGGCAATATGCACCATAGCGCGAGAGTCGCTGTTGATCCACTTTCCACTGATACTCGGTTTTGTTGCGGGGTGTGTGTCCACCTACGCGTTTGTTCCGCAGGTCGTGAAGATCTGGCGAGAGCGGGATTGCATCGCGATTTCGCTGAAGATGTACGTCCTGCGGCTGGCCGGCTTCGTGCTGTGGCTCGCTTACGGGGCCGCGCTTGGAAGCGTTCCCCTCATCGTGTCCAACCTGCTCAACCTCCTGCTCGGCGGCGCCATACTGGTCTTCAAGCTTCAGGCACTGGGACTTTGTCCAGACCCGAAAGGCCGGTTTTGCGCAGAACGGAGCGCAAGATGACGTGGGATTGGGCGATAGGCCTGCTCGGCATAGTCGCGGGCCTATGTACGACGGGAAGCTTCGTCCCTCAGGTTGTGAAGGCGTGGCGTGACGGTGAAACGAAAGCGATCTCGACGCGAATGTACGTCATCATCTCAGTCGCGTTCGTCTTATGGCTCGGGTACGGCTTGGTGATCAGAAGCTGGCCTATAGTCATTTTTAACGTGCTGAACCTGGGACTCAGCGGTGTGATTCTGTTCCTGAAACTCAGGACTACCACGCCACGCCGCAAAGGAGCTTAGCCTTCCCTTTGGCGGCTGCCGATACCATGGGCGGTGAGTAACGGGACTAACAATTCACTCTCGCCCGTCATTTGGATCTACTGAAGAGATACGGCCACGAAGTACACCGAATGTGGCTCAGTGCCGGACAAGTGCCAGCCTCGCACCGGCCCCACGCGACCCTCATCTAACCCGAGTGGGACACACCACCTGCGCTCTGCTCACAGGAACTGGATGGGCTGCGCCCGCACCACCACGCTGTCCTGCCGGAAGCTTGTCTCTAGCTCCTGCCGGTACTTGGCCCACCAGACTGGATCGCGGACCTCCACCATGACCTCGAACACCACGATGTCGTCGTGAGATGTACAGCTTCCTTCCTGCCAGAAGCCTTTGGCAGGGCTGCGCGTGAAAGCTGTCAGGCCGCCGAACTGACGCGTCAGCTTCTCGCGCACGCGGACGTACTCTGCTTTGGCAAAGGGCCGCCCCTGATTGTCGGACAGAGGCAGGAGAATCTGGATCAGGTAGCGTTCCATCAAAGGCGCCCCAAGGCCTCGCGAAGATGGTGCTGCGTGCCTGCCGATGCTCCTCGCGCAGGAACGTCGCGATTGCTGCCGTGATCTTCTCGCCGCCCTGAACCGACGGCTCGATCGGGTTGGCGAAGTTCGCATCCTCGCCGCACAGCACCCGCAGGTCGAGGAGCGTGAGGCTCCGCGCGGCCGCCTCGCGCGTCACGACATCGTTGTGGATCGCCAGGGCCGTCGCAGCCAGGCGTCGGCGGACCGGATCGGGATAGCGCGGATCGTAGATGGTGCAGATGGCCGTCGGGAGCCCAAGCGCCAGCACGGCGTCCAGCATCGCGCGGTACTCCGCTCGGAAGCGATCTTGCGCGGCGGCGAGCCGATCGAGCACCTCCGGCAGTGAGCGCGCCAGCCCCTCGAGCACGCCTGACGCCCTTAGGGCGTCGTTGCCGCCCGCACTGACAACGAGGTGGGTCGCGTCGTCCGGCAGGCCGGCGAGCTGACCCGGCACGTCCGCCAGCACTGCCCCGTCGGCCGCGAGCAGTGTCGCTCGCCCGCCGGACAGGAGGGCGCGCAGCTGGCGTACGACATCGGGGCCGCCGCGCACATAGGCGCCGTTGTCGAAGACGGAATCGCCGAGCAGGACCGCGTGCGTCATGAACCTCTCCGTCTCGGGCGTCTCGTCACTTGCGCGCCGACCCCCCCGCGCGAGGAAGAGCACGGACGCTGCCAGGACCTCGCGCCGGTCCGGCCTTATCCGGTCAGGAAGGCCGTCAGCTCCGCCGCCACCCTCTCCGGCTCCTCGTGCGGGTGGCGGCGCGCATACAGGATCGCGAGCCGGTCGATCCGCTCGGGCGAGCGCGTGGCGAGCTACCAGCCGATGATGCCGCCCCAGTCGTGCCCGACGAGCCGCACCCGCTCGGCGCCGTGCCGGTCGGCCAGGGCCAGCACGTCGTCGGCGACGCGGTCGAGGTGGTAGGCGGCGATCTCCCGCGGCTTGGCGCTGCGGTTGTAGCCGCGCAGGTCGGGCGCCAACAACCGCAGTCCCGCGGCGGCGAGCGGGCCGATCTGGTGCCGCCAGGCGAACCACGCTTCGGGAAAGCCGTGCAGCAGGATCGTCAGCGACCCATCCGCCGGGCCGGCCGCGGCGACGTGCAGGGTCACGCCCGGCAGAGGGACCATGGAGAGTTCGGGATCGGGCCAGGTTGCCATTACGGAACCAGGAAGACGGTGCGTGGCAAGGATGCCTCGACAAGGATGCCTCGGGCCTGCGCGGCGGGCGTGGGCAACGTCTCCCCGCTGCGGCGGATCCCACCGTGGGGCGGGTGCGTTGGCGAGGTGATGCAGCTCTATCTCGACTGTGACGGCTTGCTGGCGGATTTCGACGCAGGCGTGACTCGCCTGCTCGGCTGCCCGCCGCGCAAGTACCAGCCCGGTTGGTACGAAACGCGACATATCGCAGTGCTCGGACGGATCGTCGGCTTGCCACGCGCCGCATACTGCCCTCTGGTATCCTACATCTTCGAAGACTGGGCCAGGGACTGGACCACCAGCTCCTGACCCGGGCCAGCACGTCAATCAGCCGAACTCGTCCCGGATGACCGAGAGCACCATATCCCCGTTCCCCCTCTTCCTTGCCGGCGGTGGCCGGATGGGCGCGATGATGCGCTTCCACGACTGGAACGGTTCGCCGCTCGGGTGTCCCGACACGTGGCCGCCTTGCCTGCGCTCGACTGTGAGCCTTCTGCTGGGCTCGCGCTTCCCGATGTTCGTGGCCTTCGGGCCGGAGCTAGGCTTCCTCTACAACGACGCCTACGCCGAGATCCTGGGTGGCAAGCATCCAGCCGCCCTCGGACGCCGCTTCCACGACATCTGGGCCGAGATCTGGCCCGACATCTCCCCCCTCATTGAGAGGGCCCTCGCCGGCGAGCCGACATGGTCGGAGGACATGCCCCTGACCATGAACCGATGCGGCCACGACGAGCTGACATGGTTCACCTTCTCGTACTCGCCGGTCCGCGACGAAGAGGACAGGGTCGCCGGCATGTTCTGCGCCTGCACCGAGACGACCAGCCGGGTGCTGGCCGAGGCGGCCCTGCGTGCCAACGAGGCGCGTCTCGGATTTCTCGACTTGCTCGGGAAGGAAACCGCCAAAAGGACCAACGCCGACGAGATCCTTGCGACGACCACACGCATGGTCGCTGAGCATCTCGGCCTCTCCAATTGCGCCTACGCCGACATGGACGCCGACGAGGACGGGTTCACCATCAGGGGCGACTGGGCTGGTGCGGGTTCCCCCAGCATCGTCGGGCACTACAGCCTCGCCGACTTCGGGAAGCGGGCCGTCCACGACCTCGGTGCCGGCCAGCCACTGATCATCAACGACAATCTCGCGGAACTGGCGCCCGAGGAGGCCGCAACCTTTCAGGCCATCGGCATCGCGGCCACCATCTGCATGCCACTTGTCAAAGACGGGCGGCTGACCGCGCTGATGGCCATCCACGACCGCGTCCCGCGCACCTGGTCGGACTATGACCTCGCGCTGATCACCGAGGTGACGGAGCGCTCCTGGGCGCACATCGAACGTGTTCGGGCCATCGCGAAGCTGGAGGCGCTGAACGCGACGCTTGAGCAGCGCGTCGAGGAGCGGACCACCCAGCTTGTCGAAACAGAAGCGGTGTTACGACAGTCGCAAAAACTGGAGGCGGTGGGTCAGCTAACTGGAGGCGTGGCCCACGACTTCAACAACCTGCTCACCATCATCCGCTCGTCGGTGGACTTCCTGCGGCGCCCGGACTTGGCCGAGGAGCGCAGGTCCCGCTACCTCAACGCCGTGTCGGAGACTGTGGATCGCGCCTCAAAGCTGACGAGCCAGCTCCTAGCGTTCGCAAGGCGCCAGACCCTGAAACCCGAGACGCTCGACGTCGGCGCCCGCCTGGGCGTCGTCGGCGAGCTGCTGGACACGGTCACGGGTGTCCGCATTAGAGTGGTGACCGAGGTGCCCGAGCACCCCTGCTACGTCCGGGTGGACACCAGCCAGTTCGAGACCGCGCTCGTCAATATGGCGGTGAATGCGCGCGACGCTATGGACGGAGCGGGAACGCTGACGCTGCGCCTGCGTTGTGGCACTCCTTTGCCGCCCATCAGGGGCCATGCGAGCGCCCCTGGTCCCTTCGCTGCGGTCTCTCTCGCCGACACGGGATGTGGCATCCCGCCTGATCTCTTGAACCGTGTCTTCGAGCCCTTCTTCACCACGAAAGAGGTCGGCAAGGGAACCGGGCTTGGTCTCAGCCAGGTCTTCGGTTTCGCCAAGCAGTCAGGCGGGGATGTTGACGTGGTGAGTGAGCCGGGCCGGGGAACGACCTTCACGCTCTATCTTCCCGAGATTGAAGCGGATCGTGCTTTGCGGGAGGAGCCGGTCGATGCGGGGGTGGTCGAGCCCGGGGGCGCTGGCCAGCGGGTGATGGTAGTGGAGGACAATATCGAAGTCGGGCGCTTCGCCACCCAGATTCTGGAGGACCTCGGTTACGTCACAACCTGGGCGGCCAACGCCGAGGAAGCGTTAGATAAGCTGGGGGTCGACGGATCCGGCTTCGATGTTGTGTTCTCGGACGTGGTCATGCCCGGGATGGGCGGAATAGAGCTCGCCCGGCTCCTGAAACGACGGATGTCGCACCTGCCGGTGGTGCTGGCATCGGGATACAGCCACGTCCTGGCCCAGGAAGGCTCGCACGGCTTCGAGTTGCTGCAGAAGCCCTACTCGGCCGACCAGGTCTCGCGCATGCTTCGCAAGGTCGTTGGGCGCGGGCGCAACAGGGCTCGAGACGGGGAGGCTTGACGCTGCCGAACCGTCCTCTCAGCTCCAGTCGGGAGCGGCATGCAGATGGAGACGTGCAGTCCATCGGGCGCGAAGGCGACGCTTAGCTCGGCGCCCGTCTGCGTCGTCAGGACTTTGTTGAAAAGGGTGATAGCCGAAGCCTCGCGGGTGGGATGTTCAACCAGCAGCCCGTCATGCTCGGCCCAGTCGCAGCGCAAGCCGCAACCGGCTGGCCGGGCGTCGATCCACCACGTGACATCTATCCGGCCGTTCGGTTCGGCGAGCGCCCCATGTCGCAGGACATCGGTGATCAGTTCGTTCAGCGCCACGCGTGTCGCGTACGCATTGCAATGCCCCAGCACGCCATCACAGTCGAGGTAGAGCTGCATCACCTCAGCTCGAGCTCGCCGTCATATTCGCAAGCGCCGGTAGCCGTTCCGCCGGGATTAGGTCTGCTTGCTCACTCAGAGCGGACATTCAAAGCGGTAAGGGGGAAGGTCCGGAAGGGGTCACTGTCTGCCGGACTCTTTCGTCGTTCTTTGGACCCCTCCCCTGCCCGAGCAGGCATCCAGCCGCCGCACGCACGGCGATGACGATGTCGCAGCAGATCAGGAGCAGGCATCCTGCGCAGCTCTTCGAAGGCGTCGGCGGAAACGCCCACATGATGTCGGAGTCCACACTTCGGTTCGTTCAGCTTCGCGCCACATCCGGACTTTCGGCCAGACCGACGTGAATGACCGCATGCGTCCTAAGAGCGGCGGTCATGCAATTTTGGATTGATCGCGCGGCAGCTGCTTTGCAATCGCTGTGACGATGCGGAAAGCGGCTTCGCTCAGACCCCGCGCTGGCTGGTGATCCGAGATCAGGAAGTGATCTTCTGGATCTCGTATGTGAGGAATGCTAGATCCGGCGATCCCCTAGATCCCGGTGCATGAACGCAGCAATCGATGTTCCCGTCCCCTCGCAACGGCCTCGGAGAGGCGCTACCGCTCGCGACCACGGTCGTGCTCGGCGCCAAGCAAGCGGGACGGTTGGGTCTCCGGGTCAGGCGTCTGCCTGGAGCCCCGTAGCCGAGCGGCGGCGTCGCCAGGGCGCCATGCTGGCGAATACACCGTCCCGACGGATCAAAGCGTGGAGCAGCGCCGCGCCGAGATGGGCGAGGACGAGGCAAAACAGCGCATATGCCAGCACGCCGTGGAGCGCGCGCAGCCAGGCGTAGGCGAGCGGACTATGGGGCAGGATCGGCGGCAGCACGAACGGTCCGGCGAGGGTCACCGGATCGCGTGCCGCCGACAGCATCGCCCAGCCGAGAAGCGGCATTGCTAGCATGAGCCCGTAGAGGGCGACGTGCGAGGCATGCGCGGCCCGTTGCTGCCAGGCGGGGAGGTCCGCCGGCAGGGTCGGCGGCGGGTGACGCCAGCGGTTCGCCAGCCGCACGACGGCGAGGAGCAGGATGAGGAGGCCGAGCGGGCGGTGCACCGCGACCAGCACGTGGTAGTCGGCCAGCGAGGCCACCATCGCCACGCCGATCAGCAGCATGACCAGGATCAGCGCCGCCATGCTCCAGTGGAGCACGCGCGCGGGCAGGTTGAAGCGCGGAAGGTCGCTCACAGGTCGGCTCCTCGGGCGGGTGTCGCCGCAACGGCGCTCGGGCTCTTCTCCTCGCCGGCCCGGCGGGTGAAGGAGCGGGCATAGGCGGCCGAGCGGGCGCTCAGCAGGGGATCGTTGGACGGCGCGATGCCGTCCGGCAGAACGAGCGGATCGAAGTTGACGTCACGGCAATTGCCCGATGCCTCGGGCTCCGCGCCCGTGAGGGTGAGCGTGCCGAGATCGACGCTCTCGCGATCCGAGGGCCAGGGCAGGGTCGCGTCCGCGACCGGATCGTCCGGCCGGCCGAGGGTTGCAATAAGGTGCCAGCGCAAGGGCCGCTGCCGGAGTTGCGTGGCAAGATCGTCGAACAGGAAGTTTCTGTCCGTCCGCGCGGCCTGAGCGGTGGTCTCCGGCGCCGGCTCCTTATCCGGCACGACGGCCCAGCGTACCGGCGTCGCACGACCGTCGGCGGCCACGAACCGGAAGGCGTTCAGGCCCCAGTAGGTGCTGTCGGCAAAGCCCGAGGTGATCGTGCGCACCTTGATCAGGGCGGCGGCCTTCGCGCTTTCCGGATGCGCGGCGAAGAAGGCCGCCAAGCGCTCCGGATCGGGCTTGCCGGTTGCCGAATCGGGCCTGGCGGCGAGCAGCTGCTCGTAGAACGCCTCGGGCGTGCGCACCGGGAAGACCGGGATGTTGTTCATGCCCGTGCGCCACTCCTCGCCGTCCGGCAGCCGGAAGCGCAGGGCGAGGCTGCGCACCGTGGTCTCGGCATCCGCCGCGTAGGGCTGCCCGCCCGCCAGCGCGACCCGTCCCTCGACGGGCGTCACCCGCCCGGGCGCGAACAGGCTCGCCTTCGAGAGCCTGGCGCCGGTGCCGTCGGCGGCGAAGCTGCCCGACACGCACAGGCCCTTGGCGTGGTTGCGCCGGAAGCCGGGATGCGGCCCGTTCACCTGCTCGAAGCGGTCGACGAGGCGGGCGGGCGTCAGCACCCCCGGCGACAGCCAGCCGCCGGCATAGGCGAAGGTGCCCGCACTCGCGGCGAGCACCGCCCCGATGGCGGAAAGCCGCAGGCAGAGGGCGCGGGTGGTCGTGCCCGCAGGTGCCCCGGTCAGGTCGTGCAACAGGGTCATGGCGGCCTCAGGTGTTCGTCGCGGTCGTGCGGCGGATCTCGTTGGCGAGGGGGTGCAGGCCGGCCAGGTCGGCCGGGCCCACGAGGCTGTAGCCGAGCCCGTCCTTGGCCCAGGCGTAGCCGGTGGCCGAACCGGATCGGTGCTCGCGCATGGGCGCGTCGCCGGGTTCGGCCATGGAGCGCATCAGCATGACGAGGCGGGTGCCGCGGGAATCGTCGTACATCAGCAGGCCGGCGGGACCGTGGGGCGTCGCGACGAGACGCCCGCCCATCAGGCGATAGCCGGCCGCGCTCAGATCCGGCACCTCGACCGGGCGCGCGAGCCGGGCGGAGAACCAGCGGGCGATCTCGTCGCGGTCGCCGGCGGCGAGTTCAACCGGCCGGGACCGGTCCGGCGCATAGACGGCGAAGCTGGCACCCGCCTCCTGCGCAAGAGCATCAACCCCGGCCGGGACCGGCGCGAGCGCGCCGTGGAGAGCCCAGCCACCGAGACCGCCCAGGGTCAGGAGCATTGCCGCGGCCGTGGCCTGCCAGGCCGGCCTCCGCGGGCGTCGCCGCGCCTCGAGGATGTGCGCGAGATTGAGCCGGGCCGGGACCGGCTCGGCCAGCACGGGCGCGAACGCGGAACGCAGGTCCCGGCCGAGGATCCGCAGGCGCTCGACGCGGGCCCGCGCGTCGGGATTGCATGCGAGATACGCCTCGAACTCGGCACCGCGGGCAGGGTCGAGCCGGTCGTCGACGAGGGCCTGGAGGTCATCCTCATTGATCGGGCGCGCGGTCACTTCACCCTCCTGAGCAGCGGGCGCTTGGCGGGAACGGTAACGCCCTCGCCGTCCATGAGCCGGATCATCCGGTCGCGGGCGCGCGACAGGCGCGACATAACGGTGCCGGTCGGGATGGCGAGCACCTGCGCGGCCTCGGCGTAGGACAGCCCTTCCACAGTGACGAGCAGCAGCACGCTGCGCTGTTCGTCGGGCAAGGCGTCGAGCGCCGCCATCAGGTCGCGGTGACGCAAGGCCCCGTCCTGGCTCGGAGCAACCGCCAGGCTCGCTTCCGGCGCGTCCTCGACGGACATGTGCGCACCGCGCCGAGCGCGCCGGCGCATCTGGCTGACCGCGAGGTTGTGCAGGATTGCGGTGAGCCAGGTGCGGGTATCGCCGTCGGATCGACGCTGGTGCCACCGGCTCACCGCCCGCACCAGGCAGTCCTGGACGAGGTCGTCGGCGTCGGCGGGGTCGCGCAGGAGCGCTCGGGCGTAGCGGCGCAGGGCCGGGATCAGAGGCTCGACGAGCCGTATCATGTCGCTCACGGCCAGCCTCCCGACATCCGCGCATCTCCTGTCGTCACGGGGCGCCCTGCGCGAGGGCGGGGCAGTCCGACTCGGACAAAGACGCCGCCTCGTCCGGGATATTCCATCGGACCGCGGAATTTTTCGTGGTCCAGCCAAGGTCGTATCGGCGGGAGCGGACCGGCGATGGCCGCTTGTGCAGGCGTGAGCAATCGGCGACGTTGATCCGCTCTCTCGCGAAGGCCGTCGGCTACCCGGGGTTGTCCCGGCGAGGCGTCGTCTCGACGATCAGCAACCCGCGGCCCTTGCCTGATGCGCCATCGATCGTCGTGACGGTGCGCCATAACCGCTTGCTGCCGACCAGGAATGGCCGGTCGTGGTCGTTCACGTCGCCGACGAAGACGAAATCCTCGTTGGGGAGATAGCCGAGGATCGGCGAGAAGTGCCCGGCGCCCCGGCCGAACAACGGCCCGCGATGGAAATTGACGATCATGCGGCGGCCAGGGTCGTTGCTGCGCTTCATGGCCTCGCGGAAGGCGGGCAGCGAAAGATCGCGCACGACGTGGACCGGCCGTTCGAACCGCGTGCGGACCACGTCCGCCAGTTCGTCCAGCGTCAGGCCGTTCACGAGCACGCCGAACCAGGGCCGGAACGCCGTGCCGCGAAGCATGTCGGCCTACGCAACCTCAAGGCCGAGGGAGTGCAGCAGGTTTGCCACGCTCGCGGGACCGCAGAAGCTTGGGTTGCTCTGGTATTCGTACGAGAACCGCCGGTAGGTCGCCGCCACCGGGAAGGCCCAGTCCCGGGCGAGACGCGCGGGATCATGATACTCGGGGCGGGCCTCGATCGACGTGACGGACCGTCGGCGTTCCACGCCGGCAGGACCGGAGCGTCGGGGGCCGCGACGGCGAGCGCGGTCAGGAGCGCGACCGCGCCGAGGACGGCGAAGGGCCTGCGACCGCGTCGAAGCGGTTCGTCCACCATGCGCCCATCAGTCCGCTTCGTTCGGGGCCGCGCCCGTCCGTCCGGTCTCCAGCCGGAGGGCGAACAGGCGCCGGACGGTTCGGGCACCCCGCACCGGCTGAACCGCCGCGACCCGCGCCTCCCCGCGCGCGGCAGCCCGCATCACCGCCTCCGACACGAGGCAGTCGCAGGCCAGTGTGCGGGTCATCTGCTCGAGACGGCGGGCCACGTTGACGGTGTCGCCCACCGCGGTGAACTCGACGCGCCGTACCCCGATGGCGCCGACGAAGACCGGACCGCGGTGCAGCCCGATCCCGATCCGAACCGGCGGCAGGCCGGCCCGCTCGCGCTCGCAGCTCCAGTCCTGCATCGCCGCCGCGAGGGCGCGCGCCGCCTCGACGGCGCGGTCGGCATCCCCGGACACAGGCTCCGCCACGCCGAACACAGCCATCACCTCGTCGCCGACGAACTTGTCGACGAGGCCGCCCGCTGCCTCGACGGCCCGCGCGGTGCGGAGCCGGAACTCGGCGAGGAACGCGGCGACGTCGGCGGGGGCCAAATCTTCGCAGATGTGGGTGAATCCGCGGATATCGGCGAAGAGCACCGTCGCCTCCTGCTCCTACCCGGCATGCGGGGCGATGGAATCGGACTCGGCGAGCAGCCGGGCGACCTCCGGCGCGGTCAGGCGCGCGAGGTTGCCCCGGTGCCGGGCCGCCTCCTCTTTGGCGTGGCGCAGGTGCCGGACCCGCAGCGACAGCCAGGCCAGGGCGAGCCCCGCGAGACCGAGGGTGACAGACTCCGGCGCGGTCGCGGCCGCGAGACCGAGGAGCAGCGGCATCGGTGCCGCGGCGAGGAGCGCGCCGCGCCCCGCCCCCTCGGCGGCGGGAGGGCGACGAACGGGGCGGGCCTCCGGAAGGGACAGCGCCAGCATCAGCAGCCCGTGCAGACGCGGGCGATGATGCGCTGCGCCCGGACGTGCTCGCGCTCGACGGTGGGAGAACGCGCATCCCGATCCGTCCAGGACGTCAGGGGAAGCACGATCCCGGCGCGATTCGGAATGCCGGGCTGCGCGACGCGTGGAAGTGGCTGCGACTGCGCGGTGAACGGGGCTGCAGGCGACAGGAGAAGAGCTCCGGTCGCGGCGATCGCCGCGGTCTTCATCCGGGAAGAAATCATGATCTCGAGCTCCGGTTGACGGAGCACCAGAATGGGACGTCCGATCTTTCGCCAAGATGTCATCGGGCCGAAACTGGCTTACAGCGGAAATCTTACGGCGACTGCGGACATCGTGTGGAGCGCGCCGGGTCTCCTCGTTTCTATACGCGATCCGAATGCCACGGGTCCGGGTGCCTTTATCAGGGTGGACGGATCGGTCGCCGGTTCCGCGGCTCTCTTCGGTAGCGTCCGGCGTCGCCGGGCCCGGCGCTTCCGTCAGGCGGCGCTGCGCGCGCGACCGCCAGGGCGGGACGGAACCTGCATCACTAGGCCCGTCGAGCCCACGCCCGCCCCCTGTCATGACGGTCAGAACGGCGGGCTCGTCGGCGAGAGCCGGGCCGACGAGCTATCTGAGACTGTGTTCCGCGTCCCTCCCCCGCGTGACACGCGTCAAGGTGCGAAGGTCGCTCCGCGCCCCGGACGAGTCATCGCTCTGCGATCAGGCCTGCGCCTGGCCGCCATCGACGAAGAACTCGACGCCGTTGACGAAGCTGGCCTCGTTCGAAGCGAGGAAGAGAACCGCCTTCGCGATTTCCTCCGGCTCACCGACACGCCCGAGCGGAATGCGCGAACCCAGGTAATCGAGAAGGCCCTGCTGCTTCTCGATGTCATCACCGGCAAGGCCAACGAGACCCGGCGTGCGCGTCGCGCCAGGGCTGACGACGTTGACGCGGATGCCGCGCTCTTTCAGATCGAGGATCCAACTGCGGGCAAAGTTGCGCACCGCCGCCTTGCTGGCGGAGTAGACGCTGAAGGCTGGCGTGCCTTCGATGCCGGCGGTCGAGCCAGTCAGAACCACAGCGCCGCCATCCTTCAGGAGCGGCAGGGCTTTCTGAACGGTGAAGAGCGTGCCCTTCACGTTGGTGTCGAAGGTCCGATCGAACTGGTCCTCGGTGATGGCGCCGAGCGGCGCGAAATCGCCGCCGCCCGCATTGGCGAAGACGACATCGATCTGCGCGTGCCTCTGCCGAATCGCGTCGTAGAGGCGGTCGATGTCCGCGAGGTTCGCCATATCGCCGCGCACGCCGGTGATCCGGCCGCCGATCCGCTTCACTGCCGCGTCGAGCGCGTCCTGCCGACGGCCGGTGATGAACACCGAAGCGCCCTCCTGCGAGAAGGCCTTAGCGGCGGCAAGACCGATGCCGCTCGTGGCGCCGGTCACCACCACCACTTTGTCCTGAAATCTGCTGGTCATCGTCGATCTCCGTCGTTCGGCCGTGTGGGCCGCTGCCGGGAGAGATGCAGCCGGAACGATGATGCGAGTAGACGGCGATAATGGCACACAGCGTTCCAGATGAGGAACGATGATGCGCCAGGATCTCAACGACTACGTCACCTTCGCCGAGGTCGTCGCCCATGGCAGCTTCGCCGCCGCAGGTCGCGCGCTGCGCGAACCGAAATCGAAGCTCAGCCGCCGGGTCGCTGCGTTGGAGTCCCGCCTCGGGGTACGCCTCATCGAGCGCTCCAGCCGGCGCTTCCGCGTCACCGAGATCGGGCAGACCTTCTACGAGCGCTGCCGCGCGATGATGCTGGAGGCCGAGCGGGCGGAAGCCCTCGTCGCGGAAGCTCAGGCAGAGCCGCACGGTCGCATCCGCATGAGCTGTCCGCCGAACCTGGTGAAGGTGGTATCGGCGATCGTGCACGAATTCCTCATCCGCTACCCGAGGGTCCGGCTTCAGCTCGTGGTGACGGATCGAGCCGTCGATCTCATCGAGGAACGCATCGATGTTGCCCTGCGCGTCCGCCGCGAGTTGACGACCGACGCCTCCCTCACCATGCGCTCGCTCGGACACTCGCGCTGGATCCTCGTCGCCAACCCGCAGACAGCGAATGAGCTCGGTGCCGAGATCGGGGATCTCACCGCCGTTGCAACGCTCGGCACGAGCGACGACGCGGGTGAGGTCACCTGGACCCTCGAGCGAGAGGACGGGGCGACGCATGTGCTGCGCCACGAGCCGCGAATGACCTGCGCTGATTACTCCGCTCTCTGCGATGCGGCTGCAGCCGGGCTGGGCGTCGCTTTCTTGCCGGATCACGCTTGCGCCGCCCACATGGCCTCCGGCAGCCTCGTCCGCGTCTTCCAGGAGTGGCGGAGCAGGGACGGCATCGTCCATCTCGTCTTCACCACCCGCCGCGGCTTGCCGCCGGCGGTGCGCGCCTTCATCGATCACATGGCGCGGGAGTTTCCCGAGCTGTGAGTGGTAGCGATCCCGCGGGAGTGATCGTCCGGAACTCGTATCACCCTGTCCGTGAGATGCTCATCACGAAACGCGCGCCCAGGCATCGGTGCCAGGCTCTTCGTCGTCCTCGCTTCGCTCGCCGTTCCAGGAGGAGGCGCCGAACTATCGTCCTCGGCCCGGCCATGCAGATGGAGACCGCGATAACCGGTGCGTCCCGGCGGATGTGCGTAAAAGCCAATGTTGCAGCTGTAACCCGATCGCGGGCGGTTGAAACGCTGCCGTAGCCTCGGGGGCGTAGATCCCGGAACGAGGCCGAAACGGTCGTCGATCGCCGGGCGCATGGCAGCGCGTCGCGTACGGCTGACCATCGCCTGCTCTGTCATTGCGACGGGTACCGCATGAAGATCCTCTTTACCGCCACCCCGGCCGCCGGCCATCTGAATCCATTGCTCGCGATCGCGCGCATGGCCCTCGCTCGCGGCGACGAGGCGCTGGTTGCCACGGCCACGTACCTCCGGGGGGCCGTCGAGGCATCCGGCGCCCGCTTCCTGCCCCTCGACCCCGGCGCGGACATCGACTTCACCCGGATCGAGGAGGTGCTGCCCGAGCGCGCCAGCCTGCCCCCGGGGCCGGAGCAGCTCCGCTACAACTTCGAGCGGATCTTCCTCGACCCGATGCGGCCGCAGGCGGAGACGCTGCGCAGGATCGTCTCAACGGATCGTCCGGACATCATCGTCATCGACGACCTGTTCTTTGGCGCGACGGCCTTGTTCCTGGACAGTAAGACGCCCCGGCCGCCGATTGTCGCTTGCAGCATCACCATCATGGTGGCGGACAGGCCGGACGGTGCTCCGACCATGATCGGGCTGCCGCCGGCACCCGACGAGGTCACGCGGACGACGTACGCCGCCATGGCGAGGGAAGCCGACAAGGTCTTTGGTGCGCCGGTCCGCGCCTACGCGGACGCCCAGCTGGCCGCGATGGGCCTGCCGCCCCTGCCGTGCGGGGTACTGCACTCGCGCCACCTCATGGCCGACGCAGTCCTGCAGACGACCGTGCCGGCCTTCGAGTATGATTTCGGACGCCTGCCCGACCACGTCCGGTTCGTCGGTGCCCTGCCCCCTCCGCCGTCGCGAGAGGCCGCGCTGCCGGATTGGTGGGAGCAGCTCGACGGGTCCAAGCGGGTCGTGCTCGTGACCCAAGGCACGGTCGCGAACGCGGATTTCGGCGAGCTTGTCGAGCCGACCCTCGCCGCGCTCGCCCAGCGCGACGACCTGCTGGTGCTCGTCACCACTGGCGGCCGGCCGGCCGAGACCGTGCGCGGACCGATCCCGACGAACGCCCGGCTCGCCGAGTTTCTCGATTTCGCGGCTCTCCTGCCGCGGATCGACGTGCTGGTCACGAACGGCGGCTACGGGACGATACAGCTCGCCCTCCGTGCCGGCGTTCCGATCGTGGCGGCGGGGCGCACCGAGGACAAGGCCGAGGTCGGCGCGCGGGTGTCGTGGTCCGGCGTCGGCATCGAGATCCCCACGCACCGGCCCGAACCCCCTGCCCTGCGCTCGGCGGTCAATCGGATCCTGTCAGAACCGTCCTACGGTGAGCGCGCGCGCGCGATAGCGGCGGACATGGCAGCCATCGACACGCCGGCCGAGATCCTGGGCATTCTGGACGCCCTAGTCACCAAGACCCGCGCGACCTGAACGAGATTGCGCTGGAATGCATCGTAGGACGTGTCCCGGCGGGCCGGCCGATCGACGAACAGACCTCACCATCAGATAGAAGTCGGTCGCCTGCTCGACCGTGCTGGAAGCGGAGACACGGCAGGTCGCGAGTCACCCACGCAGGAATGGAGGCGTGCGTATCGGAGCCCGTCCGATCAGCGTCATCCAACTTATACTTGAGCACATCGAATTTATCCCATCCTTTCCCCTCATCCTGAGGTGACCGGCGATCGAAGATCGCTGGGCCTCGAAGGAGGGCTCCAGGGGCCGCGCCACTTCTGGAGCCCTCCTTCGATGCTTCCTGCGGTCGCCCCTCAGGATGAGGGGAGAGGGTGGGATAGATCCGACTTGCCCGAATCTTAGGTGGAACACCCCGCTCGAGCGGGCTCTTGAAAATTCTTTCGGAACGCGGCCGTGGTGAAACGGGATTGGCACCATTCCGGCAGGCTTGTGGAATGTGAACCGCCACCCCGGACCCTCCTGCCGACCCGACGCCCCCGGAAGCGACGGGCGCCCGTCCGCCGCCTTGGATATATCAGACGGCGGGTTGCCTCCGACTGCCAGAAGCACCCGGCACTCCGCTCGTTGCTGATGCTCTGGTACCCTCTCGAAGACTTGGCGGAGCGGGACGTCCCGCTCCCATCGGAGGGCCCGGGAGGACCGGGTCACGTCGAAGCTGCCCGCGACGTGGGGATGATCGTCCCGCGAGGGTACAACACCAAGTTTTCACAAAAAAATAACGAACGTAGCTGCATCTACCGCAAGAATTCAACGATGGGCAGTAGCCTGATGATTTCAATCGTGAACAACGTAGACCTTTGTGCGGAGGTGATTGAGCGTGATGCCTGGCTCGACTTGTTCTCCGCCGCCCCGGATCAAGCGCGTAGCGATCTTGGCCTTTCCCACGAGACGATCGCCGGCATGGGACTGCTGGGCTGCCGTGCGATCCCGATCACCGAGTTGAACCGAGCGCTGGCGGTCGGCATCGAGCGTGAGCCGTTGATCGACGATCTCGATGCCGCAACCTCGTGGCTCGACGACCATGCGGCGTCTTGGGCGCTGCAGATCGCACCGGGTGCCCGGACGCCGATCCTGCAGGATCATCTTGCGCGCTCGTCTCTCGCAGAAGCCGGAATGGGCTGGGCGAAATTCGTCGCGACGGACGCACCGCGCCGTCGCGATCCGCTGGTCGAGCCCGTGCCGGTCGAGGTCGTGGATGACGAAGGCGCGGACGCGTTCGGCCGGGCGGTGGTGGAGGGCTTCGGTCTCCCGGCAGCGTGCGGAGCGTGGTTCGCTGCGCTCGTCGGCCGCCCGTCCTGGCGATGCTTCGCCGCCATCGTGGACGGCGAGGTCGCCGGCTGCGGGAGCATGTTCGTCCGCAACGGGGCGGCTTGGCTGGGGGTCGAGGCGACCCGACCGACCTTTCGGGGGCGCGGCGCGCAGCGCAGCGTCGTCGCGGCACAGGTGAGCGCCGCCGCGGCGATGGGTGCGACCGTCCTCACCTGCGAAACCTCGCAACCTGCCGATCACGCGGACGAGGGCGCCACATCGTACCGCAACCAGGAACGGGCCGGCTTCCTTCGGCGCTACACGCGCCCGAACTTCAAGCGGTCGGCTTGATCCACCCGCCGGCCCATCGATAGGGCGCGACGGGTCTTCGATCTCGCGCGTCCTCGCCGGCGCAGGATGTTCCCGACGCGCCGGACCACGTCGTCGCCGTGCCGCCTCCACCCGCCTCACCCGGATGCGAGCAGGCGAAAGGCCGGGGATCGGCTCGGCCGCGTGGCGAACGAGCCGACCGGCAGCACCGGCCCGCCATCGTCGAGGACGAGGTCGTTGTCCCGCAGCAACCGCGCCAGGACCAGAACCGCCTCCGACGTGGCGAGCTGCGCCCCGATGCAGACGCGCGGGCCCGCGCCGAACGGCAGGAAGCTGTAGCGATCCGTCTTCGCGGGGCTTAGGAACCGCCCGGGGTCGAAGCGCTTGGGCGAGGCCCACAGGCGCGGGTCGGTGTGCAGCAGGGTGAACGGCATCAGCACGATCGCGCCGCGCCGGATCGGCACGCCGCACAAGTCGTGGTCGGCCACCGCCTGGCGTGCCGTCATGTAGGCCGGCGGGTAGAGCCGCAGCGCCTCGTCCACCACGGCGCGCGTGACCGGCAGGGCGCCTACGGCCGACCCGGCCCCGCCCGGGGACAGGTCCACCCGCCGCGCCTCCTGCCGGATGGCGCTGCGCCAGGCGGGCGAGTTGGCGAGCAGGTAGCAGGCCTAGAACAGCGTTAGGCCCGTCGTCTCGTGTCCGGCGAAGATCATCGTCGACACCTCGTCAGCCAGGAGGTCCTCCTCCCGCCCTTCGTAAGCCTCCGACAGGAGGTCGAAGAGGTCGCGCGGTGCCTCCGGGGAACGAGACGCCCGGCGCTGAGCGATGATCGCCAGGATGAGCGCCCGCCAGCGCCGGCGGAAGCGCGAGCGGCGGAAGGTGGTGGGCGTCGGCATCCAGCGCGGCAGGATGAAGTCGCTGGCCCGCGGCCGCCCAATTCCACCCGCATAGGACAGGAGCAGCCCGCGCAGCTGCGGTCCGAACGTGTCGGTCTCCAGGGAGAAAATGCTCGTGCAGGCGACGGCGAGGCTGAGGTCCTGCATCACCGTGAGGAGGTCCACGGGCTCCCCGCGGGACGCCTCGAGCGGACCGAGCGCCGCCTCGGTGCAGGCGGCCATGTGCGGGGCCAGCAGGGATACGGTGCGGGGTGTGAAGGCCGGGGCCAGTATCCGGCGCTGGTGGCGCCAGGCCTGCCCCTCGCTGGCGGCGACGCCGCGCCCGATGAGGGGTCCGAAGATGCGGTCGCCGGCCGCGATGCGCCGGTAGAGGTCCGGGCGCGTCGCCAGCACGTCGCGCATCGCCTGCGGCCCGGCGGCGACGACGACGTCGCGGCCGGGCATGGGCAGCACGAGGACCGGCTGCTCCCGGCACCGGGGCGGGAAGGCCGAGTAGGCGTTGCGGCGCAGGCCAGCCAGGACGCCGAGGGCGCCGACGCGGTCCGGGGCGGGAGGCGGCATGGGCGGGATGAAGGGGGCGTCGGTCGCCGCCATGATGGGATCCATCGGGTGTCCTCGTCGAGGGCGATGCCGGCCGTGCGGGGCTCGCCGCGTCACTGAAGATCCGCCGGCGCTCCACGGAGGGTGCGAAGCGGCGGCCATGGGTCGAGGCTCCTCGTCGAGGCTCCTTGATGACGCACTACTGCGCCGCTTCCCGATCCTCGGCGGCCTCGCGCCGACGCGATGCGCGCCGCGTCTCCGGCCCCAGGTGGCGCCGCAGCGTGAGAGCGAGCGCGTTCGAACGCCAGGGTCGGTGCGTCACGTCGGCGATAGGGACCGCCGAGAGAACCTCCGGCCTTACCGTATCCGCGGCCGAGAGCGAGAGCACGATGGGACGGTCCACGATACGGGCGGCGCGGCGAGCGAAAGCCAGGCCCAGCGAATCCGACGGCCGGCTCTCGACGATCAGCAGGTCGAAGCGCTCCGGCTCCGTGCGCAGGGCGGTCAGCGCCGCGTTCGGGTCCGTGTAGCCGATGGGCTCGTAGCCCAGGGCCGCGAGGGTCTCCTCGTCCTCCTGGACCGCGGCGCGCGCGCCGCCGACGATCATCACGGTGCCGCCGGCGGCCGAGGCTTCGGGCTCGGCCGCCGGGCGCGCGGGCAACCACACCTCGAAGGCGCTGCCGACGCCCGGTCCGCTGCGAACGTCGAAAGCGCCTCCGTGCTCCTGGACGAACTCGAAGGCGGTGGCGAGCCCGAGGCCGGTCCCGGCCGGACGGGTGGTGAAGAACGGCTCGAAGATTCGCGCGAGCGTCGCCTCGTCCATCCCGCGGCCCGTGTCGGATACGCGGATCCGGGCGTACTCGCCGGGTGGCAGCTCTCCGTGCGAAAGGGTCCGCCGATCCGGCAGCGAGACGCGCGCGAGCCCCACATCGACGGGCGCGCCGGGGTCGGAGGCCTGCACGGCGTTGCGGATCAGGTTGTGGATGACTTGCTGCAGCTGCGCCGGCTCGCCGCCGACGATCGCGCCTTCGGCCGTTCCCGTCATGCGGATGGCGGTCGGGTCGGCGGTCGAGGTGCGGATCTGGGCGACCGTCTCGGAGACGATGGCATCGACCGCGCTCGTGCCCCGCGTCGCGCAGCCCCGTCGCCCGTAGTCGAGAATCTGTCCCGCGATCTCGTGGGCCCGGCCGCCCGCCTGAACCAGCAGCCCGATATGCTCGGCCGCCCGTTCCAGATTGACCGGCAAGGCGTCCGCGGCGATCTCGGCGTGGCCGAGCATGACGTTGAGCACGTTGTTGATGTTGTGCGCTACACCGCTGGCGAAGATCCCGATCGCCTCGAGCCGCTGCGCGCGCCGCAAGGCCGCTTCGGTCTCTCGACGCTCCGCCCAGACGTGCTGGCGCTCCAAGGCCGCGCTGAAGCTCTCGGCCACGACGTGCAGGAGCCCCCGCGAGTGCCGCATCCAGGGTGGCAGAGCGCCGGTGGTGCGCTCGAAGCACAGCACGCCGACGATCCTTCCTCCCCGCCGCAGGCGCGCGCAGGTGAACGTGACCACCCCGCGCTCCGCCATGGATTGGAGCAGTGCCGGAGGTCCGATTCCGTCCGCGGTCTCGACGAAGATGTAGTCCTCCGCCGCCGCGACGATATCGGGCACGAGAGCGCGTTGTGAAACGGGCCACCCGCGGGGGGCCGGCAGCCCCGACCGGGTCCAGAGATGCACCGCGTCGGTGCCGTCGAGCATCAGGATGTAGCAGCAGTCGGTGGATGCTCCCGTGCCCACCATGGCCATGACGTCGACGATGCGCGATGCGATCTCGTCGGGCTGACTGGCCGAGAAGTGGTTGGCCGCCTGGGCCACGACGGACTGGAAGGCGATCGTTCGGCGCAGAATGAGCGTCCCCGCCCGCATCAGCAGGCCCACGCGCACCACGAGGGCCACCAAGCACAGAGCCGCCGCGTAGAGCGCGAGGCGGAACCCGTCCGCGCGGGCCTGCCGGCGGTCCCGAAGGGCCCGGTGGGCCTCCAAAAGGGCCTGCCGCTCCGCCTCGCTCGAGGAGGCCGGGAGGGAACGGGTGACGATGTCGACCTGCGGCAGCAGTTCCAGGAGCTGGCGCCCGTGCAGGACGATGGCGGCGATGTCGTCCCCCCGGTCCCCGGATCGAGCGCTCTCGGCCAGGGCGTCGAGCCGGGTGCGGACGTCGTCGAGGAGACCGGGGCTGGCGTTCCGGGCGAGTTCCGAGACGCGGATCTGCAGGGCGGCGACCGCGCGGGCGAGGTCGGGATCAGTGTTCGGCTCGGACAGACGATTGCTGAGGGAGTCGAAATAGGCGATCGAATTCTGCACGAGCGCGTTGCCGGTCTTGAAGCGCTCGACCATTCCCGCCTCGCGGGTGACCGCCTCGGCCAAGGCGCGCACCTCGCCGTCGTCCGGTCCGTTCGCCGCACGCAATCCGGTCAGGGCCGCCTCCATCTCCCGGAGGTGGGTGACGATTGGATCGTAGTTGCGCAGGAGCCCGGTCCGCGCCCGGAGCACGTCGTGCTGCATCCGGGATTCGGCGAGAGCGATGGCGTCCACGGTGCGCTGGGTCTGCACGTAGGCGGCATCCATCTCGCCCTTGCCGTTAATCATCAGCCAGGTGAGCAGGGCCGCCAGCGATACGCCGAGCACGGCCGCCTGCGCGGTCAGCCTCATGGCCGCGCCGGGGCATCGGGCGCGGTCGGCGCCGTGAGGGGCCGACCCTGGTAGGTGCCGGTGAGCGTGCCGAGGAACGCTACGATCGAGGCCGTCTGCGCGACCGTCAGGTCCCGGCCGAGCTGCACCCGTCCCATGAGCCGCACCGCCTCGGGGAGAGTCGCGACGCTGCCGTCATCGAAATAGGGTGCCGTGACCGCGACGTTGCGCAGGCTCGGCACCCGCAGGACCTCCGCGGCCCTGCCGGGGAGCGTGACGAAGATCCCGACCTTCTCGAACAGGTTGCCGCCGACGTTGGCGCCCTGGTGGCAGGCCGCGCAGCCGATTCCCCGGAACAGGTCATAGCCCACTCGCTCCGCCGCGCTGATCGCGTCGGCGTCGCCGCGCAGCCAGCGGTCGAAGCGGCTGTCGGGAGTGAGCAGGCTGAGCTCGAAGCTGTTGATCGCGTCGATCACCGCCTCCCGATCGGCGTCCCGGCCGTAGGCCGCCCGGAACGGTTCCGCGAGCGCCGGATCGGCGCGGATCACCGCGAGGATGCCGGGCCAGGATCCGCCCAGAAATTCCGGCCGCGTCAGGGCGAGCTCGGCTTGATCGGCCAATGTCGGGATGTCGCCCGCCCAGCCCAGGCGGAAGCTCAAGCCCGCGTTGAAGGCGGTCGGCGTGTTGCGCGGCACCGGCGTGCCGTCGGTGGCGAGATCCCGGGGGACCGCGCTCGCACCGTTGCTGCGGATGTCGTGGCAGGTGATGCAGGCCCGGTCGCCCCCGCGAGACAGCCGGGTGTCGGTGAACAGCATCCGGCCGAGGCCGGCCCGCTCCGGATCTGCGCCGAGGCTGCGCGGGACCGGGCTGATGACATCCAGCGTCTCCGCGGCCTCGGCGGGCACGAGGCCGCGGAGCGAGCTTTCCTCGGCGGCCGGGGGCAGGATGACGAGGGCGCTGCCGATGAGGGCTGCGGCGAGGGGCCGGGTCGGGCGCGCAGAGGCCACGGCTACAGTTTCTCGACGGGCACGGCGAAGACGTAGCCGACGCCGCGCTCGGTCACGATTAGACGCGGCGCGCTCGGGTCCGCCTCCAGCTTGCGGCGCAGCCGCAGGATCTGGACGTCGATGCTGCGGTCGAACACATCCTCGTGGACGCGCGTGGCTTGCAGGAGCTGCTCGCGGCTCAGCGGGCGCTGGGGAGCGTCGAGGAAAGCCACCAGGAGCGCGTACTCGCCCTTGCTTAGGGCGACATCCGCGCCTGAGGGATCGGTCAGGCGCCGTCGGCGCCGGTCGAGCACCCAGCCGTCGAAGCGGCTGCGATGGGAATCCTGGACCCGCCCCGGGACGGACGCGACCTCCGCCCGCCGCAGGACGACGCGCACCCGCGCCAGCAGCTCACGCAGCCCGTAGGGTTTGACAATGTAGTCGTCGGCTCCAAGTTCGAGGCCGATCACCCGGTCGACCTCATCCCGGCGATGGCCGGTGGTGATGATTACGGGCAGGTCGCTCCTGGCGCGCAGGTCGCGCAGCAGGTCGAGGCCGTTCTCCGATCCGAGGCGCAGATCGAGCACCACAAGGTCGAACGTGCCCTCCGCGAGCCGCCTCTCCGCCTCCGCCCGGTTGATCGCCGGGGTGACGTCGACGTCGTATTCGGCGAAGTGGTCCGACACGATGCGCTGCATGCCCGCATCGTCCTCGATGAGCAGGATATGCGTCGTGCCGGCCCGCGTGCTTCGACCCTGACCCCGACCCAGACTGGGTTCGATCATCACCAACTCCCATCCGCAGTGCCTGCCGCAACAGCACGATCTCGATGAACCGGCTCGGGACGCGGGAGAGCGGTCGAGCCGGGGGCGTCATCGCCCCGGAAGCCTTCGCCGTCCGTTGCCGTCTCCCCCGGCAAGCCGATGACGTGTCCGGCGGTCGGGCCTTGCAGGGGTCAATGGCTATCACGCCGCCTAGGTGAGTGCACCATCCATATCGCGCGGGGCGGCACAGCAACAGCATTCTCGCAAGACATGGCTCCCCTGAGCACTCTGAAATCACGTCTGTTACGGTTGCAACACGAGCGGTCGCCGCGTGACATGGCAGAGTAACTGGGCGCGACAACAGTCATAACTTCACATCAGGAAGTCTGATATGACTGAGAATGCAATTGTCGAGCAGAGACAACCCCGGTGGCGCCGACTGCTTCTGTCGGGACCGAAATGCCCCGGGCTCGTGCTCGCGCGTGCAGGACGGCTCGGCAGCCGACGGCGGACGCCGGCCGGTGCGACCTCACCGTCGGACGTGGCAGGCCGGCCGCCACCGTACGGCCTCGGACGCTGGCTGCTCGACGCAGTGGTGATCGGCTTCGCCCGGTCCGCCTGCCTCCACACCGTTCACGCCGACTACGCCGACTTCCTGCGGGGTCTGGACGGACGACATCCGCTCTGAGCCTCGTCCCCGCGGCCATTCATCCGGCTCGCCTCTCCTGCAAGCCGGCAAGGCGCAGTCTTGGCCGGGCGCATTCTTGGCCGGGCGCATTCTCGGCCGCTCGGTTCCATCCATCCCCGCCCGTCCGACCCCGGGCAGACCCCATTTTACAATCGTAACGATCAATCGAACTTCCGACATCGATGTGTAGCTCGGGCCTTCGAGAGTGCTCGCGGATCACACACGCGAGGGTTTGCAGATGGCCGAGACCGCAGAGCAGACGCAGCAGGACGGTCTGCTCGAGCCTCCCGAGGCCGTTCCGACGCTGACGGTAGCGGAACTAGAGGCCGATCCGCACGGAGTGTTCCGCGCCTGGCGCTCCCGGCTGCCCTTCGTCGGTCATGAGATCGCGGGCTTCGTCGTGCTCCGCGCCCGCGACGTCGACCTGTTGATGCGGGATCCCCGCGCCCAGGCGACGGAGACGCTGCACCCGCGGACGCGCGGAATCCTGGAAGGCACGTTGTTTGACATCTTCGCGCACGGGATGCTGACCGCCAACGGCCCGGTCCATCGCCGGCGCCGCTCACCCTTCACCCGCACTTTCGCGGCGCGCATGATCGAAGGTCTGCGCCCCGGCATCCGCGCGGCCGCAGAGGGCCTCGTCCGGGACTGGCTGCCGGACGGCGAGGTCGATCTCGTCGCGCGTTACGCCGCCCTGATCCCGGCGCGGATCATCGCCGGCATCCTGGGCCTGCCGCAGGACGACGTCCCGCGCTTCACTCGCCTCGCCTACGAGGTCTCGCGCGTGCTGAGCTTCACCTTCGGGCCGGAGGACATTCCGGATCTCGAGGCGGCGGCCGTCGCGCTGCAGGATTACGTGCTAGGAATCCTCGAGGTGCGCCGGGCCGCGCCCACGGACGACTTCCTGTCGCGCTTCCTGGCGGAGGCCGAGGCGACGGGCGAACTCAACCCGCAGGAGGTGGTGATCCAACTCGTGCAGATGATCATCGGCGGCACCGACACGACCCGGGTCGCCGGCGCCATGCAGGTGGCGCTGCTGCTGCAGCATCCCGAGCAATGGGCGGCGGTGCGCGGCGATCCCGGCCTGATTCCGGCTGCGGTGGCGGAATCCCTCCGCTACGAACCGAGCGTCGGCTCCGCCGCGCGGGTCGCACGCGAGGATATCGTCCTCGACGGGCACGTCGTGCCGGCCGGGAGCCTGCTGATGCTCTCGACGCTGTCAGCGCTGCGGGACGAGGCGGCTTACGCGCGGCCCGATGCGTTCGATATCCGGCGCGCCGACCTCCCGCGCCTGCATCCGATCTTCGGCGGCGGCGCGCACCGGTGCATCGGCGAGGCCCTGGCCCGGGTCGAGCTGGAGGAGGGTCTCGGCGCCCTGACGCGCCTTGCCCCGCGATTGCGCCTCGCGGGCGCGATGCCCGTCATCCGGGGCCACGCCGGCATCCGCCGCATCGATGCGCTCCGGGTCGCCGCCTGACGCGGGCTCTGGCCTTGCCGAGGGGCTTCGCTTCACCGCGTCGCCTCCGGTGCGGCCATCGGCTGGTCGCGCACTCGCGCTTCGCCTGGACGTCGAGGCCGTTTCAGCCGGGCGCAGGTGGGCGCCCGCAGGGGCGCGGATCGTGGCCTTGGGACCCGTGCGCGGCGCGGGCCGTCCTGCGCCCGTCGAACACGAAGCGGCCAGGTGCAATCCCATTCTCAACGGAGAACGTGTGGCATGGGAGCCGAACAGATGCAGCGAGGCCGGGGCTGGACGCGCCCTTGGCAGGCTTTATTCGGAGCAATCGTGTTCGCGGCCGGACTTGCCGGCGCCGCGATTTTTCATGCTCATCTTCTCAGGCCTAACGCCTATGCGTCCGTCGTATCGATCGAGGCGCAGCCTGATTTTCACGACTCCGCGCTTCTGGCCCGCGCCTGGGCCTTGCCGGTCGCCGCCGCCTACCGGCGCCGTCCTTACGAATACCAGAGAAACCCGAGCTTCTGCGGCCCTGCCAGTGTGGCGAACCTGCTTCGCTCCCTCGGCGTCGATTTCTCGCAAGCCGACGTGCTCCGAGGGACGCCGTTCCAGCCCTGGTTCGGCATTCTCGTGAACGGCCTAACGCTGGATGAGATGGCAGACTTGATCCGCGTGCGGCTCGATCGTCGGGTCAGCGTCGTACGTGATCTTTCGCTTCCCGCGTTCCGCGAGGCGATGGTCAGCGGCAACGATCCCAGTAAGCGGCTGATCGTCAACTTCCACAGGGGGCCGCTATTTGGCCGGGGGGCCGGGCACTTCTCCCCAGTCCTCGGCTACCTGCCGGACGACGACCTCGTCTTCGTCGGCGACGTGAACGGCGACTACCGGCCCTTCCTCGTCCATAGCGAACGCTTGTGGCGTGCCGTTACGACGCTCGACAGCACGTCCGGAAACGCGCGAGGATTGCTGGTTATCGAGGCCGCCTCGTCTGAGCAGCGGGAGCGAGCCAATTAGAGCATTTTCCGACCAAGTGGCCGCCGGTTGGGCGAAGAATGGTCAGACCCTAGCGGAGTGGTCCGCCCTGAAGTATGGCTCTGAGCCGAACTTGACGTCCCCCCATGGCTTTGGTCCAGCCTGAGTGCGAGTTTTCCGGTTTTGTGGAGCTGACCCCGTTTGTGGTCCACGACCTACGCAAGTTCTCGGGCTGTGACAGCTTGATTGGCGAAGGCTCGGGGCGTCAAGCCGCCCAGGCCCGTATGAGGTCGGTCATCGTTGTAGTGGCACCTCCAGTCCTCGATGCGCTCACGGGCATCAGCCAGCGACAGGAACCACGAAGCGTTCAGGCATTCCGCCCGTAGGCGGCCGTTGAACGACTCGATATGGGCGTTGTCTGTCGGCTTGCCCGGTCGTGAGAAGTCGATCTCGACCCCGTTCAGGTAGGCCCACTGGTCGAGCATGCGCCCGGCGAACTCCGGTCCATTATCCACCCGCAGGCTCTTGGGTCGACCTCGCAGCCGGACCAAGGCGTCCAGAGCCTCGGTCACCTGGAAGGCGCGGAAGTTGGCTCTCGGTGTGAGCGAGAGCGCCTCTCGCGTGTGGCAATCGACGACCGTCAGGATCCGGAACGGACGACCATCGAAGAGGCGGTCGGACATGAAGTCCATGGCCCAGACCTCGTTGGGTCCACCGATTGTCCGTCGTCAGATGATTTGAGACAGGCTGCGGGCCTCAGGAACGGAGGCACTG
>NZ_BPQJ01000027.1:43644-83863 GCF_022179185.1 Methylobacterium frigidaeris | reverse complement strand
CACCTCCACGAACCGGTGAAAACCCTCACGAGTCAAAATATAAGCGCGGCGGTATGACGGGTGCGTTCGATACGCCTGAGGTCGTTGGCTCTAGAAAGAAGCCGCAGACGGGTATGGCGAAGTATATCTCTTTCTACAATGAGATGCATCGCAAGTCGAAGAGCGGTACCGCCAATACTTCCAAGAACCAGTTCGACCACTGGACGAAGGAGAAGCTGGCGAAGGAAGCGAAGAACTTCCTGAGTGCTCTTCGTGCGAACGGCCTTCTTGCTGATAAGCACAAGCCTATCAAGGACCTGTTGGCTGGTGAGGCTCGAACGGCGTAGTTAGCCACTCAACTTGGCGCGGAGGTCGGCGACCTTCCGCGCCGAGGCGGCCTGTTGGTCGCGAATGCGCTTCTCGATGCCAGCCCTCCGGTCAGCCTTGCGGCACGCCTGGACGGGTGTCAGAGGCCCCTCCGGCTTGATGATCGCTGTTTTGGTCGCGGTCTCCACGGTGACAATTTCATAGTAGCGCATAGACGTATTTATGCGGCGGTCTGATCGACGCCTTGAGCATTAAGGATGCGATAGACCTGCATCCGCGAGCACCCGAGCGCCTTGGCAATTGCCGCAGGCCCAACGCCCTCCTGGCGCATCGCCAGCACCCGCTCACGGCTCACACGGCGCGTGCCACCCTTGTAAATCCCCTTCTCCTTCGCCTGAGCGATGCCCTCTTTCTGGCGCTCCCGGATGAAGCGGCGTTCCATCTCGGCTACCATACCGAGTACCGTCAGGACGATGCGGCCGGTCTCCCCGCGCGTGGAGAGGTGTGGGTCGAGGACGGTCAGGTACGCCCCCCGCTGATCAAGCTCGTGGACAATGTTGAGCACGTCGCGGGTATCGCGGCCAAGACGGTCGGCGCGCGTCACACAGACCTCGTCCCCTTCACGAACGAAGTCGAGGATGGCAGCCAGTTCGGTCCGGCCATCGCGGCTAGCACCTGACACCTTCTCAGAGCGGATCGGCTGGCACCCCTCCTGCTTGAGACGCGCGATCTGCACGTCGAGGCTCTGGTCCTCGGAAGAGCAACGGGCGTAACCGATCCGGGCCATGTGTCACCTTGGGGTCTAAGACGCGCTCACGATGATGTAACATTGTCGCGTAAACAACGCTGATGTTACGTTGTCCACTGTCACATGCCTCAGTCACGCCAGGGCGTACTTTGATGTTCGTTATTCAGGCAACTTATCAATTTTGATATCATTGCTCAACGCCGTGATTTGTAAACCAATTAATGCCCTTCTTTCTCATGCGCTCTTCAAAAGTCGCTCTTGGATTGACGTCCGGTGATTTTTCAGGAAAAACCAGACCTTTGATCTGATCTTGATTTAAAAGGAGATTTCTGCGAGGAATTTGCAGCAAGCTCCATTTGTCAGTCGAATATATCATCAACGCTTTGAAGCGCTTATCGGCATCCTGAAACACTAAATCATTAGGTAGGGCTTCTTTAGACAGTATGGTTACGTTAGTTGAATGCCCGCCACCATACTGTGGCTTTGTCTCGCCGTATATAGAATATCCAAATGCTATAACTGCACCTAGCACAAAAATCGAAAGGTACAAAAGTGACGTAATGCTTTTGCTGTCGTGAGCCGTTTTCGTGATCTGATCATGGAAGTTAGCAAACAGGAAATATAATCCAAAATACGAGGCGAACAAATATTGTTGATTTGTATCTGCAAGGATCAGAAATAATATCACAAGAACAATTTGGGCGATCGATTTCAGAAATATATACCGAACTCCGACAATCCAGGGCATGAATTTCTCTAGGGTTATGATGATAAACCCTGGAAATAGTATCAATCCTGTGGCTGGATCTGCGAAATAAGATCCTTCAAAAGTTGTATTCGAAAACATTATTGTCGCGACGGCAAGTCTATAAACAGCATCTGTAAACATAAAATTCGATAAAAACACAAATCTTCCAAATTTTGTGTGAGATGAAAGGGCTGTTTCGGAAACCTCTTTGTTCAAATCGATCAGATAACTTCCAACGAAAAACCACCAAATGAACAGATAGATAGCGCATAGAGCGCCGGCAAACACAAATCGTGGGTTAGTCAAAGTAAAATCTGACGTACCAAATTTACTCAAATACGAGTTCACAACGACAAAACCAAGCCCATATAGTAAGGCAGTCGCAAGAGCTACGCCTTTAGCTAATGGTTCTATTATCTTGGTTTTATCCAAGGCCCGCTCCTGATCAATTTTCGGGTTGGTGTGAGGAAACCAGCACACATCCCGACAGGAATGGTCATAACGAGCGATGGGCGGGAATGAAACGGAATGCGTCGAATTCAGAACTCTTCGGCACGCGTACTAAGGGCTGCCGAAGGTATGCGTCTAACGGCCGCACTCGCGCAACTCGTGCGACGTTCTCTGTAGACAGCGGATCAGATGATAGGGGAAGCCCGGCAAGTGCCTGACAAGACTGTCTGAGAATGCAGACCGAACGGCTCTAAGCCACTGAAAAATATGAGTGGTGCCGCAAGAGGGATTCGAACCCCCGACCCCCTCATTACGAATGAGGTGCTCTACCAGCTGAGCTATTGCGGCCCCGACGGTCCGGCTCGACCGGCGGTCAGTGGCGCTCTCTTACCCGCGGAGCGATGGCTTGGCAAGGCTCCCGACAAACCTCAGGAGCTGTCGGATCGCGACTGACGGGTTTGGTGGCGAGGCGGCCTGGAGGTCTCGCGACCAGACATGGCCGAGCGCCCCGGGGAAGGGTGGCAGCGTCAGGAGATCACGCCGCGGGCGGACGCCCGGGGCCGACGATCCGTGCGATCCGCGACAGGAATCGGTCCGGCCGGACGGAGGCCGACCAATCGCCGAAGGCCGAGGACGTACCCGGAGGCGCCGCGCCTCCGCTCGGATCATCGGAGGGATTGATGGCACAGAAGGCGGCGTTGAGGATGAGCGCCAGCCTCCAGGCCCGTTCGGGATCCCCCGCCGGGATCCCGGCCTGAAGCGCGGGGCTCCCGATCCGTGCGCGGAGGGCAGCCTCATCCTCGAACGGCTCGAGGGTCACGACCGGGGCGAAGCCGTGCCCGCGCACGAGGGCCATGGCGTCCCGGCAGAAATCGAGAACGAGGGGGGCGCCCCGGCGGACATTGACGGACGTCCTTGCCCGAAGACCGGTTCCGCACCGGCTGCAAGGTCAGCGCGCAGGGCGTTCCTCATGCCGGCATGGACGTGAAGGCGGGTCTGGCCCGCGAAGGTGGAGCGCAGCCAGGTGTCCCGTGCCCGTGCAGGATCGCGGCGGCGGCCCGGTCGACGTCGGCACCCGGAAGCACGATTGTGGCGGTCTTGGCCACCCCGAGGCGGGCACCGAGGTCGAGGCCGTCCGTGGCCTCGCACGGCTCGGGCAGGAGGCCGAGATGGGCCCGCAGGAGGCGGGCTGTCTCGCGTTCGCCGCGCAGTCGTGGAGCAATAGCGTGCTGGCAGGGTCGGTCCAGCCGATCCAATTCCACCCGTCCGGCACGGCTCCGCGTGAACCCCGCGACGGCGTCGGTCGTCACGGCCGCGCTTCGGCCTTGAGGCTGGCGACAAACCGCCGCGCGATGTCGCGCACCGCCTCGTCGTCCTGCGTCGCGTCGCTGCCGGGGTCGCCGAGGTGGTCGACGCTGCCCTCGAGGGCGTCGATCACGTCCGGGTGCCGTCCCGCGAGGACGCGGAGGGTGGTGAACAGCAGGGGCTCGGCGACGATCTCGCGCCGGCGGGCCTGGATCGTCGGGTCGGAGGGGGCTTGAGCGACGATCATGCCGGGGCAACAGGCGGCTCTGCCCGTCGCACCATCTCCCCGCCGATCGGTCCGGCTTCGGACTCCCCTCATCGCCCCTGTCTCTGCTAGAGAGCGCCGCGAGCTGCGGCTCTGCACAGAAATACCCTCAGGGCAGGAAACTCACCGTGGAAGAAATCGAAACCAGGACTATCCGCAAGGTCATGTGGCGGCTGATGCCGTTTCTGGTCGTTTGCTACTTCGTCGCCTACCTCGACCGGGTCAATGTCGGCTTCGCCAAGCTGCAGATGAACGCCGCCCTCGGGCTGTCGGAAGCCGCTTACGGGTTCGGCGCCGGGCTGTTCTTCATCGCCTACTTCCTGCTCGAGGTGCCGTCGAACCTCGCGCTCGACAAGTTCGGCGCCCGGCTCTGGATCGCCCGCATCATGTTCAGCTGGGGCCTGATCTCGGCCCTGTTCGCCTTCATCGCTCCCATCTCACGGGCAACCGGAATCTCGAACGAGTGGGTGTTCTACATCCTGCGCTTCCTGCTCGGCATCGCCGAAGCGGGCTTCTTCCCGGGCATCATCTTCTATCTCACGCTCTGGTTCCCCTCGGTCTATCGCGCCCGCGTCGTGGCGATGTTCATGCTGGCGATCCCGTTCTCCTCGATCGTCGGTGCGCCGGTCTCGGGCGCCCTGCTGAACATCACCGGCGGCGGCCTCGACGGTTGGCAGTGGTTGTTCATCCTTGAGGCCCTGCCGTCGATCGCGATGTCGGTCGTCGTCGTCGTCTACCTCACCGACCGGCCGAGCCTGGCAACTTGGCTGCGGGACGACGAGAAGACCTGGCTCGAGGCGCGGCTGGAGAACGAGCGCAAGCAGAAGGTCGCCGTCGAGCACATGAGCATCGGCAAGGCGCTCTCCGACCCGCGGGTGCTGGCCTGCTCGTTCGTGTATTTCTGCCTGAACGCGGCGAGCTACGGCGTGGCGTTCTTCCTGCCGACCATCGTCAAGGGCTTCGGCGTCAGCAACTTCCAGACCGGCCTGCTCTCCGCGCTGCCCTTCGTGTTCGGCGCGGTCGGGATGGTGCTCCTCGGCCGCAGCTCCGACCGCACGCTCAAGCGCCGGGAGCACGTGTGCTTCGCGATGATCATCGCGGCGGTGGGCGTCGCGGGGGCGGGGCTGGTCTCGAGCCCGGTCCTGGTGCTCGGGCTGCTGTGCCTGAGCCAGATCGGCGTCTCGGCGACGCCGCCGCTGCTATGGCCGATCCCGAGCGCCTTCCTGACGGGCAGCTCGGCCGCCGCCGGGATCGCGGCGATCAACTCGATCGGCAACCTGTCCGGCTTCGCGGGGCCCTACGTCATGGGCTACCTCAAGGACCTGACGGGCACCTTCACGGCCGGGCTGCTGGTTCTCGGCGCCGTCACCCTGGCGGGCGGCATCGTCGCGATGACCCTGAAGGTCAGCCGGGACCTGGAGAGTGCAGTGGCCAAGAAGGCTGCACCGGCAGAGTGAGGACAACCGCGCCGTCGAGCCGACGCGCTCGACGGCGCGAGGCCGACCGCACCGTGGGCGTTCGGGGCTTTCAGCCGGCGAGCGCCCGCAGGGCCGGGTACAGGCCGCGGTAGCGAGAGAGCCGCTCCGCGTAGGCCTCCGCCAGGCTTCGATCCGGCAGCACCGTCGCGCCGCGCTCCGGTGGGGTGCAGATCGTCTCGGGGGCCTCGCCGGTGACCGCCAGGCGGGCGAGGCGCGCCGCCCCGAAGGCGCCGCCGTGCTCGCCCTCGGCCAGCGGGCTCAAGGGAATGTCCAGCACGCTCGCCAGGATGCGGATCCAGGCCCGCGAACGCGAGCCGCCGCCGATCACGTCCGCCGCCTCGACCCGGGTGCCGGAGGCGCGCACGGCGTCGAGGCAGTCGCGCAGCGAGAATGCCACGCCCTCCATCACCGCCTGGGTCAGGGCCGGCCGGTCCGTGCCCGCCGACAGGCCCGCGAAGGCACCGCGCACCGCGCCGTCGTTGTGCGGCGTGCGCTCGCCGGCGAGATAGGGCAGGAACAGGGCCGCGCTCGGGCGCTCGACCCGGCCGATCTCCGCCACCAGGCTCGCCTCGTCCGTCCCCGCGATGCCGGCCCACCAGGCGAGCGACGCGGCGGCCGAGAGGGTCACGCCCATCTGGTGCCACAGGCCCGGCAGGGCGTGGCAGAAGGCGTGGACGGTGCCCTCCGGATAAGGCTGCGCCCCGTCGGTGGTGGCGAACAGGACGCCGGAAGTGCCGAGCGACACGAAGGCGTCGCCGGGCCGGATCGCCCCGAGCCCGACCGCGCCGGCGGCATTGTCGCCCGCGCCGCCGGCGAAGAGCGGCGGGGTCGTCATGCCCCAGGCCTGAGCGAGGTCCGGGCGTAAGGACCCCGCCGGGCCCGAGCCCTCGACGAGCCGCGGCATCGCGGTGAGCGGGAGCCCGGTCGCGGCCAGTGCCTCCACCGACCAGGCCCGGGCCGCGACGTCGAGCCAGAGGGTCCCGGAGGCGTCCGACATCTCCTCGACCGCCTCGCCGGTGAGCGCGAGGCGCAGCCAGGCCTTCGGCAGCAGGACGCGGGCGGTCCTGGAAAAGATCTCCGGCTCGTGCGCCCGCAGCCAGAGCAGCTTCGGGGCGGTGAAGCCCGGCATGGCGATGTTGCCGGCGACCCGGCGCAGGTCCGGCCAGGCCGCCTCCAGGGCAGCGCATTCCGCGCTCGCCCGGGTGTCGTTCCACAGGATGCACGGGCGCAGCACCCGGTCGTCCGCGTCGAGGAGCACGGCGCCGTGCTGCTGGCCCGACAGGCCGATGCCGCGGACCGCCGCCAGCTCCGCCGGATGGCGCGCCTTCAGGACATCGAGGACCTGCTCCAGGGCGCTCCACCACTGCGCCGGATCCTGCTCGCTCCAGCCCGGATGCGGCCGGCTGACGGTGAGCGGCGCGGTGGCGCTACTGACGACGGCTTGCCCCTCGTCGACCAGGACGGCCTTGAGGCCGGAGGTGCCGAGATCGAGACCGAGGAACATCAGAGCACCGACAGCAGGTCGTCGCGGGTCGGCAGGTCGGCGCCGAGGCGGGTGCAGGTGAGGCTCGCGGCCGCCACCGCCTCGGACAGGATATCCCGGAGAACGTCGGCGTCGAGGCCGAGGAGCGCGTCGCGCGAGAGACGACCGTCGCGATCGAGGCGCGCGAGCAGCGCGGCGTGGAAGGTGTCGCCGGCGCCCACCGTGTCGATCACCGCGACCTTGCGTCCCGGAACGATGAGCGTTCCACCGCCGTGATAGGCTCGTGCCCCGTCGGGACCTGCCGTGACGACGACGAGGCCCACCCCCGCTTCGAGCCAGCCCTGCGCGATCGCGCCCTCGTGGGCTTGCGCCCCGTAGGCGGCGCGCAGATCCTCGTCCGAGAGCTTGATGATGTCGGCGCAACGAACGAGGTCGCCGAACCGCGCGTGCCAATGATCCAGGTCGGGGATCAGGCCGAGGCGCAGGTTGGGATCGAGGCTGATCACCCGCCGCCGCGCCTCGCGGGCGGCGAGCGCCGCGTAGGCCGTGCCGACCGGTTCCGCCACCAGCGAGAACGAGCCCATGGCGATCGCCCGCACGGTATCGGGCAAAGCCGCCGGCAGGTCGGCGGCAGCGAGGTCGGCGTGAGCGCACGCTTCGGCGTGGAAGGTGTAGGCGGGGTGGCCGCCGGGCCCGGTCGAGACGATGGCGAGCGGCGTCGGCCGGGCGCTCTCTTTCGCGAAGGCGAGGTCGACGCCCTCCGCCGCCAGCCGGTCGGCCAGCATCCGTCCGAAGGCATCGGAGGACAGGCCGCCGAGGAAGGCGCTCCCCGCCCCGAGCCGGCTGAGGCCGATCGCCAGGTTGAACGGCGAGCCCCCCGCCACCGCCAGCGCCGGCAGGCCGCCACGCTCGGGGCTCGGGCGTCCGGCCTCCACGAACAGGTCGATCAGGGCTTCGCCGCAGACCAGGATCATGGGGTTCTCCTCGGGCGACCGACGGGTTCGAGCTGTCGATAGTGCGCATCACCTCTCCCCGACAGATCCCGGGCTTGCCCGGCATTCCTTGGGGAGAGGAGAGCCCTGCGCTTCACAGAGAAAAATGTCGCGACATTCCTCACGCTGCCAGCGGGTGCCGCGCCCGATGCGGCAGCGCCCGGCCCTCGCCGTCGAACAGATGCGTCGCCGCCGGATCGATCGTCAGGCGGATCGTCTCGCCGGTCCGGACCGGGGCGCTGCCCTCGATCTGCGCCACCACCGCGGCGCCGTCCGCGACCGCGACGTGGGCGAGCGTCAGGCCGCCGAGCCGCTCGACGTGGCTGACCCCGCCGGCGAGCGCCCCGTCCGCCCCGGGCTTCAGCGCCTCCGGGCGGATGCCCAGCGTCACGGTGGCGCCCGGGGCTGCGCGTGCGCTGTCCACCGGCACCACCACCTCGCCGCTGCCCGGCAGCGTCACCCGCACGCCGGCCGGATCGGCCGACGTGACGCGCGCCGGCAGCAGGTTCATCCGCGGGCTGCCGATGAAGCCGGCGACGAAGAGGTTCGCCGGGTGGTGATAGAGTTCGAGCGGCGAGCCGACCTGCTCGACCCGCCCGGCCTGCAGCACCACGATCTTGTCGGCCATCGTCATCGCCTCGACCTGGTCGTGAGTGACGTAGATCATCGTGGCGTTGAGGTCGCGGTGCAGGCGCGCGAGCTCGATGCGCATCTGGCCGCGCAGGGCCGCGTCGAGGTTCGAGAGCGGCTCGTCGAACAGGAAGATCTTCGGGTGCCGCACGATGGCCCGCCCGATGGCGACGCGCTGGCGCTGGCCGCCGGAGAGGTCCTTCGGCTTGCGATCCAGATAGGCGTCGAGCTGGAGGATGCGCGAGGCTTCCGCCACCTTGGCGGCGCGCTCCGCCTTCGAGGCGCCGGCAAGCTTGAGGGCGAAGGCCATGTTGTCGCGCACGCTCATGTGCGGATAGAGCGCGTAGGATTGGAACACCATGGCGAGCCCGCGATCGGCCGGGCCGACCTCGTTGACGCGGTGGCCGTCGATGAAGAGGTCGCCGTCGGTGATGTCTTCGAGGCCCGCGATCATCCGCAGCAGCGTCGACTTCCCGCAGCCCGAGGGGCCGACGAAGACCGCGAATTCGCGGTCGGCGATGTCGAGATCGACGCCCTTGATGATCTCGGTGGCGCCGTAGCTCTTGCGCAAGGAGCGCAGACGGAGGGTGGCCATGGCGATGCTCCTACTTGACGGCGCCGAAGGTGAGGCCGCGCACCAGCTGGCGCTGCGACAGCCAGCCGAAGACCAGGATGGGCGCCACCGCCACCGTCGAGGCGGCGGACAGCTTGGCGAAGAACAGCCCCTGCGGGCTCGAGAAGGAGGCGATGAAGGCGGTGAGCGGGGCCGCCGCCGAGGAGGTGAGGTTGAGGCTCCAGAACGCCTCGTTCCAGCACAGGATCAGCGAGAGCAGGCCCGTCGAGGCGACGCCCGGCAGGGTCAGCGGCAAGAGCAGGTGCCAGACTTCCGCTGCCGTGCGCGCCCCGTCCATCCGCCCGGCCTCCAGGATGTCGTGCGGCACCTCCTTGAAGAAGGTGAACAGCATCCAGACGACGATCGGCAGGTTCATCAGCGTGTAGACGATGGTGAGGCCGATCCAGGTGTCGAGGAGACCGAGGGTGCGGAACAGGAGATAGATCGGCACCAGGACGCCGACCGAGGGCAGCATCTTGGTCGAGAGCATCCACAGCAGCGTCGAGCGGGTGCGCTTCGTCGGGTGGAAGGCCATGACGTAGGCGGCGGGGATTGCCAGGGCCAGGGCCAGCACCGTGCCGCCGATCGAGATCACCACCGAGTTGAGCGCGAAGGCGAGGTAGTCGGCCCGGGCCAGCACGTCGCCGTAGCTCTGCAGCGTCGGTGTGAAGGTCAGCGACGGGGTCACCGCCTCCGGCTCGCTCTTGAGGCTGGTGAGCAGCATCCAGAGAAGCGGGAAGAACAGCACGAAGGCCGCCCCCCAGCCCAGCACCGCGATGCCGATGCGCTTCGGGAGGCTCTGCTTGACCATCCTACACCTCCAGCCGGCGCGCGATGGTGCGCACGAGGAAGAACGCCACGATGTTGGCGAGCACGATCGCCACCACGCCGCCGGCCGAGGCGCCGCCGACATCGTATTGCAGGAGCGCGCGGGCGTAGATCAGGAAGGCGAGGTTGGTGGTGGCGTTGCCGGGGCCCCCTGCCGTCGTCACGTAGATCTCGGCGAAGACGGTGAGGAGGAAGATCGTCTCGATCATCACCACCACGCTGATCGCGCGGGAGAGGTGCGGCAGCACGATGTAGACGAACTGCGCCACGGCCCCCGCCCCGTCCATGCGGGCGGCCTCCAGCTGCTCGCGGTCGAGTGATTGCACGGCGGTGAGCAGGATCAGCAGCGCGAAGGGCAGCCACTCCCAGGAGACGATCAGGATCACCGACAGGAGGGGATGATCGGCGAACCAGTCGACCGCCGGCAGGCCGAAGGCGCGAGCCACGGCGCCGAAGACGCCGTAGATCGGGTGCATCATCAGGTTCTTCCAGATCAGCGCCGCCACCGTTGGCATGACGAAGAACGGCGCGATCGCGAACAGCCGGGCGAGGTTGCGGCCCGGGAAGGGTTGGTCGAACAGGACCGCCAGCAGCGTGCCGCCGACCACCGTGATGACCAGCACCGAGCCGACGAGGAGCAGGGTGTTGGTGAGCGAGGCCCAGAAATCCGGGTCGGTGACCAGGAACTCGTAATTGTCGATGCCGGCGAAGCCCGTCACCGTCGGGTCGAGCAGGTTGTAGCGCTGGAGCGAGAACCACACGGTCATCACCAGCGGCACGATCATCCAGATCAGCAGGACGGTGACCGAGGGGCCGATGAGCGGCAGGCCGTTGAAGCGGCGGCCCTTGGTGGGGGTGGACATCCGGCGTCGCCTCGTCGCGCGGGCCTCGGGTCGGGGCCGCTGGCGGCCCTTGTGGTGGTCGCGGCAGTCCCGGACGGTGCAGGGCCGCCTTGAGATCCGTATAAGTCGCGGGATCCCCTCTCCCACACGGGAGAGGGGGACGCGCCCTTCTTGTCCCGGTGCAGTATTGCGGGCCGAGGCTCAGTTCTACTACTTCGGATAGCCGGCCTGGCGCATCGTCCGCTCGGTGGCCGACTGGGCGGCCTTCAGCGCCGCGTCGATCGTCTGCTGGCCGGTCAGCGTCGCCGCCACGGTCTGGCCGACCTGGGTGCCGATGCCCTGGAACTCGGGGATCGCCACGAACTGCGCCCCCGTATAGGGCCGCGGGTTCTTGGTCTGGCCGTTCGGGTTGGCGCTGTCGATCGCCTTCAGGACGAAGCCCGCGAAGGGGGCGGCCTTCTGGTAGTCCGGCGACTTGTAGGTCGATTCCCGCGTGCCCGGCGGCACCGCGACCCAGCCGTTCTCCCGCGCCACCCTCTCGATGTATGCCTTGCTGGTCGCCCAGGCGACGAAGGTCTTGGCGGCGTCCTTCTGCTTCGACGAGGCCGGGATGCCGAGGTTCCAGCTCCACAGCCAGGTCGGCCCGCCCTTGAAGTCGCCGACCGGCATCGGCGCGAAGGCGACCTTGTCGGCGACCTGTGACTGCTTCGGATCGTAGAGCAGGCCGGCGGCGACGGTCGAATCGATCCACATCGCGCAGCGCCCGCTGGCGAACAAAGCCAGGTTCTCGTTGAAGCCGTTCGAGGTTGCGCCAGGTGGGCCGTAATTCTTGAGTACGTCGGTGTAGAAGGTCAGCGCCTTCTTCCATTCCGGCGTGTCGATCGTGGTCTTCCAGCCCTCGCCGAACCACTGGCCGCCGAAGGTGTCGACCAGGGTCGTGACGTAGGCCATGTTCTCGCCCCAGCCCGGCTTGCCGCGCAGGCAGAGGCCGTAGGTCTGGCTGGCCTTGTCGGTGAGCTTGGCGGCGAAGCCCTTGATCTCCTCATAGGTCGGCGCCTCCGGCATGGTCAGGCCGGCCTTGTCGAACAGGTCCTTGCGGTAATAGGTCATCGCGCTCTCGCCGTAGAACGGCAGCGCGTAGAGCTTGCCATCCCGGCTCACGCCGTCGCGGACGGTCTTGAGGATGTCGCCCGCGTCGTAATCCGCCGGCAGGCCGTCCATCGGCTCGAGCCAGTTCTGACGCGCCCAGATCGGCACCTCGTAATTGCCGATGGTCAGGACGTCGAACTGGCCGGCTTTGGTGGCGATGTCGGTGGTGACGCGCTGGCGCAGCACGTTCTCCTCCAGCACGACCCAGCGCAGCTTGATGTCCGGATGCGCCGTCTCGAAGGCCGAGGACAGCTTCTGCATCACCACCATGTCGCCGTTGTTGACGGTGGCGATGGTCAGGGTCGAGTCGGCGAGCGCCGGCGTGCCGGCGAGCAGGGAAGCGGCGAGCAGCAGGGTGTGCGTCCGTCTCACGTCGTATCCTCCCGTGGCGCCACTCTCCCTGCGGGTGGTGGCGGCCTTGTGCGCAATTGGTGCGGGTCCGGCGGGATGACGTCAAGCGGGGAGGGTGGGTGGCCGCGCCGCTGCGGCATCGTCGTCCGCGGGGTTTGCGATCGACGGGTCAGGTATCTTGGGGGCTTCGGCTGACGGAGCGTCGAAAGACTTGGTCGTGTTTGTGTGAGTCACTTCAACAAGGTTGCGCGGGATCCCCTCTCCTGTGTGGGAGAGGGGAACGCGCCTCGCCATGACATGTCGACGAGTATGATCGGGGAAGGATATCCTCGCCGCGAAGCATCTCGCCAGGCAGGAGTGACGACATGCCTCTCGAGACCGTCCCGTGGCACATCGTCGACGACCTCGAGACACCGGAGCGCGTGGCGCTCTACCTGGAAGCCGTTCTCGAGGAAGGGGACCCCGCACTACTCGCCGCCGCGCTCGGCGACATCGCCCAGGCGCAGAGCATGGCCCAGGCGCAGGGCATGGCCCAGGTCGAAGGAGACCGGCCTGTCGCGGGCGACCCTGTACCGAACCTGTCCGACGAGGGGAACCCGCAGCTCACGACCCTGATGGCCGTGCTCAAGGCCCTCGGGTTGAAGCTGACCAAGGCGCCGGCCGTCACCCCGCCCGCCGCGCCGCCTCGTCCAGCGTCGCCTGGATGCCCTTGCCGTAGAGCATCCCGAGCCATTCCGCGACCGGCTCCACGAGGCGCGGGTCGTCGCCGAGCTCGCCGAAGAGCGGGCGGATGCCGAGCAGCGGGCGCGGATCGGGGCCGCCCGCGATCGCCGCCTCGCGCAGGAGCGCCGCCATCGGGTGGCGCACCTCGATCGCGCCGCCGCGCTCGTCCTCGCCCCGCACCCGGCGCAGCCAGGCGGCGAGCGCGAGCGCCAGGAACTCCACGCGGCCGCCCTGCTCCAGCCGGCCGCGGATCGGATCGACCAGCACGTTGAGCGGCGCATCGGTGTTGACCCGCTCCACCGTGTCGCGGATCGCCGGGTTGGCGAAGCGCGCGACGAGGGTGCGCTTGTACGCGGCGAGATCGATCCCCGGCACCGGCGGCACGGTCGGGCCGGTCTCCCGGTCCATGAGCGCGGTCATGACGGCGGCGATGCGCGGATCGGCCATCGATTCGTCGATGGTCACGGTGCCGGCGAGCCGGCCGAGCCCCGAGACCGCGAGGTGGCTGCCGTTGAGGAGGCGGAGCTTCATGAACTCGTAAGGGGCGACGTCCGCGACGAACTGCGCGCCGACCCGCTCCCAGGCCGGGCGGCCGGCGGGGAAGCGGTCCTCGATCACCCACTGGGTGAAGGTCTCGCTGAAGACCGGCCAAGCGTCGGAGAGACCGTGGCGCTCGGCCAAGGCCGCGACGTCCGCCGGCGCCGTCACCGGCGTGATGCGGTCGACCATGGTCGAGGGGAAGACGACCTCGGCCGCGATCCAGTCGGCGAGGCAAGGGTCGCGCAGGCGCGCGAGCGTGACGACCGCGTCGCGCAGCACGTCGCCGTTGTGCTGGATGTTGTCGCAGGTGAGCGGGGTGAAGGGCGCATGGCCGCTGGCACGCCGCCGCCGCAGGGCCTCGACGATGACGCCGATGGCGCTCCTCGGCCGCTCGGGCGCGGAGAGGTCGGCGCGGATCAGCGGGTGGTCGGGGTTGAGCCGCTTCGTCGCCGGGTCGAGGCAGTAGCCGTTCTCGGTCACCGTGAGGCTGACGATGCGGATCGCCGGGTCGTCGATCGCGTCGAGCAGAGCCGCACTCGTCTCGCCCGCGAAGGCGACACCGGCGAGCGACCCGATCACCGTCACGGTCTCGTCGGCGCCCTCGCGCTCGACGAGGGTGTAGAGCGCGTCCTGCGGCGCCAGCGCGTCGATCATCCGCCGGTCGCCCGGCATCAGCCCGACGCCGAGGATGCCCCAGGCGAGGGCGTCCGGGTCGTGCTCCATCAGGTCGTGGGTGTAGCGGGCCATGTGCGCCCGGTGGAACCCGCCGAGCCCGAGATGGACGATGCCGGCGCGCACCCGTGCCACGTCGTAGGCGGGCACCCGTACGCCCGGGCCGAGCGAGGCCAGCGTGGCGCGGCTGAGGGGCACGGGATCGCGGTCTGCGCTCATGGTCGTCGCTCGGACTGGCGGCGGGCTAAGGTGCCCGGGCGGGGGCCCTTGATTAATGCGCTGTTGCGGCAGCGTCGATGGTCCCCGGCAAGCGGTGCCGGGCTGGACGACGATCCGCGCCGTGCCCGCGGGCGGATCCGGCGACGCGCCGGAGCGCTTCGATGTCCCAGACGGAGTGCTGCGGGACGAAGCCCGGCGTGCAATCCTGCCGCTGGGGCAGCCGGGGCGGCGTCCCGATTCGCTGTCATCGGGGAGAGCGTCGCATGCGTATTCTGGTGAACGGCGTGCGTCTCTTCGTCGACGTGGCGAATTTCGGCCTCGTGCCGGGTCCGCACGGGCTGCACGAGAAGCCGACCCTCCTGATGCTGCATGGCGGGCCGGGCTTCGACCATGTCGCCCTCAAGGAGGCCTTCGCGGGCCTCGGCGACGTCGCCCAGGTCGTGTTCTACGACCATCGCGGCAACGGCCGCAGCGAGGGCGACGATCCCGCGACTTGGACCCTCGCGCAATGGGCCGACGACGTGAAGGGCCTGTGCGACGCGCTCGGCATCGTCCGGCCGATCGTGTGCGGCTTGTCGTTCGGGGGCTTCGTCGCGCAGGCCTACGCCACCCGCTACCCCGACCATCCCGGCAAGCTCATCCTCCTCAGCACGGCGGCCCGGGTCGATTTCCCGACCATCTTCGCCGCCTTCGCGCGCGTCGGCGGCCCCGAGGTCGAGGCCGTGGCCGAGAGCTACTGGATGAACCCGACCGCCGAGGGACGTGCGCTCTACTACCAACACTGCGTGCCCTTCTACCGCCACCGCCGGAATCGCCCGCCGGCCGACTTCTCGCGGGTGATCAGGCGCACGGAGGTGGCGCTGCATTTCAACGGCCCGCGCAACGAGCACGGCCGCTTCGATTTCCGCGCCGATCTCGGCCGCCTGCGCTGCCCCGTGCTGCTGATGGCGGGCGAGCACGATCCCATCGCGCCGATGCCCCTGGCCGAGGCGACCGCCGCCGCCATCCCTGCGCACCTGCTGCGGTTCGAGCGGTTGAGCGGCTGCGGCCACGACATCCACGGCGACGACCCGGAGCGGGTGTTCGGGGCGATGCGGGCGTTCATCACCGGGCCGGATGCGTCGTCCGTGGCCGAGTGATCGCGTCGAGGCAGTCGAGCCGGGGGAGCGAAGCGTGGCAAGGATCGAGACCGAAATCGGCCAGAGCCTGCGCGAGGCCGCGAAGGATGTCGCGGCAGCCTGGAAGGCAGCGGAGTCTGGCCGGACCGTCGCGGCCGACGATCGCCTCGTGTTCCGGGACTGGGAGGCTCGTACACGGTGCTGACGCCCAAGCGCCTCGACAATCCGGATCGCCGCGTAGCGACGCCCGCCCGGGGAGGCGGGGGCCTCAGCCCGGCCCCGCCTCCTCCCGCATCGCCGCGAGGCCGAGGCGGACGTGGTCGCGGAACAGCCGCACCCGGGCAGGCAGCTCGCGGCCGGCGAGGCTGACGGCGCGCAGCACGCCCCCGCGGCTCGCCCAATCCGGCAGCACCGGCACCAGGGCGCCCTCCTTGAGCGCCCGGGCGGCCACAAGGCTCGGGATGTGGCCGATGCCGGCGCCGGTCCGTGTCAGGCGCAGCACCGTGGCGTAGTCGGTGGCGCGGATCGCTGGATGAGCGGTGACGTGTCCCTCGCGGCCCTGCCCGTCGGAGAGCCGCACTTGGGCCGACCCCAGGCGCTCGCGCGACAGGATCAGGTCGTGAGCGCCGAGATCGTCCAGGGTTTCGGGATGCCCGCGGGCGTCGAGGTAGGACGGCGCCGCGTAGAGGCCGATCATCAGGTGGGTGAGGACCGGCGCGCGGTAGCCGCCATCCTGGCCCTCGCCGCTGCCGAGACGGAGCGCCAGGTCGATGCGGTTGGCCGCGAGGTCGAGCCGCGCGTCGGTGATGAGAAGGTCGATCGTGACTTGCGGGTAGCGAGCCCGGAAGCCCGCGACGAGGTCGGGCATCACCTCGATGCCGAAATCGATCGAGGTGGTGACCCGCAGGTGGCCTCGCGGTAGGGTGCGGGCGTCCCGCGCCGTCTCCAGCGCGCCGTCGAGGAGGGCGAGGCTCTCCTGAGCCTTGGCGTGGAAGGCCAGCCCCTCGACCGTCGGCGAGACCGCCCGCGGGGTGCGGGCCAGCAGGGTGACGCCGAGCTCCTGCTCCAGCCGCGAGATGCGGCGGCTGATGCTGCCTTTGGTTTCCCCCAGAACTTCCGCCGCCTGGGTCACGGTTCCGTGATCGACGACGGCGCAGAAGGCTCTCACATCAGAGAGCGCACCCCGGAAGGTTTCCGAACCAGCAACCATGTGTCCCGGTTTAGCTGTCTTACGCCCGCGACGGAACCGGCTTAATCCGGGCGCCGCAAGACGGGTGCGGTGCGGGAGACCTGAGTACAGGCCCGCCAGCCCCGCCGATACGGAGTGTTCTCGTGAAGCTGTCCGTCCTCGCCCTCGGCCTCGCCGCCGGTCTCGCCCTCGCCGCCCCGGCGGGCGCCCAGGTCGCCGCGACCCGTGACCCCGCCCAGATCCAGGCGGGCACCTACGTGGTCGATCCCGGCCACACCCAGGCGGTGTTCACGGTCAACCATTTTGGCTTCTCGCCGTATTCGGGCATCTTCTCGGACGTCTCCGGCACCCTGGAGCTGCAGCCGGCCAAGCCCGCCGAGAGCCGCCTGAAGGTCAGCGTGCCGGTGAAGTCGCTCTATGCGCCGAGCCAGCATCTCGTCGACTCGCTGAAGAGCGACAAGTGGCTCGATGCTGCCCAGTTCCCGGAGATGACCTTCACCTCCACGAAGGTGACGCCCGAGGGCAAGGACAAGGCCAAGGTCACCGGCGACCTGACCCTGCACGGCGTGACCAAGCCCGTGACCCTCGAGGTGACGCTGGTCGGCGCCGGCGCCAACCCGATGAACAAGAAGCTCACGGTCGGCTTCGAGGCCAAGGGCACGATCAAGCGCTCGGATTTCGGCGTGAAGACCTTCGTGCCGGCCATCAGCGACGAGGTCCAGCTGACCCTCCACGGCGCCTTCGAGCGCAAGGACTAATCAGCGAGAGCCGAAGGTCCCGAGCCATGCGCACGGTCGCGACGCCCCGTCGCTACACCCTCGTCGCGATCGTGCTGCACTGGCTGATCGCCCTCGGCATCCTGGCCCTGCTGGGTCTTGGCCTCGCGATGACGCGAGGCTCTCTGCCGCCGATGGATCGCTTCGCGTTCTACCAGTGGCACAAATCCATCGGCCTCACGGTGCTGGTGCTGATGGGCCTGCGGGTCGTCTGGCGCCTGTTCCACAAGCCCCCGCCGCTGCCCGAGACGATGCCGAAGGCCGAGCGCCGGGCGGCGGGGGCGGCGCATCTGGCGCTCTACGGCCTGCTTCTCGCCATGCCGCTCGTCGGCTGGGCGATGGTCTCGGCTTCGCCCTACAACATCCCGACGGTGCTCTACGGGGTGATCCCCTGGCCGCACCTGCCGGTCCTGCCCGAATTGCCGAACAAGGCGGCGGTCGAGGGCGTGCTGAAGCTCTTGCACAGCTACGGCGCCTGGCTGCTGATCGCTCTCCTGCTCCTGCATGTCGGCGCGGCCCTGCGCCACCACCTCGCGCTGCGCGACGACACCCTGTGGCGGATGCTCCCCCTGGTGCCGCGGCCTGGCGCGAAACCCGAGGTTCCCTCGCGATGAACTCCCTCCGCTTCGCCCTCGCTCTCGGCCTGTTCGCCGCCCCGATGGCCGCCCAGGCCGCCGACTGGACCGTCGATCCGGCCAAGAGCCGCATCGGCTTCTCCGGCACCCAAGTCGGCGCGCCCTTCAAGGGCCGCTTCACCCGCTACGACGCGCAGATCAGCTTCGATCCGCAGAAGCCCGAGGCCGGCAAGGCGGTGGTGCTGATCGACCTGACCAGCGCCGAGACCGGCGACAAGCAGCGCGACGAGGCCCTGCCGCAGGCCGACTGGTTCAACGCCTCCAAGGACAAGCAGGCCCGCTTCGAGGCGACCCGCTTCGTCGCGAAGGGCGGCGACGCCTACGATGCCGTCGGCACGCTCACGATCCGCGGCATGCGCAAGGACGTGACCCTGCCGTTCCGCCTCACGGTCTCGGGCGGCACCGCCCACGCGGTCGGCCATCTCGACCTTGTGCGCACCGATTACGGCGTCGGCCAGGGCCCCTGGGCCAACGACTCGATGGTCGCCCTGCAGGTCGGCGTGGATATCGACGTGACGGCGAGCGCGAAGTCGGGCGGCTGACGAGCGCTTGACCGCCGGCGCGCAGGGGCGGATGACCGCGCCCCCGTTCCCGGCCAGCGTGCGCATCCATGATCGTCCGTCCCCGCCCCGGCGCCCTCGCGATCCTGTTCGCGATGCGCGGGTCGATCCTGCCGCAGGTCGCCCCGCAGGTGATCGCCATCACGGCCATGTCCTGCCTGGTGGTGGCGACGGAGCAGGGCTGGGCCCACGCGATCCCGCTCAACGCGGGCATCGGGCCATTCACGCTGATCGGCCTCGCCCTGTCGATCTTCCTCAGTTTCCGCAACAACGCCTGCTACGACCGCTGGTGGGAGGCCCGGAAGGTCTGGGGCGCCCTGATCGTCGAAGCGCGCGGCCTCGCCCGCCTGCTCGGCGCGGTGCTGCCCGAGGACGAGGAAGTACGGCGCCGGCGCTGCCTGAACCGCCTCGCCGGCTTCGCCCACGCGCTCCATGCCCGCCTGCGCGGGCGCGACGCGGCCGTGGCGGCCGCCCACTTCCTGCCGGAGGCCGAGCGCGGGCGGCTGACGGCCTGCGCCAGCCCGGCCGATGCGGCCCTCTCGAACCTCGCCGCCGATCTCGGGGCGGCGCTCCGGAGCGGTGCGTTGAGCGACGTGTCGTTCGGCCTGATCGAGCAGAAGCTCGCCGGCCTGTCGGGGGTGCAGGCGGCGTGCGAGCGTATCCAGGGCACGCCGCTGCCCTTCGCCTACACGCTGCTCCTCTACCGCACCGCCTGGCTCTACTGCCTGCTCCTGCCCTTCGGGCTCGCCGCCTCCCTCGGCTGGGGCACGCCGGTGGCGACGGCTCTGGTCGCCTACACCTTCTTCGGCCTCGACGCGCTCGGCGACGAGCTGGAGGAGCCGTTCGGCTCCGCCGCCAACGACCTGCCCCTCGACGCGCTCCTGCGCACCGTCGACGGTGTGGTGCAGGATGCGCTCGGCGAGCCGGTGCCCCCACCGCTGAGCCCGGAGCGTTACTGGCTACGCTGAGACCGGCGCCTGCCGGCTCGGCCGATTCATAGCCTCGCGCCTTCGCATCGACGTGCCGACGCGAAGGCGCCCGGCGCATCAGCGCCGGCGCCAGTTCGGTCTTGCCTGGCACCTTCGCTTGCCTGGCACCTTCGAACGCGTCCGTTCGAAGGCGCGGCGGCATTACTGGCTCGGCATGGTGAGGACGAGCGGCCCGTTGCGGGTCGCTACCACCGTGTGCTCGTACTGGACCGTTAGCGCCTGCGGACGGCTATAGAGGGTCCAGGGATCGTCGCCGTTCTCGGCGTAGTCGGCGCCGAGCGACAGGAACGGCTCGACGGTGAAGACCAGCCCCTCCGCCATGATCCGGCGCTCGGAGGCGTCGGGCCAGGTCGCGATCTCGGTCGGCTCCTCGTGCAGGGAGGCGCCGACGCCGTGGCTCGCGAGGTTGCGCACCAGGGTGTAGCCGTTCTTCTTGGCGAAGGCGCCGACCGCCCGGCCGATGCCAGCGAGCGGCTTGCCGGCCCCGACCTGGCGCAGGCCGGTCCACATCGCCCGGCGCCCGTCCCGGCACAGCCGCTCGACCGCGCGATTCACCGGCGGCACCGCGAAGGAGGCGCCGGTATCGGAGAACCAGCCGTCCTTCTCGGCCGAGACGTCGATGTTGACGAGGTCGCCGGCGAGGATCCGGCGCTCGCCCGGGATGCCGTGGGCGATCTCCTCGTTGACGCTGATGCAGGTCGCGCCGGGAAAGCCGTAGACCATCTCGGGTGCCGGGCGGGCGCCCGCCCGCTCCAGGCAATCGCGCCCGATCCGGTCGAGTTCGAGGGTGGTCATGCCGGGCTCGATCGCCCGGCCCATCGCCTCCAGGGCGTCGGCGACGATGCGCCCGATCCGGCGCAAGCCCTCCAGTTCGTCGTCGCTCGACACCGTCATGTCGTCATCCCTCGCTGAGCCGAGACGCAGGCCCTGTCCGACCCCGCTTGTGCCATCGCGGCGGGGGCCGGCAAAGCGTCAGCCGCCGACCAGCACCCGCGTGAGCTCACTTTCCGGATCACCCAAGCCCTCGATGACGCTGAGATGGTGGGTCCCGGCGATCTCGAAGGCCTGCGTTTCCGCCCCGAGCCCGTGCCAGATCGTCGGCAGCAGGAGGTTCTGGCGCCGGAATTCCGGCAACTCGTCCCCGCCCGCGACGGCGATCAGCCGGGCGCCCGGGCGCGGCTCGTGCAGGGCGGGGCTCTCGGTCCGGGCTTCCCCCGCGTCGAGCCGCAGGATCTCGTTCATCCGCGTGAGAAGGAGCGGGCGCAGGTCGTGGACGCCGCTGATCGAGACGGTTCGGGCGATCCGATCGCAACAGGCGAGTTCGACGTCGGCGCAGAGCATCCGGGTGACGAGGTGGCCGCCGGCGGAATGGCCGGAGAGGTGGATCGGCCCCGCCACCTCGGCGCTCGCGCGATCGAGGAAGGCGGCGATCTCGGCCGTGATCGCGGCGATGCGCGCCCCCGGGCAGAGCGTGTAGCTCGGCACCGCGACGGCGAGCCCATGGGCCAGCGGACCCGCGGCGAGGTGGGACCAGACCGCGCGGTCGAAGGCCTTCCAGTAGCCGCCATGGACGAACACCGCGAGGCCGGCGGGCGTCCCCTCCGGCAGGAACAGGTCGTAGGCGTGGCGCGGGCCCGCCCCGTAGGGCAGGCCGAGACGGGCGCGGCCTTCCGCCGAGAGCCGGTCGCGGAAGGCGGCTGCGGCCTCGACCCAGCGCGGCGGATAGGCCTTCGACTCGGGGATGGCACCGAGATTGTCGTAGGCGCGGTCGAGGTCGCCCACGCGCCCGCCGGTGGTCCAGGTGACGGCCTGCATCGTGACGGCCTGCATCGTGACGGCCTGCATCGTGACGGCCCGCATCAGGCGGCGTCCGGCACGATCGCGGTCGCCTCGATCTCGACCAGCGCCCCCGGCTCGACGAGATCCGCGACGCCGACGAGGGCCATGGCGGGGAAGTGACGGCCCATCACCCGGCGGTAGACCGGCCCGAGCTCGGCGAGCGACGCCCGGTAGGTGTCGACGCTGCGCACGTACCAGGTCAGGCGGGCGACGTGCTCCGGCCCGGCCCCGGCCTCGGCGAGGACGGCGAGGATGTTGCGCAGGATCTGCTCGACCTGGGGAATGAAGCCCTCGGCCAGGACCTCGTCCGCGTTCCAGCCGATCAGGCCGCCGGTCATCACCACGGTGCCGCGGCCGGCCATGCCGTTGGAATAGCCCTTCGGCTTCTTCCAGCCCGGGGGCTGGAGGGTCGTCAGCGCAGGCGCCTCGGTCTCGGGGCGGAGCGGGATCGGGCTGGCGGTCATGCGGGTTCTCCCTGGACGGTTGCGGCCTCCGCCTCGGCCTGCCGGCGCAGGGCGAAGCGCTGCAGCTTGCCGGATTCGGTCTTGGGCAGGGCCGGTACGTAATGCACCGCCCGCGGGTACTTGTAGGGTGCCAGATCCTGCTTGACGTGCTCCTGCAGCGCCTTCGTCAGGGCCTCGTCGCCGGTGTGGCCGGGATTCAGCACCACGTAGGCCGCGACGATGCGGCCGCGCTCGGGGCAGGGTGCCGCCACGACACCGCATTCGGCCACCGCCGGGTGGGCGAGCAGGCTCGCCTCCACCTCCGGCCCGGCGATGTTGTAGCCGGCCGAGACGATCATGTCGTCGTTGCGGGCCTGGAACCAGAAATAGCCGTCGGCATCCTGCAGGTAGGTGTCGCCGGTGACGTTCCAGCCATCCTGCACGTAGACGGTCTGGCGCTCGTCGGCGAGGTAGCGGCAGCCGATCGGCCCGCGCACCGCGAGGCGGCCCGGCATCCCGGGCGGGCAGGGTTGGCCGGCCTCGTCGATCACCCGGGCCTCGTAGCCCGGCACCGGCTTGCCGGTGGCACCGGGCCGGATCTCGTCCTCGGGCGAGGCGATGAAGATGTGCAGCATCTCGGTGGCGCCGATGCCGTCCATCAGCTTCAGGCCCGTCGCCTTCAACCAGGCGTGGAAGGTCGGCGCCGGCAGTGTCTCGCCGGCCGAGACGCACTTTCGCAACGATGACAGGTCGGCTTGCCCGATCAGCCCCAGCATCGCCCGGTAGGCGGTCGGTGCCGTGAACACGATCGTGGCGCGGTAGCGGGCGATCGCGGCCGCGAGGTCCGCCGGCCCCGCCTTCTCGAGCAGCACCGCCCGGGCGCCGACCCGGAATGGGAACAGCACCAGCCCGCCGAGGCCGAAGGTGAAGGCCAGCGGCGGCGAGCCGATGAACACGTCGTCCTGGTTCGCCCGCAAGACCTCGCGGGCGTAGCAGTCGCAGATCACCAGGAGGTCGCGCTGGTAATGAATCGTCGCCTTCGGCAGGCCGGTGGTGCCGGAGGTGAAGCCGAGGAGGCACGGATCGTCGGCCCGGGTCGGCGGCGGCTCGAAACGATCGGAGGCGTTGTCGAGGAGGTCGCCGAGCTCGCCCCCGGCGGTCCCGCGCCAGGTCACGACCCGCACCGGCTCGGTCCGGCCCTCCGCGGCCTTCGCCATCTCGTCGATCAGGCCGGCGTCGCAGAGGGCGAGCGGAATGCGGGCCTTGTCGAGGATCTGGGTCAGCTCACGCGCCCGCAGCAGCGGCATCGTCGCGACCACGATCCCGCCCGCCTTGATGACCGCGAGGTAGAGCGCGACCTTGGTCGGGTTGTTGGCCGAGCGCAGCAGCACTCGCCCGCCCGGCACCAGCCCGAGCGTGTCGACCAGGACGTTCGCCATCCGGTCGATCATCTGGCTGAGTTCGGCGTAGGTCCAGGTCACGTCAGGACCGACGAGGGCCACCCGGTCGCCGCGCCCTTCCGCGACGTGCCGGTCGACCAGCTCGACGGTGGCGTTGAGGTGCTCGGGGTAGCCGAGCCGGTCGAGGTTGATGAAGTCGGGCATCCGGTCCGGCGGCGGCAGGTTGTCCCGCACGAAGGTGTCGGGCTGCCGCGCCCACGGGCTGCCGCCGGGGCCAGGGCCGTTCGCGACGGCCGCCTCTCGATGCGCGATCACCGAGGTTTCCGGAATTTGGGTCTCCGGCATACGGGTCTCCGGCACGGCAGCCTCCATCGGACGGTCCTTCCTTCAGGTGAGACTCTGCCCTCAGGCGAGAATCTGGCGGGCGATGACGAGCTTCTGGACCTCGGTGGCGCCCTCGTAGATCCGGAGCGCCCGGATCTCGCGGTAGAGCGTCTCCGGCACCGAGCCGGAGCGGACGCCCTCGCCGCCATGGAGCTGCACCGCCCGGTCGATCACCTCTTGCGCGGCCTCCGTCGCCACCATCTTGGCCATCGCGGCCTCGCGGGTGATGCGGGGGGCGCCGGAATCGCGGGTCCAGGCGGCGCGGTAGACATGCAGCGCCGCAGAATCGATCGCCGTCGCCATCTCGGCGAGGCTGGTCTGGGTCAGCTGCATCGCGGCGAGCGGCGCCCCGAACAGCTTGCGGGATTGCGCCCGATGGAGCGATGCATCAAGGGCGCGGCGGGCGAAGCCGAGCGCCGCGGCGCCGACGGTGGAGCGGAAGACGTCGAGCGTCGCCATCGCGACCTTGAACCCGGCCCCGGCCTCGCCGATTCGGCTCTCCGCCGGCACGCGGCAATCGTCGAAGCGAAGGCGCGCGAGCGGGTGGGGAGCGATGGTGTCGAGGCGCTCAGTAATCGTCAGGCCGGGCGCGTCCGCCGGCACGAGGTAGGCCGAGAGGCCGCGCGCGCCCGGCGCCTCGCCGCTGCGGGCGAAGACGACGTAATGGTCGGCGATGCCGCCATTCGAGATCCAGGTCTTCTCGCCGTCGAGCCGCACCGTCCCGCCGGGCATCGGCGTCGCCGCGAGCGCGATCTGGGCCACGTCCGAACCGGCCTCCGGCTCGGTCAGCGCGAAGGCGGCGATGCGGCGGCCTTCCCGTACCCCGGGCAGCACCGCCTCGCGCTGCGCCGGCGTGCCGGCCAGCGTCAGCGCCCCGGTGCCGAGGCCCTGCATGGCGAAGGCGAAGTCGGCCAGCCCGTCGTGGCGGGCGAAGGTCTCGCGCAGCAGGCACAGGGCGCGCACGTCGAACACCCCGTCCTCGGGGGCGGCGAAGCGGAGGAAACCCGCCTCGCCGAGAGCCGCGACGAGGCGCCGGCACGAGCCGTCGACGTCGTGATGGTCGACGAGGGCGGGAACCGTGCGGGCCGCCCACTCGTCGGCCTCCGCCGCGAGGTCGCGGTGACGGGGCTCGAGGAATGGCCAGTCGAGGAAGGTCCGGTCCGGCATGTCAGTTGCCCTCGAAGACCGGCTTCATCTTGCCGGCGAAAGCCTCGAAGGCGCGGCGGAAATCCTGGGTCTTCATGCACAGCGCCTGGGCCATCGCCTCGGCGTCGATGGCGGCATCCACCCCCATCGCCCATTCCATGTGCAGCATCCGCTTCGTCAGGCCGTTGGCGTAGGCCGGGCCCTGCACGAGCGCGCGGGCGGTCTCGCGGGCCGCGCCCAAGGATTCTCCCGCCGGCACCAGGCGGTTGAAGAAGCCCCAGCGCTCGCCCTCCTCGGCGCTCATGAAGCGCCCGGTGTAGAGGAGTTCGGAGGCCCGGCCCTGGCCGATGATCCGGGGCAGGATCGCGCAGGCGCCCATGTCGCAGCCGGCCAAGCCCACGCGGTTGAACAGGAACGCCACCTTGGCGCCAGCAGCAGCCACCCGCAGGTCGGAGGCCATGGCGATGATCGCGCCGGCCCCGGCGCAGACGCCCTCGACGGCCGCCACGACCGGCTGCGGGCAGGCCCGCATCTCCTTGACGAGATCGCCGGTCATCGTCGTGAAGGCGTGGAGGTCGGCGGCGCCCATCGTGGTCAGCGGCTCGATGATCTCGAACACGTCGCCGCCGCTGGAGAAGTTGCCGCCCGCGCCGGTGATCACCACCGCGGTCACGCTCTCCTCGAAGCGCAGGGCCCGGAAGGTGTCGCGCAGCTCCGCGTAGCTCTCGAAGGTGAGCGGGTTTTTCTTCTCCGGCCGGTTCAAGGTCACGGTCGCGATGCCGTCCTGAATCGCGAAGCCGAAATGCTGCGGCGTGAACCCTTCGAGCGGGGCCGCGATGGCGTTCTGGCGCCTCATTTTGCCTCCCTGGCGTTTTGGTTTTGGCTGGGTCGGGGGGCCGCCCGGCCTCACCGAGGCCTTGAGGGCGGAGAGCTGGGTCGACAGGGCCTCTTGCTCGGCCTGGTCGAGGGCGCCGACGAGCTCGGCGATCCAGTCGGCGTGCGCCCTCGCCATCTCGGTGAAGACGGCGCGCCCTTGCGGCGTCAGGCGCACCTGCACCGCCCGGCGGTCGGCTTCCGAGACCTGGCGGTCGATCAGCTCCTCCTGCGCCAGCCGCTCGACGAGGCCGGTGACGTTGCCGTTCGAGACCATCATCCGGCGCGACAATTCCCCGAGCTGGATGCCGTCCGGCGCGCGCTCGAGCTGCGCCATCAGGTCGAAGCGGGGGAGCGTGGTGTTGAAGCGGTCGCGCAGGCGCCGGCGGATCTCCGCCTCGATGGTGTTGGCGGTGGTGAGCAGGCGCAGCCACAGCCGCAGCTCGCTGCGGTGGGCGGGGATCTCGGCCGGGATCTCGGGTGCCGCGTTCACAGCTCGCCTCCCGCCACCGCGATGGCCTGGCCAGTGACGGCGCCGGCCTGCCGTCCCGCGAGCCACATCACCGCGTCGGCCACCTCCTCCGGCCGGATCAGCCGGCCCATCGGGTTGTGGCGGGTGAACTCGGTCAAGAGGTCGTCGCGGGTGCGGCCGGTCCTGGCCTCCAGCCCGTCGATGGCGCTTCCGACGAGGTCGGTGTCGGTGAAGCCGGGGCAGACCGCGTTGACGGTGATGCCGGTGGCGGCCAGCTCCAGCGCCAGCGCCCGCGTCAGCCCCACCACCGCGTGCTTGGCGGCGCAGTAGGCGCCGACATAGGCGTAGCCCTTGAGGCCGGCGGTGGAGGCGACCGAGACGATCCGCCCGCCGCCCTGCGCCTTCATGCCCGGCACGACGGCGCGGGCCGCGACCAGCACCGGCTCCAAGTTGAGCGCCATCATCCGGCGCAGGGTCTCGACGTCGCTGCGGGCGAGAGGCGCGGTCTCGGCCCCGCCGGCATTGTTGACCAGTACCGCGACAGGACCGGCCTGCTGCGCGGCCTCCGCCAGGGCGCGCTCCAGGGCCGCCGCGTCGGTGACGTCGGCGGCGACGGCGTGGGCGGCCCCGAGTTCGCTCTTCGCCCGGGCGGCGCTCTCCGGCGTGCGGCCGAGCACGGTCACCCGCTCCCCCGCCGCCACGAAACCCGCGGCGATCGCCCGCCCGATGCCGCGGGCGGCGCCGGTGACCAGGACGTGGCGGGAAGAGAGGGTGGTCATGGATATTTCAACCTTAAAGGATCTCGGCGCGGGTCGTTCCTGGGTTGGGGCGCTCTCCCCTCCCCACGAGGGGGGAGGGGAAGGAGCTACACCGCCACCTTGAGCGGGCTCACCTTGCCCGCCACCGCGAACCCGGCCTTGCCGGCATAGCCGCCGACGATCGCCTGGCGCTCGGCGTGGCTCAGCACGTCCTCGATCCGGGAAAATCCCGCCGGGGCCCGCTTCTCGACCTCGTCGATCACCCGCTCCGGCCCGCCCTTGCGGTTGAGGAGGACGATCTCGGCGGTCTTCGGCCGGCGTTCGGCCTCGTAAGCGTGGAGCGCCTGCATCGGGTGCTCGGACCGGGCGAGCGCGTCGCCGAGCGCCCGGGCGTCGAGGATCGCCTGCGAGGCGCCGTTGGAGCCGACCGGGTACATCGGGTGGGCGGCGTCGCCGAGCAGCGTCACCCGGCCGTGGGTCCAGCGCGGCAGCGGATCGCGGTCGCACATCGGATACTCGAAGATCTGCGGCGTCGCCTCGACGAGGGCCGCGAGATCGAAATCCGGCAGGGCGAAGCGCCGGGCGTAAGGCAGCACCTGCGAACGGTGGGCGGGGCGCGACCAGCTCTCCTTCGGGGGCGGCGAGAGGGTGCCGTCCGCCATCTTCACGAACACCACCCAGTTCATCAGCTGGCGCCCATCCCCAGCCTCGGCGATCGGGTAGAGCACGCATTTCGCGCCCATGCCGCCGCCGATCGCCATGGTGCGTCCGTCGCCCCAGGGAGCCCATTCGGTGGCGCCGCGCCACATCAGCACCCCGTCCCAGCGCGGCGGGCCCTCGTCGGGGAAGAAGCGGCGGCGCACCACCGAGTGGATGCCGTCGCAGGCGATCAGCACGTCGCCCCGCACCGTGCGGCCGGCATCACCCCGCAGCGAATCGGTGAAGTGGGCCGTGACCCCGCCCTCGTCCTGCAGGAAGCCCGCGAGCGAGAGGCCGGTCTTGACCGCATCCGGCCCGAGCCGCTCGCGCACCGCGTCGTACAGCACCGCCTGCAAGCGCCCGCGGTGGATCGAGAATTGCGGCACCGGGTGGCCGGCGTCGATCCCGCGCGGCTCGCGCCACACCTCCTGGCCCTGGCGGTTGTAGTAGGCCAGTTCCCGCGTCCGGATCGCGACCCGGTCGAGGGCCGGCAGCAGGTCGAGTTCGGCGAGTTCGCGGATCGCGTGCGGCAGGGTGTTGATGCCGACCCCGACCTCGCGCACTTCCGCGGCCTGCTCGTAGATCTCGGCGCGGATGCCGCGCCGGTGGAGCATCAGGGCGGTGGCGAGCCCGCCGATTCCGGCGCCGACGATGATGACGCGCATCGCCTCACTCCGCGTCCGGGGGCGGCAGGAAGTCGACCTCGTGCTTGGCCGAGATCGCCACCACGTCGGCCGGGTTGGCCTGCGGCCCGAGATTGTGCAGGGCCCAGAACAGGTCGTAGAGGCGGCGCGCCGGCGAGACCCAGAAGAAGCACTTCACGTCGGCGTCGGAGCGGTTGAACAGCCCGTGCGGCTGGCCCCGCGGCAGCCGGATCGTGTCGCCGGGCTCGGCCACGCTCTCCTGCCCGTCGAGCACGGCGGTGAGTTGTCCTTGCAGGATGTACAGGAACTCGTCCTGCGTCGGATGGATGTGCGGTGGCACGAAGGTGCCCGGCGGGAAGGTGGCGTGCCAGGACAGCGAGCTCTCGGTGAGCTGCTTGGGGATGTAGGTCTGGCCGAGGATGTTCCAGCGGACGCCCTCGATGCCTTCACCGGCGCGGGTGATGCCTGCGGTCATGGGGGTCATGCGGTTACTCCTTCGCGACAGATGTTTCACACATGAAGGAATCGGTCCTTCACCTCCGGCGCCTGGCGGAGCGCCGCGGTGGTGCCGGTCCAGACCACGCGGCCCTTCTCGATCACCACGTGGCGGTCGGCGAAGCGGGCCAGCGCATCGACGTTCTTGTCGATCACCAGGATCGCTTCGCCCTCGTCCTTGATCGCCCGCAGGCAGGCCCAGATCTCCTCGCGGATCAGCGGCGCCAGCCCTTCGGTCGCCTCGTCGAGGACGACGAGGCGCGGGTTGGTCATCAGCGCGCGGCCGATCGCCAGCATCTGCTGCTCGCCGCCCGAGAGCTGGTCGCCGCCGTTGCGCCGCCTCTCCTTGAGGCGCGGAAAGAGGCGGTAGACGGCCTCCAGAGTCCACTTCGCGGACTTCCCACCCCGATGGGTGGCGACCAGATTCTCCTCCACCGAGAGGGTCGGGAAGACCTGCCGCCCCTCCGGCACCAGGCCAAGGCCCCGGCGGGCGACGAGGTGGGACGGGCGCCCGGCCATGTCCTCGCCGTCGATCAGGATCCGGCCGGCCCGGGGCTTGAGCAGGCCGAAGATCGACTTCACGGTGGTGGTCTTGCCCATGCCGTTGCGGCCGAGCAGCGTCACCACCTCGCCCTTGGCGACCGACAGGTCGATCCCGAACAGGATGCGGGAATCGCCGTAGGCGCTCTCCAATCCCTCGACGGTGAGCATCAGGCCGCCTCCTCCTCGCCGAGATAGGCGGCGCGCACTGCCGGATCGGTGCGGACCGCGTCGGGAGCGCCGCTGGCGATGACCCGGCCGTAGACCAGCACGCTCATCCGGTCGGCGAGCGCGAACACCGCCTCCATGTCGTGCTCGATCAGCACGATCGTGTGGGTGGCCTTCAACGCGCGCATCAGCCCGACCAGGATCGCCGATTCCTCCGGGCCGGTGCCGGCGAGCGGCTCGTCGAGGAGGAGCAGGCGGGCGCCGGTGGCGAGCGCCACCGCCAGCTCGAGCTGGCGCTTCTCGCCGTGCGACAGGCTGCCGGCCCGCCGCCCGGCCCGGTCGGCGAGCCCGACCCGGGCGAGCGCGGCGAGGGCCTCGTCGTTGATCTTGGCCTCGCTCGCGGCGGGGCGGACGAACCGGAAGCTCGAGCCGGAGCGGGCCTGGACCGCGAGCGCCACGTTCTCCAGCACCGAGAACCCGTCGAGGATCGAGGTGATCTGGAACGAGCGGGCGAGCCCCCGGCGCACCCGCGCCACCATCGGCAGGGCCGTGACGTCCTCCCCCGCGAGGTGGACCGTGCCGGAATCGCTGGGCAGGCTGCCGGAGAGCTGGTGGATCAGCGTGGTCTTGCCGGCGCCGTTCGGGCCGATGATGGCGTGAAGCTCGCCCGAGGCCACGTCGAGGCTGACGTCGTCGGTGACCTTCAGGGCGCCGTAGGACTTGCGCAAGGAGCGAACCGAGAGGAGCGGGGTCACGCGCGCCTCCCGAGCTTGGCCGCCAATCCGGCGAGGCCGCCGCGGGAGAGGAGCACGACGGCGACCAGCATCAGCCCGAGGCCGAGGCGCCAATGGTCGGAATAATGCGCCAGCACCTCCTCGAGGGCGATCAAAGCCGCGGCGCCGGCGACCGGCCCGACCAGCGTGCCCATGCCGCCGAGCACCACCATGACGATCAGCTCGCCCGACCGCTGCCAGCTCATGTAGGCCGGCGAGACGAACTCGGCCTGGTTGGCGAGCAGCACCCCGGCGAGGCCCGCGAGGGCGCCCGCCATCACGTAGGCGGTGAGCCGGTAGGGCAGGGGAGAGAAGCCGATCGCCTGCATCCGCACCGCGTTGTCGCGGCTGCCGCGCAGCACACTGCCGAAGCGCGAGGCGACGACGCGGCGAAGCGTCAGCAGCGCGACCGCCAGCACCGCCAGCACGCAGTAGAACAATGCCGGGTCGCCCTCGATCAGCCGCATCCCGAACAGGGTCGAGCGGCCCGACAGCGGCAGGCCGTCGTCGCCGCCGTAAGCGGCGAGCGAGACCATGAAGAAATACGCCATCTGCCCGAAGGCGAGCGTGATCATGATGAAGTAGACGCCGCGGGTGCGAAGACTGATCGCCCCGGTGACGAGGGCGAAGAGCGCGCAGGTTGCGGCCGCCACCGGCGCCTGGATCGCAAGGTCGCGGATGCCGTGGGCGTCGAGGATGCCGACCGCGTAGGCGCCCAGCCCGATGAAGGCGGCGTGGCCGAACGACACCATCGCGCCGTAGCCGAGGACGAGGTCGAGGGAGAGGGCGGCGAGGCCGAAGATCATCATCCGGGTCGCGGTGACGACCAGGAACGGGAGCCCCGCGGCCTCCGCCGCGAGCGGCAGGGCGGCCAGCGCGGCCAGGACCAGCCCGGCGAGGGCCGCGCCGGGGAGCGCCGCCCGGCGCCGGGGCGGCTCGGCAGCGGCACGGGCGACGAGCGTCGTCATCGGGAACCCCGCGCCGGGAACAGGCCGGAGGGCCGGAAGAACAGGACCGCCGCCATCAGGATGTAGATCAGCATCGGGGCGAGCGTGCGCCCGGTCTGCGAGGCGGCGGAGGCGTCCATCACGCTGCGCAGCAGGATCGGCCCGAACGTGCGCCCGAGCTGGTCGGCGAGGCCGACGAGGAGGCCCGCCACGAAGGCGCCCCGCACCGAGCCGACGCCGCCGATGACGATGACCACGAAGGTCAGGATCAGCACCGAATCGCCCATGCCGGGATCGACCGACAGGATCGGCGCCACCATCGCGCCGGCAAAGCCCGCCAGCATGGCGCCGAGGCCGAACACCACCAGGAACAGCCGGCGGATATCGACGCCGAGTGCCGCCACCATCGGGCCGTTGCTGGCCCCGGCGCGCAGCCGCATGCCCAGCCGGGTGTGGTTGACGAGGAGATGCAGCCCCAGACCCGTGGCGAGGCCGGCGACGATGATCGCGACCCGGTAGAGCGGGTAGTGCAGGGTGCCGACGAGGCGCACCGAGCCCGACAGGGCGTCGGGCACCGGCACGCTCATCGGGGCGGCGCCCCAGACGATGCGGACGCCCTCGTTGAGGATCAGGATCAGCCCGAAGGTCGCGAGCACCTGATCGAGATGGTCGCGCCCGTAGAGGTGGCGCACCACCAGGACTTCCAGCGCGAGCCCGAAGGCGAGCGTCGCCGGCAGGGCCAGCAGGAGGCCGAGGCCGAAGCTGCCGGTGGCAGCGGTGAGCGTCGCGGCGAGGTAGGCGCCGATCATGTAGAGCGCGCCGTGGGCGAGGTTGATGAGGTCCATCACCCCGAAGATCAGCGTCAGCCCCGCCGCCACCAGGAACAGCAGGATGCCGAGCTGGACGCCGTTCAGCGCCTGGATCAGGAACAGGTTGAGCATCGACCCGGCACCTTGCGTTCCGCCGTCACTTCATCTTGCACTCGGCGGCGTAGTTGTCCTGATAATTCGAAAAGATCTTCTCTGCGATCTGGGTCTCGTACTTGCCGTCCGGGCGCTTGGCCGCCTTGACGAGGTAGAAGTCCTGGATCGGGTAATGGTTGTTGCCGATCTTGAAATTGCCGCGCAGGGACTGGAACTCGGCGGCCTTGAGCCCGGCCCGCAGAGCGTCCTTGTCCTTCAGATCACCCTTGGCGCGCTTGACCGCGGCGTCGATCATCAGGGCCGCGTCGTAGGCCTGCATGGCGTAGGTGCCGGGCACGCTGCCGTACTTCTTCTCGTAGGCCGCCACGAAGGCCTTGGATTGCGGGTTGTCGAGATCCGGCGCCCAGTTGGCACCGCCGAAATAGCCGACCGCCGCGTCCTTCTGCGCCGGCAGGGTGCTCTCGTCGACCGTGAAGGCGGAGAGGAACGGGATGGTGCTCAGGCCCGCCTGGCGGTACTGCCGCACCAGGTTGACGCCCATGCCGCCCGGCATGAAGGCGAACACCGCGTCGGGCTGAGCCGCCGAGATCTGCGCGAGCTCGGCCGAGAAGTCGAGCTGGCCGAGCGGCGTGAACATCTCGTTCACCACCTCGCCCTTGTAGGAATGCTTGAAGCCGGCGAGCGAGTCCTTGCCGGCCTGGTAGTTCGGCGCCAGCAGGACGAGGCGCTTGTAGCCCTTGTTCTGGGCGTACTTGCCCAGCACCTCGTGCACCTGGTCGTTCTGGTAGGAGGAGACGAACAGGTTCGGGTTGCACTCCGCCCCGGCATAGTTCGAGGTGCCGGCATTGGGCGAGATCAGGAAGGCGCCGCCCTCGGTCACCGGGCGCACCACCGCGCGGAGCACGTTGGAGAAGGTCGGTCCGACCACGAAGTCGACCCGGTCGCGCTTCACCAGCTCCCGCGCCTTGTTGGTGGCCACGTCCGGCTTCAGCTCGTCGTCGACCGTCACCACCTCGACGTCGAGGCCGCCGAGCTTCTTGCCGAGGGTGTCGAGGGCGAGAAGAAATCCGTCGCGGCCCTGCTCGCCGAGCACTGCCGAGGGACCCGACAGGGTGAACATCAGCCCGACCCGGACCTTCTCGGCGCCTTGCGCGGCGGCGGGGCCGGCCAGCAGCGTGGCGCCGATGAGCGCGGTCGCGAGGCGGCTGGCGTTCCGGATCGACTTCATCCCGTGTGTCCCCTTCTGGTCGAGAGCATCGTCGCACTTGTCCGGTGCGAAGCGGCCGAAGTCGAGTCGGCGCGTGATGCGAGAGCGGCGCTCTTTCGTCGGATCCCGACCCCGTCTCGCGAGCAATACTTTACGCATGAAATATCGTCTGGCAACCGCCTCTGACGACTTTTTCGCCTTGCCGCATCGCTGTGCAGTGCAGCGAGCATAATGCTGAAAAACAAGCCGTTTTGATCGTTGCATCGCAGCATTCCGGCGGGCGTTCGCGATCGGGAGCCGGGTTGCCGGCGGGTCGTCCGACGATCCGTCGCGCGCACCCTCGGCGCCCTCTTGCGTCCGGATATTTCAAGTATAAACTTTCTACGCCGGCGACCCTGCCGCGACAGAAGGAGCCCTCCATGCGCGTCACGGTGATCGGCGGCGGACCCGGCGGGCTCTACTGCGCGCTCCTGACCAAGAAGCGCCGGCCCGGCTGGCAGGTCGAGGTCTACGAGCAGAACCGGGCCGACGACACGTTCGGCTTCGGCGTCGTGTTCTCCGACGAGACCCTGCACGAATTCCTGTCGCGCGATCCCCGCTCCTTCGCCCGCATCCGCGACGCCTTCTCGTACTGGGACGACGTCGCGATCCACAAGGGCGGACGGGTCATGCGCTGCGGCGGCAACGGCTTTGCCGGGGTGAGCCGGATGCGCCTGCTGCAGATCCTCCAGGAGCGCTGCCGCGAGGAGGGTGTCGCGCTGCATTTCGGCGAGAGCATCCCGCCCGACCAGCTCGCGGACCGCTTCCCCGATTCCGACGTGATCGTCGCCTGCGACGGCATCAACTCGCGCATCCGCGAGCATTTTCGGGACGAGTTCCGTCCTGAGGTCGAGATCAAGTCCAACCGCTTCTGCTGGATGGGCTCGACCCGGCCGATGGACGAGTTCAACTACTTCTTCCGCGAGACGCCGCACGGCATCGTCTGCGCCCATACCTACCAGTACGAGCCCGGCCGCTCGACCTGGGTGTTCGAGATGGACGAGGCCTGCTGGCAGGGCCACGGCTTCACCGAGACCGACGAGGAGGGATCGCGCCGGATCCTCGAGGATCTCTACGCCGAGGAGTTGCAGGGCCACGGCCTGCTCCTCAACCGCTCGACCTGGCGCCGCTTCCCGCGGATCTTCTGCCATCGCTGGTCGCACCGCAATATCGTGCTGCTGGGCGACGCTAAGGCCTCGGCCCATTTCTCGATCGGCTCGGGCACCAAGCTGGCGATGGAATGCGCCATCGCGCTCTCCGATGCCCTCGTCGAGAACGGCCAGGAGGACGTGCAGGCGGCCTTCGCCGCCTATGATCGGGCGCGGCGCACCCCCTGCCAGGTGGTGCAGCACAATGCCGACGTCTCGCTCGCCTGGTTCGAGCACATGAGCCGCTCCTGGGACATGGACGCGGAGCAGTTCTCGATGGTGGTGATGTGCCGGGCCAAGTCCATCACCTACGACAACCTGGTGGTGCGCGATCCCGCCTACGTGGCGGCGGTGGACGACGCGTTCTACGCCCGCCTCCACGCCGAGACCGGCGAGGATTACCGGACGAGCCGGCCGACGCCGATGTTCACGTCCCTCTCCTTGCGGGAGATGCGGATCCCGAACCGGGTCGCGATGGCGCCGATGGCGCAGTACTCGGCCGACGAGGGCGGCAACCTCACCGACTGGCACTTCGTGCACTACACCTCGCACGCGCTCGGCGGCCCCGGCCTGCTCTTCACCGAGATGACCTGCCCCTCGGCCGATGCCCGCATCACCCCGGGCTGCCCGGGGCTCTGGACCGATGCGCACGAGGCGCAGTGGGCCCGTATCGTCGATTTCGTCCACGCCCACACCGACACGAAGATCGTGATGCAGCTTGGGCATGCCGGCCGGAAGGGCTCGACGCAGGTCGGCTGGGAGCGGATGGACCGGCCGTTGCCTCAGGCAAACTGGCCGATCGTCTCGGCTTCGCCCATCCCCTATCTCGACGGGGTGAGCCAGGTGCCGCAAGCCCTCGACCGGGCCGGGATGGACCGGGTGCGCGACGACTTCGTGCAGGCGACCGAGCGGGCGGCGCGGGCGGGCTTCGACATGCTCGAGCTGCACTGCGCCCACGGCTACCTGATGGCCTCGTTCCTCTCGCCGCTCACCAACACCCGCACCGACGCGTATGGCGGCTCGATCGAGAACCGCCTGCGCTTTCCGCTGGAAGTCTTCTCCGCCATGCGCGCCGCCTGGCCGGCGGAGCGCCCGATGTCGGTGCGCATCTCCGCCACCGACTGGGCCGAGGGCGGGATGACCGAAGCCGACACGGTGGCGGTGGCGGAGGCCCTGCAGGAGGCTGGCTGCGACCTCGTCGACGTCTCGGCCGGCCAGACCGTCGCCGACCAGCGCCCGGTCTACGGAAGGATGTTCCAGGTCCAGTTCGCCGATGCGATCCGCAACCGGGCCCGCAACCGCGCGCCGATGGCGGTGATGGCGGTCGGCGCCATCACGGAGGCCGGCCAGGTGAACACCATCCTGCATACCCGCCGGGCCGACATCGTGGCGCTCGGCCGGCCGCACCTCTGGAACCCCAACTTCTGCCGCCAGGCCTCGGCCTGGTACGACGCCCGCACGCAGTCCTGGCCGAAGCCCTACCTGCCGGGCCGCGACCAGGCCCACCGCGAACTCCCGAAAGCGCGCGAGCAGGAGATCGCGTTGCGGCGCAAGGCCCGGCCGCGGCCGCACCAGGCCGGGGCGGAGTAGGGCCGCGCGAAGAGAGCCGCCCAATGGCGGGCAGCGCCTGCCCAGACGATCGGCTCCGTTGCCGATTGTCGCGATGATCTGGCGCTTCATGCGCCAATGACTTTTTTCTTCATCAAGGACTAACGAAGCGACTCCTATGCATGGACGTGCCTCGATTCACGAGGCGGGACCATCGATGCCGGGCAGTCGCGGGATGAAGTTGTCAATCAAGCACGTCCTGATCGGGACGACCATGACGCTGATGCTGTTCGGCGTGGCGCAGGGCGGCAATGGGATCTTGCGGCTGATGACGTTGCGGGACGATATCGTCGACGTCGCCCGGATTCGGATCCCGGCGTCGAACCTGATCAACCAGATCTACGCCGAGACCCAAAGTTACCGGATCAACCTCTACCGCTTCGTCGTGACGTCGACCGACGATGCCGCCTACGACCGCAACGAGCAGGCCCTGACCGACAGCCGCAAGGCGCTGGTCGACCTCCAGGCGCGCTACGAGCCGCTGATCTCCGCGCCGGAGGAGCGGGCGACGTTCGGGCGCTTCGTCACGCAGTGGAGCCGCTACCTCGAGGGTCAGAAGATGGTGACGGGCGCGATGGCGGCAGGCGACCAGGCTTCGGCCCTGGCGACGCTGACCTCCCCCGAGATGACCGGCACCAACGCGGAGGCGACCGGCGCCCTCAAGGCGATCGTGGCGATGAATGCCGGCGCCGCCCTGACGCGCGCCGAGCAGAGCAGCACGAGCGCCGACCAAGGCATCCTGGCGGCGGCGATCATGACGGTGCTGGCGCTCGCGGCGGCGATCGGCGCGATCATCTTCAGCCTCCTCGGCATTGCCCGCCCGATCGCCCGCATGACCGCCGCGATGGGCCGGCTCGCCGGCCACGACCTCGCGGTGGCGATCCCCGGGGCCGGCCGGCGCGACGAGATCGGCGCCATGGCCGACGCCGTGCAGGTGTTCAAGGACAGCCTGATCCGCGCCCGCGCACTGGAGGAGGAGACGGCGCTCGCCCGCGCCTCGGCCGAGGAGCAGCGCCGCGCCGGCATGCGCCAGATGGCCGATGCCTTCGAGCGGGCGGTGGGCGGCATCGTCGGCCAGGTCTCGGCCTCGGCCACCGAGCTCCAGGCCACCGCCCAGACCATGACCGCCACCGCCACCCAGACCGCCGCCCAGTCCACCGCCGTCGCGGCGGCGGCCGAGGAGGCGTCGTCGAATGTCGGCACGGTCGCGGCGGCGGCGGAAGAGCTCGGCGCCTCGGTCCAGGAGATCGGCCGCCAGGTCGACGGCTCGGCCCGCCTCGCCCAGGCGGCGGTGGCGGAGGCCGGGCAGACCGCGCATCAGGTGCGGGCGCTGACCGAGGCGACGGCCCGCATCGGCGACGTGGTCGGGCTGATTTCGTCGATCGCCGCCCAGACCAACCTGCTGGCGCTCAACGCCACGATCGAGGCGGCGCGGGCCGGCGCGGCGGGACGCGGCTTCGCGGTTGTCGCCGCCGAGGTGAAGGAACTCGCCGGCCAGACCGCGAAGGCGACCGAGGAGATCACCAGCCAGATCGCGGCGATCCAGGCCTCCACGGGTCAGGCGGCGGGTGCGATCGGGCAGATCACCGCCCGGATCGAACAGATCAGCGAGGTCGCCACCTCGATCGCGGCGGCGGTGGAGGAGCAGGGCGCGGCGACGCAGGAGATCGTGCGCAACGTCTCCCAGGCGGCGGCCGGCACCGGCGAGGTCACCGGCAACATCGCCGGGGTGGCGGGTGCCGCGGAGGAGACGGGGGCGGCGGCGAGCCAGGTTCTGGCCTCGGCCTCAGAGCTGTCGCGCCAGTCCGAGCACCTCTCGGCCGAGGTGGCCCGCTTCCTCCACACCGTGCGGGCGGCCTGAGGGCTGCTCGTCATATCAGGCGCGGGATCCCCCTCTCCCGGTGTGGCAAAGGGAACCCGCGTCTGTTTCTGTCCCCGGACGGCCCTGCATCCTGGAGAGGGGACGAGATCGCGTCTCCCGGACAGTCTCCCGGGCCCGCCTTCATTCAGGGCCAGACTGGGGCACCATCCAGTCCCGCGGTCTCCGGCAGGCCGCAGATCAGGTTCGCATTCTGCACCGCCTGGCCGGCCGCGCCCTTGCCGAGGTTGTCGACCACGCCCATCGCGATCACCAGATCGCGCTCCGGATCGGCCGCGTAGCTGACGAAGGCGAGGTTCGAGCCGGTCGCCCATTTGGTCTGCGGCGGCGCGTCGGTCACGCGGACGAAGGCCCGCCCGGCGTAGAAGCGCCGGGCCGCGTCCAGGCACTGGGCCGTGGTGGCGCGGCCGCGGCCATAGATCGTGGCGAGGAGGCCGCGGGTCATCGGCACCAGGTGCGGCGTGAACACCAGCCCGGCCGCGCTGCCGCCGCTCAGCCGCTCGATCGTCTTTGCCATCTCGGGCATGTGGACGTGCTTGAGCAAGCCGTAGGGCACCAGGTTCTCGTTGCTCTCGGCGTAGCCGAACCGGCTGTCGGCGCCGCCCCGGCCGGCACCGGAGATGCCGGTCTTGGCGTCGATCACGATGTTGCCGGGCTCGATCAGCTTGTCGGCCAGGAGCGGCGCCAGGGCGGTCAGCGTCGCGGCGGGAAAGCAGCCGGGATTGGCGACGCGGCTCCGGCCCGTGATCCGGTCCGGCCAGACATCGGCCAGGCCGTAGGCCCATCCCTCGACGTAGCGGTGATCGCCGCCGATATCGACGATCTTCACGCTCTCGGGCACGCGCGCCAGCGCCTCCGCCGAGGTGCCGGTGGGCAGCGACGCGAACAGCAGGTCGAGCTTCGGCAGGGCCGCAGGATCCCATTTCTCGATCACCAGCCCGGCCAGCTCGGCCGGTACACCGGGGAAGCGGTCGACCAGACGGAGGCCGGCGCTGCCCTCGCCCGCGGCGTAGACGAGCTCGAAAGACGGGTGGCTCGCGATCAGGCGCATCGCCTCGCCGCCGCCGAAGCCGCTGATCCCGACAATGCCGACGCGAATGCTCATGGTGTGCTGTCCTTCCAGAGTTCGGGCAAAAGAAAACCCCCGGAGCCGGGGGCTGCGGGGGTTTCCAGGAATGCGGGCCGGGGCGCGTCCGGCGGGTGGGACGACGGTGTGGCCGTCACCCCGCGGAGGGACGCTGATCGACGCGCAGCCGAGAAGCCGCCGCGTGAAGGCGGCGTCGGCGTCGATCACAAAGGGTCCGGTTCCTGGGCATGTCCTGCGACACTGTCGCCACCTTCATCTCTGGTCAAGCGGAATGTCCGCGGCCCAATCCTCGGAGTCCCGTCGCGTGGTCAAACCGGGCCCTGGGCCAGCCGGCAGCCGGGGGCGCCTTCTTTCAACCGCAGCCCGGCCGGCGCGAGATCCGCTTCGCGGCGGATGCAAGGTCAACCCGCCCGTTCGGGGAGCGAGACCCAGACCGACAGGGCGTCCAGTACCGCTGCAGCCGTTGCGGGATGGTTCATCAGCCAGGTGTGATGGGCCGGCACCATGCACCATCGCTCGCCGGCGCCCCACCGCGCGCTCTCCACGCTGACCAGGCCGTCATGCGGCTCCAGGATGCGGCGGCGGAAGAACGGGATGAGCGCCCGCGTGCCGGCCACCGCCGCCACCGGACAGGCCGGCACCGGGATCGCCCCGGACGCGTCGCGGCGCAGGTCGCGGATCGCCGGACCGAGCACCGCCCGTCCGAGCCTGTAGGCCGACACGATGTCGGCCGCCTCGCTGCCACGGTTCGGCGTGCCCAGCATCACGAGGCCGGCCACGAGATCGGGATCCGCCGCCGCGAGGTGCCGGGCGACGAGGCCGCCCATGGAATGCCCGACGAGCACGACCGGAGCGCCGGCCTGCTGCCGGATCGCCGACACGGCCGGCCGCAGGTGCTCGGCACAGGCGGCGATGGCGAGGCGGCGGGACGGATAATCCAGGTTCTCCACGCGGTAGCCGGCCGCAACCAAGCGTGCCGCGAGCCGCGCCATGCTGCGCCGCGTGCGTCCCAGGCCGTGCAGCAGCACCACGATCATGCTTCGCCAGGGGCAGGATGATGGACGGGAGGCGGGAGCCGCCGCGCGGCCGGCTCGCTCGTCTGTGGGGAAGGGGAGTGGTGGGCGCACTAGGGCTCGAA
>NZ_BPQJ01000027.1:0-43551 GCF_022179185.1 Methylobacterium frigidaeris | reverse complement strand
GCTCGAACCTAGGACCCGCTGATTAAGAGTCAGCTGCTCTACCAACTGAGCTATGCGCCCGTCGCTCGCGAGAGCGAAAGGGGAACGGCCACCAACCGCTCCTGTGGTGCCGGCGACCCGAAGGGCTCCGGTTCAAGTTACCGCGAAAGTAACTTGGGGGTTTTGGTGGGCGCACTAGGGCTCGAACCTAGGACCCGCTGATTAAGAGTCAGCTGCTCTACCAACTGAGCTATGCGCCCGCGCTCACAAGAGCGCCCCGGGGAAGCCACCAAACCGCCCCGGCGGTGAGGGTCGTTTAATGGGCCGGCGGGGGGCTGTCCAGTCCCGATCCCGCCGGACCATCGATTTTTTGCCGGCTCGCGCCGCTCACTCCGCCGCGGCGTGCTGGGCGTGCAGGCGGCTGGCGCCCGCCATCAGCTTGTTCAGCGCGGCGAGATAGGCCTTGGCCGAGGCGACCAGGGTGTCCGGGTCGGCGCCGCGGGCGGTGACGATGCGGTCGTCCTGGCGCAGGCGCACCGAGACCTCGGCCTGGGCGTCGCTGCCCCCGGTCACCGCGTGGACGTCGTAGAGCTCCAGGGAGGCCTCGTGCGGTACCAGGGCCTGAATGGCGTTGAACACCGCGTCGACCGGGCCGTTGCCGTCGACCTCCTCGGTGACGGTGCGGCCCTCGATGGCGAGCTTCATCGTTGCCCGCTGCGGGCCGCGGGTGCCGGCGACCACCGTCAGCGAGACGAGCCGGATGCGGTCGTGCGCGGTGGCCAGGTTCTCGTCGACCAGGGCCTCGATGTCCTCGTCGTAGACGTGCTTCTTGCGGTCGGCCAGCGCCTTGAACCGCTCGAACGCGTCCTGGAACTGGTTGTCGGACAACCGGTAGCCCATGTCGTCGAGCTTCGAGCGGAAGGCGGCCCGGCCCGAATGCTTGCCCATCACCAGCGAGGTCTTGTGCACGCCGACCGATTCCGGCGTCATGATCTCGTAGGTGGTCTGGTTCTTCAGCATCCCGTCCTGGTGGATGCCGCTCTCGTGGGCGAAGGCGTTCCGGCCGACGATCGCCTTGTTGTACTGCACCGGGAAGTGGGTGGCGCCGGCCACCAGCTTCGAGGCGCGCACGAGCTGGGTGGTGTCGATGCCCGTCGCATAGGGCAGCACATCGGCGCGGGTCTTGATCGCCATCACGATCTCCTCCAGCGCCGCGTTGCCGGCCCGCTCGCCGATGCCGTTGATGGTGCACTCGACCTGCCGCGCGCCGCCCTCGATGCCGGCGAGCGAGTTCGCCACCGCCAACCCTAAATCGTTGTGGCAATGGACGGAAAAGACCGCCTTGTCCGAGTTCGGCACCCGCTCGCGCACCGCGCGGAACATCGCCCGGTACTCCTCGGGCGTGGCGTAGCCGACCGTGTCGGGCAGGTTGATGGTGGTGGCGCCGACCCGGATCGCCGCCTCGACGCAGCGGCACAGGTAGTCGATCGGCGTGCGGGTCGCGTCCATCGCCGACCACTCGACGTCCTCGACGAGGTCGCGGGCCTGCGCCACCGTCTTCAGGATGATCTCCAGGACCTCGTCCTCGGTCTTGCGCATCTGGTGGGCCAGATGGATCGGGGAGGTCGACACGAAGGTGTGGATGCGCCCGCGACGCGCGAACTTCACTGCCTCGCCAGCCCGGGTGATGTCGGCCGGGATGGCGCGAGCCAGGCCCGCGATCACCGCCGACTTCGACCGGCGGGCGATCTCCGCCACCGCCTCGAAATCGCCGTTGGAGGCGATCGGGAAGCCGGCCTCGATGATGTCGACACCCATCGTGTCGAGCATCTCGGCCACCGCCAGCTTCTCCTCCAGCGTCATGGTGGCGCCGGGGCACTGCTCGCCGTCGCGCAGGGTGGTGTCGAAGATCAGCACGCGCTCGGACGAGGAGGCGGTGCGGGCAGACGTGTCGGTCATGGTCTGGAATCCTGGTTCGCCCGGGATCAGAGGTCGCGCGGGCGCGGCATGTCAGAAGGTGTCTCGGTCCTCAGATCCCCCAAGGGCCCAGGCGCGCGCCCGGACGGCCCTCAGGGGCTGGTAAGGAGGAGAAGGCCGCCGAGGAGGAGCGCGCGCGACCGCGCCGCCGAGAGGGCGGTCGTCGGAAGCGTCAGCGGGGAGCCGGCATGAGCCACGGCTCGCGTCTCCTGAAGGGTGATGAGCCCGGTGCGAGGGCAGCCTATGTATCGGTCTGCGGGCGCGATGACAAGCCGCGGCGGACGCGGCGTCGTCCCATGATTGACCGGCCCTTCCGTGCTTGCCACAAGCTTGGCCGCACGTGCTCATCCAGGTTGGAGCCTCCCCGTGTCGTATTGGAAGCCCGGGCTCGCCCTCGCGGCCCTCCTCGCCCTCGCCGCCTGCCAGTCGAAGCCGGCCGCCCCACCCGCCGCCGCGCTCGGTCCGGTCGCCGCGCTCCCCGCCGGGGCGCTGCCCCCAGGCACCGGCTGCGGCCCGGCCATCGCCCGCACGCAGGCCGTCGTCGACAGCGACGTCGCCACCGGCAACCTCAACGCCCCGGTCGGCAAGCGCTTCTCGGCCGACCTCGCCAACGCTTCCAGCGCCTGCGCGGCCGGCCGGGACGGCGAGGCCCTGCGTCTCCTCGCAGCGGCGAAGGCCCGCTACGGTTACCCGTAGGACGCCTTAAAGAAGCGTCCCGCGCGACGCCTGCGCGAGGTCGGCGACCAGGTCGTCGGCCTCTTCCAGGCCGGCATTGAAGCGGAACATCGCGCCTTTCGGCAGAGATTCCTTGGATGAACTCGCCGGGTCGCGGCGCGGATGGACCGGCAGCACCAGCGAGACGTGGCCGCCCCAGCTCTCGGCGACGCGAAACAAGAGCAGAGCATCGACGAAGGCGTGGACCCGCTCCGCCGGGAGCGCCCCGTCGAACGCGACCGTGAACAGGCTGTTGCCGGCGCCGAAATACTGCCGGAAGCGGACGTGGTAGGGGCTCCCCTCGCGGGCCGGGCTCAGGATCCCGGCCGTGAAGGGCTGGCTCTCGAACCATGCCATCAGCGCCGCGGCGGTGGCCGCGTGCCGCTCCAGGCGGGTTTCCGCGCTGTCGACCCGGTGGAACAGGCGGGTGCAGGTCTGGGGCGAGACCGCGCCGTGGCCAGTGACTCGGAGCTGTCGGCGCAGGCGGGCGATGTCGCCCTCGTCGCGCGCGACCACGATGCCGCTCGGCGTGTCGCCGTAGCCGCCCTCGTATTTCGTCGTCGCCTGGACCGCGATCGCGATGCCGTGGTCGAGCGGCCGGAAGCGTACGTGGCTCGCCCAGGTATTGTCCATCACGGTGCGGATACCCGCCCGCCTCGCCTCCTCGACGATGCCGGCGATGTCCGGGATCTCGAACGTGCCGCTCGCCGGCGCCTCGAGATAGACCATCGTGTCGGCGGGCGCGAAACGCCGGCCCGCCTCCCGGATGAGGGCGCCGACCTCCTCCCCCGAGGCGCCGGCCGGGTACGTCAGGAGTTCGGCCCGGCCGGTCTCGGACAGGTAGCGCCAGGCCGGGAAGTAGAGGCCGTCGGGGATCAGCACGGCCTTCGGGGCGAAGGCGTCGAGCGCGATCGCGATCGCCGCGAGGCCGGAGGCGCAGACGATCGCGCCGGCGCCCCCGTGCAGCCGAGCGAACTTCGCGCAGACCGCGTCGGCCTCCGGCGACTGGACGACGCCGTACTCGGCGCCGCCCCAAGGCGCGCGGCCCATCGCGTCGGCTTGCTCATAGTCGCCGAGAGTATCGAAGCCGACGCTGCTCTGGCCGAGCGAGCCGAGATCGGAGAAGGCCCGGGCGTGCCCGAGGCCGCGCGGGTTGAGGTGGCCTCTGGCCGCCGCGAGGTCGACGATCGGCGCGTGGATCCGGCGCGTCGCCGCCCGGCACCCGGTGAGGAAGGCCGCGCGCCGCTCGGCCTTGGTGCCGACCTCACACGATGACGGGGCGGGCGGGGAATGCGGCACGGCGGCGACTCCTTCTCGGGCGGGATCACGCCCTATAGGCCCGTCCCGCGCCGCCGGCCACGCGCGACGGCGCTCGCAGCGGCCGCGCACTAGACGCCGCAGGGGGACGGGTTGCTGGCCGCGCCCTAGATGCTGCGCAACGCCCGACAGGAGCCCGACCCCGGATGCAATCCCCGCCCGACAATCTCGACGCCCACGCCCTCGGCCGCGCCGCCCCCGAAAAAGGCCTCGCCCGGGAGGCATGCCCCTATGCCGAGGGGACGGAGGCCCGGGAGCGCTGGCTTGCCGGCTACGACGCCGCCGTGGCTGAGGGAGCCGAGCCGGTGACCGGCGGCCTCAAGCGCGAACCGGGCCGCTGACCTTCGGGATGGACGCACGCAATCCTGTCCGCGCCGGCCTCGACCGCAAGGCAGTCGGCGCCGTGGTGCTCGGCAACGCCCTCGAATTCTACGACTTCACCGTCTACGCCTTCTTCGCCAAGGCGATCGGCGAGGCGTTCTTCCCCGCCTCCGACACGAGCCACAGCCTGCTCGCCTCCCTCGCCCTGTTCGGCGTCGGCTACGTCATGCGGCCGATCGGCGGCGCCCTGATCGGGGCGCTGGCCGACCGGGCCGGGCGCAAGCCCGCCATGCTGGTCACCATCGCGCTGATGGCGCTCGGCATGCTGATGCTCGCCGCCTGTCCGGGCACCGCGCAGATCGGAGGATGGGCACAAGGGGTCGTCATCGTCGGCCGGCTGATCCAGGGCCTGGCGCTCGGCGGCGAGGTCGGACCCTCGACCGCCTACCTGCTCGAGGCGGCGCCGCCGAAGCACCGCGGCTTCGTCACCAGCTGGCAGATCGCCAGCCAGGGCTGCGCGGCCCTGTTCGCCGGCCTGCTGGCGACGGGCCTGGCGCTCGTCGTCGGCGACGCCGCCATGGCGGAATGGGGCTGGCGGGTGATGTTCCTGGTCGGCCTCGCCGTCGTGCCGGTCGGCCTCGTCATCCGCAGCCACCTGCCGGAGACCGGGGGCATCGAGGCGGATCCGGACGCCTCGGCCTCGACCGGGGCGGTGATCGCCCGGTTGCTGCGCGAGCACGGCCGCCTGCTCGGGCTGACCTTCCTGGCCGTCGCCGCCTCGACGGTCTCGAACGCGGTCGGCACCAACATGCCGGTCTATGCCGGCGCGACCCTGGGCCTGTCCGAGACCGTCGCGACCGCGGTGCCGATCGCGCTGGGCCTCGCCTCGGTGGCCTTCCCGCTGCTCGGGGGGTTCCTCGCCGACCGCTACGGCCGGCGGCCGGTGATGATCTGGCCCCGCGCCCTGATCCTGCTCCTGGCGGTCCCGGCCTTCGCCTGGCTCCTGCGGGCGCCGGGGCCGCTGGCCGTCTACGCCGTGACCTTCCTGCTCTCGGCCCTGTCCTCGATCAACGCGGCGGCGATCATCGTGGGCATCCCGGAATCACTGCCGCGCGCGGTGCGCAGCTCCGGCCTCGCCATCGTCTACGCCCTGTCGGTCTCGGTGTTCGGCGGCAGCACCAACTACGTCATCAACTGGCTGATCTCGGCTACCGGCGACCGGATGGCGCCGGCCTACTACCTCGCCGCCTTCAGCCTGATCGGCACGGTGGCGGCGTGGAGGCTGCCGGAGACGCGGGGGCGGGATCTCGACGCGGGGGAGGGGGTTCGACCGCGGGCGGGGTGAGCTCGCGGGATCATCGTCGATGTCACTGGCCGAATTGACACCTCCGGGTCATTCCGGTCTCCGCTGCGTGGCCCCGGACTCACAGGGCGATTCTCAGTTCCGTCGAGGCTCTCGACCAGACCCTCACAACCGCCGCCGCCCGCCCGCGAGGCCGCCGAGCAGCAGGGCCGCCGTCGCGGCCAGCCCCGCGGCGACGCCGGCGCTCGCCAGCGGGTGCAGGCTCGCCCGGGTATAAGCGCTGGTACGCATGACGTAAGTCGGCGGGTCGCCGCGCTCCTCGCCGGCTCGTGCCGGGGCGTGGAGGGCGCCCGCCGGGTCGCGGGGCGGCTCCGCGCGCTTCTGCAGGGCGATGATCGCGGGGGCGAGCTCGTCATAGGCGCCGGGGGCGAATTCCTTGCCCATCACGAACAGCTTGCCGCCGCCGCCGACGAAGATGTCGCGCTGCGGATGCACCGCAGCGTGCAGGATGGCGTTGGCGACTTCCTCCGGCGGGTAGATCGGCGGCGGCAGCGTCGGCTGGCGGTCCATGTAGTTGCGCGCCCGGTTCGGCAGCGGCGTGTCGACGGAGGCGGGCTTGACCAGCGTCACCGAGACCGGGGCGCCCTCGGCGATCAGCTCCATGCGCAGCGTATCGGTGAAGCCCTTCACCGCGTGTTTGGAGGCGGCGTAGAGGCCCTGAAACGGGAAGGCGAGGTCGGAGGCGATGCTGCCGACATTGATCAGCGCACCGCCGCGCCGGCGCAGATGCTCGGCGGCGACCAGGGAGCCGTTCACCGTGCCCCAGAAATTGGTGCGGATGAGCCGCTCGTGGTCGTCCTGGGTGATCTCGCGCAGGGGCCCGTAGACGGTGAGCCCCGCGACGTTGACCCAGGTATCGAAGCCGCCGAACGTCGCGACCGCCCTGTCGGCGATCGCCTCGACCTGCGCCCGGTCGCCCACATCCGCCGTGACGGCGACCGCGCGGGCGCCGAACTCCTCGGCCAGCCGGGCGAGCACGTCGCCGCTGCGGGCGGCCAGCACCACCCGGGCGCCGTTCTCGGCGGCCATGCGGGCGGTGGCAAGGCCGATGCCGCTCGACGCGCCCGTGACCACGATGACCTGCTCGCGCAGCGGCTTGTGTCGCATCGTCGTCCTCCTCGTTCCGGCGACCCCGGGGTGACGTGCGAGGCGGGACAATGTTTCACCCTGTGCGGCTTTCGCGCACCCGTCCGGCATCCGGAGCCGGGCCGGTCGCGTCGCGCTCGCGCCAAGTTTCGGCCCGAGCCCCGGCTCCGGTCGCGCAATGCGCCTCAAGAAATCTCCGCCGCAGCGTTGCCGGCACGGGGCGATGCCGGGAGTCGCGAGTTTCATGAGGGACACGCGGATCCCGCCGGGGGCGCGAGAGCAAGGTGACATGAGCAGCAAGACCGCCTCCACGCATCGCTGGCGCTTCCTCGCCCCCGGCCGGCGCCTGCCGGGTTCGCCGCTGGCCTTCCTCCTCCTCGTCGTCGCGGTCGCGGCCGGCGGCTGGAACTACGTCGCGGGGGCCCGCAGCCGGGCCGAGGCCGAGCGGCTCGGACGTGTGATGGTCCTGAGCGAGCACGTGCTCTCGAGCATGAAGGACCTCGAGACCGGTCAGCGCGGCTACGTCCTGACCGGCCGCGAGGATTACCTCGAACCCTACGAGGCGGCGCTCATCCGGATCGACGGCGAGCTCTCCGCCCTCGACGCGGTGACGCTCGACCGGACCCTGCGGGAGCGGCGCCGGAGCGTGATCGCGGCCGAGATGGATTACGCCGCCCGGGTCGTCGCCGCGCGCCGGGCGGGCGGCCAGGACGCCGCCTTGGCGCTGATCCAGACCGGGGAGGGCAAGCGCGTCATGGACGCGGTGCGCGACCTGACGCGGGAGGTCCAGGACCGGGCGGCCACCGACCTGCGCCGCCTCGCCGAGGCCGATGCCTTGCGCTCGCCGCTCCTGCCCCTCGTCACGCTCGCCGCCGCGCTCGCGGCGGTCGGCCTGCTGGCGCGCCTCGCCCTGGTGCGCCGCCGCGAGAGCCAGCGCATGGCCGACCTGCTGGAGAGCGTCCTGGAGAACGCACCCGTCGGTCTGGGCTTCCTCGACCGCGACCTCAACCTCCAGCACATGAACCGGGCGCTCGGCAACATGAGCGAGCGCGGCTTCGGCGCCGATCTCGGCGCGCCGATCTGGGCGCTCCTGCCCTCCTTGCGCGACGCGCTCGGGCCGAAGCTCGCGGCGGCGCGCGACAGCGGGCTCGTCACCGCCAATGTCGAGGTCGGGGTGCCGGCCCCGAGCGCGCCGGGTGGGATCCGCCACTTCGAGGCGAGCTTCTTCCCCTTGCGCCGCCGCGGCCGCGGCCCTGAGGGCGAGCGGGCCGACGGCGTCGGCATCGTCATGGACGACGTGACCCTCGCCAAGCTCGCCGAGCGCCGCCTGGTCGACAGCGAGGAGCGGTTCCGCTCCCTCACCGAGGCCACCTCGGCCATCGTCTGGACCACCACGCCGGACGGGGCCTTCCGGCAGGTCACCTCGGAATGGACCCGCTTCACCGGCCAGACGCCCGCCGAGGCCGCGGGCCAAGGCTTCCTGGAGGCGGTCCATCCCGACGACCGCGAGGCGACGCGGGACGCCTGGGAACGGGCGGTCGCGTCGCGCACGCTCTACGCCATCGAGCACCGCCTGCGCCGCCAAGACGGCGTCTGGCGCCACATGGAGGGGCGCGGGGTTCCGATCCTGGAGGAGGACGGGCGCGTGCGCGAATGGGTCGGCGCGCATGCCGACGTCACCGCCCGCAAGGAGGCCGAACTGCAGCTCGAGGCGGCCAAGGAGGCGGCCGAGGAGGCCAACCGCGCCAAGAGCCAGTTCCTCGCCAACATGAGCCACGAATTGCGCACGCCGCTCTCGGCGGTGATCGGCTACGCGGAGATGCTGCAGGAGGAGATGGAGGAACTCGGCGAGGAGAGCCTGCTCGCCGACATGCGCAAGATCGAGGCGAATGCCCGTCACCTGCTCGGCCTCATCAACGACGTGCTCGACCTCTCGAAGATCGAGGCCGAGCGGATGGAGGTCTACGCCGAGGATCTCGACGTCGCCGAGACGGTCCGGGAGGTCGCCACCACGGTCGACGCCCTGGTGGTCAAGAAGGGCAATACCCTGAGCCTGACCCTCGGCGACGGCCTCGGGCGCGCGCATACCGACGCGACGAAGCTCCGGCAGTGCCTGATCAACCTGCTCAGCAACGCCGCCAAGTTCACCGAGGGCGGCACCATCACGCTCACCGCGGAGCGGGAGCACCGGGAGGGTGGCGACCGGCTGCGCTTCATCGTCGCCGATACCGGCATCGGCATGAGCGAGGAGCAGCAGGCCCGGCTGTTCCAGCGCTTCACCCAGGCGGATGCCTCGACCACCCGCCGCTTCGGCGGCACGGGGCTGGGGCTCGCCATCACCCGCGCCTTCGCGCAGATGCTCGGCGGCGAGATCTCCGTCGAGAGCCGGCTCGGAGAGGGCACCACCTTCACCCTGGAACTGCCGGCGCTCTACGAGGAGCGTGACCCGGCCGAGCCCGCCGGCCAGATCGTGCCCGAGGTGTCGACCGCCGGGGGGCCTCGGCCCGACACCGGCTCCAACCTCGTCCTCGTCGTCGACGATGACCCGGCGACCCGCGACCTCCTCGCCCGCTTCCTGCGCCGGGACGGGTTCACGGTCGCGACCGCCCCGGACGGCCGCGCCGGCCTGGAGCAGGCGCGGCTTCTGCGCCCCCGCGTCGTCCTCCTCGACGTGACGATGCCGCGCATGGATGGCTGGGCGGTGCTGCGCGCACTGCGCGCCGATCCCGATTTCGGCGCGACGCCGGTCATCATGGTGACGGTGCTCGACGAGCAGAACCTCGCCTTCTCGCTCGGCGCCACCGACTACCTGCACAAGCCGGTCGAGTGGGGCGCGTTGAAGGACGCGATGGAGCGCTTCCGGCCCGCCATCCACGAGGGGCCGGTGCTGGTGGTCGACGACGACCCGGACGTGCGCGAGCGCATGACGACCATGCTGACCCGCGAGGGCTGGCGGGTGGCGAGCGCCGAGAACGGCCTGGCCGGCCTGGAGGCCGTCGGCGTGCGCAAGCCGGGGCTGATCCTCCTCGACCTGATGATGCCGGAGCTGGACGGGTTCGGCTTCCTGCGCGCCCTGCGCGACCGGCCGGACTGGCGCGACATCCCGGTCGTCGTCCTGACCGCCAAGGACGTCACCGCGGAGGACCGCCGCCGCCTCGCCGGCCAGGCCGACCGCATCCTGCCGAAGGCGGGCCTCGGCATGGCCGACCTGGCGGCGACCCTGCGCGGGCTGATGAGCCCGGGTGTGGCGAGTGAGGCGGCGGACGCGCCGGATCGGGCGGCGGCGCCGTGAGGGTGCTGTGACCGGTCGGCGGACGATATGGCGTTCTCTCTGGCCAGAACTCCAAAACGGCAAACAGGAGAATCGCGCGGCCAAACAGGCGTTATCCCATCCACGACCTCAGGATGAGGTCGTGGATGGGATTCGCTTGGGAGACAATCGGGCAGTCTCCCGGACTTCTGCAACTCTCGACCCCGAGGCGTGTTTCGCTCATGCTCGTCTACGGCGACGTTCGACGCCAGGCCGATTCCCGCGACGAGGTCGCCCGCCTCCAGGAGGCCGTCGAGGCAGCAGGCGGGCTCAGGCCCGGCCTCGCACGCCACGCCGCGCTCGTGGGCGCGCTGATCGCTGCGGGCGAACTCGTGCAGGGTGTGGCGGATGCGGCGTTCCGGGAGACCGGCCGGGACGCGCATGACGGTGCGACGGCGCGGCTGACTGGGGTGCTGGTGCGGCTCGCCGGTGCCGTCTGGGCGTCGTGGCGGAGCGGATTTGCGGCGGGTGCGATCCCGGACCGGGCCGAGATCGCGCGGGCCTGCGCCGGGCTGGCCTCTACTCCCCTGGAAATCCGCCTGCCCGAGGGTTTCGCCTTCTACGCCGTCTATCCGGAGGCTTACGCGACCGCGGCCGCTGCCTCCGGGTTCGATGCTGGCGCGACGGTGATCGGCCTGCGCAGCATCGGGACGAGCCTCGGCGCGATGGTCGCGGCCGGCCTCGACGGCGATCTGGTGACCGTCCGGCCGACCGGCCACCCGTTCCGGCGCGAGCTGCGCCTGTCGGACGCTCTGCGCGACCGGTTCGACCCGACCCGCGATGTCGCCATCGCCGACGAGGGGCCGGGGCTGTCGGGCAGCTCCTTCGGGGCGGTGCTCGGCATGCTCGAAAGCCGAGGGATCCCGGCGGATCGCGTCGCGCTGTTCCCGAGCCATGCCGGGGCGCCGGGGCACCAGGCGGCCGAGGAGACCCGCCGGCGTTACGGCCAGGCCCGGCGCCACGTCCTGACCTTCGACGACCTCGTTCTCCGGGCGGAGCGGCCGGAGCACCGGCTGGAGGCCTGGCTCGCCCCGCTCGTCGGGCCGCTCACCGCGCCGCTCGAGGAGATCTCGGGGGGCGCCTGGCGGCGGCACCGCTCCGACGACCGCGCCGCCTGGCCGCCGGCCAACCCGATGCAGGAGCGCCGCAAGTTCCTGGCGCGGACCACGCATGGGACCTGGCTCGCCAAGTTCGTCGGCCTCGGGGCGGAGGGCGAGCGGAAGGTCGGGCGTGCCCGGGCGCTGCACGCGGCCGGGTTCACCCCGGAGGTGGCCGGGTTCCGCCATGGCTTCCTGGTGGAACGCTGGATCGAGGCGGCGACGCCGCTCGACCGCACCCGCCTCGATCCCCTCCGCCTCGCCGAACGGGTCGGTGACTATCTCGGGTTTCGCGCCACGTCCTTCGCCTGCGGTCCCGGACGCGGCGCCTCCCTTCACGCTTTGTGGGAGATGGCGCGCCACAACGCGGCCGAGGCTCTGGGCGACGCGGCGGCGCGGGCCGTCGACGGCTGGCGCGCCGCGCTCCCGGCCTTCGCCGCGGGGATGCAGCCGGTCGAGACCGACAACCGTGTGCACCCTTGGGAATGGCTCGTCCTGCGCGACGGCACGATCCTGAAGACCGACGCGGTCGACCACCACGCCGCCCACGACCTCGTCGGCTGCCAGGACATCGCCTGGGACGTCGCGGGAGCCGCCATCGAGTTCGGGCTGGAGGGCGCGGCCGGGCGGCACCTGAGCGCGGTCGTCGCCCGGCGGACCGGCCGGGCGCCGGATCCGGATCTCGTCGCCTGGCTGGAGATCGCCTACGCCGCGTTCCAGCTCGGTGCGGCGACGATGGCCGGCCATTCCGCCGATGCGGAGGAGCAAGCGCGGCTCCAGGCCGAGGCCGAGCGCTACCGCCGCCATCTCGCGGCGCGGCTCCGCGTCGCGAGCCCAGATGCAAGCCCGAGCTAAGGACGCGCCCTACCTTCCCCGCCATGATCCTGCTTCGCCACGGCCAGAGCCAGTTCAACCTCCACCACCACGCCACGGGTGTCGATCCCGGCATCGTCGACGCGCCCCTGACGCCGCTCGGCCACGAGCAGGCGGAGGCCGCCTCCCGCGCCCTGGCGGGGGAGGGGTTGCGGCGCATCCTGTGCTCGCCGCTCACCCGCGCGCTCCAGACCGCCGCCCCGGTCGCCGCCCGCCTGGATCTGCCCATCCTGGTCACGCCGGCGGTGCGGGAGCGCCGGGGGGCGAGCTGCGACATCGGCACCTGCCGGACCGACCTCGCCCGCGCCTGGCCGGATCTCGATCTGAGCCACATGGACGAGGTCTGGTGGCGCGAGGCCGACGACGAGGAGGACCACGAGCCGGATCACCTCTTCGCGGCGCGCACCGCCGCCTTCGGGGCCGGGATGGCCGAGGATCCGGATTGGGCCCACACCCTGGTCGTGTGCCACTGGGGGTTCATCATGGCGGTCACCGGCTGCAGCCTTGCCAACGGCGAGTGGGTCCGCTGCCGGATGGACGAGGCCGGGCGGCTGGTGGCGGTCGATCGTTAACCTGGGTCAAGGCGGTGAGGCGCCCGTTCCCGCATCCGCCACGCGGGCCGGGAACCGCGGCGGCGCATCGGGGATGATGCCGGTGCGGGCAGGGCCCGCCTCGGACGCCTCTCACCCGGACAGCATGACCGAATCCCCCTCACCCGACCGATCGGCCCCGCCCCAGGACGCACGCCCTGATGCGCGGCCGCGCGACATCGCCCTCGTGCTGGCCGGGGGCAATGCCCTCGGGGCCTATCACGCCGGCGGCTACGAGATGCTGCAGGCGCGCGGGATCCAGCCTGGCTGGATCGTCGGCGCCTCGATCGGCGCGGTCACGGCGGCCATCATCGCCGGCAACGCGCCGGAGCACCGGGTCGAGCGGCTGCGGCAATTCTGGGACGAGGCGACCCAGCACACCGCGCCGAGCGCCACCGACCTCCTCAAGCCGCGCCAGGTCTATAACGGCCTGCACGCCCTCCTGACCCTGGCCTGGGGCCGCCCCAACATCTTCCGGCACCGCCTGCCCGGCCTGTGGTCGGCGCTGCCGTGGGTGCCGAACGACGTGGCCCTGTTCGACCACTCGCCCCTGCTGAACACCCTGACGCGCCTCGTCGACTTCGAGCGGCTGAACCGGGGCGACATCCGCGTCACGATCGGGTGCGTCGACGTCACCACCGGCGAGGAGATCTACTTCGACACCGCGCACCAGATCGTGCGTCCCGAGCACATCCTGGCGTCGACCGCGATCATCCCGGCCTTCGCGCCGGTGGAAGTGGACGGACGGCTGCTCTGCGATGCCGGCTATACCAACAACCTGCCCCTCGATCCGGTCTTCGCCGCCGAGCCGCCGCGGGACCTCCTCTGCATCGCCCTCGACCTGTTCGGGCTCCGGGCGCCCCGCCCGGGCTCCCTCGACGCCGTCCTGGAGCGGGCGAACGACCTGATCTTCGCCAGCGCCGGCCGCCGGGCCATCGCGAGCCTGGAGCGCGAATACGCCTTGCGCCAGCAGCTCGACCCGCACGGGCCGGCGGTCACGCTCCTGCACCTCGTCTACCGGGCCGAGGCGGACCAGCTCGCGGCCAAGAGCTTCGACTTCTCGCCCTCCTCGATCCGCGACCGCTGGCAGGCGGGCAGCCGCGACGCAGGCCACGGCGCCGACTGGCTCGCCGGCCACGCGCCGGGCGACCGACGCTTCGCCTATGCCAGGCTTTAGTGTACTGACGCATTCAAAGGATTCACAAGAGGCGTGAGGCGTGAGGCGTGCGAGTCTGAGAGCCATGCCTTTTAAGGTTCAGTTCTCGTCATTATATCCCTGCAATGTCTGAAGCATTGCAGGGGTCCGATCCACTCTGGTCTGCCGTCATCGAACGGTTTGAGAAGTATGCGCCGACGAGCCTGATGGCCCGCACGGTGCTGGACACGCGCTGCCGGCCGGCTGGATCGACGAGGTGTTCGAGCAGCATCGACAGTGGCAGTACACGCGGGAGTTGCAGTTCTCCACCGTCATCAGGCTGATGATGCTTGTGGCGCTCGGCCTGCGCTCGTCCCTGCATGCGGCAGCCCGCGAAGCCGAAGACCTGACCGTCTCGCTTCCCGCCCTCTACGACAAGGTCAACCGCACCGAACCCGCGCTGCTGCGCGCCTTCGTGCGCGGCAGCGCGGCTCGACTGGCGCCGGTCATGACCCCGGCAGGAACCGGCCATCCGACCCTGCCGGGGTTTGCGATGCGCGTGCTGGACGGCAACCACCTGCCCGGCAGCGAGAAGCGTCTGAAGCCTCTGCGTGCGCATCGCGGCGCCGCCCTACCGGGGCTGACCCTGGTCGTCTACGATCCTGACACCGGCCTGGCCGTCGACCTGGTGGCAGCCGAAGAGGCCTATGCCGACGAGCGGACGCTGGCCCGGGCTCTCCTGGACGCTGCCGCGCCCGGCCAGGTCTGGGTCGCCGACCGGCACTTCTGTGTCCGGACCTGGCTGGAGGGTCTGGTCGCGGCGGGCAGCCACTTCGTGGTGCGCCAGCACGGCAATCATCCCCGCCTGGGCGCGCAGGGGGAGTGGCAGGCGTGCGGCTCCTGTGAGACTGGCACGTTGCGCGAGCAGAGCATCACCCTGGAGGGGAGCCAGATCCCTGGCGGCGCATCGCGCTCAGCCTGACGACGCCGACGACGGAAGGTGATCGGAGGATCTGGCTGTGGAGCGACCTGCCTCCGAGCGTCAGCGCGGCACAGATCGCGCAGGTGTATCGGCGGCGCTGGCGGATCGAGGGCCTGTTCCTGCGCCTGGAGCGGGTGCTGCACAGCGAGGTCGGCCGCCTGGGTCGCCCGCGGGCCGCGTTGCTGGGGTTTGCGTCTGCGGTTCAGCCCTTCGGCGTGTTACCCGGCGGTCCCCGTCCCGCATGGCTAGCGGTGGAGGCTCGGGGCTCGTAGGGAGCGTGGCTCTTTCTTTAAGCTGAGAAGAAGCTCTGCGCTACATCGTGCAGGCGGAGGACGGTTTTAGTTGGTATGTTCCGTTCGCCTCAGACACAACATCAGCGTGTCGTAGCCCATTTCCCACTTGGCCGCGCGATGCGGGTTTCCGCCACGCCAGAGACCAGAGTCGGTAGGCAGCCCGGACCCTGATACCCGGCGTGCGGCGTCCGTTCGGCCGACGGCGGCATGATCCGCAGAGCGCGGTCACCACTGTGGAACGAGCTGCAGCTCGTGGGGTGCGCCTGAAGCGGCATGTTGGCAGAAGTCGCGTGGTCAGACGTGCCAAGTTTCAGGCACTTGGCGGGGCGTGGATGGGCGCGACTTCGTCGATTTGCTCCCCGACCGCCATCCGGCGGTGCTCGCCTTGGCGTCGCTTTCGGACAATGAAGTGGCAGTGATCGCCCGCTACGGCCTAAGCTATTCCTATATTAGGAGGCTTCGATCGCATCCTCCGGCACGCTGCAGCACGATAATGCTCTGGCCCAGTCCGAGCTTGCCTCGTGCCGTCACTAAGGCCGTCTAACGGCGTGGCAGCTTTACTTCTCCCAGCCCGCCAGAAAATCGAGGAGCAGTTGGTTGACCTCCTCGGGCTGCTCTTCGTGGGGGAGGTGGCCGCAGCGCGCGATTGCCGCGGTGCGCAGGTCGCTCGCCATCTCGGCCCACACGGCCGCCATGTCGAAGGTCTTGCCGACGGCGCCGAAATCGGCGCCCCACAGCGACAGCACCGGGCAGGCGATCTTCACATCGGCGTCGACGAGATCTTGCGCCGTGTCCTCCTGGTTGGCGCGGTAATCCGCCATTGCGCCACGCACGGCCCCGGGCGCCTTGTAGGCGGCGACGTATGCATCGAAGTCAGGGCCTGAGATGGCATGCGGGTTGAAGCACCAGTCCGAGAAGAAGTGGCGTAGCCAAATGTCTTCGCGGCCCGCGATCAGCGCCTCTGGTAGGTCGGGCACGAGATGGAACAGGAAGAACCAGTAGGCACGGGCGACCTGAGCGTTCATGCTGCGTGCCACGATTCGGGTCGGCACGTTGTCCATCACGACCAGGCGGTCGAGGCGACCAGGATGGTCCTTGGCGAATCGCGTGGCGACGCGGGCACCACGGTCATGCCCAACGAGGGCGATTCTGTCGATCCCGAGAGCGTCGAGGAGGGCGACGATGTCCTGCGCCATCGTACGCTTGTCGTACCCACTCGCCGGCTTGTCGGTCTCGCCGTAGCCCCGTAGATCTGGTGCGATGACGCGGTAGTGTCGGCTGAGCGGCGGGATCTGGTAGCGCCAGGCGTAGCTCGTTTCCGGGAAGCCGTGCAGCAGCACGACGGGGGGGCCCGACCCAGCCTCGAGGTAGTGCTGCCGGATGCCGTTTGCCCGGATGGTGTGATGCGTGATCGACGTCATGCTCCGTCCCTCTTTATATTTCGCAGCGTGCAGCCAGCATGGCACGGCACAGGCTGCGGTCTTTCAGAATTGCCCGGTGTTTTAGACGTATCGCCGGCGCTGGATCACGTAGCCTTTGCTGAAGCGGGATCCGTGGCGGCGACGAGGATCAGCGCAGGGGCGAGGGCGAGAGCTGCGAGCCCCACGAGGTAGTAGAGCAGAGCCGCAAGCCCGCAGCCGAGAGCGAAGGCCGCGACGGCGGCGCTCATTCGAGCGATCCGGCTCCTTGCCGCGTGCTCGGCGGGTACGCCCCGCAAGAGGTCCGCGAGATCGATCATGATCTGCGTCGTCGTCCCGGTCATCAGGGTCGAGGGCGGAGCCTCAGGCAGATGCGCCCGGTGCGCAGCGTTCTGGACCGCCATCGCGGCGACCAGCACCATGCCGGTAAGGAGCGCCGCCGGACGATCGGCATCAGCGAAGGGTCCGAGAGCCACAGCGAGGACCGCTCCGAGGAACAAGAAGGTGCATTGGGCGGCGAGCAGCACACGCAGGGCCGGCCGGCCCGTCTCGTCCAGGCGGCGGCTCGCCAGGCGGGTCAGGAGAACTGCGATGCAGAAGACCGGCAGCACCAGAAGCTTCGCCCAGGCACCGGTGGCGCCGTGCACCATCGCGGCGCCGAAGGTCACGAAGTTGCCGGTGACGTGGGCGGTGAACAGGCCCTGGAGGGCGAGGAAGCCGAGCGTGTCGACGTAGCCGCCGACGAAGCTCAGGATCTGGGCGAGGGACGGGCGCATGGAAGGGTGATCCGTTCGAGGGGAGGGCGCGTCACCACGCATAGCGAAGTTCGACGCCGAGATAGGTGCCGTCCTTTCCCCCGGCCCGGCGGATCGTATCGCCGGCGGCAAAGCGGACCGCCTCGACCGCACCGGTGAGGCCGGGAGCGAAGACGTAATCCGCCCGCAGCTGGCCGTAGGCGCCGCTCCACAGATGCCCGCGCCCGGCCGTGCCCGGCACCGGGTTGCTCGGCTGGACGTAGATCGCGTCGGACGTGGTCTGGCGCCATTGCAGCCCCAGAGCCGCGCTGACCGCGAGGCCGGCGGCCGGGCGCACGGTCAGCGACGGCTTGAGGTGGAGAAGGTTGGCATAGCTCGTGTAACCCGCCAGCGTGAAGTAGTAGCCGTTCGGGAAGAGCGGGTTGAAGGTGCCGAGGACGCCATCGTCGCGGCGGCGGTCGCCCGACGCGGCGTCGCCCTGGAGGCCGAGGCGCGGCAGCCAGGGGAGATCCGCGAGCGTGTAGCCGACGCGGCTGCCGACGGCCCAGGCGGCGATGTCGTCGCGGCCGACGCGGCCGAACTGGCCCATCGCCTCGAGGTCCCAGTCGAACCCGCCGGCGCTGCCCGCATAGCGGATGTCAAGGACGTGGCGCCTCTCGTTGCCGGTGGCGTCGAGGAAGCGGGCGCCGTCGCGCTCGTAGAGGCCCCAATAGGCCGAGAGTTCCTGATCGCCGAAGACCTTGCGCTCGACCCGCAGGGTGCTGAAAGCGAAGGCCTTCGTGGAGATGTCGTCGAAGGGCTCGACGAAGCGGTACTGCACCGGCTGGCTGATGAAGCCGAGCACCCGCCACGGCCCGGATTCCCAGTCGGCCCAGAGCGCGTCGAAGGACTGGCGCACGTTCGGCCCGTCGCGCGAGGACACGAAGCGCTGCAGGTCGAAGGCGAAGTCCTGCCGCCCGGCCCGCGCCTTGAAGGTTCCAGCCTCAGCCGTCCGGCTGTAGGACAGGAAGGCGAGGCGCAGGTCGAGGATGTTCTCGTCGACTGAGGTGATGACGCGTTTGCCGGGCGCCCGCACGTCCTCGATCTGCGCGAAGATCTGCCAGTTCTCGTTCAGGCGCGCGTCGAGGTGGATCTGCAGGCGCTGCAGCAGGTAGGCGTCGCCCCGCGGCCCGCCGATGCCGAAGGCGGGCGTGCGGTTGCTCTCGAACCGCTCGCGCAGGGTCAGGCCGAGCGACAGGTAGCTCTTCGGGTCGGCCGCGAAGAGCGGGATGTATTTCAGGTCGTCGAAAGGCTGGGTGCGCTTGGCCGGGTCGGCGAGCCCCGACCAGTCCTCGGCCCAGCGGTTCGTCTTCGTCGCCGGACGGGTGACCGCGTCGGACGTCGCATCCTCGGCGCGCGCGCCCGCGCCGAGGAGCACGCAGAGCGCGACGACCACGCCCGGCCGTATGCCGCTCACTGTGCCGCTGCGCCGGATGCGTGGATCTCCGCGACGTAGCCGCCGGGGAAGCGCACCATCGCGGCATTCCGGTCGCCGGCGGAGTACGGCGCGACCAGCACGCTCGCGCCGGAGGCCTGCGCCTTGGCGAGGGTGTCGGCGAGGTCGGCGACCTCGTAGCCGGTGGTCTCGTGGCCGTAGGGGTAGGGCAGGTGGCCGTCGGTCACCAGCACGGTCAGGCGACCGAACTCCGAGGTCAGGCGCAGGCGCCGGTAGGTGTCGCCCGGCCGGCCGATCTCGACGCCGGGAGCCCTGGGCTCGTCCGAGACCACGCGTCCTTGCGAGAAGCGGCGAAATCCCCCGACGAAAGCCTCGACGCTGTCGGGCGAGACGTAGACGCGGTTCTCCGGCACCGTTGCGAAGGGCGCGTAGTCGGGTTTCGTGGTGTGCCAGTAGAGCTGCATGTTGACGCCGCCCGGCCACTGAATGACGGCGTCGCGGCCGATCGGGTCCGGGAAGGTCTGGACGATCACTGCGGCCCCGGCGGCGCGGGCGGCCGCCACCGCCGCATCGATGTCGGTGACGAGGTAGCCGGTGCGCTCGGCTCCGAAGGGGTAGGGGATCGGCGTCTTGAAGCCGAACAGCGAGACGGTGCCGACCGGGGTCTGGATCAGCTGCGAGGTGGTGCTCGACGGCGTCGGCGTGACGGTCGCGACGACCTGCTTGGTGCTCTTGCCGCCGAAGGTGGCGGTGAAGCTCGCGACGAAGCGGTCGACGTCCTCGGGGGCGACGTAGACGTGGGTGGTGTCGTATTGCGGAGCGACGGCAACCTTGTGATCGTGCGCGGCGTCCCGGGCCTCTGCCTGTCCGGCGAGGAGAGCGGCCGCCAGGAGGAAGGCGGCGAAGGTACGCGTCATCTGGGGCTCCAAGCTGTTGGCCGTAGACAGTATTTTCGCGAGTTGTGAGGGGCGTCCTGAACCCTCCCCTCTGCGGGGGAGGATGACGGTGCTGGTCCTCACACCGCCCAGCAGGCGCAGCCCAGCGCGCCCCAGAAGCTCTTCAGGTCCGAGACCGGCGCCTGCGACGACCAAGCGGTGGCGTGGGCGTGGCCGTGCAATCCGCACGACATGGCGCAGCCGCAGGACGCGCTCGCCTCCCGTGCCACCACCGCCTCCGCCCGCACCGGGCGCTCGCCCCAGGCGCCGTAGCCCTTGAAGGTGCGCACCGGCGACCAGTCCGGCATCGCCGGCGGTGGAGGAGTGTCGTCGAGGGCCGCGAAGTGGCCTGCGGCGTACACCACCTTGCCGCCCACCACCGTCAGGTCGCTCACCGTGTCGGCGATCTCGGCCTCGGCGCAGGCCAGTACGTCGCGGTCCGGGACGATCAGGTCGGCGAGCTGGCCCACCTCGATGCGCCCCTTCCTGCCCTCCTCGTTCGAGAACCAGGTCACGTTCTCGGTCCACATCCGCAACGCCGTCTCGCGGTCGAGGCAGTTGCGGCGGGGCGTGAGCTGCATCCCGCCGACGGTGCGGCCGGTGACGAGCCAGGAGATCGCGATCCAGGGATTGTAGGAGGCGACCCGCGTCGCGTCGGTGCCGGCCGAGACCGGCACGCCCTTCTCCAGCATCCGCGCCACCGGCGGGGTCGCGGCGGCGGCGCCGTGGCCGTAGCGCTCGACGAAGTATTCGCCCTGGTAGGCCATCCGGTGCTGGATCGCGATGCCGCCGCCGAGCGCGGCGATACGGTCGATCGAGGCCTCCGAGATCGTCTCGGCGTGGTCGAAGAACCAGTTCAGGCCCTGGAGCGGGATGTCCTGGTTGACGCGCTCGAACACGTCGAGGGCGCGGGAGATCGTCTCGTCGTAGGTGGCGTGCAGACGCCAGGGCCAGCGGTTCTCGGCCAGCACCCGCACCACGCCTTCGAGCTCGCCCTCCATCTCGGGCGCCATGTCGGGCCGGGGCTGGCGGAAATCCTCGAAGTCGGCGGCGGAGAAGACCAGCATCTCGCCGGCACCGTTGTGGCGGAAGTAGTCGTCGCCCTGCTTGTAGCGGGACGATTTCGTCCAGGCGAGGAAGTCCTCCTTCTCGGCCTTCGGCTTCTGGGTGAACAGGTTGTAGGCGAGCCGCACGGTGAGCTGGCCGGCTTCGGCGAGTGTCTGGACGACCCGGTAGTCCTCTGGATAGTTCTGGAACCCGCCGCCGGCATCGATCGCGCCGGTCACGCCGAGCCGGTTGAGTTCGCGCATGAAGTGGCGGGTCGAGTTGACCTGGTACTCGAAGGGGAGCTTCGGCCCCTTGGCGAGGGTGGCATAGAGGATCGCGGCGTTGGGCTTGGCGAGGAGCAGCCCGGTCGGGTTGCCGGCGGCATCGCGCAGGATCGCGCCGCCGGGCGGCTCGGGCGTATCCCTGGTGTAGCCGACGGCCCGCAAAGCTGCGCCGTTGAGGAGCGCCCGGTCGTAGAGGTGGAGCAGGAAGACCGGCGTGTCGGGGGCGACGGCGTTCAACTCCTCGAGCGTCGGCAGGCGCTTCTCGGCGAACTGGTGCTCGGTGAAGCCGCCGACGACCCGTACCCATTGCGGCGGCGGCGTCACCGCTACCTGTCGCTTGAGCATCGCCATCGCGTCGGCGAGCGAGCGCACGCCGTCCCAGCGCAGCTCCATGTTGAAGTTGAGCCCGCCACGGATCAGGTGCAGGTGGTTGTCGATGAGGCCGGGCAGCACCCGCCGGCCCTTGAGGTCGACCACCCGCGTCTGCGGGCCGGCGAGCGCCATGACCTCACGGTCGGACCCGACCGCCGTGAAGGCGCCGTCCGTCATCGCGACCGCCGAGGCGGCAGGATTGCTCGGATCGAGCGTGGTGACGAGGCCGCCGCGCAGGATGAGGTCGGGGTAAGCCACAGCGCTCAATCGAAGTTCCTCGGTCGGACGTGAAGGGGAACCGCCAGCCTTGAGTCAGGCCGGCGGGTGTCTCGGAGCCTCCCGCTCGACCGCGAAGCTCTTGCGGTGGAGCAGGCTCGACAGGACGGCCGGGTGGCCGCGCCAGTAGGAGACGGCCATCTCGCCGGCCAGGATGCCAAGGAGGCCGACGAGGGCGATGATCGGCGGCGCAGGCGACTTCACGCCGATCAGCCCGTAGGCGACGCCGACCGCGAGGCCGGCGCCGAGGGAGAGGAGGTACGGCAGCATCGCGCGCGCCGGCTTGATTCGATGACCTTGGACTCAGTGGCCTTCGGACGCGCCGAACATCGACTTGGCGTAGATGATGCCGAGCCCGTAGGCGCCGCCGTACTTCTTGGCGATGCCGGTGGTCATCTCGTAGGTCTCGGTGCGGGCCCAGTCGCGCTGCAGCTCGAGCATGTATTGCAGCGAGGTCATCGGCTGCACGCCGGCCTGGATCATCCGCTGCATGGCGCGCTCATGCGCCTCGTCCGAGACATCGCCGCACGCATCCGCGATGACGTAGACCTCATAACCCTGGTCGAGGGCCGAGAGGGTCGGGCCGACGATGCAGACCGAGGTCCACAGGCCGGCGAAAACCAGGCGGTCCTTGCCGATCTCCGACACCCGGGCCACCACGGCGGCATCCTCCCAGGTGTTCATCGAGGTGCGGTCGAGGAGCTTCTCCTCCGGGAAGGCCGAGGTGATCTCCTCGAACATCGGCCCGGAAAAGCTCTTCTCGGCCACCGTCGTCAGCACCGTCGACACGCCGAATCCGGCGGCTGCCCGCGAGACCAGGGCGACGTTGTTGCGCAGGGTCACGGCGTCGATGGACTTCGTCGCGAAGGACATCTGCGACTGGAAGTCGATCATGATCAGCGTGTGATCGTGCGGCGAGACGAGGCGCTTTCCGGGCGTCGGCGTCGCTTTGATGGCCATGATTCGGGCTCCTTGCGCTCGTGCGGGCGGACGGTGATCGTTGCGCCACCGCTCTCGGGTCGGTGGCGGTGCCCGGTTTCTAGTCCCGGCGCGGACACGCGGATTGGAGGCTTTGCGTGCGGCTTGGACGAATGCGCTGTCGCGGCGACACAACGAGGCGCTGCGGGGAAGCGCGGCCCGGGCGCGGTCCCCCGGACCGACACGACGCCGTGAGAATCGACAAGACCCGAGGCCGCTTACCGCCCGATCCTTCGGTCGCGCCCGCCGCCCCGGCGGGCGGGCCGACCGGGAGCGCCATGATCGAGCATCACGACACGGGCGAGGCACCCGCGCCCGGCCTGCGCGACGCGCTGCTGCGCTGGTTGCTGCACGATGCGGTGGACGAGCGCTTCCTCGACGACGTCTTCGCGGGCTTCTGCGACCGGCTGCGCCGCGACGGCGTCGCGGTGGCGCATGCCACGCTGCACCTGCGCACCAACCATCCGCAATGGCTCGGCATCGAGATCCTGTGGCGGAAGGACTGCCACGGGCCGCGCTCGCGCAACCTCGATTACGGGCTGTTCGAGACGGTGGGGTTTCGCGGCAGCCCGGCGGCGCGGATCCTCGCCGGTGCCGAGATGGCACGCCATCGCCGGGGCGAGACGGGCGGGGAGGCGCATCCGGAAGTCGCCGGACTGATGGCCGTGGAGGGACTGACCGACCTCGCCGCATGGCCGATGCGCTATACGCTGGGCCGGCGGCACGTGGCCTCCTTCGCGAGCGACCGGCCGGGCGGGTTCACGCAGGCCGAGATCACCCTCCTGACGGACCTTCTTCCGGCGCTGGCCGTCGTCACCGAGGTGCGCCACCGGAACCGCCTGACGCGCCTCCTGCTGGACACCTATGTCGGGCCGCATGCGGGCGAGATGATCCTGAACGGCGCGACGCGGCGAGGCAGCGGCGTCACCGTCGAGGCGGCGATCATGGTGGTCGACCTGCGCGGCTTCACCCGGATCTCCGAGCTGTGGCCGCGCGACGACGTGATCGCGCTCCTCAACGACTATTTCGACGCGGTGTGCTGCCCGGTGGAGCGCAACGGCGGCGAGATCCTGAAGTTCATGGGCGACGGCCTGCTGGCGATCTTTCCCCTCGACCAGCCCGATGCGGGCGGCGCGACCCTGCGGGCCGCCGACGAGGCCCGTCGGGCGATGCGCGACCTCAACCGGCTCCGCGCGGACCGAGGTCTCGACCCTCTCGGCTACGGGATCGGAGTCCATGCGGGCGCGGTGATGTACGGCAACATCGGCTCGCGCACCCGGCTCGACTTCACCGTCATTGGCCCGGCCGTCAACGTCGCCGCCCGGCTGGAGGGGCTGACGAAGGCGCTCGACGCCGACGTGCTGGTCTCGGGCGCCTTCGCGGCGCTCCTCGACGCGCCGACGGCGCTGGCGTGCCTCGGGAGCTTCCCGCTGCGCGGCGTCGGCGAGCCGCTGGAGGTCTACCGGCTCGCCGAATAAGAGATCCCGGCGCGTGACAAGCCGCGCCGGCGCCGTCAACCCTCGATGAAGGCCAGGAGGTCGGCGTTGAGGCGGTCGGCGTGGGTCGTCGCGGTGGCGTGGGGCGCACCCGGATAGACCTTGAGCATCGCGCCGCGGATCATCTCGGCGGCGAGCTTGCCCGTCGACTCGAACGGCACGACCTGATCGGCATCGCCGTGGACCACCAGGGTCGGTATGTCGATCTTCTGCATGTCGGGCCGGAAGTCGGTTTCGGCGAAGGCCGTGGCGCAGTCGACCGTGGCCTTGATCGAGGCCATGAGGGCGATCTGCAGCGTCTGCTTGAAGACGCCTTGCGAGACGCTCATGCCCTTGTTGGTGCCGTAGAAGATCGGGTTGAAATCGTCGAGAAACTGCGCCCGGTCCTTGACGATGCCGGCCTTCAGGGCATCGAAGAAGGACTTGTCCGGCCCGTCATGGTCAGCGGTCTTGCCGAAGATCGGCGTGATGGCGCTGACGAGCGCGAGCTTGGCGACCCGTCCAGAGCCATGCCGGGCGATATAGCGGGTCACGTCGCCGCCGCCCATCGAGAAGCCGACCAGCACGACGTCCCGCAGGTCCAGAGCCTCGATCAGTGCCGCGATGTCGTCGGCCATCGTGTCGTAGTCGTAGCCGCCCCATGGCTGGCCCGACCGGCCGAAGCCACGCCGGTCGAACGCCACCGTGCGGTATCGGGTAGCGGGATCGCCGGCCGCAGCCCCGGGGCGGTCCGCACACCGGATCGCGTCATCGTGTGCGGCTCGCCTGTCCGGCGGCGAGCGTCGGATAGTCGGTGTAGCCGGCTTCGTCGCCGCCATAGACGCCGATCGAACGCGGGGCATTGTAGGGACCGCCGGCGCGGATGCGGGCGGGCAGATCGGGATTGGCCAGGAACGGGCGCCCGAACGCGACGGCGTCGGCCTCGCCCTCCGCCACGATCGCGGCGGCGCGCTCCGGGGTGAGGCCGCCATTGACGATCAGCGGGCCCGGGTAGAGCGGGCGAAACAGCGCCAGCATCCGGTCGTAGTCGGGGGCCCCGGTCCAGGCGTTGGTGTCCGCGAGGTGCAGGTAGGCGAGGCCGGCCCCGGCGAGCCAGAACGCCAACGAGCCGTAGGTATCGGCGGGATCCGGATCGCGGACGTCGTTGTAGGTGGCAAAGGGCGAGAGCCGGAGACCGACGCGATCCGGCGGCAACTCGTCCGTCACCGCCGCGACCACCTCCCGCAGGAAAAGCGCGCGCCCCTGCGCATCGCCGCCATACGCGTCGGTGCGCCGGTTGGTTGTAGGCGAGAGGAATTGCGGTATCAGGTAGCCGTTGGCGCCGTGGATCTCCACGCCGTCGAAACCGGCCTCGCGGGCATGGACGGCTGCGACGCGGTAGGCCTCGACCGTCGCGGTAATCTCAGACGCCGTCATGGCACGGGAATGCGTCGCCGCGATCCGCACATAGGCGCCGTTGGCCAGAAGCCCCCAGACCTGCAGCGCGCCGAGGTCGTCGTTCACGCCCGACGGAGACAGGGGCTCGTGGCCGCCGAGCAGGCCTCGCGCGCTCGCCCGGCCGCCGTGCCAGAGCTGCGCCACGATGAGGCCGCCCTCCGCGTGCACCGCCTCGACGACCGGCCGCCAGCCGTCGACCTGGGCGCGCGTCCACAGGCCCGGCGCACGGTCGAAGGCGTTCGACATAGGTTCGACGTTCACGCCCTCGGAGACGATCAATCCGGCACCGGCCCGCGTGGCGTAGTACCGCGCGGCCGAGGCGTTGATGACGCCCTGTGCGTCGGCGCGCGAGCGCGTCATCGGGGCCATGACGATGCGGTTCGCGAGCGTGAAGCCGCCGAGGCGGACGGGGTCGAACAAGTCTGCCATCGCATCTTTCCTTCCGTCGTCAGGCGCCGAGTGCGGCCTTGATCCGGCCCGCCGTGAGCGGCAGGTCGCGCAGGCGGTAGCCGGTCGCGTCCCGGATCGCGTTGGCGAGCGCGGCGCCGGCCGGCCCCTGGGCCGCCTCAGCGACGCCGAGGAACGGCTGGTCCGGTTGCGCCACGATGTGGACCTCGACGCTGCGCGGCACCGCGCTGAAGCGCAGGATCGGGTAGGCGGACCAGTCGACGGAGGTCACGCGGGTGCGATCGAACGCGACGCGCTCGAACAGGGTCCAGCTCGCCGCCTGGAGGATGCCGCCCTCGATCTGGTTGGCGACTCCGTCGGGATTGACGACCTCACCGGTATCGACCGCGGCGACGACCCGCTCGATCCCGACCCGGCCGGTCTCGCGGTCCACCGCGACCTCGACCGCGACGGCGCAATAGGCCTCGAGGTTCTTGTAGCGAGCGAAGGCGAAGCCGCGGCCGGCCCGTGCCGGCCCGCGCCCCCAGCCGAAACGCTTTGCCGCCGCCTCGACGACGGCGCCGGCCCGCGCATCCGTCAGGTGCCGGAGCCGGAAGGCGACCGGGTCCCAGCCGGCGGCGCGGGCGAGATCGTCCACCGTGCTCTCGATGGCCATCACGTTCAGATAGCCGCCGAGCGAGCGCATCGACGAGCCGCGCAGCGGCATCTCGGGCAGGAAGTGGTGCACCACCCTCGCGTTCGGAAAGGCGTAGAGCGGGATCGCATTGCGGTCGCCGCCGCCCTCTGGCTGGGCGAGGGCCACGGGTGGGGCCGGCGGGAACGGCTCGGCGATCTCCCGGGCTGCGAGCAGCGCGCCGGGCGGTCCTGGCCGCATCATGTGCGACGGGCTCCAGACCTCGTGCGTCCAGTCGGCGACGCGCCCGTCCGGCGTGACGGCGGCGCGCACGCTCGCCACCATCCCGGGCCCGAACGGCTCCCAGGCATGCTCCTGCTCGCGCATCCACTGCACCCGGACCGGGCGGCCCGGCACCGCGCGCGCCAGGAGCGCGGCATCGGCCGCCGCGTCGTCGGCGCCGTTCTGGCCGTAGCAGCCCGCCCCCTCGGCGTGGATGCACCGCACCTTGTCGTGGGGCAGGTGCAGGAGACCGGCGAGCGCCCGGCGCAACGGGAAGACGCCCTGGCTGTGGCTCCAGACCGTCACGCCGCCGTCCTGCCACTCCGCGATGGCGCAGGAGGGCCCGATCGAACCGTGGGCGAGGTAGGGGCGAGTGAAGGTCCCCTCGACGACCGTGCCGGCTCCGCCGGCCGCGCCCCGCTCCAGGATGGTTGAATCCCGGCTCGGCAGCGCGCGCAGGGCGTCCGGCAGGGCTGCGGCATCCGGCAGGGACGCCGTCTCACGCCAGCGGGCGGAGGCGGCGAGCCGGCGCATCGCCTTGATCGCGGTCCACTCGCCCTCGGCGACGACGCCGAGGAAGGTCCCGTCGCGGACGACCTTCACCACGCCCGGGAGCCGCTCGACCGCCGCCGCATCGACCTCGATCAGGACGGCGCCATAACTCGGAGGCCGCACGACGCGGGCATGCAGCAGGCCGGGCGGGCGCAGGTCCTGGATGTACGCCGCGCCGCCCGTCACCTTGGCGGGGATGTCGATGCGGGGCACCGGCCGCCCGAGCACCGCGTACTCGGCCGCGGGCGTGAGGGACGAGGCGGTTTGCGCCTCCGCGGTGAGGAGCGCGTCGGTCACGAGGTCGCCGTAGCCGATTCGGGCGCCGCCGGGCCCGAGGACCGCCCCGTCCTCGGCCCGCAGCCGCTCGGCCGGGACGCCGAGCCGCCCGGCCGCCTCGGCGATCAGCAGGGCCCGGACCTGGGCGGCGGCGTGGCGGATCGCGGTCCCGGAGTCCTGGACCGAGTGGCTCGCCGCCGTGTAGCCCTCGTCGGCGGTGCGGCCGGTATCGGCGGTCACGAGCGACAGGCGGGTGAGGGGAGCTTTCAGCTCCTCGGCGGCGATCTGGAGCAGCGCCGTCTTCAAGCCCTGGCCGAGCTCGGCCTTGCCGGTCAGGACCGTGACCGCGCCGTCGGGCCCGACGCGGATCCAGGAATCGAGGCGCGGGGTGTCGTCGAGGCTGCCGGGCAGGCCGCGCTTCCTCGGCCCCTCGCCCTTTCCGGTCTCGGTCTGGGCGCGCGCGGGCGCGAGGGAGAAGGCGAGCACAAGGGCACCGGTGCCGGCGAGCACCGTGCGTCGCGACAGGGTCATCGTCCGGCCTCCGCGGTCGAGCGCGGCCGCATCGCGTCTGCCGCCCGGCGGATGGCACGCAGGATGCGCATGTGGGTGCCGCACCGGCACAGATGCGGCTCGAGCTCGGCCCGGATCGCGGCGTCGGACGCATCCGGGTCGCGCGTGAGGAGGGCGTGGGCCCGCATCATCATGCCGGGGATGCAGTAGCCGCACTGGGCCGCCTGCGCGTCGATGAAGGCGCGCTGCAGCGGGCCCGGCGCCTCCGCCGTGCCGAGCCCTTCGAGCGTCGTGACCTGGCGGTTCTCGGCCAGCATGACCGGCGTGACGCAGGAGAAGACCGCCTCGCCGTCGATCACCACCGTGCAGGCGCCGCACTGGCCGAGCCCGCAGCCGTACTTGGCTGCGTTGAGCCCGAACTCCTCGCGCAGCACGTAGAGGAGGGGGGTGTCCGGCGCCGCGCGCACCGCGCGCCGCTCGCCGTTGAGGATCATGCTCGTCATGTTGGCCTCATCGCGTCATCGACGCCGCCGGGCGCGCCGCGAGGCGGCGGGCGGCCCGGGCCTCGCGGATCGCGGGTTCGAGATCGGGCCAGGGGGCGCCGCCGCCGAAGCGCCGGCGCAAGCCGGCCGCGAGGCTCGCCACCTGGGCGTCGGTCAGCACCGCGCCGAAGCCCGGCATGATCGGCTGGCCCGTTCCGCCCCGCGCCGGCAGGCCCTCCAGGATCACGTTGACCAGGTTGCGCGGGCTCTCGCCGGAGATCGCGGTCGAGAGCGCCAGCGAGACCCCGCCGAAGGGCGGCGGCCGCCCGCCCTCATGGCAGGCCGCGCAGGTGGCCGCGTAGAGGTCGGTGCCGGCCCCTTCGATCGCGGCCTGTATTCCGGCCGATTGCGGCGCCTGGCCCGGACCGGAGGAGGGGGCGAGAGGTGGCGTGGCCGTGCCCGAGCCGGCGCCCAGGGAGGCGAGATAGCGCGCCATCGCCACGACCTCCTCCCGCGGCACCTCGGCCAGGTTCTCGACCACCGGCGCCATCGGCCCGCGGGCGACGCCGTGCAACGGGTGGAAGCCCTCGCGCAGGTACTGCGTCAGCGCCGCCTCGTCCCACGGCACCGGCGCGCGGGAGGCGGCGCCGAGCGCGTAGGCCCGCCAGCCCTCGGCCTCGCCACCCTCGTAGGCGCGCGATACGACCTCGGCCCCCAGGAGATTGCGCGGCGAGTGGCAGGCGCCGCAATGGCCGAGACCTTCGACCAGGTAGCGGCCGCGATGCCAGACCGCGTCCTTCGTCGGATCGGGCGCGAGGTCCCGGGGACGCAGGAACAGCAGCTTCCAGCCGGCGAGCGTCAGGCGGATGTTGAGCGGGAAGGGGAGTTCGTTCGGCGGCGGCGTCGCGGCGATTGCCGGGCGGGTCATGAAGAACGCGTAGAGGGCCCGCACGTCGTCGTCGCTGGTGGCGCTGTAATGGTCGTAAGGGAACGCCGGGTAGAGGTGGCGGCCCTCGCGGTCGACCCCCTTGCGCAGGGCGCGGGCGAACGCGGCCTCGGACCAGCGCCCGATCCCGGTTTCCGGATCCGGGGTGATGTTGGTCGAGTACAGCGTCCCGAACGGCGTCGGCAGGGGCAGGCCGCCGGTGAAGGCGGCACCATTCGGCGCCGTGTGGCAGGTGCGGCAATCGCCGACCAGGGCGAGGTCGGCCCCGCGCCGCACCAGCGCCGGGTCGAAGGAGGCGGGCGCCGGTGGCGGGACCGGCGCGATCTCGGGCTGCCAGGCGAGCGCGAGCGCCGCTCCGGCCGCGGCGAGGCCGAAAATCCCGATTCCGGCAATCACGCGTCTCGTGCGCATGGCGTCACCTCCTGGCGGGGGATCGGAGCACGGTCCGGAGCGGCCGGGCTTGTCGGATCGCGGAAGCTTTTGGACATTCGCCCGCTTCCTCAGCGCCGCCGCAGCGCGACGACCTGGATCGCGCTCGCCAGAGCCCCGAGGAGGAGGCCCAGACCCGCCACCGCCGGCCAGCCGCCCGCCTGCCAGGCGGCAGTGCCGGACGCCGAGCCGGCGGAGCCGCCGAGGAACATCGCGCCCATCAGGATCGTGTTGAGTCGCGCTCTCGCCTCCGGCTTGAGGGCGAAGACGACGTGCTGGTTCGCGACGAGTGCCGCCTGCATGGCGAAATCGAGCAGGATCACCCCGGCCACGAGGGCGATGAGCGAAGGCGAGAGCCCGAGGACCGCCCATGAGACGAGCGTCAGGACCGCTCCGGTCGCGACGATTCGTGCCGGGCCGCTGCGATCGGCGACGCGCCCGGCGAGCGGCGCGGCGGCGATGCCGACGGCGCCCACGATCCCGAACAGGCCCGCGATGTCGGCGCCGTAGCCGTAAGGCGGGCCGGCGAGACGGAACGCCAGGACGGTCCAGAACACCGTGAAGGCGGAGAAGATCAGGGCCTGCGTGACCGCGGCGAGCCTCAGCGCCGGAAAGTCCCGCCACAGCCCGGCGAGGGAGGCGAGCAGCTGCCCGTAGCGCAGGGTCGCCTCGGGCCGGCTCTGCGGCAGGGTCGCCGCCATCAAGGCGCCGGCGGCGAGGGAGAGCGGCACGCCGAGCCAGAACATCTCGCGCCAGCCGGCATGGGTGGCGACGAAGCCGGCGAGCGTGCGGCTGAGCAGGATGCCGGTGAGAATCCCCGACAGGATCGTGCCGACCGTGGCGCCGCGTCGCTCGGGCGGGCTAAGATGCGCGGCGAGGGGTACGATCTGCTGCGCCACTGTCGCCGATAGCCCGACGGCCAGGGAGGCCAGCACGACGAGCCCCGCGCTCGGCGCCGCCGCGGCGAGGGCGAGCGCCGCCGCCAGCACGCCGAACTGGCCGACGATGAGCCGGCGCCGTTCGACGACGTCTCCGAGGGGCACGAGCAGGAAAAGCCCCGCCGCGTAGCCGAGCTGCGTCGCGGTCGGGATCAAGGCCGTCGCCTCGCCCGGCAGGTCGCGCTCGATCAGCGCCAGCATCGGCTGGTTGTAGTAGATATTGGCGACCGCGAGGCCGGCGGCGGCCGCCATCGCGAAGGTGCGCGCCCGGGGCGTCACATGAGTCGCCGGCCTCTCGGCCGCGGCTTGAGCGGACATGGTCCTTCTCCATCGGCCGGCCGATCCGTTCGCCGGTGCCGGTCCGCCGACAAGTTATTCCGTCACGCCGCACGGTGTAGTAGCGTCGCACGATATGCGATTGTAACGTGGCGCGTTATTTTGGACTTTCTCGCTCTCTCCGTCCTGACCGAGGCGGTCGGCGCCGGCAGCCTTGCGGCGGCGGCGCGGCGCCTGCACATCACCCCGATGGCCGCGACCCGCAGCCTGTCGGGCCTCGAGCGCGAGCTCGGGGTGCGCCTCCTGCACCGCACGACCCGCTCGCTCTCCCTGACCGACGAGGGGCAGGTCTTCCTCGCCCATGCTCAGGCCCTGCTCGAGGAGCGCGAGGCGGCGCTTGCCAGCGTGCGTCCGGCTGAAGCCGGCGCGACCGGGCGGCTGCGCCTCACCGCCTCGACGGCGTTCGGCCGCAAGGTCGTCGCCCCGGCGCTCGTCGCGTTCATGCAGTGCCACCCGGAGGTCCGGGTCGATCTTGTCCTCACCGACAGCGTCATCGACCTGGTCGGGGAGGGGCTCGACCTCGGGATCCGCATCGCCCGGTTGAGCGAGTCGAGCCTGGTGGCGCGCCGCTTGGGGGCGAGCCCGCGCGGCCTCTTCGCGACGCCGGGCTACCTCGCCGCCGCCGGCACTCCGATGCAGGCGGCCGATCTCGCCTCCCACGAATGCCTGGCGCTGGCGGGTGCCGGCCACTGGGCGCTCGGAGAGGCCGGGCAGCAGGCGTCGGTCCGGGCGGAGGGCCGCTTCACCGCCAACACCATCGAGGGGCTGCACCAGGCCTGCCTCGGCGGTCTCGGGATCGCGATGCTGTCGCGCTGGGATGTGGCCGACGAGGTCGCGCGCGGGCTTCTCGCGGAGGTGCGGCTCGCCGAGGGCGAGCCGGAGCCGCTGGCGATCTGGGCGGTCTACCCGACGCGCCGGATGGTCCCGGCCAAGGTGCGACTGTTCATCCGGTTCCTCGCTGAGCGTCTGGAGGCGTGAGCGACACGACCGGCATCGCGGAATCTGCCTCGCGCGTCGCCTAATGTGCGCCGCCCCCCTCCCGGTTCATCCGCCGCCACTGCCCGGGGCTGGTACCCACCGCCTGCGAGAAGGCCCGCGTGAAATAGCTCTGGTCGCCGAAGCCGCAGAGCAGCGCCACCTCGGCCAACGGCAGCGCAGCGCCGCGCATCAGGCGCTTCGCCTCGGCGATGCGGAGGTCCGACAGGTAGCGGTGCGGCGACTGGCCGGTGCTGCGCCGGAAGGCCGCCGCGAAGTAGCTCGGCGACAACCGGCAGGCTTCGGCGACCTCGGCGATCGTCAGGGCCGTGGCGAACCGGGCGTGCAGGATCTCCCGGGCGCGGCGCTCCTGCCACGGCGAGAGGCCGCTGCGGACCGGCCGCATCGCAGCGGGGGCGCCGTCGCCGTAGCGCGCGAGCGCGTGGGCGAGGAAGGCCATCGCGGTGTGCTCGACGAACATCGCCCGCGCCGGATCGGGCTCGGCCAGCGCCGGCAGCAGCAGGGCGACGAGGCCTGCCGCGACCGGGTCCCGGTCCGCCCGCGGCCAGGCAAGGTACGAGGGCGGCAGGACGTCGTTCTCCCGCGCAACGGCGTCGACGAAGGCATGCGGCACGTAGAACTGGACCGCGTCGAGGGGGCCGCTCATCACCGAGCGCGGAGAGTCGGCGAGGCTCACGACGCTAACGGCGTCGGCCGGCACGGCCCCGGCATGGACCTGCCGCCCACCTACGGTGAAGGCGTGGTGCTGCAACGGTCGCACCTGCACCACGATGCTGTAGGCCGCCTCCTGCTTGAGCGGCGGGGTCTCGGTGCCGGGCGCGAGCAGGCCCTGGAGGCGGGTGACGACCAGGGAACTGCCGGTCCGGTGCGCGGCCGTCAGCGTCCCGCTCGCGCGAACCCCGATATGGTCGGCCATGCGCGTGCCGTTCAGGCCCGACATCCGGCCAGGCGACGCGCGCCCGGTCCGCGGCGGCAGCGTGGGCTCGCGAGATGATGAGGAAGCGTAATCGAGAATCATTCCAGCACCCGGAGGCTACGGGTGCATGATCCCAGAGGCGAGAACGACCGTCTTTTCGATTCCTGCTGTGGTATTTGCGGTGCTTGCTGTTACGCGCTCTGCTGGCGCCGAAAGTCCCCGGGCGTGCAGCCGGTTGCTCGCTTGAATGCAATATTGAATGCGGATTGTCCGGAGAAGCCCGATCGATGGGCGATCTCGCCGAGCGGTGTCGTGGTCCTGGACAGGAGACGCCGGGCTTCCTCGAGCCGCGCGGCGCTGACGAAGCTGTGCGGCGTGCTCCCGGTGACCGCCTTGAACAGCCGCGAGAAGTGGAACGGACTCAGGCAGGCGACCTCGGCGAGCTCGGCGACCGTGAGGTCGCGGTCGAGGTTGTCGCGGATGAACTCGGTCACCCGGCGGATCCGAGCCTGGCAGGTCGAGCCGGCTTCAGGCTCGGACCGCTCCGGGCGGTCGTGCCCGTACATCTGCGCCACCCGCGCCACCAGCGACAGCGAGGCCGCTTCGACCAGCATCCGGCCGGCGGAGGTCTCGGCCTGGAGCTCGCGGCCGATCGCGAGGCCGAGCTGGCGCACCAGGTCGTCGTCGACATCGGCGAGGTACCGGACCGCGTCGGCGCGGATGCGCGGGTCGCCGTAGAGGTCCGCCATGTGGGCGAAGCGCTCGACCGGCAGGTAGACGTGCAGGATGTCGTGCAGGGCGCCGGAAATGCCGATGTCGTCCTCGGCCACGCCGACCGGGCAGAACCACACGGTTCCCGCCTCCACGGCGGTGCGCTGGCGTTGGCCCGCCCCCTTGCGGCTGACATAGGCGCCGGGGCTGCGCCGCGTCGCGATGGTGATCTCCATCTGCGTCGGCACGATCGCCGGCAGCTCTCCGGGCGGATGGCAGCGCAGCTCCGCCGCGACGCCCGACCAGCCCCGCCCCTGCGAGGCGGCGACGAGGCCCGCATTGGGAAACTTGAACGCGCCGTGCCGATGCAGATCCATGCGCGACAATGTCCAAGCCGCGGCACGGCTACGCTATTATACACCCGTATCGGCGACACGGGCGCCGGGTTCGCCTAGAGCCTCGCCACTCATGACCGCCACAAGAGGGCCGGCGCGCGCCGACGATGGTCGGACGTCGCCGAAGCGGCATCGGAGGAGGCCCAGGAACCGGGCCCCGGGCGGAGGACCGCATGAGTCAAGGCTTGGGGCAGGGAGGCTCGGGGCAGGAAGGCTTCAGGCGGGGAAGCCTGGGGCAGGTCTTCTCGCGATGGCCGAGCCTCGCCTCCGCCAATGACGGCTCCCCCGCCGCCGACGCGCTGCCGGCCTGGATGCTCTCGGCCCACCGCCGCCGCTGGCCGGACCTCGTCGAGGACGGCGCGAAGGCGGTCCTGGCGGTCCTGGTCCCGGTGCTCCTCGTCGGGTGGGGTCTGGCCGCCGGGCCGCCGGCATCCGTCGCGATGGCGGGCCTCCTCGTCGCGGGCGTCCTGGCTGCGTTCCTCGGCACCTTGCACGTCGCGCGGCTCCGGCGCGCCCTGCGGGCGAGCGAAGCGCAGTTCTCCGCGATCTTCGAGCGCGCCGGGATCTCGATGTGGCGCGAGGACTGGAGCGCGGTGGGCGAGGCCATTGCCGCCTTGCGCCTCGCCGGCGTCACCGACATCGAGGGCTACTTCGCGGCGCGGCCCTCCGAACTGCGGGAGCTCTGCGGCCGGGTGCTGATCAAGGACGTCAACGCCTTCACGCTGGAGGAGACCGGCGCGCCGGACAAGGCAGCCTTCGTCGGCCCGCTCGACCGGCTGCTGCCGGAGACCGACCAGACCTTCGTGCAATGGCTCGTCGCGCTCGGTCGCGGCGACCGCTTCTTCCGCTCGGAGGCCCATATCGTCCGGGCGGCCGGCCAGCAGAGCGACGTACTGTTCACCGCCATGCTGCCGCGCGAGCGCGCCGAGTTCTGCGACCTCCTCATCACCTCCCTCGACATCACGGCCTACAAGCAGGCGCAGGCGCGGCTCGCTGCCGCCGAGGGCGACCTCGCCCGGGCTGCCCGCTCGATCACCGTCGGGGCGGTGAGCGCGTCGATCGCCCACGAGGTCAACACGCCGCTCGCGGCGATCGCCGCCAACGCCCAGGCTTCCTTACGCTGGCTGAAGCGGCCGGAACCGGACCTCGCCGAGGTGACGGCTGCCCTGGAGGATGTCGTCTCCGAGGCACGGCGGGCCCGCGACGTCGTCGCCCGCACCCGCTCGCTGTTCGGAACGGCCTCCCTCGCACTCGCGCCCGTCGACCTCGTCGAAGTGGCGCGCGAGGCGACGCTGCTTGCCGAGCGGGACTTGCGCGCCAACGGCGCCACGGTCCTCATCACCGCCGATCCCGACCTGCCGCCGGTCACCGGCGACCTCGTCCAGATCGAGCAGGTGCTCGTCAACCTGCTCGTCAACGCCGCCCAGGCGATGGCGGGGTCGAGCGGCCGCCGTGACGTCGCGATCACCGTGCGGGGCGATCCCGGCGCGGTGCGCGTCACGGTGAGCGATACCGGCCCGGGCGTGCCCCCGGAGCAGCGGGCCCGCATCTTCGAGCCGTTCCACTCGACGAAGCCCGGCGGCATGGGCATGGGACTGGCGATCTGCCGCAGCTGCATCGACGCCCATGGCGGCGACCTCTGGCTCGACGACGCGCCGGGTGGCGGGGCCGCCTTCCACGTCCGGCTTCCGACCGCATGCCGGTCTCCGGCCTGACCCCCCGCTCCGTCGCGATCGTCGACGACGACCCGGCGATCCGCCTTGCCCTGACTCGGCTCGTCGGGTCCCTGGGCTACGCCCCGATGCCGTTCGAGACCGGCGGCCACCTGCTCGCCGCCCTCGGTGCCGTCGAACCGGGCTGCGTCGTCACCGACCTGCAGATGCCGGGCCTCTCCGGCCTCGACCTTCTGCGCCAGTTGCGGCTGCACCGTCCCCGGCTGCGGGTCATCCTCGTCACGGCCCATCCGAGCGACGCGAACCGCCGGCGCGCGCTCGCCTGCGGGGCCTTCGCGTATCTCGCCAAGCCGTTCGAGGCAGAGGAGCTGGAACGCTGCCTCGCTCGCGTGTTCGACACGCCCTGATTTCGTGTTAGACCCCGACGGCTCCGCTTCCGGCGCGAGTTCGCGATCGGCGGGCCCTCCGCCGGCGACGCGTTCACCCCGATCCCGATGCAGACCGGCACTGTTCACATCGTCGATGACGACGCGGCCCTGCGAACGGCCCTCGTCCGCCTCTGCGGCTCGGCCGGGCTCAAGGCCATCGGACACCCCGACGCGTCGCACCTGCTCGCCAATCCCGACGTCGAGCGGCCGGCCTGCATCCTCCTGGACGTTCGGCTGACGCACGACGATGGCCTCGACGTCCAGGCCCGGTTCCAGGCGTCGGGCACCACGATCCCGATCATCTTCCTGACCGGCTACGGCACGATCCCGATGACCGTGCGGGCGATGCGGGGCGGCGCGGTCGAGTTCCTGACGAAGCCCGCGGAGGACGACGACATCCTCGCGGCCATCGACCGTGCGCTGGCCCTCGACGCGGCGTCCTTGGCGGCAGGGGCCGCCCGGGGGGCGCTCGCTGGCCGCCTCGCCTCCCTCACGGGCCGCGAGCGCGACGTGTTCGGCCTCGCGATCGGCGGCCTGATGAACAAGCAGATCGCCGCCGAGCTCGGCGTCTCGGAGATCACCGCCAAGGTGCATAAGCGGCGGGTGATGGAGAAGATGGAAGCCCGGTCGCTCGCCGACCTCGTGCGGATGGCGGGCGAGCTCGGCATCGACGCGATGCGCCAGCGCTGAGCGGCCCTCATCCGGCGGCCCGCGGGCTCCCGGCAGTAGGGCCGTGATGACTCGGCCGGCAGGAACTGTCGAGGCCATCTCCGCGAGCGCTTGCCCGTGCAAGGACACTGCCCGCCGCAGCCCGGGCCCGGCGCCTCCGCCCTGCGCCGCGACCCAGCCCTCGGAGGCCGTCGGCGAGCGTCGGCGGCAATTCCCGCCGCAGCGACCGTGTGAGCGCCCGCGTCCGGGAGCGGGTGCGGTGGATGGCCTCCCGCTGGCCGGCGAGCCAGTCGGGCAGACCGTTCGTCCGTGCCATCGAGGCGTCGAGTTCGGTTCCTCGTTCCTCGAGCCAGCGGACCTGGTGGTAGAACTCGATGAGCTCGATCGCGGTGCGCGACGAGAACAGCCCGATGCGCCCAGAGTTGTTGGCGAAGACCGCGAGGTCGTGGCGCCACAGGCGCAGGGCCGCGGCTTCCCGGCCCTCGACGATGGTCCCCGCCCGGTTCAGGCGTGCCTCGTAGCGCAGCAGGCTGCGCTGGATTGACTTGATCTCAGCCAGCAGGGCGAGTCCGTAGGTGCGGCGCTCCTGGCGCCGGACCCAGCCCTGGCTGAGCAGCGCGCCGAGGAAACCGGTGACGATGCTGATCCCGGCGGAGAGCAGAACCGTCGTGAAGGCGAGGTCGGTCACGCCCGTCCCTCCTCGACCGAACCGGGGCTCCGGACCGATGCTGGGAGCGGGGACTCGCCTACCGTCACCGCGCGTCTCCGGGCGGTTGGGCATGGAACACGGTGGTGTAGTTGGCCGGGATCCAGCTGAACCGTCCGTCCTCGGCCCGGATGTGGCCGAGCCCCGGGAAGGAGATGTGGGCGGCGCCGATCCAGGCGCCGGTGCGGGCCGCCTCCGAGAAGAGCGTCTCGCGCCGGGCCTCGGCGCCCGCGCCGTCGGTGTCGTAGGTCACCGTGACCTGCGGATCGGGGAACTGGATCGGCGCCACGTGGACGATGTCGCCCCAGACCAGCAGCGTCTCAGTTCCACTCGTCACGCGGTAGGAGCTGTGCCCCGGCGTGTGGCCCGGGGTCGCGACCGCGACGAAGCCCGGCAGGACTTCGCCCTTGCCGTCGAAGGGAATGAGCCGCCCGGCGTCGCGGTAGGGCTTGAGCGCGGCCTGGGCGCCCCGGAACATCGGCAGCAGGAAGGGTGGAGCCGCCGCCTCGTTGGCCGGGTCCAGCCAGTAATCGGCGTCGCGGCGGCTGACCCGGATCGTCGCATGCGGGAAGACGGCCTTGCCGTCGTGCATGACCCCGCCAACGTGATCGGCGTGCAGGTGGGTCAGCAGCACCTCGTCGACCGCCTCCGGCGCGTAGCCGGCGGCGCGCAGGTTCGCGACGAGCCTGCCGCAGCAGGATCCATAGAGGTCGCCCGCGCCCGCATCAATCAGGACGAGCCGCGAGCCGGTATTGATCAGAAACGCATTGATCGAGCCCTCGAAGGGCAGGGCGAGGAAGTCTCTCGCGAGCCGGCTCTCTGCCTCACCCGGCCTGACCTCGGAGAGGAGGGCGCGTGGGCCGCCGTCGCGGGGCCGCTGGAGCACGGTCGGGATCGGAAACGTGTGGGTGCCGTCGAGGAGAGCCGTCAACTCGAAGCTCCCGAGCATCATGCGGTAGAAGCCCGGTGCCTGCTCTGCCACTTGGGGCGCCGCCGCGCGCGGGCCGCCGGACGGTCCGGCCAAGACCAGGCAGAGAGCCAGGGCGCAGGCGCCGCCGAGGCGCCGGAATCCGCCGGCCGACGCGCCTTGGCGGCGAAGCCCGGTCATGCCTGCTCTCCCGAACCGGCCGGTTCCTCCTCGGGAACCGGGATCGCGAAGCCGTTCAGGGTTACCGAGACGAAGCAGTAGTGACCGACGAGGTAGATCAGTTCGTTGGCGCCCGCCTGGCCGAACAGCGCCACGGCGCGCCAGTAGGTCGGCTCCGGCAGGATCCCGCCACTGGTGAGCGCGCGGGCGACGTCGAACGCCGTCGCCTCCTCGTCCGTGAGGTCCGGCGGCCGCTCGCCCGCGGCCAGTGTCGACAGGCGCTGGTCGCTCATCGCGTGGCGGGCCTGCGCGACCGCTCCGTGCGCGTAGATCTCATAGGCCGCGCCGAACCGCGCGCCGACCGCCAGGATCGCGACCTGCCGCACCGCATCGGGCAAGATCTTGAACGCGGTCATGGCCTGGGTGACGGTCCAGAAGGCCGCGCCGACTTCGGGCTGGTGCAGCCACGCGTTCCAGGGCCCGAGGAGTGCGCCGTCCGTCCGCATGGTGGTGAAGAGGTCGTACTTGGCGCTCACGCCCGACCTCATGGCGTCGTAGAGCGGCCGCTGTAACGGGGAAAGGTCGGCGGGGGCGATCGGCGGGAGGCGCATCCGTGGACTCTTCTCGTCAGCGGCCGTGAGCGCGACCGTTCTCGTTGTCTAGCGGAGCTACCCCGAGCTGACTTGTACGAGATCGCGCTCGATTGGACGTTTTGATGTATGCCAGACGCCCGAGACGTCGGTGTGGGGCGAGCTACAGGTCGTAGGGTGCGTCTGAGGCGGCATGTCGGCAGAAGTCGCGTGGTCAGACGTGCCAAGTTTCAGGCACTTGGCAGGGCGTGGATGGGCGCGATTTCAGCGATGTGCCGCCTCGGGTGTCGGTGCCGCGCGTACTGCTCCCGGCTAGCTCAAGCCATCGATTGCGCGCGTTCCGCGATGCAGCGATGCCAGGTGTTGGCGAGGCTCGTGAGCGTGTCCGTCAAGTCGGCTGGCCACCAAGGTTCATGAACGAGATGGAGGGACATGCCGATGCGGGTCGCGATGGATCGCCCTGGATGAAGGAGCGGTGTCATAGCCACGGTCAGCGCAAAGGCGGGAGTTGTAGTCTCTCCGTGAGTGCGCCCGTCACCCTCCGTTGCGACTGTTAGCTCCCAATACGATCGGCGTTGCGCTCGAAGAGGCCGACGTTCGCTGATGCCTGTTTCTTGACAGCAGAAGGTGACTGCGCCTCGACCTTGAGTGCCGACGTTGAGGTCGATTGCGATCGGGTGTCGGCTCTCGCGCTCTGGTGCGCGCATGGACAGAACTGCGGCCTCGAGCGCGTGTGCGAGCGCGTGCGGCGTGACGTCGACTCGGCGGCTTGTGGTGAGAGAGCTGACGAAGGGTGCGGGATGGGGGTGGTGCGTGAACATTGTGTGGCGCCCGGTGGGTGGGACGCCGCACCAGTGCTGCGGGGCGAGGGCGTATGGGTGTCAGAGAAGTAGTGCCTGCTGTTGGTAGGCACGGAAGTGCAGAATAGATAAGTAGTGCCTGCCGCCGACGCTAGTGCGGCGCTGTCGATCGGCAGCTTGTATTTTACACTGCGTCGGCCGGGTTGGATATAGGCCCCCTTCGCAGGATTGTCGTCTGGCTATCAGGTGTTCATGTTTGGTGGTCGGGCTGTGCTTGTTCGCCGGGTGGGTCTCACAACGAGCCCGGGCTCAGCGGCTGGTTCGCCGCTGAGCCCGAATTTATTGTGTTGATGAAGTGCTGGCTGTTGGCGCGTTCAGGCGGCCTTGCGGCTGCGCGATGAAGCCATCCGGTGCCGATAGGCGGCGTCGGTGTCGAGTGCCGTCATGCCCTCGTTTGGCTTCTGCGTCGCGGCTGCTGCGGCGAGGTCGAGTTCACCGTCGACGAGCCAGAAGTCGGTGTAACGTCGATGAAGGGCGCGGGCGTGGTCCGGGAGGCCGGCGGTCGCGATGGCCGCGAATGCGTGCTCCAGTGTCGTGGGCACGAACGGTATTGGGCCTGTCTGCGGGTTCGTGAGGTGGCGCCGGTAGGTCGCTGCTGCCGTGTGCGCGGACTGGTTATGGGTGGGGGCGATGAAGGCCAGGGTCACCGTGTCCGCGAGCCCGGCTGTGAGCATGGCGCTCGCGAGGCAGTGCTGTCGGTAGAGTTGCTGGCAGGCGCCGCCTGTCAGGGTCGGGGCGTCCGGGTCCACGAACAGGCCCGGGGTGGCGTGCGCGATCTGTGTGTGCTGCGGGTGGGGGCGCGGGCTCGTGGCCGGGCTCGCTGTACTTGATCTCGATGCAGATCAGGCCTCGTGCGCCGGTCGCGTTCCGGCCGCGCATGACGACGTCGTAGGCGGTGCGGTCGGCCGTGAAGCGCGGGTCGCCGCGGCCCGGGCTGTGCTCGAACAACACGTCCGTGACCTCCGTCAGTGTCCCAGGTAGGAACTCCGTGACGAAGCGGGTGGCAAGTTGCGAGTCGCCCGCGAGCGGGCCGAACAGGTTGAAGGCCAGCGGCTGGGAGGACAGCAGGTTGGTCTTCAAGCGGTCGACGTCGTAGGCCGCGCCCGGCTCGCGAGGGTTGACGTGGGTGCCGATCGCGAGGCCGCGGTCTTCGCGCCAGAGTGCTTGGAGGAAGCGGGCGGCGGCCTTGAAGCGGTGGTCGGCGGGGACGAAGGCGCGGTGTCGGCGGCGGGCTGCCTCGGGGATGAGAGGCATGCGGTCGATCGGACCGAGGCCGCTGGGATCACCATCACGCTGTCCGGCACCTACGAGCGACAGTGATCGCCGCGCTGACCGCCCGACCTGATCCGGCCCCCGCGCCAAATCCTGACAATCCGGGGTCCCTCAGGGCAGAGGAGGTCAGCTCGGAGCGCCCATCGAGACGCTGCCGGCTGACCACCAAGCGGCAACGAGTGTCGATGCGCTCGCTACCGCTGCCTGCACTCACACCGGAACGATTGCGAACTCGGAGCAGAATACTAGGCCAGCGTGTAATAAGCTCTTAGTCCGCCGCGGACAACCATTGGTTGTGATCACATGATGGCCGCTGCAGCGCAGTGGCCCCGGACCATTGCGGACCTGCCCACCCCTGACAACCCGGAGATCCCATGACCGCGAGCACGTTCGAGCGTGCGCTGACGCTCGTCCTGAAACACGAAGGGGGCTGGGTCGACGATCCGCGAGACCCCGGCGGCGCCACCAACCTCGGGGTGACGATCTGCACACTGAGCCTGTGGCTCGGCCGGCCGGCGACGAAGGCGGAGGTGAAGGCGCTGACGGTCGCGGTCGTGGCGCCGATCTACCGCCGAAACTACTGGGACGCTATCCGGACCGACGAACTGCCGCCCGGCCTGGGCTACGCGCTGTTCGACTTCGCGGTGAACAGCGGGAAGAAGCGGGCGGTGATCGGGCTGCAGCGGGCCCTCAAGATCGCCGACGACGGCGCGCTGGGGCCGATTACCCTGGCGGCAGTCGCGAAACATAAGCCGGCCGACCTGATCGATGCCCTGTGCGACGGCCGGCTGGCGTTCCTCCGGGCTCTGTCGATATGGCCGCGGTTCGGTAAGGGCTGGTCGCGGCGCGTCGAAGATGTCCGCAAGGCGGCGCTCGCCATGACGGCCGAGCCCAGCGCTCCGATGGAGCCCGCCAAGTGCCCGGCCTGCGGCAAGTCGCTGGCGGCCTGACCAACCCCCGCAGATTTTGCGGCAGTTCACCCGCGCCGGCCGGGCCAGCCGGATCCCACAACCAGGACACCACCATGAACGCGATCCAGGTCGCGAGCGCCTTCCGCGCGCTCCTCATCTTCGTCGGCGGCATCCTCGTCGCCAAGGGCTGGCTCACCGCCGAGCAGATCTCAAACCTGACTGACGCAAGCACCCTGACCGCCGTCGTCGGCGCCGTCATGGCGATCGCCAGCTTCGCCTACGGCCTCTGGGCGCGTCGTCCGGCGGGCCTGATGGACGCGGCCGCATCGCTGCCGCAGGTCTCCAGGATCACTGTCACTCCCTCGGCCGCTCCGCTGGCGGATGCCGTGCCGAGCCCCAAGGTGACGGCGCAGTAGGTCCGCCATGAAGGTCTACGATCCCGATCCGGCGATCAACGAGCGGATCCGCCGCGCTGTCCGCTATGGCCAGACGCGGTGGGCCGAGGTGTGGAACTCTGCCACCATGGTCGTGGTCGGGGCCATCTTGCTCTATCCCGAGCCGACCTTCGTCGGCCCTCAATGGCGAGTGATCGCTCGCCTCGTGACCGAAGGCCAGGCCGGCTCGATCTCGATTACCGTCGGGGCCGCGCAGATTGCAGCCCTCATCATCAATGGTCGTCGAGGGAGGGAGACGTCCCTGATCCGAACGCTCGGGTGCATAGGCGGATTCTTCTTCTGGCTTGCTTGCGCGATCGGGTTCGCGCTCGCCCTGCCGCCGCTCAACCTGGGACTGGGCTTGTTCAGCATCTACGCCATCTCGGAGCTGCACTCCTCCGGCCGGGCCGCCTCCGACATGGCGGCGGAGGACACGTTCGGGCTGCGGAAGAGGCGCCGCGCTGCCGCTGAGGAGGAAGCCGAGAAGAGGAGGCGGGCGCGTGGCGGACCCGTTGGCAACGTTCGATAGCTGGCCTGCCATCGCCGTCGGCATCACCGCCGCGGTGGCCGGTGCCCTTGTCCCTCTCATACCGCCGCGCCTTCGAACGGACGCGTTCGAAGGTGCAAGGCAAGCCCGAACGGGCGCCGGCGCTGATGCGCC
>NZ_BPQJ01000026.1 GCF_022179185.1 Methylobacterium frigidaeris | reverse complement strand
CGAACGGGCGCCGGCGCTGATGCGCCGGTCGCCTTCACATCGACGCGTCGATGCGTCGGCCTCGGTCATCTCGCTGGCGAACTCTGCCTCGTGATCGGCGGTCAGGGACTCCACCAGGGCGAGGGCGAACTCGTTGGCCAGCGCCGGCAGGTCTGTGAGGGCGGCCGGCGTGGGGTAGCCCCCTTAACCGGCGACTTGACCGACCATGTGGCCGGCCTCGGCGGCGAGCGCGGGATCGGGCGCGACGCCGAGCTCGCGGTCGAGACGGGAGGCCAGCGCCTTGAAGCACTGCACGGCCTTGTACCGGTTACGCTGCGCCAGATGGGCGGTGATGAGGACTGGCGGCGGATTCGTTCAGAGGCTCGGCCGCCAGCGCCGCGTTGCCGGCCTGCGTCGCCAGGGCGTAACGGCCGAGGCCGACCAGGGTGCGGCAGGCCGCCTCGAGGCCTGGACGCGCAGGAGATCGGTGGAGAGCGCCTCGATCTCCGTGAAGGTCATCGCGTCGCCGGCGAGGGCCCGGCCGGCGATCGCCCGCACGGCCGCGAGATCGACCTGCGCGTCGAGCAGGACTTCGCCGCCTTCCGCCATGATCCATCCCGGCGCCTGCCAGATCGCCCGCCGCAGGTTGCTGCGGGCCGACTCGTCGATCTGGTCCGGCCAGAGCGCGGCGGCCACCTGGGCGCGCTCCACCGGCGCGCTCTGGACGGCCAGATACGCGAAGACGGTTGCTCGACTTGATCGGCAGCCTTGATGGTCTCCGGGTCATTCCGGGGCTGCGCAGTGGGGTCCGGAATGACTGACGGGGTGTGACGTCTTCGGGAACCGGTCAAGCAGGCTCCCGGAGACATCCGGACGTCGAGCCCGTCATCGCTCCTCCGCATCGAGGCCGACGGGCGGGCCCGGGCGCGTGGCGCCCTCGATGATCGCCTCCCAGGTCTTTCCCTGCGCCCGCAGGAACGCGATCGAGGGCCCCTGCGGGTTGCCGTAGACCCGGATCGTCCGCGCGGCGATGCGGCTGCGGTACGGCTCGGGCGTCAGGCTCTTGTAGAGGAGGGCGAGGCGGCGCCGCTCGGCGTGCACGGTCCGGGCGATGGCCTCGGGCGGCAGGCCGGCGCACCGCAGGGCGGCGACGCGGTCCGTGAGGCCGCGCACGGCGGCCTCGTAGCGGTCGCGCAGGCTCATCGGCCCGCGCCCGCGGCCGGCGGCGCCTCGCAGGCCCGCGCGGCCGCCCAGGCGATCGCGAAGCCGGGATGGATGATCGTGTCCGCCCCGTCCCGCCGGTACCAGCCGTTCACCGCCGGCACGTGGCCCCGTCCGTGGATCGCGGTCGTCACGTGGCCGAGAACCGTCGCGACGACATCCGCCGTTCCGTGCTGCTGCATCCGGGCCGGCGTCATCGTCCCGTGCGCCGCCATGGCGTCGATCAGCGCGAGGGACCGATCCTGCGGAAAGGTTCGCGCGCGGGCGCCGATCTGTCGGCGCGCCCGGTAGGCCGCGGCTGCCCAGTCCATCGCCGTCCCGCCTCCCCGGTGCCGTCCTCGCCCCGGCGAGAATCGGCGGCCCCGGAGGGAAGTCAAGGTTCCGGATCGGGGATGCGCCCCGTCAGGAGCGGTCCCGCGCGGCATCCAGGGCGGCCAGCACGGGCCCCACGATCCGCCCCGCCGCCTGCCGCCACTCCGCGGCCTCGGCGCGCTTGGCCGCACCGTCCGGCGCGAAGGCGGCGCCGGTCTTGGAATGCCGGCCCGCCACTGCCCGCATCGCGGCGAAACCCGGCAGCGCCGGATCGAGCCCGAAATGCTCCGCGAAGACGGGCCACAGGCCGTCCGGCAGGTCGTCGTAGCGCAGCACCCGTCCGCGGCCGGGCGCCCGCGCCAGCCCGTCGAGGGCGGCCTGCCCGTAGGCCGCCATCGCGGTCAGCTGGTAGACCTTCCGGTCCATCGCGAAGACCTCGTCCGGGGCGAGGCCGAGGAGGTGCGGCGGGATCGCGCCCGGGATGGTGTCGGCGCCCCCCCGCCGCAGCTGCGAGGCCAGGATCTCCAGGGGGTCGCGGTACAGGAACAGCCACGGCACGTCGGGAAAGACCCGCTGGATCCGGCGTAGGTCCAGCACGTCCGCCGCCATGAACTTCACGAAGACCCGGTCCTCGCCGGGGAAGCGCGGGCGGGCCAGGGCGTTGACGATGCCCGCGAGCCACGCATCGGCCCGCTCCGGCGCGAGGGGAGCGAGGCGCGGGGCCTCCAGCATCGTCCGCACCGGTCCGGGCTCCGAGGCGACGATGGTGCGCGGATCGGCAGCGAGCGCCTGGGCGGCCAGCGTCGAGCCGCAGCGCGCCATGTGGAAGATGAAGCCCGTGGGCCTCGGGCCGGGCGAGAGCGCGGCGAGGTCGTCGGCCCGCGTGCGCGGGCGGAAGGCCGTGTTGAACGGAAAGCCGATGGCCTGGGCGATCGTCTCGTAGAAGAACGGGGCGGTGAGGCGATGCGGGCCGAGATGGCACCAATCCACCGTCATCTCGCCGTCGATCCACCCGGCCCGGAACGGGGTCCATCCCGCGAGCAGGCTCGCGGGACCTCCCCCTTGCAGCAAGGGCAGCGGGCGGGTGGGGAAGGGGTCGACGGGATCCGGGCGCAGGGGGAGCGGCAGCAGCGGGACCGGGTGCATCAGGAACCCGTGCCGGTTCTCGTGCATCAGGGCCTCGACCTCGGCGGCCGTGAAGGCGAGGCCGCGGGCCGCGCCCTCGGCCACGGCCGCCCGCGCCAGTTCGGCGGGATCCTCGATCGGCCGCAGCCTCGCCGCGAGGGCGCGATCCTCCGCCGGCAGCCGGGTGAACGCCGCCAGCCCGCCCGCCGTGCCGGCCGGCCCGGTCACGCCGCCGCCTCCAGGGCGGTGGCGAACAGGGCCGCGAGCGCGGGGGTGACCTGGGCATCGACCACGAGATGCACGCGCTCCCCCGGCCCGGGATTCTCGACCGCGTGCGGATCGGACAGGCGCAGGTACCAGCACGAGCCCGCCGCCATCACGACGCGGCGGCGGTTCAGGGTGAAGACGACGCCGTCATGGGTGACCAGCGGCACGTGCAGGCGCACGGCGCCCTCCTCGAAGCTGAGGTCGTGGTCGCGGTGCTCCTTGATCCGCGAGCCCGGCCCGAGGCGCATCAGCCTCACGCTGAGGAGCGGGCAGCCGAACTGCGCGAGCGCGGCGCGGATCGCCGGGCAGGCCGCGAGGAACGGCGTGTCGACGTAGTCGCGCGCCACCGGGTCGGACTGGATCATCATCACGGGGTGCCGCGCGTCGGCCTTGGCCCGCAGCGGGATCACGCTCCAGTCGCCGTCGTAGTTCGACCGGACGAAGTGGTCGATCCAGTCGCCGCCCGCCAGCGCCGCGCACTCCGCCGCCATCGCCGCGGCGTCGAAGGCGAGCGGCAGGCGCAGGGATTCCGGGACCGCCTCGAGGTCGAGCCCCGGCGACCAGACCATCGGCAGGCCGACGCCGTCGCCGCCCGCGACGAAGCGGGCGCCTCTACCTGCCCGAATCCTGGCTGCGCGAGGCCGGGCTCGACCCGGACGCCTTCCTGGCCCGGCCGGAGCCGAGCCCGGCCCTCGCCGCCGTCGTGGCCCGCCTGCTCGCGGCCGCCGACCTCCTCTATGCCCGGGCCGAATCCGGCATTGCGATGCTGCCGCCCGCCTGCCGCCCGGCAGTGCGCGCCGCCGGGCTGATCTATGCCGAGATCGGCCGCGACCTCGCCCGCTCCGGTCTCGATCCGGTCACCCGCCGGGCCCGGGTCCCGGGCGCCCGCAAGGCGCGGCTCCTCGCCCGGGCAATCCTCACGCCATCGAACCGCCGCGCCGACCGGCCGGCCCTGCCGGAGGCCGCCTTCCTGGTCGAGGCGGTCGCGACGATGCCCTTGACCCCCGCCGTGACGCGGCTGGCCTGGTGGAATCTCGGCGCGCAGGTCGTGCGCGTGCTTGACCTCATCGAGACCCTGCGCGAGCGCGAACGCCTCGGCGGCGCGGCCTCCTCGTGACCGAGACGCTGTTCGCGCTCTGCGATGTCGGGCTGGTCTTCGGGGCGGTGCCAGGCCCTTCGGTGTCTGGCAGCTCTGGGTACTGCGAAGGGACAGGCGACGAAGGGGGGAGCCGAGGCCGGGATGCGTGAGAGCGCCTCGGCCGTGGTCATGCAGCAAAGGACGGTCGGCTCACCCGGCGATCGCCACCGCACGAATGTCCGCCGGAGACGCGCAGCCGAGCCTGGGATCCGTCGAGGCTGCGCTCGACGCTCCCTCCGCTCGATATTGGCAAGATTTTTGGGGATCGGGAGCTGCCGCGTCGCGTCAGCACCAGAGATCGACTATCCTTTCTGCTTGGACAGCACGTGGGCGACGATCGCATTGGCGTGGCCGTGACCCATCCCATGTTCATCTTTCAACATGGAAACCAGATCCATGTGTTTCGCGGGAAGTCGGTCTCGTACCAGTTGCTGCCATTCCTCGATAGGACGCCCATACCTCTTCTCGATCGATGGGAAGTACGACGCAGGCCCCTTAACGGATTCCATCGACATGAAAGTACCTCTCGCCTGAGTGAGCCGACACCAGCTTCGCCGTAGAGCGCAGAGGCTGCAACCTTCGCAGATGGGCCGGGGTGGGAGGAGCGCGAATGCCAGCAGCGGCTCTACGCCGTGCGAGATCGCTGCACCTTCGAACGGACGCGTTCGAAGGTGCCAGGCAAGCCCGAACGGGCGCCGGCGCTGATGCGCCGGTCGCCGTCGCGCCGATGCGACGGCGCAAGGGTATGAGATCGCAGGCCTGCTCCAAAATCGTCGAACCATCCTCGATGGGACAGACAATTCGAGCATGCTGGATGGCGGCTCCGATGCCGCCCAGGGCGTTCCAGGGGAGATCTTCTGCCGCTGGTGCGTTTTATCGCACAGTCTCGCTCGAAAGCGGCTCTGTGCACGAGTACGCCGAGAGGGCCCGGACATCGGGCATCCTGAAAACGCGCACGGTAGTCCGTCTCGCGTCCTGAACCTCGACGACATCATCCCAGGGCTCGCCTCGCGGCGAGCCCTGGGATGATGCGAGATCACAAGACCGGCCGATCGAAGAGCCGAAGCGCTCCCCCTCACTCCAGCTCCAGAACCACGCTCCGGAACGCTTGCGGCTTGCGCGCCGGGCAGATGTCGGCGTCGTCGCTGATGAGCTGCACCCTCTTGCCGTCGGGGGCGACGATGAGGCCTTCGGGCTGGAAGTCGGGGATCGCCGCCAGCGCCTCGGCCACTCCCGCCACGCGGGCCGGCGCCTCGCCGGCCTTGCCGGACCAGCGGTAGAGGTCGGGGGCCTCGCCGCCGCTGCCGGAGCCGCCCGCGACCAGGAAATACGCCTTGATCCCGGGCGCGTAGGCGATCTCGCGGAGGCCGCGGCCCTTCAGGTCGAGGGCGATCGGCTTGGCGAGCTTCGGCGCGGCCCCGCCCGCCAGCACCTCGGCCGGGTTCTCGAACGGCACCACCAGGGCGTCGTTGTCGGCGTTGAGCGGGTTGCGCAGGCCGATGAGCAAGCCGCGCCCGTCGGGCGTCGGGCTCAGGCCCTCGATGGCGAAGCCCCGCCGCCGGGGGCTCAGGTTCGCCTTGGTCGCGAGGTCGACCGCGATGCGCTCCGACAGGCGCGGGTCGAGGTCGGCGATCGCCTTGGCGAGGCCCGGGAAGGCCTTGCCCTTCGGCGCCACCGCAGGCGCCTTGGGGTCGCCGCCGACCGTGAGGGCGAGCATCTGGCGCGAGGCCTCGCGGGTGCGGCCCTCCGCATCGCGGGCGTGGGAGCCCATCAGCACCAGATCGCTGCCGAGCCACGCGAGGGATTCGAGGTCGGTCTTGGCCGGCTCCTCGCGGGTCCCGGTCGCGAGCGCCGCGTCGAGGTCGCCGCCCTTCAGGGCGAGCGGCGGGCCGGATTCGTCGGCCCTGTAGAGGCGCAACGTGTTGTCCTCGTCGTCGACCACCAGGAAGCGGTCGCCGAAACTGCCGGCCGGATACGGGACGGCACCGGAGGCCTCGCACGGCCCCCAATGCATCAGCACGGGCCCGGTCTTCACCTCGGCGCGCGCGCCCTGCGCCGCGAGGCAGAGGGCGAGCACGGAAACGAGTTCTCCCAGGCGCTTCGAGCCCCGGCCCGTCATGGCGATTCTCCCTGGATCGCGGCCCGTCTGAGGCGGAACCGTCTTCGCAGTATTTCACGCGGCCGAGGATCTATTCAATGCGAAGACGGAAAAATCTTTGTGTTCCGCGCCATCGCGCGGCCTCCGATTCGTCAGGCCTCCTCCGGCGCGGCTGCCTCGCCCAACTCGCCGGCCCGCTCGCGCTGCACGGCGACGAAGCGGCGGCGCGCCTCGGCCGCCTCGCGAAAGGCCTTCGCGCGCGGCGCCTCGCCCGCCAGCTTACGGATCTCGCGCAGGATCAGCTCGGCCTCGAACGCCGCGGCGCGCTCCGCCGCGGCGGCCCGGCTGTCGGCCCCGTGCGAGGCGGTGTAGCGCTCTAGCCCGTCGCGACAGATCGCGACGCGATATTCCAGCCATTCGATCACGTCACCGAAGGCCCGGTCGCGGATCTCCGCGGCCGTGGCCCGGCGCTTCTTCCCGCTCACGCGTCGTCCCTCCGCGGCCCCGGACGAGCGATGGTCTCGCACATCCTGCCACGATTCGCCGACTCCGTTGATCCGGGAGCGCAAGTCGGTTCCGCGGCGCCTCATCGCCGCGAGACCCGGGTCGTCTCTCGGCGCCGGGGCGGTACCTTGTCCGGGTATGAGAACACCCGCGAGTGACAGGCCAGTCGAGGAGAAGCCTTCTCCCGGCAGGAGCGTGTCGACGGGATGCCGGCTCACCCCTGTGCGACCGTGCCGACAAGCATGCATTCGTTGCGCGCCAGGATCCGGGATTACTGTTCGATAAGATTGACGTAACGACATTGAAGTCAAGGCGAGGGAGAAGACATGGAAAAAATCAGAAACATATTGCTGGTTACGGCGCTGATGTTGTACATCGAGACGACCGCGTCGATGCTCGGTCTCGCCACGCAGCCGGCCTGGGCACAGTCGCGTGCAGAGCGCGAGAGATGTGCGGAATCGGTCGGGATCCAGACACGCGACAATGGCCGGAACAACTGGATCAAGAGGCGAGCATCGAGCAGGACTTGCGACGCTTTTCTTCGATGCACGGACGCTGCCGCCACGAGGCGGGCAGATGCGAAGCCGAGCCGCCATTGACATACCGTCGAGGCGGCAGGGGCCGGTCGTCGGGCGAGGCCTCGGACATGTCCTCGCGTGCCGGCGATCCTGCGGGGACGCCGGGATCCCGTCCGCGAGCCGGCAGGGTCCGAGCGTCGCCCGCGTCCTTCGACGATGGGCGTCGCCACGGGCGGGGTCCCGCCGGAGAGAGATCCGGCGGGACGCGTCAGATGTGCAACGCCTCCCCGAGCGCCCGCAGATTCGCTTCGTGAAAAGCCTCGCCGAGGGTCGGATGGGCGTGGATCGTGCCGGCGATGTCCTCCAGCCGGGCCCCCATCTCGAGCGCCAGGCCGAACCCCGCCGCCAGCTCCGAGACCCCGGCTCCCACCGCCTGGATGCCGAGCAAAAGGTGGTTGTCGGCCCGCGCCGTCACCCGCACGAAGCCGTCCTCGGCCCCGAGCGTCATGGCGCGGCCGTTGGCGGCGAAGGGAAACAGGGCGGTACGGATCTCGTGGCCCGCAGTACGGGCGTCGTCCGGCGAGAGGCCGGCCGAGACCACCTCCGGGTCGGTGAAGCAGACTGCGGGAATCGCGACCTTGTGGAAGGCGCGGCGGCGGCCGGCGACGAGGTCGGCCACCATCTCCCCCTGCGCCATCGCCCGGTGGGCCAGCATCGGCTCGCCGGTGACGTCGCCCACCGCCCAGACGTTGCGCATTGAGGTGGCGCAGCGCTCGTCGATGCGGATGAACGGCCCGCTCATGTCGAGGTCGAGCCGGTCGAGCCCGAGGTCGTGCGTGCGGGCCTTGCGCCCGACCGCGACCAGGATCACCTCCGCCGGAATGTTTCGGAGCTCGCCGCCGACGTCGACGTCGAGCGCGTCGCCCGAAGCGGACAGGCCGGTCGCCTTGGCGCCGAGCAGAACATCGATCCCGAGGGCGCCCAGGCGCCGCGCCACCGGGCGGGTCAGCTCGGCGTCGTAGGCCGGCAGGATCCGCTCGGCCATCTCGACCACCGTGACCTTGGCGCCGAGCTTGGCGAAGGCGGTGCCGAGTTCGAGGCCGATATAGCCCGCGCCCACCACCGCCATCGTGGCCGGGACCCTGGGCAGCGACAGGGCCTCGGTCGAGGAGATGACGCGCCCGCCGAAGGGCAGGTGCGGGAGCGCCGCCGGGACCGAGCCGGGGCTGAGGATCACGTGCTCGGCCCGCACCCGCTCGGGGCCGGTATCGGTCTCGACGAGGCAGGTCTTGCCGTCGACCATCCGACCCCGCCCGCGCAGGATCTTCACGCCGCCGCGCTTCAGGAGCGACGCCACCCCGGTATTGAGCCGCCCGACGATCCCATCCTTCCAGGCGATCGTGCGGGCGAAGTCGAGGGTGGGCGGGCCGGCCGAGAGGCCGAAGGGCGAGGCGTCGCCGGCCTGGAGAACGGCGGCGTGGAAGGCCTCGGCCGCGTGGATCATCGCCTTCGAGGGGATGCAGCCGACATTGAGGCAGGTGCCGCCGAGGCGGTTCTCCTCGACCAGCACGGTGTCGATGCCGTGCTGGCCGGCGCGGATCCCCGCGACGTAGCCGCCCGGGCCGCCGCCGAGCACCAGGAGCTTGGTGGTGATCTCGCCCACGTCAGGCCTCCATGAACAGCATCGCGGGCGTCTCGAGCAGGGCTTTGAGCGCCTGCACGAACAGGGCGGCGTCGTAGCCATCGACCACCCGATGGTCGAAGGACGCCGAGAGGTTCATCGTCAGGCGCGGCACGAAGGCGCCGTCGCGCCAGACCGGGCGCATCACCTGCTTGTTGACGCCGATGATCGCGACCTCCGGCCGGTTGATCACCGGCGTCGTCACGATGCCGCCGAGCGCGCCGAGCGACGTGATGGTGATGGTGGAGCCGGAGAGCTCGTCGCGGGCGGCGAGCCCGTTGCGGGCGGCCTCCGCCAGGCGCCGCACCTCGGCCGCCGCGTTCCACAGGTCGCGGGTCTCGGCGTGGCGCAGCACCGGCACCATCAGGCCCGACGGCGTCTGGGTCGCGATGCCGACATGCACGCCGGCATGGCGGTGGATCACCTCCGCCTCGTCGTCGTAATGCGCGTTCATCTGCGGGAAGTCCGGCAGGGCGCGCACCAGGGCCTGGACCAGGAACGGGATGAGGGTCAGCTTCGGCCGGATCGCGCCGTGACGCTGGTTGAGGCTGGCGCGCAGCTCCTCCAAAGCCGTCACGTCCACCTCCTCGACGTAGGAGAAGTGGGCGACGCGGCGTTTCGCATCCGCCATGCGCTGGGCGATGCGCCGGCGCAGGCCGATGACCTTGATCTCCTCCACTGCGGTCCGGGGTGCCCGGCCGGCGGGCGCCGGCGCGGCCTCCTCGGGCGGCGCATCCAGGAAGGCGTCGAGGTCGTCGTGGCCGATGCGGCCGGCCGGTCCAGTGCCGCGGACCTGGCGCAGGTCGATGCCGGCGTCCAGCGCCCGCCGGCGCACGGCTGGCGAGGCGATCGGCTTCTCGCCGGGCGGGCGGGGCGGGCCGGAAGCGGGCGCTGCCGCAGCGGCGCGCGGGGCAACGGGCGCCGCGGGTTTGGCCGGCGCGGGCTTCGGCAGCTCGGCTGGCTTCGGCGCTGAGGCGGATGGAGGGGTGGGCGCGGGCTGTGCTGGCTCCAGGCCGTCCGCGGCCGGGACCAGGGCGGCGGACGGTTTGCCGGCCGCCGCGTCCTGCGCCCTCGCGACCTCCGGCGCTACCGCGACGCCGGATCCCGGAGGCGCAGCAGGCGCGGAATCCCCGCCCTCGACCTCCAGCCGCACCAATTCGGCGCCGACCGCCAGCATCTGGCCGGCCTCGGCGCCGAGGGCCGCGACCGTGCCGCTCACCGGGGAGGGGATCTCCACCGTCGCCTTGTCGGTCATCACGTCGGCCAGAGGCTGGTCCTCGCGGACGACGTCGCCGACCTTGACGTGCCAGGCCGAGACCTCGGCCTCGGCCACGCCCTCGCCGATATCGGGCAGCTTGACGATGCGAAAGCCCATGACTCAGCCCTCCATCGCGGCGAGAAGGGCCCGGCCGACGCGCTCCGGGCCCGGGAAGTAGGCCCATTCCTGGGCGTGCGGGTAGGGCGTGTCCCAGCCGGCGACCCGGACGATCGGCGCCTCGAGGTGATAGAAGCAGGTCTCCTGCACCAGCGCCGCCAGCTCGGCGCCGAAGCCCGAGGTCAGGGTCGCCTCGTGGGCGATGACGCAGCGCCCGGTCTTGCGCACCGAGGCCTCGATCGTCTCCATGTCGAGGGGCAGGAGCGTGCGCAGGTCGATGATTTCGGCGTCGATCCCGGTCTCGGCGGCGGCGGCCTCGGCGACGTGCACGATGGTGCCGTAGGCCAGCACCGTGACGGCGGCGCCCTCGCGCCGGATCGCCGCCTTGCCGAGCGGCACCGTGTAATGCCCGTCCGGCACCTCGCCGAGGTCGTGACGGGCCCAGGGCGTCACCGGCCGGTCGTGGTGGCCGTCGAAGGGGCCGTTATAGAGGCGCTTGGGCTCGAGGAAGATCACCGGGTCGGGATCCTCGATCGCGGCGATCAGCAGGCCCTTGGCGTCGTAGGGGTTCGACGGCACCACGGTCTTCAGGCCCGCCACGTGGGTGAACAAAGCCTCGGGGCTCTGGCTGTGGGTCTGGCCGCCGAAGATGCCCCCGCCCGTCGGCATCCGCACCACCATCGGCGCCGTGAACTGACCGCCGGAGCGGTAGCGCAGGCGGGCGGCCTCCGACACGATCTGGTCGTAGGCCGGGTACATGTAGTCGGCGAACTGGATCTCGACGCAGGGCTTCAGGCCGTAGGCCGCCATGCCGACCGCGGCGCCGACGATGCCGAGCTCGCTGATCGGCGCGTCGAAGCAGCGGCTCTTGCCGAAGCGGGCCTGCAAACCTTGGGTGCAGCGGAAGACGCCGCCGAAATAGCCGACATCCTCCCCGAACACGACCACGTCGTCGTCGCGCTCCATCGCCACCGCCATCGCATCGCGGATGGCCTCGATCATCGTGCGGCGCGGCATGTCAGTACCCCGCCTGCTGGCGCTGGCGGCGCAGGTGAGGGGGCATCTCCGAGAATACGCCTTCGAACATGTCGCGCGGGGACGGCTTGCCGCCGGCATGCAGGGTGCCGTGGGTCTCGGCCTCGCGCTGCGCCGCCACGACCTCGTCGAGGATCTCGGCCTCGCCCTGGCGGTGGCGCTCCTCCGACCAAGCGCCGCGGGCGATCAGGTGGTTCTTCAGGCGCACCACAGGATCGCCGAGGGGCCAGGCGTCGAATTCGGTCTTCGGCCGATAGGCCGAGGGATCGTCGGAGGTCGAGTGCGCACCGGCGCGATAGGTGACGTACTCGACGATGGTGGGCCCGAGGTTGCGCCGCGCCCGCTCCACCGCCCATTTCGCCACCGCGTGGACGGCGAGGTAGTCGTTGCCGTCGACCCGGAGCGCCGGAATCCCGAAGCCGTGACCCCGCGCCGCGAAGGTCGAGGAGCCGCCGCGGGCGAAGCCCTGGAAGGTCGAGATCGCCCACTGATTGTTGACGACGTTGAGCACCACCGGCGCCCGGTAGGTCGAGGCGAAGACGAGAGCGGCGTGGAAGTCGGATTCGGCGGTCGAGCCGTCGCCGATCCAGGCCGCGGCGATCTTCGTGTCGTTCTTGATCGCCGAAGCCATCGCCCAGCCGACCGCATGGATGTACTGCGTCGCGAGGTTGCCGGAGATCGAGAAGAAGCCGTGATCCTTGGCCGAGTACATCACCGGCAATTGCCGGCCGTGCAGCGGATCGTTCTCGTTCGAGTAGATCTGGCACATCATGTCGACGAGCGGATAGCCGCCGGCGATGAGCAGGCCCGCCTGGCGATAGGTCGGGAAGTTCATGTCGCCGGGTTCGAGCGCGCGGCGGAAGGCGGTGCTCACCGCCTCCTCGCCGAGATGCTGCATGTAGAACGAGGTCTTGCCCTGGCGCTGGGCCATCAGCATGCGTGCATCGAAGGCGCGCAGCTTCATCATGTCGCGCAGGCCCGCGAGCATCTCCTCGTCGGTGAGCGAGCCGGCCCAGGGGCCCACCGCCTTGCCGTCGGAATCGAGCACCCGGATCAGCGTGTAGGCGAGGTCGCGGATGTCGGCCGCCGCCACGTCGACCTCCGGCCGGCGGACCGCGCCGGCGTCCGGAATGTCGAGATCGGCAAAGCTCGGATTGCCGCCCGGGCGGACGGCCGGCTCGGGGACGTGGAGGCTCAAGGCGTCTGGCGGCATGGGGGGCCCTTGCGGGAGAGGGGTCGCGGGGTTTTGGAGATTCAGGATTGCGCGCCGACCCGCGCCTCGACCACCGCCGGATGGCGTGAGAGGCGAGCGGCGAGCACGGACAGGTCCGTGCCGTCCGGGACCAGGATCGAGAGGGTGACGGCGGACGACGCATCGGCGGCGTCGAGGGCGAGGTTGCGCAACGGGTAACCGGCCCGCTCGACTTCGCCGAGCAATCGCGTCACGCCGTCGAAGACGTGCAGGATCCGGGCCCGGATCTCGATGAGGTGCCCCTCGATGCCGTGCCCTTGGTCTCGAGCCATGCGCGTCCTCCCGCGACGCTTGAATTGACTCCTTTGTAGCCCGGTCCGGCCGGATGGTCCTCGCCGATTTTCATCGCTAAAGCGGGTTTCCGGAGAACACCCGATGGCATCGAAGGCTGAATCCCCGAACAGGCGTTCCGGGCGCGCGCAGGTCCCCGCGAAGGGCGCGGAGCCGCACCGGCTCGACGACATGGACCGGAAGATCCTCGGCGCCCTGCGGGAGGACGGCCGGCTGACCATCGCGGCCTTGGCCGAGCGGGTCGGCCTGTCGCAATCGCCGTGCTGGACGCGGCTGCGGCGCCTGGAAGAGGCGGGGCTGATCCGCGACTACGTCGCGGTGCTCGATCATCGGGCGCTGGGCATCCCGGACGTGGTCTTCGTCGAGGTGACCCTCGACAAGCACGACGATTCGGTGCTGGAAGCGTTCGGCACCGAGATCCTGCGCATTCCGGAAGTCCTGGAGGCGCATCTGGTGACGGGCGAGTACGACTACATCATCAAGGTCGCGGTCAGCGGCACCGCCCATTACGAGCGGTTCCTGCGCGAGAAGCTCTATCGCCTGCGCGGCATCCGTCAGTCGCGCTCGGTCTTCGCGCTGCGCACCTTGAAGCAGGAAGTCTCGGTCGATCCGGTCGCCATCGCCCGTCAGGCGCCCTGACCCCGCACCCGCCGCCTCGACTGTGCGGAAGATCCGATTTGTCCACCGGAGCATCGGCGTTAAGCTGCCCGCAAAATTACGGGAGGACGCCATGAACCGTCGCGCGACGCTGCTTGCTGCCGTCTGTCTGTCCCTGGGCCTCGCCCACGGCCCAGCCTTCGCCGCCGACCCGATCCGGATCGGGGTCGCCGCCGCGATCACCGGGCCGGGCGCGGAATCCGGCAAGTACCTCGTGCAGGGCGCCAAGCTCGCGGCGGAGGAGGTCAACAAGGCCGGTGGTGTCCTCGGCCGGCCGCTCGAGTTCGTCGTCCAGGACGACCAGAGTACCAATCCGGGCGCCATCCTGGCCTTCAGCAAGCTCGCGGCCGATGCCACTCTCCCGGCCTTCATCGCGCCGGTGCGCAGCACGCAGGTCCAGGCCATCGCGCCGGATGTGGCGAAGACCGCCAAGCCCGCGATGATCGGCGGCACCGACCCGCAGCTCACGGCCGCCGGCAATCCCTGGCTGTTCCGCTTCCGCCCGAACGATCGTTACTCCGCCCGGGTCATCGCGGAGTTCGGCGTGAAGACCCTGAACCGGCGCAGATGGGCGCTGGTCCATTCGAGCGACACCTTCGGCACCAGCGGCATGCGCAACCTCGCCGCCGCCCTGAAGGAGCAGGGCATCGAGCCGGTGGTGGTGCAGGCCTTCCCCAACAACTCGCAGGACTTTACCGCCGTTGCCCTCGCGGTGAAGCAGTCCGGCGCCGACGTGCTCGGCACCTACATTCCCTTCGAGACCGATCAGGGCATCTTCGCCCGGCAGCTGCGCCAGCTCGGCGTCGCGATCGACTGGGTCGGATCCTCCACCACGTCGAGCGCCACCGCCCTGAAGCTCGCCGGCGCCGCGCTGGACGGCGCCTACGCGGCCTCCGACTTCCACCGCGACGCCAACCCGGTCGCGAAAGCCTATGCGGAGAAGTACGAAGCGTCCTACAAGACCGCACCCGACTTCTTCTCGGCCTGGGCCTACGACGCGGTGACGATCCTCTCCCGGGCGATCAACCAGGCCGGCAGCACCGAGCCGGGCAAGATCCGCGACGCGCTCCTCGCCACCAGGGGCGTGCAGGGGGCGGAAGGGATGTATAATTTCGACCAGAACGGCGACGGGCTCCACGGCTACAACGTCGTGCGCAACGAGCGCGGCGCGGTGACGTTCATTAAGCGGGTGGAGTTCGAGAAGTAGGCGTTGTGGGGTGCTCGCTTGATCGTCGACGAACCTGTCTGATCCGCTCTCGACGGTCTCGTCACCACGGCGTCGCTCCGGGGCCGCGCAGCGGAACCCGGGATGACCAGTAGGGTATTCATGCCGTTGAGCGACTCAATCAGGCGCCAACAGGACAGGTCGTGACAGCGGCGACCGCCCCCTACACCAACCCCCGTAACCCCTCCCGATACGTGGGATAGGCCAGCTCCACGCCCAGCTCCTCCCGGATCAGCCGGTTCCGCACCCGCTTGTTCTCGCCGTAGAAGCTGCGCGCCATCGGGCTGAGATTGGCCGTATCGAAATCCACCGCCGGCGGCAGGGGCAGGCCGGCGAGTTCGGCCGCGAAGGCCGTCACGTCCTGGGGCGGCGCGGGCTCGTCGTCGGTGACGTTGTAGATCGCGCCCGGCCGCGGCCGTTCGAGGGAGGCGGCAAGCGTCGTCGCGATGTCGTCGACGTGGATGCGGTTGAACACCTGGCCCGGCTTGACGATGCGCTGCGCCTTGCCCTGGCGCAGCTTCTCGAAGGCGTTGCGCCCTGGCCCGTAGATGCCCGACAGCCGGAAGATCTGCACCGCCTTGCCGGTCCGCGCGCCGAGTGCCAGCCAGGCTTCCTCCGCCGCCACCCGGTCGCGGGTGCGCTGATGGGTGGGGGCGGGTGGCGTCGCCTCGTCGATCCAGGCCCCGCCCTGGTCGCCATAGACCCCGATGGTCGAGAGATAGCCGATCCACCGGGCCGGGCTCGCGGCGATCGCGTCGGCGAAGGCATGGAGCGCCGGGTCGGCGCCGGAATCCGGCGGGATCGACACCAGGATCGCGTCGGCCCGCGCGAGATCGTCGGCGATCCGCGGATCGGTCTCGTCGGGCGAGAAGACCCGCAGCGTCGCGCCGTCGATGGCGGCGGGCGCCTGGCGGGTCGCCGTGACGCCGGCGAAGCGGGCGCGCTCGCGCGCCATGAAATGCCCGGCCGTGTAGCCGAGCCCGAAGACGAACAGGTTCATGCGGCTTGAGCCTTGCCTGACGGGGATGCCGTCTTATGCAGGGCGCTGCCCTGCACCTGCCAGAGGGCTCGCCCTCTGGACACCCGAGTTTTTCGCTGACGTCCACTCGGACAGCACGTCGGGGTCGTGCTCGTCGGGCGGTGGGGCAGGCGGCAGGCGCCCGAGGCGGGCGAGCGCCCATACCGCCATGCCGCGCACCAGCGGGGAGGCATCCTCCAGCAGGCGCTCCGCCTCCCCGGCGAGGCCCTCGTCCCCGGAATTGCCGATGGCGATCAGCACGTTGCGCAGGAAGCGGGCGCGCCCGGTGCGCTTGATCGGCGTGCCGGCAAAGCGCGTGCGGAAGGCGGCGTCGTCGAGGCGGGCGAGATCCGCGAGAGGCGGGGCGGCCAGGTCGTCGCGGGCGATCAGCCGCGCCTCGCGGGTGGCCGTCGCGAACTTGTTCCACGGGCACACCGCCAGGCAGTCGTCGCAGCCGAAGACCCGGTTGCCCATCGGCACCCGGAATTCCGGCGGGATCGGCCCCGCATGCTCGATCGTCAGGTAGGCGAGGCAGCGCCTGGCATCGAGCTGGTAGGGGGCCGGGAAGGCGTTGGTCGGGCAGGCGTCGAGGCAGCGCCGGCAGCGGCCGCAATGGTCGCCCTCGGGCGCGTCCGCCGGCAGCTCCGCCGTGGTGTAGATCGCGCCGAGGAGCAGCCAGTTGCCGAAATCTCGCGACAGCAGCACGCTGTGCTTGCCCTGCCAGCCGAGGCCGGCGGCGGCCGCGAGCGGCTTCTCCATCACCGGCGCCGTATCGACGAAGACCTTGATCTCGGCTCCGGCCTTCACCGCGAAAGCGCCGCCCAGCTCCTTCAGCTTGCCCTTGATCACGTCGTGGTAGTCGCGGCGCCGGGCATAGACGGCGATCGACCCGCGCGCGGGATCCTGGAGCGCCGCCAGCGGGTCGCCGTCCGGCCCGGCATTGACGCCGAGCATCACGATGCTGCGCACGTCAGGCCATAGCCGCGCCGGATCGGCCCGCTCCCCCGTGCGCTCGTCCATCCACGCCATGTCACCGTGGTGTCCGGCCGCGAGCCAGGCGGCGAGGCGCTCGGGCAGGGCCGGCACCGCGTCGGGTCGGGTGACCGCCAGAGCATCGAAGCCCAGCGCCCGGGCGCGGGTCTCGAGGAATTGTCGAAGAACGTCGGGTTTCAGCGGGGCGTGAGGGGTCAGAAGTCCAGATCCGCGTAATGATCGGCCGGCGCCATCCCGGCCACCCGGTCGGCGAGCAGGCTGCGGAAGGAGGGGCGCGACTTCACCCGCGCGTACCAGTTCCGCGCCATCTCGTCCTCATCCCACGGCACGTCGCCGAGGTAGTCGACGCAGGACAGGTGCGCCGCCGCGGCGAGGTCGGCGTAGGTCAATTGGCTGCCCGCCAGCCAGTTCCGCCGCGAGATCAGGTAGCCGATGTATTTCAGGTGATAGCGCACGTTGCTGCGCGCCGCCCGGATCGCATTCATGTCCGGCGGGCCACCGCCATGCTGCGAGGTCATGAAGCGCTTGTGGATCTTCTCGGTGACGAGGTAGCCGGTCACCTCCTGGTCGAACTTCTGCAGGAACCAGTCGAGCAGGCGGCGCACCTCGACCCGGGCGGCGGGGGATTCCGGCAGCAGGCGGAGCCCGCTCGACCCCAGGCCCCGCGTCTCGTCGAGGTACTCGGCGATGATGCCGCCGCCCGGCACGGCGAGCCCGCCTTCCTCCACCAGCACCGGGGTGGTGCCGGCGGGGTTCATCATCAGGAAGTCCTCCCGGCGCTCCCAGGGGCGTTCTTCGACGAGGTGGGGCTCCATGCCCATCTCGGCCATGATCAGGCGCACGAAGCGGGAATGCGGGCAGAACGAGGAGTGGTGGAGCGTCGCCATGCGGGGCCGTTTCGCGCTTCGTCTGTTGGCTGGCCTTGAAGGTCGGCTCGCGGTGGGTCGTGTGCGTCAGGCTTGGCCCGGACGTGATTAACGTCCGGTCACCGGTTCATAGATGTCTTTCGGCATCCTTAACACGGGTGACGGGGGCTGGTAACCGAGCCTCAACCTTAATGGTGCGAGGCTCCGTCGAGAGGCTTAAACCGCCGGCACGCCCCTCACCACAGACTTGCCACAGAGGTGGCGCCGTACCGCCGGTCAGGGCACGGCACGCGCCGGGCCTCGTTTCCTATCCCCGCCGGACGCGGTCGCGACCGCCCGCGGCGCGACCACGAGAGCAGGCGACATGACGACGGCGACATGGAGGGCGGGCGGGCCCGCGCGCGGCACGGTTTCCGGGCGGGGAGCGCGGTGATGGACGTCGCCAGCATCGGCAAGGCCGTGGTGCTCGCCCTCGTCGAGGGCGCCACCGAGTTCATCCCGGTCTCCTCGACCGGGCACCAGCTCCTGGTCGGCCACTTCATCGGCTTCGAATCGCCCAACAACACCTTCGAGGTGCTGATCCAGCTCGGCGCCATCCTGGCCATCGTCGGGGTCTATTTCCGCCAGCTCCTCGACCTGCTGCTGCGCGCGCCCCGCGACCCGAATGCCCGCCGCTTCATCCTGGCGATCCTGATCGCGTTCCTGCCTGCCGCCATCATCGGCGGCCTGTTCTCGAAATACATCAAGTTCTACCTGTTCAATCCCTGGATCATCTGCTCGACGCTGGTCGCCGGCGGTCTCGTGCTCCTCGTCATCGACGAGACCGAGATCGAGCAGAAATACGACGACGTGCACCAGTTCTCGCTGCCGATGGCGCTGAAGATCGGCCTGTTCCAATGCCTGGCAATGATCCCCGGCGTGTCGCGCTCCGGCGCCACCATCGTGGGGGCGATGCTGATGGGCTCGGGCAAGCGCGCCGCCACCGAGTTCTCGTTCTACCTCGCCATGCCGACCATGGCGGGCGCCTTCGCCAAGGACCTGCTCGACAACTACAAGAACCTCTCGAAAGACGATGTCGGGCTGATCGTGATCGGCTTCGTGGTGGCGTTCCTGTCGGCGCTGTTCGTGGTGCGCAAGCTCCTCAACTACGTCTCCCGCCACGGCTTCGCGCTCTTCGCCTGGTGGCGCATCATCGTGGGCGCCGCGGGCTTCGCCGGGTTGATCGTGTTCGGCTGACCGGACAGGCGACGGCCCCGGCCGCCGCCTGTCCGATGGGACCTCGACCAATGGCGTGTGGCGCGGTTATGTCCTGGCGTTAGGGAGAGACCCGCGCCACGAGGACCCGCCATGGACGATACGACGCTCGCCGCCGCGTTTCCGGCCGCCACGGAGGCGCAGTGGCGTGCCCTGGTCGACGGGGTGCTGAAGGGGGCCGATTTCGAGAAGCGGCTGGTGCGCCGCACCCCGGACGGCATCACGGTTCGGCCGCTCTATCCCCCCGCCGACGCCGCGCCCCAGCCCGGCCGCGCGCAGGCCGGGCGCTGGCGGGTGAGCCAGCGGGTCGACCATCCGGACCCGAAGGAGGCCAACGCGCTAGCGCTGACCGATCTCGAGGGCGGCGCCGACGCCCTGACCCTGGTGATGGCCGGCGCGCCCGCCGCCCGCGGCTTCGGCTTGGGGAGCCCGCAGGGCCTCGAGGCGGCGCTCGCCGGCGTGATGCTGCCGCTGATCGGCCTGCGGCTCGATGCCGGCGCGGCGGCGCCGGAGGCGGCCAAGGCCCTCCTCGCCCTGGCCAAGGCCCGGGGCGACGAACTCGGCGCCCTCGACATCGATCTCGGCCTCGATCCGGTCGCGGTGCAGGCCGCCACCGGGACGACTCCGTCCTGGCCCGGCCTCGCCGATCTCCTGCGCGACCTCGACGCGCAGGGCTTCGCCGGCCGCGCGTTCCTGGCCGATGCGCGCCCCTTCCACGAGGCCGGCGCCGGCGAGGCGCTGGAGCTCGCCTGCGTCCTCTCCGGGGCACTCGCGACCCTGCGGGCGCTGGAGGCCGGCGGGCACCCGCTGGAGCGCGCCCGCACCGCCCTGTCCTTCCTGCTGGTGGCCGATGCCGACGAGTTCCTGACGGTGGCGAAGACCCGGGCCCTGCGCCGTCTCTGGGCGCGGATCGAGGAGGCGAGCGGGCTGACGCCCGCGCCGATCCGCCTGCATGCCGAGACCGCCTGGCGCAGCACCACCCGACGCGACCCCTGGGTCAACATGCTGCGGGCGACCACCGCCGCGTTCTCGGCCGGCCTCGGCGGGGCCGACGCGATCACGGTGCTGCCCTTCACCGCGGCCATCGGCCTGCCGGATGCCTTCGCACGCCGCTGCGCCCGCAACACCCAGCATGTCCTCCTCGACGAAGCCAATCTCTGGCGCGTCGCCGATCCCGCTGCTGGCGCCGGCGGCTTCGAGGCCCTGACCGATGCGCTCTGCGTCGAGGCCTGGACGCGGTTCCAGGCGATCGAGCGGGAGGGGGGCATCGCCGAGAGCCTGCGCTCCGGTGCCCTCGCGGGCCGCCTCGCCGCCCTGCGCACATCGCGGGACGCCGACCTCGCCACCCGCCGCCAGCCGATCACCGGCACCAGCGAGTTCCCGGACCTGCACGAGGCCCCCGTGGCGGTGCTCGCGCCCGCTCCGGCGGCGCAAGCCCTGCCCGAGGGCGCCCTGCCGTCCCGGCGCCTCGCCGAACCCTACGAAGCCCTGCGCGACGCCTCCGACGCGGCCCTCGCCCGCACCGGCCTGCGCCCGCGTGTGTTCCTGGCCAATCTCGGGGCGTTGAGCGCCTTCAACACCCGCGCCACCTTCGCCCGCAACGCCTTCGAGGCCGGCGGCATCGAGGCGGTGACGAACGAAGGCTTTCCGGATCACGCCGCCCTGGTCGAGGCCTTCCGAACCTCCGACACGCCGCTCGCGTGCCTGTGCTCCTCGGACGCGATCTATGCCGAGCAGGCGGTGCAGGCCGCCGAGGCGTTGCGGGCGGCCGGCGCCACCACGATCTACCTCGCCGGCAAGCCGGGCGACCTCGAAGGCGCCTTGCGGGCGGCTGGCGTCGCCCACGACCTCTATGCTGGCTGCGACCTCGTGAAGCTGCTGGGCCAGGCGCAAGACGCGGCGCAAGGACAAGACGTGGTGCAGGAATCGGCGAAGGCCTGAGGCTGGACATCGCATCCCGGGCCGGTGCCATCGAGCCCGGGGCGCCCTATGTCGTGAGCACCGTGACCGAGATCCTGTTCTACCACATGCAGCGCCAGCCGCTGGAGACGGTGCTGCCGAACCTCCTGGAGAAATCCCTGGAGCGGCAATGGCGCGTCGCCGTGCAGGCGACGAGCGAGGAGCGGCTCCAGGCCCTCGACGACCATCTCTGGGTCTTCTCGGAGGAGAGCTTCCTGCCCCACGGCACCGATCGCGACCCCGATTGCGGCACCCAGCCGGTGGTGCTGACCCTGCGCGACGCCAACCCGAACGGCGCCTCGATCCGCTTCCTGATCGAGGGCGCGGCCCTGCCCGACGACGCGGCCAGCTACCAGCGCATCTGCATCCTGTTCGACGGCACAGACCAGGATGCCCTGCTCCACGCCCGCGAGCAGTGGCGCGGCGCCAAGGAGGCCGGCCACAGCGTCGCCTACTGGCAGCAGGACGAGCGCGGCCGCTGGCAGAAGAAGGCCTGACATCCAAGAAGCGCCGCCCCGGCGAGGAGACGTCATGACCCGCATCACGACCCGCATCCTCGCGCTCGCGGCGGCCCTCTTGCTCGGGCCCGCGCCGCTCCTCGCACAGCCCGCCCGGCAGGAGGCGCGCCAGGACACGCGCCAACCCGAGGGCCGGCGCCTGCCGCCCGACGCGACGACCCAGCACAGCCTGACCCTCTCCGACGGCCGAACCGTCAGCTTCACGGCGGTCGCCGGAAGCCTGCCGCTGGTCGACGAATCCGGCAAGCTCCAGGCCGAGATCGCCTTCACCGCCTTCACCCAGCCGGAGCGGGAGGCCAGGACCCGGCCCGTCACCTTCGCGGTCAATGGCGGGCCGGGCGCGGCTTCGGCCTATCTCAACCTCGCGGCGGTCGGGCCCTGGCGCCTGCCCCTCGACGGCGCCAGCATCAGCCCCTCGATGGCGCCGGTGGCGGTGCCCAACGACGAGACCTGGCTCGATTTCACCGACCTCGTCTTCGTCGACCCCGTCGGCACCGGCTACAGCCGCGCTGCCGGCGACGACGGGAAACGCTACTATGCCGTCGAGAGCGACGCGGCCGTGCTGTCGGCGGCGATCGCCCGCTGGCTGCGCACCAACGACCGGCTCACCTCGCCGAAGTTCTTCCTCGGCGAGAGCTATGGCGGCTTTCGCGGGCCGCTCATCGCCCGCAAGCTCCAGGACGATGTCGGCGTCGGGCTCTCGGGCCTCGTCCTGCTCTCGCCGGTGCTCGATTTCGGCTACCTGCAGCCGCCGCGGCACAACCCGTTGGGCGCGGTGACGCGGCTGCCCTCGCTCGCCGCCGCGGGCCTGGAGCGGCGCGGCCAAACCCCGGACCCCGCCCGCATGCAGGAGGCCGAGGCCTACGCCACCGGCCCGTATCTCACGGACCTCCTGCGCGGGCCCGCCGATTCCGCCGCCATCGACCGGCTGACCGAGCGCGTCGCGGCCCTGACCGGGCTCGACCCCGCCCTGGTGCGCCGCCAGGCCGGCCGGGTCGCCGGTTCGAGCTACCAGCGCGAGGCCGACCGCGAGTCAGGGCGGGTGGCGAGCGCCTACGACACCGGCGTCACCGGTTGGGACCCGGATCCGAGCGCGGCCCAGGGGCGCTTCGCCGACCCGATCCTCACCGCCATGCAGGCGCCGCTTACCAGCGCCATCGTCGACCTCACCGCCCGCACCCTGAACTGGCGGGTGCCGAACCTGCGCTACGAACTGCTCAACAACGCGGTCAACGGCAGCTGGAACTGGGGCGGCGGCCGCTCCCCGCCGGAGGTGGTGAGCGAGCTGCGCCAGGCGCTCGCCCTCGACGGGGCGATGCGGGTGCTCGTCGCCCACGGCTATACCGACCTCGTCACGCCCTACTTCGCCTCGAAGCTGATCCTCGACCAGATCCCGCCCTACGGCCGCGACCGGCGCCTCTCCCTCTCGGTCTATCCCGGCGGCCACATGTTCTATTTCCGCAAAGGCTCGCGGGCGGCCTTGCGCGGGGACGCGCTCCGCCTCTACGAGACGGCCCTGGCCGTGCGGCGGAGCGGCGACGAAGGGCGATGACGGGCGGGGCACGATGCGGCGGACGGTGATCGGAATCGCCCGGGTGGGGCTCGGCTTGCTGGGGCTCGCCTCGACGGGGCTCGCTCTGGCCGGCTGCAGCAGCACCGACCGCGCCGCCCCGCCGGTGAACCTCTCAAGCCCGGTCAAGCCGCCCCCGCCGCCCGCCCCGAGCTGGGGGCCGGTCCTGGCTCAGGACGGCACCTGCACCGGGTCGGTCCCGGCGGCCGCGACCGAGATCGCGCCCGGCATCGGCGAGTGCGAGCTGGTGCGGCTCAAGGGCAAGCCGCCGACCGACGTGCTCGTCGGCGAGAGCGGGCGGGGCCAGCGCGAGGTGCAGGTGCTCTACACCGAGCCCGGCGCCAAGGAGCTGTACTTCTTCGTCAACAACCGCCTCGACCGGATCGTGAAGTAGGGCAGGGCGCCCCCGGACGATCCCCCGACCTCAAGGCCCGCCTGGTCGCGCGGCGGCCCTGTCATGCGATACCGTCATCGACGTCGGCGCACCCATCGGTCCGGGGGCGCCTGGAGACCTGCAAGAGGGACCACGGGCATCATGCGTGAACCGAATGCGGTCGATTTCTGGCGCGGCATCGCCCTGATCACGATCTTCATCAACCACATCCCGGGCAACGTCTTCCAGAACTACACTTATTCCCAGTACGGGATCTCGGATGCGGCCGAGTTGTTCGTGTTCCTGGCCGGGTGGTCGATCGGCATCGCCACGCGCGGGCGCGACGGGGTGCCGGAGCCGGCCGGCCGGACGGTGCTGCGGCTGCTCTCGCGCATGGTCGAGGTCTACCGCGCGCAGCTCGTCATCACCGCCATGGCGCTGGCGATGCTGGCGGGCGCGGCCCTCTACCTCGACAACCCGCTCCTGGTGGAGTGGCACAATGCCGGGCCGATCTTCAGCGACCCGATCCAGGCCACCGTCGGCTGGGTGACGCTGCTGCACCAGCTCGGCTTCTTCAACATCCTGCCGCTCTACGTCGTGCTGCTCGGCCTGGCGCCGGCCTTCGTGCTCCTGTCGCGGGTGCATCTCGGCCTCGCGATCGGGATCTCGGTCCTGCTCTATGCCGTCAGCCTGGTCTTCGAGATCAACATCCCGAGCTGGCCGGTGGAGGGGCACTGGTTCTTCAACCCGCTGTGCTGGCAGCTGCTGCTGGTGCTGGGCTTCGCGGCGCATGAGTGGCGGCGCAGCTCGGAGCGGTTCCTGGCCTGGCGCCGCCGGCTGATGCCGCTCGGCATCGTCATCGTGCTCATCGGCGCCGTCCTGTCCTGGTTCAACCTGCGGCCCGATCCCCTGGCCGTGCCCGAGCCGCGCCTCCTGTTCATCTTCGACAAGTCCTACCTCTCGCCCGCCCGGCTGGTGCATTTCCTCGGTGTCATGCTCGCCTTCCAGGCGGTGTTCGGCCTGATCCAGCCCCGGGCCCGCTGGCTCACCCGCCAGCTCGCCGGCCTCGGGCGCAACTCGCTCGCAGTGTTCTCGGTCGGCTCGGTCGCCAGCCTCGGTGCACAACTGATTCGTTTCTGGACGGGGGGAGGTATCGCGACCGACGTCTTTGTCGTAGGATGCGGCTTAGCCTCTCTCTCCTTCACGGCATGGTTCGTCGAATGGCGCTCTCGCTCTCCCCGTCCCTCCTCGGCGGCGTGAGCCTCGCCCTGGTCTCGTGCCTCGCCTTTGCCGTGCAGGCCCAGTCGACGACGCCCCAGCCGGCGCAGGTCCAGCCGGCGCCCGCCCCAGCGCCCGCCCATGCCGAGATCCCGGCGCTCCAGGCCACCGCCCCGAGCCCGGACGCGCCCGATCCGAGCCTCTCCCCCGAATGCCGGGTGCCGGGCTCCAAGCTCTACACCCTGGCCAAGCTCAAGGCCGTGAAGAAGGCCCTGGTCGAGCACCGCGCCGTCCAGGTCCTGACCATCGGCTCCAATTCCGGGGGCCTCGGCACCGCCGCCACCTACCCGGTTCGCCTCGAGGACGCTCTGACCCGCTCCCTGCCCGACATCGAGGTGACGGTGGAGAGCCGCGGCGTCTCCGGCGAGATCGCCTTCGGGGCGGCGGAGCGCCTGCGCAACCAGGTGGCGGAGATCGAGCCCGACCTCGTGGTCTGGCAAGTCGGCGGCAACGACGCGCTGGCCCGCGTCGACATCGAGGACTTCGCGCAATCCCTCGCCGAGACCGTGGCCTGGATCAAGTCGCACGGCATCGACGTGGTGCTGGTCGATCCGCAATACACCGCGAGCCTCGCCAAGGACGACTATTACCGCCAGTTCGTCCAGGCGATCCAGAAAGTCGCCGAGCGCGAGCAGGTGCCCCTGGTCCAGCGCTACGAGGCGATGCGCTACCTCGCCGGACGGGCGATCAGCGCCCTCAAGGGCGACACGGCGCAGTCCGGCGCCGGCTTCCGCCTGGCCGATCTGGGCTATCGCTGCATGGCCGAGCACGTCACCCGGGCGATCACCGTGTCGCTGCTCCAGCCGGACGTGGCGCCTGTGCCGGCAACGCCTGTGCCGGCGAATTAGAGCGCCGTCTCGCGACGTTTTTCGCACTCGCCACGTTATTCCAGGGCCGCGCAGCGGAGCCCGGAATGACATGGCGGGTGGCAAAGCCGTAGCGAGGATGCAGGACAAGAAACAATGCTCAGACAGTGGCTGATCGCCGCCGCCTCCTGCATCGCCCTCCTCACCGCGATACCGGCGTCCCACGCCGCCGAACCCCTGCACCTCGTGCTCGCCACCGCGACGCCCGGAGGCGGGTTTCCGGCCTATGGCGCGGCGCTGGCGGCGGCGATCCGGGAGGTGGATCCAGACCTCACCCTGGAGCTGCGCGCCAGCAAGGGCTCGACCGAGAACCTGATTCTCCTGCGCGAGGGACACGTCGATCTCGGCCTCGTCCAGGGCGAGTACGCCTACGAGGCGCTCTCGGGGCAGGGGACGCCGCCGGCCGTGACGGTGGTCGCCCCGGTCTACGCCGCGCCCGGCCTGTTCGTGGTGCCGGCCGACAGCCCGGCGCGCAGCATCGACGACCTGCGCGGGCGGCCGGTGGCCCTCGGCACGCGGAGCTCCGGCCTCACCGCCATGGGCCGGACCGTGCTGCGCGGCTCAGGAATCGACCCCGAGCGCGACATCCGACCGATCCTCCTCGACCATGCGGGCGACGGTCCGGCGATGGTGCGCGCGGGCCAAGCCGCGGCCCTGTTCGGCGGTGGCACCGGCTGGCCGGGCTTCCGGGCCATGGCCGAGGGACCGGGCGGGGCCCGCTTCCTCGGTCCCTCCGCGACGGCGATCCCGGCGATCCTGGCGGCGAGCCCGTCCCTGCGGCGCATCACCGTCCCGCCCGGCACCTTCCCGGGCCAGGCCGAGGCGATCGAGACTGTGGGGTCCTGGAGCTTCGTCCTCGGCAAGCCCGGCCTCGACCCGGCCTCCGTCACCCGCCTCGTCGCGGCGATCGACAAGGCGAAGCCGGCCCTCGCCCGGCGCTTGGCCCATGAGCGGCCGAGCGACCCCCGCGACCTCGCGGCGGCGGTTCCGGCGAGCTGGCTCCACCCCGCCACGGCTTCCTTCCTGCGCGGCGAATAGGGCCGGGGCGTCTCCTTAACCGGTGTGTTCCTGTGGACACAGGGACGGCAACATTATTACATTGCGTTTCTCGATGTTGCTCCACGGCGGGTGGCCTGCCATGGATGCGGCAGCCAAGGTTCCCCGGGCGCCAGCCCGTGGGCGAAGAGGGAACTCGGTGAGCCCGTCGGGTGCCACGGCATCCGGGGCGAGGCCGAGGCTGCCCCCGCAACTGTGAGCGGAGAGGTCCCGCCGCCGACGGTCACTGGTGCTCCGCACCGGGAAGGCCAGGCGGGACTGGCGATCCGCGAGCCAGGAGACCTGCCTTGCGCCCGCGCCTCACTGGCGCAGTCACGTCCCGCGGGCGGTGCGGCCCGGGGGAGCGCTCGGGCTGTCGCCGCGCGTTCTGCGCGGGCGCGGCCTGCCGCTCACCCGGACCGCATCGCGCAGCAACATCGAGTGTGCTTCGTGAGAACCCGTCCGCCGCTCCACCGCCCCGTACCCGCCTTGACGACCGCTCTGGCGACCGCCCTGGCGTTCGGACTCGCGGCCAAAGCCGCACAGGGACAGGAGACGATCGCCCTCGACGAGGTCGTGGTAGAGGGCCCCCGTCCCGCCGCGCCGGTGCTCCCGGCGCTCTCCTCCAAAGCCGCCGGCACGATCGGCCTCATCGGCCCGACCCCGGGCTTCCGAGCCGACCGGGCCGTCAGCAGCACCAAGACCGACACGCCCCAGCGCGACGTGCCGCAGGTCGTCACCGTCGCCCCGCGCGAGGTCATCACCGATCTCGCGGCGACGCGGGCCGAGCAGGTTCTCGCCTACACGCCGGGCATCGTGCAGCAGAACAATTTCGGCGGCCTCTCGCCCCTCGGCTACGCCGTGCGCGGGGTGGCGACCGCCGAGATCTACAAGAACGGCTTCCCCCTCGCCCGCGGGTTCCCGCCTCAGCAGGACACCCAGAACATCGAGCGGATCGAGGTGCTGAAAGGTCCGGGCGGCGGCCTGTTCGGGCGCAGCGATCCGGGCGGCCTCGTCAACATCATCACCAAGCAGCCGACTGCGGAGCGCTTCGTCGAGATGGGCGGGCTGTGGGGCTCGTTCGAGCAGGTCCGCGGCACGGTCGATTCCGGCGGCGCGCTCAACGAGGACGGCACGCTCCTCTACCGCTTCAACCTCGCGGCCGGGCGCCAGAACAGCTTCCGCGATTTCGTCGATGGCGACCGCCTCCTCGTCGCCCCGGTGGTGAGCTGGCAGGTCACGCCCGACACGAAGGTGACCGTCGAGACCGAGTTCCTGCGCAATCGCACCGTGTTCGACCGCGGCGTCATCGCGATCAACAGGCAGCTCGGATTCCTGCCGATCTCCCGCTTCCTCGGCGAGCCGGGACAGAGCATCCACCAATCCAGCGACACGATGCAGGTGCGGGTCGACCACCGCTTCAACGCCGATTGGCAGATGCGGCTCGCCACCTACGTCAACACCGGCTCGCTCACCGGCGAGGCGGTGGAGGTGCGGGGGCTTAGCCCCGACAACCGCACGGTCCTGCGCGATCGCAACCTGCGCAACTACCGCTGGGACGTGGCGATCGGCCAGGCCGAGCTGGTCGGGCGCTTCGACACCGCCGGGATCGGCCACACCCTGCTCCTCGGCTTCGAGCGCGAGAGCACCGATGCTCGCTACCAGCAGGTCCGCTCCCGTTTCCGCCAAAATCCCTACACCCTGGACATCTACGCTCCGGTCTACGGCCGTCAGGCTCCACCTTACGCCTTCCAGACCAACGGCTTCGAGCAGCTCACCAACACCGCACTCTACGCGCAGGACCAGATTGCGCTCAGCCCGGAATGGAAGGCCCTCGTCGGCGCGCGCTTCGACTTCTTCGAGCAGTCGTTCCGGGAGCGGACCACCGGTGTTCGGACCGACCAGACATATTTCGCCGCCTCGCCCCGCGCCGGCCTCGTCTACCAGCCGCTGCCGGAGCTCTCGCTCTACGCCAATGTCGGCACGAGCTTCCGGCCGAATACCGGACCCGACGCCTTCGCCGCCTCGCTCGGGGGGCCCTTCGCGCCGGAGACCGGCCTCGGCTACGAGGTCGGCACGAAGCTCGACCTGTTCGGGGGCGCGCTGAGCCTCACCGGCGCCGCCTTCCGGGTCGAGCGGCAGAACGTGCTGACGCCCGACCCCAACAACCCCGGGTTCTCGCTCGCCGCCGGCGCGGTGCGGAGCCAGGGGTTCGAGGTCACGGCCGCCGGCCAGCTCTCGCCGGAGATCAAGATCCTGGCCGGCTACGTCTTCGCCGACGCGGTCGTCACCAAGGACAACGTCCTGCCGGTCGGTGCCCCGCTCATCAACGTGCCGCGCCACTCGGGCAGCCTGCTCGCGGTGCACGAGGTGCAGGAGGGCCCCTGGAAGGGCTTCGGGATCGGCGGCGGCGTGCGCGCCGTCGGCGAGCGGGCGGGCGATGCCGCCGGCAGCGGCTTCCGGCTGCCGGGCACCATCGCGGTCGATGCGCTGGCCTATTACCGGTGGGAGAACGTCCGGTTCGGCCTCAACGTCGAGAACGTGTTCGACGCCACCTATTATGAGAGCTCGCTCAGTGCGCTGCGGGTCTATCCGGGGGCGCCGCGCCGGTTCACCGGCACCGTCTCGGTGCGCTTCTGATGGCGGCCGCCCTCCGTCGGGGTGATGCCGGCCGGGACGCGGCCGCCGCCCGCGCCCGGCGCTACCGCCAGGGTCTCGCGCCGGTGCTCGCGGCCATCGCCGCCGAGGCCGGCGGGACGCCCGAGGGCATCGCCGCCTCCCTGACCCGGCGCGGCGTGCGCAAGCCCCGTGGTGGCCGCGTCTGGACGCCGCCGGACGTGCGCCGGCTCCTCTCGCGCCTCGCCACCGAGACGGGATCATGACGGTACCGTCCCCGCCTGTGCCCGCCTCCCGCATCGGCGCGATCGACGCGTTGCGCGGCCTCGTCATGCTGCTGATGCTGGTCGACCACGTGCGGGAGACCTTCTTCCTGCACGCCCAGGTCCGCGACCCGATGGACCTCGCGGTCACCGCCCCCGACCTGGTGATCACGCGGCTGACCTCGCATCTCTGCGCGCCGGTTTTCCTCCTGCTCACCGGTCTCTCGGGGAGCCTCTACGCGGGCAAGCACGGGACCCGCGCGGCGTCGCGCTTCCTCCTCACCCGCGGCCTGTTCCTGGTGCTGCTCGAGGTCACGCTGGTGAACCTCGCCTGGACGGCCAAGCTCCTGCCGCCGGTCCTCTACCTGCAGGTGATCTGGGCGATCGGCCTCAGCATGATCGCGCTCGCCGGGCTGCTGTGGCTGCCGCGCCGGGCCCTTATCGCGGTCGCGCTCCTGATCATGCTCGGGCACAACCTCCTCGATGGGATCGTGCTGGCGCCGGGCCAGGCCGGCTACGCCCTGTGGTCGATCCTGCACCAGCGCGGCCTCCTCGACCTCCCCTGGGGCGTCGCCCGCACCTCCTACCCGGTGCTGCCCTGGATCGGCGTCGCGGCGGCGGGCTACGCCCTCGGGCCGTGGTTCTCGCTGGATCCCGACGCCCGGTGCCGCCGGCTCCTCGCCCTCGGGGCGGCGGCGCTGGCGGGCTTCCTGGTGCTGCGCGGGCTCAACGGTTACGGCGACCCGGTGCCGTGGCACGCCGGCCCGACCCTCGGGGCGACGATCCTGTCGTTCCTGAACCTCACCAAGTACCCGCCCTCGGCCGATTTCCTGCTGCTGACGCTGGGCCTCGGGCTCTGGCTCCTCGCCCTGTTCGAGGCCCTGCCGGCCGGCCGCCTCGCCTGGCTCCGGGTGTTCGGCGGAGCACCGCTGTTCTTCTACCTCGTCCATCTCTGGATGCTGCGCGGTCTCTCCACCCTCGCCGTCGCCCTCGGCCTGGCCGGCGCCTCCGGCCGGGTCGAGGCCAGTGCAGCGGTGCAGCTCTGGCTGATCGCGGCTCTGCTCGGCCTGCCGCTCGCCATTGCGTGCCGCTGGATGGTGAGGCTGAAGCGGCGGGGGCGGCATCCGGTGTTGAGTTACCTGTGATCACTGCCGCACGAACACGTTCACCGAGACGATGTGATCCATCGTCACCCGGGAGGCCGGCGCGTTGACCGTCTGGTTGATGTAGCCGAGTTCCAGGGTCGATCGGCCGGCGAGCGGCAGTTCCAGCCCGACGAAGGTGCGGATCCGGTCGAAGCCGGCCCGTGCGCCCCAATCGGTGTCGTTGAGCGCCAGGAAGGCCTCGGTCCAGGCCACGGCGGCGACGCCGCGTGTCTCCTCGGTCAGCGGCACCGCCGCGCGCAGTTGCTGCCTGAGCCGGAACCCCGTGTCCCGCCCGTTGGTCTGGAAGCGCTGCTCGAAGCGCGTGCGGGACGAGAGCTTGACGCGATCGAAGGTCCCGATCTCCCAGCCAAGCTGCTGGAAGCTGCGATCCTCCGAAAAGGCGCGCTGCCCGGGCGGCGAATTCTCGATCCGGGCATAGCCCTGATAGACCGTCACGGCGTCGGTGAGCTTCCAGCCCACGGCCGGCCGCAGGATCAGCTGGTCGAGCCGCGAGATGCCGTCGCCGAATCGCGGCTGCACCTCCGCGAAATACGCCAACGACCCGACGCTGCCGAAGGCCGTGGCGTTGATCCAGAGCTGCCCGTCGTGATCGACCTGCGCCGCCGCCGGCAGGCTCGAGGCCGCGAGCCAGAGAGCCGACAGGAGGGCGAGGGGACGTCCGGCGACGATCATGTCTGTTCCAAAGCGCTGTGCCCGCGCGCCGATTGGCACACACGGGTCCGGGCGAGAGTGCCCTCCCGACAGACGCGCGGTCACGGCCGTTTATTTCAGGTCGACCAGTGAGGTTTCACGCCTGTTGCGGACGGGTCACGGCCGATGGTGTCGGCTGCTCCGCGAGCCTGGGCTCGGCAATCTATCCCCACGCGTACTCCGATACCGCCAACGTCAGCAGGATTGCTCGATGAGGAAGATGTTCTTGCGAGGCTATTCGGCTTGGCACGCGCCTGATGAGATCGGAACCCGTCTGCCGGCATAGCGTTGTTAGCCCCAGATGAACTGAGGAGATCACTCATGCGGACGATATTCGCTGCTGGAACTGCTGCCGTCATCCTGGCCGGTTTCTCGGTCTCGGCAATAGCCGAGGAGACCACCGTGATCCATCGCGACCGGGCTCCCGGCATCGCGGTCGAGCATCGCGAGGGTGTCGTCGAGCGCCGCGAGATCACCACCGGCAGCGTCGATTGCGGCTCGAAGACCGTCCACAAGGAGGACGGCATGGGCAATTCCAAGACCGTCCACAAGGAAGGCTGTAACTGAGGCTACGGCGCCTCCGAGACCGGCAGCGGGCCGTACGGCGGCCCGCTTGCCGCACGTGCGTCGACGAAGGCCGCCCGGATCAGGGGAGGGCGACGATCTCGCTCTCCCGGACCGCGCGCTCGCCCTTGGGCGAACGGATGCGGTAGGCTGCCTCGCCGCTACGGTCCTCGGGCATCAGCCGCACGATTTCGAAGGCGTCCAAGAGGGCATCCATCTCGCCGGCATACCCGTTGGTTGATCCGGACCGCACCATCCGCACGCGCTGATGCAGCTTGAACTTGTAGGACATCGCGAAATTTCCTCCGAGATACGGCGCCGGTTGGCCGCTCAGCCCCGCTGGCGCGCCTTGCGGGCGGCGTAGCGGGCGTCGCGTGCGGCCTTCTGGTCGGCCTGCCGCGTCTCGGCGGCCCGCGCAGCCTCCGCGGTGCGCTCGATCTCTTCGGCCATCGCGATCTCGCGCTGGCGGATCTCCTCGGCCTTCGCCTCGGCGTCCCGAGCGATTCGTGCGGCCTCCTGCGCCGCCTTCTCGGCCTCGCGCTCGGCAAGGCGGGCGGTCCGGGCCGCGGCGACGGCCTGGCGCTCGGCGCGCCGTGCCGCCAGGGCCGGATCGTCCTCGGCGCTGCGTGCCTGGAAGCGGGCGAGCGCCGCCTGCCGGGCCGCGGCGGCCGAATTCAGCCGGTCCCCCAGCGGCGCTTCCTTGAACTTGCCCATCGCTCAGACCCGGCTCAGGGCGAGGGAGCGGATCGGGCGCGAGAACCGGTCGGCGAGGTGCCAGTGCAGCTCCCGGACCGAGTGATAGCGGTAGGTCCGGTCGATCAGGTGGCTGACGTCACGGCGCTGGTCGTCGACCTGCTGCCAGATCTGCTGCACCTGGAACGTCGCGGGCTCACGCGCCGCGACGGGATTGGAGACAAGAGAACTAAAAGTAAAATTCACCCAGAAATATCCGTTGGAGGTCGGGCCCGCGCCGGTGACGCAGGGCGAGAGATGCGGATGGCAAGACCCGCATCTCGTCATCTCACGCTCAGGCGGCGCGCAGGTTGCCGGCGGATTGCTTGCCGCTGCGGCGGTCGGTCTCCATCTCGTAGGAGATCTTCTGCCCCTCGGACAGGCTCTGCATGCCCGACCGCTCGACGGCGGAGATGTGCACGAAGACGTCCTTGCCGCCGTCATCCGGTTGGATGAAGCCGAAGCCCTTCTGGACGTTGAACCACTTCACGGTACCGATGTTCATTGCCGTATCCATAGTCTGAAAGCGTATCCAAGAGCTCGGCACGCGATCAGCGGTGCCGAGGCTCGTATCAATCGACAGGTTTGGAGCGAGTGGCAGAGCGTGGTCCGGCGTGAACGCCAGAGAGGCTCGGTAATCAGGCCAAAAATCGATGCCACATCATTAATTCAGATGCTGCCAGAGAGCAAGCGAGACGGGAAAATATTTATCAGATTTATTTTGCGGCGCCCTGATCATCGTAGAAATCTTGGCATCAAACGGCCGAAACCGGTCCGAATTCATCAGCTAAAGCGCTGGTCGAGATCACGAATCCAGCGCCTCGCGGGCGCCCCGGCGGGGCGCCGCCGGAGAGGCTCACGCCGCGCCGCGCGCAGCCCCCGGGGCGGGCCAGCCGATGCAGGCCTCGTGGGCGCGGAAGTTGCGCAGCCACCAGCCCCAATCCTCCGGCACCAGCGAGAACGGGTCGGGATGCGCCAGCTCCCGCGCCGCCCAGACCGGCCAGTGCGGGTTCGACAGGGCCGGACGGCCGAGGAAGACGAGGTCGATCAGCGCGTCGCGGATGACCTGGTCGGCCACCGCCGGCAGGCCGAGATTCCAGCTCACGCCGACCGGGATCCCGACTTCGCGCCGCACCCGCGCGCCGCGCTCGACCATGAACGACATCCGGGCGAAGGGCGGGTCAGTCATCTCGTCGGTGTTGAAGCCGATCGAGAGGTCGGCGAGGTCGAGGCCGTGCGCCTTCATCCGGCCGACAGCCACCACCGCCTCGTCGAATTGCACGCCGTCCGGGTGGAGGTCGTCGGAGCCGAGCCGCATGGTGAGGGGCAGGCGCTCGGGCCACACCGCCCGCACGGCGTCCAGGGCCTCGATGTGGAACCGCAGCCGGTTGTCGAGGTCGCCGCCATACTGGTCGGTGCGCTGGTTGGCGAGGGGCGAGAAGAAGCTCGCGCCGAGATAGCCGTGGGCGAAGTGCATCTCCAGCCACTCAAACCCGGCTTCCAGCGCCCGGCGGGCGGCGTCCGCGTAGGCGCGGTGGATGCCCCCGATCTCCGCCACCGTCAGTTCCTCGACCGGGTAGGTATAGCGGCCGCCGTAGGAGATCGGGGAGGGGGCCTTGAGCTGCCAGCCGTCGGGATGGTCGGGCGGCAGCTGCAGCTTGCCCTCCCAGGGCTTCTGCTCGCTTCCTTTCCGCCCGGTATGCCCGAGCTGGATCGCCGGCACGCCGCCCATCTCCCGGATGATGCGGGTGACGCGAGCGAGGCCCTCGATGTGCCGGTCGTCCCAGATGCCGGCGCAGGCGCTGGTGGTGCGGCCCTCCGGGGTGACCGCGATCTGCTCGGGGAAGACGAGGCCGAACCCGCCTGCCGCCCGCGAGCCGTAGAGCATCACGTGATAGTCGCCCATCGCCCCGTCGACCGAGCGATGCATGGTCATCGGCGACATCGCAATCCGGTTGCGGAGCGTGACGTCCTTCAGGGTGAAGGGGCTGAACAGATCGGGCATGCGGCCTCGCCGAACGGGACAGGCCACGCGCGGTGCCTCCGCGGAAGGCCACGCTCAAAGGGGTATGACGCCGGGTGGAGGGCCGGCAAGGGAGCGTAGCACAAAACGGCGATCCGTCGCGGGGGCGCGCGACAAGGCGCGTACGCAACCCCCTTCTGCGACGCGGCTGTCCGGCGAAAATTGACGCGTAGGATCTGGCGGGGGGGGGCATGCCCCCGAGCCTGACGGAGCAGCGGCTGTTTTCTTGTTGTCGAGACACGGACAACGGGTCCAGGGCATGCTCTCCCTGCCTATCCTCTCCCGCCAGCCGTCGGCAGCCATCGATCGCACCGCCTTCGCGCAGCGCGCGGTGCGGGCCAAGGCCCACGGCAAGTGCCTTGGCCCGTGGGATCACCTCGTCGTCGCGATCATCGCCCCGCTCAGCCGCGCCACCAGCGATCCCGACACCCGGCAGGCTGCCGCTCCGGGGATCACCGATGCCACCGTCGACGACACTCGGATCGGGCGAGCGATCACGCTGCAAGCCGGACGGATCGACGTCGTGCGGCAGGGCTTGGTCGAACCCTGCCACCTCGCCGGGCCCGGCCACCGCCGCCCCGACGGGAGCTCGCTCCCGCCCACCGTGCTGTCGACCTCGGAGCTTTCCCCGGACAGCCGTGGCCGAGGGCGGGAGGTTCGGGTCGGTGCACACCATCCCTTAACGCTCCCGCTCGCCACCCTCCTCTTCACCCCCCGGCAAGCATCTTTGCCAACCGGAACGACAGGTTTCCCGGCGGATTATCACGTGGCTCATAAGGTCACGCTCGAGGACCGCAGGGATGCACAAGCAGAGTGGATGGGCCGCGGCGATGATCGTCGCGGTGACGATGGCGGCCGGGCCGGCCGCGTCGCGGGAACTGGTCGCCTTCGATGCGGCGGCGGAAGCCGGCACGGTGGTGGTGCGGACCACCGAGCGGCGGCTGTACTTCGTCAACGGCGACGGGACGGCGATCCGCTATCCCGTCGCGGTCGGCAAGGTCGGCAAGCAATGGACCGGCTACGCCCGCATCGACGGGAAATACCTCCGGCCAGCCTGGTCGCCGCCCGACGAGGTGAAGCGGGACAATCCCCGCCTGCCGGACGTGATTGCCGGCGGCTCGCCGAGCAACCCGATGGGGGCGGCGGCCCTCACCCTGGACCGGGGCGAGTACGCGATTCACGGCACCAACCGGCCGGGCTCGATCGGCACCTTCGCGTCCTATGGCTGCATCCGCATGTACAACCAGGACGTGGCCGACCTCTACGGCCGCGTCCAGGTCGGCGCCACCGTGGTGGTGACGCGCTGAACGTGCCTCAGCCCTCGCGCCCGTGCACCTGCGCGGGCGGCGAGGTCGCCTCGACGGCGGTGAAGGTCTCGAGGATGCGGTAGGTGTGCTCGGCGCCCGCCGGCACCAGCCAGGAATCGCCCGGCTCCAGCCGCACGGTCTGGCCCTCGACCACCAGCTCGGCCCGGCCCGCGATCACGTAGCCGACGGTCTCGTAGGTGCGGGCGGCCCTCGGCTTGTCGTCGGTGGGCGGCTCGTCGACCCACAGCCGCATCGCGACGTGCTTGCCAGAGGCGAGGTAGCGCTGGCCGTCCGGCCCCTGGGGCGACTGCGCGCCGGACACCTTCTTGATCGTCGTGTCGCCCATGATCCTGCTCCTGTCGGGGGACGTCTCGTCCTTGTCGGGGACTTCCTGTCCTTGTCGGGGACTTCGCGACCCCAACGGGAGCGGGTGGCAGGCGTTCCGGATCTCCCGTCAGCGGAGTGACGCGGCGATCGCCCGCTGGATGCCGCGGATGTCGGCCCCGCGCTTCAGGGTGCGGGAAATCGGGTCGGGCCGGCCCGAGACCCAGATCGTCAGTTCCGAATCGAGGTCGAAATTGCCCGCATTCTCAATCGAGAACGAGGTGATCGCCCGGTAGGGCACCGTGAGGTAGGAGACCTTGCGGCCGGTGACACCCTGCTTGTCGACCAGGATCATCCGCCGGTCGGTGAACACCATGAGGTCGCGGATCACCCGGAACGCCACCTGCACCATCTCGCCCGGGACCAGCATCCCGTCGAGTTCCTGCGCCACCGCCTCCGGTGCCGCGTCGCTGCCATGGCCCAGCAGGCCGTCGAGCAATCCCATCGTCGCCCCCTCAGAAGTCGGTCGCCAGGCCCTTCACTTCCCAATCGTCGTAGCGCACCGGCTCCAGGCCGCCGCGCCCGTTGATCTCGCGCTCGCGCCGGATCTCCTCGGCCCGGGCGTCGATCTCGGCCCGCCGCGCCTCGGCCTCGGCGAGGGCGCGCTGCGCGGCCGGCGACAGGGCCTTGCGGGAAGGGGATTCGCTCTCGCTCATCGATCGACTCTCGATTGCTCCAGGTCGTCCTGGTCGTCGTCGCGGCGCTTGCATCTCGGGCGGCCGGATGCCACCCCGGAGCACGAGGCCGCCGATCCCTCCGAGGTGGAGGGCGCGAGCGGCAGCGTCAAGGTCCGCGCCGGGGGCGCGGTGGAGTGAGGATGGACGGACAGCAAAACGAGGTCGCCGGGCTGCCGGCGCGGCGCCTCGCCTGGGGGATCGTGGCGGACCTGCTCGGCAAGAACCGCGGCACGGCCCTCGAGGACGTGATGGAGCCGGCGGCCCACCGGGCTGCCTTGCCGCCGCAGGATGCGGGCCTCGCCCGCGCCATCGCCACCACGACCTTCCGGCATCTCGGGGTGATCTTCCATGCTCTCGACCAGCGCCTGGCGAAGGGCCTGCCGGAGGACCAGCCGGGCCTCGTCGCGCTGCTCGCCACTGGGGCTGCGCAGATCCTCTACCTCAACGTTCAGGACCACGCCGCCGTGGACCTGGCGGTGCGCCTCGCCAAGGCCGAGCCCGGCCTGCAGCACCTCGCCGGCCTCGCCAACGCGGTGCTGCGCCGGATCGCCCGCGAGCGCGACGCGATCCGCCAGGAGGGCGACGCCGACCCCCTGCACCTGAACACGCCGGGCTGGCTCGCGCGGCGCTGGATCGCGGTCTACGGCGCGGAGACGGCCCGGGCCATCGCGGCCGCCAATGCCCGCGGGGCGGGGCTCGACCTCACCCTGCGCCCGGGCGCCTCGATCCCCGATCGGTTGGACGGCCGGCGCCTGCCGGGATCCTTGAGCCTGCGCCTCGACGATGCCCGCACCCCGGTGCCGGAGCTGCCCGGCTTCGCGGACGGCGCCTGGTGGGTCCAGGACGCCGCGGCGGCGCTGCCGGCTCACCTCCTCGGGGTCAAGCCCGGCGAGCGGGTCGCCGATCTCTGCGCCGCGCCGGGCGGCAAGACCGCTCAGCTCGCCGCCGCGGGCGCGCAGGTGCTGGCGGTCGACCGCTCGGCACCCCGCCTGCGCCGGCTCGAGGCGAATCTCGCCCGCCTCGGTCTCTCGGCGGAGGTGCGGGCCCTCGACGCTCTTGCGCTGCCGGAGGACCAGCCCTTCGACGCGGTACTGCTCGACGCGCCGTGCAGTGCCACCGGCACGGTGCGGCGCCACCCGGACGTCGCCTGGTCGAAGCGCGAGAGCGACCTTCCCCGCCTCACCGCGCTCCAGGCGAAGCTCCTCGACAAGGCGGCGCGTCTTGTCCGCCCGGGCGGGCGTCTCGTCTACTGCACCTGCTCGCTGGAACCGGAGGAGGGCGAGGCGCAAGGAGAGGCCTTCCTGAAGCGCCATCCGGATTTCGCCCGGCGCCCGATCGCCCCCGAGGAGGTCGGCGATCCCGCCCTCGTCACCGCGACGGGCGACCTGCGCACCCTGCCGTCGCACTGGCCCGAGGAGGGCCGCGGCGGGCTCGACGGCTTCTACGCGGTGCGGCTGGAGCGCAAGGGCACGTGAGGAAGCGGCACGTGAGGAATCTGTTCACGGGGCGATCCGGCGGTTTGACCCCGCGGCGATCCTTGACCATTCCTTGACGAGCGTGGCCGCTCAATGTCGGCCCCTTCGGCGGACTTGCGTTGGCACGCCAACGCTTCGTCCGCCGAGGTCCTTGTTTTGCCGCAGGTTTTCGTCGCAGAACCGGCGGCCATGGTGGCGAAGCCTGCGGAGCGGGAGGTGGCGTGGGTTGGGGGCCTGACCGCTGGCGATTCTACCGGCTCGTCGGGCACGAGGCGGGGCGCGTCCTGCGGGGCGCTGCCGTGCGCGCGACCTCGCGCCCCTCGGCACTGGCCCGCCTGCGCCCCACCGGCCTCGTCATCGCGCCGCAGGACCTGCGCACCAGCGACGCGACCATCGCGGCCGACATCTATGCCGGCCTGTTCGTGTTCGCCGGCCGAGCGCTCGCCACCGGCGGGCGCTCGCCGTTCGACTTCGCGCCGCCGTCGAGCCAGTGGGGCGAGGAGCTCTACGGCTTCGGCTGGCTGCGCCACCTGCGCGCCGCCGAGAGCGCGCTGGCGCGCTCCAATGCCCGCGCCTTCGTGCAGGACTTCATGGCCGGGCGCGGCGACCAGGCCCTGGCCCAGCGTCCCGCCGTGGTCGCCCGGCGGCTGATCTCGCTCCTGTGCCAGTCGCCCCTGGTGCTGGAGGGGGCGGATCACGCCTTCTACCAGGCCTTCCTGAAGCTGATCGGGCGCTGCACCCGCACCCTCGACCGGGCCCTGCGACGCGGCGTCATGCCCCGCGGCCGGCTCGTCGCGGCGGTGGCGCTCACCTATGCGGGCCTGTGCTGCGAGGGGTTCGAGCCGGTCCTGCGCCGGGGCACGCGGCTCCTCAACCGCGAGCTGACGCGCCAGATCCTGCCCGATGGCGGCCATCGCAGCCGCGATCCGGGCTTCGCCAAGGACCTGCTCCTCGACCTGCTGCCCCTGCGCCAGAGCTTCCTGAGCCGCGACATCGCCCCGCCGGAAGCCCTGCTGAACGCCATCGACCGGATGCTGCCGCTCCTGCGCCTCCTCCGCCACGGCGACGCCTCGCTCGGCCACCACAACGGCATGGGGGCGACCGCCGCCGACCAGCTCGCCACCCTGCTGGTCTATGACGGGGCGCTCGCCAAGCCGCTGATGCACGCGCCCCATTCCGGCTATGCCCGCCTCGAGGGCGGGGGCGGCACCCTGGTGGTGGCGGATATCGGCGCGGCGCCCCCGCCGGCCTACTCGGCCGCGGCCGGGGCCGGCTGCCTGTCCTTCGAGCTGTCCTGCGGGCCGCAGCGGCTGGTGGTGAATTGCGGCATGCCGGCGACCGGCGAGGAGATGCGCGAGCTCGCCCGCACCACCGCCGCCCATTCCACCGCCTGCCTCGCCGATTCGTCCTCCTGCCGCTTCCTCGCCCTGCCGCAGCCGGGCCTGATCCACCCGCTCGCCGCCTGGCTGAAGCGCCGGATGGGGCCGATCGTCGTGCGCGGCCCGGCCGAGGTCACGGTCGAGCGCGGGACCGACGCGGCCGGTGCCGCCGTGCTCGCCGCCCGGCACGACGGCTACGCCCCGACGCTCGGCCTCCTCCACGAGCGGCGCTGGCGCCTGCATCCGGACGGCGCCCTTCTGGAGGGACATGACGGCTTCGTGCGCGATCCGGCCGGACGGGGCGGTACGGCCGAGGCGGCGATCCGCTTCCATCTCCACCCGACCGTGCGGGCGAGCCGGGTCGGGCGCGGCGTGCGGCTCGCCGGGGCCGGCGCGCCCTGGCTGTTCGAGGCCGACGAGATCGACCCGGTGATCGAGGAGAGCGTGTTCTTCGCCGCCCTCAACGGTGCCCGTCGCACCGAGCAGATCGTACTCCATCTCACGGCCGCCGACGGGACCCGGGTGGCCTGGCGCTTCCGCCGCCTGGCGGATTGAGCCCGCCTGTTAGTTTTTGAGCCGCCGCGCAGCCGGCAATTTTCCTCTTCTCTCACCCGATTGAGGGTTTCGCGGCGACGAATGAACATTCTTCGGGCATTCGGCCGTGCTACAAACCGTGCCGAGCGACGCCGGGCGGGAATCACGGGATGAAGCTGGACGCGCCGACCCTGGTGGCCGTGACCGTCTTCGTGATGGTCGTGATGGGAGCGCTGTACCTCCTGTCCTGGAGTCAGGCCAGGCAGACCCGGGCCCTCGGCTTCCTCGGTGCGGCCCAGATCGTCGGCGCCGTCGCGGTCACGCTGTTCGGCCTGCGCGACGTCATCCCGGACTGGCTGTCGATCGGGCTCGCCAACGCGATGATGCTCGCGGCCTACGGGCTGATCTGGGGCGGCGCCCGCTCGTTCGAGGGACGGCGCGTCCCGCTCCTCTGGATCGCCGCCGGCCCGCTCGTCTGGCTCGCCGCCTGCCTGGTGCCGCCCTTCTACGCCTCGCTCGGGGCGCGGGTGATCCTCTCCTCCGCGATCGCCGGCCTGTCCTGCGCCCTCGCCGCCCGCACCCTCTGGCACCATCGCGGCGAGAGGCTGCCGTCGCGGGCGCCGGCGGCGATCCTGCTCGCCAGCGAGGCGCTGCTGATCTGGACGCGGATCCCCGCCACCCTGGTCCTGCCGGCGCCGCCGACCGGAACCCCGGGCCAGACCTTCTGGGTGGCGGTCCTGTCCTTCGTCGCCCTGCTCTACACCGTGGCGATCTCGGTGCTGTTCATGGCGATGGCGAAGGAGCGCCTGGAGGCCGAGCAGCGCCGCGTCGCCGAGACCGACCCGCTCACCGGCGTCGCCAACCGCCGGGCCCTGGCGTCCGCGGCCCGCCGCGCGCGCAGAGCCGGGCCGACCGCCCTGCTGCTGTTCGATCTCGACCACTTCAAGCGGGTCAACGACACCTACGGCCACGCCGTCGGCGACGCGGTGCTGATCGGCTTCTGCGCCGCCGCCCGCCAGATCCTGCCGGAAGGGGCCGCGTTCGGACGCCTCGGCGGGGAGGAATTCGCCTGCCTGCTGCCCGGCGCCGGCACGGCCGAGGCGGCGGCCACCGCCGAGACCGTGCGCCTCGCCGTGGCGGCGATGCGCCCCGACCCGGTGCCGGGCCTCGCGGTCACGGTGAGCGTCGGGGTCGCCCGGGGCACGGGAGACTTCGACGCCTTGCTCGCCCTCGCCGACCGGGCGCTGTACCAGGCCAAGGCACAGGGGCGGGACCGGGTGGAGCTCGCCGCGCCGGAGCTGCGGCAGGTGGCGTGAGGCGGGGAGTCGATCGGACAACCCGGCAGGGCTCTCCGGGGACGTGAAACGGCGCAGGACTTCCCCTCTTCCCGAACAGCCCCGTCTCCCCTGGGAGGAGGGAAGCCGCCGATCTCCCCGGCGCATCCCCACCCCGGCGCCCGACCGGCTTGTCGTCGCCTCCCAGGCTCCTAAGACACCTCCATCCCATGACACCCGGGCACGCCGCCCGGCGCCAGATGAGGGCTCAACCCATGGAATATCGGCAGTTCGGGCGGTCCGGCCTCAAGGTTCCGGTCCTGAGCCTCGGCACCGGCACCTTCGGGGGCAGCAACGAGTTTTTCCAGCGCTGGGGGCAGACGGACGTCGCCGAGGCGAGCCGGATGGTCGACCTGTGTCTCGATGCCGGCGTCACCTTCTTCGACACCGCCGACATCTACTCGCAGGGCGCGTCTGAGGAGATCCTGGGCCAGGCGCTCAAGGGCAAGCGCGACCGGGCGCTGATCTCCACCAAAGCGACCTTCCCGATGGGCGAGGGGCCGAACGACAAGGGCTCGTCGCGCTACCACCTGGTCCGCGCCTGCGAGGCGAGCCTGCGCCGGCTCGGCACCGACCATATCGACGTCTACTTCATGCACGGCTTCGACGCGCTCACCCCGGTCGACGAGACCCTGCGAGCCCTCGACGACCTCGTCCGGGCGGGCAAGATCGGCTATATCGGCGCCTCTAACTTCTCCGGCTGGCAGCTGATGAAGGCGCTCGCGACCTCCGAGCGCTACGGGCTCGCCCGCTACGTCGCCTATCAGGGCTATTACTCGCTGGTTGGCCGGCACTACGAGTGGGAGCTGATGCCGCTCGGCCTCGACCAGGGCGTCGCCCTCATGGTGTGGAGCCCGCTCGGCTGGGGTCGCCTCACCGGCAAGATCCGCCGCGGCGCCAACACCAGCGGGCGCATCGCGTCCGGCGGCGCCGAGGGCGGGCCGCCGGTCGCCGACGAGGCCCTGTTCCGGGTCGTCGACGTCCTCGACGAGCTCGCGGCCGAGACCGGGCGCAGCGTGGCCCAGGTGGCGCTCAACTGGCTGCTCAGCCGTCCGACGGTCGCCAACATCGTGGTCGGTGCCCGCAACGAGGAGCAGCTGAAGCAGAATCTCGGCGCCGTCGGCTGGACCCTCGACCCCGCCCAGATCGCCCGCCTCGACGCGGCGAGCCAGGAGACGCCGATCTATCCTTACTGGCATCAGAAGGGCTTCGACGAGCGCAATCCGAAGCCGACCACCTGGTAGCTCCGCAATCGTGGGACGATCAAATGCGATTGCGCAACTCCCAATTCGTGCGTCGCGCGGGTTTGCGAGCTGCGGTATGAGATAAGGTGCGAAGCTCCCCGGCTCGGTCGAGCCGGGGTCGGACGCATCCGCTCCGGCGGCCGTCCATGCGAGTTCAAGGTGCCCGATGGCGCATGCCGGCGTCCACGATCCCGTCCTCGTCACCCTCTCGATCGCGATCGCGATGCTGGCGTCCTTCGTGGCGCTGGATCTCGCCGGCCGGATGAAGGCCGCGACCGGCTGGGCCCGGCGGGCCTGGCTGATGACCGCCGCCCTGGTGCTCGGCGGCGGCATCTGGTCGATGCACTTCGTGGCGATGCTGGCCTTCCGCCTGCCTGGCCTCGAGATCACCTACGACCTCGGCCTGACGCTGCTCTCCCTCGCGCTCCCGGTCGCCGTGACGGCGTTCGGCCTCGCCGCCGTCCAGGGACCGAAAGCCGGCCCGGGGAGGATCGTCGTGGCGGGCCTGGGGACCGGGCTCGGCATCGTGTCGATGCACTATACCGGCATGGCGGCGATGCGCCTTCCCGCCTCGCTCCATTACGATCCGGCCTGGGTCGCCGCCGCGGTGCTGATCGCGGTAGGGGCCGCCACGGTGGCGATCCGGCTGGCGCTCGGCGAGAGCGGGCTCGTCTTGAGGATCGCGGCCTCCGTGGCGATGGGCCTCGCCATCGCGGGCATGCATTACGCCGCCATGCAGGGCCTGCACGTCTCTCAACCCACCGGGGCGGACCAGTCCGGGGCCGGAGCGGGGTTCGACCAGGTCCGCCTCGCCGTCGGCGTCACGGCGGTGACCTTCCTGGTCTTCACCCTCGCGCTGCTCGCCGCCGCGATCGACCGCCGCGTCTCCCAGCGCGCTGCCCGCGAGGCCGCGGCGTTGCGCGCCAGCGAGGAGCGCTACCGCCTGCTCCTCCAGAGCGTGACCGACTACGCGATCTTCATGCTCGACCGCGACGGCGTGGTCGCGAACTGGAATTCCGGCGCGCGCCGGATCAAGGGCTACGAGGCCGGCGAGATCGTGGGCACCCACTTCTCGCGCTTCTACACCGACGAGGATCGGGCTTCCGGCGTGCCGGCCCGGGCGCTCGCCACCGCCGCGGGGAGCGGGAAGTTCGAGGCCGAGGGCTGGCGGGTGCGCCGGGACGGCACGCGGTTCTGGGCGAGCGTCGTGATCGACCCGATCATCGGCGAGGATGGCAGGCTCGTCGGCTTCGCCAAGGTCACCCGCGACATCACCGAGCGCAAACGGGCGCAGGAGGCCCTGGAGCAGGCGCAAGCCGCGCTCGCCCAGGCACAGAAGATGGAGGCGGTGGGCCAGCTCACCGGCGGCGTCGCCCACGACTTCAACAACCTGCTGATGGCGGTGCTGGGCAGCCTCGAATTGCTGCGCAAGCGCCTGCCCGACGATCCCCGCCTGCTGCGCCTGCTCGACAATGCCGTGCAGGGCGCCGAGCGCGGCGCGGCCCTCACCCAGCGAATGCTCGCCTTCGCCCGGCGCCAGGAGCTCAAGCCCGAGGCGGTCGACCTCGCGCGCCTGGTGCGCGACATGACCGACCTGTTGCAACGCTCGATCGGCCCGGCCGTGCGGATCGAGACGCGCTTCCCCCTCGGCCTGCCACCGGCCCTGGTCGACGCCCACCAGCTCGAGCTCGCGCTCCTCAACCTCGTGGTCAATGCCCGCGACGCGATGCCGGAGGGCGGCACCGTCACGATCGCGGCCCGGCTGGGTCAGGAGGCACCTGAGCAGGAAGCACTTGGGCAGGAGGCACTTGGGCAGGAAGCACTTGGGCAGGAAGCACTTGGGCAGGAAGCACTTGGGCAGGAGCATTCGGCCGGGGAGAACACGCCCATGCTCTGCCTCTCGGTCACCGATACCGGCACCGGCATGGACGCGGCGACCCTCGCCCGGGCGCAGGAACCGTTCTTCACCACCAAAGGCGTCGGCCGGGGCACCGGCCTCGGCCTCTCGATGGTGCATGGCCTGGCGGCGCAGTCGCAGGGCCGCCTGGTGCTGCGCAGCCGGCCGGGCACCGGGACCACGGCGGAGATCTGGCTGCCGGTGGCGGCGCCGGATGTCGCCGCCACCGCGGCACCGGGCGAGGCGCCCTTCCGCTGCGGCGTCTCCCGCACCCTGGCATCGCAGGTCGTCCTCGTCGTCGACGACGACCCGCTGGTGCTCGAGAACAGTGCCGCGATGCTGGAGGATCTCGGCCACCGGGTGATCGAGGCCCGCTCCGGCCAGGAGGCGCTGGAGCTGATGCGCCGCGCCCGCACCCTCGACCTGGTCCTCACCGATCACGCCATGCCGGAGATGACCGGCCTCCAGCTCGCCGCCCGTATCGCGGCCGAGCGGCCCGGTCTCAAGGTGATCCTCGCCACCGGCTATGCCGACCTCGCCCCGGATGAAGCCGCCCGCCTGCCGCGGCTGGCCAAGCCCTACGATCAGGCGACCCTCGCCCGGATGATCGAGGCGGTGGTGCGGGGTGCGGAGAAGGGCGGCGGCGGGGACGAGACCGTGGTACCGTTTCCGAAGAGCGCGTGAGGGGTATTTCCGTTCGCGATTCTGCGACCGGCCGGTCGTTCCGGGTCCGCGCGACGAAGCCCGGAATCCGGAACCGGAGGCGTGGACGCATCAGGCGGAAAGCGCCCCGCATTCTTCTGGTCGCCGGCGTGTCTGGATCCCGGGCTCCGCTGCACGGGCCCGGGACGACCGTGTGACGCCGATGCGATGCGGCCAGTCAGGCGCGCTCCAGCCGTCGAAGCCGGCCCGGCCCCCCGCTCACGCCGCCGGCATCTTCCGGGCCTTGGCCTCGCGCAGCAGCGCCAATCCGTCGGGTCCGAGATCGAGCGCGAGTCGCAGCACCTCGTCGGCATAGGCCTGCGGCGTGGTGCCGGCCTGCTTCGCCGCCCGCGCGAGGCGCAGGCCCAGCGCCCCCTCGACCGGGATCGAGGTGCCGCGGGGCGCCGGCTCGGCCGCGGGAGAGGACGGCGATGCCGGGGCGGCCGGGGAGACGGCCGCGGTCATGGTGGGCGTCATGACGGGCGGCGTCTTGGCCGGCGCGATGTCCGGGCGGGGCGGCAGCCCGAGGGCCTGGCGCCTCCCTTGCGCCGCCAGCCGGTCGGCGCGCTCGTTGCCGGCCTCGCCGGCATGGCCCTTCACCCAGACCCAGCGCACGTCGCGCCGCGCCGCCAGCTCGTCGAGGCGCTGCATCAGCTCGACGTTCTTCACCGGGCCGGTCGTGGTGCGCCAGCCCTTGAGCTTCCAGCCGCGGATCCACTCGGTGACGGACTTCACCACGTACTGGCTGTCGCAGCGCATCTCGATCGCCGCGCCCTCGGGAAAATGCTCCAGCGCCCGGATCGCCGCGGTCAATTCCATGCGGTTGTTGGTGCTCTGCGGGTCGCCCCCGCACAGCTCGACGGTGCCCTCCGGCGCCTGGATCACCACGCCCCAGCCGCCCGGGCCGGGATTGGGATCGCAGCCGCCGTCGGCGTACACGATGGTTCGCATGGCTGCCTTTGCCTGAACGTCATAACGGAACGCGGCCGTTCCCCGAATCGGGGTGCCGGCCGCGTGGGCAGTGTCGGCCCGGAATGGTGAACAAATACCCAGGCGCGCCCATCCGCAACCCGGACGGGCACTGGCACGGCGCTTGCGGCTCCCGCAGGATGCGCGATGATGAGGCGCCGGCGCGACGCAGGGACGTCGCAGTCGGTCTACCCGCGCTGCCCTCGGAAACGCGAAGAAGAGACGCGACCCATGCCAGTCGAGCACGCCGATGCCGTCGAGGAGATGCTGCCGCCGGCCCGCCTCGTGCCACTCGCGGTGCAGCACGTGCTGGTGATGTATGCGGGCGCCGTGGCGGTGCCGCTGATCATCGGCCGGGCGCTCGGATTAGGCCCCGAAGAGGTCGCATTCCTCATCAGCGCCGACCTGTTCGCCTGCGGCCTCGCGACCCTGATCCAGTCGGCGGGATTTCCGGGCGTGGGCATCCGCCTGCCGGTGATGATGGGCGTGACCTTCGCGGCGGTCGGCCCGATGCTGTCGATGGCAGCCACGCCCGTAATCGGGCTCCTCGGCATCTACGGCTCGGTGATCGGTGGGGGCGTCTTCGGCCTCCTGGTCGCGCCCTTCGTCAGCCGCCTCCTGCCGCTGTTCCCGCCGGTCGTCACCGGCACCATCATCCTGGTCATCGGCATCTCGCTGATGCGGGTCGGCATCAACTGGGCCGGCGGTGGCCAGCCGACGCTGACGAAGATGATCGATGGCGTGCCCGCCGCGGTCCCGAACCCGAACTACGCGCAGGCGGGCGGCCTCGGCATCGCCCTCCTGGTGCTCCTGACGATCCTGGCCCTGATCCGCTGGGGCCGGGGTTTCCTCGCCAACGTCGCGGTGCTGCTGGGCATCGTCGCCGGCTCGGTGCTCGCGGCGTTCCTCGGCCTCATGCATCTCGACAAGGTGGCGGCGGCGCCCTGGTTCGCCCCCGTCCTGCCGTTCCATTTCGGCTGGCCACAGTTCCACCTGGTGCCGATCGCCACGATGTGCGTGGTGATGATCGTGGTGATGATCGAATCGACCGGAATGTTCCTGGCGCTCGGCGAGATCACCGGCCGGCCGGTCTCGCAGAAGGACCTTGCCCGGGGCCTGCGGGCCGACGGCCTCGGCACGCTGCTGGGCGGCATCTTCAACACCTTCCCGTACACCTCGTTCTCGCAGAATGTCGGCCTCGTCGGGGTGACGGGGGTGCGCTCGCGCTACGTCACGGTGGCGGGCGGGGTCATCATGCTGGCGCTCGGCTTGGCTCCGAAGATGGCCGCCCTCGTCGAGGCGGTGCCCCAGGTGGTGCTCGGCGGCGCCGGCCTCGTGATGTTCGGCATGGTGGCGGCCACCGGCGCGCGCATCCTCACGGCGGTCGATTTCCGGGGCCAGCCGAAGAACCAGTTCGTGGTGGCGATCGCGGTCGGCTTCGGCATGATCCCGCTGGTGGCGCCGACCTTCTTCCGCAACCTGCCGCACGCGCTGCACCCGCTGCTCGAATCGGGCATCCTGCTCGCCTCGATCGTCGCGGTCGTGCTCAACGCCTTCTTCAACGGCGTCGGCAGCACGGAGCAGGCGGGCCGGGACGCTTCCGCTGCGGCGGCCGCCGCCGAACACGTCTGATCCGAGATCCATTTCCACGAGGTACCGATGACCCTGCTGCACAAGACCTACGGCAAGGGCCGGGTGCGGGTGATGCGCGTCCACCGCGACGGCGACCGGCACGAGGTGCGCGAGCTGACCGTGAAGGCGATGCTGACCGGCGCCTTCGACCGCACCTTCACCCACGCCGACAACAGCCAGACCGTCTCGACCGACACGGTCAAGAACGTGGTCTACATCGTCGCCCGGGAATGCCCGACCCTGCCGGCGGAGGCGTTCTGCCGCGCGGTGGCGCAGCGCCTCCTCGACAGCTACCCGCAGATGGAGACGGCCACCGTCACCGGCCACGAGACCCGCTGGAACCGCCTCGCGGTGGATGGCACGGCTCACGCCCACACCTTCACGCTGGACGGCAACGGCCAGCCCTTCGCCCGGGTCGCGCTGTCCCGCGACGGTGCGGTGGTGGAATCCGGCCTGTCGGGCTTCACCTTCCTGAAGAGCACGGAATCGGGCTGGGCCAACTACGTCAAGGATCCCTACACCACGATCCCCGAGACCCACGACCGCATCGCCGCCACCAGCATGGAGGCCTCCTGGCGCTGGACCTCCGAGCCCGCCGATTACGAGGCCGCCAACGCCCGCATCCTGGATACCCTGCTCCGGGTGTTTGCCGGCAGCTACAGCCACAGCCTGCAGGACAGCCTCTACCGCATGGGCACGGCGGCCCTGGAGGCGGTGCCGGAGATCGAGACGATCACGCTCGCCTGCCCGAACAAGCACTACCTGCTGGCGAACCTGTCTCCGTTCGGCCTCGACAACCCGAACCAGGTATTCATCGCGACCGACGAGCCGCACGGGCAGATCGAGTGCACGGTGGGACGGTGAGGCGCATCGCGCCATCACGGGCCGCTCAACGGGCTGCTCGACGCGGCATCGCCTCCGCACCGAGGGAGACCGACGCGTGCTGGATCATCTTGCCATCGATGTGTCCGACCTCGCCCGCAGCCGGCGCTTCTACGCCGCGGCCCTCGCTCCGTTAGGCTACGTCGTGCGACGGGACGAGATCGCCTCGGTCGGGTTCGGCGTGGTCGAGGGCAGGGGACGATCGCTCGATCCGGGCGGGGATTTCTGGATCGCCGTGGGCGCTCCCCCCGCTCCGCACGTTCATTTCGCCTTCAGCGCATCGTCCAGGGCAGCCGTGGATGCCTTCTTCGCCGCTGCGCTCGAAGCGGGCGGCGTGGACAATGGCCGCCCGGGCCTGCGTCTGCGCTACCATCCGAACTACTACGCGGCCTTCGTGATCGACCCGGACGGCTACAACATCGAAGCCGTCGGTCACGAGGCCTGCGACTGATCGATCGACGCGACCGCCGCGCACTCGCCGTCGGAACCGGTCGGCCGGAACTTGGGAACGGCTTCGTGCCGTCGGCGGCATCGCCACGCTCGATCCGTCCGACGCCTCAATGCCGGGTCGGGTTCGCTCCCACCGTCTCGGCCGTGAGCCAGTCGACCACCTCGGCCAGTGCCTCCCGCGGCGGCAGGCCGCGCCCCTGCGCTTCGGTGAACAGGGCAAGCTGGCGGTCGGCACTGGTGCCGCGGGCGACGATCCAGCGCGCGAGGTCGAGCTCGGCCTCGCAGGCGAGCGCCCGCGCATCCTCGGCGACCAGCGCCAGGGTCTCGGCGAGCACCGTTGCCACCGGCCGCGCCGCCCGCGTCGTCTCGCAGACGAAGCTGCCGTGGATGCCGTAGCGCTGTGCCCGCCAGCAATTCTCCGCCGCGATCGCCTGCGAGGCGCCGGTGAGGTCGCGGTGGCGCTCCGCCTCGCGGGCGAGGCGGCGCACCAGGCAGCGGTAGAGCGCCGCGATGGCGAGTGCGTCGTCGAGGCGGGTGCAGCTGTCGGCGATGCGCAGGTCGAGGCTCGGGGTCGTGGGCGAGGGGCAGATCACCCACCAGACGTGGCGCGGGTCGTCGATGGCGCCCGTACCCACCACCGTGTCGAGGTAGCGGGCGTAATCCGCCTCGTCGCGGAAGAGCGGCGGCAGGCCGCTGCGGGGCAGCTCCCGCGCGGCAGCGAGGCGGTAGCCGAGGAGCCCGGTGCGCTGCGCCTGCCAGAACGGCGACGAGGTCGAGAGGGCGAGGAGCAGGGGCAGGAAGGGCTGCATCCGGTTCATCAGATCGACCCGTGACACGCCCGAAGGCACCCCGACCCCGACGCTGAGCCCGCAGACCACGTTGCGGCTGCCGACCATCTGGAGGTCGCGCAGCACCCGGCCGCGGGCGGCCTGGTCGCGCGGGCGCACCCGGCTCCACAGGGCGAGCGGATGAGTGCCCGAGGCCATCAGGGCGAGGCCGCGGGCGGAGGCCAGCGCGCCGATGCCGCCGCGGAGCCCGGCGAGCGCGCGGCGCGCCTCGCCAAGGTCGCTGACCGGATCGATGGACCAGACCAGCTGCGGCTCCATCAGCTCGGTGCGCACCTGCGGGTAGGTGGCGCGGCAGGCGGCCAGGAAATCGCGGGTGCGGGCCCGGGCTGCGTCGCGCTTGCCCGCATCGTTGATGAACACCTCCTCCTCGAGGCAGACGTCGAATTCCGCTCGCATACGCAACACCTCCGGCAACAGCGGGCCGCGACGCGCCGACGACCGTCAGCCGCGAATCGGCTCACGGCCGCGGGGCGGCTCCGTGATTCAGCGCTTGGATTGCGGCGCAAGCCTGGCCAGGCGGCGCCGCGAAACAGGGTGGATCAGGCCCCTGGGCTCTTCGTCAGACCCTCGCCCGCCCGTCGCCGAGCACGGCCTGGACCAGGGCGAGCACTGCCACGGCGGCAGTGTCGGCGCGCAGGATCCGCGGGCCGAGGGAGAGGCGGACGGTATTGGGACGGTCTCCGATCAGGGTGCGCTCCTCCGGCGTGAACCCCCCCTCCGGCCCGATCACAACGGCCAGCGGGACGGCGCCGTTCCCCGATACGGCGTGGCCTCCCGCCGCGGCGCCAGCCTGGGTCAAGGCCACGACCGGATCGGCTAACGGAGCGTCCTCGTCGCAGAACACCAGCAGGCGATCCGGCGCGAGCCCGGCTAGGGCGTCCGCCAGCGGCGCGGCGTCGCGGATCTCCGGCAGGCTCAGGATGCCGCATTGCTCGGCGGCCTCGATGGCGTTGGCCCGCAGCTTGTCGAGCTTGATCCGATCCCCTTGCGTGCGCCGCGTCACCACCGGCTGGATCAGGCTCGCGCCCATCTCCACCGCCTTCTGGGCGACGTAGTCGAGGCGGGCGGTCTTCAGGGGGGCGAAGAGGTAGTGCAGGTCGCCGGGGAGGGTCTGGGGCCGGGTCTGCGCCCGCAGCACCAGGTCCGCCGCCTTGCGGCCGGTGGGCTCGATCTCGGCCCGCCACTCGCCGTCACGGCCGTTGAACACGAGCACCAGCTCGCCCGCGCCGCGGCGCAGCACCGAGAGCAGGTAATTGGCCTGCGCCCGGTCGAGACTGTGCCGCGCGCCCTCGTGCATCGGAATGTCGAGGAAGAGCCGGGGAGCGTTGAAATCGTAGGCCGCCATGGCCGCCCTGCTCGCCGAGGTGGAGGCGGAATGTCAATCCACCGGCCTGTGGCTCCTTCGCAACACGGGCCGGCGACCGGGGCCGGACCGGTTGCCTTGCGGTGCCTCCCGCACGATGGCGCCACATTCCTGTGCAGAAAGCGCAACGAGGCCGGGAGCGGCACGGAATTCTTCACTATGCCGGGCGCGCCGCCGAGAATGCGGCCGGGACCGGCTTGTCGGGGCCGAGACTTTGGGGCCGAAACTTGGGGCCGGAGCTTTGGGGGGTTGGGAGATGACTCGCATGCGTGTGACCGTGGCGGCGCTGGCCGGAGGCCTGCTCGGCGCGACGCTCCTCGGCGGGGCCGCCCGGGCCCAGGGCGCCGATTGCTCGGCGATCCAGAAGACCCTGACCGAGCGCAAGGACATCGTCGGCAAGGTCAACGCCGCCTCCCAGGGCAAGAAGGCGAAGATCACCGCGGCGGCGGCCTGCACCCTGTTCACCAAGCTCCAGGCCAACGGCAACGAGGGCCTGAAGTGGATCACCGCCAACAAGGATTGGTGCTCGATCCCGGATTCCTTCGTCGAGGGCTTCAAGGCCGATCACGGCCGGGTCTCGACGCTGCGCGGCAAGGTCTGCCAGGCGGCCGTGCAGCAGGCGGCGATGGAGAAGAAGGCCCGCGCCATGGCGGCGCAGCAGCAGCAGCAAGGCGGGGGCGGCGGCCTCCTCGGTGGGCCCGGCCTGACCGGCAGCTTCCGGGTCCCGCAGGGCGCGCTGTGAGCCGGATGCCGATGACGGCTTCGGCACCTCGCAACCGGGCATGAATCCTGCCCCCGACCGTCCGGTCGCCGACGCGGTCACCGGGCACTGGGTCGACCGGCACGCCCCCGAGGCCGTGCGCCCCTACCTGCGCCTCGCCCGCATCGAGCGGCCGATCGGCTGGTGGCTGCTGCTCCTGCCGTGCTGGTGGTCGGCGGCCCTCGCCGCCATCGCGGCCGGCCGGCCGGGCCCGAGCCTGTGGCACCTCGCCCTGTTCCTGATCGGCGCCGTCGCGATGCGGGGGGCGGGCTCGACCTACAACGACATCGCCGACCGCGACCTCGACGCCCGCGTCGAGCGCACCCGCCTGCGGCCGCTGCCCTCCGGGCGCGTGCGCGTGCGCCACGCCCTGATCTTCCTGGTGCTGCAGGCCCTCGTCGGCCTCGCGGTGCTGCTGCAATTCAACGAGACGGCAATCCTCGTCGGCATCGCCTCGCTCGCGCCCGTCGCGATCTACCCGTTCATGAAGCGGGTGATGCCGGTGCCGCAAGCGGTCCTCGGCCTCGCCTTCGCGTGGGGTGCCCTGATGGGCTGGGTCGCCCTGTTCGGCCGTCTCGACGCCCCGGCTTACTGGCTCTACGCCGGCGCCATCGCCTGGGTGATCGGCTACGACACCATCTACGCGGTTCAGGACATCGAGGACGACGAGATCGCCGGCATCAAGTCCTCGGCGCGCTTCTTCGGCACCCGGGTGCGGCTCGCGGTGGCGGGCTGCTTCCTGGCCTGCGTCCTGTTCATCGGCCTCGCCCTGTCCGGGGCCGGGGCCGGCCCGATCGGTCTCGCGGGTCTCGCGCTGTTCGCTGGTCACCTCGCCTGGCAGGTTGGCCGGCTCGATCCGCGCGACGGCGCGGAGGCGTTGCGGCTGTTTCGCAGCAACCGCGATGCGGGGCTGATCCTGTTCTGCGGACTCGCCCTCGACGCGCTCTGGCAAGGATTGATGTAGCCGGTTGAGGAAACCGGGGACGCGATCAGACGCTCTCGCCCTCGGTCATCAGCGCCTCGTCGCGGTAGACCAGGGGGCGCAGCGGCAGGCGGCCGGTCTTGCGGCGGGTGAGGAAGCGCGGCCGGCGGTGGTTCAGGAGGCCGTGCCGGCGGCGGATCCGCACCGCGCCGAGCTTCACCCGGCCGAGCTGCTGGCCCATCGGGGAGACGGCGCCGTCCTCCTGGATCACCACCAGGGGCAGGCCCGATTCGGCGCCGAGCCGGCGCCACACCGCCACCACCTCGTCGTCGCCGTAAGTGCCGAGCCGCATCACCGGGTCGCCGCTGCGGTCGAGCACCATCACGGTGAAGCGGTCCTCCCCGGCGGCATCGCTGGCGTCGCCATCGAGGCAGAGCGCGAGGCTGCCGGCGGCGCTGCCGCCGGGCAGGCGGCCGACGATCGGCAGCGCCGACGGCTCGGCCTGGACCGGGCCGCGGTGGATGACGGGGAGCCCGAAATCACGGCGGGCGGTCTGGCGGTTCGACGAGGGGAATCTGGTGACCATGGATCTGCTCGACGCCCTGTTCGCGTGAGGCGGCGACCTCTGTCGTGTCGTCCGCTGTTGTCACGACATTGGACCGTGCCCGGCTCAGAACGCCTTAAAAGGCAGCGTTAAGCGATGGTTGTGGCGATGCAGATGCGCCGAATGCTCAACGGATCCTTGTCCCGACCCGATTCATTTATCGTTCACCGCCAGTACATGGCAGCGCGGCGTGGCGAAACGCTTCGCTAAGACAATGCGGCATCGCTGCCGCCGCGTCGCGGCCGCGGCGTCCTTGTGGCGCCCGGTGGGGGGGCCTACAACGGAATCAATCTTGGGAATCGATCTTGCTCCGTGCTCCCCCGTGCCCGCCGCGGGTCCGCCGGGCGCTCTCCTCGAACCTTCGGCGGCCGACACCATGCCTCTCCCCGACGACGTGCGCCCGCTCCTGCCTCAGGTCCGGGCGATCATCCGCGAAGCCGCCCTGCTGGCCCTGCCGTATTTCCACCAGGGCGAGCGCACCAGCGCCCGGGTCTGGAGCAAGGCCGGCGGCTCGCCGGTGACGGAAGCCGACGTGACGGTGGACGCCTTCCTGAAGGTGCGCCTGAGCGAGCTGATCCCCGGCGCCGCCTGGCTGTCCGAGGAGACCCGCGACGACCCGGTCCGCCTCGCCCACGACCTGGTCTGGATCGTCGATCCGATCGACGGCACCCGCGCCTTCCTGTCGGGCGATCCGGATTGGTCGATCGCCGTGGCGCTCCTGGCCCATGGCGAGCCGGTGCTCGGCCACGTCGCCGCGCCGGTCACCGCGACCCTCTACGAGGCCGTGGCCGGGGAAGGGGCGACGAAGGACGGAATGCCGATCCGGGTCTCCGGCCAGGATGGCATGGCGGGCGCCCGGGTCACCGGCCCGAAGCCGATGGCCGACCGGCTCGAGCGCCAGCTCGGCCTGGGCGGGACCCCGGGCGCGCTGGTGCGGCTGCCCCGCATCCCGTCGCTGGCCCTGCGCCTGGTGCGGGTGGCCGAGGGCCTGGTCGATGTCGGGCTGGTCTCGTCGGATGCCCGCGACTGGGACCTCGCCGGCGCCGACCTGATCCTGCGCGAGGCCGGCGGGGCCGTCGTCAGCCTCGACGGCCGTGCCCCTGTCTACAACCAGCGGGAGCCGATCCACGGGGAGCTCGTCGCCCTGCCGCAGGCCTTGCGGGAAGTGGTGCTGGCGGGGCTCGCCTGAAGCGCTTCGGCGGGCGGGATCATGCGGGTTCATACGATTTCCGATCCATTGCTTAGCAATGCGGAAATCGGCTTCGCTCAGGCGCCGCGCGGGCTGCTGATACCCTCGCGCCTTCGCCTCGACGTGTCGATGCGACGGCGAGCGGCGCATCGGCGCCGGCGCCCGTGCGGACTTGCCTGGCACCTTCGAACACGTCCGTTCGAAGGCGCGGCGGTATGACATGAGGTCCGGAAGGAGTCGTCCGGAACGCGAGTCAGAGCTTTTTCCCCGCGGCCCATGAAACCGACACAGTCATTCCAGGCTCCGCTGCACGGTCCCGGAATGACGCGGCCGATGTCAGACGTGTCGGGGACGTCGAAACAGCGCTCGATACGACGGGATTCGCCTGGGTCGAGCCTCCGTCGAGGCCTGCTCGGTCCGCCGGCCGGAAGCCTACCGCGCCTCCCGCTTCTCCAGCGCCGCTTTCACCTGCTTCATCTGGTCGAACACCGCGCTCGGCGTTGTGCCGAAGAAGGCGAAACCCGCATTGATCGCCCAGTAGCCGGCGAGCAGGATCAGCGGAACGAGGATCCAGCCTAGGATCTCCTCGCCGATCTTGCGCCGGCGGCGGCGCTGACGGCGCATCTCGCGCCGGGTCGCCTTCGGGGAGGGCGGGGTCACCGTCGCGGCCGGGGCGAGGGGGCCCTCGTTGAGATCTCCGCTCATGGGAACACTCTCATGGGGATCCTCTCACGTCCTCTGTCGCAAGGGCTCGCGCCCTCGCGTGTCCGTCGCCCCGCAAAAGCCGCTCGGGACACGGCCGGGGCCTCAAATGCACATCCCGGCGGGGAGGCCCCGCCGGGATGCGCGTCTCGCGGAGCCTCATACACGGGAGGGGATCCGGGATCGAGGGGGTGTGCCCTCGATCCCGGGCGCTCAAGCCCGGACCAGCGGCACCTTCGGCACCGTGCGGACCCCACCCTCGCCACCGCCCGAGCCGCCATCCTTCGGCTTCTTCGGCGCGGCGCGCGGGCGCTTCTGCTTCTTCGCCGCCTTCTTGGCCGCGATCGTCACGTCCTTCTCGGGCCGCGGCGTCACCGGACCGGCCGGGAAGACGAAGCCGAGGCTCGGCTTCTCGCCGTCCGGCCGCTTGACGATCACCCGGACGGCGCCGCCATCCTTGAGCTTGCCGAACAGCACCTCGTCGGCGAGCGGGGTCTTGATGGTCGACTGGATCAGGCGGGCCATCGGGCGGGCGCCCATGGCCTCGTCGTAGCCGTTCTCGACCAGCCAGTCCCGCGCCTCGTCGGACAGCTCGATGGTGACGTTGCGGTCGGCGAGCTGCGCCTCGAGCTGGAGCACGAACTTGTCGACGACCTTGGCCACCACTTCCTTCGGCAGATGGCCGAAGGACACGGTCGCGTCGAGGCGGTTGCGGAATTCCGGGGCGAACAGGCGGTTGATCGCCTCCTGGTCGTCGCCGGTGCGCTTGTTCTGGGTGAAGCCGAACGCCGCCTTGGCGAGGTCGGCCGCGCCCGCATTCGTCGTCATGATGATGATGACGTTGCGGAAATCGACCTGCTTGCCGTTATGGTCGGTCAGCTTGCCGTGGTCCATCACCTGCAGCAGGATGTTGAACAGGTCCGGATGCGCCTTCTCGATCTCGTCGAGCAGCAGCACGCAATGCGGGTGCTGGTCGATGCCGTCGGTGAGCAGGCCGCCCTGGTCGAAGCCGACATAGCCCGGAGGGGCGCCGATCAGCCGCGAGACGGTGTGCCGTTCCATGTATTCCGACATGTCGAAGCGCAGCATCTCGACGCCGAGGCTGGAGGCGAGCTGCTTGGCGGCCTCCGTCTTGCCGACGCCGGTCGGCCCGGCGAACAGGTAGGCGCCGATCGGCTTGTCGGGATCGCGCAGGCCGGCCCGGGCGAGCTTGATCGAGGCGGTCAGCGCGTCGATGGCGGCGTCCTGGCCGTAGACCACCCGCTTCAGGTTGTCGGTGAGGTGGGCGAGCACCTCCGCGTCGTCCTTCGAGACGGTCTTCGGGGGAATGCGGGCCATCGTGGCGATGGTCGCCTCGATTTCCTTGACGCCGATGGTGCGCTTGCGCCGCCCCTCCGGCACCAGCATCTGCGAGGCGCCGGTCTCGTCGATCACGTCGATCGCCTTGTCCGGCAGCTTGCGGTCGTTGATGTAGCGGGCCGACAGCTCGACCGCGGCCTTCACGGCCTCGGTCGTGTATTTGAGCTTGTGGAACTCCTCGAAGGACGGGCGCAGGCCCTTCAGGATCTCGATCGCGTCCGGGATCGACGGCTCGTTGACGTCGATCTTCTGGAAGCGGCGCACCAGGGCCCGATCCTTCTCGAAGTACTGGCGGTACTCCTTGTAGGTGGTCGAGCCGATGCAGCGTAAGCTGCCGGAGGCGAGCGCCGGCTTCAGCAGGTTCGAGGCATCCATCGCACCGCCCGAGGTCGCACCGGCACCGATCACCGTGTGGATCTCGTCGATGAACATGATGGCGTTCGGATGCGCCTCGATCTCCTTCATCACCTGCTTGAGGCGCTCCTCGAAGTCGCCCCGGTAGCGGGTGCCGGCGAGCAGCGTGCCCATGTCGAGGGAGAACACGGTGGCGTCGGCCAGGACCTCCGGCACCTCGTGCTGGATGATCTTGCGGGCCAGCCCCTCGGCGATCGCGGTCTTGCCGACACCGGGGTCGCCCACCAGCAGCGGGTTGTTCTTCTGCCGGCGGCACAGCACCTGGATCGTGCGCTGGACCTCGTTCTCGCGGCCGATCAGCGGGTCGATCTTGCCCTCGCGGGCCTTCTTGTTGAGGTTGACGCAATAGGCGTCGAGGGCATCGCCCTTCTTCTTCTGACCGCCGCGCTCGTCCTCGGGGCCGCTCGGGCGCTCCGCCGGACCGTCCTCGTCGGCACCGCGCACGGGCTTGCCCTCGGACAGGCCGGGGCGCTTGGCGATGCCGTGGCTGATGTAGTTGACCGCGTCGTAGCGGGTCATGTCCTGCTCTTGCAGGAAGTAGGCGGCGTGGCTCTCGCGCTCGGCGAAGATCGCCACCAGCACGTTGGCGCCGGTGACCTCCTCTCTCCCTGAGGACTGCACGTGGATCACCGCGCGCTGGATCACGCGCTGGAACCCCGCCGTGGGCTTGGCGTCCTGCCGACCGTCGCCTGTGAGATTGGCGAGCTCGGTGTCGATGTACTCGACGAGGTTGCGCTTCAGCAGGTCGACGTCGACGTTGCAGGCCCGCATGACGGCGGCCGCGTCCTGGTCGTCGACCAGGGCCAGCAGGAGATGCTCGAGCGTGGCGTACTCGTGTCGGCGCTCGCCCGCCAGCGCCAGGGCGCGGTGAAGAGCTTGTTCAAGGCTGCGTGAGAAGCTGGGCAAAGCGGGCCTCTTAGCTGGTGCCTATTTCTTTTCCATGACGCATTGCAGAGGATGTTGATGTTTCCGCGCAAAGTCCATGACCTGCGTCACCTTGGTCTCGGCGACCTCGTAGGTGAATATGCCGCACTCGCCGACGCCGTTCTGGTGGACGTGCAGCATGATGCGGGTCGCGTCCTCGCGCGACTTGTTGAAGAAGCGCTCGACCACGTGGACCACGAATTCCATCGGGGTGTAGTCGTCGTTGAGGAGCAGCACGCGGTAGAGGTTCGGCCGCTTGGTGCGCGGCTTCGTCCGCGTGATCACGGCGGTTCCCGATCGCCCGTCGCCGTTACCGTTCCCGGGCGCGCGGGGATTGGCCGCGACCGGCCTGGTGGAGGGTTCTCCCTGCCTCGGGACCTGAGCCATCTGAATCGTACCGACCTCGCTCTGGCGACCGCGCCGAACCGCGGGCCTCCCTCTGGCGGGGGGCTCGGTTGGTCGTGCGGGACGGCAGCCTATCACGTCGGCTGCCGGTGCCGAGCCTAATCTATAGGCCGAGTCGGCGCTTCGCCAGTCGGCTGCGCGCTCTTGTCGTGCAGGCCCCGCGGGAGGGCCCGAAACGCGCGCGACCGGCACGGGATCCCGTGCCGGTCGCGGTCGCGATGATAGAGCGGCGGCCCGAGGGGCCGTCCGCCCTCGCGTGAGCCGTGCTTACGCGGCGTCCTGGATCTTGTGGGTCTCGTCCTCGACCTTCTTCAGGCCGTCCTTGGCCATGCCGACGGCGCGGTCCTGGGCCTTGAACGCCTGCTCCTGAGCCTTCGCGACGATGCCCTCGAACGGCTTCGCCATCTCCTTGGCGAGGTTCTGGTAGAGCTCGGTCATCTTGGTGGTCTGCGCCACGAGACGCTCGTACGAGGTCTTCATGTACTCGGTCTGGATCTCGAGCGCCTTGTCGAGCGAGCGCACGCCCGCGAGCTTCTCGAGGGTGGCGGTGCCGTGCTCGAAGGACTGCTTGGCGAAGTCGGTCGCCTCGACGGCGATCGCCTGGCTCGCCTTCGACAGGGTGCCGAAGCTGCGCAGCATTGCGTCCATGCCGTCCTTGCCGAACTTCTGGGCCGCCTCGGCCTGCTGGCTGATGTTCTGCTGGTTCATGGTGTAGCGGCGCCCGAGGGGGCGCCCCTCCTCGCGCGGCGTTCTGGGCTTCGGCGGGGCGCCCGCGCCTCGCGCCCCGCTGACCTGCAATATGTGCACCGCACAAAATCCGTCAAGAGCCGATTGTGCATTGCACAATGAGGCGAATTCGAGCGCCGAAATTCGCCTCGGATTAACCGGGGCGTAACCGCGCCTCCCTAGCCTGATTGACAGTGATGCCGCTGCGCCACGCCGTCTTCGCGGGGCGCTGTCGGTCCAAGGGCGCCGCCCCCGTCGCAGGCGCCCTCTTCCATCGAGTGGGGTATCTGCGTGATGCGTTGCGTTCACGGCCAATCTGGACCCGCGCTGCCGGCCGTGCTCGCCGCCGCGGCGGTGCTGACGGCGCTCACCGCCTCGCCCGCCGAGGCGCGCCGGCGCGCCCATCACGGCGGCGGAGGCTACAACCCGCCCTATGCCGCGATGGTGGTGGACGCCAAGACCGGCCGCGTGATGCACGCGGTCAACGAGGACGCCCTGCGCCACCCGGCCTCGATCACCAAGGTGATGACGCTCTACCTGCTCTTCGAGCAGCTCGAGCGCGGCAAGATGGACCTCGACACGCCGCTGACGGTCTCGGCCAACGCCGCCCGGATGCCGCCCTCCAAGCTCGGCGTCCGCCCGGGCTCGACGGTCACCGTCGAGGAGGCGATCAAGGCGCTGGTGACGAAATCGGCCAACGATATCGCCTGCGCCATTGGCGAGAACATCGCCGGCTCGGAAGCCGCCTTCGCCGAGATGATGACCCGCAAGGCCCATGCGCTGGGCATGACGCGCACCCACTACGCCAACGCGTCGGGCCTGCCGGATTCCGACCAGATCACCACCGCCCGCGACCTGACGATCCTCGCCCGCGCGATCCAGGACCGGTTCCCGCGATACTACCGCTACTTCCAGACCCGCTCCTTCGCCTTCAAGGGCCGGGTGATCGGCAACCACAATCACCTGCTCGGCCGGGTCGAGGGCGTCGACGGCATCAAGACCGGCTACACCCGGGATTCGGGTTTCAACCTGATGACCTCGGCCCGCACCGGCGACCGCCACATCGTGGCGGTGGTGCTCGGCGGCAAGTCGGGCGCGAGCCGCGACAACATCATGGCCAAGCTCGTCCAGGCCAACCTGCCGGTGGCCTATGCGGGCGCCCGCACCACGGCCCCGGTGATCGAGGTGGCCGAGCGGCCGCGCCCCGCCGTGGTGGCCGAGCGCCCGGTCGCGACCCGCACCCTCGTGGCCTCCGCCGACGAGGACGATGCGGTCGAGACCACGAACTCCACCGGCCAGCCCCTCGACATCGCCCCCCGCGGCGGTGCCACGCCGCAATCCTCGCCGAAGTGGCGCGCCGCTGCCGTCGGCGCCGTGCCGGCGAGCGCCCAGGCCTACGCCCCCGCCACGACGGCGGCCTTCCCGGCCGCCAACGGCAAGTACGCCTCGCGCCTGCCGGCCTCCGAGCCCGGCGAAGCCCGGGCGCCGGCCCCGCGCGAGGCCGCTTCACCCGCCGCCAAGCCCGTCACGGTGACGCCCTGGGTGATCCAGCTCGGCGCCATGGACGACGAGGGCAAGGCGAAGTCGATGCTCACCGAGGCGCGCCAGCGGAGCGGCGGGGCGCTCGGCAAGGCCGCTCCCTTCACCGAGAAGGTGACCCATGGCGGCACCACGCTCTATCGCGCCCGCTTCTCCGGCTTCTCCGAGGCCGAGGCCGCGCAGGACGCCTGCCGCGCGCTCAAGCGCAACGGCTTCACCTGTTTCGCGACCCGGAGCTAGCGGGCTTTCCCGCTCCGCGAGGGGAGGGCTCTACGCAGAATGCAAGGGAGCGGGTCCCCTCTCGCACACGGGAGAGGGAACCCCGCGCCAAGTTCATCACCGTCGAAACCCCGCCGCGGCGCGTCCCTGCCGCGGTTTCGTCGACACGCGCGTGGAGTATCAGCGATGTCGGTTGAGCAAAAAGTCCTTGGCCGCGTTGACGCGGGCCGCCAGGTAGTCGGACCCGCCCTGGTCCGGGTGAAGCCGTTTCATCAGGGTGCGGTGCGCCCGGCGCACCTCCCCGAGGGGCGCCCCGCGCTGAAGCCCCAGGATCTGATAGGCCTCCTCCTCCGTCATCGGCCCTGGCTGCGCCGCACCGCCCGGCCGCGGGTCGCGATCAGCCTCAGCGTCTACGCGCCATCCGGAAAACCGGCGGTCCAGATAAGTCTCTAGCAGCCGGGCGCCGTCCGGGTCGCTCGCGCGGCACTCGGACAGAAGCGCGACGAGGCGCGGCAGGCCCAAGCCGTCGAGGGCCTGGCCCGCCAGGGAGCCTGCCAGCACCGTGCCGCGCATCGCGCCGCTGGCATGGTCGAGTTCCATCTCCAGCATGGCGGAGCGGACGCGCGAGGTCGCGTCCTGGCGCCGCGCGGCGGTGGTGCCGAGACCAACCCTGCCGAGGCCGAAGGGCAGGGGAGAGCCCTGCCGCCAGCCGAGCAGCCAGGCGCCGCCGAGGCCGAGCGCCCCGGCCATGTCGAAGCGCCCGCGCAGGAACAGGAAGGCCGCAACGGCGAGCGCCAGCCAGCCGCCGGCCTGGCGGACGACCCGTGCGATCGTCGTGGGGTTTGCCGTCGCGTAGTGGCGGCCAAGCCACCACAGGCCGACGAGGACCAGGACACCGAGGCCGAGGGCGATCATGCGTCTTCCATCACCCTCAGGTGCGCGCGGGGACGCCGTGTCTACCCGCCGGTCATGCCGGCGAGGAGCCGGCGCGCCGCCGCATCCTCATGCGCGGCCAGGCGCAATCCGTCGAGTCCCCGGGTGGCGTAGATCGCGGCGGCGCGCAGGAGGGCGGCCAGCACTTCCGGCGCCGTCGGATCGAAGCGCGCCGAGACGCCGCCGCTGAGCCGGGCGATCTCGGCGAAGCCCGCGGCGACCGCCGGATCGAAGCCTTCGTGGAAACAGAAGACCGGCAGGCCGAGGAGGCCGAGTTCGCCGGCGACGCCGCACAGGTCGTCGATGTGCTCCTCGATCGCGTCGCCGACGAGCACCAGCGCCTTGACCGGGCTCCGCCCGGCCTCGTTGCGGGCGTGGCGCAGTACCCGGCCGATCTGGGTCCGGCCGCCCTGGCAGGTCACGCCCTGCATCAGGCCGGTGAGCGCCCGCGCGTCGGCGACGAAGCGCGAGGCCCGGCACTCGGAGAACCCGCGGAAGTAGACGAGCTGTACCGCGAGCCCGCCGAGCCGGGCCGTCGCCTCGAACATGCCGGCCTGGACCCCGCAGGCGAGGTCCCAGGTCGGCTGCCGGCTCATCGTAGCGTCGAGGGCGAAGATCAGCCGCGGAGCGTCGCCGGAGGGTGGGGCGACCCGCCGCGCCGTCTCCAGAAAGGCGTCGACGGCAGCGCCCTGTGCCGTGTCGAGGTCGCGGGACCCGCCCATCGCCCGGTCAGTGTCGCCGGATGGTGCTGGCGGTGAGCGCGTGGACCGAGAACAGCCCGTCCGGATCGGTCCAGACGCTCTTGTGCTCCCAGCCGGCGCCGCGGGCGAGCGCCCGGAAGCCCGGCACCGTGTACTTGTAGCTGTTCTCGGTGTGGATCGTCTCGCCAGAGGCGAAGTGGAACGGCACGCCCGCCACGGTGACGAGCTGGCTGCGCCGGCTTACCAGATGCATCTCGATCCGCCCGAGATTCTCGTCGAAGAAGGCCTGATGCGCGAACCCGTCGAGGTCGAAATCCGCCCCCAGCTCCCGGTTGATGCGGGTAAGCAGGTTGAGGTTGAAGGCCGCCGTCACCCCGGCGGAATCGTCGTAGGCGGCGTCGAGCACCGCCTTGTCCTTCACGAGGTCGATGCCGACGATCAAGGTCGCGCCGGTGCCAGCACCGGTGCCGGCGCCCAGGGTGCGGGCGAAGCTGCCGAGCAGGGCTGCTGCCAGCTCGGGCTCGAAATTGCCGAGGGTCGAGCCCGGGAAGAAGCCGGCCTTTGGCGCGTCCTTCAGGTCGTCGGGCAAGGCGAACGGCTTGGTGAAGTCCGCCGCCACCGGCTCGATGCGCAGGCGCGGGAAGTCGCGGCCGAGCTCCTCGGCCTCGCTGCGCAGGAATTCCTCCGAGACGTCGACCGGCACGTAGGCCGCGAGATCGGAAAGGTGCGGCAGCAGGCGGCGCACCTTGGCGGTGGAGCCGCTGCCGAACTCGACGAGCGCCGCGCCCGGCGGCAGCCCGGCCGCGATCTCGGGGCCGTACTGATCGAGGATCGCGAGCTCGGTGCGGGTGGGATAGTATTCCGGTAGGCGGGTGATCGCCTCAAACAGGTCCGAGCCGCGCCGGTCGTAGAAATACTTGGCCGAGAGGTGCTTCTGCGGGGCGCGCAGGCCCGCGATCACGTCCTGGAGGAAGCCCCGGTCGATGCGGGCGGGGGTGGGCGCGAGGTGGGGAATCGGGGCAGTCACGGGCGGAATCTCCGAGGTCGATCTCCGGGGTCGGGCGGGCGCCCCTCAAGGGCGCCCGTGTCGAGGCACGTCCTTCCGCGCCTCACGCGCCGTACTGAGATAGACGCAGGCCCGTGAACTGCCAGCGCTGGTGGGGATAGAAGAAGTTCCTGTAGGTCGGCCGGCTGTGCCCCTGGGGCGTCGCCACGGAGGAGCCGCGCAGCACGAACTGGCTGACCATGAACTTGCCGTTGTACTCGCCGAGCGCCCCGGGCAGCGGTCGGTAGCCCGGATAGGCGCTGTAGGCGCTGCGGGTCCATTGCCAGACATGGCCGAAGGCGGCATCCAGCGCGCCGCTGGCCGCCTCCCACTCGGCCTCCGTCGGCAGGTCGCGACCGGCCCAGCGGGCGAAGGCGTCGGCCTCGTAGTAGCTCACATGGGTCACCGGCAGGGCCGGATCAACCGGCCTCAATCCGGCGAGCGTCATGCTCGACCACACACCGTCGGCGCGCCGCCAGTAGCCCGGCGCCTCCCAGCCCTCATTCTGCGCTGCGACGAACCCGTCCGAGAGCCACAGCTCGGGCTTTGCGTAGCCGCCATCCTGCATGAATTCGAGCCACTCGCCGTTGGTGACGAGGGCGCGGTCGAGGCTGACCGGGCGCAGGAGCACGTCGTGGCGCGGTTCCTCGTTGTCGAAGTGGAAGGCCGATCCCGCGTGGCCCATCTGCGTCACGCCGCCCTCGAGCGCCACGCGGCCCGGCTCCTGTGCCAGGGCGGGCCAGCGCCAGCCCTCGTCATAGGCCGGCAGGAGCGGGTTCTGCGCGAAGGCGTGCAGGATGTCGGTGAGCATCAGCTCCTGGTGCTGCTGCTCATGGTGCAGGCCGATCTCGACGATGGCGACGATCTCGGGGATCTGCGCCTCGGAGGCGCCCGCGATCAGGTCGGCGACGGCGGCGTCGACATGGGCGCGGTAGCCCGCGACCTCGTCGCAGGTCGGCCGGGTGACGAGGCCGCGGCTGATCCGCGGTGCACGCGGACCCGCCTGCACGTAGTAGGAGTTGAACAGGTAGAAGAAGCGCTCGTCGAAGACCGTGTAGCCCGGCACCCGCTCCTTCAGCAGGAACTGTTCGAAGAACCAGGTCGTGTGGGCGCGGTGCCACTTGGTCGGGCTCGCATCCGGCATCGACTGGATCTGCTGGTCCTCCGGCGAGAGCGGGGCGGCGCGGCGCTCGGTCTCGTCGCGAACGTGGCGGAAGGCCGCGATCCAGGCCCCCCGGTCGACCGGGCGGGCATCGACGGAGGGCGGAGGGAACGCGGGGCGCGTGTCGAGAACCTGCGCGGTCGCGGTCGCTGCCATCGGATCTTCCCTCATGCGTAGACTGATTGTCCACGTTTAACGCGGGTTAGGGGAACTCGTTTCTCCGGCGCGGCGTTACCGCGCAGCTTGCGTCCCAAGCGGCGGGGCCGAGGGTCCTGTGCATCGCGAGAGAAGCGGAGCCTTTTTGCCGCCGCAGTGACCAGGCGTTAACGATCCCGCCGGACTCTCGCCGGCAACTTCCCATCCCTCTCGGTCAAAACCTCTCATGCGGTTCGATCTGATGGCCGGCACTGCCGCGGCGCCCCTGGCGCCGATCACCCGTGCGCCGGTGGTCCTCGTGTTCGATTCCGGCCTCGGCGGCCTCACGGTGCTGGCCGAGGTGCGGCGCGCCCGCCCCGACGCCCGGGTGATCTACGCCGCCGACGACGCCGCCTTCCCGTATGGCGGCCTCGCCGAGCCGGTGCTGGTGGCGCGGGTGGTCACCGTCATGGAGCGGCTGGTCGCCGCTCACGCCCCCGACCTCGTGGTGGTGGCCTGCAACACCGCCTCGACCCTGGTGCTGCCGGCCCTGCGGCAACGCTTCGACATCCCGTTCGTCGGCACCGTGCCGCCGATCAAGCCGGCCGCGGCCGCGACCCGCTCCGGCCTCATCAGCGTGCTGGCGACGCCCGGCACCGTGCGGCGCGACTACACCCGTGACCTCATCGCCACCTACGCGGCGGGCTGCGCCGTCACGCTCGTCGGGGCGACGGGCCTCGCCGCGCTGACCGAGGCGGCGCTCTCCGGGCTGCCGGTGTCGGATGCCGATCTCTGGGCCGAGATCGGGCCGTGCTTCGTCGAGGCCGAGGCGGGACGCACCGACGTGGTGGTGCTCGCCTGCACCCATTACCCGCTGCTCCTCGCCCGCTACCAGGCGATCGCGCCCTGGCCGGTGACCTGGATCGATCCCGCCCCGGCGATCGCCCGACGCATGACCCAGCTGATCGGCGGCCCCGTCCGCGGGCCGGGCAACGGCTTGCCCGACGACGACGTGCCGGGTCCGGTGCTGGCCGCCTTCACCTCCGGCGACCGGCTGACGCCGGCCCTGCGCGCGGCCCTCGGCGACCGCGGCATCGCCGAGGTCGCGCTCGAGGCGATGCCGCTCGTCCTCCAATGAGGCCCGAGCCTTGACTCTGATGCGGGTCGCGCTGATCGCGGCCGGCCTGCTGCTCGTCCTGTACGGCGCCGTCGTGGCGGCGTTCTGGTGGTTCCAGCGCGGCCTCCTCTATCCGGGGCAGGGCGGTCCGGTGCCGGTGACCGGCGCCCGATTGCCGCCAGGAATCGAGACGGTCGCGGTGTCGACGGCGGATGGCGAGCGCCTGCGGGCGCTCTGGCTGCCGCCGGCCGAAGGCTCCGGTGTGGTGGTGACGTTCCACGGCAACGCCTCGCTGCCCGAGTGGCACGCCGAGCGCTTCGCCGCCGGGCCCTGGCGGGCGCGGGGCTGGGGCGTGATGGCGCCGGCCTATCGCGGCTACCCGGGCTCGACCGGCCGCCCGAGCGAGGCCGGCCTGATCGCCGACGGGCTCGCGGCCCTGGCCGAGGCGCGGCGCCGGGCGCCGGGGGCGCCGGTGCTGCTGCACGGCCACTCCCTCGGCGCGGCGGTCGCCGTCGCGGTGGCGGCGCGCACCGGCCCGGCGGGCGTGCTCGGTCTCTATCTTGAGGCGCCGTTCGACTCGATGACCGCGATGGCGCGCCACCATTTCCGGCTCCTGCCGACGGGCCTGCTGTCCGACACCTGGCGTTCCGACCGGATCGCCGGCACGGTCGCGGTCCCGATCCTGGTCGTGCACGGCGATGCCGACCCCGTGATCCCGGCGAAGTACGGTGCCCGCCTGGCGCGCGCAGCCGGTGCCGACTTCGTCGAGGTGCCGGGCGACCACGTCTCCATCCTGGGGATCCGCGACGCCGAGGCCGAGGGGCGGTTCCGCCCCACGCGCTAACCCTTGACCCCACACGCTTTGTCGCCTAAGAGCGCCCGGTTCGCGGGGCTCCGGTTCGGGGCCCCGCAGCATTTTGCGCACCCGCGAGCGGCTCGTCACGGCCGCTCTGTCGCCCCGGATTCGGGGGGAGGAGGGCGCGTTCCTCTCATACGTGATGCGATAAGTTCTCAGAGGACACGCGATGTCGAAACGCGTTCAGGCGAAGCACAAGCTCGATCGCCGCATGGGCCAGAACATCTGGGGCCGCCCGAAGAGCCCCGTGAACCGCCGTGAGTACGGCCCGGGCCAGCACGGCCAGCGCCGCAAGGGCAAGATGTCCGACTTCGGCACGCAGCTGCGCGCCAAGCAGAAGCTCAAGGGCTACTACGGCAACATCACCGAGAAGCAGTTCCGCCGCTACTACGCCGAGGCGATCCGCCTGCGCGGTGACTCGGGCGAGAACCTGGTCGGCCTGCTCGAGCGCCGCCTCGACGCGGTGGTCTACCGCTCGAAGTTCGTGGCGACCCCCTTCGCCGCCCGCCAGTTCGTGAACCACGGCCACATCCGGGTGAACGGCGTGCGCGTCAACATCCCGAGCTACCTGGTGAAGCCGGACGACGTGATCGAGATCAAGGACTCGTCCAAGCAGCTCGAGATCGTCGTCGTCGCGAGCCAGCTCGCCGAGCGCGACGTTCCCGACTACATCGAGGTCGACCACGGCAAGATGACCGCGCGCATGACCCGCGTGCCGACCCTGTCCGAGGTCCCGTACCCGGTGCAGATGGAGCCGAACCTGGTCATCGAGTTCTACTCGCGCTGATCGCGCGACGCGGGAACCGAGACGATGGGAAAGCCGCCCGAGAGGGCGGCTTTTCTTTTTGGGCCGTGACGTGCCGGTCCGACCTTGCGCTGCTTTGCGCTGGTTTCTCAGCAGAAGGCGCGCCCCCTCTCCGGTCGGTGCCGACGCTTGCCGCGCGGGAGAGGGGATCCTGCGCCCTTTCATTTCCTGGGACAGCCCTGCTCTGCGACAGGGGCCGAGGTCCGAAGCCGATCGAATCGATCGTGTGAAGGGCTGCCGAGGGCGATGCGGCGTGGTTCAGGCTCTGCCTGCGGGGGCTGGCTCCTGACGCAGTGCCGACACCGAAGGGAGGGCCAGCATCCGGGTCGATCACCCGGCCTGTTGCCCACCGAGGCCGGGGGCGCGATACTCGCCCGGCCGTTCCAACAAAAAATCGATGCTGCGGAGGAAATCACATGCGAGTCTTGAGTCGGTTGCGGACCGCAGCCGCGGGCGCGGCCTTGTCGTTGATTGCTCTCGCGGCGATCGCCGCAGACTACCCGGCGCCCAGGACGGGCGACTGGACGATCAAAGACTTCACGTTCCACACCGGCGAAGTCCTGCCGGAGCTGCGCCTGCACTACACCACGGTCGGAGACCCGAAGGGCGAACCGGTGGTCGTCCTGCATGGCACCACCGGTTCGGCAGCCAGCATGCTGACGCCCGGATTCGCCGGCGAGCTGTTCGGCCCTGGCCAGCCGCTCGACGCCGCGAAGTACTACATCATCATCCCGGACGCGATCGGGCACGGAAAATCGTCCAAGCCGTCCGATGGGTTGAAGACGAAATTCCCAAGATACAACTACGACGACATGGCCGAGGCGCAGTACCGCCTGCTCAAGGAGCATCTCGGTCTCAAGCACGTTCGTCTCATCATCGGCAACTCGATGGGAGGCATGCACACCTGGATCCTGGGCGTGAAGCATCCCGAGTTCATGGACGCCCTCATCCCCATGGCGTCGCAGCCGAGCGAGATGGGGAGCCGCAATTGGATGTTGCGCAGGCTCCTGATCGAGACCATCCGGCGCGACCCTGCCTATGCCAATGGCGAGTACACGACCCAGCCGCCCTCGTTGCGGGTCGCCAACGTCTTCTTCGCTCTGGCCACCAGCGGCGGCACGCTGGCCCTGCAAAAGCAGGGGCCGACGGGTGCGCTGGCCGACAAGCTCGTGGATGCTCGCCTCGCGGCACCGTTCAACGCGGACGCGAACGACTACATCTATCAGTGGGACTCGTCGCGCGGCTACAATCCCTCACCCGGCCTCGAGACGATCGAAGCGCCCGTTCTGGCGATCAACTCTGCGGACGACGAGCGCAACCCGCCCGAAACAGGGATCATGGAGCGCGAGATGAAGCGCCTCAAGACCGGACGCCTGTACCTGATCCCGTCCAGCACCGAGACCACCGGCCACGGCACGACGGGCTTCGCCAAGTTCTATAAGCAGCAGATCCAGGAGTTCCTGGAAGCGGCTCCGAAACGAGCCATGTGATTCCTCCGCGGTCGGCGTGGCATCGCGCCTGGTCACGGGATGCCGGCAGCGCGGACATCCGCGAAGGGCCGCGCGCATCCCCTCGCGCACCCGAGCTGACCGGTCTCTTGTTCCACGGTGGGAAGGGGCGCGGGACCTGTGATCCCCATGCCTCCTCCCACGGCTCGCAGCGATCTCGGGCTTGCCCGAGATCGCCTGGGGTGGGGACGTGATCTACCGTGCGGCGCGAGCCGCGACAGGACCGTCTCTCGCGGATCCGAACCAGACCGGCTCCGAGAGACCCCCCATGCGGACCCTGCTCCTCCTCGCCGCCCTCCTCGCCGGCTTCCCGGCCGTCGCGGCCCCGATCGAGATCCCGGTTGCGGCCGAGGGCGCGCGGCCCGAGCCCGGTGGGGTCGCCACCCTCGCCGAGGCCGTCAACGAAGCCCGCCGCCGCCGCGCTCGCGACCCTCGCGCGGCGATCACCGTCGCGCTCTCGCCCGGCACGCATCGCCTCGCCGGTGCGGTGCGGCTCGGGCCTCAGGACAGCGGCAGCGCCGGGGCGCCGCTGGTGATCCGTGGTCCCGCCGACGGATCGGCGCGCCTCGTCGGCACCTTGCGCCTCGCGCCGGTCCCGCTCGATCCGGCGCTGGCCGCCCGTCTGCCGGCGGCGGCGCGAGGCCAGGTGCAGGCCTACCGGTTGCCTCCGGCCTTGCGCGGCGCGGGGCGGATCCAGGCGCCGATCGTCCTCAACGGCCCGCCATCGCCCCCCGCCTTCGAGGTCTTCGACGGCGAGGGCGCGATGCATCCGGCGCGCTGGCCGGCCGAGGGCTTCGCCAAGGCGGATGATGGCGACGGGCCAGCCTTCACCCTGGCGAACCTCCCGATGAACGCCTTGCGCGACGAGCCCGACCTGTGGGCCGAGGGATATTGGCGCTGGGGCTGGCTGTTCGAGGCGCTGCCGGTGGTACGCGCCGCGCAGAAGGGGAACGGAACGCGCCTCACCCTCGACCGCACGCCCTACGAGGGCATCCGCCCGGGCGCGCCGGTCCGCCTCGTCCACCTGCTCGCCGGCCTCGACCGGCCCGGCAGCTGGTGGCGCGACGCGAAGAGCGGGATCCTGCTCGCCTGGCCGCGGGGCGGCGACGCGATCGAGGTATCGGTCGCCGAGATGCTGCTGGCTGTCGAGGGCGCCTCCCATCTGCGGATCGAGTCCCTGCGCCTCGCCATGGCCCGGGGCGACCTCGTGAGCGTGCGCGGTGGGCGCGACGTGGTGATCGCCGACAGCGTGCTCTCCCTCTCCGGCGGGCGCGGGGCGGTGTTCACCGGCGCGCGAGACGGCGGGCTCCAACGCTGCGACATCGCCGGGACCGGGGCCGAGGCGGTGATCCTGTCGGGGGGCGACCGCCGCACGCTCACCCCCGGCGGCCTGTTCCTGCGCGACAGCCGCCTGACTGCTTATGCCCGCCGGGAGCCGACCCAGCATCCGGCCGTCGCCCTCGACGGCGTCGGCGCCGAGGTCTCCGGCAACGTCATCCACGATTCGCCGGCCTACGCGGTCCATATCCGCGGCAACGACCACCGGGTCACGGCCAACGAGATCGCGAACCTGCTCGCTGGCGCCACCGATACCGGCGCGATCTATGCCGGCCGCGACTGGACCGCGCGAGGCAGCGTGATCGCCGGCAACGTCCTGCGCGACATCCGGGGCGGCACCGACACCGAGGTGAAAGGCGTCTACCTCGACGACATGGCGAGCGGGTTCACCGTCACCGGCAACCTCTTCCTGCGGGTCGACCAGCCGGTCTTCCTCGGCGGCGGGCGCGACAACCGGGTGGAGGGCAACGTCTTCGTGGCGTCGAGCCCGGCGGTCCACGTCGATTCCCGAGGGCAGACCTGGGCCCGGGACGCGATCGATGACCCGCAATCGGAGCTGCGCGCCGCCTATACGGCGATGCCGGTGGAATCCCCGGTCTGGCGGGCGCGCTACCCCCGGCTCCCCGGCCTGCTCTACGACCGCCCGGCGGTCGCGACCGGCAACGTCATCACCGACAACCTGCTGGTGCTGAGCGACCCGCCCCGCTTCACTGACGGGGGGCAGGCGGCCGAGCAGACGCTTGCCCGCAACCGCGGCCCGGCGAGCCCCCGCGCCGACTTGCAAAAGCTGGCGCGGACCTCCGTCGACCCGGCGGAGATCGCCGGGCTCGCTGCGGGAACCGGGCTCAGGCTGCCGACGATCCCGTCCGCCCGGACGCGGCGCTCGCCGCCGGCCGGGACGCCTTTCGGGCGCTGATCGCGTCCCGCGCCGCGATCGCGAGGAAGCGCGGGATCGTGTCGAGGTAGCGCCGCCACAGGCGCCGCGGCTCGCGGGCGAGGCGGTAGGCCCATTCGAGCCCCGCCACCTGAAGCATCCGCGGTGCCCGCGGGATGCGGCCGGTGGCGACGTCGAAGGCGGCGCCGACCCCCATCGCGATCGTGCCCGGCAGGTGCGGGGCATGCGCCGCCATGAACAGTTCCTGCTTCGGCGTGCCGAGGCCGACCCAGACGATCTGCGCCCCCGAGGCGCGGATGCGCTCCCGCATCGCCTCGGTCTCGGCGGCATCAAGGGGGCGGAAGGGCGGCGTCTCGACGCCGGCCACCTGCAGGCCGGGCACCCGGGCGCGCATCGTCGTGGCGAGGAGATCCGCGACCCCATCGCCCCCGCCGAGGAAATAGTGGCGCCAGCCCGCAGCGGCACCGGCCCGGCACAGGGCCTCGACCGATTCGATGCCCGGCACCTGCTGCATCGTGGTGAGGCCGCGCCAGCGGCCGATCCAGCTCAGGGGGCGGCCGTCAGCGACGACCAGCAGGGCGTCGTGATGGGCGGCGCGCAGGTCGGGGTCCTTCTGAGCCCGCACCACGCCATGGGCGTCGCGGAACACCACGAAGGTGCCGGGCTGTGCCGACCCGGCCGCGAGCCGGCGCCCGACCGCCTCGGCCAGCCCGGCCATGTCGGTGGCCGAGACCGGAACGCCGCCGATCGTGAAGGAAGGGACGAGAGGATCGTGTGCCACTGAGGTCAGGTTCCCGTACTGGCGAGGGGCGCTTCCGCCGCCCGGGCGGCGACGGCATCCCGGTAGATGTCGAGGAGGGCGCGGGTGGTGACGTCCTCGCGCCACTCGCGCGCGTAGACGGCGCGGGCCTCCCGCCCCATGGCGGCCGCGGCCGCGGGATCGCCCGCGATGCGCCCGAGGGCGCCGGCGAGGTCGGCCGCATCGCCCGGCTCGGCGAGGAGCCCCGTGACGCCGTCGGCGACGAGGCCGGCCAGCGCCCCGATGCGCGAGGCGACGACCGGGGTGCCCGTTGCATAGGCCTCCGCCACCACCATCGGCAGGCCCTCGTACCAGAGCGACGGCACGACGAGGGCGGCGGCCCGCGCCATCGCGGCCTGGACAGCGTCCGGGGCACACGTGCCCGTCAGCTCGAGGCCGGGATGGCCGGCGAGGGCGCCGGCGAGCGGCCCCTCGCCGATGACCGTGACCCGCAGGCCCGCCCGGGTGGCGGCCTCGGCGAGAACGAGCACACCCTTCTCGGGGCTCAGACGCCCGACGAAGAGGAGGCCTTGCCGCGGTCCGTCCGCGGGCGGCCCCGGATCGGGCAGCCCGTTCGGGCGGACGCGGATCTTCTCCGCCGGAAAGCCGGCCGCGACGAAGCGCTCGCGGGCGAAGGGCGTGAGCGCCACGAACCGATCGACGTCCCGCCGCCAAGTCCCGGCCCGGCGGTGATGGTCGATCATCCGGGCAACCGCCAGGGAGCCGGTCCGGGAGCCGCGGTAGCAGGCAAACCGCACCGCCCGGTAGGGAGAGCCGGTGACGCAGAGTTCGCACGGCGCGCCCTCGCGCATCAGGAAGGCGTTGGCGCAGATCAGGCGGTAATTGTGCAGCGTCTGCACCGTGGCGCAGCCGGCCGCCCGCGCCGCCGCGTGAATGCCCGGCGAGAGGAGCGGGAAGAAGTTGTGGATGTGGACCACGTCCGGCGCGAAGCGGCGCGCCGCCACCATTACCCGGGCGATTCCCTCCGGCGCGTGCGTCGCCGCGGCAGCCGCCCGCAGCCGGGCGGGGCCGGAAGCGATTGCCGCGTTGTCGAGGAAGACCGCCTCGACCGCGCAGCCCGCCCGTTCCAGCGCGGCGATGTCGCGGGCCACCGCCGCATCCTCGCCGCCGCGGACCTGGTAGCGGTTATGGGCGACGAGGACACGCGGCAGCGGAGTGCCGACGCTCACTGGGACGGCCTGCGCGTGGCCGTCCGCGCCGCCGGGCGACGCCCGGCGACAAACGCAGCGTTCCGGCCGGTGATGCCGGCGATCCGTCCCGTCCTGGCTTCCATCTCGCCTATCCCGATCTCTGCGGCCGGCTGACCCGTCCCGAGAAGTACACTGCTCGCCGTATCGAGCTGGACTGGTCCCATGCCGAGATCATCCAACCCAGGGCGATCGTCGTGCCGAGGACATTCGGAACGATAGCCGATCGAGCATCAGGGATATAACGCGTTACATGCGGGAAACTCAGTTGCGGAGGACTACCGACCCCGGCCGATCGAACGAATTCGACGTGCCCCGTCACGCCGGTTCGGGACGAGACAGCCCGTTGTTCTCGACCGTGCCCGGCCTTGGCGAGACAAGGTATTCCGTTGCGATCGCAGCGACTTGGCGGCGTTCGGATCGCAACCGATGCCCGCCGGCACGTCAAACGACAGTCGCGAGGGATCAGGCGAGCGGGCCACGCGGGGTGTGACGCGATGTCCGTCCCTTCAGCGGCCGGTCATACCCCCGGCCAGGATAGCCTCGACGATCTCCTGCACCTCCAGGGCCTCCGTCAGGGTGGCGAGGGCGTGGGATTCGCCCCGCGTCATCCGCACAACGCCCTCGAGCTGGCGCCGCAGGGCGATCGGACGAGCGCGCTCGTTCGGGAGCGCGTCGGGCGCGGGCGCGAAGCGTCCGTCCGGCCCCCGCCGCTCGGCGATCGCCCAATCGCGCAGGCGGACGGCGCCGGCCTCGCCCTCCAGCGTCCAGGTGTTGTGGTCGTCGAGCGTCGTCTCGCCGACCCGGCCGCGCAGTACCACCGGCACGGCGCCGGCCCGGAAGTCCGCATCGACCGCCCGCTCGGATCGGCCGGGCTCCGGAAACCGGGCCTGCGCACGAAGCCCGCGCAGGGGTCCGAGCAGGCGACGGCTGAGGAACAGGAAATGCGACACCACCTCGCGGGTGAAGCCGCCCTCCTGCGGTGCGTCGAGCCAGCCCGCGGCGTCGGCCTGCCATCCCCGCGGCCAACGTGCGAAGGCAACCTCGATGGTCAGGCGCTGCTGCGTGCCGACCGCGCCCTCGGCGATCCATCGCGCCAGCGTGGCGACCCCGAGGGAGGAGGCGAACGGGAAGTTCACCGCCCCCCGGTCGCCGGCCATCGCCACGAAGTCGCGCGCCTCGGCGAGATCGACGGCGAGCGGCTTCTCGCAGAACACGCTCCGCCCCGCCGCCAAGGCCGCCCGGGCGTGGCCGAGATGCGAGGCGGGCGGAGAGGCGATGTAGACGCACTCGCTCGCCGCCACGACCGCGGCGGCATCCGCCACCAGGGGCAGGGACGGGAACCGCGCGGAGATGCGCTCCCGCGCCGCCGGGTCCGGGTCCCACAGGGCCACGACGCGGACCGGAGCCTCGTCCTGCCCGAGGACGGCGTTGAGCATGCGCTCGCCCATGATGCCGGCGCCGATGATACCGAGGGGGAGAGGTGAGGGGGGCTGGCGCATCGGGGCTCCCAAAGCATTGTCCGGCAGAGTGGATACCGGATCGTCGAAGACAGTGCGGCACGATCGAGAACCGGGAGCGCCTCTCATAAGACCGAACAGGCGGCGGTGGAACGCGCCGCGATCGAACGGCCTGGCCGCGAGCAATGCGCGGAGAGCGGTCGTGGCGCGCGACGGCAAGGCTTGCCCTCGCGGATAACGCTGCGTTAACCACCCGCCCCGACCGGCACGCCGCTCGCAACCACCCTCCTGCGCGCGGGAAGAGTGTCCCGCTCCGGGAGAGAGTGTTCACATGTGGCACAGTGCCGTCGGTTTCCTCGCCGTCGCGGTTTCGGTCGCGCTGATCATCCGGCACTTCGGTGCGCCCCGCGCGGTGATCTACGGCTTCGTGATCACCGGGATCGGGGCCTCCGTGGCGACGGTGTTGCTCGCCGACGTCAACACGGTCGATCCGGGGATGAGCCGCGCGCCGACCTTCACCGCGCAGATGCCGCCGGTCCCGGGTCGCGACGCGCGCGACCTGCGCGGCTGGCGCTGAGGCTCAGGACATCGAGATCAGCGCGACACCGGCGATCATCAGGCCGCAACCGAGAAGACGCCCGAAGCCGGCCGGGTGCTGGGCGAAGCCGACCCAGCCGTAATGGTCGAGCAGCACCGAAGTGACGAGGCCGGCGGTGACGGTAAGTCCGGTGAAGATCGCGGCGCCGAGCCGCCCAGCGAGACAGATCATCGCCAGCACGTAGGCACCGCCCATCGCGCCGCCGAGCCAGGCCCACCACGGCACCTGGGCGAATCGCGAGGCCCCGGGCCAGCCGAGCCCGACGAAGGGCACGGCGGCGAGGTAGACCACCGCATTGGCGGCGGAGACCGTGAGGGCGACCAGCACCGGCTGGCCGAGCGCCTTGCCGAGCGCCGCATTCGCCCCCGCCTGGACGGTGTTGAGTGCGCCGGCGAGGAGGGCGATCAGGGTGATGAGGGCTGGCATGGACGGGCGCTCCGCGGTGGAGCCCCGTCAACACCGTTCCGGCCCCGAGGTCGCGTCGCCTGCCGTCGGATCACGATCGGGATCGGGGCGGCCCGCTACGCCGGCTCCCCTCGCACCGGCAGGATACCGATCTCGCCGGAGGTCTCGGCCATCACGCGCCGGTCACCGATCCGGGCCGGCAGCTGCTGGGCCGTGTAGGTGTCGCGCACGTAGGCGATCCAGGCGGGATTGCCGATACCGTCCCGGCCCTCGCCGACGCCCTGGACGCCGGGGATCTGCTGGAGCACGGTCTCGGCCTCGCGCCGCTCGGGCGACACCGCCTGCCGGGGCCGGTACGGGACCGGCCCGCCTTCGAAGATACTGTCGCCGGACATGGCTGCGACCCTTCTGGTCGCCCCCGACGTCCCGGTGCTCAGGCGAACAGAGCGATGTCGAGCGCGTCGAGGACGTGGCTGATCTTGTTCGCGAAGGTAAGCTCCGTGCCGCCTGCGAACAAGAGTCCGACCGGCGATCGGCCCTGGTCCCAGGTCCAGATCAGCGAGCCCGAATCGCCGGGCTGGCTGAAGGCCTTGCCGTCGTTGCCCTTGATGGAGATCTGGTCGCGGAAATTCGCCACGCGCCCGCCGCCGTACTTCACCTGGATCGATGCGTTCACGTCGATGATGCGGCCGGAGGTCAGCTGGGTCGTCCGGCCGGACTTGCCGACGATCAGGTCCTCCCGCGGCGCGACGGGCTGGCTGCCGACGGTGAAATAGGCCCAGTCCGCACCGTTCCGATAGATGAAGTCCTTGCGCACCCGATCGGGCCAGCACCAGGCGACCGCGCAATCGACGTAGTTGTCGCCGTTTGCCGAATAGTCGAGCGGCACCCACCGCTCGAGCACCGCGACCTGGTTGGCCGGATCAGGCTTCAGGTCGTCGGGGCCGGGCTGCAGGATGGCGTCGCCGGCCCGGCAGTCGTTCCGGTTGGCGAGGACGTGGTTGTTGCTCAGCATGAAGAGGCGGTTCTGGCGGGCGCCGGACCGGCCGCGCACCAGCGCACCCTGCGTACCGGCCGTCACGTTGAAGTGCCCGACCGAGATGCCGCAGGGCGAGGGCCGCGCCGGGTGAGTGTGGACGTGCGCCTCGATCGGGCCCGACTTGATCACGTTGACGGGCTGGCTGTCCGAGATCAAGGAGCGCATCCCCAGATGGTCGACGAGCACCGCCTTGGCGGCGTCCATGCCCATGGGCTCGGTGACGTAGACGTTGAGGACCGGGGCGCCCGGGCCGGCCGCGCCGACCGACTCGAAGTCGCGATGCGCCGACCCGATGCCGACGCCGACGACAACCCGATGCGGCTCGGGCGGCTCGGTCGCGGCGCCCAGGGCGAAGGCGGCCGCAGGGGAGCGGGCGAAGATCTTCGCCTCAAGTTCCCGGTGCATCGCCACGAGCTCGTCGCCGACGTCGCTCCGGCCGATGACGACGGCCGGCGCCGGCATCGCCGCAGCGCCCGCATCCGCCGCGAGGGCCATTGCCTCGGCGACGGTCTCCATCCTGCCCGCCTGAGGCGGTGGCTCGAAGGCCGGCTCAGTGCCAGGCGCGACGAGGTCGGCGGACAGTGCCGTCCCGCCGCCGCCGTCAGTCAGGAACCGGCGGGCATCGTCCCGCGCCTTGTTCCACCGGTTGACGAGGCCCCTCCAGAAGCGGCTCGTCTCGTCGCGACGCCGGCGCTCATAGGCTTCCCGGGCCGCGCGCAGATCGGCGAGCAGCCGCCGCGGATCGGCCTCGGCGCGGGTCACGGCGGCACGGGTCTCCGGGCCGACCGATTGATCGGTCGCGACGCCCACGGCCTTCTGGAGGATCCAGGCGGCGCCGCGCGTCCCGCGGTTGAAGACGCAGTCGCGCAGGTAGAACTCGATGGCCGCGTTCGACGTCCACCCCGCCGCCACGTCCGTGTTCTGCGCGATGAACGCGACGGCGCGGCGCTCGGCCTCCGCCTGCCGGCCGCTCTCGACCAGCGCCACCAGCTCGTCGCAGAGCGCCTTGTTGAAGCGCTCGTTGATCCCGGCGACCTCGTAGCGGCCGCCGCCGTCGTCGGGCGGCAGGTGGTAGACCTCGAGCCGCCCCCGGCTGTCCCGCCGCGCCTCGTAGTTCACGATGATCTGCGCCATCTCCAGGCGCCGGGTATCACCGACGTCGGCTGCTTCGGCGACGAGCGCCTGCGGCTCCGCCTCCGCGTCGACCTTGAGGTCTTGGACCACGCAGATGTACGGGTTGGCCTCCGTCTGCGCGACCGTGCCGTCCGCCCGCAGAGCCACCCGGGTCCGCCGGATCGAGTCGCTCTCGTTGCCGCCGATGGTCGTCGCGTAGCGGCCGATCCGGTCCTCGCCGATCTCGACGACGATTGCGCTGTGCGACGGGTAGTCGGAGCGGTCGCGCGCCTCCGCGTAGGTGACGGTGCCGCGGGAGCGGTTACGGTGGATCAGGTCGCCGATCCGCGGGGCGTACTCGTCGATCGGCCGGGCGCGGAACACGCCCCGCCTCGCATCGGCATTCGCGATCGCCGCCTTCACGAAGACCGCGTGGGACGCCGAGAAGGCGAACTCGCTCCGGGACGCCCCGGCCGTCTTGATGCACCAGGAGATGAAGGTGGCGGACCACGGGAACGCGGTGACGTCGCCCGGTGGCGCGATGCCGATCGCGCGGCAATACGCGTCGATCCGCGAGCGCAGGGGCTCGTCCGTCTCGATGATCCCGTGATAGGCGGCGTACTCGGCGGTCGCGACGGCGACGAGGGCCCTGACGTACCCGGTCGTCGCCGGCGCCGCCTCGGTCGACGGCCCGCTGAACTCGGCCATGGCCGGCAGCGCCGCCGGCTCGCCCTCGGAAAGCGCCGCCGCGACGGCCGCTGCGCCCTCGTCGGCCTGGCCCATCACGATCGCGACCTCCTCCGCCGTGTAGGCCGGATCCCAGTGGCTGTTGTGGGGCACCTGGCTGTGGCCGTAATGGCCGCCCCGGGTGGTCCAGTTCCCGACATCGCGGTTGTGGCCTCCGGGATCGCGGCCGTTGACCGCCGGCCGGGGAAAGCCGCTCGGCCATTCGGCCGGAATGCCGTGCTGCTGCTCCAGCCAGCGGCAGAGCGCCGCCAGGGTCGCGAGCGAAGTCGGCGACTTGGCGCGGCCGGCGAAGCCGACGAGCTCGATCTGGATCGCATGGCTTCGGTTGGTCTCGGGCGTCCCCGCCGGATGGGCCAGGGCGGTGACCGCGGTCTCGGTATCGACGTGCTGATAGACGACGTCCTCGTCGACGGTGAAATGCGGGTAACTGCCGGTTGTCTTGTAGGTCGCGATCGCTCCGGCCGCCGAACTTCCTTCGGTCGTGTGATGGATGATCTTGTATGGCCCGCTGCGATAACCGCCGATCCCGGGGAAAGTCGTCTGGATGGCGAGAGGATACCAGGCCATGGCGCTCCCTCTGATTCATTGATTAGTTGACGAGATCCGTCTTTCCGTGCATTAGACGCCGGACCCGCAGTCAAGTCAACTGCATGCCCATACCTTGATTGCGGGACACGGAGGATCGGACAGCCATCCTTACCGGTCTCATCGACGAATATCGGTATCCACGCGGATGACGCGCGGCATCGACTGAGATGCATTGCAAGTGAGAAAATCGGTGATGCACCGGCGCGACGCCCATCCGCGCCGGTGCAGGGGGCGCTCGGCGGGCGACGCGGAGGACGGGGATGATCGCGTATGTCGGGGCGACGTGTTTCGGCGCTCTCGTCGGCTGGTACGTCTACTATATCAACCGGTATCGCCGCAGCGACGTGCAGCTCGGCGACCTGACGACGGTGGTCGGCGTGATCGGCGGCGGGGTCGTCACCGTCCTGTTCAAGGATCCGAAGCTCTTCGGCGCCTACGGCCTGGGACTGGCGCTCGGGTTCTTCGGCTACTTCCTGGTCCTGATCGCCCTGGTGCGCCGCAGCAAGAACTTCGACAGCGACTGGTTCCTGGACGGGCGCCGGACGCGCCCCACCGAGCCGATCTACATCCCGGGCGATGCGCCGCCACCCGCATCGGGCTTCTCGATTCCGACGGCCCTCCCGCCGGGGCTTCCGTCGGCGACGGCGAGCGCCCTGTCCGTCCAGGCCTTCCAGGCCGTCGATGCCAACGCCGACCGGATCATCCGGGCCTGCGAGGACGCGTGGCCGACCACGAAGGGCGATTGCAGCGCCTTCGTGCGCGACGTCGCGGCCGATCTCGGCATCACTCTCGAGGGCAACGCCGACGCGATCGTCGACCGGATCGCCGGCGCGGGTTGGCAGGCGCTCGCCGACGGCCGCGCCGCGAAGGTCGCGGCGGACCAGGGCCTGTTCGTCGTCGGCGGCCTCAAGGGGAGCGACCAGCAGGAGCCCTCGGCGCACGGGCACGTCGTCGTGGTCGTGGCGGGACCGCTGGCCCGCGGGCTCTACCCGACGGCGTATTGGGGACGGCTCGGCGGCGTCGGCGAACGGGCGAAGACGGTCAACTGGGCCTGGCGCGCCGCCGACCGCGACAGGGTCGTCTACGCGGCGCGTCCCGTGCCGTGATCCCGAGGGGCCGGTTCGTGACTTGGCTCGACACCCTCGGCAGTGCCGGCTTCGGGCTCGTCTCCGCCTGGCTCGCGCTGCACGTCGCCCACGGGCGCCGGCACCGCCTGCGTTCGACCGCCTTCGCCGCGGCACTCCTGGCGGGCGGCCTGGTCCTGGCCCATGAAGCGGGGTCGCCGGTCGCCCTGGTTGCCGGCAGCGCCGTCGGTGCCGCGGCGCGGCTCGGCCTGGCGCGGGGCTGGCGGGCAGGCGGCGGACAAGCGTCGTAGGAGCGCCCGCGAGAGATGAGCGCGGCGCTCGTCGGAGTGCCGCACTTGGACGCCCTACTCGGAAGCCTCAGACCTGCGGCTCCCCGTCCTCGGGCGGCGCGGGCGGGGCCGGGGGCGCCGGCGGAACATGGTCCTTGCGCCACTGGGCAAACAGGCTCTGGAGCACCGCGACGGTGTCGCGCACCGCCTTGGCCTCGTCGTCGACCGACACGCCCTCGGAGACGGAGTTGCGCGTGGTCAGCACGGCACGCTCCTCGATCTCGGTCAGGCGCTCGAGGAAGTCGGGACGCGTGGCCAGGAGGTCGAGGGCGTCGCCCATGGCGGTGGCGAGGGTGGTGGCGAGAAGCCCCGCGGTCGCGACGTCGCCGACCGAGGCCTCGTAGGGCTCCGGGGCCTCGTCGTCCTCGTCCTCCTCGGCGGCGGCCTGCAACCCCTCGACCAGGGCCTCGACCAGCTCGACGGCGGTGTCCTCCGGCACGGCGAGCTTGACCGCGACCTCGACGTCGTCGCCGCTGAATCCGGCAGTGCCGAGGGTCACCTGGAGGATGCCCGGCCGGCGCAGGCTCAAGGCCATCAGGGTGTTGGCGTAGATGGTGGGCGCGTCCGGCATGACCTCGACCTCTTCCGGGCAGGCACGGGGATCCCGATGCCTGCCCGGCCTATATCGCGCTCCGGCGCTCGCGGCGACCGCAGGCGAAGGCGGTCACGCGCTGGCGAGCCGGGCGACCTTGTTGTCGGGGAGCTCGATGTCGACGCCGAGGGTCGAGACGGCCTCGCCCCGCTCCATCGTCACCTTCACCTTCTCCTGGTCGATGGCGACGTGCTTGGCGATCACCGCCAGGATCTCCTCGCGCAGGATCGCCACCAGATCCGAGCGGCCGAACGCGGTGCGCTCATGCGCCAGCAGGATCTGGAGCCGCTCGCGCGCGACCGGCGCCGTCCCGCGCCGCGACAGGAAGTTCAGCAGGTTCATGCCGCCCTCCGGGGGAACAGCTTGCCGAGCAGCGAGCGCTTCTCGCTCGGTACGGTCATCGCCACGGTCTCGCCCTTCAGGCGCCTGACCGCGTCGGCATAAGCGCGGGCGGGTGCGCTCTGGGGCGCGTTCAGCGTGACGGGGCTGCCGAGGTTCGAGGCCTTCAGCACCTCCTCGCTCTCCGGGATCACGGCGAGGAGCGGGATCGACAGGATCTCCAGCACGTCGTCGATCTTCAGCATCTCGCCGCGCTCGGCCCGGCCGGGGTCGTAGCGGGTCAGGATCAGGTGCTTCTCCAGCCGCTCGCCTTTCTCGGCCCGCTCGGTCTTGGAATCGAGGAGCCCGATGATACGATCCGAATCGCGGACCGAGGAGACTTCGGGGTTGGTCACCACCACGGCGATGTCGGCGTGGCGCATGGCCAGCGTCGCGCCGCGCTCGATCCCGGCCGGGCTGTCGCAGATCACCCAGTCGAATTTCTCGCGCAATTCGCCGATGACGCGGGCGACGCCCTCGTCGGTGAGCGCGTCCTTGTCGCGGGTCTGCGAGGCGGGGAGCAGCGAGAGGGTGTCGAGGCGCTTGTCGCGGATCAGCGCCTGGGGGAGCTTGGCGTCGCCCTGGACGACGTTGATGAGGTCGTACACGACCCGGCGCTCGGCGCCCATGATGAGGTCGAGGTTGCGCAGGCCCACGTCGAAATCGACCACGCAGACCTTCTGTCCGGTCCGAGCCAGGGCCGCGCCCAAGGCCGCCGTCGTGGTGGTCTTGCCCACCCCTCCCTTGCCGGACGTCACCACGATGACTTTGGCCATTGGTCCCCCTTTACGGATCGTTTGCCGATCGATGTCTGAAGTCGCGGCCGGCGCGGCCGCTGCGTGTGTTTTCTTTGATCTCGCCCCGTCCGCGGATCGTTGCCGCGGGGCCCCCGGGGCGGCGAAGACGAAGGTCGAGTGTCAGTCGAGGGCGGCGGTGCGCATCGCGTCGCCGTCGAGCCAGACCTGGACGGCCCGGCCGCGCAGGGTCGGGTCGATGTCGTCGGCGATGCGGTAGAGGCCGTCGATCGCGAGCAGCTCGGGCTCGAACTTGCGGCAGAAGATGCGGGCGCCGGGCGAGCCGGCGGCCCCCGCGATGGCGCGACCGCGCAGGGCCCCGTAGATGTGGATCGAACCGCCAGCGATGATCTCGGCGCCCGACGCCACCGAGCCCATCACGGTCACGTCGCCCTCGGGGAAGAGGATCGCCTGGCCCGAGCGCACGGGGCTCTCCAGCATCAGCGATTTCGCGCCCGTGACCCGCTCGACCTGCGGGGCGGCCGGCGCCTCGCCGGGCATCGCCACCTCGCCGGAAGGCCGGCCGCCATTGAGGGGCGGCGGCATCCCCGGCCCGAGCGAGCCCGCCGCGGCGCCCTCGATCCCCATGATGGGGATCTCGCGCTCGTTGAGGGCAGCCACCAGGTCCTTTAGCGCGTCCCGGCTCGGAGCGAGCGCGGTCACGTCGAGGATCACGGCGCGGCCGGCGAAGAACGCCGGAGAGCGCCTGGCAAGGGCGTCGAGGTCGGCGAGCCAATCCTCGATCGGCGCCTCGGGAGCTAACACGACCGCCAGGAACGAGCGGCCACGGAAGCGGATCGGCGGGCGGGTTTGGGTCTGGCTGGTCACGTCTTTACGACTCGTTACCAGCCCATCAGGCGCGCCTGATGGTTAGCGAATGGTTAACGGTCGTAACGAAGTGTTCACCTTTGCGATGAAGCGGCGGCGAGCGTGGCTTCGATGTGGCGCGCGAAGCCCGGATCGAGCCCGAGCCGCCGGGCGAGATGGTCGAGATAGGCCCGCTCCTGCGGCGTGTCGACGCTGATCGCCATCAGGGAGGCGGCGTAGATCTCGCTCGCCTGCTCCGGGTTGCGGGCGAGGCGCGCCACCGCTTCGACGTCGACGGGCGCGCGCAATGCGTCCATCAGGAAGGCCTTGTCGTCGGCGTCCAGGGCGTGCCGGTCCATCTCGCCGAAAATGCGGCGTTGCTCGTCCGAATCGATGTGACCGTCGGCCTTTGCGGCGGTGATCATCGCGATCAGGAGCGCGCGAGCCCGGTCCTGCTCGTCGGCTGGCGAGGCGGGCGCGAACCGCGTGCCGCCGAGCATCCTGGCCGCCTCGTCGGCGGAAGGGATGAAGCCGCTGACGCGGGCGGGCGCAGGCCCGTTCCCGCTCCGATTCGACTGGCCCTGATTCGCCTGCCAGCTCTGATAGGCCTGGTAGGCGAGGGTCGCGACGAGGGCGAGGCCACCGAGCCGACCGGTCGAGCCCATTCCCATGCCCGAGCCCATGCCCGAGCCCATGCCCGGCGCACCGAAGCCCGGCCCGAACCCGCCGCCCCCGCGCCGCCCGCCGAGGACCAGCGAGGCGAGGCCGCCGAGGATCGCCGCCTTGCCGCCTCCGCCACCGAGGGAACGGGCGACCTGTTCGAGGGGGGAGGGTGCGTGACCGTGATGGCCTTGTCCGTAGGGCGCCTGGCCGGGATGGCCGCCGAAGGAACCACCGGAATGTCCACCTCTCGGCGCGCCGCCGAGGAACTGGTCGAGCAGGCGCTTGGCGTCGAACATCGGGGCTCCCTCCGGCACGAGCCGACGAGATGGGGCGTCGGGGCGCTCTCGCAAGGGTAGGATGGCGGGTCGGCGGCGAAAATCCCCTCGACCCGCCTCAAGTCGATCGCATTCCCTCGCCCGCGCGGAAGGCGGGTTGTCGGTGAGAGTGGCGCGCTTGCGTAGTAAAGCGAGAACCATCGTGCCGGCAGCTCGACGTTCAGTGCTTGATTCGGCACCGTCGCCACCCTCACCCCACCCGTCTCCCACACAGGGGAGGGGATCCCGCGACTTCCGGGTGTGCGGGTCCATCAGGCAGACATCATTGCCCCGGCCGACGTTCCGCCCCGGCCCAGCGCCGCCGCACGCTCCAGGCGTAGCGCGAATCACCGTCGAGCAGGTGCAGGTGGTCCTGCAGCCGGTTGCGCTCCAGCCAGGCGAGGGCCGCCTCCAGCTCCTCGACCGTCATCGCGGCGCGGCTCTTGTTGTTGAAGAGGCGCTTGAGCACCGCGTTGTAGCGGTGGGGCAGGGGAGCGCCGCCGGTCCGGCGCAGCTCGGCCTCGTCCTCCACCGCCTGCGCCGTCACCATGGCGGCGACGCGGGCGCGCAGGGCGCGCTCGACCCGCGAGGGCGGGACCGGCGCCGGCTCGGCGGCCGCTTGCCGGGCTTCCTTGCGGGCCATCGCCACGGAAGGGCCGGGCCGCAGCATGGCGTAGCGCAAGCCCAGCGCATTGCTCTCCAGTGGCACGATGCCCTCGTCGGTCTCCCGCGCGAGGGGCCGCGGCTCGGGCGAGGCGGCCCCCGTCGGGCGCTTGCGCGGGCGCGTCGCGGTCGCCTGCTCGGTCTCGATCCGGGCGCGGAACTGCGCGAAGAGGGGGTCGTCGGGATGGAAGACCAGGGCGTGCTGGTCGGCATAGTCGCCCGCATGGGGGTCGACCCGGGTCGCCCGGGCGATCATCTGCTCGAGCCAGGGGCGGGAGCGGATATGGGTGAGCGCCGCCACCACCGCGACCTCGGGGGCGTCGAGGCCCTCGTAGGCCATCGCCACCGTCACCAGCACGGCGGGCTCGGGGGTGAGCCGGAAGGCGGCGAGGGCCGCGTGGGCGTCGGTCTCGGCGGAGGTGGCGATGCGCACGTCGCGGCGCGCCTGCTCCTCCGGCATCCAGGCCTGGAGCATGGCGTGGTAGCTCTGCGCGCTCGCCTGGTCGGGGGCGACGACCAGGAGCTTGCCCAGGCCGCGCACGGCGTCCGCTGCGGTGAGGCCGCGCTTGCGCCGGCGCTCGGCCCGCAGCCGGCGGGTGGCGTAGAACGCCTCGCGCAGGAGGTCGCGGGCGAACCCCGTGCGGAGCGCCGTGAACAGGGCCGGCCGCGTCGTCGCGCTCGGGCCCGGCCCCGAGAGCCGGTGCGGGCCGACCCGGGCCTGGCCGCTGGTGCGCCCGCCCTCGAGCCAGCTCGCCTCGCCGTCCAGCGCCCCGAAATTGACCGGAAGCACCGCCTTCTCGGCCAGCGCCTCGGCGCGGGAATAGCCGATCACCGCCCAGCCCGGCGCCTCGATGTCCGGCACCGGCGCGCCGCCCTCCTGGCGGTAGGGCAGCCACAGGATGCGCCGACCGTCGGCCCGCTCCAGGGTGCCGGAAAGGAGCAGGCGCAGCCGCGCCTCGCGGAACAGCGGCAGCAGGGCGCTGCTCCAGGCCGCGGCCTCGCTCCCCGTCTCGCCGTCGGCGAGGGCCGGCAGGTGGTGCACCTCGTCGACGACGAGGAGGGTGCGGTGGCGGCGCATCTCGGCGAGGTGCAGGGCGGGCGCCGCCGCCACCGCCTGGTAGGTGGTGACGTAGCCGGCCAGGCCTCGGCTCGGATCGGGCGAGTTGTCGGCGGCCCGCACCGAGAGGGAATGTCCCAACGCCGAGCGCCAGGCCGGATCGGCGAAGGCCTCCTCGGCCTGGAGGCGCAGGGAATCCCGCGGCACGACCCAGACCACGCGGTCGACGAGGCCCGCCGCGATCAGCCGCGAGGCGGCGATGACCGGCAGGAGCGACTTGCCGCCCCCCGGCGTCACCGCCGCCAGGATGTCGGCGATGCCCGTGGCCTCGCCGCGGGCGAGCGCGGCCACGAGTTCGAACAGGCTGCGCTGGTGGCTGCGCAGGGGACGGGACGGGGCGCTCAAGGCCTGAGGGAATCACGAACCATCACCGGACCATGCCGGAGCCCGCCCCCCTTGTGAATCCGGGGGACAAGCAGGATTTCCGCGTTCCCCACATCAGAAACCGGTTGCGCCGGCTCCCGCGCTCAGCCTCGCCCGCGCTCCAGCATCCGCGACACCACGCGCGCGGTGAAATCGACCATCGGGACGATGCGGGCGTAGTTGAGCCGGGTGGGGCCGATCACCCCGACGACGCCCACGATGGTCTGGCTGCCGTCGCGGAACGGCGCGGCGATCATCGATGAGCCGGAGAGCGAGAACAGCTTGTTCTCCGAGCCGATGAAGATCCGCACCCCCTCGCCGCCCTCGGCGCGGGAGAGGAGATCGATCACGTCCTTCTGGCTCTCCAGGTCGTTGAAGAGCAGGCGGATGCGCTCCAGGTCCTCGGCCGCCCGCAGGTCGTCGAGGAGGTTGGCCTGGCCGCGCACGATCAGCTGGCGTTCCTCGCTCGGGCCGACGGAGCGGGCGAGGCCGGCATCGACCAGGCGCTCGGTGATCTCGTCGAGCTCCTGCTTCATCGCCGCCCGGGCGGCCTCGATCTCGCCGCGCAGTTCGCCGAGCGTCCGGCCGCGGATGCGGGCATTGAGGAAGTTCGAGGCCTCCTGCAGCGCGCCCGCCGGCAGGCCGTGCGGCAGGTCGAGCAGGCGGTTCTCCACCGAGCCGTCGTCGGAGACCAGCACCACCAGGGCACGGCCGGGATCGAGGCGCACGAACTCGATGTGGCGCAAGCGAGGGTTCTGCTTGGCGGTCACGACGACGCCGGCGCCGCGGGAGATACCGGAGAGCAGCACCGAGGCCTCGGTCAGGGCGCTCTCGAAGGTGTGACGCGAGGCGGCGGCGCGCATCTGCGCCTCGATCCGGCCCTTCTCCTCCTGGCCGACATCGCCGAGCTCGAGCAGCGCGTCGACGAAGAAGCGCAGGCCGTGCTCCGTCGGCAGCCGGCCGGCGCTGGTATGGGGGGCGTAGATCAGCCCGGCCTGCTCCAGGTCCGACATCACGTTGCGGATCGAGGCCGGCGAGAGCGCCATCGGCAGGATGCGGGCGAGGTTGCGCGATCCTACCGGTTCCCCGGTGGCGAGATAGCTCTCGACGATCTGGCGAAAGATTTCCCGCGAGCGCTCGTTGAGCTCGGCAATGGCACGGGCCTGTCCGGAGCCGCCGGGCAGGGGTGGGAGATCGCGCGTGTTCATCAACCCTACGGGAGCCAAACGACCCCTTACTGTGATGGGCCGAGGCGCCCGGCGCAAGCGGACGCGACGCCGCGCGGCGGCCCGATCGCGATCTCCGCCCGTCGTGAGTGTCGTCACCTGAACGGAAGCCGACCTCGCGTCTCAGCCCGCGTTCAGCCCCCCGGCATCACTCTCGTCTCCATGGCCGCACGAGAATGCGGCGAGAGGAACCGGAGGCGAACATGCTGACGATGCGAAATCCGATGGCGGCCGGCAAGCGGCTCCTGGCGGCGGCCGCTCTGGTGGCGGGCGGTCTCCTCACGGCCGGGGCGGCCGAGGCGGCGCCCTTCGCGCCCGGCGCAGCCCCGGCGCCCGCGGCCGAGGTGGTCCAGGTGCAGTACGGCCACCATCACGGCTGGGGCCACCGCCATCACCACCATCATGGCGGCTGGGGCCGCCACCATCATCACCACGGGGGCTGGGGCCATCACCGCCACCACCACGGGCACTGGGGCCATCATCACGGCCGGCATCATCACCGAGGCCACGGCTACTACTGATTGATTTTATTCCAACAAAATACAGTCATGAGGACGATGCGGGATCCCCTCTCCCGTGCGGGAGAGGGGTAGGGGTGAGGGTGGGACGCTTCCGTGCAGTGCCGAGAGCGTGGTGCTGGCAGCGGACCGGCCGGAGCATGGCTCAGGACCGTCGCACCCTCACGTGGGATCTTCGATCCCCTGGCCCCTCTCCCACACGGGAGAGGGGAAGCGCGCTCTCCTTTCGAATGTCGATATGAATGCATCCGTGCCGGATCGGGCGCGAAGGCCTGAATCCGCTCCGGACAGTCTGATACCGCCGCACCTTCGAACGGACGCGTTCGATGGTGCCAGGCAAGCCCGAACGG
>NZ_BPQJ01000025.1 GCF_022179185.1 Methylobacterium frigidaeris | reverse complement strand
GACCTCCTCAGATCGGTGCAAGCTTAGCAGATCGGGGCGTTTTCACACAGCCTCGATCATCAACGGCAACTACGCGCTCGAGGCCGGCCTGACCCCGGCGAAGGACGCGCTGGCGCTCGAGAAGGCGGAGAACAACCCCTATGCCAACATCTTCGTCACCACGCAGGCCCTTGCGAAGGACCCGCGGGTGCAGCGCCTCTCGGTGCTCCTCGCCTCGCCCGAGGTCGCGACGTTCATCCGCGAGAAGTACCGGGGCTCGGTGGTGCCGGTTCACGGCGGTTGAAACAGCCCCCGTCGCTCGCTGGAGGTCCACGTTGTAGCGCCGGTCGCGGGGTGCTCGCGGGCGCGTGCCCTGCTGCCCGTGCGAGCGCGCGGCGACGCCGCATTGATGATGGAGATCCAGCGCGTGTTCGAGGCGAACTTCCACGTCTACGGCGTGCGGAAGAACTTGGCTTGGACTTGATCCGGGGTGATCCACTGGTGCGGCCCCTGGCGCTCCTTCGAGGCGGTCGAGTGCGCCAACCCTGGAGTAGGTCGGCTGGTCCAACCATCGTTGCCCGCTCGCACGGATCAGCAACGTCCCTCCCGCCGAGGCCGAAGCGCACTGTCATGCACACGTCGGCGACCAGGCCCTGGCCGCCTGACACAAGACAACACCTCCGAGAAACCCGGGGCGGTTCACGCAGGCTGGAAGCGAGGCTCGGCCGCCTCGATACAGGGGCCACGCCCTGCCATTCGTTGATCTCGCGGTCTCGGCGGCCTATGCATCGACCCTATGCAACTCCTCGCTTCCGCCGAACGATCCCTGGCCCCCTTGGCCTGCACATCGCCGCCTGACGGAAAGGCGGCGCCGTTCCTGCCGATGAGCCGCGCCGAGATGGCGGCGCTCGGGTGGGATGCCTGCGACATCGTGCTGGTGACGGGCGACGCCTACGTGGATCATCCCAGCTTCGGCATGGCCATCATCGGCCGGTTGCTCGAGGCGCAGGGATTCCGGGTCGGCATCATCGCGCAGCCCGACTGGCATTCGGCGGAGCCGTTCAAGGTCCTGGGCAAGCCGACCCTGTTCTTCGGCGTCACCGGCGGCAACCTCGATTCGATGGTGAACCGCTACACGGCGGATCGCCGCCTGCGCCACGACGACGCCTACACGGCCGGCGGGGAGGGCGGAAAGCGCCCGGACCGCTGCACCATCGTCTACACGCAGCGCTGCCGCGAGGCCTACAAGGACGTGCCGGTCGTGCTCGGCGGCATCGAGGCGTCGCTGCGCCGCATCGCTCACTACGATTACTGGTCCGACAAGGTGCGCCGCTCGATCCTGGCGGACGCCAAGGCCGACCTGCTCATCTACGGCAATGCCGAGCGCGCCGTCGTCGAGGTGGCGAAGCGCATGGCCGCCGGCGAGGCGCCGCACGAGATCGACTCCGTGCGCGGCGTCGCCCTGTTCCGCCGGGTGCCCGAGCACTACACCGAGCTGCCCGCCGACGATCTCGATTCCGCCGATGAGGCCGCGGCGCGAAAAGCCGGCGACACCGTGATCCGGCTCCCCGCCTACGACGACGTCAAGGACGACAAGGAGGCCTATGCCCGCGCCTCGCGGGTGCTGCACCGGGAGGCCAACCCCGGCAATGCGCGCCCGCTCGTCCAGCGCCACGGCGACCGGGACCTGTGGCTGAACCCGCCGCCGATCCCGCTGACCAGCGACGAGATGGACGCGGTCTACGATCTGCCCTACGCCCGCGCCCCCCATCCGTCCTACGGCGACGCGAAGATCCCCGCCTGGGACATGATCAAGTTCTCGGTGACGATCATGCGTGGCTGCTTCGGCGGCTGCACCTTCTGCTCCATCACCGAGCACGAGGGCCGCGTCATCCAGAACCGCTCGGAGGGCTCGATCCTGCGCGAGATCGAGCGGATCCGCGACAAGACGCCGGGCTTCACCGGCGTGATCTCGGATGTCGGCGGGCCGACCGCGAACATGTACCGGATGGCCTGCAAGGATCCGAAGATCGAGGCGGCGTGCCGGCTGCCGTCCTGCGTGTTCCCGGACATCTGCCCCAACCTGAACACCTCGCACGACGACCTGATCCGGCTCTATCGCAAGGTCCGCGAAGTGAAGGGCGTCAAGAAGGTGATGGTCGCCTCCGGCGTGCGCTACGACCTCGCGGTCAGGAGCCCCGAATACGTCAAGGAGCTCGTGACCCATCACGTCGGTGGCCGCCTGAAGATCGCGCCCGAGCACACCGAGCGCGGCCCCCTCGACAAGATGATGAAGCCGGGGATCGGCACGTACGATCGCTTCAAGGAGATGTTCGAGGCTGCCGCCAAGCAGGCGGGCAAGAAATACTACCTGATCCCGTACTTCATCGCGGCGCATCCGGGCACGACCGACGAGGACATGATGCACCTCGCGCTCTGGCTCAAGAAGAACGACTATCGCGCCGACCAGGTCCAGACGTTCCTGCCGTCTCCCATGGCGACCGCCACGGCGATGTATCACACCGAGATCAATCCGCTGCGGGGCGTGCGGCGCGGCGCGAGCGAGCAGGTCGAGGCGATCAAGGGGTTGCGGCAGCGCCGGCTGCACAAGGCGTTCCTGCGCTACCACGACCCCGAGAACTGGCCCCTGCTGCGCGAGGCGCTGAGAGAGATGGGCCGCGCCGATCTCATCGGGCCGAGGCCGGACCAGCTCGTGCCGTTCTCGCAGCCGCCGGGCACGGGTTCCGGCGCGGGCAAGGGGCGCGGCCAGCCGCGACCCGTGCGCCACGCGGGCGGCGGGCAGCGGTTCACCACGAAGGGCGTGCCGCTGAGGAAGTGACGGCTCCGCGCGCCTGATGAACGGGCGTCCTCATGGCGGCCTCCGACCCGGGCCGGTCGTCGCACGATGTCCGCCCGATTGCCTCGCCATGCGGAAATCGGCTTCGCTCAGGCGCCGCGCGGGCTGCTGAGACGAAGTCCGGAAGGAATCGTCCGGACCTCGTCTCACGTGCCGGTCCCTCCTTCGCGTTGGACCGGGCGATCCACGGGCCGGAACGACCGGGCCGGGCGCGAACCCGAATGTCGGCTTTCGGGCGATCGTCCAAGGACGGCCCGTCACCCTCGGCAGCCCTCCACGCGGTCGGGCCGACCGGGTTTCGCCCTCAGGTCGCCCTGGCCGTCCGCCGCCGCCCCGGGACGGCCCGGAACGCCTCGGCGACCTGGGCGGCGGAGTAGGGCTTGCGCACGAGGTCGAAGCCGTGCGTGCCCTCGCGCGCCAGAACGTCGCTGTAGCCGGACGTGAGGATGATCGGCAGGTCGGGCAGGAGCGCCCGGAGGCGTCTCGCGAGCGCGATCCCGCCCATGCCGGGCATCACCACGTCGGAGAACACCGCGTCGAACCGGTCCGGGTCCCGCTCGATCTCGGCGAGGGCCTCCTCGCCGTTCCTGGCCCAGACGGTGCCGTGCCCGAGTTCCTCCAGGATCTGGGTGCAGAACCGCCCGACGTCGAGGTTGTCCTCGACGACGAGGATGCACAGCGCCTGCCCGTCGAGCGCCGCCCGCGGCTGGTGCGCAACCTCCGCCGCGGGCGGCTCGGCCTGGGGCAGGTAGAGGGTGAAGGTCGTTCCTCGGCCGAGCTCGCTTGCCACGTCGACGTCGCCGCCGGATTGCTTGGCGAACCCGATGACTTGGCTGAGGCCCAGCCCCGTGCCCTTGCCCACCTCCTTGGTCGTGAAGAAGGGCTCGAAGATGTGCGGAAGCTCCGCAGGGGCGATGCCCGTGCCCTGGTCGATGACGGAGATTGCCACGAACGGTCCGCTCGTGCCGGCATGTCCGCGGATCGCCGGCAGGCCGCGACGGCATTCGAGCCTCAGGATGAGCGTGCCCTCGCCCTCCATCGCGTCGCGGGCGTTGACCGCCATGTTGATGAGCGCGGTATCGAATTGCGAGGGATCCGCGAGGACGTGGCAGGCCGTCGTCGGCGCCTCGACCACGACCCGGATGCGGGCGCCCGTGACCGAGGCCAGCATGTCCGCGGTGGAGGCGATCCGTCCACCGACGTCGAAGACCTCGGGTCTCAGCGGCTGGCGGCGGGCGAAGGCGAGGAGCTGGCCCGTCAGCTTGGCGGCGCGATCCACCGTGTCCGAGACCGCATCCATGTACCGCCGCCGGCGCTCCTCCGGCAGGTCCGGCTTGCGCAGCAGATCGACCGACGAGCGGATGATGGTGAGCAGGTTGTTGAAGTCGTGCGCTACGCCCCCGGTCAACTGCCCGACGGCCTCCATCTTCTGGGCCTGGCGCAGGGCCTCCTCGGCCTTCGCGAGCTGCTCCTGGTCGCGCAGCCGCTGGGTCACGTCGGTCGCGTACTGGAAGGCGCCGATCCGGCGCCCCTCGGCGTCGCGCAGCGGAGTGAAGGCCAGCTCGTAGGAGGGCCGCTTGCGGTCGGGATCGCCGAACTCCTCGATCAGCGTGAACGCCTCGCCCGACAGCGCCCGTGTCCAGATCGCCCGCGCCTGGGCCTGCTGCTCGGGGACGTGGGCCAGGAGGCCGATCAGGTCGTCGCCGACGCGGGGACGGATTCCGTAGATGGCCTCGAACTCGTCCGCGTAGGCGCGATTGATGGCGAGCAGCCGGAAGTCGGGGCCGAGGGCGCAGACGAGGGCATCGGTGATCTCGAAGACGTCGGCCCAGAGCTTGCGTTGGGCGAGCGCCTCCTCGATGCGGCGCTCCAGGGTCGCGTTCAGCGCGCGCAGGTCCCGCTCGGCGAGCTTGCGGTCGTGGATGTCCTCCACGACGCCGTACCAGGCGACGATGGCGCCCGTCGCATCGCGGCGGGGCTGGGCGCGGGCGCGCATCCAGCGGTACTCGCCCGTCGCGGCCACGCGGATGCGGTAGTCGACGTCGACGGGGTCGCCCGAGGCGAGGCAGGCCGTGAAGATCGTGACAGTGGACGGGACGTCCTCGGGATGCAGGGCCTTGATCCAGCCGGACCCGTACGGATCGCGAGGTCCCTGGCCGGTCAGCGTCAGCCAGCGGTTCGAGAACGAGGTGATGTTCCCTTGCGGGTCGCAGGTCCAGGGCACCTGCGGGTTCAGCTCGACCGTGTGCCGGTAATGGTCCTCGCTCTCGCGTAAGCGCGCCTCGCCGAGGACGCGGGCGGTGGTCTCGGCGGTCACGCAGAACAGGCCGGCGACCCTGCCGGCCTCGTCGATGGCCGGCGAGTAGCTGAAGGACCACCACCCCCGCTCGGGCCTGCCGTCGCGCGAGAGGTCGAGGGGCATGTCGGTGACGGTGGTGCTGTCGCCGGCGAGCGTCGCGTCGACGAGCGGCCCGATCTCGTCCCAGATGCTGGCCCAGACCTCCCGGAACGGCCGCCCCAGGGCCGCCTCCAGGCGGTAGCCGAGGATCGGGCGGTAGGCGTCGTTGTAGAAGCAGAGCAGGTCGGGGCCCCAGGCGAGGAACATCGCCGTGGGGCAGGCGAGCATCAGCCCGAGCGTGCTCTTCAGGATCGGCGACCACGCCTCGGGCGGGCCGAGAGAGGTGCCGGACCAGTCGCGCGCGCGGATCTCGGCGCCCGTCACGCCGCCTGACGGAAGGAACGAGAACGGGTCGCTCACGCCGGATCGGTCCTCGCAATCACGGTGCGGCCGGCATGCTCCGTGGAGCGTGGCGGACAGAGGTCTGGGGCTTCGCACGAACCCAGTGGAAGGGGAACCGAGGGGCGGGCCTGCATGCGGCGCCTATCGCCCACGGCGACGGGCCACGCAATCGGACGGCCTGTCACGCCTCGTCCCCGGGCGGCGCAGGCTCCGGACGATCGTTGCCGGTCTCCCCCTGGCCCTGTCCGGGAGGCGGCAAATGCGGCGGAGGCACGCGGCCGGGACTGGGCGGCGTCGGCAGGCCGATATCCTCCGTGACTGGGGGGAGGTCGTCGGTGTTCTTGTCGCCTGCCATCGTCATGTCCCACCCTCGGTCGCGGAAGACAACGCGGAAGTTGCCGGTCGGTCGCCGACCGATCCACAACTCCACGAGCTGGACTGTCGGGACCCGGGCAGGCGTCGTCGAGGCGGGACACCGCCGGCCGGGCGGCTCATGGCATTCGACCTGCGCGCGTGCCTCCGTCGGCATCCGAGAGGGCGAGATCCGGGTCGGGTGCGAGCGCCAGGATCTCGGGCAGGATCTTGGGTTGGATCTCGGGCAGAATCTCGGGAATGTCCGTACCGGTGAGGGCCGACACACGCGGCTTCTCACGTCGGACCGGCGGCCGGACGGCGTAGCCGGGGACGCCGACGATCCCGTCCTTCTCGCCCAGCAGGTAGCGAGTTTCGTCCGTCTCGCCGCTCAGGCAGACGGTTCGGTCGGGCGGGAAGCGACGCGCGTTCCCTCATCCAGCGACCGGGCGACCGATGCGCGCCGGGTGCCGCCCGTCCATACCTGGCTCGGCCGGGAGGGAGAGTGCCCGAGCCGGTCCGTGACCAGCACTCCCGATGACGGCCGGGGGAAAAGCCTCACCCTCAACCCCATATAGGTCGGACCTGCGAGGCGATTGACGGGAGACGACGATGCGAACCGAGAGAGCGGTGCTGGCGGGCGGGTGCTTCTGGGGCATGCAGGATCTCATCAGGCGCCAGGACGGCGTCGTGTCGACCCGCGTCGGCTACACGGGCGGCGACGTGGCCAACGCCACCTACCGCAACCATGGCACCCATGCCGAGGCCATCGAGATCATCTACGATCCGGCCCGGACCAGCTTCCGGCGCATGCTGGAGTTCTTCTTCCAGATCCACGACCCCACGACGCCGAACCGGCAGGGCAACGACAGGGGGCCGAGCTATCGCTCGGCCATCTTCTACGCCGACGACGACCAGCGCCGCGTCGCGGAGGACACCATCGCCGACGTCGACGCCTCCGGTCTGTGGCCCGGGAAGGTCGTGACCGAGCTGGCGCCCGCCGGCCCGTTCTGGGAGGCCGAGCCGGAGCACCAGGATTACCTGGAACGCCGACCCGGCGGCTACACCTGTCACTTCGTCAGGCCGAACTGGGTGCTGCCCTCGCGCTCGCCGGCGACGCAGGACAGCTGAGCCGTCGGCCTGACGCCCGGTGGCGTGCTCGAACAGCCAGCGGACGACGAATTCGTCCTCGTCGGTCTGCACCGGCCACCGGGACAGGGTGTGGAGCGCGTTCGAAGCCCGAGCGTGTCTCCAGCCCGGCTGTTCGAACCCGCGATCAACCCGTTCCTCGGCTCGGTTATCCCCGGGTGTCGCGAAACAGCCGCATCCAGGACGGGCATCCTCGATATAGAAGGCACCGGTTCCGGAGCCGGTCATGCCCATCGTTCCTCTCATGCTCGACCTGCACTGCCGTGTGGCGCTCCTCCTCGTGGGGCTGCTGGCCGTTGCCGCGCCCGCCCGAGCCGGCGATACCCCAGCGGGCGGCAACGGGCGCAAGGTGCAGGCGGCCAACAAGGCGCAGGCGGCCGAGACGGGCGACGTGCCCGACGAGGTCGATACCGAGAACCTCTTCGGGTTCACCGAGGGGACCGACACCGGCAAGAAGGGCCAGCAGGAAGTGCTGGTCGACACCGTCGGCCGCTTCGGCAAGCGCCGGGACGGGCCCGGCCGGTCAGGCTACAGCGCGGCACAGCCTCTCATCAGCTACCAGTACGACCCGACCGACAACTTCAGCATCGAGCCGGGCCTCTGGTTCGACGCCCGCGACAGCCGCAACATCGCGGGGGTACCGGACAAGTCTTTCGGCACCTTCAACGGCGGTTCGGTCGAGTTGAAGTATCAGTTCTTCAAGCGCACCGAGGATCGGCCGTTCAGCGTGGCGCTTCAGGCCGAACCGCAATACGCCCGGATCACGCCCGTCGAGGGCCAGGGCGCGGACGTGTTCAGCGTCGAGAACCGCCTCATCGCCGACATGCGGTTGGTGCCGGACGCGCTGTGGGCCGGCCTCAACCTGATCTACGACCCCCAGGTGTCGCGGCTGAAGGGCGCCGGGGCGGTCGACCGGTCCTCGACGCTCTCGCTCTCGGGCACGTTGATGGCGAAGGTGGCGGGCAGCCTCTTCGTGGGACCGGAGGCAAGGTACCTGCGCGCGTATGACGGGGCGTTCCTGAACCGCTTCGAGGGCCACGCCGTCTTCATCGGCCCGGTGCTGCACTATCAGGTCATGGAGAAGGGCTTTCTCACCCTGGCCTACTCGACGCAGGTGTTCGGGCACGACCGCGACCCGGACTTCTCCGACCGGGCGTTCAACCTGGCCCAGTTCTCGCGTCACAACCTGCGCGTCCGCTTCGGCGTCGAATTCTGATGAGGTCCGCTGGCCGGGTCGAGGACCGCGTCCTGCCACCAGGACGGGGTGCGATCCTCGTGCTGTTTGGTCCCGAGTTCGGTGGCGTGGGTCTCGGGCGGCCGCTACGGCCGCCGCGTGGCGGCGACTTGGCCGATCCAGGCCAGGATCTCGGCCGAATCCGTCACGTCGGCGTATTTCTGGTGCATGTCGTAGAGGTTGGCCTCGTGCGGGCCCTTCGCCCGGTCGCCGCAGCAATCCCGCGGCACGAGGACGTTGAAGCCGGACTGCACCGCGTCGACGACGGTCGCGCGCACGCAGCCCGAGGTGGTCGCGCCGGTCACCACGACGGTGTCGACTTGCGCACCCGTCAGAAGTGCCGCGAGGTTGGTGCCGAAGAAGGCCGAGGCGCCGTGCTTGACGATCAGGGCGTCGCCCGGTGTCATGCCGCAGCGCTCGTCGATCGCGACGAGGCGCGAGCCGGCCATCAGGTCGGCCATGCCCTTCGCCTTCTTCAGCCACGGCAGGCTGTCGCGCTCCAGCGGCGTGTAGGCGATCGTCGTGTAGACGACCGGCATGCCGGCCGTGCGGGCCGCCTCCGTCAGAAGCCGGGTCCGGGTGATCTCGGCGCTCATGTCCGAGGCGGTCGGGTAGCGCGTGTCGGTGAAGCCGTAGCTGAAGTCGACGACCAGCAAGGCCGGCCGGGTGCCGCGCGGGACGGGCGCGCCGAAGCCGGCCCCGGCATAGACGGTGTCCTGGGCGGCGATGTGCTGGGACATGGGAGCCTCGCGGGGTCGGTGGGCCACGGTCCCGGGCCGGGACCGTGGCGGCGGGCATCGGGTGGCCGTCGGCGTCAGGCGCGGCTCATCTGCATGTCCTTCACGACGAGGTCGCCGTGAAGGACGATCGGCTCGCCGTCGAGGAACAGCGAGCAGCCGCGCATCGGGATGTCGAGATGGCATGCGGTGTCGTTCGGGCCGCCGAGCTCGTTGTTCGGGCCGGTCGAGAACATCACGTTGCCGTAGTACGAGCGCGGCTCCATGCCCATGCCGCCCGGGAACTCGCCCGGCACCATGCCGTGCCAGCGGGCCTTGGGGTTCATGCCCCAGCCGACATGGCTCATGCCCCTGCCGCGCGGGTCGTCGAAGCCGGCCATGTAGGACTTGACCAGCTCGGCCTCGAGGCCGCCGCGGATGTCGGTGATCCAGCCCTTCTCGATCGTGTAGGTGATCGGCTCGCGCACGTACATGTTCTGCGGCAGGAGGATGTCGCCCGGCGCCACCACGATCGTGCCGTCGACGCCGTCGTCGTCGCCGCCGGTGAAGACGAAGCCCGACGGCCAGTGGTCCCAGCGGCCCGGCTGGTCGGTGCAGGCGTATTCCGCGACGGTCGGGTAGGTGTCGAGCGTGTAGGTGACGTCGGTGCCGTGCGGTGAGGTGATGCGCATCACCTTCGCCTTCGCCAGGTACTCGGCGCCGATCTCGACCTTCTCGCGCAGCTCTTTGCTCGGCAGCATCCGGGCCAGCAGCTCCGGCGGCTCCACCGCGGTCAGGATGCGGGTGCCCGCCGCCTGGATCGCCATCTGCTCGGGCGAGAACAGCAGGAAGATGCAGTCGATCAGCATGTCGGCGGCCTTCAGCGCCTCCACCGCCTCGGGCATCGCCGCGAGCCCGGTCTGGCCGACGGCCCAGGCGCCGGCCGGCGGCGTCGCGGGCAGGCGCATGTGGTACATCCGCGCCCCGAGCCGCTGGCCGGCAGCCATGAACGCATCGGCGTAGTCGAGACGCTGGTTGCCTTGCGTGAGCACCACGAGCCGCTCGCCCTCGCGCACGCCGGACATCGTCAGCTGGTGCAGGCAGATCTCGGTGAAGCTGAAGTGATCCATCTCGCTCAGTCCTTCCTCTTCGGGGTCGTGCAGGCGGGCGCATCAGCCCGCCCGGAAATCCATCACTGCCGCCAGGAAGCCCTCGAGGTCGTCCCACGGGATCATGTGGCCAGCGCCCGGAACGACCCGCACCTCCATCGCCGGGGCGAGGCGCCGGATCTCGGCGACGTCCTCGTCCTGGATCACCGGCGCACCGCCGGCGACGACGAGGCGGGCCGGCGTCGCGAGGTGCGGCAGGTCCTGGTGGATGTCGTCGGTGTGGAAGCCCGCATAGGTCGTCGCGACTGCGTCGAGCTGGCAGGTGTGCAGCCACTCGGCCCGCAGCGCCCGCTGCGCCTCGGTCCAGGTCGGGCAGAACGGCTTCATGTCCTCGGCCGAGCAGCCCGCTTGCGCCAGGCGGATCGACTCCTCGTACCAGGACCAGGGCGAGGGGTAGGCCCGGCGCCCCGGCCCGCTCACCGGCGGATCGACGAGGATCAGCCCCGAGGCCGCGTCCGGAGCCCGCCGCGCCGCCCGGATCGCCGTGCGCGCGCCCATCGAGTGGCCGAGCACGATCGGCCGGCCGAGCCCGGCGGCGAGGGCGATCGCGTCGTCCGCCATCGCGTCGAGGGAGTAGTCGAGGTCGCCCGCCTGGCTGAGCCCGCGGCCGCGGACGTCGAGGACGTGGACGTCGAACGCCGCGCTCAGGCGCTCGGCGACGAAGCCCCAGGTGACCGCCGGCGAGGTGATGCCCGGGATCAGCAGCAGCGTCGGCCCGTGGCCGGGATGGTGGATCAGGTGGTGGCGGATGCCGTTGGCGTGAACGTTGTAGCCGAGCGGCAAGTTGTCGAGAGCCGAGTCGTCGAGAGCCGAGTCGTCAAGAGCCAAGTCCATTCCTCCTTAATGACCGTTCCTCCTCGCTCGCGCCGGCTCAGTAGAGGCCCGAGAGCAGCGTGCCGCCGCCCGCGATGCGGGTGTCGACGAGGTCGAGCCCGATCACGGACCTGAAGAACGGCCCGTCGGTGCGGCACGGCCGGTCAGGCGGCGAGGGCGCGGGCGAAGGCGCGCGGGTCGTAGTCGTAGACCCAGTCGGTGTTGATGCCGGTCGTGCGCGGGTCCTCCTTGGCGCGGCGGGCATAATCCGCGTCGCGGGCCGCCATCTCTTCCTCGCTCGGCAGGTGGTAGGTCCGGCCGCGCTCCCGCGCCTCGAGCTGGACCCGGGCGGTGCGCGGCAGCCGCTCGCCCTCGTAGGCCTGGAGCGCCGCGCCGAGATCCCGGCGATGCAGCGCCAGGGCGGTGGCGAGCACGTAGGCGTCCTCGATCGCCATCGCGGCGCCCTGTGACAGGAACGGCAGCATCGGGTGGCAGGCGTCGCCGAGCAGCGTCACCGCGCCCTTCGACCAAGTCTGCATCGGGTCGCGGTCGAACAGGCCCCAGTTGTAGACCTCGTCGACGCGGGCGAAGAGCGTCTGCAGGGTCGGCTGCCAGCCCGCGAAGTCGGCCAGCATCTGGTCGCGGGAGGCGCGGGTGCTCCAGCTCTCGGCCACCCACTCCGACGCCTCGGTCACCGCCACGATGTTCACCATCCGGCCGCCCTTGACGTAGTAGGTCACCACGTGGGCGTTCGGTCCCATCCAGAAGGTGCTGTCCGGGTTGACGTCATCGACGACGCCGTCCGTCGGCACCAGCGCCCGGTAACATTGGTGGCCGGTCCAGCGCAGGTCGCCCGCCTCGAACAGCGCGCCCCGCACTGCCGAGCGCACCCCGTCCGCGCCGATGATCAGGTCGGCCGAGAAGGTCTCGCCGCCCTCGAACTCGGCCCGCGCGCCGGTCTCCGTCTGCACCACCCCGACGCAGCGGCGGCCGAAGCGGCAGATCTCCGACGGCAGCTCGGTCGCGAAGACGTCGAGCAGGTCGGCTCGGTGGATGTGGATGAAGGGGGCGTCGTAGTGCCGGCGGAACTCGTCGCCGAGGTCGATGCGGAAGTTCTCGCGCCCGCTCTGCCAGTTCCGGCCGACGATCGCCTTCGGGTAGAAGGCCGCGCGCAGGAGCTTGTCGGAGAGGCCGAGCCCCTTGATCGCCTTGACGGCGTTCGGGGTCATCTGAACCCCGGCGCCGACCTCGCCGAAGGCCGCCGCCTGCTCGAAGATGGTGACGTCGAAGCCCTGGCGCAGCAGCGCGTAGGCCGTCGCGGTGCCGCCGATCCCGCCGCCGATAATGCCGATCCTCATCGATGCAACTCCTCACCCGTCCGTCCCGGGAGCCAGGCCAGGCGAGGCCGCCACGGGGTAATTAATCAGTTAATTATTTAGAGGGTACGACGCGCCTGCCGCCCGGTTCCGTCAACCGCCGAGATAGGTCCGCAGCAGGTCCGGGTCGTCGCGCAGGTCCCCGGCGTTCCGCTCGGCGGTCACCCGTCCGGTCTCGAGCACGTAGGCGCGGCTCGCGACCGACAGGGCATTGTGGACGTTCTGCTCCACCAAGAGCACCGTGACGCCGTGCCGGTTGATGTCGCGCACGACCGCGAACACGTCCTCGGCCATCTTCGGGCTGAGGCCGAGGCTCGGCTCGTCGAGCATCAGGAGCCGGGGCTCCGACATCAGGGCGCGGGCGATCGCGAGCATCTGCTGCTCGCCGCCGCTGAGGGTCCCGGCGAGCTGGCCGGCGCGCTCCTGCAGGCGCGGGAAGCGCCCGAAGGCGAGGGCGGCGCGCCGGTCGACCTCGCGTCGCGACCCGCACAGGTAGCCTCCGAGCCGGAGGTTCTCCTCGACCGTCATCTCGGGCCAGACGTGCCGCTCCTCGGGGCAGTGCGAGAGCCCCGCCGCGACCACACGGTCCGCCGGCCAGTTGGTGATGTCCTTGCCCTCCCAGGCGATCCGTCCGGAGCGGGCGGCGAGCAGCCCGGAGATCGTGCGCAGCGTCGTGCTCTTGCCGGCGCCGTTGGCGCCGATCAGGGCGACGGTCTCGCCTTCGCGCACCTCGAGCGACACGCCGTGGAGGGCCGTGGCGTTGCCGTAGGCCGCGGTGAGGTCGGAGACCGCCAGGACCGTGCGGGCGCTCATCGGCCGGCTCCCTTGCCCGCCGCTCCCTTGCCCGCCGCTCCCTTGCCCAGATACGCCTCCCGGACCTCGTCGCTGCCCAGGATCTCCGCGGGGGTGCCCTCGATCAGCTTGCGGCCGAAATTCATCACCACGATGCGGTCCGAGACGCCCATCACCAACCCCATATTGTGCTCGACGAGGAGCAGCGAGCGGACCTGCGTCGCCACGATCGTGCGCAGCACCTCGCCGAAGGCGTTCGCCTCGGCGGTGTTCAGGCCGGCCGCGGGCTCGTCGAGCATCAGGAGCGTCGGCCGGGCGGCGAGCGCCACGCCGACCTCGAGCAGGCGCAGGTCGCCGCAGGACAGGTGATGCGCCGGCGTCTCGCTCCGCGTGCCGAGCCCCAGGAGCTGCACGATCTCGGCCGAGCGCTGCCGGGCGGCCTCCGCCGCGCGCTTCGACGCCCCCTCGAACAGGAACGTCTGCATCAGGCTCTGGCGCGTCTGGAGATAGTGGCCCGTCACGACGTTCTCGAAGACGGTCAGGTTCTTCATGACGCTGGTCTTCTGGAAGCTGCGCACCAGGCCCCTGCGGGCGATGGCGTGCGGCTTCAGGCCGGTGATCACCTGGCCGCGGAACTGCGCGGTGCCGCCGGTCGGCCGGTAGAAGCCGGTCAGCATGTTGAAGCAGGTGGTCTTGCCGGCGCCGTTCGGGCCGATCAGGCTGACGATCTCGCCGTCGCCGACGGTGAGGTCGAAATCGGTGACCGCCTTGATCCCGCCGAACGTGATCGAGAGGCGCTCGGCGCGGAGCAGCGGCGCGGCCGGGGACGCCGTCGTCTCAGGTCTCATGCCGGCTCTCCCTGGTTCGAGACGAGGGCCGGGGCGGCGCGCCGGGCGAGCCAGGCCGGGCGGCGCGCCAGCAGTCCCATCAGGCCGTTGGGGGCGAACAGCACCACGGCCATCACGATGAGGCCGAACAGCGTCAGTCGCAGCTCCTGCGCCTGCCGGAGGTACTCCTCCAGCCCGACGACGATCACGGCACCGAGGACCGGGCCGAGCAGCGTGCCCTTGCCGCCCATCAGGACCATGATGATCATCGAGGCCATGAACGAGAAGCGGAAGACCTCGGGCCCGACGAACGAGACGTAGTGGGCGTAGAAGCCGCCGGCGAAGCCCGCGAGCACCGCGCTGAGGGTGAAGACGTGCATCGCGGTGAGGAAGGGATCGACGCCGATCGACTGGGCGACGAAGCGGTTCTCCCGCACCGCCACGGCGGCCCGGCCGGAATTCGAGCGCACGAGGCGCCAGGCGAGATACAGCGAGACCGCCACCATGCCGGCGGCCATGAAGTAGTAGATCTGCTTGCCGCCGACGATGCCGGCCGCGGCGACGCTTGCCGGCTGCGGCACGCCGGCGATCCCCATCGGCCCGTTGGTGAGGCCGATCCAGTTGGTCGCCACGATGCGCAGCACCTCCGCGAAGGCGAGCGTGACGATCACGAAGTAAGGCCCCTGCAACCGCAGGGTGATCGCCCCGATGACGATTCCGAACAGGCCCGCCAGGAGCCCGGCGAGGGGCACGGTGAGCCAGATCGGCAGCCCCGCGGCGGTGGACAGGAGGGCGGCGGCGTAGGCCCCGATGCCGAAGAAGGCGGTGTGGCCGAGCGAGAACTCGCCGACATAGCCGACGATCAGGTTCAGGCTGGTGGCCAGGACGACGTAGATGCCGGCGATGACCGCGAGGTGCAGGATGTAGGGATTCTGGACCGCGAACGGGAAGACCGCGGCCAGGACCAGGACGAAGAGGAGCGACGAGCGTTCGCCAGTCATGTCATGCCCTTTGCGCGTTGAGCGAGAACAGGCCGCGGGGCCGGAAGAGCAGGATGAGGATGACCATCACGAAGCCGACGATGTCGACGGTCCCGGTCGAGACGTAGCCGCCCCAGAAGGCCTCGGAGAGGCCGAGGATCAGCCCGCCCGCGATGGCGCCGGGAAAGCTCCCCATCCCGCCCAGGATCACGACGACGAAGGCCTTGAGGCTGACGAGGCCGCCGACGGAGGCCTGGGCCGAGTAGATCGAGGCCAGCAGCATCCCCGCCGAGGCGGCGAGCATCGTGCCGAGGGCGAAGGTCGCGGCGAAGATCCGCTCCGTGCGGATGCCCGACAGCTTGGCCGCCATCGCGTCCTGGAAGGTCGCCCGCATCGCCCGCCCGATCCGGGTGCGGTGGATGACGAGATAGGCGCCGAGGACCAGGACCACGCTGACCGCGACCGCCGCCAGCCGGGACTTCGTCAGCACGACCGGACCGAGGAAGAGCGGCTTGCCGGTGAGCGGCGCCGGCACCTTCATCGGCGCCGGGCCGGCGAGGTACAGGGTGGCGTTGGCCAGGAAGATCGACAGGCCGATGGTCAGGAGGATCGTCGATTCCTCGCCGTGCCCGCGCACCCGCTCGATCATGAAGCGGTCCACGAGCCAGCCGAGGACGCCCATCGCCGCCACCACCAGGACGAAGGCGGTGGCGAAGTCGAGGCCGAGCACCGCGGTCGCGACCCAGCCCAGCACCCCGCCGAGCATGAAGAACTCGCCATGGGCGAAGTTCACGACCCGCATCAGGCCGAAGATGAGCGTCAGGCCGAGGGCGGACAGGGCGTAGAACGCTCCGGTCACCAGGCCGTTGGCCAGGAATTGCAGCGCGAGGTTCATCAGCCGCCTCTCCCTCGCTCGCCTATTGGCCGGCCTCGACCGGCGAGGTCGCGACGACGACGGGCTTCGCCCCCTGCAACTGCACGAGCACGGCCGAGAACCCGTAGGCCTGTCCCTTCGGGGTGAAGCGGTAATGCCCGTTCGGCGCCTCGTAGTCGGTCTTCGCCAGCGCCTCGCGGATCGCCTCGGCCTTGGTCGAATCGGCCCGGTCGATCGCCTGAGCCACGATGTTGACGGCGTTGTACCCGGCCGCACCGTACTTCCCGGGCTGCTTGCGGTAGGCCTTGGCGTAGCTCTCGACGAACTTGCGGTTGGTGTCGCCGGGGATCGTCGAGGCGTAGGGAACCGCGGCGTAGATCCCCTCCGCGGCCTCGCCAGTGAGCTTGATGAAATCCTCCGTGGCCCAGGAGCCGACGCCGAAGATCTTCGCCTCGAGGCCCATCTCCTTGGCCTGCTTGAGCAGGATCGAGCCGTCCTGAGTCTCGGCCGCCACGAACACGCCGTCCGGCTCGGCCGCCCGGATCCGCGTCAGCAGGGTGTAGAAGTCGGTCGAGCCGTGATCGAAGTAATCGACCAGGGTGCTCTTGACGCCCAGCTCGGTGAGGTCGCGGGAGAACTCGGCGACGCCGCCGCGCCCCCAATCGTCGTTGACGCCGATATAGGCGACGCTCTTCAGCTTGAGGTCGCGCGCCATGATCTTGGCGAAGGCGCGGGCCAGGAGCGCGTCGGTCTCGGCGGCGCGGAAGAAGTAGCGGTTGCCCTGCTCGGTCAGATCGGCCTTCGAGGAGACGCCGGTCACGAGCGGCAGCTTGTACTTGTCCGCCACCGGCATGATCGCGGCCGTCGCCGAGCTGCAGAACGCCCCGATCAGGACCGAGACGCGGTCGTTCTGGATCAGCTTCTCCGCTGCGTTGACGGTGTTGGCCGGCGCGCACTGGCCGTCCTCGACGATCAGCTCCAGGGGCCGGCCGTCGATGCCGCCCCGGTCGTTGATCTCCTTCGCGGCCAGCTTGGCCCCCTCGACGACCGACTGGCCGTTATAGGCGACCGAGCCGGAGAGCGGCTCGATGAGGCCGACCTTGATCGGCTCCGCCGCCCCGGCGGCGCCGGCCATGCAGGCGCTCGCGGCGGCCGCGAGCAGCAAACGCTTCTGCCCCATTCCCGGTCTCCTGATTGGTTCGTCGTAAAGATCCGCGGTGGCCAGAAAGGCCGCGACACGCGTGTTAATTAAACGTATCATTAATTAGAGCGTAACAGCGATGGCAGCCCGCGCCAGCCCCTGGAATGCGGAATTTTTATGCAAGATCGAAGATTGTGCGATGCAAAATTTCGTCAGATGCGCAGTCGCTGGGCAGCAGGCGACCCGAGCGATCGCACAAGCCGGTCCGGACGGAGCGCGGCCGGGGCGCCTCACGCCGAGGGAAGGGCCAGCCCGGTGTGGAGGAGCCTGTGGCTACGGGAGCCCGGCGCTTCGCTCGATTGCACGGCGATCGGGCAGGGCTCTAGGGTGCGGTCAAGATCGAATGCCGGTGCGGAAAGGGATGCGCGTGTCCACCACGATCCTGGGGGTGAAGGAGAAGAAGCGCGGTCCCCAGGGGGGCCCCGGCCGGCCCGTCGGCAACGAGGATTACCGCACGGCGATCCTCGACGCCGCGGAGGAGCAGTTCGCGACGAACGGTTTCACCGGGACGACCCTGCGCGAGATCTCCGAGAAGGTCGGCGTGAACCAGGCGCTGATCAACTACTATTTCCGCTCGAAGCTCGGCCTGTACGAGGCCGTCTTCCTGCGGCGCGCGGTCACCATCTCGGACGAGCGCAGCACCCGGCTGGAGGCGCTGTCGGCCGGCGCCGCGGCGCCGACCGTCCGGCAGATCATCGCGGCCTTCCTCGCGCCGACGCTGGAGATGCGCGCGACGCCCGGCGGCCGGATGTTCCTGCGGCTGCAGGCGCGCCTCCACACCGAGCCGCCGGAGATCTCCTACCCGTTGCGGCGCCACGCCTACGACGCCTCGACCCGGGCCTATGCCGACGCCCTCGCGCGCGCGATGCCGCACCTGTCGCGCAAGACGATCTCCTGGCGGCTGACGCTGGTCATCGGCGCCTATCTCTACGCCTTCTCGGATACCCATCGCCTCGATGAGATCGAACCCGGCATCGAGACCGACTCGGCCGAGCTGCTGGACGAGATCGTCGGCTTCGCGACGGCCGGGATGCTGAGCGGCGGCGACTTCGACGGGAAATCCGGGGCGGGCTGACCACGGCGCGGGCATTGCGCTGGATCGCATGCATCAGCGCGTCCTCCGGGAGGAGAAGCGGTGTGCCCGCTCGTGCCGCATCCCACCAGCGTTCCGCTACCAGACACCGGCAGATCCGCCCGCCTTCGTCCGCGCGGACGAGATTGGCGCCGCGACCCCCTTGCAGGAACTTAGCCGGCTTCCAGATCCCCGCATACAGTCGCGACGAGTGGGGCGATCGGGCATGCTGGGCTGGTTCCGGGCGTTGATGCCGCGGGAAGATCGCTTCTTCGACCTGTTCGAGCGGCATGCCCGCACGCTGGTCGCCGGCGCCGAGGCGCTGGAGGCGCTGCTTCAAGGCGGCGATGAGGTGCCGCGCTGGTGCAGGCTCATCGCCGAGCGCGAGCAGGAGGCCGACGACATCGCCCGCGAGGTGCTGGAGGCGGTGCGCCGCAGCTTCATCACGCCCTTCGACCGCGGCGACATCAAGGATCTGATCCAGTCGATGGACGACGCCATCGACCAGATGAACCGCACCGCCAAGACCATCACGCTGTTCGAGGTCAGGACCTTCGACCCGGTCATGCGGGAGATGGGCGGCACGGTCCTGGAGGCCGCCCGGCTCACCGCCGAGGCGGTGCCGCTCCTCAACGCCGTCGGCAAGCAGTCCGGCCGTCTGTCCGAACTCACCGAGCGGGTGATCAGGGTCGAGGGACGCTCCGACGCTTTGCACGAGCAGGGTCTCAAGGCCCTCTACCACGCGCATGGGCGCAGCGACCCCATGGCCTACATCATCGGCAGCGAGATCCTCGGCCACCTGGAAGACGTGGTCGACCGCTTCGAGGACGTCGCCAACGAGATCAGCGCCATCGTCATCGAGAACGTGTAGGAGCCCGCTGTGGAGGCCGCCCTCTCGCTGCCGGTGCTCGCCGGTCTGATCGCCGTCGCGCTGCTGTTCGACTTCCTCAACGGCCTGCACGATGCGGCCAACTCGATCGCCACCATCGTCTCGACGCGGGTGCTCCGGCCGCAATACGCGGTGATCTGGGCCGCGTTCTTCAACTTCATCGCCTTCCTGTTCTTCGGGCTGCACGTCGCCCAGACGCTCGGCACCGGTATCGTCGAGGCGAGCCTGGTCGACGCGCGGGTGATCTTTGGCGCGCTCGCGGGCGCCATCGCCTGGAACGTCCTGACCTGGGTGCTCGGCATCCCGTCGAGCAGCTCGCACGCGCTGGTCGGCGGCCTCGTCGGAGCGGGCCTTGCCAAGGCCGGCTGGCAGGCGGTGGTCTGGGGCGGGCTCGGCAAGACCGCGGCGGCCATCGTGCTCTCGCCGCTGCTCGGCTTCGTCCTCGCCCTGCTCCTCGTCCTGGTCGTCTCGTGGCTCTGCGTGCGCTCCACGCCCTTCGCGGTCGACCGCCGCTTCCGCTTCCTGCAATTCGTCTCGGCCTCGCTCTACTCCCTCGGCCATGGCGGTAACGACGCGCAGAAGACGATGGGCATCATCGCGGTCCTGCTGTTCAGCCAGGGCCATCTCGGACCCGCGTTCCACGTGCCGCTCTGGGTCGTGCTGTCGTGCCAGGCGGCGATGGCGGCGGGCACGCTGCTCGGCGGCTGGCGGATCGTGCACACGATGGGCTCGCGCATCACCCGGCTCACGCCGATGCAGGGCTTCTGCGCCGAGACCGGCGGGGCGCTCACCCTGTTCGGGGCGACCTGGCTCGGGGTGCCGGTCTCGACCACGCACACCATCACCGGGGCGATCGTCGGGGTGGGCGCGGCGCGGCGCACCTCGGCGGTGCGCTGGGGCGTGGCGAGCGACATCGTGGTCGCCTGGGTGCTGACCCTGCCGGCCGCGGCCCTGATCGGCGCCGGCGCCTATGCCCTGACGGCCCTGGTGGCCTGAGCCTCGCCGTACCGGAGCCGCGGGTGTCCCGGGCTCATCGATGACGAGGGGCCGGGCCCGGCGCGGTGCCACCGAGATGGCGCGAGAGGGCGAGCATGAGCGGTACGACCGCGAGCGCGGTCGCGGCCGCCGCCACGGCCGCCCAGCGCGGGCCGGCGAGGTCGCCGAGGCGCCCGTAGACGAGGGGCGCCGCGAGCGCGCTGCCCCCGAGGGTGCAGGTGTAGAACACCGCGAAGGCCTGCTCGACCCGCCCCCCCGGCGCGAGCTCCGGCACCGTGCCGTACAAGACCGACGAGGTGCCGTTCAGGAGCAGGCCCAGCACCGGCAGCACGGCGAGGGCGGGCCAGAGCGGCAATCCGATCACCGCCAGGATCGCCACCGCGGTGCCCGCCTCGGTGAGGATCACGGTCCGGGTGACGCCGAGCCGTTGCCCGAGGCGCCCGCAGATCGCCTTGCCGAGCGCGCCACCGACGAACACCCCGGAGAGCGCGAGACCCACGAGGGTCAGCCCCGCCCCCTTCTGTCCGAGCAGGAACGGCAGGTAGAGCAGGAAGGCCGGGCGCGCGGCGTTGTCGAGCATGCCGATCCCGACGAGGAGTCCGAACCCGGCCCGACCGGCGCCGGCGTCGCCCCGGCGAGCGGCCGGCGGCGATTCATCCGGCTCCGCATCCGGCGCGACCGGATCGCGGGGCAGAAGCAGGCCGATGGCAAGCGCGACCGCGGCGCCGGCGCCCGCCGCCAGCCAGAGCGCCGCGCGCCAGTCCGCGAGGGTCATCAGCAGGCTCACGACGGGCGGCACGGCGGCCTTCCCCAGGTCGCCCGCGAAGTTATAGGTCCCGAGCGGTCCGCGGGCCGCGCGGCCATAGGCCCGGGCGATCACTGCCGAGGCGAGCGGGTGCTGCGTGCTGCAGCCGGCGCCGACGAGGACCAGGGCGGCGCAGAGGCCGACGAGACCACCGGACAGGCCCGCGAGGGCGTAGCCGCCCGCGCTCAGCAGCGTGCCGAGCACCAGCACGGTGCGCGCCCCCCATCGCCGCGCCAGATGGCTCGACGGGATCTGGAGAGCCGCGAGCGTCCCGGTGCAGAGAGTGCGCAGCAGCGCGAGGGCGGCGTAGCCGAGGCCGAACTCCGCCTGCCAGACCGGCAGCAGCACGTAGATCAGATCGGTGTAGCCGTCGTGCAGGGCGTGGTTGAGGCCGGCGGCCACCAAGGTCCGCCGCGGATCGCGGTCCGGCACGGTAAGCGAGGGCGAGGCGAGATCGGGGGCGAGGGACATCGGGTTGTTCGCTGTCGTTTCCCCCGCAGGATCGCGTCCTCGCGCAGCCCTGACAAACGTCTTATCCTGACGCTCGCGTGAGGAAACCTGACCCGAATGCACCGGCGCCTGCCGCCCCTGAACGCTCTGCGCGCCTTCGAGGCCGCCGGCCGCCACGCGAGCTTCACGCTCGCCGCCTCCGAGCTCGGCGTCACTCACGGCGCGGTGAGCCGGCAGGTGCAGGCCCTCGAAGCGTGGCTGCAGGTACCCCTGTTCGAGCGGCACAACCGTCGCGTGGTCCTCACCGAGGTCGGACGTCGCTACCTGACGGAGATCGGCGCCGCCCTCGACCGCGTCGCGCTCGCGACCGCGCGCGAGGTGGAGCGCGGGCGACCCCGCCTGCTGCGGGTGAACGCGCTCGCGACCTTCTCCTTACGCTGGCTGATCCCGCGCCTCTCCGCCTTTCAGCTCGCCAATCCCGCGGTCGAAGTCCGGCTGACGACCTCGAACGTTCCCCTCGCGCAGATCGCCGAGCCGTTCGACGTCGCCATCCGGGGCGGACCGGATGCGCGACCGGGCCATGCCGGGCAGCTTTTCCTGCCCGAGACACGCATCCCGGTCTGCAGCCCGGGCCTGCTGCGGCGCCTTCCCCTTTCCGAGCCGGCAGAGCTGCGCCACCACACCTTGCTGCATTCCGCGACGCTGCCGCAGGTCTGGCCGCAATGGCTGCGCGCCGCCGGCGTGCCGGACCTGCAGCCGCAGGCCTCGGTGACGCTCGAGCATTTCTACCTGACGCTCCAGGCCGCCCTCGACGGCCTCGGCGTGGCGATGGGCCCGGCGCGGCTGATCGCCGACGACGTGGCGGCCGGCCGCCTCGCGCTGCCCTTCGCCGGTCCGTCGCTGCCGGCACGCAGCTATCATGCCTTCGTCCCCGAGACGCGCGCCGAGGACCCGGCCGTGCGCGCGTTCTGCGCCTGGCTCGTCGCGGTGGCGGGATCCTGAAGCGGCGTCCCTCGCCGGAATGGTCCGGTCGGCGCCACTCGGGCACCGACCGGACGGCGACCGGACGGCCTCGCGGGGATCAGCGCCGCGGCAGGGTGTGCAGCGCCTTGAGGAACACGTCGACGTCCTCGCGGGTGTTGTAGAAGGCGAGCGAGGCGCGGATCGATTGGTCGACGCCGAAGCGGCGCAGGGCCGGCAGGGCGCAGTGATGGCCCGAGCGCACCGCGATGCCGTGCCGGTCGAGGTGGTGGGCGACCGTCTCGTTCTCGTAACCGTCGATCACGAACGACATCACGCTCGCCTTCTCGCGCGCCGTCCCGATCAACCGCAGGCCCTTCACCTCGGCAAGCCCGGCCTGCGCGTAGTCGAGCAGGTCGTGCTCGTAGGCGGCGATGCCGGGAAGGCCGACGCCCTCCAGGTAGTCGAGGGCAGCCCCGAGCCCCACCGCACCCGCGATGTCCGGGGTGCCGGCCTCGAACTTCTCCGGCACGCCCTTGTAGACGGTCCGCGCGAAGGTGACGTCCTCGATCATGTGGCCGCCGCCCTGCCAGGGCGGCATCGCCTCGAGCAGGTGGCTCTTGCCGTAGAGCGCACCGATCCCGGTCGGCCCGAATACCTTGTGGCCGGAGAAGACCAGGAAGTCGGCGTCGAGCGCCTGCACGTCGATGGGGATGTGCGGGGTCGACTGGGCGGCATCGACCAGCACCGGCACGCCGTAGGCGTGGGCGAGCGCGATGATCTCACCGATCGGGTTCACCGTGCCGAGCGCGTTGGCGACATGGGTCACCGAGACGATCTTGGTGCGGCCCGACAGCAGGGCGGCGTATTGCTCGAAGATGATCTCGCCGCGGTCGTTGACCGGGATCACCCGGATCGTCGCGCCGGTGGCCTGGGCCAGGAGCTGCCAGGGCACGATGTTGGCGTGGTGCTCGATGGTCGAGACGATGATCTCGTCGCCCGGGCCGATATGGGCGCGGCCGTAGGAATTGGCGACGAGGTTGATCGCCTCCGTCGTGCCGCGCAGGAAGACGATGTCGTCCTTGCTCGGCGCGTTGAGGAAGCGGCGTGTCTTCTCGCGGCCGCCCTCGAACAGGTCGGTCGCGCGCGCCGCCAGGGTATGCGCGGCCCGGTGGATGTTCGAGTTGTGACGGCCGTAGAAGTCGCTCGTCGCGTCGATGACGCTCTGCGGCTTGTGGGTGGTGGCGGCGTTGTCGAGCCAGACCAGCCGGTGGCCGTTGACGCTCTGAAGCAGGGCCGGGAAGTCCCGGCGCACGCGCTCGACGTCGAAGGGCGCCGCGGCCGGGCTCGCACCGAGGGCGAGGGCCCGAGGGGCCGGGCCGTCATGGCGGGCTGGCTCGACCCGCGGCCGGGCCGCCGGACGGCCACCGCGGCGGGCCGGGGTAGGTGACGGGTTCAGGAAGTAGTAGTTGGCCTCGGCCGAGGGCCCGGAAGGCTGCTCGGACAGGCGGCCGGTGCGTCGGACGTGCTCCTGCGCCACGTCCCCGCCGTGGCGGGAGGGAACCGCCGGGGCGAGCGCCGACGCCACCGCCTGCGCGAAGGCGTGGGCGCGCGGATGGTCCGCGGCGATCTGCCGGTCGAGGTCCGTGCCGCCGGGCAGGCCGGCCGCCACCTCGGGGAGGCTCGGCACGAAGAACTCGGGCAGTCGCTGCCCTCCGAGCGGGTCCGCGAGCGGATGCACCGGGGCGATCGCGCCGAGATCGAGGATGGTCGCGCTTCCCGGCGCCGGGTTGGCACCGAGCGGCTTGGTGGCCGAGGGCCCGGTCAGTCCCGGCAGGCCGACCGGCGGTGCACCGAAGGACCGGGCGCCGAGCGCGGCGAGGCCGGGCTCGACCCCCGAGGGGGTGACCCCGGCCGGAGCCGGGGGGACCACGTCGAGTGCCTGCGAAGCCTGAGGGCCCGCCGGCAGCGTCGGGGCGAAGGGGGCGCTCGCAGCCTGGCCCTGCCCGTAGATCTCGCGGGCGAGGCGCCCGACGAGATCCGCGTGGGCGAGCTCGGCCGGCGTCCCGGAGGGGAGGCCGACCTCAGGCGTAGTCATGGTAGTTGCCGAGCAGCACGTTATCGAGGCGGGCGATCGCGTCCTCGACCAGCACCGCCGCCGAGAAGTAGCGGGTCACGAGGTGCGAGGCGATCGAGTGGTCGTTGGTGCCCATGTAGCGCACCGACAGGCCGGGCTCGATCTCGCCCGTCACGCCCGACTTGTGCAGGCCGACCACGCCCTGCTCGCCCTCGCCGACGCGCAGGAGCAGGATCGAGGTGGTCTGGGCGCCGGTCACCGGGTCGATGTCGATCGGCAGCTTGTCGCTGGGGACGAGCGGCACGCCGCGCCAGGTGATGAACGGCGCCCCGAACAGGTGCACCACCACCGGCGGCACGCCGCGGCGGGTCGCCTCCCGGCCGAAGGCCGCGATGGCGCGTGGGTGGGCGACGAAGAAGGCGGGCTTCTTCCACACCAGGGTCAGGAGCTCGTCGAGATCGTCCGGGGTCGGCGGACCGCCGCGGGTCGGGATGCGCTGGCGCGGTGCCACCTCGTTGAGGAGGCCGAACTGGGAGTTGTTGAGGAGTTCCCACTCCTCGCGCTCCTTCACGGCATCGACCGTGAGGCGGATCTGCTCGCGCAGCTGGTCGATCTCGTTGGAGTAGAGGTCGGTAACGCGGGTATGGGTGTTGAGGATCGTCTGGATCGTCGAGAGGTGGTACTCGCGCGGATCGATCTCGTAATCGACGAAGGTGGTCGGCAGGCGCGGCTCCCCGGCATGGACCGCCAGCAGCTCGATGCCCTGCTCGCCGTGGGAATTGGTGTGGCCCTTGAGCCGGTCGCGCTCCTCGCGGTGCTGGGCGATGCGGGAGGCGATGGCCTCGTCCTCGATCGCGGCGGGGTCGAGGGTGAGCAGCGTTACTGCCGAGAGCGCCTTGACGGCCGGGGCGGGGCCTGCCTCGCCGACGAGGTCGCCGGCGCCGAAATAGTCGCCGCGGGTGGCCAGGCCCTGGCGCAGGCGGCCCTTATAGGGGCCCGACAGGGTCAGCTCGACGGTGCCGTCGGCGACCACCACGAGGCTACGCCCGGTCGAGCCCTCCTCGGCGATGACCTCGCCGGCCTGGTGCCGGCTCTCGGTGAACTTGCCCGCCAGTGCCGCCAGCTCGGCGTCGCCGAGGCGGCTGAACAGCGGCACGGCGCGCAAGGAGCCGGCGCGGACCGTGCGGCCCTCGCCCTCGGCCGCGAGGTCGATGCGGCCGGGCTTGGCCAGCACGACGGCGCGGCGGTTGACCCGGTAGACGCCGCCCGGCACGTCGACGAAGGGCAGGAGCCGCAAGAGGAAGCGCGGCGTGTTGGCCGCGTTCTGGACCGAGGTGACGGTCGCGGTGGCGAGGTTGCGTGCGGCTGAAGCGCTGACGCTCAAACCCGGTCCGCTCATCGAGGTTCGTCTCCGTGTAGCCGTTGCAGGCCGGTCTCGGCCCGGCATTCTGCGTGTCCGACGCCAGGAGCCCTCACCGTTCACGCGGAACGACAAGTCATGGCGGATGATCCCGAGCCGATCATCTTGGCTGTCCTGGCGTCTCGATATCCGCGAGGGTGGCGGTCATTTCACAATACTGACCGTCCTGCCTCCCGCTGCCGCAGCGATACCGGCGATCGGCGGCAAGGGTCAATAGAATGTTTTTTCGTTTATCGGCCCGTTACGTCTAGAATTTTCTTTCTTCGAGCCGATGCGTACAAAAAATGTCTAATTATTACGGTTTTCATAAAAAAATTTCCTACAAGATCGCGATCGTACCGCGATCCTGCGATGAACCATCTCCGAAAGAGATTTTTCGGCTGCCGTCAGATGCCCTCGCCGAAGAACTGGTCCATGGTCAGGGCTGGTTCCTCCGAGCGCGGGATGCGCGAGACCACCCGGGCCGGCACGCCCGCCACGGTGGTGTGGGGCGGCACGTCGTGCAGCACCACCGCGGCGGCGGCGACCTTCGCGCCCTCGCCGACCCGGATGTTGCCGAGCACCTTGGCCCCGACGCTCAGCAGCACCCCGCGCTCGATCTTGGGGTGGCGGTCGCCGCTGTCCTTGCCGTTGCCGCCCAGCGTCACGGATTGCAGGATCGACACGTCGTCGGCGACCACCGTGGTCTCACCGATCACGACGCCGGTGGCGTGGTCGATGAACACCCCCGAGCCGATCCGTGCCGCCGGGTGGATGTCGCAGCCGAACACCTCCGAGATCCGGCTCTGCACGTGGAGGGCCAGCGTCATCCGGCCCTGGTGCCAGAGCCAGTGGGCGACCCGGTAGCCCTCGAGGGCGGCCAGTCCCTTGTAGAACAGGAAAGGATCGAGGTAGCGCCGGCAGGTCGGGTCGCGCTCGCGGATGGCGATCAGGTCGCGCACCGCGTGGGCGCCGGCATGGGGATCCGCCTCGAAGGCGGCGAGGCAGAGGTCGCGCATCGATAGCCGGGCGAGGTCGCCGTCGCCGAGCCGGTGCGCGAGGCGGTAGGCGAGGGCCTGGGCCAGGCTGCGCTGGTCGAGGATCGTCGCCTGGATGATCCCGGCATAGAGCGGCTCCTCGATCAGCGCCGCCTCCGCCTCGGCGCGCAGCTCCGCCCAGACATCGGCCTCTGCCGTGCTGTGGCTCGTCGCGCGTAAGGGAGGCTGACGCAGGGCGGCGGTGCTCACGCGAAGAACCGTCGCCGGTGCGGCCGGGGATGCCAGATCCATGCTGACCAGGTCCAATCCGATGGCATCTCTCACGGGCGTTACTGCACGCGCCGGAAGAGGTCCGGCAGGTAGCGCTGCAGGGTCTCGTGACCGTCGAACTTGACGTCGACGGTGGGAGTGCGGCTGCCCTGGCCATGGATGCCGACGATCCTCCCCTTGGCGTTGCGCCAGATCCCCAAGGCGTCCGCGAGGTCGAGCCGGTCGAACACGACCTCGTCGCCGCGCGTCATCGTCGCTGAAGCCATGACATCATTCTCCAGATGCTCCCGCGGGTGTCCCCGCCTGGCGACCCGACCCTGCGGGCGGGAAGAACTTCCCTCGATTCCGGCGTGAGGGGAGAAGGGTGTAGTCGCGAGTTGGGCGGACGAGAGCATTTGCTTCGCTAATCTGTTGTACTTGCTCGATAATCTACGAAACAACCGCGCGCCGCAAGCCTTGTTCCGCGCTTTCCCTTTCGGTACGCAGCGGGTCGCGTCGCCGGCCGACCGGTGGCGCCCTCGCGTCCCGGGATCGTCATGACTACCCTGCCCAGCGCCTTCGCCGGCGGCCTCCTGATCGGCCTCTCGGCCGCCCTGTTCCTCCTCCTCGACGGCCGCATCGCCGGGATCAGCGGCCTCGTCGCCGGTCTCGCCCGTCCGGCCGGGCCGGCCTGGCGCATCGGCGCCGCCTTCCTCGCCGGGCTCGTCCTCGGGCCGCCGGTCTTCGCGCTCCTCGCGGGCGGCTGGCCGGCGATGCGGATCGAGGCGAGCCTGCCGGTGCTGGCGCTGGCCGGGCTGCTCGTCGGCTTCGGCACGCGGCTCGGCTCGGGCTGCACCTCCGGCCACGGGGTCTGCGGCCTCGCCCGCCTGTCGCCGCGCTCGGCGGTGGCGGTCGTCGCGTTCCTGGCGAGCGGGATGCTGACGGTCGCCGCCGGGCGGGTACTGCCGTGATGCCGGCCTTGCGCCTCGCCGCCGCTGTCCTGTCCGGCCTGCTGTTCGGGGGCGGGCTCGCGCTGTCCGGCATGCTCGACCCAGCCCGGGTGCGCGGCTTCCTCGACGTGACCGGCGCCTGGGACCCGACCCTCGCCTTCGTCCTCGCCGGCGCCGTCACCGCGTCGGGCCTCGGCACGGCGCTGGCGCGCCGCCTGCACCGGCCCGTCCTGGCGGAGCGGTTCGACTGGCCGACCCGGACCCGGATCGATCCGCCCCTGATCCTCGGTGCCGTCCTGTTCGGCATCGGCTGGGGCCTGTCGGGCTTCTGCCCCGGGCCGGCGGTGGCGGCCCTCTCCGGCGGGGCATTGCCGGTCGTCGTGTTCGTCGCCGCAATGCTCGCCGGCATGGCGGCGCATGGAGTCTTGCGCCGTGCGCTGCCGGTGCGATAGCGCGCCCGCACCACGCGATGACGCGCAGGTCCGAGGCGCTGCCCGGCCTCGGACCTGAGCCGGACGACGACGATGCCGGCAGGCGCCTCGCCGATCCGGCCTACCTGTTATCGTTCAGCCCCTTCGCGGTCTGCCGTCTGGCGAGCGCGTCGCGCAGCACCTCCTCGAGGGGAGGGGGGACCGCCTCGCAGACCCGCGGGCGCAGCCGCGTCTCCACCAGGGACAGGTGGGTGGTCATCGCCCGCACCGCCTGCGCCCGGGCGCGCCCGCTGAGCGCCCGGAACACCGCCCGGTGCTCGGCGCACTGGCAGGCGACCGACGAGTCGGGCTCGAAGAACGCCACCAGCATCATCGTGCGGGCGACGAGTTCCTGCATCTGGCGCCGGATCAGCACGTTGCCGGTGAGATCGGCCAGGATGGTATGGAACTCCGCCGAGAGGCGGATCGAGGTGAAGCGGTCGCCCGCCGCCATCGCGGCATCCTCCGCCGCCACGTGGGCGGCGAGCCGCGCTTCGCCGGCCTCGTCGAGCGCCGTCGCGAGGTGCCCGACGATGCCGCCCTCGAGGATGCGCCGCGCCTCGTAGACCGTGCGCGCCTCGCCGAGATCCGGCGCGATCGCGAAGGCGCCGCGGTTCTTCTCGACGGTGATCAGCCGCTCGTGGCCGAGCCGGTGCAGCACCTTGCGCACGCGCTCGCGGCTCACCCCGAAGATCTCGGCGAGGAAGTGCTCGCCGAGCTTCGTCCCGGCCGGAACCCGCCCGTCGAGCAGCACCCGCGCCAGGACGGCGTGGACCGCCGTCTCGTCGAGCATGCCGGCGTGGACCGCCGTCTCGTCGAGCATGCCGGTCTGCGCCGTCTCGCCGTCCGACGGGACGGCACGCACGGCCTTCCGGTCCATCATGTCCCTCCCGGTCCGCATCGGCCCGCCCCGAGATAAGCCCGGACGGTCCGCCGCCCAAGCCCGTTCGCACCGCCTGTCGCTCCAAGATTGTGCACAATTGCGATGACTTTGTGCTTCATTGACGGGGCGGGCAGACGTATCCCTTCGGTGTCATCCGCTCCGTCCGGAGGGTTTCCCGCCATGCCGTCCACCTCTCCCGATCGTCGTTCGGTGCTGCGCGGGGCTGCGGCTCTCGGCGCCCTCGTGGCGGCGCCCGGCATCCTGCGGGCGCAGGCCCGCGAGCTCGTCGTCGGCGGGGCCGCCGGCCACAAGGCCTGGGTCGAGGAGATCGTGGTCCCGGCCTTCGAGCGGAAGCATGGCGCGAAGGTGATCTTCGAGGGCACGCGCTCGCTCGTGAACCTCGAGAAGATGCAGAAGAACCGGGACCGGCCCTACCTGTCGGTGGTCCAGATGGACGATCCGGTGATGATCCTGGCGGTGAAGGAAGGGCTCCTCGATCCGCTGACCCCCGCGCGCGTGCCGAATCTCGGCGCCCTCGTCCCCGGCACCGTCCATATGGACGGGATGTGGGCGAACTACCTGCAGCCCTGGCTTGGCATCGCCTACAACACCGAGGCGATGCGCCAAGCCCCGACCTCCTGGGCCGACCCTTACGACCCCAGGTACAAGGGCCGGATCATCGTCCCCTCGCTGCAGAACACCGAAGGTCTGCCCAACATCTTCGCGGCCGCCGCCCTCGAGACCGGCAAGTCCCTCGATGCGGCGCAGGGTGACGCCGAACCGGGCTTTCGCAAGCTCGCCGCGCTCAAGCCGAACCTGCTCACGGTCTACACGCAGCAGCCCCAGGCCTATAACCTGCTGGAGCAGGGCGAGGCCTGGATGATCTCGTCCGCGATGTCGTCCTACGCCCTCGAGCGCAAGGCCGCCGGCGCCCCGATCGCCCTCGCGGCCCCGAAGGAGGGCGTGTTCGCGATGCCGTCGGGCATCGCGGTGGTGAAGGGTTGTCCGCTTCCCGACCTTGCCTTCGCCTATGTCGACATGCTGCTCGGAGCGGAATTGCAGCAGCGCCTCGTCGGCCCGACCTTCTCGCTACCCACCAACCGCGCGGTTCCGCGTCCGGCGGGCCTGCCCGCCGACCTGGTCGTGCATCAGATCGACTGGGCCAACGTCGCCCGCGAGCGCGACGGCTGGATCAAGCGCTGGGACCGCGAGATGGCGATCTGAGCCGCGCCATGCCTGCCCCAACCCCGTCTGCCCCAACCCCGCCTGCCTCCGCCCCATCCGATCCCGGCTTCCTCACCATCGTGGGGGCCGAGAAGCGCTTCGGCGCGAGCACGGTGCTCGGCGGCGTCGATCTCGCGGTCGCAGGCGGCGAGTTCGTCTCGCTGCTCGGCCCCTCCGGCTGCGGGAAGACGACGCTCCTGCGCATCGTCGCCGGCCTCGTCGCGGCGGATCGCGGCCGGGTCGTCCTCGACGGCCGCGACGTCACCCGCACCCCGCCGCACCGGCGCGACGTCGGAGTGGTGTTTCAGAACTACGCCCTGTTCCCCCATCTCACGGTCGCCGAGAACGTGGCGTTCGGGCTCAAGGCCAAGGGGCATCCCCGCGCCGAGATCCCGGCCGTGGTGGCGCGCTTCCTCGACCTCGTCCAGATGGCGCCCTTCGCCGACCGCCGGGCGCAGGCGCTCTCGGGCGGGCAGCAGCAGCGGGTGGCGGTGGCCCGGGCGCTCGCCGTGCGGCCGAAGCTCCTGCTCCTCGACGAGCCGTTCTCGGCCCTCGACCGCAAGCTCCGGGAGGCGATGCAGATCGACCTCAAGCGCCTGCTGCGCGAGCTCGGCATCACCGCCCTGTTCGTCACCCACGACCAGGACGAGGCCCTGACCATGTCCGACCGGATCGCCGTGATGAACCGCGGCGCGATCGAGCAGCTCGCCGATCCAGTGACGCTCTACCGCCGGCCCGCCACCGCCTTCGCGCTCGGTTTCGTCGGCCTGTCGAGCCGGCTTCACGGCACCGTGCGGGAGGAGGGCGACGGGGTGCTCCGGGTCGAGACGGCGCTCGGGACGGTGCGGGCGCCGGGCCGGTTCCGGCCGGGCAGCCCGGTGCTCCTCGGGGTGCGGCCGGAGCGGATCCGGATCGGAGCGGACGGGCCGAACGCGATCGAGGCCACCCTCGTCGAGGTCGCGTTCCAGGGCGCCCGCGCCCACCTGTTCTTCGCCGGCCCGGACGGGGAGCGAGCCCTGCTGGCGGAGGCCCCCGAGATCCCGGCGGGCGCCAGGCCCGGGGCGCGCCTGCGCCTGTCGTGGGCGATCGAGGACACGCTGGTCTTTCCGGCCGAGCCCGCGCAGCGGGACGCCGCATGAGCGCACCGGCCGCCCCCCTCACCGGCCGGGTCCCGGCCCGCCGGTCGCTCTCCGTCCGGCCGGATCCTGTGGCGCTGCTGGCGCTCCCGGCCTTCGCCTACCTCGCGGCGGCCTATGGCTGGCCGCTGCTGGTCCTGCTCGGGCGCAGCCTCTCGGGCCCGCAGGGGATCAGCCTGACGCCGCTCGCGCAGTTCCTGTCCGATCCGTTCAGCTGGCGGGTCATCGGCAACACGGTGCGGACCGCGCTTCTCGTCACCCTGGTCTGCCTCCTCGCCGGTTACCCGGCGGCGGTCGCCCTGGCGCGGGCCCGCGGCGCGGTGCAGGGGCTCCTGCTCCTGTCCGTCATCCTGCCGCTCTCGGTCGGGGTCGTGGTCAAGGCCTATGCGTGGCAGATCGTGCTGCGCCGGGACGGGGTGGTGTCGGGGCTCCTCGTCGGCCTCGGCATCTGGGACGCGCCGCAGCGGCTGCTGTTCACCGAGACCGGGCTCGTCATCGGCGCCGCCAACGTCTTCCTGCCGTTCATGATCCTGCCGATCTACGCGGTGATCCGCCAGATCGATCCGCGCCTCGCTGAGGCCGCCGCGACCCTGGGGGCGAGCCCCTTGCGCCGCTTCCTCGGCGTGACCCTGCCGCTGACCCTGCCGGGGATCGTCTCCGGCATCGCCTTCGTGTTCTCCCTCGCCGTGTCGATGTACGTCGTGCCGAGCCTCGTCATCGGCGACCGCTTCCAGACCCTCGCGACCCTCACCGGCCGCGCCTTCCTGTTCATGCGCGACGAGCAGCTCGGCTCGACCACCGCGGTGCTTCTGCTGGCCGTCGCGGTCGCGGTCGTGGTGGGATCGACGGCGCTCGCCCGCCGGCTCGGTGGAGGAGGACAGTCATGACCGCGACCGAGCGCACGGCCCTCGCCCTGGTCTGGATTCTGGCGGCGGCCTCCGCCCTCTTCCTGATGGCGCCGCTCGTGGTGACGGTGGCGGTCTCCTTCGGATCGAGCGCGGTCTTCACCCTGCCGCCGCCCTCCTGGTCGACGCGCTGGTACGAGCGGCTCTGGACCTCGCGCGACCTCTGGCCGGCCGTCTGGACCTCGCTGCGCGTAGCGGTCCTGGCGACCGCCCTGGCGCTCGTCCTCGGCACGCTCTGCGCCATCGCGGTGGTACGCGGCCGCTTCCCCGGGCGCGAGGCCCTCGTCACCTTCCTGATCTCGCCCCTGATGCTCCCCGGGCTCGTGGTCGGCATCGCCATGCTGCAGGGTTTTCGCGCCGCGGGCCTGCGCGACGTGGGATTGAGCCTGCTCATCGCCCACGGGGTGATCACGCTACCCTATGTCGTGCGCACCGTCGTGGCGGCGCTGTCGCTGTTCGACTTCACGCTGATCGACGCCGCCCGCACCCTCGGCCTGTCCTACCCGGCGGCCGTCCTGCGGGTGCTGGTGCCGGGCCTGGCGCCGGCCTTCCTGACCTCCGGCCTGTTCGCGTTCCTCGCCTCGATGGACAATTACCCGATCTCGATCTTCTTCACCGACGCCTGGACCAAGACCTTGCCGATCCAGATGCTGCAACTCGTCGAGGAGCGTCCCGATCCCACCGTCGCGGCGGTCTCGACGCTGCTGATCCTGCTCGCCGTCGCGGTGCTGATCCTCGGCGACCGCCTCGTCGGCTTGCGCCGCCTGGCGGAGGTTTAAGCGATGGAGCACGATCGCGATTTCCGCGGCTATGGTGGCCACCCGCCGGCCATCGCCTGGCCCCGCGGCGCCCGCCTCGCCGTCTCGGTCGTCGTCAACGTCGAGGAGGGAGCGGAGCTCTCCCTCGGGATGGGCGACGAGCGCAACGAATCCGTCTACGAGGTGGTGGAGGAGGTCGTCGGGTCCCGCGACCTCTGCATGGAATCGCATTTCGAGTACGGCACCCGGGCCGGCTGGCCGCGCATCCGGGCCTTGCTGTCGGCCTACGGCGTCTCCGCGACTCTCAACGCCAATGGCCGCGCCGTCGCGCTCTCGCCGTGGCTGGCCCGGGAGGCGGCTGCCGACGGGCACGAGGTCGCGGCCCATGGCTGGCGCTGGGAACGCCATGCCGGGATGGGCGAGACCGAGGAGCGGGACACGATCGCCCGGGCGGTCGCGGCGATCCGCGACGCGACCGGGCGCGCACCGGTCGGCTGGCACACCCGCTCGGCGACCTCGGTCAACACCCGCCGGCTGCTCCTGGACCAGGGCGGCTTCCTGTACGACTCGAACGCCTACAATGACGACCTGCCCTACCTCGTCCCGGGGCGTGGGGACCGCCCCCACGTCGTGCTGCCCTACGCCTTCGACACCAACGACATGCGTTTCCAGCGCGGCGGCGGCTTCGTGTTCGGCGACGACTTCGCCCGCTACTGCATCGACGCCTTCGACCGTCTCTACGCTGAGGGGGGGAACGCGCCGCGGATGCTGTCGGTGGGCCTGCACCTGCGCATCATCGGCCGGCCCGGCCGCATCGGCGGGCTCGAGCGCTTTCTCGCCCACGCGGCCGCCCGCGAGGGTACGTGGTTCGCCCGCCGCGACGCCATCGCGGCGCATTGGTTGCGGGAGGCCGCCGGATTCGAGGGGTCGGACGCCGCAGAGGGCTGCGCCTGAGCCTCGCCCCGATCGCGCATCCGCCCTGCCTCGGCACGGGCGAGCGGTCGACGGTTCGGGTCGCGCGCCCGACCCGAAGCCGGCTCAGATCACGTCCTGCACCCGCACCCAGGTCGCTTCGAGGTGTCGCGCGATCACCGCGGCGAGCCGCTCGGCGTCGCGGGCCTCGAGGGCCAGCACCATCTCCTCGTGCTCGGCCACGGCGCCGGCCCATTTCGCCGGCGCATCGCTGCCGACGAAGCGGATCCGGCGCAGCCGCGACTGGATCCCCTCGTGGGTGGCGGCGAGGAACGCGTTGCCCGACAGGGTCGCCAAGCCGGCATGGAAGGCCTGGTTGCGCTTGAAGTATTCGAGCCGGGCGCGGACCGCGTAGTAGCCCATCATCTCGTCGTGCAGCCGGCGTAAGGACGCGATCTCCGCGTCGCTCGCCCGCTGGCAGGCGAGGCGGGCCGCGGTCGTCTCCAGGGCGGCCAGCACGTCCAGCATGTCGCGCACGTCGCGGGGCGTGAGGCGGCGCACCACCGCGCCGCGCCCGGGCACCAGCTCGATCAGGCCCTCGCTCGCCAGGAACTTCAGCGCCTCGCGCAACGGGGTGCGCGAGACCCCGAGGGCCTGCCCGAGCTGACCCTCGTGGATGCGGCTCTCCGGCGCCAGATGGCCCTCGATGATGAGATCGCGAATGCGCCCGACGAGCTCGTCGTGGAGCGTCCGCCGGCTGACCGGCACCACCTGGTCGAGGGTCGACGCCCCCTCGTTGCTCACGTCCATCCCCCGCCTCTCAACCGCCAGCTCTCCTAGCATGGGGGCTCGTCTCCCTGCCACTCGCGACCGGCCAGGGAACAAAGCCACCGTCGCATTGTGGGATCCTATCATCCTGCATACAGCATTCTTGCGTGTAGGGCATCCCGGGTCTATAGGAGGCGCAATCCGAGGAAGCGCCAGGTGTCTCCCATGTCCGACATGCCCGCCGACCCGCTGCGTCCCGTGCTCGCCGTTGCCATCGGCGATCCGGCGGGGATCGGGCCCGAGCTCGCCGCCAAGGTCGCGGCCGATCCGGAGATCCGCTCTGCCGCGCGCCTGGTGATCGTCGGCGATGCCCGGGTGCTGGAGCGCGGCGCGGAGCAGGCCGGCCTGTCCCTCGACGTCGAGGTGCGGCGCGAGGGGGCCGACCTCACGCCCGGCGAGCGCCCGGTGCTGCTCGATCTCGGCCATCTCGACCCCGACGCGATCACCCTCGGCGCGGTGCAGCGGGAGGGCGGCGCCTTCGCGCTGCGCAATTTCCGCGAGGCGATCGGCCTCGCCGCCGCCGGCGTGGCGGGCGCGGTCTGCTTCACGCCGTTCAACAAGGCGGCGATGCGCCTAGCCCACCCGCCCTACGACGACGAGATCGGCTACACCGCCGAGGTGCTGGGCCTGACCGACGTGCCGGCCAAGGAGTTCAACATCCTCGACGGGCTGTGGAACGCCCGCATCACCTCGCACGTGCCGCTCTCGGCGGTGGCTTCGCTCATCACCTACGACGCGGTGCTGGAGGGCCTGCGGCTCACGCACCGCTCGCTGCAGGACAGCGGATTCGCCGCGCCGCGCATCGCGGTGGCGGGTCTCAACCCGCATGCCGGCGACGGGGGCAATTTCGGCCACGAGGACGACGCGATCATCGCCCCCGCCGTCGAGGCCGGCCGGCAGGAGGGCATCGACGCGCAGGGGCCGTTCCCGCCCGACACCGTCTTCCTGCGCGCCACCAAGGGCGCCTTCGACGCAGTGCTGACGATGTACCACGACCAGGGCCAGATCGCCATGAAGCTCATCGGCTTCGACCGCGGCGTGACCCTGCTCGGCGGCTTCCCCTTCCCGATCTGCACCCCCGCCCACGGCTCGGCCTACGACATCGCCGGCCAGGGCATCGCCAATCCGGGCGCCAGCCGAGCGGCTCTCCTGCTCGCGGCCCGGATGGCGGGGAGGGGGACGCTGCGGCAGGCGGCGTGACCGCCCGACCGGCGCTCTCGACAGCCTTCGCACGCTCCGTCGCCATTCCCGGGCCGTGAGCGCCGGCCTCCCCGTCCGGGCCTCGGCCTGCAGGAAGGCGACGGCGCGCATCGTGCCGCGCCCCATCCCGGCCCGGCTGGTGAACCGCTGAGAGTCGTCGCCCGCTCCGGCTTCGAAAGGCCGGGCCGGCGCCGCGCCACCTCGTCCGCCCAGGGGCCGTGAGAGCCCCGGGCGACCCATCGGAGGAGAATGCCATGGACGCCACCATCGCCAGACCCGGCGCGCTCGCGACCGCCGCAGCCACACGGGTGCGCTGGCGCATCTTCGCGGTCGTGTTCGCGCTCGTCGTCATCAACCTCATCGACCGGACCGCCCTGTCGATCGCGATGCCGACCATCGCCCGCGAATTCGACCTCTCGCCGACGATGCAGGGTGTGATCCTCTCGTCCTTCTTCTGGACCTACGCGCTGCTGCAGGTGCCGGGCGGGTGGCTCATCGACCGCTACGGCCCGCGCCGCCTGATGGCGGGGGCTACCATCGCCTGGGGGCTGTTCCAGTCCCTCGCGGCCTTCGCGACGGGCGGGCTCTCGCTCCTCCTGACCCGGCTCGGCCTCGGCGCGGCGGAAGCCCCGCTGTTTCCCGCTGGCGCCAAGCTGAACGCGATCTGGCTGTCGCCGCAGGAGCGGGGCCGGGGCGCGGTGCTGATGGATTCGGGCTCGCCGCTCGGGGCTGCCTTCGGCGGCGTCATCATCTCGTTCCTGATCCTCGCCCTCGATTCGTGGCGCCTCGCCTTCCTGGCCGCCGGCCTCGGCACCATCGCGCTCGGGGCGCTCGCCTGGCGCACCCTGCGCGACGATCCCGCGACGCACCCGCAGGTCAACGCCGCCGAGCTCGCCGCCATCCGGGCCGTTCCGGATGGCCAGCGCGACGCTGCCGAGGCGCCGCCCCGGATCGCGGCCCGCTCGCTCGCTGGCCTGATGCTCGGCCGGATGGCCTGGGCGATGATCAATTTCGGCCTGCTGACCTGGGGCCCGAGCTACCTCGCCCAGGCCCGCGGCTTCGACCTGAAGCAGATGGGCTCGGCGACCTTCGTGATCTTCCTCGCCGGCATGACCGGCTCGCTGTTCGCCGGCTTCACCGCCGATGCCCTGTTCTCCCGCGGCTGGTCGCGGGCGACGGTCTATCGCGGCATGCTGGGCTTCTCAGGCATCGCCATCTTCGCGACCTTCGTGGCCCTGCCGCAGGTCGCGAACCCCGTCGGCGCGGTAGCCCTGCTCTCCGTGACCCTGTTCTTCCTCTACTGGGGCAGCCTCTACTGGAGCCTGCCGCCGCTCCTGGCCCCCAAGGACAAGGTCGGGCTCGTCGGCGGAATCATGAACTTCGCGGGCTCGGCCAGCGGCATCGCGGTGCCGATCTTGACGGGGCTGATCCTGCAGGCCACCGGCGCCTACCTCGCGGTGCTGATGTTCTTCGCGGTCTGCGCCCTCGTCTACGTCGCCGGCACGATGCTGATCGCCTACCCGGCGTCACGGGTCTGAAGGAGGCGCCGATGTCCCGCTACGACGGCCCGATCCTCGACGCCCACCAGCATTTCTGGGAGCCCGACCGCAACCCGCATCCCTGGCTCGCGCCCGGCGTGCGGATCCCGTTCCGCTACGGGGACTACGAGGCGATCAAGCGGCGCTATCTGCCGGACGATTACCGCCGCGACGCCGGCCCGCACGACATCGTCGCCAGCGTCTACGTGGAGACCGAGTGGAACCCGGGCGACCCGCTCGGCGAGACCGCCTACGCCGCGGGGCTCGCAGTCGAGTGGGGCCTGCCCAACGCGATCGTGGCGCAGGCCTGGCTCGACCGCGACGACGTCGCGGCGGTGCTGGCGGGGCAGGCGGCCTGCCCGCTGGTGCGCAGCGTGCGCCACAAGCCGGGCGAGCCGGGATCGCCCGACGAGGTCGGGCGGTGCCGGACCCTGATGTCGGACGAGCGCTGGCGGGCCGGCTACGCGCTCCTGCGCGGTCACGGCCTGCGCTTCGACCTGCAGACGCCGTGGTGGAACCTCGACGAGGCCGTCGATCTCGCTCTCGACTTCCCCGACACCACGATCATCCTCAACCACGCCGGCCTGCCCTCGCGCCGCGATCCCGACAGCCTCGAGCTCTGGCGCGGTGCGATGGCCCGCTTCGCAGCTTGCCCGAACGTCGCCGTCAAGGCCTCGGGCCTCGGCCAGCCGGGCCAGGCCTGGGCGCCGGAGCTGAACGGGCCAGTGGTGCGGACCCTGGTCGACCTGTTCGGGGCGGACCGGGTGATGTTCGGCTCGAACTTTCCGGTCGACAGCCTGTGCGCGGACCTCGCCCCGATGATCGACGGCTTCAAGACCATCGTCGCACCTCTGGGTCCTTCGGAGCAGGAGGCGTTCTTCATCGGCACGGCGCGGCGGGTGTACGGCATCGCGGCGCCCGAGCGCTGACGCCTCGGACGCGGCTCACGACCCACACCGTCGCGATCCTGGACCGAGCATCTCGACGTCTGCTGCCCCATGCCCGTCCGGTCGCCGACCGAGAGCGGGGGCGATCACGGCACCGTCCGGCTGCTCGAGCGGAAGACTTCGTCGACGATCCGTCTCGGCCAGCTCAGGCGCAGCGCGGATCGAACGAGGGATAGCGGCTCACCGCAAGTCTCGGGGGCGACCTGCCGTCTCACGGCGGGGGGATCGGTGCCGTGCGCTTGACGAGGGCGGTCAAGGCCTGCTCGGCCGCCTCGATGTTCTCCGATGTCGGTTGATGAGCGCGAGATCGATCAGGTGCTCCGCCCGAACCCACAGATCCGGAGCCGAAAGGCGGCACTTCTGCAATGCTATATTTCTGTGCATGTCATCATAGGCGTCGATGACGGACTCGATTCGTTGCACGCCATCTTCGGGACGATCCGGATCACACCAAACGACCGGAACCCGGCTGACGCGGAAGTTCTGCATCTACGCCTCCAGGTTGCACCTTGATAACAACCTGTGTTTGATTTATCGCTTAAGTGCAGCTTCATGTATCTGGATGGCGCAGTTAGTAAATAGTTTTGGAGCTCTTATGCCGCCGTAATGGCTCCCGGGAACTGGCAGGGTGATCTATGGAAACATGTGTTATAGAGTAAAAAACTCATCACGAGTCTACATATTTCACGGCAAATCCATGAAACAGGCGATAAAACTAGCCGACAAAATTTGCCACATAGCTGTCTCGACATATAGATGACGATTTTCATGAGTTATATGGATTTTTATTGCGAATTTTAAACTAAAAATTTGTCAATCTCAGACGATAAACCCGCCGATAGATGTGAAACTCAGCCACATGACTCGCCCTCCGGTTGAAACTTGGCTTCGGGCAATCCGATTTGACTGACGCCCTGCCACGATCGCCGTCCGCACCCTCATCAACCTCCTGATGCTGACGGCACCCCCTGTTCATGCTGCAGGTCTACAACCGGGTCCTGCCGAGCCGCAGCATCGTCACCCTGATCGGGCTCGCCGGGAGCGCCTTGACCCTGTTCGTGATCCAGGCGGTGCTCGAGCTCCTGCGGGCCCGCATCCTGGCCCGGTTCGGCCGCCTGACCGCCGAGCGGCTCGGCACGTGCCTGATCCGGCAGGGCTTTCTCGCCGGGCCGGCCGTCCCGACCCTCTTCGATCTGCCCTGGATGCCGGTCTACGTCGCCGTCTGCGCGCTGTTCCATCCCTGGATCGCCGCCGCGGTCCGCCTCGGCGCCGGCCTGCTCGCGCTCCTCGGCCTCGTCACCGGCTGGGCCTCCGCCGGGCCGGGGCGGGACACTGATTGCCAAACCTGACAGTTCGGTGCTTCATCTCGATGCGTTCCGGAGGCGGCATGAGGGGCGCAATCGCAGCCCCGTCGACCGGTCTCGTCGTCTCCACGCTGTTCCCCGCGCTCGCCCAGGCGCTGCCCGTCGTGCCCGCGCCTGGACCCCTGATCTCGAGGAGGAGCCGATGGCGGAAGTCCTGATCGTCGGAGCCGGCCCGGTCGGTCTGACGGTTGCCTGCGAGCTGGCCCGGCACGGGGTGCGCTGCCGGATCATCGACCGCGCGCCGCAGGCCTCGACCACGTGCCGCGCCATCGGCGTCACGCCGCGGACACTGGAGATCTGGGACGACATGGGCGTCGCCCGGGAGATGATCGACGCCGGCCTGTGGCTCACGGGCCTGCGCTCCATCGTCCACGGTCGGCCGACGGTCGACGCACCAGAATCCGACAAGGGCCTGCCCGACATGAGCCCGCCCGACATGGGCCTGCCCTACGCGTCGCTCGGCCTGCCGCAAGACGAGACGGAGCGTGTCCTCACCCGGCATCTCGCCCGCTTCGGCATCGCGATCGAGCGGGGCGCGGTCCTCTCCGCCCTGCGCCAGGATGCCGAGGAAGACGCTGCGGGCGTCACTGCACGCATCGCGCGCGCCGATGGATCCGCGGAGGAGGTCCGCCTGGCCTACGTGGTCGGCTGCGACGGGGCGCACAGCGCAGTCCGGCGGCTCCTCGGGATCGCCTTCGAGGGAGAGGCCTATCCCTGGCCGTTCATGCTCGGCGACGTCCGGATCGACTGGGACCTGCCCTATGGCCGTGCGTTGCGCGCCCTGCGGATGGTGGACGGCGGCCCGCCCGACATGTTCATCGCCATCCCGCTGCCGGAGCCGGGCCGCTACCGCGTCTCGATGCTCGCCCCGGCTCGTCTGGCGGCTTGGTCCGGTACCGATCATGGCATCCAGGCCGAGATCCAGGGGCCCTCGCTCGCCGATCTCCAGGCGGTAGCCGACGATCTGCTGCCGGCGAGGGCGCCGCTGTCGGAGCTGCGCTGGTCCTCCGTCTACCGCATCAGCATGCGCCTGGCCGCCTCCTACCGCGAGGGCCGCTGCTTCATCGCGGGCGACGCCGCCCACATCCACCCGCCGACCGGCGGGCAGGGCATGAATACTGGCATCCAGGATGCCTACAACCTGGCCTGGAAGCTCGCGCTTGTCCTGCGCGGCGTGAGCCCCGCGAGCCTTCTCGACAGCTACGAGGCGGAGCGCCGCCCGGTCGGGGCCGACGTGGTCGCGCGGACCCGCAAGGCGAGCGAGAGCTACGGCCGCGAGCGGGGCGGTGCACCCGACCGGGCCGCCGATGCGCAGGTCACGATCTCCTATCGAGGGACGGGCTTCGTCGACGACGCGGCGGGCGGTGCCGGCCCCGCGGCCGGGGACCGCGCGCCGGACGCGAACGGTCTCGTGCGGCAGGGTCTCGGCTTCCCGCTGCGCCTTTTCGACGTCCTGCGCGGCACGGAGCACGTCCTGATCGTCCACCTGACCCGAGCTCTGGAGCGCGAGACGGTGCAGGACCTCTCGCGCTGGATGCAGCGCCGGCCGCATCTGCTGTGTGGCCATTTGCGCGTCGTCGTCGTCGCGAGCGACGTGGCCGGCCATGCACTTCCGGGAGCGGAGCTTCTCGAAGACAGAGCGGGGTCGTTCGCCGAGGCCTATGGACGACGGGAGATGAGTTACCTCGTCCGACCCGACGGTCATCTCGGCTGGCGTGGCCGCTCCTGGCGGGAGGCCGGCCTTCAAGATCATCTCCGGAGGTTGTTCCCGGCCGCCTGAGGCGCCTTCCGCGGAGGCGGACGATCGGTCGGCCAGCCGAGCCCGGACGAAGCTCCCGGGCACCCGACATGCAACACCCGCGCAGCGCGAGAGGAGGCCACATGACGGAGATTCTCATCGTCGGCGCCGGGCCGGTCGGCCTGACGATGGCCGCCGAGCTCGCCCGCTACGGGGTCGCGGTCCGCCTGATCGACCGCTCCCCGCACGCCACCGAGACCTCGAAGGCGCTCGTCGTCTGGTCGCGCACGCTCGAACTCATGGACCGCATGGGCTGCACCCAGGCCTTCCTGGATGCCGGGCTGCGTGCCCCCGGCGCCTCGATTCGCAGCGGCGGACAGGTTCTCGGCGCTCCGCGCTTCGCGGACATCGCGAGCGCCTACAACTTCGCCCTGATGATCCCGCAGCGGGACACCGAGCGCCTCCTCGCCGCGCATCTGCGATCCTTCGGCGTCGCGGTCGAGAGGCAGGTGGAGCTGATCGGATTCACCGAGGCGGCGGACGGCATCGCGGCGCGGCTGAGGCACGTCGACGGACGCGAGGAGATCGTGCGGACGCCGTGGCTGATCGGCTGCGACGGGGCCCACAGCGCGGTGCGGCACGGGCTCGGGCTCGCCTTCGAGGGGTCGGCCCAGGGCGACGACTGGCTCCTCGCCGATGTGCGCCTCGACGGTGCGGGGACGCCGCCGCCGGACGAGATCGCGACCTACCTGCACCGCGACGGTCCCTTCGTGATCTTCCCGATCCCGGGCCGGCGCGCCCGCGTCGTCGCCACGGTCGGCAGGACGGATGCGATGCACGAGCGGCCCGATCCCACCCTCGACGACGTGCAGGCCCTCGTCGACCGGCGTGCCGGCGGCGGGTTCCGCGTGTCCGATCCGGTCTGGCTGACGCATTTCCGCATCAACGAGCGCAAGGTCGCCGAGTACCGGCGCGGGCGCGTCTTTCTCGCCGGCGACGCGGCGCACATCCACAGCCCCGCCGGCGGCCAGGGCATGAATACCGGCATGCAGGACGCGGTGAACCTCGCCTGGAAGCTGGCGATGGTGGTCCGGGGCGAGGCCGGCGCGCCCCTGCTCGACAGCTACAGCCCGGAGCGGAGCGCGGTCGGGGACCTGGTGCTGCGCAATGCCGGCCGGCTCACCGACATGGCGACGCTGTCGAACCCGGCCGCGCAGGCCGCGCGCAACCTCGCGCTCCGCTTCCTGCTCGGCCTCCACGCCGTGCGCGACCGGATGGCGACGACGATGAGCGAGATCGAGATCGCCTATGCCGGCAGCCCGCTCTCCCGGGGCCCGGAGGCCGGCGAGCGGTGGGATCCGCACGCCGATGCAGGCCCGCCGCCGGGTAGCGGGCCTGCGCCGCGCTTCGTGCTCTACGCCGCCGACATGACCCGCGGAGCCGCGCTTGCGGCCCGGTTCCCCACGCTGCTGGAGCCCGATCCGCGCAGGCCGCCGGATGGCCGGTTCCTCGTCATCGTCCGGCCGGACGGCTACGTCGGCTTGTCGGCCGCGAGGTGGGACGAGGCGGAGCGCTACCTGCAGGCACTCGCACCGAAGCCCGGCTGATACCGCCGCGCCTTCGAACGGACGCGTTCGAAGGTGCCAGGCAAGCCCGAACGGGCGCCGGCGCCGATGCGCCGGTCGCCTTCGCATCGACACGGCGATGCGAAGGTGCGAGGGTATGAATCCCGGTGCCGTCGGGCAGGCTCGGGGAGGATAGCGGGGGGCGAGCCGAACGCAGGGCGATGCCGCGTCGCGGCTCGGATTCGTGCGATCCCCGGGGCATCGCCGAAGAACGCTCGCGACGATTCTTGTCCTGCGAAGGCGCAGATCGGATCACTGCGCGCCTCAGGAAGAAGGCCCGGCCCAGTACGGCTCACGCAGGAGACGCTTGAGAAGCTTCCCCGTCGGCGTGCGCGGCAGCTCGCTGCGGAAGTCGACGCTGCGCGGCACCTTGTAGTGGGACAGGCGCGCGCGGCACCAGGCGATGATCTCCTGCGCTGTCTCCGGCGTGCCCTCGACCCCTGGGCGCAGCTGGACCACGGCCTTGACCTCCTCGCCCATCTCCTCGTTCGGCACGCCGAACACGGCCACGTCCTCGACATCGGGATGCGAGACGAGAAGGTCCTCGGTCTCCTGCGGGTAGATGTTCACCCCGCCGGAGATGATCATGTACGACTTGCGGTCGGCCAGGAAGAGGAAGCCCTCGTCGTTCACGTGGCCGATATCGCCGAAGGTCGCGCAGCCGGGCCTGAGATAGGCGGCGGCGGTCTTCTCCGGATCGTTTCGGTACTCGAACTGCACGCCGCTGTCGAAGTAGACGGCGCCGATCTCGCCGCGAGGCAGCTCGTTGCCGGCCTCGTCGGCGATCACGATCGGCCCGGTCAGGGAGCGTCCGACCGTCCCGGGGAAGCGCTGCCACTCCTGCGAGGTGCTGAGCGTGACGCCGTTCGCCTCGGAGCTGGCGTAGTATTCCAGCAGGATCGGCCCCCACCAGGCGATCATCGCGGCCTTGACGTCGCGCGGGCAGGGGGCGGCGGCGTGGTAGACGACCCGCAAGCTGTCGTGCCCGTAGCGGGCCCGGGTCTTCTCGGGCAGCTTGAGCATGCGCACGAAATGCGTCGGCACGAACTGGCCGTGGGTGACGCCCCAGGTCTCGATCTGCTGCAGCACCTCCTCGGCGTCGAATTTCTCCGTGACCAGGGCCGTGCCGCCGAGCATGGCCGTCATCATGGTGAAGCGCAGCGGCGCGGCGTGGTAGAGCGGGGCCGGGGAGACCAGCACGGTGTCGGGTCCCATCCGCCCCATCGTCTCGCACAGGCTCGTCATCAGGGCCGGGATCACGGTGTCGATGGGCTGGCGCGCGAAGCGGCGGACGATGCCCTTCGGGCGCCCGGTGGTGCCCGAGGAGTACAGGAGGTCGGCGCCGGCCGCCTCGTCGGCGACCGGCGTCGCCGGCTGCGCCGCCGCCAGGGCGTTCCAGTCGCGCGCGAGCGGGGCAGCCCCGCCGCAGACGAAGAAGCGCGCCCCGGGGCAGGCCGCGGCGAGCGCGTCCAGGCAGGGGGCGAACGTGTCCGAGACGATCGCCACAGTGGCCTCGCAGTCGCCGACGATGTAGGCGGTCTCCGCCGCCGTCAGGTTGGTATTGATCGCCGTGTAGAAGATGCCGCTGCGCTGGCAGGCCCAGGCCAGGGCGAGGAAGTCCAGGCGGTTCTCGAACAGGAGCGCGACGGTGCCGCCCTGGCCGACGCCCAGCGCCCGTAGCGCATGGGCGTTGCGGTTCGATCGGGCATCGAGCTCGGCATAGGTCATGACCTCGCCCGAGCGCGCCATGCGGTAGGCGACCTTGTCGGGCGTGACCCTGGCGAAGTGCGACGGGTGCTTCATGCGCGGTCCTCCCCCTGCGCGGCGTCGCGCTTCGGCCGGTCGTCGAGCCCGAGCCCGCGGCCGATGATCTCCTTCATGATCTCCGACGATCCGGCGTAGATCCGGCTGACCCGGGCCGCGGTGAACATCCGGGCGATCTCGACCTCCTCCATGAAGCCGGCACCCCCGTGCAGCTGCAGGCAGGCATCGACCACCAGCCCCTCGGTCTCCGAGGCGTGCAGCTTGACCTCGGCGGCGAGCTCGGACGAGAGCGCGCCCTCGAGGTGCTCGGCGGCGCAGGCATCGACGAAGGCCTGCGCGGCGTCGAGGCGCGTGCGCAGGTCGGCCAGGGTGAAGCGCGTATTCTGGAAGGTGCCGACCGGACGGCCGAAGACACGGCGCTCCTTGACGTAGTCGAGGGTGATGGCGAAGGCGCGCTGCGCGCGGGCGAGGAACTGGACGGCGCCGACCAGCCGCTCCTCGGCGAGGTTGTGCATCATCAGCTTGTAGCCGCCCGCTGGTGGGCCGAGCAGGTTCTCCTTCGGCAGGCGCACGTCCGTGAAGTGCAGCTCGGCGGTGTCCTGCGACTTCAGGCCGATCTTCTCCAGGCGCCGGCCGCGGGTGAAGCCGGGCCGGTCGCCCTCGACCAGGAACAGGCCGATCTCGTGCCGGCCGGGCCCCGTCCGGGCGGCGACCACCACCAGCCCGGCCAGGATGCCGTTGGAGATGTAGGTCTTGGACCCGTTGAGGAGCCAGTGGTCGCCGCGATCCTCCGCCCGGCTGCGCAGGCCCGACAGGTCGGAGCCGGCATCCGGCTCCGTCATCGCGATGGCGAGGATCGTCTCGCCCGAGACGATGCCCGGCATGAACCGGTCGGCTTGCGCCGGGGTGCCGAAGCGGTGGATGTACGGCGCGACGATGCGGTTATGCAGCGGGATGTAAAGGCCGTTCTCGCGCGCCGCGAGTTCCTCCGTCAGCACCATGTCGAAGCGGAAGTCGTCGAGACCGAGGCCGCCATGGGCGGGATCGGCGAACATCGCCAGGAAACCTTGCGCGCCCGCACTGCGCCAGACCTCGCGGGAGACCATGCCCTGCTCGCGAAACAGCGTCGCGTGCGGGTAGACCTCCGCCTCGGCCCAGCGGCGGACCGTGCGGCGGAACTCCTCGTGCTCGGGTTCGAACAGGCGGCGTCTCAGCATCGTCACTCCTCGGGCGGCGCGGGGGCGGCCGGGCAAGGTGTGGGGGGAGGCGGGCCGGTGCCGGTCCGCCCTGCGCTGCTCTCGGTCCGTTCTCTCTCAGGGCTTCAAAACGAGCGGGCACTCGCTCTCCGCCAGGGGACGGAGCATGTCGGCGCTCTTGACCGTGGTGCGGACGGTCATCAGGTCCCACTCCCCGCGCACGTCCCTGGGCGCCTTGACCTCGACGAGCAGCATGTCGCGCGCGAGCCGGCCGTCCGGGCGCAAGACCGCGCCCGGGGTCATGAAGTCCTCGACCGGCATCGCCTTCATCCGGTCCATGACGACGACGCCGTCGTCGGAGCCGGTCGCGTCGACGGCCTTGAGGTAATGCCGCACCGCGCTGTAGACGGCCGCCTGCGCGTGGGTCGGCGGCTTGCCGTGCCTGGCGGCGAAGCGCTTCGCGAAGGCGCGGCTCGCCTCGTCGTGGTCCCAGTAGTAGCCGGCCAGGAAGGTCGTGCCTTGGGCGAGCGTGTTGCCGATCGCCTTGACGTTGACGAGGGTGAAGATCGGGACGGCGAGCTTCACCCCCTCCCGGATCAGGCCGAACTCCGATGCCTGCTTGATGGCGTTGGTGGTGTCGGCCCCGGCATTGAGCAGCGCCAGGACCTGCATGTCGGTGCCGCCGGCCTGGACCAGGAACGAGCTGAAATCGGCTTGGCCCAGGGGGTGCCGGACCGAGCCCGCCACCTTGCCGCCCTGCTGCTGCAGGGTGGCGGTCAGGTCGCGCTGCATCGCGTGGCCGAAGGCGTAATCGGCGGTCAGCAGGAACCAGCTCCGGTGCGTGTCGTCGTAGAGCGCGCGCGCCAGGCCCCGGGCCAGCGCGTAGGTGTCGTAGAGCCAGAGCGCCGCCGAGGGCGAGCAGGCCTTGCCGACGAGGTCGGCATTGCCGCTGCCGACATGGACCACGACCTTGCGGGCCGCGCGCGTGACCTCCTGGACCGCGAACGAGACGGCCGAGTTCGAGATGTCGAAGAACGCGTCGGCGCGATCCACGTCGAGCATGCGGCGGGCGAGGCCGGCGCCGATATCGACCTTCTGCTGATGGTCGGCCGAGAGGAGCACGACCGGCGCAGCCCCGGCCCGACCACCGGCATCGTCGATCGCGAGCTGGGCGGCGACCGCCGAGCCCTTGCCGGCCGTGTCGCTGTAGGCCGACGACTGGTCGTTGAGCACCACGACCTTGACCACCCCGTCGGAGATCTCGGCTTGCCCGGGACTCGGCATTGCCAGTGCGAGCAGACCGACGACCGTCGATGCGATGATCCGTTTCATATCCTACCCCCTCAAAGCGTCGTCCATCCCGTCAATCTGTTTTCTCGGTCCGATCGGGCTGTCCTCTGCGGGACGTTGCTCATCCTGCGCGATCGGAGAACTGGTCGGCGTCGTCCTGCGTACAGCGACGATCTTCGGGGTCTTTTTCCATCGAAAAAGCCCAATTTAAAATTTTTCTTCTATTCCACCCGCAGCCTCATCCTGAGGTTGCGGGTGGGATCAGTCTATCGATCACGGCGAACTGTCTCTCGCACTCCTTCCCGCGCCCCTGGAGACGAGCCCGCCCCGCCGTCGCGACGACCTCACCGCCCCGCCCAAACCGGCGGACGCTTCGCCGCGAAGGCTGCCGGACCCTCCACTGCGTCCTCCGAGGCCAGCATCCGCCGCATCGCCGGGTAATCCCACTGCTCGCCCAGGGCTTGCTCGAGCGGCACGTCCAGGCCCCGCAGCACCGCCTCCTTGGTGGCCCGGACCGACATCGGGCTGCAGGCCAGGATCTCGGCGGCGAAGGCGCGGGCGGCCGGCAGCGGATCGCCCTCGACCACCTCGGTGACGAAGCCGAGATCGAGGCCCTCCCGGGCCGGGACCTGGCGGCCGGTGAGCATCAGGGCCATCGCCCGCTTCGTCCCGATCGCCCGAGGCAGGCGCTGCATGCCGCCGGCGAGCGCCGCGAGGCCGACCTTCGGCTCGGGGAGCGCGAAGACCGCCGTGGACGACGCCACGACGACGTCGCAGGCGAGCGCCAGCTCGAAGCCGCCCCCCATGGCGACGCCGTTGACCGCCGCGATGACCGGCTTCGTCAGGTCGAACCGCGCCGTCAGGCCGCCGAAGCCCGTGGACGGCGTCACGAGGCCGCCGCCGGCCGCCTGCTGCTTGAGGTCGTGCCCGGCACAGAACGCCTTGCCGGCGCCCGTGACAATGGCGACCCACTGGTCGTCGTCGGCCGCGAAGGCGTCGAAGGCCGCCGCCATCTCCTCGTGAGCCGCCGCGTTCAGGGCGTTGAAGGCCGCGGGCCGGTCGATCGTCAGCAGGGTCAGCCGGCCCTCGTGGGCGACGGTGATGAACTCGTAGGGGCGAGCCCGCATCACAAAGCCTCCACGATGGTGACGTTGGCGATGCCGCCGCCCTCGCACATGGTCTGCAGGCCGTAGCGCAGGCCGCGAGCCTTGAGCGCGTGGATCAGCGTCGCCAGGAGCTTGGTGCCCGAGGCCCCGAGCGGATGGCCGAGCGCGATCGCGCCGCCATTGACGTTGAGCCGGTCCGGATCGGCGTCGAGCGCCCGCAGCCAGGCGAGAGGGACCGACGCGAAGGCCTCGTTGACCTCGTAGAGGTCGATGTCGCCGATGCGCATTCCGGCCTTGTCGAGGGCGCGCCGCGTGGCGGTGATCGGCTCCTCCAGCATGATCACGGGATCGCCCGCCGTTACCGCCATGGTGACGATCCGTGCCAGCGGCGTCAGCCCGTGTCGCTTCAGCGCCGCCTCGCTCGCCACGAGGGCCGCCGAGGCGCCGTCGCAGATCTGGCTCGCATTCGCCGCCGAGATCACGCCGCCCTCCTGCAGGAGCTTCACCGAGGCGATGCCCTCGAGCGTCGCATCATGGCGGATGCCCTCGTCGGTCCGGTGGAGCCCGTCGGCGACCTCCAGCGGGACGATCTCGCGCTCGAACGCCCCGGCCTCCGTCGCGGCTGCCGCCCGGCGGTGGCTCTCGAGCGCGAAGCGGTCGAGCGTGTCGCGCGGGAGTCCGTACTTTCGCGCCAGCGCCTCGGCGCCGGAGAACTGGCTGAAGGCCGTGACGCCGTAGCGCTCGCGGATGCGGCCGCTCACCGGGCCGGTGCCGATCCCGGCCTTCTCGTGCAGCGCGATGTTGGAGAACATCGGCACCCGCGACATGCTCTCGGCGCCGGCAGCGATCACGACGTCCTGGGTACCCGACATCACGGCTTGCGCGGCGAACTGCACAGCCTGCTGCGAGCTGCCGCACTGGCGGTCGATCGTCACCGCCGGCACCGTCTCGGGCAGGGACGAGGCGAGGACGGCGTTGCGCGCGAAGGCGAAGCCCTGCTCGCCGGCTTGGGTGACGCAGCCCAGGATCACGTCCTCGATCGCTGCCGGATCGATTCCGGTCCGCGCCACCACCGCGTCGAGGACGGCGCCGCCCATGTCGGCCGGATGCCAGCCGGCGAGCTTGCCGTTGCGCCGGCCCCCGGCGGTGCGGACCGCCTCGACGATGTAAGCCTCGGCCATGCTCATCTCCTGCCGGTGAAGTCGGGTTTGCGCCGGGCGAGGAAGGCGGCGATGCCCTCGCGGCCGTCGGGCGTCCGGCCGGCCTCGGCGATGGCGCGGGCCTCGCGCTCGAGCTGGGTCTCGAGGCCGGAACTGAGACTGTCGGCGAGGAGGCCGCGCGCGAGGCCGAGGGCCCGCGTCGCGGATGTGGCGAGCCCGGCGGCGACCTCCGCGCCCTCGCTCGCGAGGGCCGCGTCCTCGACGGTCCGCGTCACCAGGCCGATCCGCTCGGCCTCTTCGGCGCCGATGCGGCGGTTCGTCAGGATGATCTCCTGCGCCCGGCGCAGGCCCACGAGGCGGGGCAGGAGCCAGGACATCCCGCCATCCGGGCTCAGGCCCACGCCGCCATAGGCCGCGGTGAAGTGGGCGGAACCGGCCGCCAGGACCACGTCGCCCGCGATGGCGAGGCTCAGGCCGGCTCCAGCCGCCGGCCCGTTGACCAGCACCAGCAGAGGCTTCTCCATCCGCATCAGCCGCGAGACCGCCATGTGCAGGGTGCCGGCGAGTTCGCTGAGGAAGCCCGGCATCGCCTCGCCCGCGCCCGCCAGCGCCCCGAGATCGCCGCCGCCGCAGAACAGGCGCCCCTTGCCGGTGAGGACGACGCAGCGGATCGCCGGGTCCTGGTCGCAGCGGATCGCCGCCGCGAGGAGGCCTTGCGCGAGGGACACGTCGATCGTGTTGCCGAGGCCCGGCCGATTCAGGCTGAGGGTCGCGACCGCACCCTCGATCGTCACGAGGACGGGGTCGGTCATGCCCGCGCATCCCCGTCGGTCCGAGCCTTCCAGTCGCGCCGGATTGTCTTGGCGAGCGACCATTTGTGCACCTCGGTCGGCCCGTCGTAGATCCGGAAGGCGCGCACCTCGCGGAAGACCTGCTCGACGATGGTGTCCTGGGTCACGCCGCTGCCGCCCATCACCTGCACGCAGCGGTCGGCGATGCGCATCAGCCCCTCGCTGACCGCGACCTTGGCCATCGAGCTCTCGGCGATGCCGGGGGCGCCGCCATCCAGGACGTCGGCGCACCAGTCGATCATCAGCTCGGCCTGCTTGAGGTCGATGAGGTTCTCGGCCAGCATGAAGCCGACGCCCTCGTGCTCGATCAGCGGCTTGCCGAAGGCGCGGCGCCGGTTGGCGTAATCGGTCGCGATCTCGTTGGCGCGCAGGCAGGCGCCGGTCCAGCGCATGCAGTGGGTCAGCCGCGCCGAGGCGAGGCGGACCTGCGCGTATCGGAAGCCCTCGCCGGGGCTCCCGAGCATCTGGTCGGCGGGAACCCGCAGCCCCTCGATCGTCACCACGGCGTGCCCGCCCGGCATCGCGCTGTCGAGGGTATTGGGCACCCGCTCGATCCGGATCGCCGGATCGGGCAGGTCGACGAGGAACAGGCAGGCGCCCTCCTCGGCCTTCGCCATCACGACGCCGATCGAGGCCCCCGCCGCTCCGGTGATGAAGGCCTTGCGGCCGTCGATCACCCAATGGTTGCCGTCCGGCCGGCAGGTGGTGATCATCATCGAGGGGTCCGAGCCGGCACCATTCTCCGCCGCCGGCTCGGTCATGAAGAAGGCCGAGCGGCCGCGCCCCGCGATCAGCGGTGCGAGGAAGCGCTCGCGGATCCCGGGGCTGCCCACCTTGGCGAGCAGGAACATGTTGCCCTCGTCGGGCGCCGCGGTGTTGCAGGCGAGCGGCCCGAGCGGCGAGAGACCGGAGCGCATCAATACCGCGGCCGTCTCGCGGTGGGTGAGGAAGCTGCCGTCCGGCCGGATATGCGGGGTGAGGACACCCGCCTCGCGAGCCTTGTCGCGCAGCTCGGCGACGAGGGCGTCGGTCGGGCAATCGTGGTGGTCGCGCCGCGGATCCTTCTCGTAGGGCGCCACGACCTCGCGCACGAAGCGCTCGACCCGCCCGGCGATGACAGCGGCCTCGGCCGAGGGTCCGCCGGGTGCGGAGGAGGGGACGGCGCTCATTTCGCGGTCATCCGGATGGCGCCGTCGAGGCGGATCACCTCGCCGTTGAGCATCGGGTTCGAGACGATGCCCTCGACGAGCTGCGCGAACTCGTCCGGCTGGCCGAGGCGGCTCGGGAACGGCACCTGGTGGCCCAGCGAGACCTGCACCTCCTCGGGCAGGATCGCGAGCAGCGGCGTCAGGAAGATGCCGGGAGCGATCGTCATCACGCGGATCCCGTAGCGGGCGAACTCGCGGGCGAGCGGCAGGGCCATGCCGACGATGGCGCTCTTCGAGGCCGCGTAGGCGGCCTGCCCGATCTGCCCGTCGAAGGCGGCGACGCTCGCGGTGTTGATGATGACGCCGCGCTCCTCACCCAGCGGCTCCGCCCGATGGAGCCGGCCGGCGAATTGCGACAGGGTGTTGAAGGTGCCGATCAGGTTGACGTCGATGATGCGGCGGAAATCGGCGAGGGGGAGCACGTCGCCGTCCCGGCCGATGACCTTGGCCGGTGGGCCGATCCCGGCGCAGTTGACGAGGATGCGGGCCTTGCCGTGCAGCCCCTCGGCCTCGTCGAGGGCTGCGGCGATCGCCTGCTCGTCGGTCACGTCGGCGGCGACGAAGCGGCCGCCGATCGCCTCGGCGTGTCGTTGGCCCAGATCGGCGTTGCGGTCGATGATCGTCACCTTGGCGCCCGCTGCGGCGAGGCGCGCGGCGGTCGCGCCGCCGAGCCCCGAGGCACCCCCCGTCACGACGGCGCCCACATCGTGGATCCGCATGTATCCTCCCCTGTCACGAATCCTCGACATCGAGGCAACCTCGACGCGGGAACGGCTGGTCTTGGAACGGACCGGCACGGTGCAGGTCCGCTCGACCGCTTGTTTGTTGGTACTTTACTGACGACGAACCCACGGTCGTGCGGGCGAACACTGTCGGGAAAGGCGTCCGTCGCGACGGCACAGGACTGGCCTGACCGCATCGGAGACGTGATGGACATCCCGCAGCACCAGCGCGCCAGATGACGAGCCGTGTGAGCGTTTGCTACCATACAGGATATATTATTCTCGTGGGTATATTGCACCCAGCCCGCATCCGTGTCCACTGGGGCCTGCAAGGATTTTCCGGGACATGCGGCTGTTGGCGAACTCATCCTCTCCCTTCAAGAGCGCGACCGCGCGGCGCCGCGAGCGCGAGGCGAAGCGGCAGGCCGTCCTCCTGGCGGCGGTTCGGATGTTCAACGAGCGTGGGTTTCACGCGACCTCGCTCGACGATGTCGCGACGAGCCTCGGGATCACGAAGCCGACCGTCTATCACTACCTCGGCAACAAGGATCAGATCCTGCTCGAATGCGTGACCTTCGGCCTCGAGCAACTGCTGGAGGCGGTCGAGGAATCGCGCGCGGCGTCCGGGACCGGTCTCGAGCGCCTGCGCGTGTTCCTGCGCCGCTACGCCGAGATCAACATGGGGGATTTCGGGCGCTGCGTGATCCGCACCGGCGACGAGGCTCTGTCGCCGGAGAGCGCGCGATCCTTCCGGGCCCTGAAGAAGCGGATCGACCAGGCCATGCGCGACCTGATCGCCGAGGGCATGGAGGACGGGTCCATCACCCAGGGCGATCCCTGGATCGCCGCCTTCACGCTCGCCGGGGCGCTCAACTGGCCGGCGCGCTGGTACGACCCGCGAGGGACGCGCCGGCCGGCCGAGGTTGCGGCCGAGATGGTCGATTTCCTCACCCGGGGACTGGCGCCGAGAGCGTGAGACCGGCGCCATGCGCCGCGGCGGCCGAGCCGGATCTCGAAGGTACGATCCCCTGATCGCTCTCGAAGGATGCTTGAAAATTCCCCAGAGTATGTTCCATACTTGCGGGTAAGTCAGAGGATGAGACGGCGTGGTGGTGTACGGACGACCCTGGTAGGGCATGCCGCCGCTGCGGATGCGGCTGGATCCGCCGGAGGTCTGTTCGGTGTCCCCTCGTGATGCCGTTCGCCATCGGGGCACCGGGCGGGACAAGTCCCGGGCCTCCGCAGGAGGAAACCATGACGAACGCCTGTCTCACCCGGCGCACGATGCTGGGCGGCCTCGCCGCGCCCGCCCTCCTGGGCCTGTCCGGCCGCGGCGCCCGGGCCGCCGCCGGCCCGGTCACGATCGGCGCGCTCAGCGACCTGTCCTCGGCCTACGCGGATATCAGCGGCCCGGCGCTGGTGAAGTCCGTCCAGATGGCGATCGACGATTTCGGACCCTGCCTCGGCCAGAAGGCGAAGCTCGTCTCCGCCGATTGCCAGCTCAAGCCCGACGTCTCCTCCGCCATCGCCCGGCGCTGGTACGACCAGGAGGACGTCGACGCGATCATCGACCTGCCCTCGACCGCCATCGCGCTCGCGATCATGCAGCTCTCGGCCGAGCGCAAGAAGATCGTGCTCGCCACCAGCCCGGGCTCGTCCGACATCACCGGCAAGTTCTGCTCGCCCTACACCACGCAATGGACCTACGACTCGCACGCGATGGCGAGAACGATCGGCCCGGCCATCGTCCGGGACGGCGGCGACAGCTGGTTCTTCATCGCGGCGGACTACGCCTTCGGGGCCGCGCTCGTGAACGACATGACCCAGGTGGTGCAGGGCGCCGGCGCCAAGGTGCTGGGCGTCGTCCGCGCCCCCCTCGGCACGCCCGATTTCTCCTCCTACCTGCTCCAGGCGCAGGCCTCGGGGGCGAAGGTCGTCACCCTCGCCAATGGCGGCGCCGATGCCGTCAACTGCATCAAGCAGGCCACGGAGTTCGGGCTGCAGCGCGAGGGCCAGCGCGTCGCCGCGATGGTGCTGATGGACACCGACGTGCGCAGCATCGGGTTGCCGATCGCGCAAGGAACGCTGCTCGCGACCGCCTTCTACTGGGACCGGACGGCGGAATCCCGCGCTTGGTCGCAGCGCTTCCGCACCCTGGTCGGGCGCATGCCGACCATGCTGCAGGCCTCGGCCTACAGCCAGGCGACGCATTACCTGAAGGCCGTGCAGGAAGCCGGCACCCGGGACGCCGACCGCGTCATGGAGACGATGCGGGCGCTGCCCGTCGACGATTTCTACGTTCGGAACGGCCGGGTGAGGAAGGACGGGCTGATGCTGCACGACATGTACCTCGCCAGGGTCAAGCGGCCCTCCGAGTCCGCCGGTGACTGGGACCAGTACTCGCTCGTCGCGACCGTGCCGGGCGACGAAGCGTTCCGGTCCCTGCAGGGCAGCGCCTGCCGGCTCGTCTGACCGAGCGGCCCGGTCGCGGTGCTCGGGGCGAAGCGGAGCCGTTCGCTTCCTCACGGCGCCATCCCTTCGGACGGGGGAGCCTCCCGCAAACCCGGAGCGGTCCAAGACGAGCCCGGAGGTCGAGGGGCTGGCGGCCGGGGGCGTGATCCGATGATCCTGCGGCGCATCCGACGCGGTTCCGCATCGATGCGGGCGGTATCCGCGGCCTGATGGTACATGACGGAGGACCGAAGGCACGGAGACGACCGCGGTCTTCCGGACGCCGCCTCGAACGCGTCGCCTCGGACCTCGGCATCCGCACGGTGGCGCCCCCTCGGAGACGCTGCTCATCCCACCCGTCGATCCGTCCGCAGTCCTGGCACTGGAGCCCGAAGGCCGCCTGCTGGCGACGGTCAACCTCGGCAACCTCTCGCGCATCCTCGATCCGGGACAACGGCTGCAACGCGGTCGGTCGATGCACTAGCCGATGAAGTCGCCGCGGCTGAGGCCGTAACGCTGCATCTTCTCGTTGAGGGTGCGGCGCGGCAGGTCCAGGAGTCGCATCGTCTCCGCGATGTTGCCTTGCGTCTGCTGCAGGGCCTGCTCGATCAGTCCCCGCTCGTAGGTCTCGATGCGTACGGCCAGCGGCTGCGGCCCGGCCTCCACCGGGTCGGGGGCCGCGCCGAGCCGGTCGAGGCCGAAGGCGTAGCGCTCGGCCGCGTTGCGCAACTCGCGCACGTTGCCGGGCCAGGGCTGCTCGACGAGATCCTGGACGTGCCGGGCGCTCAAGGGCCGCATCGCGCGGCCATGCTCCTCGGCGGCCCGGGCGGCGAAGTGCTCGAACAGGAGCGGGATGTCCTCGCGCCGCTCGCGCAACGGTGGGATGCGCAAGCAGGCGACGCCGAGACGGTAGTAGAGATCGGCCCGGAAGAGACCGGCCTCGGCCTGTGCGCGCAGGTCGACCTTGCTGGCACAGAGGGTGCGCAGGTCGGCCGCCACCGCCTCGTTCGCGCCGAGCCGCTCGACCCGGTGCTCCTGCAGGACGCGCAGGAGCTTCACCTGGCCGGGGAGCGGCATCGCCTCGATCTCGTCGAGGAAGAGCGTGCCGCGATGGGCGTATTCCAGCTTGCCGATCCGGCGCTTGAGCGCGCCCGTGAAAGCGCCGGCCTCGTAGCCGAACAGCTCGCTCTCCACCATCGTGTCGGGGATGGCGCCGCAATTGACGGCGACGAAGCGGCCGTCGCGCCGGGATGAGAAGGCGTGCAGGCACTGCGCCACCAGTTCCTTGCCGGAGCCGGTCTCGCCGTTGATGACCACGTTGACCGGGGTCGCGGCGAGGTCGAGCACCTCGCGTCGCAGGGTCTCCATCGCCCGCGATGTCCCGATCAGGCGGCTCTCGATGGCGTGCGCGTCCGTCCTCGCGCTGAGCCGGCGGATCCGCAAGGTGAGGTCGCGCTTCTCGCAGGCGCGGCGGATCGCCTCGACGAGGTGCTCGGGCGCGAAGGGCTTCTCGATGAAGTCGTAGGCGCCGCGCCGCATCGCCTCCACCGCCATCGGCACGTCGCCGTGGCCGGTGACGAGGAGGACCGGCAGGTCCGGGTCGAGCTGGAGCGCCCGCTCCAGCACCGTCAGGCCGTCCATCCGCGGCATGCGCAGGTCGGTGACGAGGATCCCGGGAAAGCGCTCGTCGATCTCGGCGAGCGCGGCCTCCGGCGCCTCGAAGGTCGCGACCGCGTAGTCGGCGAGCGTCAGCCACTGATGCAGCGCCTCGCGCACCGTCTCCTCGTCGTCGACGAACAGAACGCGGGTCACCCGTGCCACCATTCAGGCCTCCGCCGCGGGCAGGACGAGGGTCAGCACGGCGCCGCGGGCGCCGTTCCCGGCGGTCAGGCTGCCCCCGAGATCCCGCACGATCAGCGAGGACAGGGACAGGCCGAGCCCGAGCCCCTCGCCGGCGGGCTTGGTGGTGAAGAAGGGGTCGAAGATCTGTGGCATGTGCTCCGGGGAAATCCCGCTCCCGCTATCCGCGACGACGAGCTGCCAGCAGGATGCCGGTTCCCGCCTCGCGGTCAAATCGAGCCGGCGTTCGGAGGCGCCGCGCATCGCGTCGAGGGCGTTGACCATCAGGTTCAGCAGCACCTGCTCGAGGCGCACCGGCTCGGCCCGCACCAGGGCGTCGGCGGGAATCGCGCAGGTCACCGTGACGTCCTCCGCCCGCAGCCGCACCCGCAGCAGGTCGAGGGCGGCCTCGGCCGTGGCGGCGAGCCGCACCGGCTCGCTGTGACCGGGACCGGTCTTGCGGGCGAAATCCTTGAGATGGCGGATGATCTCGGCGATGCGCTGGGTGACCTCGGTCATGCGCTGCAGGTTGCGGCGCACGGTCGATTCGTCGCCGCGCTCCAGGAAGACCGTGGTGCTGGCGAGGAAGGTGCGCAGGGCGGCGAGCGGCTGGTTGATCTCATGGTTGATCGCCGTCGAGATCTGGCCGAGGGCCGCGAGCCGGCCGGCATGGATCAGCTCGTCCTGGGTCGCCCGCAACGCGGCGGTCGCGCGCTCGCGCTCGCTGATCTCGGCGCGCAGGCGCGCATTGGCATCGCTGAGATCGTGGGTCCGCTCCGCCACCCGGCGCTCGAGGGCGATCCGCATGGATTGCTCGCTGCGCAACCGCTGCCGCCTCTGGCTCGCCGCGACGAGCGCGAAGGCGAGCGCGAGGCCGGCGATCCCAGTGGCGGCGGCCACCAGGATCGCCTGGCGCAAGGCGGGCCCGGTCGGCGCGACGTACCAGAGCGTCCAGCCGAGATCCGGCATCGCGATCGGCTCGACGAGCCCGCTCGCGGTCCGGCCTCCCGCGGGAAGTCGGATCGTTTCGCCGAGATCGACCCGGCCATCCTCCAGGAGGGGTCGCAGGTCGCTGTCGCCGTATTGCTGCGCCGCGCGGATGCGGCTCGTGTCGGCCGCGGCCAGGCGCCGGAACGGGCGGTACTTCCAGCCGGGCTCGCTCGCCAGGAAGACGATTCCGGCCGCGTCGGAGACGAGGATCTGCTCGCCGGCCCGCCGCCACTCGCCCTGGAGGTCCTCCAGGTCGACCTTGACCACCACGACGCCTGCGGTGGGTCCGTTCGGGGAGGGGACTGCTTTGCCGATGAACAGGCCCGGCTGCTGGGTGGTGGTGCCGACGCCGAAATAGCGCGAGGCGCCCGTCGCGAGGGCATCGCGAAAGTAGGGCCGGTAGGCGTAGGACGACCCGACGAAGCTGAGCGGCTGGTTCCAGTTGCTTGCGCTCCGCGTGAGGCCCTGCCCGTCCATGAGGTAGATCGCGGCGACCTTCGAGGCCCGGGCGATGGCCTCGAACTTGGCGTTGACCGCCGTGATCGCGCCGGGCGCGTCGGGATCGGCGAGGAGGTCCTGGACCTGCGTGTCGAGGGCGAGCACGGTCGGCAGGTACTGGTAGCGGTCGATCGCGGCGCGCAGGACCGCCTCGGCGATCACGAGGCGCTGGCGCGACGCGCGCCGCACCTGATCGTGCCCGGCCTGCAGGGTCAGCAGGAAGGCGGCGAGCGTGAGCGTCAGCACCGCCGCCGCAAGGGCCCACCGCCAGGCGCCGACCCCGCCGGGGAACGCCCGCCGCGGCGCCGACAGGTCGGCGGGACGGGCTTTGCTCATGGATGGGCTTGGGTCATGCCGGACGCCTTGCTGCGGGGGAACGCGGATCCAGTCCCTCGGCCTTGCCTCGGACGGACGATCTCCGCAAGCGGGGACCGACGGTCCGCATCCGTGCCTCGCGACCGGGCCGGGACCCGCGCGGGGTCCCGGCCGGATCCGGGCGTCAGCCGCTCATCCGGCCGTTGCCGTCGAGGTAGCCGTACTTGCGGGTGTCGGGCATCCACAGCGAGGCGGCGAAAGCCACGGCCGCCATGGCGGCGACGTACCAGTAGAACAGGCTCTCGTTGCCGTAAGTCTTGAACGAGAGTGCCACGTATTCCGCCGTGCCGCCGAACAGGGCGTTGGCGATGGCGTAGGGCAGGCCGACGCCGAGCGCCCGCACCTCCGCCGGAAACAGCTCGGCCTTCACCACGCCGCTGATCGAGGTGTAGAAGGTGGCGATCACGAGACCCGTCAGGATCAGCCCGAAGGCGGCCCACGGGCTCGTCACCAGCGAGAGCGAGGAGAGCAGCGGCACCGCGCCGAGCATGGCCATCCCGCTGAACAGGATCATGTTGTTGCGTCGCCCGATCCGGTCGGAGAGGGCGCCGAAGACCGGCTGCAGCAGCATGAACACGACGAGCGCCAGGGTCATCACGGTCGAGACCGTCTTGAGGTCGAGCTTCACCGTGTTGACCAGGAACTTCTGCATGTAGGTCGTCATCGTGTAGAAGTAGAGCGAGCCGCCCATGGTGAAGGCGAGGGTGATCAGCAGGGCGCGCTTGTGCTGCATCAGCGCCCGCACCGAGCCGGCCTCCTTGCTCTGCATGGTCTCGTGCGAGGCGGATTCCTTCAGAGAGCCGCGCAGCATCATCGCCACGATGGCGGCCGCGGCGCCGATCAGGAACGGGATGCGCCAGCCCCAGGCCCGCATCTCCTCACCGGTGAGGACGTGCTGGAGCGCGAACACGACCAGCACCGCGAGGAGCTGGCCGCCAATCAGGGTGACGTACTGGAACGACGACAGGAAGCCGCGGCGGCCCTTGCCGGCGATCTCGCTCATGTAGGTCGCCGCCGTGCCGTACTCGCCGCCGACGGAGAGGCCTTGCGCGAGGCGGGCGACGAGGAGCAGCACCGGGGCGAGCACGCCGATCGTGTCGTAAGTCGGCAGGATGCCGATCATCAGCGAGCCGGCGCACATCAGCAGCACCGAGAACACCATCGACGACTTGCGGCCGCGCCGGTCGGCGATGCGGCCGAAGATCCAGCCGCCGAGCGGCCGCATGAAGAAGCCGACCGCGAAGATGCCGGCGGTGGCGAGCAGCTGGCCGGTCGGGCTGCTGCTCGGGAAGAACGCCGAGGCGAAGTAGATCGACGTGAAGGCGTAGGCGTAGAAGTCGTACCATTCGACCAGGTTGCCGGACGAGGCGGCGACGATGGCCTTGATCTTCTGCCGCTCCGTCGCCTCGGTGGGCGCCGGAATCTCCCCGATCACCGCGGGTGCAGCCGTGTTCATGGACGTTCTCCCTGAGCTTGAATCGTCCCGCGGAATGCGGGCGCGATCGCCCCGTGCGACCGTCCGGGAGCCTTCGGCCTCCTGCGGACGGCGTCGACGGGCCGCAGGAGGGCCATGGCAATCGGGGTGCCACGGCAGAGAAATAATAAATCTATTTGTTAGCAGATACTTAGATCGGTGCTAGCTCGACCTTTCCGGCGGAAAGCTGCCGATCGGGCCGACGGGTCGGCGGAACTCCGCCGATCCGGCAGCGAGCGCAAGCGGCTCCCCCAGTCGCCGGCCAAGAGCCGCTCACCCCGGGGAGCCGCTCACTCCAGGAAGGCGAAGCCCATGGTGCGGGCGTGGTAGTGCAGGCCGCCATCCTGCACGATCAGGAAGCGGGCCCGGTTGCCGCCCTCGTTGTGGTGCGAGTGCGGCGCGCCCGGCGGCGTCACCAGGGTCGCCCACGGGGTCCAGTCGCAGCGGGCATCATCGACGGTGGAGAAGCAGCGTTCGCCCGCGACGGCCAGGGTCACCGCCGCCGAGTTGTGGCGGTGCGCCCGCTGATGCGTGCCGGGCGGCAGGGTGTTCAGGGACAGGGTGAGGGTCGGCAGGATGTTGCGGCTCGCCTCGAGCCCGTCGGAGGAGAAGATCAGCGCGAGGCCCGAGGTCGCGGCGTTGGTGCCGGACGCCGCGATCACGGCGAGCTGGCGCTCGATCTCGGCCGCCGGATAGTGCACGGCGGCGACCGGGACGGCGGGCGGGCGCGACGCATCGTGGGCGAGCTGCGGCTCGTTGCTGACGCTCCACAGGACCGCTCGGCTCTCCGCCACATGCGTGATCGCGCATCCGGGCAGCAACATCACGTCGCCGGGCCCCCAGCGCAGGGTCTCGGCTCCGGCCTGCGTCTCGCCGGTGCCGGCGATGACGAACCAGACCGAGCCGGTCGCCGCGAGATCGCAGGCGAGGCGCTCGCCCGCCGCGATCGTGGCGTAGCGGGCGAGCATCAAGGGGGTGGTGGCCGGGAAGGGGCTGGCCATGGCGTCGGACTGGTCGCAAGCCAGGAATCCCGTCGGCGCGTCGGGGGCGAGCGCCCGGGCGGCCTCGTCCCTGAACACCCGGCCGGGCACCGGCGGCAGCTTGATGTTGAAGGCGTTGCCGGAATTGAAGTACCGCGCCCGCGCCTCGGCCGGGGCGGCCGGGTTCCGCGGCAGCTGGACCGGCAGGTCCGCCATGTCGATCGGCGTCGTCGCGATCGGTGTGGGGCCGTCGTCCGGGGCGAAGGTCTCCGTCATCGGTGATCTCGTGGCGGGAGGGGCAGGGTGTCGGCGAAGGCGAGGTCGTCGAGGACCCGGGCCAGGACCGCCGCGCCGGCGGCGATGTGGGCCGGCTCGGCCCACTCGGCCGGGGCGTGGCTGATTCCGGCCCGGCAGGGGATGAAGATCATCGCGCTCGGGCACAGGCCGGCGAGGTGGCGGGCATCGTGGCCGGCGGCCGAGAGGAGCGGCATCGCCGGAACACCGATTTCCGCCGCCGCCCGCCCGATCCGATCCCGCAGGCCTGGATCGAAGGCGTTCGAGGGCGCGTCGACGAGGGGCGTCACCGTGGCGGCGCACGGACCGGCCTCGGCCCGGCACAGGGGCGCGATCCGGGCGCCGGCCGCGTCGAGCACCGCGTTGTCGGGGTGGCGCAGGTCGATGCTGAACCGGACCTCCCGCGCCACCACCGAGGGGGCGTTCGGCACCACCTGCACCCGGCCGATGGTGAACTTGATCGCCGGGTCGAGGCCGCCGACCTCGCGGTGGAGGGCCGAGGCGCAGCGGGCGAAGGCCGCCACCGCGTCGCGGCGCTCCGCCATCGCCAGGGTGCCGGCATGGCCCTCCGCGCCGGAGAGGCGCACCGAATAGGTCTTCTTGCCCTGGATGCCGGTGACGATCCCGATGGCGATGCCCGCCGCCTCGAGCAAGGGTCCCTGCTCGATGTGGAGCTCGAGGTAAGCCCCGACCGGCCCGCCGAGAGGCCGGCGCGGCAGATCGGGAAAACCGGCGAGGAAGCGGTCGAGGGCGTCGCCGGCGGCGATCCCGTCGGCGTCACGCACCGCCCGGATCGCCGCGAGGTCGCGCACGCCGCAGAACGCCTCCGACCCCATCATGCCGGGGGCGAAGCGGCTGCCCTCCTCGTTCATCCAGGCGACGACGACGCAGTCGCGCGCCGGCACCCGGCCGCTCGCGGCCAGACCGGCGACGGCGTCGAGGGCGGCGAGCACCCCGGCTGCCCCGTCGAAGCGCCCGCCGGTCGGCTGGGTGTCGAGGTGGCTGCCGAGCAGGACCGGCGGAGCCGCGCGGTCGCGGCCGGGCAGGACGAGAAAGAGGTTGGCGGCGGCATCGGTCGCGGGTTGCAGCCCGGCCTCGCGGCCCCAGCCGACGACGCGGCGCCACGCCTCGGCCTCGCCCTCCGTCAGGGCCTGACGGTCGACGCCGCCTTCCGGAATGGCGCCGATCTCGGCGAGCGCCATCAGCCGGTGCCAGAGCCGGTCGGGATCGGGGGTGGACATGGCCTAGCTCGTCCGCATGATCTGGCCCGGCAGCGCCCGCGGATCGCGGGGCAGCCAGCGCCCGGCCTCGACCTGGGCGATGAACTCGGCCAGCAGCGCGTTGAAGGCGGCCGGCTCCTCGAGGTTCAGGGTGTGGCCGGTCTTCGGGAACACCGAGAGTCCGCAGGCGGGGATCGTCTTCTTCAGGAAGATTCCGGGCTGCAGGCAGTGGTCGTCCTCGTCGCCGACCACCACCAGGGTCGGCACCGCCATCCGCTTCAATTCGTCCGCGAGGTCGTAGAAGGACGGCCGGCGGGCCTGGACGCCGCGCATGGTCATCGCCGCCCCCTTGTCCGAGTGGGTGGCGAGCCGGTCGGCGAAGACCTGCCAGCCGCGGGGATCCTTGTTCTGGAACTGCACCCGGCTCGCGCCCAGCGCGTAGATCTTCGAGAATTCCTGGGCGCCCTTGCGCTCGAAGTTGTCGGCGACTTCGAGGGAGACCCCGCGAAAGTACTCCTCGAACTCCTTCTCGCAGCCGTAGCCGGCCCCCGCGACCGTCAGCGACAGGGCGCGTTCCGGGTATCGCAGGCCGACATGGACGGTGCAGAACCCGCCCATCGACAGGCCGACGATGTGCGCCTTGTCGAGCCCGAGCCCGTCGAGCACCGCGACCGCGTCGTCGGCGGCGATGGCCTGGGAATAGGCGTCGAGGCTCTCCGGCACGTCGGACGGCGGGTAGCCCCGCGCCGCGTAGGTGATGCAGCGGTGGCGGCGGCTGAAATACTGGAGCTGCGGCTCCCAACTCGCGTGGTTGCCGCCGAATTCGTGGATGAACAGGATCGGGGTACCTTCCCCGGCTTCCTCGACGTGGAGCGCCACGCCGTCCCTGGTCGTGATCTTCATGATTGACCGTCCTGTGTCGGTCCTCTTTCCCGGACGACTGAACCGGAGTGGAAGGAGATCCGGAAGCCGGCGCAAGGACTCGCCGCGAAGCGGCTCTGTGTGCTGCATCGTTGCAGGCATACGGACGCTTCGCGAAGTTCTCTGCTGGCTCCCGGACCGCATTCCGCTGACGCTCCACGCGCCCGGGACAGGGGAGGGAGAATTCAGAATTGCGGAGGCAGGTCGTTCAGCGTGCGCGCTTCCTCCGCCAGACTCGGAAGCAGGGCGCAGAACCGCTCCACCCACGGCGTCGGCACCGAGGTCGAGACCTTGACGAAGCGGTCGCCGAAGCGAGCCGTGTGATAGGTGCCCTGACGGATCATGATCCCGCGGCGGCGGTAGCACTCGACCAAAGCCTCGGGCCGGATCCCGGCGCCGATGGTCTCGAGCACCAGGAAGTTGCCGTGCGAGGGGAAGACCGGCAGCGCCAGCCCCGCGACCCGACCCGCGGCTTCCGCGATCATCGCCTTGTTGGCCCGGTCGACGCCGCGGACCTCCGCCATCCATTCGGCCTTGACCGCGAGGCCGGCCTCGGCGGCGCGCTGCGCGATCACGCTGGCGCCGAGCACGCTGGTCGTGCGCGCGGCCATCTCCTCGAACAGGGCGGGCGAGGCGACGAGCGCACCGATGCGCAGCCCCGCGAGGCCGAGCCACTTCGAGAAGCTCAAGGAGACGACCGTATTCTCGGGGTCGGCGAGGAGCGCCGGGTGGTGTCCCTCGGCGAAGTCGCGATAGGTGCAGTCGTGGACGAGGAGCGCGCCGCAATCCCGCGCGATCGCCGCGAAGGCCTCGATCTCGTCCCTCGTGTAGCGGATGCCGAGCGGGTTGTTGGGATCGACGAGGTAGATGATCGCGGTGCGCTCGTCGACGTGGGCGCGCAGGGCCTCGGGGGTGAGCCGGTAGTGGCAGGCGGGATCGTAGATCGGGATCTCGATCACCGTCGCGCCGGCCTGCTCGGCGAACAGGCACGGCCACTTCCAGGTCGGGTCGGTGGTGACGAAGGTGGTGCCGGGCCGGCAGCGGGCGCGGCAGATCATCGCGAGCGCATTCACGCCGCCCTCGGTCACCAACGCCTCGGCGCCCGGCGTGCCGAGATCGGCGGTGATCGCGGATCGCAAGCTCTCGAAGCCGAGAGGTGGCGCGTAGGCGTTGAAGGCGCCCTCCTCGACCGCCCGGATCATCGCCGCGCGCACGGCCGGATGCGGCGCGATGTGGTTGGTGTTCTGGCCGAGCCAGATCAGGTCCGGCGTCGCCGAGAGCGCGTCGAAGTAGCGGTTGCGGGTGAGGGCGGGGGAGGCCATCAGATCACCGAGCCGCGGGAGGCGATGCCGCCGTCGATGGTGACGACCGTGCCGGTGATGTAGCCGGCCCTGGGCGAGGCCAGGAAGGCGCAGAGGTCGGCGACCTCCTCCGAGGTGGCGGGGCGCTTGCCCGGGTACTTGTCGAACAATTCCTGCCAGCGCGCCTCGTCGCCCAGCATGTCGATCGCCTTGCGCTTCATGATCTTGAGCATGCGGTCGGTGGCGACGGGGCCGGGATTGACCGCGACCACCCGCACGCCGTGATCGAGGCTGCGGCCGCCGAGCGCCTTGGTGAAGGACATCAGCGCGGCGTTGCCGGTCGAGCCCGCGATGTAGCTCGCGTCCCAGTTCTCGCCGGAATTGCCGATGACGTTGACGATCACGCCGCCGCGGCCCTTCAGGCGCGGATAGTACAGGCGAGACAGGGTGATGTAGCCGAACACCTTGAGGTCGAAGCCCCGGCGCCAGTCGGCATCCTCCAGGATCTCGAGCGAGCCGGCCGGGATGTCGCCGGCATTGTTGATCAGGATGTCGATGTCGCCGGCAGCGGCGGCGAGTTCCTCCATCGCGGCGGTGCTCGACAGGTCGAGGGCATGGACGGTGACACGGACGCCGTACTCGGCCTCCAGCGCGCGCTTGGCTTCCTCCATCGCCGCGCCGTTGCGGGCGGCGAGGTGGAGGTGGCAGCCCTCGGCGGCGAAGGTCCGGGCGACGGCGAGGCCGATGCCCTTCGAGGCGCCGGTGATCAGGGCGGTCTTGTCGGTGAGGTCGAGCTGCACGGGACACTCCTGGCGGTCGGCAGGTATGCACAGTGCAGCAATTTGCATACCAAGCCGGCGCTCACTCGAACGCCGCCAGGAAGTCGAGCAGGTTGTCGCCGAGCAGGGCGACGTGGTCGCGCATCGCCCGGTGGGCACCTTCCGGGTCGTGGGCGAGGATCGCCTGCATGATCGCCTCGTGCTCGCGGATGGTGTCGCTCATCCGGTTCGGCATCCGCGTGACGCGGCGGCGATAGGCGGCGACCTGGTTGCGCAGGCGCCGGGTCTGGTCGGCCAGGAAGCCGTTGCGGGCGGCCTCGTAGATCGCCTCGTGGAATTCCTGGTTCACGTCGTAGAAGGCGTCGGCGTCGCGCCCGTCGACGAGACCGATAAGCCGCTGATGGATCGGCTCGATCGTCCCCCGCCAAGTCGGCGGGACGCGCCGCGCGGCGAGACGCGCGCACAGGCCCTCGAGCTCCGCCATCACCTGGAACATCTCGATCAGGGCGTGGGGGCCGATGGTGCGCACCACCGCGCCCTGACGGCCGCGCAGCTCGACGAGCTGGCTCGCCGCCAGCAGCCGGAACGCCTCGCGCACAGGCGTTCGCGACACGCCGTAGCGCAGGGCGATCTCCTGCTCGTCGAGGCGGCTGCCCGGTTCGAGATGGCCGGCGGCGATCGCCGCCTCGAGCTGCTGGCGCAGCCCCTCCGCCAGGGTCACTCCGGGGGGAGGGAGGGCGGCCGGGCGCTTCTCCTCCAGCCGGATGACGTCGTTTTGTGCGCTCGCTGCCGCCTTATGCATCTGTGGGGCTCATTTTTGTATACGTATAACTCACCATCGCGCCTGCCTCGCTCTTCGTCGTCACCGCTCGGCCGTTCTCCGGGGCCGATGTGGCAAGGGCGATGCCGCAACTCGCGCCCCTGTCCGAGGCATGCTGGCACATCCGTTGCAACGGTCCGTGCATCGCCGCCAGCTCTCAGGCATGCCAGAGGCGGCCCTCGTTATACAAGAACCCGAAAGGACGTCTCTTGCGGGCCATGCTGCGACACCAGGACGACGCTCCCGCCCCGGCGCCGGAGCCGCTGATCGAGCTCAAGGGCGTCGACAAGACCTTCGGGCCGGTCAAGGCCCTGTCGGGCCTGTCGGCCCGGGTCGGGCGCGGCGAGTTCGTCACCGTCGTCGGCCCGAGCGGCTGCGGCAAGAGCACCCTGTTCAACATCGTGGCCGGGCTGGAAGAACCCGATCCCGGCGGGGCCCTGCGCTTCGAGGGCCGCAGCTGCCACGCCGCCGACCTGCTCGGCCGGGTCTCGTTCATGCCCCAGCGCGACCTGCTGCTCCCCTGGCGCACGGTGATCGACAACGCGATCCTGGCCCTCGAGATCGAGGGCCGGCCGCGAAAGGAGGCCCGGGCCGAGGCGCTGCGGATGCTGCCCGAGTTCGGCCTTGCCGGCTTCGAGGCGCAGTACCCGCACCAGCTTTCCGGCGGCATGCGCCAGCGGGTGGCCCTGATGCGCACCTTCCTGTTCGAGCGCGACCTGATGCTGCTCGACGAGCCGTTCGGGGCGCTAGACGCGCTCACCCGCACGCTGATGCAGCGTTGGCTCCTCGACGTCTGGCAGCGCCACCGGCGCACGATCCTGTTCATCACCCACGACGTCGACGAGGCGATCTTCCTCGGCGACCGGGTGCTGGTGATGACCGCCCGCCCGGGCGCGGTGAAGCTCGAGCAGCGCATCGACCTGCCGCGGCCGCGCCGGCCCGACCTCGTCACCGCCCCCGAATTCATCCGGCTCAAGCGCACCCTCCTCGAGGCGATCGAGGAGGAGAGCCTGAAGTCGTTCCAGATCGCCGAGGAGAAGATCCGATGAGTGCTGCCCCGATCGAGACGGCGCGCCGCTGCGATCCCGCCGAATGGCAGGCCCGCGTGGCGCTGGCCGCCTGCTACCGCATGGTGGCGCAGCTCGGCATGGACGACCTGATCTACAACCACATCTCGGCCCGGGTCCCGGGGCGCGAGAACGAGTTCCTGATCAATCCCTACGGCCTGCTCTTCGACGAGATCACCGCCTCCAGCCTCGTCAAGATCGACATCGAGGGCAACATCCTCGACGACACGACGCATACCGTGAACCTCGCCGCCTTCGTGATCCACGCGGCGATCCACAAGACCGGCCACGACGCGGCCTGCGTGCTGCACACCCACTCGGATGCCAGCGTCGCGGTCTCGGGCCAGGAGAAGGGCCTCCTGCCGCTGAGCCAGTTCGCGATGCGGTTCTACGACCGGCAGGCTTTTCACGATTACGAGGGCGTGGCGATCGACCTCGACGAGCAGGCGCGCCTCGTGCGCGATCTCGGCCCCCACAAGGTCATGCTGATGCGCAACCACGGCATCCTGACCGTCGGCCGCACGCCCGGCGAGGCGTTCATGCTGCTCTACTACTTCGAGCGCGCCGCGCGCATCCAGCTCGACATGCAGGCGGCGGCCGCCGCCGGCGCCGCCCTGGTGATCCCGCCGCACGAGGTCTGCGAGCGCGCCGCCCGCCAGTTCTGGGAACTGCAGGGGGACATCCTGATCCCCGGCGAGCGCGAATGGCCGGCACTGATGCGCCGGCTCGACCGCACCGACCCGTCCTACCGCCACTGACTGCGAAAGCCCCCGATGCTCAAGCGCCGCCACCTCCTCGCCGCCCTCGCCGCCCTGACCCTCGCCGGTCCTGCCCTCGCCGGCCCCGCCGCCGCCGCCGAGCCCGTGAAGGCCTCGTTGCGCCTGAAATGGCTGCCGCAGGCACAGTTCGCCGGGTTCTACGTCGCCGTCCAGAAGGGCTACTACAAGGCGGAAGGGCTCGACCTGACGATCAACCCGGGCGGGCCGAACCTGCTCGCCGAGAACCTCGTCGCCACCGGCGCCGACACGTTCGGCCTCTCGGGCGGCAGCGACAGTGTTTTCGCCGCCCGCGACAAGGGCCTGCCGGTGGTCTGCATCGGCGTCTCGCACCAGATCACCCCGTTCGTCTTCGTCACCCGCAAGGACGGGCCGGTGAAGGCGCTCCACGACGTCAAGGGCCGTACCGTCACGACTTGGTTCACCGGGGCCAACCACGTCCTCAACGCCATCCTGGCCAAGGAGGGCATCAAGCCCGACGAGGTGAAGATCCAGCCGCAGCAGGTCAGCGTCACCCCCTTCGTCGACGGCGCCGTCGATGTCGCCACCGCGACCTATTACAACGAACTCTACGCCATCCAGAGCCGGATGGGTAAGGAGACCCTGCGCACCTTCGTCGCCGAGGATTACGGCGTCACCTTCCCGCGCGACACCCTGATCGTGTCCGAGTCGACGCTCAAGGAGAAGCCCGAGCTGGTGAAGGGCTTCCTGCGCGCCTCGATCCGGGGCTGGCGCGACGCCTTCGCCGACCCCAAGGCCGCCCTCGACACCGTGATGGCGATCGCCCCGACGCTCGACCGGGCGCACCAGGAGTTCATGCTCACCGAGGTCAAGCGCCTGATGACCACCGGCGCCGCCAAGGAGAAGGGGCTGTTCGCGATCGACCCGGAGGCGATCGCCAAGGCGCACGACCTGCTGCTCCAGGCCAAGGTCATCGGAAAGCCCGTCGACCTCAAGGCCGCCTTCGACTCGCGCTCTCTCGACGCCCTGTCCTCCGCGGACCGCCAGCTGTGAGCGCCGCCCCCGCCCTCGCGGCCTCCACGCCGGCGGCCGGGCCGCGCGCCGGCCTCTTCGCCCGCCGGGTCGCCGGGCGGGTCGCCGCGCTCCTCGCCGTGGCTCTGGCCTGGGAGGGGCTGGTGCTCCTCCTCGGCATCCGGCCATTCTACCTGCCGCGGCTCTCTTCGGTGCTGGCGGCGATCGCGGCGAGCCCGGGCGCCTATGCCGCCGGCTTCCTGCGCACGCTCGCCGAGACCCTGATCGGGTTCGTCGCCGGCGGCGCCTTCGGGGTGGCGGTCGCCGTCGCGTTCCTGCGGCTGCGTGCCTTGCGCGAGATGGTCTTCCCGCTCTTCGTCGTGTCGCAGACGATCCCCGTCATCGCCTTCGGGGCACTGGTGGTGTTGTGGTTCGGCAACACGCTGATCGCCAAGGCGGTCATCGCCTTCTACCTCACCTTCTTCCCGGTCACCGTGAACGCGCTCATCGGCCTCGAATCGGTCGATCCGCGCCAGATCGCCCTGATGCGCAGCTTCGGCGCCTCGCCGCGCCAGATCCTCCTGCGCCTGCAGCTGCCGAGCGCCCTGCCGCAGACCTTCGTGGCGCTCCGGCTCGCCGCCTCGCTCAGCCTCGTCGGCGCCATCGTGGGCGAGTGGTTCGGCGACACGACCGGCCTCGGCGTGCTGCTCCTGCAGGCGATGTACAACGAGAACGTGGTGGCGATCTGGGCCGCGCTCCTGGTCTCGGCGCTGCTCGGCACCGGCTTCTACTCGGCGGTCGCGCTCCTCGAGCGCCGTCTCGTCTTCTGGGGGGCCGAGCAGTGACGGTGCGGAAATCTCTCGCCGTGCAGCGCGGCATCCTCGGCGCGCTGCTGCTGATCGGGCTGTGGGAGGGGATCGCCCGCGGCTTCGCCCTGCCGGCCTACGTGCTGCCGGCGATGAGCGACGTGCTCCTCGGCGTCTGGGCCAAGCGCGCGATGCTCGCCGAGGCCGCCTCCTACACCCTGGCCGAGGCGTTCCTCGGCTACGCGCTCGGAGCGCTCGTCGGCATCGGGCTCGCGGTGGCGCTGACGCTCCTGCCGCGGGCGCGAGGCTTCGTCGTGACCGCAGTGACGGCGGTCAATTCCGTGCCGGTGGTGGCCTACTCGCCCCTGATCCTGCTCTGGTTCGGCATCGGCATCGCCTCGAAGGTGGTGATGGTGGCGCTCGCCGTCAGCTTCACCCTGTTCCTCTCGACGCTCGCCGGCCTCGACCGGGTCGACCGCCGCAGCATCGACCTGATGCGCAGCTTCGGCGCCGGGCGCCTCGCCCTCCTGTGGCGCCTGCGGCTGCCGACGGCTTTGCCGCTGATCCTCGCAGGGCTTCGTGTCTCGACGGTGCGCAGCATCATCGTGGCGATCGTCACCGAGATGCTGGGCGCCTATGGGGGCCTCGGCTGGGTGATCTACCAGGCGGTGCTGCAGATCGACTTCGTGCAGGTCTGGTCGGCGATCGTCGTCGCCTCGGCGGCGAGCCTCCTGTTCTTCGGCCTCGTCGGGCTCGCCGAGCGCCGGCTCCTGTTCTGGAAGGCGACATGACCCGGCAGATGCATCTCGGCCTGTTCCTCCTCGGCACCGGCAGCCACGTCGCCGGCTGGCGCATGCCCGGCGCCGTCGACAGCTTCCAGGACTTCTCGGCGATCGCCGAGATCGCCCGCACCGCCGAGCGCGGCTGCTTCGACCTGATCTTCATCGGCGACAACCTCTACGCCGATCCGGCCGCGCACCCGTCCTACACCCTGCGCCTCGAGCCCCTGACGCTGCTCGCGGCTTTGGCGCCGCTGACCCGCCATATCGGCCTCGGCGCCACGGTTTCGACCACCTACAGCGATCCGTTCACGGTCGCCCGCGCCTTCGCCTCCCTCGACCACATCAGCGGCGGGCGCGCCGCCTGGAACGCTGTCACCACCGCGAGCCCGGCGACCGCGGCCAATTTCGGCACGGTCCACCCGGACCACGCGCGGCGGTACGAGCGGGCCGGCGAGTTCCTCGACGTCGTGGCCGGCCTGTGGGACGGCTGGGCCGACGACGCGATCGTCGCCGACCGGGACAGCGGTCTCTACATCGATCCGGGCAAGCTCCGCGCCCTCGGCCACGAGGGCCCGTTCTTCAAGGTCAAGGGCCCGCTCAACATCGGCCGCAGCCCGCAGGGGAGGCCGGTGGTGCTGCAGGCCGGCGGCTCGGAGGCCGGCCAGGACCTCGCCGCCCGCACCGCCGACGTGGTCTTCTCCGTGGTGCAGGACCTCGACGAGGCCCGCGCCGCCTACGCGAGCCTGAAGGCTCGGCTGCCGGCCCATGGCCGGCGCCCGGAGGAGGTGAGCGTTCTGCCCGGCGTCATGCCGGTGGTCGGCCGCACCGAGCGGGAGGCGTTCGACAAGCTCGCCCAGCTCCAGGGCTTCGTCGGCAACGAGAACGCCCTCGCGCTGCTCTCCGACCGGCTCGGGCAGGATATGTCGGCTTACGACCTCGACGGGCCGGTTCCGGACGTCGCCCTGCCGGACAGCTACCACAGCTTCGCCCGGGTGATGCTGTCGAAGGCCCGCCGCGACGGCATGACCCTGCGCGATCTCTACAACCTCACCGCCGCGGCCCGCGGCCACTGGGTGCTGTGCGGCTCGGCCGAGACCGTCGCCGACACGCTCCAGCACTGGTTCGAGACCGGCGCCGCCGACGGCTTCAACGTGATGCCGCCCTACTTCCATGACGGCTTCACCGACTTCGTCGACCTCGTGGTACCGCTGCTGCAGGAGCGTGGTCTGTTTCGCCGTGATTATCGCGGCCCGATGCTGCGCCACCATCTCGGCCTCGACCGCCCGCCGCGCTGAGGCAGCCTCGACATCGATCGGCCGAGACATCCGCTCGCGTGTCGGCTCGTCCGGGTGATCGTCATCATCCACCGCGACAGGGTCCGCATCGCCGACCCGGCCGATGGGCCATTCCCACACGGACGGCCGAGCGAAACCGGGTCCGCGGCGGTCAACGCGTCGCGCCGGACGCCGATGGCGATCGCAGACAGGCAATGACATCCGCCCGGTCCAAGGGATCGGCCAGCTCGGATACGATGGTGACCGCGTAGCGGATCTCGCGGGCGAGCCGATCGAAGCGGTAGACCAGCAGCACCGCGAAGGCCCGCGCCTCGGCGAGCGCCAGAACCTCGCCGAAGCCCGGCCGTTCGGAGGGCGGCGTGGCACCCGAGACGCCCGGATCGGCGATGACCGCGACCAGTTCGTAGCCCTGCGACAGGGCGAAGGCGCGGATCGCCTTGTCCTGCCCCTTGAGGCCGTAGCCGCTGGTCGCCTGCTCCTCGGTCGAGACCCGGGCATAGGCCACCGCCCGTATGCTGGTCCCGGCCTGCGCCGCGGCGGCGGCCTTGGTGCGCGCACGCAGCCGGCCGACGCCATCAAACCTCTGACCTGATTGAGTTCTGTCGGATATCAGGATTGTGGCGCAAAGCCACAAACCGATACTCCTGATTATGCGTTAGTGCAGGCCTCGAACCCGCCGGCGGCGGGCCTCGACCGGCACCACGCGCCTGCCTATCCGCACCCGGCCGACGCGGATGTTTCCGCGTGCCGCGGGCGGAGCGGCCGCCGCGAGGGTGGCCTGGGCCCGGGCGAGCAGCGCGGCGCAGGTTGCCGACCAGGGCGTGCTTCTCGGCGTGGAAGCGCTCGGGTGATCCTCCCTCGGTTTCGCGGACACCTCTGATACGCTCGTTGCGGGCGGGGAAGGTGTTTGATGGCAAAGACACGACGCGAGTTCACCCCTGAGTTCAAACGCGAGGCGGTCGCCCTGCTCGAGAGCAGCGGCCGGTCTCAGATGCAAATTGCCGCGGAACTCGGGATCCAGCCCTCCATGCTGCGCCAATGGCGAACTGTGCTGATGGAGGACTCCCCGTAACAGCGACCCGCAGGCTTGCCGGGCTCCACTCCTACGAGCCCGGCTGCCTCGCCGTCCGACCAGGCCGCCGAGATCGTCCGCCTGCGCCGCGAACTCGACCGGACGCGCATGGAGCGCGACGTGCTAAAAAAAGCGATCGGCATCTTCGCGGAGATGTCCAAATGACAGTCGCCTTCATCGAGCAGCATGCCCGCACCTGGCCGGTGCGTCTCATGTGCCGCGTGCTCGGAGTGTCCCCCAGCGGCTACTACGGCTGGCGATCACGTTCTGAGAGCGCCCGATCAGCCTCCAACCGGCAGCTCCTTAAGGATGTGCCGCGGATCCACACCCGACATCAGAGGCGATATGGTTCGCCTCGGGTACATGCCGCCCTGCGCGCAGAGGGCCGCACAGCCAGCCGCGGGCGGGTGGAGCGCCTGATGCGCCGTCATGGCATCCGGGCCCTGGCGGGGCGGCGGTTCCGGCCCTGCACGACCGACAGCCGACACGACCTGCCGATTGCTTCCAACCTCCTCAAGCAGCAGTTCTCGGTCGAGTTACCCAACCAGGTCTGGCTGGCAGACATCACCTACCTGCCCACGGCAGAAGGGTAGCTCTACCTGGCCGCCGTCCTCGATCTCGCCATCCGCGAGATCGTCGGCTGGTCGATGCGCGACCACATGCGGACTGAACTGACGTCGGCCGCTCTGATGATGGCCACCCAACGGCAGCGGCCTTCTGCCGGGCTCATCTGTCACTCGGATCGCGGCAGCCAGTACGCAGCGGAGGCTTACCGCAGGCAACTCGCCGATATCCAGGCGATAACCCTCCATGAGCCGCGCCGGCTGCTGCTACGACAATGCTCCGATAGAGAGCTTCTTCCACACCCTCAAGGTCGAACATGTCCACAAGCGACGATGGGCGACCCGGGATGAGGCCAGGCGCGACCTGTTCGCTTACATCGAGGGATACTACAATCGACAGCGCCTCCACTCGGCTCTCGGCTACATCACGCCCGAGCAGGCCGAGCGGAACGCAGGCTAACCCCTGTGTCCGCGGGAACGGAGGAAGATCAGGCGCCTGCAATGCGCCCGGGTTCGAACCTTACCTGTAGCCCGGCAGAATGTTGGCGCACCCGACACGATTCGAACGTGTGACCTTTGCCTTCGGAGGGCTGTGGATCGGTCCTTTCGCGTGTTGGCGCTTCTTTTCTCGTCATCGCTAAATCCCTCGACCGCCTTGCGAAAACGCTCCGATCCGCTTTTCCCTTCATTCCCGCGGAGGGGGCCATTTTTCCAGCCCGTGCTTCCGCGGTGCTTCCGCAGGCGCGAGGGTTGGTGGTGGCGAAGATCACGAAACGAGCCGTCGAGGCGGCCGAGCCGAACGGTCGGGACTACTTCCTCTGGTGCGACGAGCTGCCGGGCTTCGGCGTCCGGATCTTCGCCTCCGGCCGGCGCAGCTACCTGATCCAGTACCGGGCGGGCGGGCGTAGCCGGCGCGTCACGATCGGCCTCCACGGCGCTCTCACCGCCGACGAGGCGCGCCGGGAGGCGAAGGCGCTGCTCGGCCAGGTCGCGCGAGGTGAGGACCCGGCCGAGGAGCGCGTCACCCGCCGGGCGGCGATGACCGTCGCCGACCTCTGCACCGCCTACGTGACCGCGGCCGAAGCCGGGCTCATCATGGGCAAGGGCGGCCAAGCCAAGAAGGACTCGACCCTCTACGTCGATCGCGGCCGGATCGAGCGCCACATCAAGCCGCTCCTCGGCAAGCGCCTGGTCGCCGGCCACGACGCGCGAGGGCTTGGTGGGCAAGGCGCGCGTCCTCAAGAACGAATGGCCGTGCAACGCCCATCGCAAGGACAAACTCGACACCGGCGACTTGCTGATCCGATCGCTGATCTGGGACCTCGCCGGCAAGGAAGCCTGCGCATGAGCAACATCATCCGCTTCCCTGCCGGCCGCCCCGTCCCCGCCGAGCGGATCCCGCGCGAGCAGTTCGAACGCTTGGCCGGGCTCGCCCTCGACGTTGTGGATCAGATCCTGGTGCTGCTCGACGCCGATAGGGGAGGGCCCGCGTCCGCGGACGGCGCGACCCCAATCGCGTGCGACGACAGGCTGCCGGGCGAGAGGTGAGCGCGCCGATAGCAATCCCTCCGCCCGACGCCGAAAGGGATCTTCGCATGTGGAAAATGGCAGTGCCATCTTGTCGACGTGAGATGGCGCTGCTATTTCATGTGTCATGAACGTAGATCCGCTCGCCCCCCGTTACACGCAACCGGACGTCCTGCGCATCACCGGCCTCAAGCCAACGGTGCTCCAGACGTGGATCAACCGTCGAGCGATAGAACTCGCGGAGCAGAACCCCGGGACGGGTCGGAAGAGGCTCTATTCAGAAAATGATGTCGTAAAGCTGGCCATTATGCGGCGGCTGTCCGATCTGTCGATAGACCTGTCTGTTTCAAAGGAGATCGCAGAAGCTGCGGCTGCTGTTCTCGTTGAGCAGGAAGGTTTCGGATGGGACGAGTATCTGTTCCTTACCGGTCATGAGGCGGTGCGGAACTCTGTCATCGAGGTTTCGGCAAGGAACCCCCTACAGAGGCTGGGCGGCCGCAAGTGCGATCCTTTCTCGGAGCCGATCTCGGCTGCCGTCTACTGGCGGCTTACAAAATCGAGAATGGCGGAGATGTTGACTGGGGCAGCTCGGTATTCTTCCGACGCGCTTCGCCAGCCACTGAGCACCGAAGATAGGGAGCTATATGCACGGCACGGCATCCATGCCGAGCCTGCGGTGGTCTTCCCCATCGGCGAGATTGTGAACGGCACGCTCGCCCAACTCGAAGCGCTTGATGTGGCGCGCGCAGAACAAGACGTAAGTCCGTAAAGCACTGAGCCGGATCACGGCTCCTCTTCATAGGGACTGAACAATGACACAAGTTCAGAAATCCCCTTCGGGGGGAACGGCGGAGCTTTGCCCGCGTCCTGGCCCCAGCAAGCCTCGCCTTCGCCGTTGGGAGGCTAGCCAGTACCTGCTCGATGAGCATGGGATTGAGCCGGCGCCGGCGACGCTCGCGAAGCTCGCCTGCGTCGGCGGCGGGCCGCCCTTCCAGAAGGCCGGGCGCGTCCCGCTCTACCCCGTCGACCTCCTCGACGAGTGGGCAGTGACGCGCCTCGGCGCGGTGGTGCGCTCGACCTCGGAGGCCTCGCGATGAACGAGCAACGCCTTCTCGAACTCCAGGACCGCATTTTGGCGAAGCTCCAGGATGCTGCCTGTCAGCCGGTCGAGATCCTTCTTGAGTTCAGTCGGGAGTTGGCAATAGCTGACGCTGATTTCTGCGCGAACCTCTGTCTACCCTGCTACGCGGCCAACCCGGAGCAGGCGGAAAGCCTGATCGAGGAGAGACTTAAAGCCCTGGCCGACCGCCTCGGTGATGCTACGCAAGAACTCTGCGTTGCATCTGGAATCTACTCAGATCATCTGGAGCGGGTGGTTCGCACCGCGGCCGGCCAAGCGTTCTTGGGCCGTATGCACGCGATTGCGAACGCGATGGCCTCGGCCGATGTCGGGAGCGTGCAATGAGGGCCCGATCCCGCCCGGTGCAGGCGAGGGCCGACCTCGCCCCGATCATCGCGCAGGTCGTCCTCGAGCACGGCCCCAAGACCTCCGGCCCCGAGGAGACGATCGCCTGGGCGCTGAGCACCTGGCCGGGCTGCACTGTCGAGGAGGCGCACCGGGCGATGCGCATCGCGTTCGAGCTGCACCTGCTCGACGTCATCGTGCCGGCAGGGAGGTGAGCAGTGGCGCGCGCCTCGCTCCTCCAGAGATGGCAGCTGCTGCAGGCGATGGTGTCGGACAGCCGCCTGTCCGCGACTGCACGGCTCGTCGGGGCGCGCCTGCTGGGCCACTACAACGGCCAGACGGACGGGGCAGTGCAGCCCCGCATATTCCACGATCGCCGACGGTATCGGCCTCAAGCGGCGCGCGGTGATCTACGCCGTCCAGGAACTCGAGGCCGCCGGATGGCTGGCCGTCGCTCGCGTGAAGGGTGGCGACTCGGCGGCCGCGAAGGGGTTCGTGACGAACGGCTTCCGGCTCAACTTCGAACGGGTTCGGGAGCACCCCCCGGTGCACGATGATGCACTCCCCCCGGGTGCACCGCCGTGCACTCCCCCCGGTGCACCGCCGTGCACTCCCCCCGGTGCACCAGCGTGCACCCCCGGAGTGCATGACGGTGCACCCCCCGGAGTGCACGGCGGTGCACCCAAACACATGAAAAGAGAACACGTGAAAGGAACACGTGAATCTCTCTCGTCCAACTCCGCCTTCGATCGGTGGTGGTCGACCTACCCGCGGCGGGAGGGGAAGATCGCCGCCCGGAAGGCCTATGATCGAATCGTCGGGAAGGGCACCGCCACGGCCGACGAGCTCCAGGCCGGCGCCGAGCGCTACGCCGAGGCCCGGGGCGGCCAAGACCCGCAGTTCACGAAGATGCCGACCACCTGGCTCAACGGCGGCTGCTGGGCCGACGAGCCCGCGCCTGTCCGCCCCGGCGGCCTGAACGGCGCCGGCCGCAGCGGCGGGTTCAGCGCGCTCGCCTACGTCGCCGAGAGGATCGCCGACGATGAGTGACAACCTGCCCGCCCGCACCCGGCCCCGCGGCAAGCTGCCGAGCCTGGCGCCCTACCTCGAGGCCGAGGGCTGGTCGGCTCGGGTTGGCGACCGGGCCGAGCACATCCGCTTCCCGGCCATCCCGGCGACCCGGCCCAGCGATTCGCCCCGCCAGGTCTACGAGGCCAAGCGGTACGCGCTGAAGGTGCTCCGGGACGCGGTCGCTCGCTTCCCTGCGCCCCACGAACTCGCCATGGCCGCGGAAGCCCTCTCGGGGGCCATACAGGCCCCGCCTGACCGGGCCGTGGTGCAGACCGCGATCGCGCTGATGCTCGACGCCCGCACCCGCCTGCCGCCGAACCCTCAGGCCTACATCGAGGCACTGACCTACGACCTGACCGACATGGGCTTCCCGCCCGCGGCCGTGGTCGCCGGCTGCCAGCGGGTGCGCAGGGAGGCCACGTTCATGCCCGAGATCGCCGAGGTGGTGGCCGCGTGCCGAGAGGCGAGCAACCGGTACCGCCTGCAGGCCCATCACGCCGAGCGAGCCTCCGACGAGGTGCTGCGGATGCAGGAGGTGATCTACCGGCTCAACGAGGAACTGGCGGCTACGCCTGAGCCGGAGGAGGAGCGATGAGCCGATGCGAGTGCCCGATGCGTGATCAGGCCCCCCGGGGGGGGTCGAAAGTCTGCAGAGCTGTCGGCTGAAGAGCGGTTGTGCTTCCATTCGCACCACACCCGCGCGCGCCGTTGAAAATTTCCGAGACGAGGTCTGGTGATCGCGGTCGCAGCGCCGTGCACCGAGGAGGATTGGACAGGAACAGGACGATGAAGGCACCGAAGAAAACCCTGCCGAAACCCGACACATCTCCGCCTGACAGGTCGCGCGGCGGCCGGCCGAGCCGGGAGGAAGTCGAGCGCCGTCGCGTCCTCGCCCTCGGCGTTGACCCGACCCTCGTCGAGCCCCGCCGCATCCTGGCGGGCATCGCGATCGACGAGAAGGCACCCGCCACGGCCCGGGTCCAGGCCCTCAAGCTGCTGATCGCCACCGGCGCCGGAGCGCCAGCCCTCCCGTCGCCCACGCTGGTCGACGACGAGGCCGAGGACGGCCCGGGCGACGAGCTCACCCGCCGTGCCCTGGCGCTGATGGCGCACGGGAGGCCGAATTGACGGACGACCGCATCCCGATCGTGGAGACGTACCGCGGCGTCGGCATCCACGCCTTCCAGCCGCGCGACCGAATCGAGGCGATGGTGAAGCCTGCGATCGATCGCGTCTTCGGCTTGTCCGACCCGGCTGCGCTCGCCCGGTACCTGGGTGACCCGACGCACCCGCCGGAGGCGCGCCTGTTCGCGAAGGCCCGCATCGAGGCGCTGTGGCAGCTGGCGGCGGAGAGCCGAGAGCTACGGCCGGCGGTCAACATCGTCGAGGTCCGCGCCATGGCCGCAGGCCTCGGCAGCCTGCACTGGATCGACCCGCGGCACTACGGGACCGTCCTGCAGCACTCGCTGGAGCCCGGAGGCCGAGAGTTGCCGCGGCGCGACCCGGCCAGTGCCGCGGAGGTCGAGCGCGCGAAGGCGGCGCGGCGCTGATGGATACCGCGGGTGACGCCTACCACTTCGGCCGTGACATCGCCGGCCATGCCATTGCCGAGATCAAGGCAACTGCGCTGAAGCTCGACACGGTAGAGGCGAAGGAGGCGCGCCTCGCACGGATCGTAACCCGGGCTCACCGCGCCATCAGCGCCGCGGCCATGGGGCGGATGGCAGCCGGCATGTCGCGGGAGGAAGCCGCTGCATGGCGGCGAGACGCGGAGACCAGTTACCACGAGGCGATGCGGGCGGAGGTCGCGAGCTATGAACCCGCGGGCTGACCTCGCCCTGCTCCGCCGCATCGCTGCCGGCCGCGAGAGCGAGGCCGACAGGGCGGTGCTGGCGAGCCGGCTGCGGGCGTACCTCGAGGGCGCCCCTGCCGGTGCGACCCTGGACGGCACCTTCGGCGTCGCCCGTGTCCCGGGTCACGGTTCCTGGTGGCGTGCCGAGGCCCTGGACGCCCGGGACGCGGCGCTGAGAGCCCTCGCCGCCGCCTTCCACGCTGGGGAGCCACCAGCCCGTCAGGCCGCCGCGATCCGCTCCGCGCTCCTCACCTACGCGGCGTCGGCATGGCGCCTCGACCGGGTAGAGACCTCGCCCCCGGCACGGTACATCGGGACCGCACGCGAGATGCTGTTCGACGCCCTGCGAGCCTGCGACGAGGTGCCGAGCACCAGCCACATCCAGCGCATCCTCGTCGGCTCACGCTCCGGCCGTTGCTGAGCGCACACCCCGGGTGGAGATGCGCACGGCTGCCCGGCAGCATGTCGACATGCAGCACCACAGCGACACCGCCAGCCCCCATCCTGCCGCCCGCGGCCTCATCTCGCGCCTGCTCGGTCTGGGCGGTGCGCGTGAGGTCGAAGAGACGCCCGAGGCCGCCGCCGAGCGCCGCGCCAAGCAGCGCAGCGAGGCCGGTGCCGAGATCGCCCGCATCGAGGCGGAGCGTGACGCCGAGCTTCCGGCGCTGGCCGCCGCGGAGGAGCGGGCCCGGCGCCACCTCGAGCGCCTGACCCCGGGCTACCAAGACGCGATGCGCGCCTATGCAGCGGCGCAGGGCGAGCACACCCGCCGGGCGCATGACTTCGCCTACGGCCTGCAACGCCAGGTCCGGCGCATCGAGACTGCCGCCGAGCCGATCATTGCAGAGTTCGTGTCCGACCTGATGGAGCTGTTTCGCGAGAACCTGGCGACGCCCATCCAGGAAGATCGCCGGTTGGCCGGCTACGTACAGGGCCGGGGCTACGCGCCGGTGTACGAGATCTTCTCGAACGTGCCCTCGCTCGACGCATCGCGATCCTCGCGGCCCGCAACGAGGCCGAGGCGATGAAGGCCGAGCCAGATCAGTCCAAGGTTCGTGAGCGACTGGTCGCCCTGGTCGAGGCGCTGCCCGACAATCGCACGCTGGTGAAGGTGGGCGAGGCATGAGCACGGGAATCGACCACATCCTCGCCGCCGCGGCCTCGCAGCCCTGGGCGCTGATGCCGGAGAAGCTGGCGGAGATCCAAGCTTTCCTGGCGCTGCGCGCCGACGGTGCACGGTTCTCCCGGGAGGAGATCCAGGCCCGCATCGGTCCGGGCCGCACCGGCGAGCCGGCCGCGTCCTCGGGCGTGGTCGCGGTGATCCCGATCGTTGGCATCATCTCGCAGCGCATGAACATGCTGGCCGACATCAGCGGCCCGGGCGGCACATCCACGGATCGGGTCGGCGCCGCGTTCCGCCGCGCCATGGCGGACCCCAACGTGAAGGCGATCGTCTTCGACGTCGACAGCCCGGGCGGTGGATGCTTCGGCACTCAAGAATTGGCCGACGAGATCTTCGCTGCCCGGGGCCGGAAACCCATCGTGGCGCAGGTCAACAGCCTCGCCGCCTCCGCCGCGTACTGGATCATCAGCTCGGCCAGCGAGATCGTTGCCACCCCCGGCGGCGAGGTCGGGTCGATCGGCGTCTACGGCTCGCACAGCGACATGTCCGCCATGATGGAGAAGGCCGGCATCCGGAAGACCCTTGTCTCGGCCGGCGAGTTCAAGGTCGAGGGCAACCCGCTGGAGCCTCTGGGCGAGGAGGCCCGCGCCTACATGCAGAAGCGGGTCAACGAGGTCTATGGGGACTTCGTGCGCGCGGTGGCCCGCGGGCGCGGTGTCACCCCGGCCCGGGTCCGGGCGGAGTACGGCAAGGGACGCACGATGGGCGCTCGAGAGGCGGCCCGGCTCGGCATGGTCGACCGTGTCGCCACGATGCAGGAGACCCTGCGCCGCTTCGGCGGTGGCGGTGGTCCCGTCGCGGCGCCCGCACCGGCCGGCGGGATGGATGCGACGAGCATGGAGATGCGCCGGCGCCGCCACGCTCAGCGGCTCAGGATGAGGTGAGGCCATGCGAGAGATCCACCTGTTCCCCGGCGCCGCCCGGCGCGGCGCGGTCCGCACCGTGGCGGATGCCGCCTTCCCCCTCGCGCCGGTCGAGAGTGACCGCATCGTCCGGGAGGCCGCCGCTCACCATGCCGCCGAGGTGCGCACCTTCGGCGACGACGAGGCTGTTATCGCGGCCGATGCCGCCGGCTTCCGGCGGGCCGTTGAGGACGAACTTCAGTACCGCCGGGTCCAGGCGATCATCGACGACCCCGAGGAATTGCAGGCCGCGCGGGAGATCGTCGGCGCCCTGTTCGGGCGGGGTGTGGGTCGGCGCTGATGGTCGGCCCCGCGGACCACTCGCAGGTGTCCGGAACAACAGCGAGAGCCGGCGGCCCTTGTGTCCTGAGGAGGGCGCGGCCGGCAAAATATCCCCGGCAGAAACAAGCACACCGGCCGCCGGGCGTGCTCCTCGCGAGAGAGGTGGCATGTCGAACCCCGATCAGGAAATGAGCCCCACCCTCGTGCGCTACCTGCGCGAGGCGGCCGGTCAGCCCTTCGCCTGGGGCTCGCTCGATTGCTCGCTGTTCATGGCGGGCTGGGTGCGGGCCCGGACTGGCATCGACCCGGCCGCAGCTCTGCGCGGGCGCTACGCCACAGAGCGCGGCGCTCTACGCCTCGCCCGACGCCTGGGCGGCATGGAGGCCGTCGCCCGCCGGCAGATGGCGGCGGCGGGTTTTGCCACCACCTGCGAGCCGGTGCCGGGGGATGTCGGGATCATCGCGCATCCGTGCATCGGGCCCACCTGCGCGGTTCTCACCGAATACGGCTGGGCAATAAAATCGCTTCAAGGCGTGGCTGTTGTCCGCTTCCCCGCCATTATAAGTTGGAGTCTTGCCTGATGCCTGTCGAAATCGGAACGGCCGTCGCGACCGCGGTCCTAGGTGCGGAGATCACCAGTACTGTCATCATCCCCGGCCTGACGGTCGGCAGCGTCGTCGGTTACGGCATCGCCTCGTCCTGCACTCTCTCCGCCGCTATCGCCCTCGCTCCGGACGCTCCCCATGACTGCCGTCAACGTCATCCTGCGCCCCACCGCCGCTTTCGTCGTCACGGACGGCGAGCGCCGCTACGGCGGGCAGGTGGTGCATTCGGCGCCGAAGGTGCTGCCGCTCCCGCACCTCAACGCGGCGCTGGCGGTGCGCGGCGACTGGCTGATGCTGACCACGATGTACGGCATCATCACCGGCCGGCGGACCTCGTTCGAGGATGCAGCCGCGAACCTGGGGCAGGATCTGGCCGACGCCGCGGCCGGTGTGTCGAAGGCCCTGCCGCTCCTCTCGGGACATGACGTGGTTCTGACCGGCTGGCCGGAAACGCGCCCCGGCCCGGAGTGCTGGCTGGTGACCGATCATGAGCGCTACGGCTTGGCGCCGTTCAAGGCAGCCTCGCTCGACGGGCTGCTGATGCCCGACGACGGCACGCTGAAGGGCAAACTCGCCGCGATGCGCCTGTTCGATCGCCGCGAGCCCTTCGAAGCCCTCGTTGACGGCAACAGGATCATCGCCGCGCAGCAGGCTCTGCCCGGGAGCGGGGTGGGTGGCTTCTGCCAGGTGACCGTGGTCACTCCGGAGGGGATCTACACCCGGATCACCGCCGAGTTGGGGGACAGCGAGCCCGCTCAGGCGTAGGGGTCACGCTTTGGGGCGGGCGGCGCCTCCGGGATCACGGCTCGGGCGATCTTCTTAAGCCGTGATAGAGCTATACCGATGCCGCTCATGATGATACCGCCGACGAGCAGCGTGACCACGATTTGTATTTGAATATCGCTGCGAATTGTGCTGGTGAAGGCAAGACCTGCCACGAAGGTCACCAAACCCAGCACTGCGAACAGGACGCCCATGACTTCCTCCCGATGATACAACCGGGAGTGCCCGTGTCACACGGCGCTGGCGAGTGCGGATCGGCCACAGTGGCGGGGAGACGTGATAGCTTCAGAGCTGGTCCCGACGCCGCGGGCGCAGGTTCATGATCGAACGCTTCTGTCGCCGCTCCGCTGCCTCCGCCTCATCGAGGTTCCGCGACAGCGGCCGGACGGCGAGCGCCAGGATGGTGTTCATCCTGGTCTGCCAGCCCGGCCCGGTCGCCTTGAACGCCTCGACCACCTCCGGGTCCAGGCGGAGGGTGACCAGCTGCTTGCGCTTCTCTGCCTTCGGGCGTCCGCCGCGACTCGGCAGGGCCTCGAACACCTCCGGCGGCAGCGCCTCGCTCGCCGGCCGCATCGTGGCAAGCTCCTCGGCGGTCAACTCGGGGATATCACCGTCCAGGTCCCAATCCTCGTCAGAAGTCGTAATCGACGGGCGACCAGCCTTCGCGGTAGCGGTCATAGGTGTCCCTTTCCAGCCGGCTCGCCCGGCGCAGGCTCACGAGCGATAGCGCCTCGCTCCCGAGCGGCGAGATGACGGCAAGCACCACCAACTCGTCGTTCCAGCGGCCGATGAGCAGGTATCGCGCCCGGCCCGTGCTGCTCGGGCTCGTGGCGATCCGCACGGCGCTGTCGCGGTCGAAGCAGCGCTCGAAGTCGGCGAAGTCGAACCCGTGCTTCTGCAGGTTCCGTTGCCGCTTCGGCTCGCCGTATTCGATGCGCATGGGTAAACGTAGTGACGCGAACGGGGGCGGCGCAAGCGGTTCGTGTAGGTACGGCCCTGCGGCGAAGTGTGCCAGCCGGCATGCGGACAGCAGAAAACCTCGCCATCTTGCCGGATGCGGCCTTTCGTGAGCCGCATTGTCCACCGCTGCCTGACCCGCTCGGAGAGCCGATCACACTCCTGGGCGAATTGCTTTCGGATTTCCTACGCGTCTGGGCCCGTGCGCGGGGAGGACGTGGCGCATGTCGTAACCTGCGCGATCTCACATAATACGGTAATCCAACCTCCCGCCGAAATTCCATGTACCGTCCGTGCGGCGCTAGATTTTCACCTCTCATCTAGAACCGTATTGCAAGATCGTAGTCGCCCAATAGGCGCGCGCAATCTAGATCTCTTTCCATTTTTACATGATTAGCAGTATTAATAACTGCATCGCGAGGTGATGACATGCTTATGAGACCGTTTTTTACAAATCCAGAATTGCTCTCGGAAAGGCCTATTCCGGTGACGAAGACATTCTTGAAGCGTGTTATTTTCCCCTGGTCTGGCGTGAGTATCTGCATGTTCTGTGCATGAAAACCAAATCCAAGAAATATTATTTGCTCCGCGTCTTCTACAGCCATCTTCATGACTTGTTGCAAACTGGTATCTGATATCGTTTCAGTATAAGTTATTAGTTCATCAGAAACTCTAAGGGCATCGTAGTCATCATTGTCGCCGCCTCCAAACTGTACGACGGTCCCGAAAGCGTCCATTCCGGGAAGATAGCCAACCTGACCATACGGATGATAAATATTGGCTTTGCTGACTACTTTATTCGCTGTGGCCTCGTCGCACGCAAAAACGGCCATAAGCGCATGTATGAGATAGAATTCAAGGCATCTGTCATAGTTGAAATTAATAAAAGTCATATTTTGAAAGGATCGTTCTATATCGTCCTTTTGAACACCATGAGTTAACTGTATGAACATTCGCCTATACCACGAGGTCATAGTTTTTTTAAAATCCACATATCTTCTACCTTGTCTTTCATTGTATAAAGCGCAGCCACGCTCTGCTTTTAGTATATTAAATGAAATTGCTATCTTCGCAGCCTTGATGATGCGGTCGTCGGATTGGTGAATATTCACAAAATCATCAATCGAATTGGACAGATTGATGCCGGTGCTTATTGTGTTGGAGGCTCTATCGTACTCTACGATTTCGTGATTTAGGTGTACAGAACCCACAGTGCGCGCATGCTTCCGCAGCATCTCTGAATATATTGGATTGTTAGGGCTCCGCTTATTTTGGTGAATAGGTATTTCAGTGGTTGAAGCAATACTCTCTGCTAATTTGGTCCCCATTGGCATGCCAATATCATATCCGGACCCCGCACCAATTACGATAACTGTTTTCTTGTTGAGCATGTTATGACGTCTCGCAATCGAGTCTAGAAATAATATTAGCGCATCTTTTGCTAGCATCAATGTGCCAAACGCTATCTAGGTGCGCATTTTGAAGTCCTGCACTCCTATTATGGTCGTGGCCAGACAAATATCGGAGATGGCCAGTACGCCGCGTTGGTCCTGCCCCACGCAGCACGAAACCTCCGCCTTACCGAGCGCGGAGACCTACCCGAGCAGCAGACCAGGCGGAGGCTCCTAATGCCGCACCTCCTCAGGCACACGGAGTCCAGTCGATCTTGGGCTTTTGCGCCAGGATCCGCTCGAAATAGTCGGCCACCGCCTGCGCGCCGCTCGCGTGCATCATGGCGACGGGATGGGCGAGGTAGGCGCGGGCGAGATCGAGCGGAATCTCGCCGGCCTGGAGCGCGCCGAGCACCGCGTCGATGAAGGCGTCGTTGGCCTCGTTGAAGTCGGACGAAAGCTTCTTGCGGTCGTTGAGCGCCTTAATCGGCATCGTGCGGGTCGTCCTCTCGAAGGTCTGCCCGGCCGCTGAGACGGGGCGCCCATTCTCGGAGGCGAGGCAGCATGCGTCTTTCAACCACACCAAGGCGCGGTGTGGTGCTCGCTGCTTCCGCAGCGCTTCCGCGACCGGTTTAGAGCCAGGGCCGCAGATCAGCTAAGTTGTTGAGATTGTTGGCGCACCCGACACGATTCGAACGTGTGACCTTTGCCTTCGGAGGGCAACGCTCTATCCAGCTGAGCTACGGGTGCTGACCGCGAAGCCTCTGTAGCCCGGCTCAGCCCGGAGCGCAACAGGGAAAGGGATCGCGCGTCCGCTCAAGGGGATCCGGGCGAAGGCTCCGACGGCAAAGGTCACGCGGTCGAATCGTGTCGGGTGCGCCGGGGGAGGGGAGGCCGCGTCCGACGGGCTGGGGATCGCGCCGCGAATGCGGACGGCGTGCGGCACGGCTGACGCCGCGTGCCGCTGGTGCGCCGGTCGTGCCTCACTTCGGCCGTCTGCGGCCACGGCGAGGCCGTGCCACGGGCGCGCCTTGGGGAACGCCGGCCTCTCGCATCAGAGCTTCGACAACAGCCTCAGGTATGTCCATCACCTCGACGACGGTCAGGCTTCGCGCCTGGATGTCGTCGGCGTAGAGCGCGGCCGCCAGCGAGTGGCGAATCGGCAGGCGGTCGCCGCGAGCGGCGGCCCCCGTGCAGAACGCGACCAAATCGTCCCGCGGCTCGACGATGATGCCGAAGCCGGCATGGAACGGCCCGGCCTCGAACAGCCGCATGCCGATCACCAGCCCCTCGGATGCGGAGGCTTCGAGGCCCTCGTCGACGAGCCAGAGACGGCGTCCGGCCGCCATCAGGTCCTCGAGCCAGAGGCCGGCCTGCGCGTGCCGCTCGGCCACCCGGAAAATCGACGCGAATGCATCACCCATCCGGCGGGCGACGTCATGCTCGGTCGAGTCGAGGGCGGCGAGGCGATCGTGGAGGAAGCTGTCGAAGACGCGCCGGCCGCGCTGGTTGGGCTCGAACAGCGCCACGTCGCAGAGCATCTCGAAGACCGTATCGTCCTCGAGCAGCGCGTCGTCCACGAGGCCGAGATGCTTGGCGGCTCGGTCAAGGTCAGGCTTCTTGCAGGCATCCAAGGCCTGTGCGAGGACGGTCTGGATCGCGCGCCGGATCGGTCGATACTGGGAGAGGATCGCGTCTCGTGACATCGAATTCTCGCCGGTCATGATCATCCCTCCACCCGACAGGAAGTAGGTCGCATGAGCAGCATCCGGGAGCGGCTTCAAGGCCGCTGGCGCATCACCGAGACTGGCACCTGGGACAACGACTTTCTCGACCTCGTCGAGCCGGCCTTCATCGCTTTCGAGCCGAACGGAGCCGGCGAGTTCCGCTTCGGAGCGGTCGTCGCGGCTCTCGACTGCGCCTACAGTCAGACCGATGTCGGCTTCCGGTTCCAGGGCTCGGACGAGGGTGATGAGGTCTCCGGCGAGGGCTGGGCCGAATGCAAGGGCGTCGACACGATCCACGGCGAGATTGCCTTCTGGAACGGCGACGAGACCACCTTCAGGGCGCGCCGATGGCAGTCGCCTTGACGGGTCGAGAGGGGGTATGCGCGTTCGCCCGCGCCAGGTTCGGAAGCCGTTGCGTAGATGCGCTCTTCGCCGCCTCGTCGCGTTGCGACCCTCGCCTTGACGGAACGGGTGACAGGATAGTGGCTGTAGTCCCGCGCCTACCGTGAGAGCCGGTCGGACAAGAGGCCGCTCTGTTCCAACGTGCTACCATCGTCAGAATGCCGAACACGCCAGAGAAGCTGGCTAACGGCGCAGGACGCCGAGCATGCGGAGGAACGTCGATGAACGAGGAAGACGTGAATGTCTCTCTATTGAGAAGCGCCTATGCCGAGTGGTCCAGCAGCAAGGCGGCGAATCCTCAATGCTGGATGGAGCTGATGGCTGACGATGCTAAACTAAGATCGTTGACCGACGGCGCACCGGAGTTATCGTTTACAGCACGGCGAACGTCGAAGGGCGAGATCAAGGCATACTTGGACGACCTGCTGAGAGACTGGGAGATGGTCCACGCACACATGGGCGAATACCTCGCGCAAGGCGACCGGGTCGTCGTGCTCGGAGACGTTGCGTGGCGCAACCGGGCGACCGGGAAGATCGCCGAAACCCGGAAGGTCGACGTCTGGCGGTTTCGCGACGGAAAGGCGATTGGCTACGAGGAGTTCTTCGACACGGCGGGCGCGATCGCCGCCGCGACACCCGATGCCGCAGCGGGCCCAGCGGGCGTCGACCCGGCTGTTCAGGCGCGAGAATGAACGTCCATGTGTCGACAGTCGATGTCGCTCGCGCTGCCCTCGAAGGCGAGGTTACCGTCCTGCGGTGCGTCTTGGTGAAGCACGACCGGGTAGTCAATCGAGAGCGCGATCGCGTCGCCGATCTGACAGCGCAGCTACTGACCGCTACGGTCCAGGCCATAGAGGCGACCGGGCTTCAAGCAGAGCTTCAGGGCCGCCTGGATGCTGCTATCGGCTAGATGCAAGCTCTTCGCGCTCGCCCTGGATGGCGCCAGTTTTTGGGCTAGAGTAGAAGCAGAACGTTACAATAAAAAATGCAATATATCTACCGGAGTAATGATCTTGAGTGAATTTCAGTTTAATCCAACGTCTCTACTTTCTGTTCTCCAGTCAAATTTTTACAAAGTTCCTATATATCAAAGGTCATATTCCTGGTATATAAATCAAATCGAAGATTTTTGGAACGATATTTCAAAAGCAATCGAGGCAGGCGATCATTATTTTTTAGGGACTCTTGTGTTCTCATCAGAAAACAGTAATCAGCCAATCTCAGTCATAGATGGACAGCAACGTCTAGCCACAACCACAATTTTATTGGCGGCATTAAGAGATCAATACCATAAGCAGGGCGATATTCGTTCAAGCAGTGCTTACAATGATGTGATTGCTCCCAGAGATCTTGAAGATTACGAAGAAAAGCCACGCATACGCTTAAATGCCAAAGACCATCCTTTTTACAGTGATTTGATAATATGCGGTAAAAAGAAAACATCAGAAGTAGACTCTCACATCAAAATCGAGGAAGCTTTTGAATACTTTATTAATAAACTAGAAAGCATAATCAGTGAGAAGCCCGCCGATTGGCCAAAAGCATTTGCTTCCATATACAAGTTTTTGAATAAACAAGCTCGAGTAATTACAGTTCGCGCCCCTACTGAGGCAGACGCATTTACAATATTTGAGACACTTAATGATAGGGGCGCTGATTTAACAATTGCTGATTTGCTAAAGAATTTTCTCTTTAGTCGCGCGTCGTCAGATCTTGATATCGTTCAAGATCGCTGGCAGGCTTCTCAGTCGATTTTAAATGAATATCAAGAAGAGAAAGAGTTTCTCATCTTCCTTAGACACCTATGGAGTTCGACGCACGGGGCCACTCGCGAACGGGATCTATATAGATCAATAAAAAATGACATCACCAATAAGCAAGATGCAACACGATTTGCCAAGCAACTTGAGGATGGAGCCAAAACATACGGCGCCATTCTATCCACTGAAAATGAGTTTTGGTCTAATTATTCAAAACAAAGTAAAACATATCTTGCCTCTCTCAACCAATTTAACCTTCAGCAGAGTCGCCCAACATTGTTAGCAATGCTACAGCTATTCTCGAAAGAGGAAATTGAGAAATCTCTTCGAGCCTTTGTAGCGATATCTGTGCGTGGGTTAATCACTGGGGGAATAGGTGGTGGTCAAGCTGAACGCTACCTTTGTGAAGCTGCCGTGGCAATCAGAAAAAAGGAAGTAATTGATTGTGCGTCTCTCATAGCAAAGTTGCGCCCTATTGTCCCAACAGATTCAGCATTTGAACGCGCGTTCGGATCTTTCTCAACTGGGAACAACAGATTCGCAAGATATATATTACTCTGTCTCGAAAAAACGCTGCAATCCGATCCAGAGCCAGAGCCAGAGCCAGAGCCAGAGCCAGAGCCAGAGCCAGAGCCAGAGCCAGAGTTTGTTCCAAGTGACGATGTCGAGCAAGTAAATTTTGAGCATATTCTCCCAAAGAATGCAAAAAAGTCAGACTGGCCAGCATTCACAAATGACGATTTATCATCTTATCCATATAGAATAGGAAATATGACCTTACTCCAAAAAGGAACAAATGGAAAGATTGGCAACAAGGGATGGAATGTCAAGCGCCCGAAAATAGCATTGTCACGGCTGAAAATCAACAACGATGTTCACTTGCAAGCTGACTGGAGAACTGGCGAAATTGAGTCAAGACAAATCTCCCTTGCCAAAAATGCACTTTCTACTTGGCGTGTCTAGATGGTGTTGATCAGGATGCCGAACGAGTCCGCGCCCGCAAGCAGCTCGCGCGCGAGCGCGACCTGCTTGCCCAAGAGCGTGCTGAAGCTGACGAGGGACATGCCGGTGACGTTGCCGCCCGGCCGCGCCAGGCTCTGGGCGAGGCCCGACCCGATCGGGTCGACGATCGTCGCCAAGACGATCGGCACCTGCGGCATGGCCTGGCTGCAGGCCAGGGCGGCGGCCACCGTCGCGGTCATGGCGACGTCGAGCCCGAGCCCGGCGAGTTCGGCAGCGAGCGCCGGAAGGCGCTCCAGCCGGCCCTCGCTCCAGCGCAGATGCAGCACGTGGTCCCGCCCCTCGGCGTAACCGAGGTCCCTGAGGCCCTTCCGGAACGTGCGGATATACGACCCGTGCGACGCGACCGAGCCGGTGACCAGGCAGCCGATCGTCGCCGGGCGGTCGCGGGGCTGCCCCCGGGCGTCCCCGCGGAAGAGGACGAGGAGCGACGCGGGAGCGAGACCCGTGATCAGATCACGCCGCATCATGAGCCGGCCCCGAGCCGATGCGAGCGCTGCCCTCGCCGATGCCGGCGCGATCCAACCACGAAACCGGCTGTCCGGCGACACCCGACCTGCGATCGATCGTCCCCGGGTTTGTGCGACCGCTGATCGCGGCCAGCGCGTCCAGGCAGTCGCCGCGCGGGAACCCGTTGCAGGATCTCAGGCCGCGCTCAGCGCCGCGACCCACTGCTCCGTCGGCTGCGCGCCCGAGACCGCCCACTTGCGGTCGACGATGAAGAACGGCACGCCCGAGACTTGCATCTCGCCGGCCTGCCGCTCCGTGGACTCGACGAGCGCCCTCAGCTGCTCGCTGCCGAGCGCGTCGTCGACGACGGCTCGATCGAGCCCCGACGCGACGCCGATCTCGCGCAGGACGTCGGGATCGCCGACATCCCGGCCATCCTCGAAATAGGCGCGGAATAAGGCGTCCACGACCGGATCGGCCCGTCCGTGCTGCGACGCGGCTGCGATCAGCATGTGGGCGCGCCGCGTGCTCGGCGTGCGGGTCATCCGCTCGAAATTAAAGCCGATGCCCTCCTGCCGCCCGAGCGCGGCCATCTGCGCGTCGAGCTCTGCGGCGCGCTCGGGCCCGAACTTGCGAGCGCGGTAGTCGGCGCGCGCCATGCCGTCGGCCGGCATGCCGGGGTTGAGCTCGAAGGGCAGCCACTCGATCGTGGTGGTCTGGCGCTGCCCGAGCTGGTCGAGGGCGCGCTCGAGCCGGCGCTTGCCGACGTAGCACCACGGGCAGATCACGTCGGAGAACACGGAGATCGTCAGCGGCATGGGTGTGCTCCTGATCGTCCATGGCATCGCCGATCACGGCCCCGAACGCCAGCCCTGCTCGGTCAAGATCTGGAGCATGCCCAGGATGCGCTAGGAGCGTCGCTGAGCGGTTCCGGGGGATCGGGTGCTACACACCTAGCTGCCGCGAACGGTGCCCGCCGGTGAGTCTCCCAGTGGGAGAGGCGCGAGTGCGTCCCCGGGGTATCTGGATCGCTAAGGACACCATGTCGCCAAGGATGCAGCCGGGAGGGCGGTGAGCACATAAGGCACAGCCCACGCGCGTCTCGATCCGACCTAGGACTTCCACATCGCACGGCACCAGGATCGCTCAGGAGCGTCGCTGAGCGGCTTGGTCTCATTGAGGGCTGGGTGAGTAGGGGTCGCGAAGAGCCCCTGCCAGCGGGCCTCCTAACAGCTTGGCGTTTTGGGATCGAGAATCTGCGCCTCTCGTGAGAAGCGCCGACTGCCGACCGCTATAACGATCACGACAGCGCTGCGAACCCGAACTCAGACCTGGAAGGACCCCACAGATGACCTCCTCATCTGAATGCAACCCCGCGCGCGTTATCGGCATCCTCGATCCGATCGTTTTAGAAGAGCGCGCTCAGCTCGTCGTCAAGGCGGCAGCGTATCTGAACCCAGAGCGCTGGCAGGACGAGCGCAAGCTGGCAAAGACCAAGTGGTTCGACTACCGCTTCCTCTCTCCGATCGAGGCCACCCTCAAGTTCGTTGAGGATTATCAGCGCGCCTATCGTGTGCATTGGAGGCAGAGCTTCGACGCCGAGACCGCAGACAAGAAGCGCGCTATCGCGTCTGGCGGTCTCTGGCATGACCGCAAGGAGTTTACCGAATTCTGGAACGCACGGGCACATGCCGACTGGCTCGGCGTCGACTACTTCATCTACTGCATGGTCAGCATGGAGACGGCGCTGCGGCGGGCGAAGCAGAAGCGTCTTTTGCGTCCGGGCCACATGCGCTCGGAGGACTGTATTCGGGCAGTGCAGAAGAGGCACGATGAGGAGATGACCGGGCGTGTTTGGTTGTCCGAGCTCCCGCACTATCGCCTGGAGAATTTCTGCGCGCTGCCAGACCAGATCGCACACCAGCAGCACGTTGCTCAGACGGTCCGGAAGAGGTCGAATGCAATCCTCGCCCTCGGCGGCGCCATCGACGCGCTTCGCGTGCTGCCTGTCCATATCGCCGAGGAGATCTTCGGCGAGGAGCACGTCACCATGGCACGTGAGCGGGCGAGTTTCGTGACGACCGCTCGCGTCGACCTCGTGCCCGATGCCCAGCTCGTTCCGGCGTGTTTCGGTCTCCCGGCGCCCTTGGACACGAACGCGGAGCCATGCTGCCGGTGCCCACTTGCCTCGCAGTGCCAGAAGGCGTCTGAGCGCACGCTCGCCGATGTCGTAGCGCGGCATGGCTCAGTTGACCCTCGTCGTGCACACGTTCGGGAGCTGGGTAGGGAACGCGTGCGGCGGCTGCGCGAGAGGAGGCGTCTTGCATGAGCCGGAGGCTTAGAGGAGCGTGACGACACCGAAGTGGCAGCGTAAGGCCGCGCCTGGTTTCGGGTCCTCCCCATGTGTTGGCACTTGAGGCACCCGTTCGGGAACTCCGGAGGGTGCCTGAGAGCGGGATGTAACGCGCTCCATAAGCATGTAGATCTTCAAAGGGTATTTATATTTATGGAGAGCGTTACATCGTTGCGGGACGTGGGATGTAGATCTCCGGTTCGGGACGATGGTGTCGAACTTGGCTACCCCGGGAGTGAATGACGGTGCGGAGGTCGAGAGGCTCCGGCTCGGGATGCACCGGGTGTCGATGCTTCGTGCTCGACGCTGAAATGTTCCGGCTCTGGGGGGCGCCCTGGAAGAGCCGACACCCGAAGGCAGCAGTCCCTGACTTGTCGACCTTCCGCGTCGTCTTCTTATCCCAGCCGGCTCGCGAGATCCGCGGCCCGCAGGTGGGTGTAGCGCTGGAGCATGCGAAGCTCCCGGTGCCCGGAGATCGTTGCGACCTCGGCGACGTTGAAGCCCTTCTCGAACAGCCGCGACACCGCCTCGTGCCGTAGGTCGTGCAGGTGCAGATCCTTGAGCCCCACACGGCGCGTCAGGCGGTCCCAGGCAAGCCGCACCGTATTCGGGGCCAGGGAGAACACGGTCTCGCTCTCGCCCGTCCTGAGCGCTCTGAGCGTCTCCACGGCACGGGTCGACAACGGCACGTCGCGGCTGTTGCCGTTCTTCGTCATCGGCAAGTGCGCGACCCGCTGCTCGAGGTCGATGTGCTCCCAGCGCAGCGACAGGATCTCGCCGCGTCGCATCCCGGTCTCGATGGCGAGCACGATCAGCGGACGCAGGTAGGGCGTGCGACCGGCATCAGCTGCCGCGAGCAGGATCTGCTCCTCATTGCCCTCCAGACGCCGTGTGCGGCCCCGAGGAGGGACAGGACGCCGGACGAGCTTGCAGGGGTTCTGGGCGAGGTGGATGTTCCACTCGCGACGCGCCGTGTCGATCGCGTGCGAGATCGTGTTCATCTCCCGGATGACGGTCGCGGGCGCCACGATCTTAAGGCGCTCATCGCGATACGCGGCGACGTCAGCGGTTGAGAGTAAGGTCAAGGTCCGGTGGCAGATCGGTCGCCGAAGGATCCCGTTGATGCGCGCGACCTCGGTGACGTGGCTGCGCTTCGTAGGCGAGATCTCGTCGCGATAGCGCTCGAGGATCTGAGCGAGGGTCGTTCTCTCGGCCGGGCGTGTATCAGGGAGGGCACCGGATCGGTCGAGCTCGGCTTCGAGGGTGCGCGCCCAGCGCTCTGCCTCTGATTTCGAGTCGAAGCTCTTCGAGCGTGGCTGCATGCCCTTGCGCCTGACGGAGGCTTGCCATCGCCCCCGAAGCTTTCTGATCGTCGCCATAGTATTCCTGATGTCCCTCGTGCGTGAGCACCGCATCGAAGGATGCCAACGAAGGGCCTGCAAGGGGTTCTAGGCTCGTTGTGGTTATCCTTGTGGCCAGCTCATCAACTCTCTTGAGCTCCGGCGCGCTTGGGCGGAACCCTCCGCACAGGCTGACCAACAAAACGCGTCAGCAGATGCATAAGACAATGCGCCAGGGACATGTGCACCTTGTTCAATATCGATTTTTTGATACAAAAGATATATTCATGGCATTTTCTCAAGTATTTACCTAAATATAACTTGTAATAACGATGTAGCTTAAGAATAAAAAGCCATTTACTTCCTTGATAAGTCAGCACTGACTTACTAAAAAATTCTTATAAAATTTTTTGACTTTGCCGCAACATCCGTATAGATCTGCGCCGGCTGGCAGCTGAGGCTCGCGTTGGCAGTTTCAGGTTGGGGCTAAGTGCGTATCAAGAATGCGCGAAGATCTAAACACAATCTGGATTTATGTGATGAAAATCTATCAAGTTACTTATTTTGATGGGGCTGGCGAGGATACTATTGAATGAAATTTGCGTGCCGGTCTGTGCCTGCCTCCCACTTTCGCCTTAAAAGCTGCGTGAGGCGGGTTACGCACGAGCCGACCGGTAGGATATAGCACGTTAAAAAACACCAAAAAACAATCTGCCGAAGATACCGTGTGACTCTCCTAGGTTTAGGCTATCTTGAGGGAGTCTAACAAGTGCAAGGGACAACACGTGATCGATCAGGAAGATTTTTCGGAACTTGATCCAGAACTCCGGCCATTCCTCTACACTAACCCGGTCATCGGCCCTTCGCTACGGCACCCACTTGTCTGTATGCCCTCTCTGAATGCAAAATTGCCACCCGACTTTGAGTTTGCCAATATGATTCAGTTGGTTAATGCGGCTCTAAGACAGAAAAAAGAGCAAAAACAAAGTGCCATAAATGAGCGAGGTTGGTTTACATATGTGTTTCTTCACGAGAGATTCTATCGAACCGAGGCTTTGATAGAATGCATCAGGTTTAACGAATATGATTTGGCAGCGCTATGGGAGCTTGTGCGTGAAGTCTGGGCAGATTCCGAGAACGTCTATGGGCAAGCTGATACTTGGCATCAGATTTGGTCACATGCTTGTTCGCAGAAATGGACTGCTATGACTCCTGTGGAGCGGAGCACTCTGCGGCGCTTGCCTAATGCAATTAAGGTGTGGCGTGGAGTATCTAATTTCGACGCAGTGCGGGGTATGAGCTGGACTCTAAGCCGCAAGAAGGCTGAATGGTTCGCACGCCGCTGGAGCGGGCCTGACGGACCGATTCTAGTCCGTGCACAAGTCAACAAAGCCGACGTGTGCACATATTTAGAGGGCCGCAATGAGCACGAGATCGTTGCCTTGCCGCATCACGTTTCAGTGCTAGAGATGCACCCCCTCACCTGAAATCTTCGGCAGTCAGGCTGCAGCCCCTAGCAGCCAACGCTGGGGCGGTTGGCTGTCGTTGCATCGGACAGCTAATTCTAAACCTCACCGGATCAACCGGGGTGCAGATCGAAGAAGATGCGTTGGCAGCTCATCACGGCCCAAGTTCCGATGCACCCACATCTGGTTCGACAAGGACGCGGATGCCGGGTGCGTGAGAGCAATGTAAGCCGGGCTCCTAAGGTAGTTTTTATCTCTCTCGTCCAGCTATCTCAACGTGTTCTGCACTCAGCGCGAGAAGTTAGGCTCCCTGCTATATAAGAGGACAAAAACCCAAAATCAGTTCGCATTGGCGTTTTACTAGGTCGAAGCGGGACAAGCAGGTGACATTCATGGGACATCGAGGGGACATCGGGCGCGAGCGGAGATAGTTCGTATTGCCGCCGAGCGGACGTAGAGGGGACATCGACTTCGTGCTTGTCCTACCGTTGTCCCAAGCCGATTGAGCCCATGTCATGGGTGTAGGACGTTAAGCCGGAGTTCGACGAAGTCGACAATCGTATTTTGCACGAGCGGTCACAGGCGCTGATCGCCTCTTCGCCGATCAGGCGGCCTGCCGACGACCGAGCCTATCCGTCGCCGGCTGCACTGCGCCTGGCTGGACCCACTCCGTGCGGTGCCGCGGCAAGGCGCCCGGATGCTCGGTCTGCAGGAAGGTGATTATCTTCTCGCGCACCTCGCAGCGCAGATCCCAGGCTTGCGGAGCGTTCCGGGCGCTGACCAGCATGCGGATCTCGATCACATTCTCCTTCGCGTCGGAGACCTGCAGGTTGACGACGTTGCGGTCCCACAGGGGCGACTGCGCAGCGATCTCGCTGAGCTTCTGGCGCATCGCGTCGATCGGCGCCGTGTGGTCGACGAAGAGGAACACGCTGCCGATCAGGGACGCACCGTCACGGGTCCAGTTCTGGAACGGCTTCTGGATGAAGTAGGTGAGCGGCAGGATCAGGCGTCGCCAATCCCACAGCCGCACCACGACGTAGGTCGAGTTGATCTCCTCGACCCATCCCCACTCGTTCTCGACGATGACGGCATCCTCGATCCGGATCGGCTGCGTGATCGCGATCTGGATGCCCGCCACCAGGTTCGAGAGGACCGGCTGCATCGCCAAGCCGAGAATCAGGCCTGCCGCGCCGGCGGAGGCTAGCAAGCTCACACCATATTGCCGAACCGGCTCGAAGGTCATCAGGGCGATCGAGACGGTGACCAGCGCCACGAGGGTGATGCCGGCGCGCTCGAGCAGACGCATCTGCGTGAAGTGCTTGCGGGCGAGAAGGTTGTCCTCGGCGTCGAGCTTGAACCGGCGCAGGTAGATTACGGTCGCGATGTGGAGCGCGACGGCGCAGGCCCAGCCGATCAGCGCCACGAAGGCGACGAGGAGGATCTGGTTGACGGCGATCCGCACCTCCCAGGACACCGGGGCCGTGGCCGAGGCGGTTGAGAGGGCGACGATGAGCAGCGCGAGGCGGGTCGGGCCGTGGGTGCGCGCGACCAGGGAGCGCCAGAACAGGCTCCGGTTCGCCACGGCGCGCTTTAGGACCTGGGAGGCGAAGCGGTGCAGCGGCAGCACGACAGCGCAGCAGGCGGCGATAAGGATCAGGCTCTGCGCCCACCACGGCACCCATGAGAGCCAACGGAGCGCATCGGTCATCAGCGTGTTCACGGCGGGCATCGGACCTCCATGGCAGCCAAGGGGCAAGCTCGGGTCGCGCAGCAGGTTCCGCGGTGCACAATCACCGTTGTGCGTCGCGAGAGGCTGGAATGTCCCTCGCGCATCGGACGCGATTCCGTTGCGCCTAGGGGAGGGTGGGGAACTTCCGGTGCGCATAGGGCATGAGCCGGACACGGATCACGGCAGTCCGCGGGGGCGTCGCCTCCGATTGGGTTAAAGGCGTAGCCACATGAACAAGGCATTCGGAGTGCAAGTCACTGTCGCGCAAGACCACGTATCGGAACCTAAGATCGCGCCCGTGCTAGTGGTCGCCCATGATGAGATGGACGCCGAGCTCCTCGCCTCTGAGGCCGCTGGCCCGGGTGCAAGCGCGACCGTGATGCGAGAACTTACCGCAGAGGAAGTTATCGAGCATCAGCTCGACTTGAGTCAGCACGGCAGCATGAAGTCGCTCCCGATTTTGCATCTCTGAGTGGGCTGTAGGCTTCTGGACAACGAAGGATGGCATGTGAGCGCTGATCAATTCGGATCGGAAATGGAGCCCTGGCCGCACTTGCAAGCGAAACGGCAGGTCAGAATTGCGGTTTCATCCAGAGCACCGTGACCTGAGCTTCCAGGTCAACGAACGACGAGGAAGGCTCGCGATCCCGAGCGCTTCAGACACGCCAAGGACGGCACCGCCAAGGACCGGGCCTGGGTTGTCATGAGCACAGATGACATCCCTCACGAGGAGGGTCAGATTTCCTAGGACTTCGCTCATTCCTGACCCGAGTTCGTGTTCGAGATCTAACCTGTCGCGTCATGAGAGCGGTTTTGACCCGAAGCTGGAAGGACGTGTCGCAGGGTGCGCTCAAAGTCTGGCGCGTCTCGTTCGGGCACGATCGCATGCAATAGAGCGTCAAGCCGCCCGAAAACATCGTGCCGCGAGGCCGCGCAGCGCCACCTGGAGGTTGGCAGTGCGGGCGATCGGGTCCGCCGCCTGAGTGAACAAGCGAAGGATCAAGGAGTGCCGCTGCAGCCGGTCCGGCGCGAGCTCGAGCGATTGTGCGCCCTCACTGACGCCGGTGAGTCGAGCCGCGACCCAGCCGATACCCTCGATCAGAACGTCGATCGAATCTCCGACCGAGCCGGTTTGATCCGCATCGACTCGTAGTAGAGCGGTCTGCATGCCGAGGCGCGCCAGCATGGCGTTGTAAGCGATACCGGCGGAGCGCACGCGGGTGGGCTCCTCGACGTGGAACATCTCGGCGCCGCGGGGACGCTCGAAACACACCAGGAAGGCCACGAAGGTGAGCAGCATCGCGATCCCGGCCCAGACTAGGTTGAAGTAGTCGAGCGGCGAAATCTCTGTCGCGGCTTCGGGCGACACGAACGACCACAGGATCGCTGCAGCCGACAGGAGGGCGATGCCGCCGAAGCCGGCCGCCATCCGCCAGCGCACGGTGGAGATCGAGCGGTCGCCGCCCTTGTCCGTGACCTTGAAGGGTCGACCGAAGGGCCGGACGGCTGCCGAGGCCAGCGTGAGGGTGATCGGCAGCGCTGTCATAATGTGTGTCACCTCCATGAACAGCGGCAAGGTCCGCTTGCCCGACACCCAGCCGCTGTAAATCCACAGCGCCAGGAGCGCCGGCACGCCGTAGCGCAGGAACGATAGGTAATCGGCGTGGAAGGCCGGCATGCCGAAGAACCAATAGATCGACGGTGCGATCAGCATCAGCACGATGAAGGGCTTGCACAGCCAGTTCATGACCCCGTGCAGGTAGTGCATGCGCTGCATCAGGGTGTAGTGCGGGGAGCGGAACGGCCCATCCTTGAGCAGCGCCACCTGCATCGTGCCGAGGCACCAGCGGGTGCGTTGGGTGATGTATTCCGGCAGTCCCTCGGCCGAGAGGCCGGCGCTGAGGCGCTCGTTGAGCCAGTGCGTCTGGTAGCCGTGGCGCATGAGCGAGTAGGTGAGGTTGATGTCCTCGCAGATGGCGTCGTGCGGGAAGCCGCCCATCTCGGTGACCCGGTCACGCCGGACGAGGAACGATGTGCCGACGCAGAACGCGCAGCCCCAGGCATCCTTGGCCGGCTGGAACACGTCGAAGAAGATGCGCTGGTCGTCGACCCAAGATTCTGCCGCCATGAGGTTGTGCTGAATCGGGTCGGCGTTGAAGAAGAATTGGGGTGTCTGCACCACGGCCGCCCGCTCGTCGTGGAACAGGCCGACGGTGCGCCGCAGGATGTTGGGCGCCACGGCGAAATCCGCGTCGAGGACGAGGATGATCGGCGCGTTCGTGTGCCGTGCCGTCAGGGCCAGCGCGTTGTTGAGGTTGCCGGCCTTGGCACCCTTGTTGTCGGGCCGCGTGATGTAGCGGGCGCCGACTTCGTCGCAGTAGGCCCGCAGCCAGTCTCGGCGGGTATCGTCGCAGACCCAGACGGTCGCGTTGGGGTAGTCTACCGCCAGGGCCGGGATGATCGATTTCTCAACCACCTCCTGGGGTTCGTTGTAGGTGCAAATGAAGATGTCTACGGCCGGCCAGTCGCCGTTCGCGCTGTGGCGTGCCTCCTCCCGGTCGGCCTCCTGCGACCGGTCTTTGAACCGGAGCAGGATGACCGTGGACATCAGCGTGTAGACGATGGCGATCGTCTCGAAGAGGAAGAAGACGTAGGGCCAGATCCGCTCCGGGCTGAGCTCGAAACGCGGCAGCGTGTCGTGCCAGCGCCAGGCCGTGTAGCAGAGGATGAAGACCGCGAGGGTCCCGCCGAACAGGGTGCGGGCGGCCGCGCTCGCCCGGTCGAGCAGCCCCGCCATGACGAGGAGGCCGATAAGGATGCCGAGATCGGTGACGAGGATCGCCGAGACGTCCTGGGGTGCTTCAAACATCGTGGGGGTTACTCCGGCTTGCGCCCGGTGAAGGGGTTCCAGCCCGTAGCGGCGAGAACGCCCCAGGCCGTTGCGCCGAGATGCGGCCGGCGGAAGTAGAAGAAGTCGTTTTCTGTGCTCGCCGGGC
>NZ_BPQJ01000024.1 GCF_022179185.1 Methylobacterium frigidaeris | reverse complement strand
TCCGGCAGGGTCCAGCTGGCGGGCTCGCCCCGGTCGGGATCGGGGCCCCGCAGGACGTGGTGGACCAGCACCGCCTGCTCGCCCTCGCTCAAACGCTCTGGTCGGCGGCCGGGCGGGCGGTCGACCAAGCCGGCCAGCCCCTCGGCGTTGAAGCGCTTGACGGCGTCGCACAGCGCCTGTCGCTCGATGCCAACGGCTCGCGCCGCTTCCGCCCGGCTCATGCCGTCGAGGGCGTTGGCCACCGCCAGCAGGCGCAGAGCTGTCCGCCGACGCGGCTCCCGCTTGGCCTGCCGTCGCAGATCGGCGGCCGTGGCGATGTCGGTCCGGATCTCGACGGCACGCGTCACAGGCTCCTCCCCGGTTCAGGCAAGCAGTGAATCACCTCCACGAACCGGTGAAAACCCTCACGAGTCAAAATATAAGCGCGGCGGTATCAGACGCTTCATGGTTCAATCTCCTGACCGCTCGAACAGCGATCACGGGAACGTTGCTCGAAGCGTTGCGCTTAGCCCGACCGCCCCGCACGGCAGAACGGAGGGCTGTATTTGCGGCATCATACTTTGTGTTGACTGCTCGACTTGATCGTACGAGACGGGCTCATCGGGCGCAGACCTGTCCGGTGGCGCTTGCGGACGGCCATATCCTTATGGAGAGAACCGGTTTTTCAGCTTCGAAAGGCGTTGTCCTGGTTCGGAGCACGGCGGTCGCGACGATAGTGCGCACGTGCGTTTCGCCCCTGGCGCCCACATCGCCCGATAGCCGTTCGTGACCGTGCGCTGGAGCAGCGCCGGACGCAGGTCGCGCTCGCAGGCGTTGTTGGTCACCGCGACCTGTCGAGGGAAGGCGACGAAAGCCAGGAACTGGTCGCGCGCCCGGCGCATCTGGTTCACCGATGCCTATGACGCCGCTTGCGAGGAGCATGAGCCTTGGGCGCAATTGCTGTGCGACACTCTGGGCTCAGGCTCGCTCTCCTGCTCAGGAGACACGCTCTGACCCGCCCGGGATCCGGGATGAAAGCACCGCAGAAGCTCATTGCGTCGGGCGTGCAGGCTTGTTGCTGCTCCGGTGTCCCCCTGTCCAGAGACATCGCCAAACATTCGAGTGTCAGGACAGTCAGCCCGATGCAGGTCGCGATGGACTTGATGATCATTGTCCCTCCTCGCTCGCGCCCTCGACGGTTCGGGGCAGGATACGAAGCTTGAACCTGCGAGCGCAATGCCCGATCGTTGCCCCCGCGGTGGGGGGAACCTCGGTCCTCCTGAAGCGCGGCCTGCACCACCACCGGAACTCGACCACGATCGCCTCCTCGGCCGGAGTCGGGACCGTGCTCCTGGGCGTCTTCGGCCCGATCGGCGCAACGGTCGTCACCGTCCGCTTGCGCCATTTCGCGACCGTCTTCGGGTTCAATCCGTATCGGGCGGCAAGGGCGCGGCTCCTGTCTTGCGACGCTTGGAGCTCGCCGCGACCACGCGGCATCGTGCGGGCGCTGCGGTGAAAAACCCCGCCATCATGCATCCTCCGACTGACGCGTCAGGCGGAGGATGCACCATCACACTCCGGAACTGCACTTAGGGCGCCGCCGCTCCCGATCGTCGTTATGCGCACATGCTGAGATCAGGAGCATGCAGGACATGAGGAATCATCGACCTGCCCACGCCCCGTGACCGAGACGCAACTCCATAACGCCGGCCAATCAGATCTCCGGCTAATGCTTGAGCCAGAAGCGGATCATCATGCTCACCGCAAGAACGGCGCCGACGCTCGCGGCCCAGAGGCCGACGAACCAGAGCCAGCGATGCAGCGTCGAGCCGGTACGCATGTCATCGCTCCTCAGTGGTAACCCTCATGGCCGGTCTTGCCGCGAAATACCCAGTAAGAGTACCCAGTGTAGGCCAGGATGATCGGGATCAGAACGCTCGCGCCAACGAGCATGAACAACAGGCTCGAGGGCGGAGCAGCGGCCTGATGGATGGTCACGGCGTTGGGCACCACGTCGGGGAAGATGCTCACGCCAAGGCCGAGCAGACTGAGAGCAAACAGGCCGAGCGTGAGCAGGAAGGGCCAGCGCTCCCGACCGCGGGACAAGGCGAGCAGCAGCAGCGCGGCGCAGATGCACACCAGCAGCGGCACCTGGGCGGTGAACAGCACCTGTGGCCACGCGAACCAGCGCGTGTAGTAGGCGCCGCTGAGGAGGGGGGTCACCGCGCTCACGGAACCGATGCAGAGGATCAGCCCGATCGCCAGTGGGCGCGCCAGCCGGTAACTGTGCTCCTGCAGAGGCCCTTCGGACTTCATGATCAGCCAGGTGGCACCAAGGAGCGCGTAGCCGACAACGAGACTGGCCCCGACCAGCAGGCTGAACGGCGTCAGCCAGTCCCACCATCCGCCGGCATAGGACCGCCCCTCCACCACAATGCCTTGAAGCAGAGCACCCAGGGTGATCCCCTGCGCCAGCGTGGCGACCATTGAGCCGGTCGTGAAAGCCAGATCCCAGTAGCGGCGGTGGGCCGGATCACGCCAGCGGAACTCGAAGGCGACCCCCCGCAACACGAGTGCCAGCACCATCGCGATCAGCGGCGCGTAGAGGGCCGGCAGGATGATCGCGTAGGCCAGCGGAAAGGCGGCCATCAGCCCGCCACCGCCGAGAACCAGCCACGTCTCGTTGCCGTCCCAGACGGGAGCCACCGAGTTCATCGCACTGTCCCGCTCCGGCCCCGGTCGGAAGAACGGGAACAGCAGGCCGATGCCGAGATCGAAGCCGTCCATCACCACGTAGGCGAACACCGCGAACGCGATGATGAAAGCCCAGAGCGTCGGCAGATCGAGGAAGGGGGGCATGGCTCAGACCTCCGCTCCGAGAGTGCGGGCCGGATTGACGGCTGGGGCCGGTGTGATGCCCGCCGTCCGGATCAGCCCGTCCGGGCCTGCCTCCGGGCCGCTCTCACCGGAATGCGGGGCATGCCTCATCAGCTTGAGAATGTAGCCGGTCCCGGCCCCGAACACGATGAAGTAGACCACGATGAACGCCAGGAGCGAGGCTGCAACCGCCGGCGCCTCCAGCGGCGATGCGGAAGCCGCAGTACGCAAGAGGCCGTAGACGGTGAAGGGCTGGCGACCGGCTTCTGTCGTCACCCAGCCGGCGATCACGGCCACGAACCCGGCAGGAGCCATGGCCAGGGCAAACCAGTGCAGCGGGCGCCACGTATAGAGCCCGCCACGGAATCGTGCGAGCAGACTGAGCGTCCCCAAGGCCAGCATCAGCATGCCGAGACCGACCATGATGCGGAACGACCAGAACACCACCGGCACATAGGGCCAGTTGGCCCGATCGATCGTGTCCAGGCCCTTCATCGGCGCGTTGAGCTCGTGCCTGAGGATCAGGGAGGAAACCTTGGGGATCGAGATCGCGTCACGGACGGTTCCGGCCTGCTGATCGGGAATGCCGAACAGGATCAGCGGCGCGCCCTCCGGGTGGCTCTCGAAGTGTCCCTCCATGGCCATGACCTTGGTGGGCTGGTGCTCCAGGGTGTTGAGGCCGTGCATGTCGCCGGCCAGGATCTGAAGCGGCGCGACCAGGGCGATCATGCCCATGGCCATCGAGAACATGACCCTGGCACCGGGATTGGACCGCTCCCGCAGCAGGTGCCAGGCGCCGACCCCCCCGACCACCAGCGCCGTGGTGAGATAGGCAGCGAACACCGTATGGACGAGCCGGTAGGGGAACGAGGGGTTGAAGATGATCGTCAGCCAGTTCTCCGGCACGAACTGGCCGGCCGCGTTGACCGCGTAGCCGACCGGCGTCTGCATCCAGGAATTGGCCGAGAGGATCCAGAACGCCGAGATGAAGGTGCCGGTAGCCACCGCGAGCGTGGCGACAAAGTGCAGCCGAGGACCAACGCGGGTCATGCCGAACAGCATCACCCCGAGGAACCCGGCCTCCAGGAAGAAGGCGGTCATCACCTCATAGGCCATGAGTGGGCCGATGACGGGGCCGACCTTGTCGGAGAACACCGACCAGTTCGTACCGAACTGGTAGGACATGACAATTCCGGAGACCACGCCCATGGCGAAGGCCAGCGCGAAGATCTTCAGCCAGTACTTGAACAGGTTCAGGTAGACCTCGTGCTTGGTCCACAGCCACAGGCCCTCGAGCACGGCAAGATAACTCGCGAGCCCGATCGAGAACGCGGGGAAAATGAAGTGGAACGAGACGGTGAAGGCAAACTGGAAGCGGGCCAGCAGCAGGGCGTCATATTGATCAAACACGACACGCATCTCCCACGGTGAAGCCGGCCTTCACGTCTCTTGGTGTGGTTTTTCGCGCGCTCATCGAGGGAGGTTCATAGGCTTTGCTGCCGGTCCAACCCCCGACTGACGGCCGAGGCTGAGGCTTCTGCAGCCTGAACCGGGTCTCTTCGGCTTGTTGGGCGTACCGACTGGCGATCAGCATGCCTTTGAGGGGCCGGACCTGCGTGATGCAGAACAACAGCAGGAATTGCCGGGTCGTCACCAGATGGACCCGGAAGGCGGGTTCATAGCCGAACAGGCTGGTGGTGGTGTGGCCGAAGACCTTGTCGGCGAGTTGCCTCTTGCGGTTGCTTCTCTGGCAGACGGAAGAGTCGCCGCGCTTGGCCTGATCGCCCTCGCCGCAGAGGTGAACGGCACCACGACGCGGTCGCCCTTCTCCAGCTCGCCATTGAGCCCGCGCCGCGTTTCGACGACCTCGCCCATGGTCTCGTGACCCACGACGTCGCCGGGGAGCATGGCGGGGATGAAGTTGTGGAACAGGTGCAGGTCCGAGCCGCAGATCGCGCAGCTCGTGAGCGTGATGACGTGGCGGCCATCCTCGATGTCCGGATCGGCGACGGTGTCGCAGCGGATGTCTTCCTTCCCATGTCAAACCAGGGCTCGCATCGCCTTCTTCTCCCGTCGGCTGAGGTGCGAGAGCCGGCCTCGAAGCGGGACAGCCCTGCCGGCCTCACGCTCTCGCGGTGATGATGGTCGGGACTGCGATGAGGCGAACCGGGACGACAAAGGCCGCGTTCCCGCGGATGAATCCGTAGGACACTTCCGATGGCGCGGCGACATGGTGCTGGCCCTGGTGGAAGCTGGCGGGCGGGCGAGCAGCAGGAGGCAGTGAGGGGACTCATCGGGCGATATTCGAGCGCACCGGCGAACCAGGCAACGCCACGACTGGGTGCTATCAGGTGCTCTCAACTCCGAGCAGACGGAGCGGTGGCAATCCGCCTGCATTCGAGCCTCGTGTGTGCTCGCGTCTCTCACGCTCGCGTCTCTCGCTCGGAGAAGCTCGGCCCCTCCGCGGTGGTCGTCGTCGATCACGTCCGGGCCTTCGACGCGGAGGCGGTCCCATCCCTCGGCCGCGAACTCCCGGGCGGGCGAGCGCGACGCCGGAGCTGGCCCCACAATCGCCAAGGTCTCACCGCCCGTGACGCAAGAGATGTGATCGATCGAGAACTGTCGTAAAAACCGGGCGACAGGACTGGTGAAAAGTGGTATTCATTCATCAGCCACGCTCGAAAGCTCGACAGCAGACCTGAAATCGAAGCGAATTCAGGTGAGATTGCGCGTCGGGTCTTCCCTTTCGGAGGATGCGCGATGGCACTATCCCATGCTGCGTCCACACGCTTGGTGGTGGCGCGACCGAACCTACGAAGGATCGAGGTCACCGACCTCAAGGCAGCCTTGCTGAAGGGGGTCGAGGACTTCATGGTCCTGCCGACGCACGTGCTGTTCCTGATCGCGATCTACCCGGTTGCCGGCGTCATCATCGCGGCGGCAACCTTCGAAAGCGACCTCCTCCCGATCATCTTCCCGCTGGCCTCCGGTTTCGCGCTGATAGGCCCGTTCGCGGCGATCGGCCTCTACGAGTTGAGCCGGCAGCGGGAGCGAGGCCTTCCTCTGGCTGGAACCCGGCCCTTCGCCCTGCTGACCGGTCGCCACGCGAGGTCGATCCTTGCGGTCGGACTTGTCCTGATGCTGATCTTTGTCGCCTGGATCATCGCCGCCATGGAGCTGTACTGGGCGCTGTTCGGATCGGAGACATATCATTCCGCATTTGCCTTCGCCGAGGCGGTACTGACCACGCCGCGCGGATGGATGCTGATCGTGATCGGCAACCTGGTGGGCGCGGCCTTCTCGCTGATCGCGCTCGCGGTGAGCGCCGTGTCCTTCCCGCTGATCATCGACCGCGGCGTCGATGCCGGGACGGCGATCGAGACGTCGGCGGCGCTGCTCCGTGAGAACCCGCGCACCATGATCACCTGGGGGCTCGTCGTCGCGGGTCTCCTGGTGCTCGGGATGGTGCCGCTCTTCGTCGGCCTCGCGCTCGTGTTGCCGATCCTCGGCCACGCGACCTGGCATCTCTATCGGCGGGCGGTCGCGCCCTGACGCCGCCGATTGCGTCTCACCCCTGCGCGCAGGAGACGACAGATGGCGCTCATCCTCGTGCTGATCGCCCTCGGCTCGATCGCTTTCCATCTCCTGAGCCCGTGGTGGTGGACCCCGATCGCATCGAACTGGGGTTACATCGACACGACGCTGATCATCACGTTCTGGATCACCGGCGCGGTCTTCACGATCCTGGTTCTGTTCGTCGCCTACTGCGTCGCCCGCTTCCGGCACCGTCCCGGGCAGCAGGCCGCCTACGAGCCGGAGAGCCGGCGGCTGGAGGGCTGGCTCACGGCCGTCACCGCAATCGGCGTCGCCGCGATGCTGGCCCCGGGCCTCGCCGTCTGGGCGCAGTTCGTGCAGGTCCCGGCCGATGCCGCGGAGGTTGAGATCGTCGCCCAGCAATGGCGCTGGAGCTACCGCCTACCGGGCGCCGACGGGCGCCTCGGAGCCGCCGCAACGGAGTTCGTCAGTGACGAGAACCCGCTGGGTCTCGCCCCGCACGACCCGGCGGGCAAAGACGACGTCATCATCGATGGCGATGACCTGCACCTGCCCCTGGGGCGGCCGGTGAAAGCCCTGCTGCGCTCCTTCGACGTGGTGCACGACTTCTACGTTCCCGAGTTCCGGGCCAAGATGGACATCATCCCGGGGGTGGTGACCTACTTCTGGTTCACGCCGACCCGGACCGGCACCTTCGAGGCGATTTGCAACGAAGTGTGCGGCGTCAACCACTACGCGATGCGGGGCCGCGTCGTCGTGGAGCCGGAGCCCCAGTACCGGTCCTGGCTCGACCAGCAGAGAACTTTCTCGAACTTCGCCGCCCGCCCGGAGCGGGCGCCCCGCGACGCTGCCCTTCGCCGTCACGTCGCCGACGACCGCTGAGAGGACGGTGCCATGGTCGACACGCCGATCGGGGCCGCCGGCCCCTTCCCAGGTTCGGAGCCGGACGAGGCAGAACTCTACCATCCGCACAGCTGGCTGACGCGCTACGTCTTCAGCCAGGACGCCAAGGTCATCGCCATCCAGTACTCCGGCACCGCCCTGGCGATCGGCTTCGTTGCCCTCATCCTGTCCTGGCTGATCCGGCTCCAGCTCGGATTTCCGGGCCTCTTTTCGTTCATCGGGCCGGCCGAATACTATCAGATCATTACCATGCACGGGATGATCATGGTGGTTTATCTCCTCACCGCCGTATTCCTCGGAGGCTTCGGCAATTACCTCATCCCGCTGATGATCGGCGCGCGGGATATGGTGTTTCCGTATGTGAACATGCTGAGCTACTGGATCTATCTTCTCGCCGTGCTGGTGCTGGTGGCGAGCTTCTTCGCGCCGGGAGGGCCGACCGGGGCCGGCTGGACCCTCTATCCGCCGCAGGCCATCCTCTCGGGCACCCCGGGCCAGGGATGGGGCATCGTGCTGATGCTCGCCTCGCTCATCCTGTTCATCATCGGCTTCACCATGGGGGGCGTGAACTACGTGGTGACCGTGCTGCAGGCGCGCGCGCCCGGCATGACGCTGATGCGCATGCCCCTCACGATCTGGGGCATCTTCACCGCGACGGTCCTGGCGCTGCTCGCCTTCCCGGCCCTGTTCGTCGGTGCCGTCATGATGCTCCTCGACCGGCTGCTCGGCACCAGCTTCTTCATGCCGATGATCATCGAGGCTGGCCAGCGCCTGCACTACGGCGGCGGCACGCCGATCCTGTTCCAGCACCTGTTCTGGTTCTTCGGTCATCCCGAGGTCTACATCGTCGCGCTTCCCGCCTTCGGCATCGTCTCCGATCTGATCAGCACCCATGCGCGCAAGAACATATTCGGGTACCGCATGATGGTCTGGGCGATCATCGCCATCGGCGCGCTCAGCTTCGTCGTCTGGGCGCACCATATGTACGTGAGCGGCATGAATCCGTATTTCGGATTTTTCTTTGCAACCACGACATTGATCATCGCAGTTCCGACCGCCATCAAGGTTTACAATTGGGTGTTGACGCTCTGGCGCGGGGACATCCACCTGACCGTTCCGATGCTGTTCGCGATCGCCTTCATCGTCACCTTCCTGAACGGGGGACTGACTGGCCTCTTTCTCGGCAACGTGGTGGTCGATGTGCCGTTGTCGGACACGCTGTTCGTCGTCGCCCATTTCCACATGGTCATGGGGGTCGCCCCGATCCTCGTGATCTTCGGTGGGATCTATCACTGGTACCCCAAGGTGACCGGCCGGATGCTCGACGAGCGGCTCGGCCGGTTGCACTTCTGGGTGACGTTCCTGGGCGCCTACCTGATCTTCTTCCCGATGCACTATCTCGGACTGCTCGGCGTTCCGCGGCGGTACTTCGAGATCACAGGGCTCGGCTTCATCCCGGCCTCGGCCGCGTCCCTCAACGCCTTCATCAGCGTGGTGGCCCTCGTCGTCGGCGCGGCCCAGGTGGTGTTCGTGGTGAACCTGATCCGCAGCCTCTGGCATGGCGTGCCGGCCGGCGGCAATCCGTGGCACGCCACCACCCTGGAGTGGCAAACTCCCGACACGCCGCCGCGGCACGGCAACTGGGGCGCTCGCCTGCCGGTCGTCTATCGCTGGCCCTACGATTACAGCGTGCCGGGGGCAGCGGAGGACTTCGTGCCCCAGAATCAGCCGAGCCACACCGCGGGAGTTGCGCCGTGAGTCTCGTCCTCCTCTACCTCGCGGGCCTCGGCGCCGTTTCGGGGCGCTGGCTCGCCCGGCAGCACCTGGCCGCCAAGCCCTGGCTGAGCGCGGGCCCGTCCCTCACCCTGCCGCCGGATGGAGGGACCGAGCTGGCGGCGAAGCTAGCCCTCGGGATCTTTCTTGCGGTAGTCGGCCTGCTCTTCGCGCTGCTCGTCGCGGCCTACGGCATGCGCGTGCCGCCGGGCAGCACCGGAATCCCTCTCGATCCGCGGCTCCTCTGGCTCACGACCGGCTTTCTCGGGCTGGCGAGCCTTCTGCTTCATCGGGCCGGCCGGGCGGCGCGCCGTGGGGCGGAGGACGAGGCGCACGCGACTCTGCTCGCCGCCGTGGCGGCAAGCCTCGTCTTCCTCGGCGGGCAGGGCCTCGCCTGGAGGCTGATCTGGGAGGCGGAGGCCGGCCGTACGGCCGATGCGGCCGGCTCCTTCTTCGTCTTGATCACGCTGCTGCATGGGCTGCACCTCGCGGGCGGGCTCGCGGCCCTCGCGCGGATCGCCGTCGGCGCGGCGTGGACGGGGTCGCCCGCGCGCCTAGCCCGGAGCATCGGGCTGTGTACCCTCTACTGGGATGCCCTGCTGGTGATCTGGCTCGTTGCCTTCGGCATCCTGTTCCGGACGCCGTGGTCGGGTCTGATCGATGTCCTGTGCCGGCCGCCGGCCTGACAGAATCGGGACGACGCATCATGACAGAGACCGTTCTCCGCCCCCTCTCGACCGCCAATGGCCCGCCGAGCCGATGGCGGCGCTTCTCCGGCGAATGGGCGGCCGACCGTCAGGCCTTCGCGGGGGCCTCGTGGCGCAAGGCCATGATGTGGATCTTCCTGCTCAGCGACACCTTCGTGTTCGGCTGCTTCCTGGTCGGCTACATGACCGTGCGCATGTCGACCACGGTGCCCTGGCCGAACCCCAGCAAGGTCTTCGCCTTGGAGATCGGCGGCACCGAGCTGCCCCTGATCCTGATCGCGATCATGACCTTCGTTCTCATCTCGAGCAGCGGCACGATGGCGATGGCGGTCGCCCACGGCTACAGGCGGAACCGCCGCGCCACGGCCCTGCTGATGCTCGTGACAGCTTTCCTCGGCGCGACCTTCGTCGGCATGCAGGCCTTCGAGTGGACGAAGCTGATCCACGAGGGCGTCCGGCCCTGGACGAACCCCTGGGGGGCACACCAGTTCGGCTCGACCTTCTTCATGATCACCGGCTTCCACGGAACCCACGTCACCATCGGCGTCATCGTCCTGATCACCATCGCCCGCAAGGTGTGGCGGGGCGATTTCGACGTGGGACGGCGCGGTTTCTTCACCAGCCAACGCGGACGATACGAGAATGTCGAGATCGCTGGCCTCTATTGGCACTTCGTCGATCTTGTCTGGGTTTTTATCTTTGCGCTGTTCTATCTTTGGTAGGAGGACGGCATGCACCCCGTCGCGGGCCACGGGACCGATCACGGCCACTCGATCCGGCTCTACCTGCTCGTCTGGGGCTGGTTGTTCGTGCTGAGTGCCTGCTCCTATCTCATTGACTATTTTCACGTTCAAGGCGCCGTGCGCTGGTCTCTGATCCTGCTTTTCATGTTCGTGAAAGCGGGATTGATCGTGGCGGTGTTCATGCATCTCGCCTGGGAGCGGCTGGCGCTGATCTACGCGATCCTGGTTCCGCCGACGGCGATCCTGATCTTCGTCGCGATCATGACCGCGGAGGCGAGCTACACGCTGCTCACCCGATTGAGCTTGCTCGCGGGCCCTTGATCCGCTTCGCCGAGGCCTGTCCCGCCGACCGTGAGGACGACGATCTCCGGATCCTGAACCGCTCCGGGTTTCTCGAGGATTGCTTGTCCTGGGTCAGACGGCCAGGGCTTGGTCGCCGAGGTTGGCCCGATAACGCGCTTCGGCCACGGCGGGAGGGACGATTGCCGATCGGCGCGAGCAGGCGATGGTGGTTGGGCCCGTCGACCCCCTCCACGGTGGCATACTCGACCGCCTCGAAGGAGAGCCACGGCCCGCGCGATGGATCGCTTGCGCCTCGAGCAGGCCGTCGATCGTTTCCGCGAGGGCATTGTCGTAGCTGCCGGCGGACGGCTCGATGCCTGCTCGGGCTGGCGTACCCAGTTCCTCAACGTCTCGCCCGAGCAACCGATCGTGGCCGAGATCGACTGGATCGCCGACCATTACGAGCCGTGCTCGCTCTCATGGTGATGCACCGCATGGTTCTGGCCGCCTGATCCACGCAGAGTGAGCAAGACCCACGGAAACGGGGCAATCCCACTCCCATCACGATCGAGCAATCCTTGCGGCCGCGGCATCCCGCAATCGGTTATACCCTCGCGCCTTCGCATCGACACGGTCGATGCGAAGGCGACCGGCGCATCAGCGCCGGCGCCCGTTCGGGCTTGCCTGGCGCCTTCGAACGCGTCCGTTCGAAGGTGCGGCGGTATTATTGCGGCTTTGCCTCCCATGGCCGAGGTCCCGCCGCTCACGCGTGATCCGCGACCCAGACCCGCGTGTCCTCCAAGGCCTGTGCGAAGCGTGCGACGACCACGTCGACCTCGTCCTCGGTGATGATCATCGGCGGGCAGAAGGCGATCGTGTCCTGGATCGCCCGGACGATCAGGCCGTGCTCCTGCGCGCGCTCGAACAGGTGGAACGCGACCCGGCCGGGCGGATCGAACTTGCGCTTCGTCGCCTTGTCGGCGACGAGCTCGACCGCGGCGATCAGCCCGACGCCGCGGACCTCGCCGACGAGCGGGTGGTCGGCGAAGGGAGCGAGCCGCTCCTGGAGCCGGGCCCCGGAGCGGGCCGCGTTGGCGACGAGGCCGCGCTCCTCGATGATCGCCAGGTTCTCGAGGGCCACCGCCGTCGCCACCGGGTGTCCGCTGCCGGTGAAGCCGTGGCCGAAATTGCCGAGCGCCTCGGTGTGGTCGGCGAGCCCCTGGTAGATCGCGTCGCTGAACAGGACCGCGGCGAGGGGCTGGTAGGACGAGGTGATCTGCTTCGAGACCACCATCAGGTCGGGGCGGATACCGTAATGCTCGCACGCGAACAGGGTGCCGAGGCGCCCGAAGCCGTTGATGACCTCGTCGGCGACGACCAGCACGTCGTGGCGCCGGCACACCGCCTGCACCTTCTCCCAGTAGGTGCGGGGCGGCGGCAGCACGCCGCCGGCGCCCATCAGCGGCTCGCCGATGAAGGCCGCCACCGTCTCCGGCCCCTCCTCGAGGATCGCCGCCTCCAGCTCCGCCGCCAGCCGGTCGGCGAAGGCCTCCTCGGTCTCGCCGGGAAGCGCGTTGCGGTAATGATGCGGGCAGGTGACGTGGCGCACGAAGGGCAGCGGCAGGTCGAAGCCGCGCTGGTTGGTCGGCAAGCCCGTCAAGCTCGCCGCCGCGATGGTGATGCCGTGATAGCCGCCCTGGCGTGCGATGAATTTCTTTTTCTCCGGCCGGCCACGCCCGTTATTGTAATACCAGACGAGCTTCACCACCGTGTCGTTGGCCTCCGACCCCGAATTGGTGAAGAACACGTGGTCGAGGCCGTCCGGCGACATCTGGACGAGCTTTTCGGCGAGCAGGATCGCGGGCTCGTTCGCCTTGTGGGTGAAGGTGTGGTAGTAGGGCAACCGGCTCATCTGCCGGGCTGCCGCCTCGACCAGGCGAGGCTCCGCAAAGCCGACCCCGACGCTCCACAGACCGGCCATCGCCTCGATATAGGCCCGGCCCTGGTCGTCATAGACGTGGATGCCCTCGCCGCGCTCGATGATCATCGGCCCGACCCGCTCGTGCCGGCGGGCATTGGTGTAGGGGTGGAAGTGATAGGCGACGTCGCGTGCCTGGAGGGAGTTCGGCAGCAGGGTCATCGGGGCGTCTTTCCGAGGGGGTGTGAGGGGAGCGGCGTTCAGCCGGCCGCGTAGACGGTGCGGGCCTGCTCGGGCGTGATGAATCCGTCGAGGAGGTCGTCGCGGACCCGTTCCGGGTCACGCGCCTCCGGTGGACCCCAGCCGCCACCGGCCGGGGAGCTGATGCGGATACGGTCGCCGGGGACGATCGGCACGTTGGCGAACTTGCTCGGCGAGACCTTGCCGAAGGCCTGCGCGACGGTGAGCCACTCCCCGCTGCCCGCCCGCATCATCAGGAGCTCGGCCTTCGCGCCTTCGTGCCCGCCGTGGAGGCCCCAGGGGCTGACCTTCTGGCGGTCGCTCATGTAGCTGAAGGTCATCGGCGTGCCGGTGCTGCGCACGGTCTTCGACAGGGCGAGGCCGCCCCGGAAGGTGCCGGGCCCCCCTGAGCCGTCGACGAGGCGGAACTCCTCGACGTGCCAGGGGAAGCGGTACTCGAACACCTCGACCGGAATGTGCGGGCAGTTGCCGTTGATGCCGCCGACCGCGTCGTTGCCGTCCGCGAAGCTGCGGCCGCCCCAGCCGACCGGGGTGAGGTCGTAGCAGCAGAAGAATTCGCCGGTCGCCGGGTCGGTGCCACCGAACAGGAAGTTGCTGTGCGTCGCCCCGTCCGTCGCCGCCGAGCGCTCCTTGAGGCCGGGCGCCAGCGCGCCCATCACGCAATTGGCGATCCGGCAATGGGTCTCGGTGTTGCCACCGACCGAGGGGCCGGGGAAGTTCACGTTCACCACCGTGCCGGGCGGGGCGAGCACCCGGATCGGCCGGAAGCAGCCGGAATTCTTCGGGATCGTCGAATCGGTGAGCTGGAGGATCGCGTTGTAGGCCGCCCCGTAGGCGACCCCGAGGGTGCCGTTGATCGGCCCCTTCGCCTGGGGCGAGGAGCCGTGATAGTCGACCACGATGTCGGAGCCCGCCACCGTCACCTCGGCCTGGATGGTGAAGGCCCGGTCCTCGATGCCGTCATCCTCCATGCAATCCGAAAAGACGTAGCGGCCATCCGGGATTTTCTGGATCTCCGCCCGCATCCGGCGCTCGGAATAGTCCATCAGCGCCGCGACGTGCTCGCGGAAGGCTGCGACGCCGTGCTTGCGCACGAGGTCGGCCATGCGTCGCTCGCCGAGATCGATGGCGGCGATGAGGGCGCGGAAATCGCCGTAATTGTAGCGCGGCGTGCGGACATTCGCGAGGAGTAGGCGCCAGACGTCGTCGACGTCGCGGCCGGCCCGCTTGATCTTCACCGGCGGCACCCGCAGGCCCTCGTGGAAGACTTCCGTCGCCTCGCCGGCGAAGCCCGCCGGTGCCATGCCGCCGACCTCGCAGACGTGGCCGATCGCGACCGCGAAGCCGATCAGCGTGCCCTCGACGAAGACCGGCTTGAAGAAGGTGTGCTCCGGCGTGTGCAGGCCGCCCCTGTAGGGGTCGTTGTGGACGAGGACGTCGCCCTCCTCGAGGTCGGACAACGCGATCTCCTGCACGCAGGAGCGCAGCAGGAGCGGCATGCCGCCGATCATCGAGGGACAGAAATCGCCGGTGGCGACGAGCTCGCCGGTCGGCAGGGCGAGGCCGCAGGTGAAATCGAGGGATTCCGAGAAGATCGTCGAGTAGGAGGTGCGCATCAGCGTCACCCCCATGTCGCGGCAGATCGAGACCAGAATGCCGCCGACGATGTTGAGCGAGACCATGTCCATGGCGGAGGCTCCCGTGTTCAGGCGGTGATCAGGAGGTTGCCGGTGCGGTCGACGGTCAGGCTCTTGCCCGGGTCGAGCACCGTGACGGAGGCCGCCTCCTCGACGAGGGCGGGTCCGGCGAAGGCGTGGCCGGCCCGCAGGTCGCCGCGGGCATAGACCGGCGTGTCGAGGAAGCCGTCGCCGAACCAGACCGGACGCCGCCCGCACGGCACCGCCGGGCCGTCCGCCTCCGGAATCGCCGGGAATGCGAGGTCGCCGGTGCGGGCCGTGCCGGTGACCAGGAAGTTGACGATCTCCATCGGGTCGTCGAGGCGGAAGCCGAAGCGGGCCTCGTGCTGGGCATGGAAGGTCGCGAGCAGGCCTTCGACCTCGTCCGGCGTGAAGGCCTCGGCCTCGGTCGGGATCTCCAGCTCGTAGTTCTGTCCAAGATAGCGCATCTCGACGCTGCGCCGGATCGCGACCTCTGGATGGCCTTGCGCCGCGAGCTCGGCCCGGCACTCGGCGACGAGGTCGCCCATCGCGGCAGTCGCGCGGGCGCGGTCGAAGGCCCGGGAAGTGAGCTGGACCGTGCGGGCGCGGTCGACCCGCGCATCCGCCATCGTGAAGCCGAAGGCAGAGAACTGGCCCGGAAAATTCGGCACCAGGCCGCGGGGAATCGCGGCCTCGCTCATCAGATCGCTGACATGCGGCGGGCCGGCGCCCCCGAAGGCGACGAGGACGAAGTCGCGCGGGTCGAGGCCCTGCTCGGTCAGCACCGTGTGCAGCGCCCCCACCATGTTGTTGTTGGCGATCCGCACGATGGCGAGCGCCGCCTGCTCGACCGAGAGGCCGAGCGCCTGCCCGATCGGGCCGACCGCCGCGCGGGCGGCCTCCGCGTCGAGCGCCATGGTGCCGCCGAGGAAGCTGCCGGCGCCGATGCGGCCGAGCACGACGTTGGCGTCGGTGACGGTGGGCAGGCCGCCGCCGCGGCCGTAGCAGGCCGGCCCCGGATCGGCTCCGGCGCTCTCGGGACCCACCACCAGCATGCCGCCGGCATCGATCCGGGCGATCGAGCCGCCGCCGGCCCCGATGGTGCGGATGTCGATCATCGGGACCTGGATCGGCCGGCCCCAGGAGATTTCGAAATCGGTGGTGAACTTCTCCTGCCCGTCCACCACCGTCGAGACGTCGGTCGAGGTGCCGCCCATGTCGAGGGTGACGAGGTTCGGCAGGCCGAGATGCGCGGCGACGCGCTTGGCGGCGATCACCCCGCCGGTCGGCCCCGAGACGGCGATCTGGATCGGCTGCGCGACGGCGGCGTCGAGGCTCATCTCGCCGCCGTTCGAGCGCATCACCACGATGCCCGCCGCGACGCCCTGCTCGTCGAGCTGCCGGCGCATCGCCCCGAGCTGGCGGCCGACCACCGGCTTGATGAAGGCGTCGCAGATCGTGGTCGAGGCGCGGAAATGCTCCTTCCACTTCGGCAAGACCTCGTAGGAGATCGAGACCGGCAGGCCGGGCAGGCGCTCGGCGAAGATCGCCTTGATCCGCCGCTCGTGCTCGGGCGCGAGGTAGGAGTGCAGCAGCACCACCGCGACCGCTTCGACCGCGCCCTCTTCCTTGAGCCGGTCGGCGAGGTCGGCTACCGCCGCCTCGTCGAGGGGCTGGAGCACCGCGCCGTCGGCGCCGACCCGCTCGTCGACCTCGTGGGCATCGCGGCGCTTCACGAACGGCTTCGGCTTGACCCAGGCGAGGTCGTAATGGTGGCGCCGGTTGCCGCGGCCGATGAACGGCACGTCGCGAAAGCCGCGCGTCGTCACGTAGGCGACCCTGGCGCCCTTGCCCTCCAGGAGCGCGTTCGTCGCCACCGTGGTGCCGAGCCGGATGGCCCGGATCGCCGGGATGTCGCCGAAAGCGCGCAGACCCGTCATGATGCCCTGGATCGGGTCGTGGGGCGTCGAGAGGTTCTTCCACGCCCGGAGCGCCCGGCCGGATTCGTCGTAGGCGACGAAATCCGTGAAGGTGCCGCCGATGTCGATGCCGAGGCGGTAGGCCATGGAGCGTCCTCCTATCGTCAGGCTTCGGCCGAGGCGTAGTCGACCGGGGTGGCGTGCCAGCCGGCGGCGCGCTTGTCCCAGAAGGCGTCGTACAGGCGCCGGAAGACCGGGCCGGGCCGGTCGTTGCTCATGATCCGCCCGTCGATGCGCGAGGCCGGCATGATCCCTCCGGCGGTGGTGACGAGCAGGATCTCGTCGGCGTCGCGCAGCTCCGCCACGGTCACGGGCCGGACTGCGACGGCGAGATTCATCTCGCGGGCGAGCTCGATCACCGACTGGCGCGTCAGCCCCTCGAGCACGCCGGCATCCGGGGTCGCGAGGTGCCCGTCGGCGACGACGAACAGGTTGAAGCCCGGACCTTCCGTGACGTGGCCGTCCTCGTCGAGGAGGACGCAGAAATCGGCGCCGCGATCGTGGGCCTCGAACTGGCCCCGGGTCAGGTCGGCCCAGTGGAAGTTCTTCGCCCGCGGATCGACCGAGCGGGTCGGGATGCGCAGGGTCTCGGCCACCACCAGATGGGCGCCGCGCTCCATCACGTCCGGCCGCACGAGGGAGATCCACGGCAGGGCGAAGGCCGCCAGGTAGTTGCGGGCATGAGCCGGGTGATAGGGCGCACCGGCGGGCGGGCGCCCGCGCAGGCAATCCATCGCCACGTAGGCGTCGCGGAGCCCGGCGAGCGCGACGCAGCGGTGCAGCACCCGCATGATCGCCGCGTCGTCCTCCGGCGGCTTCAGGCGGAAAGTCTCCATCGAGGCGCGGAAGCGCCGGATGTGATCGTCGAGACGGAAGAAGGCGCCATCGCGTACACCGACCACGTCGTAGGTCACGTCGGAGCGGCGGTAGCCCCAGTCTGTGATCGGGATCGCCGCCTCGGCTACCGGCATGAAGCGGCCGTCGATATAGGCGGCGCCGGCCGACCAGGGAATCGGGGTCTCCGTGGGTGTCTCGGTCACGGGCGTCCTCCGGGGTTTCAGGAAGCCGCCTTCGGGCGGGCGGCGAGGTCGACCGTGGCGGCTGGCGCCGCCCTGGCCGAAGGTAGGACGAGCTCGCGCCCGCGGCTGAGGCCGTTCGGGCGGAAGATCAGAATCAGCGCCATGACGAGGCCGAGCCCGATCTCCTGGCTGCCGGCGGGCAGCGCCAGGTTCTGGCCGCCGACCACGATCCCGCGCTCGAAGACGCGCAGCACCTCGACCACCGCGGTCACCGCGACGACCCCGATCACGGCGCCGGTGAGGCTCGCCTGGCCGCCGACCACCAGCATGGCGATCGTGATGAAGGACAGGCTGAGGTAGAACGGATCGACCGTCAGGATGCCGAGGAACTGGGCGTAGAGCCCGCCGCCCATGCCGGTGACCGCGGCGCTGAGCACGAAGGCGACGAGCCGCATCCGCACCACCTTCACCGCCGAGGCGCTCGCCGCGACCTCGTCGTCGCGGGAGGCCCGCAGCATCAGGCCGAAGCGCGAGACCTGGAACCCGTAGGCCGCGAGGATCGCCAGGCCCGCGAAGGCATAGGCCGTCCAGGGGCCGACCACCGTCGGGATGCCGACGATCGAGCTGACGCCGGCGGTGACCGAATCCCAGTTGGCGTAGACGCTGTTGACGATGATGAGGAATGCGAAGGTGGCGATCGAGGCGGCGGTGCCGGAGAGCCGCATGATCGCGAGGCCGAGCCCGAACGCGACGATGGCCGGCAGGAGGATCGCACCCAGGATCGCGGCCCAGAACGGCAGCTGGTTCTCCTGGAGCAGCACGGGCAGGCCCTGCAGCATGATCTGCTTGAACGACGGCTCGGCGGTGGCCCAGGCCGCCGCATAGGCGCCGATGCACATGAAGCCGACCTGTCCGAAGGAGATGATGCCGGAATTGCCGATGAAGACGAACAGGCCGACCACCACGACGACCCGGATGAACATCTCGGTCAGCGTCACCTGCACGGCGTCGCCGCCGACGAGGCTGAGGGCCGCGACCAGCCCGAGGAGCCCGATCAGCAGCAGGGGCGTCTGATGGCGGGCGAGAAGGCGCATGGCGACACCCATCAGACGCGCTCGACCGTGCTGCTGGCCGGCACAAGGCCGCTCGGGCGCACCAGCAGGACCAGGATCACGAAGGCGAAGGCGAAGGCGTCGCGGAAGGCGCGCAGGTCCGGCGGCAGGTAGGCCTGGAGCATCGTGACGATGAGCCCGATGGTGAAGCCGCCGACCACCGCCCCGACGAGGCTGCCCATGCCGCCGACCACCACCGCAACGAAGGCGAACAGCGCCAGCGGCACGCCCATCGTGTGGCTGAGCGAGCCGGACTGCGTCGTGGTGAGGAGCGACACCACGCCGGCGAGGACGCCGCTGATCGCGAAGGCGAGCCCGATCACCACGTTGCCGCGCACGCCGAGATACTGCGCCATGCGGAAGTCTTCCGCGGCCGCCCGCATCTGGATGCCGTAAGGCGTTTTCTTGAGGAACAGCGTCAGGCCGCCCATCAGCGCGAGCGTCACCACCAGGGTGACGAGCTGGAGCATCGGCACCCTGAGCTCGCCGATCAGGATCTGGCTGTTGGCGCCGCTCCATAGGTCGACGGCCTTCGGCCGTGCGCCGTAGGCCATCAGCACGCCATTCTGGATGATGTAGCTCACCGCGAAGGAGGCGATCATCAGGGTGGGCGAGGAGGCGCGGCGCAAGGGGCGGAATACCAGGGCGTCGGTGAGGAGCGCCGCGACGATCACGATGAGGCAGATCGTCGGGATCATCACCGGCCAGGGCCAGCCGCCGATGAGGAGGCGCGCGGTCACGTCGGCCGAGGGCACGATCAGCGCGTAGGCGCCGACCGTGATGAAGTCGCCATGGGCGAAATTGATGAGCCGGAGGATGCCGAACAGGAGCCCGATGCCGAGCGCCACGAGGGCGTAGATACTCCCCAAGCTCACGGCATCGATGAGGTTCTACAGGAACGGGATCACGCGCTGGCCTCCGCCGGTTGGGCTGCCCGCTCGCCGAAGCCGAAATAGGCTCGGGCGATCGCCTCGCCGTCCTGCAGGTCGGCCGCACGGCCCTCGAGCTGGATGCGCCCGCCGCGCAGGACGGAGATGCGGTCGGCGTGCTTGAGGATGCGATTCGAGCTCTGCTCGTTGATGAGCAGGGTGAGGGAGGCCTGGCGGCGCAGGTCGAGCAGGATCTCGTAGATCTGGTCGATGATCTTCGGGGCGAGCCCGAGGGAGGGCTCGTCGACGAGGAGCAGGCGCGGCCGGGTCATCACCGCGCGGGCCACCGCCAGCATCTGCTGCTCGCCGCCGGACAGCCGACCGGCCGGGCTGTGCAGCCGCTCTCCGAGGCGCGGCAGCAGCGACAGGATTCGGTTGCGGTCGGCCCGCGCCGCGGCGCGGTCGCCCCGGAGCTGGCCGCCGATGGCGAGATTCTCGTCCACCGTCAGGGTGCCGAAGACGTGCCGACCTTCCGGCACCAGGGAGATTCCGAGCCGGGCGATCTTTTCCGGCCGCTCGCCGCGGATGCTGGCGCCGTCGAGCCGGATGTCGCCGGCATGCGGGACGACGCCGCCGGCGATGGCGGCGAGCGTCGTCGACTTGCCGGCGCCGTTCGGCCCGATGATGCAGACGACCTCGCCCTCGGCGACCGAGAGCGAGACCCCGCGCAGGGCCACGAGATCGCCGTAGCGGACGTGGATGTTCTCGACGGAGAGGAGCGGCGGCATCCTCAAGCCTCCATGCCCAGATAGGCGGCGAGCACCGCCTCGTGACGCTGGATCTCCTCGGGAGTGCCCTCCGCCAGGGTCCGGCCGCCATCGAGGACGTGGATGCGCTGGCTGATCCCCATCACCACCCGCATGTTGTGCTCGATCAGCAGGACGCCGCAGGTGAAGGTCGCGGGGATCGAGGCGACGAGCTCCATCAGCTCCTCGCACTCGGCGTCCGACATGCCGGCGGCGGGCTCGTCGAGGAGCACGAAGGCCGGCGACAGGACGAGGGCGCGGGCGATGCCGAGGCGGCGCTGGTCGGTATAGGCGAGCGCGCCGGCGGACAGCTCCGCCTTGTCGGCGAGCCCGATCCAGTCGAGCATCGCCCGGGCGTGCTCGCGGGCGGCGCGGAGCGACAGGCCGAGCCCCGCCCCCGTCACCTCGACGTTCTCGATCACGCTCATGTCGCGGAAGAGCCGGCCGGCCTGGAAGGTGCGGGCGACGCCGCGGGCGCGGAACTCCGCCGCGCTCCAGCCCGCCGTGTCGGTCTCGCCCAGAACCACCCTCCCCTCGGTCGGACGCTGGAAGCCGGTGAGGCAATTGACGAGGGTGGTCTTGCCGGCGCCGTTCGGGCCGATCAGGCCGAAGACCTCGTGGCGGTGCAGGGACAGGCTGACGTTCGAGATCGCCGCGAGGCCCTGGAAGCGCACCACGAGCCCGTCCGCGGACAGCACCGAGGCGTTGGTCAGGCCGCGATCGACGCCCCGTGCCTCCGGTTCGACGTATGCATGCTGCATGGGAGGACCACCCCTGGTCGGAGGAGCCGGCTACTTCTTCAGCCGGTAGAGGACGGCGTCCGGAATGGTGTCCTTGATGGTCCATTCCTCGACCGGGCTCTCCTTGCCGTCGGCGTAGGAGACGACGATCATCGGCATCTTGGTCTGGATGTGGAGCTTCGGCGTGAAGGTGCGCGGGCCCAAGATGGTCGGGGCGTTGTCGGCCTTGTTCAGCTCGGCCACGACCTTGGCGGCGTCGGTGGTGCCGGTCGTCGTCACCGCCTTCGCCCAGAGCTCGAGAAAGGCGTAGATCGGGTAGGCGTACTGGGTCGTCGGCGGCTTGCCGTACTTCTTGGCGTAGGCCGCTGTGAGCGCGTTCACCGGGGGCCGCGGGTCGTCGACCGTGAGCGCCTGGACCGGGAGATAGAAGTCCTTCAGGCCCGGCGTCGAGTTGAGCCAGTAGGTGCCGTCCATCGCGGTGGCGCTGAACACCGGGAGGTTCACCCCGGCGGCGCGCAGCTGGCGCACCGCGCTCGCCGCGCCCGGATTGGTCGAGCACAGCATCACGTGATCGACGCCGCCGGTCCGGATCGCGTCGTTGAGGCGGGTGATCTGCGAGTTGATGGTGGGATCAAGACCCTTGAAGGTGTCCTGGCCGACGATCTTGCCGCCGACGGTCGGGAAGTTCCATTCGTAGCCGGCGCAGACCGACTTGTTGTACTCGATGGTCTCGTCGACCAGCATGTAGCCCTTTCGGACGTTCTTCTTGGCGTAGCCCCAGCCCGCCATCACGGCGCCCTCGAGCTGGCCGGCATTGTTGGCGGTGAACGAGTAGGGCCCGACGCCGATCACGCCGGCCTTCGGGTCCGAGGCGCCCATGAAGACCGAGACCACCCCGGCCTTCTGGGCCTGGAGGGCGGCCGGGGCGCCGTAATCGTAATCGGCCGAGACCAGGAGCAGGTTGGCGCCCTGGTCGATCAGCTGCTTGCCGACCTTGGCGCCCTCGACCCGGTCGGTCTTCGTGTCGGCGGTGACGACCTTGATCGGCTTGCCGAGGAGGCCGCCCTTCTGGTTCGTCTGCTCGATCCAGAGCTGGGCCATCTTGGCCGCTTCGCCGTCATAGGCCTCCATCCAGCCCGAGAAGGCGACCGCGAGCCCGATGGTGATGCCGTCGGCCGCCGCCGCTGGCCGTGCCCCGAGGGCGAAAGCCGTGGCCAGCACCGCGCCGATGATCCGCTTGCTCATCATGGTGGTCCTCCTGCCGTCGTGGCCGGCGCGGGGCAGCCGCGCTCGGTCGCGGACCTGGGTGCAGGGCCGCGGTGGATGTCTCGTTTCGGTTTCCGCGTGATGCGTCAGTCAAACAAAGAAGCGCGGGATCCTCCCTACCGCTCAGGCGAGGAGAGATGCGGCATCTTCTATAAAAACAGTACGAAACACGCCGATTATTTATATGTTTCCGCTACTCTCTTCGACGACGATTGCGGGGTTGCGTCGCGTCCCGGTCTCGGCCACCTCCCGCCGCCGCTCCTCCCGCTCCGCCTCCCAGGTGACGCACCAGGCGGAGCAGTAGATCTGGCCGTTCGCCTGCGTCGTGTCCGGCGCCTCGTTGGCCGGGTTCTCGTAGAGGAGGATGCCGCAATTCGGGCACTTGGCGTAGCTCTCGACGTAGAGCCGGTTCGGTGCGAACTTCATTCCCGTATCCTCCGACTCTGGCTCGGCGGTGCGTCCTCGGCAGCGACCAGCGGCTCGCCGCGGCTGGTCCGGCCGTACATCCGGTGGACGAAGGCCCAGGTGGTCTCGAGGTGGTGCTGCATCGCCGACACCGAGCGCTCGACGTCGCCGGAGGCCAGGGCCTCGATGATCGGCAGGTGGGCGAGTGCCGATTGCAGCGGCGGCTCGCGCTCGAGATCGACATAGGCGATCAGCATCTGCACCTCGGTGTCGATGCCCTCATGGGCCCGCAAGGTCTGGCGATTGCCGGACAATTCGCAGATCCGCCGGTGCAGGACCATGTCGGCCTGGTGCAGCTCGGCGAGGCGCCCCACCCGGGCTGCGGCCACCATGCGCTCGACGAGGCGCGCGAGGTCGTCGTGATCGGCCGGCCGCATCCGCGGCAGGGCCTGGCGGATCGCGAAGGATTCGACGCAGATCCGGAATGAGAACACGTCGTCGACATCCTGCGGCGTGAACCGGCGCAGGTAGTGGCCGCGCCGCGGCGCAGAGACTAGGAAGCCGCGCTGGGCCAGCCCCGAGACCGCCTCCCGCACCGGGTTTCGGCTGATGCCGAGGGTCCGGGCCAATTCCGCCTCGTTGATGCGGTCGCCCGGGCGTAGGCGCCCGGAGGTCAGCGCATCCAGCAAGTAGTGGCGCACCTGATCGGACAAGCTCAGCGTGTCGATCAGCCTCTGCACGGCGCTCGTCTCCGGCGTTCGGGACATGGGCGGTCTTCCTCCTGCGGGCGGCGCGGGCCGGAGCGGATCGAAAACCAACTGCCTGCTTTCGAATACATCAACTGCAGACAGTGGACAGTTTAAGAATCTGATATCGACTGTCAACGCAAGGACTTGCGGGAATGTTGAGCGGCGCCTGCCCGCTGCGTAAGCAGGCGCCGCTTGAGCCTCAGGCGTCGCGCCACCCGGCGGCGGAGCGCTTGGCGAATTGCTCGCGGAACTGCGCGGTCGAGCGCGGCAGGAGGGTGCCCTTGTCCCAGTCGAGGAGCACGCCGTAGCGGCGCACCACGTCGAGGGTGTCGAGGCGCCCGGCCCGGTACGCCTCCGCCACGTGCTCGGGATCGGTCTCGAGCCAGCCCCGGCGCTGCTCCCGGATCTCGGCCCGCAGCGCCTCGGTCGCCGCGGCATCGACTTCGTAACGGCACAGTTCGGCGTCGATCACACGGATCACCACGCCGTAATCCTTCGCGGCCCGGGCGACCGAAACGTAGTCGTCGGCGACGTCCTCGACGACCTTGGCCGGGTCACGCTCCAGGGGATCGCCGAAGCCTCCGCCGCCGGCGGTCGGCCGGCTGAACGTGTCGCCGGGGCCGATCGGCACGTCGGAGAAGACCGAGCCGAGCCACTCCTCCGACTGGCCGGCCCGGGTGAGGGAGAGCCCGTGCGGCATCGAGGGCAGGCCGCCCTCGATGCCCCAGACCACCGCCCGCTCGCGGTCGCAGATGTAGGAGATGACGCTATCCTCGGCCTCCAGCATCACCGACGTCTTGCGTACCCCGGCGCCGCCGCGCCAGCGCCCGGGCCCGGCGGAATCGGTCAGGATCTCGTACTCGGTGGTCAGGATCGGGTTCGCCCGCTCCTGGCCCTCGACCGGCTGCGACATCAGCCCGGTGCCGAAGCAGGCGGTGGTGACGTTGCTGCCGTCCTTGCCGTTGCGGCCGCCCCAGCCGCCGGGCAACCAGTCATAGAACATGTAGATCGGCTTGTCGGCCCGGCGCCCGTCGCGGCCGCCGGTCAGCAGGTATTCGAGGTTGAACGCGCAGGCGATCGCCCGCTCGGGCATGATCCGCGACCACATCTCGTAGATCGCGTTCATGATCTTCTCGAACGGCATCAGGAAGCCGGTGACGGCGACCGGCCACCTGGCGTCGACGATCGAGCCCTCCGGCGCGACGATGGAGAAGGCGCGGTAGAAGCCGCTGTTGAGCGGCAGATCGGGGAAGAAGGTCTTCATGCCCGCCGCCACCGCCGAGAAGGTGGCGCCGAAGGCCGAGTTGTAGATCGACCCGATGGTCGGGTGGCTGCCGGTGAAGTCGTAGGTGACGGTATCGCCCCGGATCGTCATCTTGATGCGGATCGGGATCATCCCTTCCGGCCCGCTCGGGTCGCGATCGATGAAGTCGACCGTCTCCCACTCGCCGTCGGGCAGCGCCGCGAGGCGCTGGCGCACCGCGCGCTCGACGTAATCCTGCACCGCCGCCAATCCGGTCTCGACGGTGTCGCGGCCGTATTTCTCCACGAGGCGCAGGATCTCGCGCTCGCAGACCTGGGTCGCCTCGGCCTGGGCCTGGATGTCGCCGATGATCGAGGCCGGATCGCGGGTGTTGGCGGCGATCAGGCAGGCGACGTCGGCGCAGAAGCGGCCCTTCGAGAACAGCCGCACCGGGGTGATGCGCAGCCCCTCGCGGAACATGTCCCGGGCGGTGACGTCGAACGAGCCCGGCACGCTGCCGCCGACATCGGACCAGTGCCCGTTCGACTGGCTGAAGGCGATGATCTTGCCGTCGGCGAAGATCGGCCGGATGAGCCGCACGTCGCAGAAATGGGTCCCGCCGGCGTAAGGGTCGTTGATGGCGTAGACGTCGCCGGGATGCATGTCGCCGGCAAAGGCCCGCATCACGTCCTGGCAGGTAAAGTGCAGGGTGCCGACATGGACCGCGATGTCCTGGTTGCCCTGCGCCGCCGAGTGGCCGTGGGCGTCGTGCAGCGCGCTCGAGAAGTCGCGGTTGTAGATCACGAAGGAGTAGCAGGTCCGCAGGATCTGCTCGCCCATCTGGTCGACGCTGGTGATGAAGGCGTTCTTCAGCACCTCGAAGGTGACGGGGTCGAGGGTCTCGGCCATGGCGCTCACTCCTTCACCCGGATCAGGATGTTGAGGTACGGATCGACCTCCGCGCGGGTGCCGGGCGGCACCAGGACGGTGGAATCGACCTGCTCGACCACTGCCGGTCCGGCGAGGCGGAAGCCCGCCGGCAGGCTGGTGCGATCGTAGACGGGGGTGTCGTGGGCGGTGCCGTCGAACCAGACCGGGCGGCGCCTCGACGGCTCCGGCGTCGCGCCGGTGGGTTCGTGGGTGGCGAGCGCGGCCTTCGGCACCACGCCGACCGCCTTGAGGTTGAGGCGGAAGAAGCCGACCGGCGCGTCGTCGCGGCGGAAATTGTACTCGCGCTCGTGGTGGCGGTGGAACGCCTCGGTCAGGTCGGCGATCGCCCCGATCGGCCGCGGGGCCGGCACGGCGAGCGAGCGCCACTGGCCCTGGTACATCATGTCGATGCTGCGCTGGAGCACGATGTCGGCGTCGGCCACGCCCTCGTGGGCGAGGCGGGCGAGCGCCTCCGCCTCGAGGCGACCGAACTCGGCCTCGATCTCACCGGGATCTGCCTCGGCGGCGCCGACGAGGTAGCTCTCCGAGAAGTCGTGCTGGATGTCGACGAGGAGGCAGCCGAGCGCCGAGGTGACGCCCGGATTGGGCGGCACGATCACGACGGGGATCGCGAGTTCGCGGGCGATGTCGACCCCGTGCAGGGCGCCCGCCCCCCCGAAGGCGACGAGGGCGAAGTCGCGCGGGTCGTAGCCGCGGCTGATCGAGATCAGCCGCACCGCGTCCGACATGTTGGCGTTGGCGACCCGCAGGATCGCGTCGGCGGCCTCCGGCACGGAGAGGCCGAAGGGCTCGGCGACGCCCTCGCGCACGGCCTGCGCCGCCAGTCCCTCGTCGAGGGTGATCTTGCCGCCGGCCAGGCTGGTGCCGAGGCGGCCGAGCACCACGTTGGCGTCGCTGTTGGTGGGCTGGCGGTTGCCGTTGCCGTAGCAGGCCGGTCCCGGATAGGCGCCGGCCGATTGCGGTCCGTTGCGGAGCGACCCCGCCTCGTCGGTCCAGGCGAGCGAGCCGCCGCCGGCCCCGATGGTCAGGACCTCGATCGAGGCGAAGCGGATCGGATAGCCGAACTCGATGTGCCAGTCCTTGGTCACCCGTGACTGGCCATCATAGGCCAGCGACACGTCAGTCGAGGTTCCGCCCATGTCGAGGCCGATCGAGTTCGGGTAGCCGCACAGGCCGGCGATGTGGCGGCTGGCGATGGCGCCCGCCGCGATGCCCGAACCGGCCAGCCGCGCCGCGAAGTCCTTGACGCTGCCCGGCGTCATCACGCCGCCGCCGGTGTGGAGCAGCAGGAGGTCGCGGTCGTAGCCGCCCTCGCGCAGGCGCTCGCCGAGGCGGGTGGTGTAGTCGACGACAACGGGGCTGAGCGCCGCGTTGACCACGGTGGTCGAGAAGCGCTCGTGCTCGAAGATTTCCGGCAGCACGCCCGAGGAGATCGAGACCGGCACCCCGGGCATCTCCTCCTCCAGGATCGCCTTCATGCGGCGCTCGTGGGCGCCGTTGACGTAGGCGTTCATGAAGCAGACCGCGACCGCCGCGACCTCGCGGCGGCGTAAGATGCGGGCGACCCGGCGCGCCTCCGCCTCGTCGAGGGGGGTAACCACGTTGCCCTGCGCGTCGATCCGCTCCGGCACGGTGAGGCGGTCGCGCCGGGGCACGTAGGGGCGCACCACGTCCTTGTAGGTGTCCCAGAGGTCCTCCTTGTTGGCGCGCCGGATCTCGATCACGTCGCGAAATCCCGCGGTGCAGATCATCGCGGTGCGTGGCAGGCGCCGGGTGATCAGGGCGTTGGTGGCCACCGTGGTGCCGTGGGAGAACAGCGCGACCCGGGTCAGGTCGATGCCGGCCTTGTCGACGCCGGCCAGGATGCCGTCGATCGGATCGCGCGACGAGGCGGTCTTCTCGATCCGGATCAGCCCGGTCGCCTCGTCCATGATGCAGATATCAGTGAAGGTGCCGCCGACATCGACGGCCACGCGCAGGCTCTGCACGATGGGGTCTCCTTGCTGCGAAGATTGTCTCTCGGCTGACAGGCTTGTCGGCACGATCTCAAACATTCCCCGTCATTCCGGGGCCGCACATTGGAGCCCGGAATGACTCTGTGAAGCATCGACCGAGCCGCGCGGGCTTCCGATCTCGTTGAAGACCTGATTCCGACGCGCCTGCCGCCCCCTTACCCCCTGGCCGCCGCCCGCGCCTCCCGCGGGGTGCGGCCGAACTCGGCCCGATACTGGCGGCTGAACTGGGCCTGATCGCCGAAACCCCAGCGATAGGCGATCTCGGAGAGCGAACTCCGGCAGGCCGGGTCGCGCAGGGATTCGTCGCACATCACCAGCCGCTGGCGGCGGATGAAGCCGCAGACGCTGGTGCCTTGCGTCTCGAACAGCTGGTGCAGGTAGCGCACCGACAGGCCGCATGCCTCGGCGATGCCCTGCGGCCCGAGTTCGGCGCGGGCGAGGTTGGCGCGGATGTAGCGCTCGACCCGGTGCAGGTGCGCGCCCTGGACCGAGGAGGCCTGGCTGCCCAGCGTGCGCGGGTCGGCCTCGACCGCGAGCGCCAGGAGATCGACGAGATGGCGCCCGGCTATTCGCCGGGCCGCCTCGTCCAGCTCCTCGACCCGCGGCGCGGTGAGGCGCAGCAGGTCGACGAACAGGGCGCCGACGCCCTGCGTGGCATCGAAGCTCAGGGTCGCGAGGCGCTCGGGCGCCCCGATCCGGGCGCGCAGGATGGGGCTCGGCACCTTGAGCACCCAGAGGGAGTTCGGCTCGGCATGGGCGAACTCGTAGGGCAGGTGGCTGCGCTCGATCAGGAAGGCACCGGGCCGGCAGCGCACGTCCCTCCCGTCCTGACGGAAGCTCACCTCCGCGCGTTCCGGCACGGTGATGAGGAAGCTCTCGTCATGGTCCTGGAGCAGGTGGCGGGCGTGGCGACGGTAGACGAGGCCGTCCGAGACGTTGCGGGAGATCGCCACGTCGCCGAGGCTCCAGGCCTCCAGCGCGCCGGAGAAGTCCGGGCCGGGGCGGAAATCGAGTTCGAGCGGGAAGTAGGTCCGGCTGACCGCCTCGCTCCAGGCGCGCTTGCGCTGCGCCGGCTCGGCGTGCGTGGTCGAGAACGCGGTTCGCATCACCCGATCCTCCTCTTGCACGGTCCGGATCGCTGTCCGCCGCCGGTTTGCCGGCTCAGGCCAGCGCAGTAGACGGTATCCCGTCGCCCCGTTCTTGCTCGTGAGTGCGCGAAGACTTGACTCCCAGTGCAGTGAGCTTCACGCGAAGGTGTGCAGCAGCGATGGCCCGGAGACCAAGTCTCCGGGTTGCTGCGTGACCATCGAATCCCCCGCTCACGCGAGAGCGTCCCGGATGCGGGCGAGCCGCCCCGTCATCTCGCGGCGCGCCGCGAGCGCCCCCGCCATGTCGGTGCGGGCGAAGCGCACGGGCTGGTGCGGCTGGAGCTGCCCGATCAGGTCCATGTCCGCTGCAATCACCGTGCCGATCATGAAGTAGCCGCCGCCCGACACCGCATCGCGGTGCAGCACGATCGGCTCGGTGCCGCCCGGCACCTGGACCGAGCCGTAGGGATAGCAGCTGTCGACGATGTTCGAGGGGTCGGAGCCGGCGCCGAAGGGCGACTCGCGGGGCACGAAGTCGAGGGCGTGCCCGCCGCGGAAGCGGTAGCCGATCCGGTCGGCCTCGGGCGCCACTTTCCAGGTGTCGGAGAGGAACCGCTCGGCGGCGTCCGCGGTGACCCGGTGGTCGTAGAGGCCGGGCAGCATCCGCAGAACCGGCTCGGGCTTGCGACGCAAGGCCGCCGGGAGGCTGCGCCCCTCCCCCACCGGGCGCCCGGGTCCGATCGTGAGCCGATCGTTGGCCTTCAGCGCCCTCCCCTCGTGGCCGCCGAGCGCGCCGAGGGCGTAGGTTGCCCGCGAGCCCAAGACCACCGGCACGTCGAGGCCCCCCGATACCGCGATATAGGCCCGCGCCCCGGCCTTGAGAAAGCCGAAGGACAGGACCTGCCCGGCTCGGACCGGGAAGGCGGTCCAGCCCTGCTGCTCGACCCCGTCGACCTTCGGGGGCATCTCGGCACCGGTCACCGCGACGACGGCATCGGCGTGGAAGCGGATCTCCGGCCCGAGGAACACCGCCTCGAGCGCCGCCGCACCCTCGTCGTTGCCGACGAGGAGGTTGGCGGCGATCAGGGCCTCCCGGTCCATCGCCCCGGAGAGAGGAATGCCGAGATGATAGTAGCCGGGCCGACCGAGGTCCTGGACCGTGGTCGACAGGCCGGGCTTGACGATCTCGATCATAGATGCGGCCTCAGCCATGGAGCACCCCCAGGAGCGCGGCGTTGGTGCCGGTAGGATCGGCCTGGAACGCGGCGAGGGAGAAATCGACCTCCCGGATCAGCGGGCTGAACCGTCCGGCCTCGACCTCCTCCACTGCGGCGTCGTACTCGTCCCGCCCGACCGGCCGGAACTTCACGATGTCGCCCGGCCGGAACAGGATCATGAAGTCGCGCAGGTAGCTGATTTCTTGCGCCGGATCGTAGATCGGCATCGGGGTGATGCCGAACATCTGGTAGCCGCCGGCACCCCGCACCGAGTAGATCGCGCCGAAGCAGCCGCCATGGCCGACCGTCAGTTTCGGCGTGTCGGTGCGGGGGCGGAGATACTTCGGCGCCTGGATCTGCTTGTCGCGCTCGACCATCTGGGTGAGGAACGGCAGGCCCGCCACGAAGCCGACCATCGAGACGAACCACGGCGAACCCGCATGGGCGGCGATCAGGGACGGAACGTCCGGGTAGCCATTGATCCGCGCGGTGTATTCGAGGTCGGTCGCGCCCGGGTCCTGGTGACGCTCGCGGAAGCGCATCAGGGTCTCGCGGGTCCAGGGATCGTCGTAGAAGACCGGCATCTCGATGATCCGGGTCTTCAGCTCGGCCCCGCCGGATCCCGCGCCCTCCAGGCCCTTCAATTCTCGGAGCAGGTCGTCGGGAGCGATGACGTCGGGATCGAACTTGATCTGGAACGAGGCATTGGCCGGGCAGATCTCGGTGACGCCGCGGATGCGGCTGTCGCGCACCGCATTGGTGATCGAGAGGCTGCGGAAGAAGGCTTCGAGGGACATCGCCTCGTCGACCTCGACGAAGACGTGCTCGTCGCCACCGAACGTGTAGCGCATGATCGCGAGGCTTCCTTCTCAGGGGGTGAGCGGATGGGATTCGAGCCAGGCTTCGAGCCAGCGGGTGTGCACGTCGCCCGCCCGCACGGCCGGATCGGCGACGAGCGCCCGGTGCAGCGCGGCGGTGGTCGGCAGGCCCTCGACGGCGAGTTCGCCGAGCGCCCGGCCGAGGCGGGCGAGCGCCGCCTCCCGGCTCTCGTCGTGGATGACGAGCTTGGCCAGCAGCGAATCGTAGAAGGGCGGGACCGCGTAGCCGGGATAGAGCATCGTATCGACGCGCACGCCCGGCCCGCCGGGCAGGCTCAGAGCCGTGATGGTTCCGGGCGCCGGCCGGAAGGCGCTGGCCGGGTCCTCGGCATTGATCCTGACCTCGATCGCGTGGCCCCGCGGCCGCACGTCGGCTTGCGACAGGCGCAAGGGCTCGCCCCCGGCGATCCGGATCATCTCGCGCACGAGATCGATGCCGGTGATCATCTCGGTGACGGGGTGCTCCACCTGGATGCGCGTGTTCATCTCGATGAAGAAGAACGCGCCGGTCTCGGCATCGTACAGGTATTCGAGGGTACCGGCGCCGCGATAGCCGACGGTCTTCGCTAGCCGCACCGCGGAGGCGCACAGGGCCTCGCTCGCCTCCGGGGAGAGGCAGGCGGCGGGCGCCTCCTCCCACACCTTCTGGCGCCGGCGCTGGAGCGAGCATTCGCGCTCGAAGAGGTGGATCGCGTCCCGCCCGTCGCCGAGCACCTGGACCTCGACGTGGCGGGCGCGTGCGACGAAGCGCTCGAGGTAGAGGCCGCCGTCGCCGAACGCGGCCTTGGCCTCGGCGGTCGCCTGCGGGATCAGGGTCGCGAGCTCGTCCGGGTCCCGCGCCACCCGGATGCCGCGCCCGCCGCCGCCGGCCGCCGCCTTGATCATCACGGGAAAGCCGATCGTGGCCGCCGCCGCACGAGCCGCATCCAGCCCCTCGACCCGGCCCTCGCTGCCCGGCACTGTCGGGACTCCGGCCTCTGCGGCGATCGACCGGGCGGTGGCCTTGTCGCCCATCCGGCGGATCGTCTCGGGACGGGGGCCGATGAATGTGAGACCCGCCTCCTCGACCATCTGGGCGAAGTCGGCGTTCTCCGACAGGAAGCCGTAGCCCGGATGGACCGCGTCGCAGCCGCTCTCGATCGCGGCGTGCAGGACCGCACCCTTGTTGAGGTAGGACTTGCCGGCCTGGGCCGGGCCGATCTCCGCGACGGCATCGGCGAGGCGAGCGGGGAGCATCTCCCGGTCGGCGGCGCTGACCCCCTGAACGGTGGCGATCCCGAGCTCGCGGGCGGCGCGGATGATGCGAAGGGCGATCTCGCCCCGGTTGGCGACGAAGATCCGGCGGATCGCCATGGCGCTCAGCCCTCTAGGTCGTAGAGCGGCTGGCCGGCCATGACCGCGTCCTCGTTCTCGACGTGGAAGACCTTCAGGGTGCCGGCCTCCTCGGCGACGACTGGCGTGAAGGTCTTCATCACCTCGATCAGCCCGATCGTGTCGCCGACCGCGACCGGGTCGTTCTCGGCCTTGAACGGCGGGTCGCCCGGATTGGCCGCGCGGTAGAAGGTGCCCGGGATCGGGGCCTGGATGGTCTTGAGAGCCATGGATGGTCCTACCGTCGATGAGGGATCAGGCGGCGTGCTCCAGCCCCTCCCGGCGGAGGGCCTGGCGCAGGGTGCGGGCGAGGTCGGCCGCCCCCGGCGTGTCGGAATGGATGCAGATGCTCTCATGGCCGACCGGCACGTCGCGCCCGCCCACCGTCGCCACCACCCCCTCGCGAAGCGCACGCAAGCAACGGGCGGTGCCGGCCTCGGCCTCGACCGGCGGGTGCTCGCGGGTGATGATCAGGCTGCCGTCGTCGGCGTAGTCGAGGTCGGCGTAGAACTCCGCCACCATGGTGTGGCCTCGCGCGGGATAGACGCTCTCGTGCAGCGTGCCGCGCATCCCGAGGATCGGCACCCGGAAGATGTCGGCGGCGTCGCAGATCGCCTCGGCGATGTCGGGCTGGCGTGCCGCCATGCCGTAGAGCGAGCCGTGCGGCTTGATGTGGTTGAGGATCATGCCCTCGGCGTCGAGGAAGCCCTTGAGCGCGCCGATCTGGTAGATCAGGCAGTTCGCCAGCTCCTCGCGGCCGATCTTCATCTCGCGCCGGCCGAAGCCCTGAAGGTCGGGCAGCGAGGGATGCGCGCCGACCAGGACGCCGTGCGCCTTGGCCAGCCGCACCGTCGCCCGCATGTGGTTGAAGTCGGAGCCGTGGAAGCCGCAGGCGACGTTGGCGATGTGGATGTGGGGTATCAGGGCGGCGTCGTCGCCGAGGCGCCAGATGCCGAAGCCCTCGCCCATGTCGCAGTTGATCGAGACCATCGGGTTGTCTCCGGCTGGATCGCGGACCGGAGAGTTGCAAGCGTTCACACCATTGTAAAATCGGAAATCTGCGTGCCGGCTTTCGAAAAATCCGATACCTGTCGCCGTGTTGGGGGTCCGGCATGTCGATCTCGCTCAAGCAGATCCGCTACTTCATCGCGGCGGCGGAATCCGGCCGCATCTCGCAGGCCGCGGTGGAGCTGAACGTGTCGCAATCCGCCGTGACAGCGGCGGTGCAGCAGCTCGAGGCGGCTCTCGGCGTGCGCCTGTTCGAGCGCCATGCGGCCGGCGTCGCGCTGACGCGGGAGGGCAACCGCTTCCTGCTCCACGGCCGCAACATCATGGCGGCGGTTGCCGAGGCGGTGCGCGAGCCGCGGGCGGTGGGCGCCGCCGTCACCGGCACGGTCCGGGTCGGGGTGACCTACACGGTGGCGGGCTACTTCCTGCCGCGCCACCACGCCCGCTTCGCCGCCAGCTTCCCGGGCGTGACGCTGAACCTGTTCGAGGCGCCGCGCGACGTGATCGAGCAGGCGCTCCTCGACGGCGCCCTCGACATCGCGGTCATGCTGGTCTCGAACCTCCAGGCGCGCGACGCGCTCGCCGCCGAGACCCTGATCCGCTCGCGGCGCCGACTGTGGCTGCCCGCCGAGCATCCGCTCCTGCGCCAAGGCCGGGTGGGCCTGAGCGACGTCGCCCGCCACCCCTACATCATGCTCACCGTCGACGAGGCCGGCCATACCGCCGGGCGTTACTGGGCACTGACCCCCTTCCGCCCCGAGGTGATCTTCAAGACGTCCTCCGTCGAGTCGGTGCGCAGCATGGTGGCGGCGGGCATGGGGGTCACGATCCTCTCCGACCTCGTCTACCGGCCCTGGTCGCTGGAGGGCCAGCGCCTGGAGCGGCGCCAGATCGAGGACGAGATCCCGACCATGGATGTCGGTCTCGCCTGGCGGGCCGGTACGGCACTCACCCCTGCCGCCAGGACATTCCGCGAGTTCGTCAACCTCGCCTGCGCGGGTCAGGGCTGACGCCTCCCCCCGTTGAGGCACCGCCGTCCAGGCGCGGGCCGGCTCGGCTGCGGCCCGGATACAACTTCTCGCTCGGCGGTGCTGACGGCTCGTCCCTCGGTGAATGGCCGAACATCGCCTTGTAAGCACGGCTGAACGCGGCTTCGGACTCATAGCCGACGCGGAGCGCGACCTCGCCGACGCGGGCCTCGCGGGCGAGCAGCATGTCCCGGGCAAGCGTGAGCCGCCACTCGTTCTGGTAGCGCAGGGGCGAGCGTCCGACGAGAGCGGTGAACCGCTCGCAGAAGCTCGAACGGGACATGCCGGCCGCGTCGGCCAGGGCCTCGACGCCCCAGCGTGGCAGCGGTCGCTCGTGCATGACCTTCAGCGCTCGGGCGATGCGGGCGTCGGACAGCCCTCCCAGCCATCCGGTGGTGTGCCCACGCTGCACCCAGGTCCGCAGGGTGCGAATGACGATGACATCGATGATCCGTGAGATCATCAGGGCAGCGCCGGGCTCGTCGTCGGTCACCTCGACCATCAGGAAGGGGACGATGCCGTCGAGCCACCCGGCTCCTTCGGCGCGCCGGATGTGGATGCGCCCGGGCAGTGCCGAGATCATGCCACGAAGGCTGTGGGGATCGAACCAGAACCGGCAGGCGATCACCGATGCGTGCGAGGCGGACGCCACCAGCCTGGCTCCTCCGAGCCCGCGGGGCAGAAGAACGAGATCGCCCGTGTCGATCACGATGCGCTCCCCGCTGTCGTCCTCGGCGTCGAGCGAGCCGTCGGCGACCACCAGGACATAGGCGGCCCCGGCTTCCAGGTCCAAGCCCGTCGACCGCGCGACGTCGTGTGACCGGACATGGTCCCCGGTCAGCCGGATCTGCGCCAGCACGTGCGAGAGCAGGTCGCCGGAGACCATGCCCGGTCCACCGTCCGGAAGAACGGTCAAGTTTTCCAGTGATCCGGTCATGGGTGCCATCGGCGTCCGATCGTAAATGCTCCTTCCGAAGCGACGCGTATCTCTCTGAAAAGACGCCGCTGTCACGAAGCCCGGCGTTTGAGTCGCCGCGTCCGCCGCGTGATTGCCCGTCGCCCCGATCCTCTGCCGCGCCGCGCACCCGAAGGGAACGCCGATGACGACCATCCAACAGCCTGGCCGTGACACTTCGCGCTGGCTGAGATCCTATTACTTCCTCCGTGCCGGGGTGTCAGTCGGCTGGGTCGCGGCCGCCTTCACCATCGGCAAGGCCGTGCCGCCGGCCGCGGCGGCGCTCCTGGTCGCCTATCCCGCCTGGGACGCCGTCGCCAACGTCGTCGACGCGCGGCGCAGCGGCGGCTTGGCCGCCAATCCCAGCCAAGCCCTCAACGCGGCTGCCAGCACCGTCGTCACCATCGGGGTGGCGGTCGCGCTCGGATCCGGCCTGCACGCGGTGCTGGCGGTGTTCGGGGTCTGGGCCATCCTCTCCGGCCTGCTGCAGCTTGCGACCGGCGTGCGGCGCTGGCAGGCCGGTGCCCAATGGGCGATGGCGCTGAGCGGAGCCCAATCGGCCCTCGCGGGCACCCACTTCATCGTCAAGGCGAATGGTGCCGCGACGCCCGGGATCACGGACGTCGCACCCTACGCGGCGTTCGGCGCCTTCTACTTCCTGGTCTCGGCCGTATGGTTGACCGTTGCGCAGGCACGGAAGGGAGCGACGCAACGGACCGCATGATCCTGCGCGGCGCCGGCGGCCTCCCACAACCCCGATGGAGGCGATTTCCGAGCGGGACCGCCAGCCGACACCCTCACGCCCGCCCCGGAATTCGCCAACGATGTCCGGTCGTTTTCCTGACAACCGACCTGTGAAGCGGAATGACCGCGTTGGGGTGGCTGCCTGTCCGTTCTGGGATGCGCGCGGCGACGCGGACCTTGTGAGCTGTGGACCGCTTCGTCGTCCGTCGCCTGACGTCGTTCTGTAACCCGGAGACAGCATCCATCCGCCATTCCGGTGGCCGGCCGGTGACCCCGACGTGATGGCGCACACCGATGCCGGCATCATGCGGTCGCGTTCACGAGATGGTCCGATACGGTCGAGATGAACGCGCGGAGACGCTGAAGACGCCGTAGGTCCCGGTGATATCCCATCCAGATGTCTCGCGCCGGCGGCGGCGTCGGCATGTCCAGGTTGCGGATACCCGGGATCTGATTGCCGACCACGCGGGGCAGGACAGCGATGCCGACGCCCTGCCTGCACATGCGTCCCTGGACGTTGCGGTTGTTCGATCGCAGGACCGGTCTCGCGTTGGGGAAACTCTCGATGAGCCACGCGATGTCAGGGAAGTGGCCCGTGGATGTGTCATGCGTGATCAGCCGGAAACCGGTCCCGTCGCCATATTTGGGATCGGCCGCCTCCTCGGCGATGTAGACGCCGTATTCGAGCCTGAACAGCCGCCGCTGCACGACGTCGGCGGTGTTGAACGGAACGATACGAAAAGCGACGTCGGCCTCCCGTTGGGCAAGGTTGAACAGGCGCGTACCGGTCAGGATCTCGACGTCGACATTGGGGTAGGCTTTCGAGAAATCCGCCAGAATAGGAGGGAGGACATAGGCCCCAAACCAGTCGGCTGACGAAATACGCAGACTGCCTTTGAGATTCTGCTCCTGCCCCGCAAGCCGGCGCTGCATGGCCAGCGCGCCTTCTTCCATTTGCTCGGCCAGCGCGATGATCCCATGGCCCTCGTCGGTCAGAACAAGCCCGTCCGCCGTGCGCTGGAAGAGCGTGTGACCGATCGCCTGCTCAAGTGCGCGAAGGCGCCTGCCAACGGTCGGATGGCTTGTGTGAAGAGAACGCGCGGCGCCGCCGAGCGTGCCGGATCGCGCGATAGCGAGAAAAATTCTGACGTCACTCCATTCCATCGCGACCACCCACACAAAACTGAACGCCGAGAGTACATCCATGTCAGTTTCGGTACAAATCTAAGCGCCTAGATTCCCGCCATCGCCTGGGGAAGCGTTGTTCTGCGGGTTCGTCCAACCCAAGAGGGCGACCGCTTGGATTCCCATCAGAACAACAGGAGATAGACCATGCAGGTCGGATTCATCGGTCTCGGCAGTATGGGCTCAGCAATGGCCCTAAACCTGGTGAAGGCAGGCCACGACGTGCGGGCCTGGAACCGGAGCATGGTCGCCCAGGACAGCATTCCCGGGGTAACGCTGGTCGAACACGCGGCAGATGCATTCAAGGCTGACGCAGTGTTCACGATGCTGTCCGACGACCCGGCCATTCGGGAGGTGATCCTTGATGCCGGCTTGCTGGCGAACGCGCGTCCAGGGCTGACCCATGTCGTCACATCGACGATCTCGATCGCTTTCGCACGGGAACTGGAGCTCCTGCACGAAGAGGCGGGCATTGGCTACGTGTCCGCACCAGTCCTCGGTCGACCGAACGTGGCGGCGAGTGGCCAGCTTAACATCCTGGCGGCCGGGAAGTCCGATGCCGTTGCCGCGATTGAACCGCTGCTCGCCCCGCTCAGCAAAAAGGTCTGGAGGTTGGGCGAGAATCCCGCTCGGGCGAATGCGGCAAAGCTCGCCTGCAACATGATGATCGCCATGGCTATAGAAGCCATGGCTGAAGGTGTCGTGCTGACCGAGAGCGTCGGCCTCAACCGTGCGGATTTCTTTGAACTGATCCTGGGCACCCTGTTCTCCGGCCGCGCCTATGAGAGCTACAGCGCGCAGATCACGGAACGATCATTCGAGCCGGGTTTCAAAGCCAAGCTCGCCCTCAAGGACATGCGCCTGGCGACTGAGGCCGGCAACGAGATCGGACGCACGCTCCCGATGCTTGACGCTGTCCGCGAAGGGCTCAGCAGAGCTGTCTCGGCGGGCCTCGGGGAAAAGGACTGGTCGATCATGGCCGATATGACGGTTCGCGGCCGCGACAGCGTGGTGTCGTCGGAAAACGACTTGGAGAAGAATTGATGAAAACTTGGCTCATTACGGGCTGCTCGAGCGGTTTCGGCCAGCGCCTTGCCCTGGCCGCGGCACAGCGCGGCGATCAGGTCATCGCGACCGCTCGCAACGTCAAATCCATCGAAGAGATGGCGGCACCCTTCGCCGGCCGCATGATCACGCTGCCGCTCGACGTGACGGATGCGGCGGCTGCCAGGTCAGCGGTCAACAAGGCCGTCGAGACATTCGGCGGGTTCGACGTGCTCGTGAACAATGCCGGCTACGGACTGTACGGCGCGATCGAGGAAGGCACGCCCGAAGAATATCGGCCGATGTTCGAGGTGAACGTCTTCGGCCTGATCGAAACCACCAGAGCCGCTCTGCCCGTCCTGCGGCGCAAGGGCGGAACGATCGTCACCATGTCCTCCGGCGCCGGCATCGCGGGCGGTGGCGGAGGAGGCTACTACAATGCCGCCAAGTTCGCGGTGGAAGGCATTTCCGAGGCGCTCGCGGGCGAGTTGGAACCCTTCGGTATCCGCGTGCTGATCGTCGAGCCTGGGCCGTTTCGCACCGATTTTCTCGGCCGCTCGATCATCATGGCGGCACAGGAGATGCCGGACTATGCGGCGAGCTCGCGCAAGCACTATCGCGAGACCAACGATGGCAACCAGGCCGGCGATCCCGATAAGGCCATTGCCGTGATCCTGCAGGCAGTCGACGCCGACGACGCTCCGCTTCATTTGCCACTTGGCCCGATCGCGCACGCGATCGCCGAGCGGAAGCTGGCGGCGTTTCGCCGCGATATCGATGCCTGGCGCGATATTTCGATCGCCACGGATTTCGATCGGCCCTGAGCGCCGAGCGCCAGCGCTGTTCCAACGCCACCATCTGACTGGAGTGCGATCATGATCGCAACTTTGCAGGGATTTGCCCAGCAACTCGTGCCGGTGAACGGCATCAAGCTCAACGCCGTCACCGGAGGCGCTGGCCCGCCGATTCTTCTGCTTCATGGCTGGCCTGAAACCTGGTGGGAATGGCACCATGTGATGCCGCTGCTGGCCGCGCATTTCAGCGTGGTGGCCGTCGATCTGCGCGGTGCGGGATTCTCCGACTGTCCGCTCGACGGCTATGACAAGGCAACGATGGCGCGCGATGCGCATGAGGTCATGGTCGCCCTCGGGCATGAGCGCTACGCGGTGTGTGGGCACGACATCGGCGGCATGGTGGCGCTGCCGCAGGCGGCGATCTATCGGGCGGCGATCACGCATCTGGCCGTGCTCGACGTGCCGCTTCCCGGCTGGACCGGATGGGAGGCGACGACCGCGCGACTCTGGCACTTTGGTTTCCATATGAACCGGGATCTGCCCGAGCGCCTGATCCACGGCCGTGAATATGACTATGTTTCGACCTTCATGGCCGAGCGGTTCTACGATCACAGCACCTTCGATCCGGCGGACATTGACATCTACGCGAAGGCGATGGCGCTTCCCGGCCGCACGCGCGGCGGCATGGAATGGTATCGCACCCTCGCCGCCGATCACGCGGCTGCCCTCGAGTACAAGAAGCAGCCGCTCGAGATACCGGTGCTTGGCTTAGGCGGAGACCAGCGGTTCGGGGCGCAGATGGTGCCGATGCTGCAGGAGTTCGCCAGCAACGTGACGGGCGGCTCGATTGCGCGGTGCAGCCACTATGTCGCCGACGAGCGGCCGCACGAAGTCGCGGCCGCTCTGATCGATTTCCTGAAGGCCAACTGAAAGCCGGCGCCCGCACGACATTGCGGGCCAAGCCGGCCGCGGCCCTGCGGGCAAAGCCCGTTCAGGGGATCGCGATCGACCCAGTCAAGGAAGGAGACCGTCATGTCCTCACCGGTCATTCGCGGCGTCAATCATATCGGCATCACGGTACCCGACATCGAAGCGGCGACATCATTCCTGGTGGAAGCCTTCGGCGGCCAGGTGATCTACCAGTCCTTCGGACCGCAGGATCCGCCGCGGCAGGGGCCCGAATTCGAGCGGGCAGTCGGTGCGTTCCCCGGAACCGTCGTTCGTGGCCAGGCGATGGTCAAGATCGGATCCGGACCCGACATCGAGCTGTTCGAGATGCACGGCCCCGAACAGGCCCAGCCGGTCCGGGCCAGCGACTTCGGCATCACGCATTTCGCGCTTTACACCGATGACATCGATGCGTCGGTCGAGCGCTTCGAGAGAGCTGGCGGTACGCCCCTTACCGCGCCGCGCGCCATTCCCTACGCGACTGAAAAAGGTCCGGGAAACAAGGTCTGCTACTGCCGGATGCCCTGGGGCACCACGATCGAGTTCATCACCACACCCGACCGCATGGCCTATCATGACCAGACGGACCTGCGGAGGTGGCAGGACGAAGACTGAACAGGGCGCGAAAGTTAGGCCCGAATCGCCGAGCCGCTCGACGTGGCTGGCGACCTCCTGCCCGCCATGGTGGACGCGCACCCTCGCCCCGCTCACGGTGACGCGCACCGCCTCGCCGATCAGCCGCCACGGCACCGACTTCTTATACCCTCGCGCCTTCGCATCGCCGCGTCCATGCGAAGGCGAGCGGCGCATCAGCGCCGGCGCCCGTTCGGGCTTGCCTGGCACCGTCGAACGCGTCCGTTCGAAGGCGCGGCGGTATTACCCTGAGCCTTCCCGGACGCGACAGCGAAGTTCCGCATCGACGAGGACGCCGGTAAGCGCAGGCTGGTGGAGCGGGCACACGCGCAGATCGCAGGCCGCGAGATGGCAGATCTCGGCCAGGAGCCTTTCCGTTCGCGGCGAGCGGCTGCGCCGGCTCTGGTCGAGCCCGTGGCTCAGGACGAGCTCCGCGCCGGAGGTCCAGGTCAATTCGGTGCCACCGCCGCACGCAGCTGGTCGGTCAATGCGATGAGCCGCTTCTCGCCCTTCGGCGTGCAGATCGACGCGATGTCCTCCGTCACGACGATCGCCACGCCCCGGTCGCCGAACCAACGCCGCCGCGCGACCGCGAGGCTGTCGATGGCACCGACGTCGAACGCCTCGATGGTTCCGGGACCCAGGAAGTTCGCCCAGAACAGGCCGGCGAACATCGGCGCGATTGTGAGCGGGGGCGTGTAGGCGAACATGCGAAGCTCCTCGGCCCGCAGCCGCGGGTGGATCGAGGCGTATTCGCAGCGGTCCGGACGGCAGAGTTCCTCGAAACAGTTCAGCAGTGCGGCGGAGTTCCTCTCGCTCTCGCCGCGAGGCAGGTTGAGGTTGACGATGGAGTAGCCCTCCGTGCGGCCGCCCTGCGTGTCGAAGGCGGCGAGGATGAAGGAGAGCCCCCACGGCCTCGGCTGATCGCCGCGCATGCGGCCGCTGACGCCACCGGCCCTGTTCCTCGGGACGCGCAGGATTGCGTCGGCGAGCGTCTCCGCGTCCTCGACGATCCACGGGTCGTCATCGTCGCCGACCTCGAATTCGCTGGGACGCCCGATCAGGCCGTGCTTCGCCCAGCCTCCGAGCAGCGCCCGCAACGCGTCTCCGCCGAGCCAGTCGTGGACATGCGTGGCGACGCGCCACTGCACCGCGTCGGGGAAGTCGATGTCGATCATAGCGCAGCCATGCCCTTGCCGACGAGATAGCGGACGCCGAAGCCTGCATCCTTGAGGTGCTTGTTGGCCTCGGCGGCAGCCTTGTCCGGGAACAGATAGTTCACGCCCTTCACTTTCTCTCCCCCCGGCGCCACCTGGCCAATGATTTTCTGATAGTCGCGCATCTGGTCCGCCGGGACCTTGTCCCAGGTATGCTTGATCTCCCAGATCTCGCCCGTCGCGGCGACGAAGTTGTCGGCGGTGCGCTGTGTCTTCTCGAGCGCGAGCGTCGCGGTCTGCTTGAAGGTGACCCGTGCAAAGTCCTTGCCGCCGAGTTCCGGAATGTTGAGCTTGGCGAATCCCTCGAACATCGAGCCCTTCATTGCCGATCCCTGGCGGATGATCGCAGTCTTGACCTTCTCGGACATCTTCGCATCGGTCTTCATCATGGCGGCGATGATCTTGTTGAGCTTGGTAATGTCCCCCTCGGCTTTCGCCGGCACCACGGCCGTGAGATACCTCACGAAGGTGCGGTACGACTGCGCCTCGCTGGCGAGATCGCCCGCCGTCGTGAAATGCGCGATCTTCCCGAAATCGTCGGCAGTGAGATCAGCGGATTCGATCAGTTTTGCAAGCGCCGGTCTGGATTTCAACTTCTTCCGGATCATCTTCAGGTTGAGCTTGTCGGCCGGCAGCGCCGCGATGATCTTCTCGACGTCGCCGCCGAGCTTGGCGCCGGCCTTGATGCCCTTGGCAGCGAGGTTCTTCAGAAACCCCTCGATCTCGTGGATGTTGACCCTGCAAGGCGAGGCACAGCCGAGCGCGAGCTTCATCGCGAATGGGTTCAGGAAGCGGAACTTCTCCTTGGCCCAGGCGGACAGGCCCTTGAGCCGTTCCAGGGCCGCGGCGGACGTGTCCTTGATGATCTCCAGCGGGATGCGCAGCGCCGTCTGCGCCCAGTGATGCACCTTCGACAGCGCCTTGGAGCCGAGGCGCAGGGCGTCGGCGGCGGCGCCGGTCACCTTCTCGGCCTTCTTGATCATCTTGGCGATGGTCGGCAGCTTCTCGAGCAGCTTGGCGAACTTGGCGGTCTTCCCGACCCATTTGACCGCCGTCGCGATGCCGTCGCTGAAGATCAGCAGCAGGATCTCGACGATGATGTAGCCGATCAGCCAGCCGCGATTGTACCAGCGCGACCAGGTGCCGTCGGCGAACCACTTCGATTTGAACCACTCGAGGCCGGCGTTGACGATGTCGTCCAGCGTCAGTTTGGAAAGGTCGTCCCAGAGCTTCTTGATGTCCGAGACGATCTCGCCGGTGACGATGCTCTTGATGACGTCCCAGGCGATCTTGATCATGTCCCAGATGCCGACGAAGACGTCGACGACAGATTCGAGTGCCCCCACCAGCAGGCCGGATATGAAGCCCGCGGTGCCGACGAAGATGTTCTTGATGGTCTGCCAGGTCTCGTAGGTGAATGAGCCCGAGGGCACGATCCCCTTCAGGCCGAGCGCGTAGTCGACCCCCGGGATCCAGATCTTGTGGTCGGCCTTGACGACCGTCGCGTCCCAGTCGTCCTCCTTGCCGGCCGGGCGGATGATGCCCTGGTCCTTCTGGGCAGGGAACAGGCTGTTGACGTGGAACAGCACGTTGACGAAGTAGCGCTCGTCCTGGCCCCATTCGGTGGAGTGCTTGCCGTAGAAGCGGCGTGCGATGGTCTGCGCCGTGTCGCCTGCCTTGACGGTGTAGAGCCGGGCATCCGGGTCGGGAAGCTTGGTTTCGACGCGGCTCGAGCTGATCCAGCCTTTCCGGCCGTCCTCCAGCGTCACCTGGCTCCATCCGTTGCGCGTGGTGACGACGACGAGCCGGGTGTTGATCGGGATGTCCTCGAACGGGCCCGCCTCGCTCGGAGCGGGCCTCAGTCGCGCCGGATCCACGCGCGTAATGCCCGGAACGGGCTCCGGCGCGGCCCAGTCCTCGGCGTCGACGTCGAACTCCTTCTCCTCGAACGGGACGTCGGTCTCATCGGGCGGCTGCGGCTTCAGGTCGTCGGGTATCCTCGTCGAGTTGTCCCGGACGAAGCGTTCGGCATGCAGAATCGCGAGATTGGCCTGGAGCACGAGCGTGTACGCGTTGCTCTCATTTTCGGCGTCGTGGGCCTGCTGGGCCGCGAGGGTCGCGGCCTCGAGCTCCGTGTCGGTCAGGGATCGCGCGTAGGCCACGTCGATCGCTCGCCTGACCGGCAGGTTGGTATCCGCGTAGCGCTGGACGGCGCCTGCCGCCGCCGGCGAGGCCGACGCGCCCTCCGCCCCCAGCGCCGGCGCATGGCCTTGCTGCGCCACGTGGGTCAGTTCGTGGGCGAGCAGCCAGCCGCCGGTCTCCGACGCCGGCGAGTATTCGCCGGAGCGGAACACGATGTGGGGGCCCTGCGTGTAGGCCAGCGCGCCGAGCGAGCGCGCCGAGGCGTCGGCCTGCGAACCGGTATGGACGCGCACGGCGCCGAGGTCGCGGCCGAAGCGCGGTTCGAGGAAGGTGCGCTGCTGCGCCGGCAGCGGATGACCGCCCCCGCCGCCAACCACGAACGGCGCGGGGCCGCCGCCTTCCTCGCCGCGCTCTTCGCGACCCTTGGCCTGGATGCCGAACTCGGCGTCAACTGCCTGGCCCTCGGCCTCCTCGGCCTGCTCGTCCTCGGTCGCCCTCTGGACCGCCGCGCCGGCCGACGGGCTGACGCGCTGGATCGACGGGGCCGCGACGTGCGGAGCCGGGCGCATGACGAGGTCTGCGGTGCGGTCCGCCTCGATCTCGAACCGGTCCGACGTCTGGCGCCGGATCGCCCGCCGCTGCACCGCCGCGGCCAGCTGCAGGCACCCCGGATTGCGGCACATGGCCTGTACCAGCGGCGCGTCCTCACCGGACGACGTCATGGCAAACAGCGCGCGGTTGCCGACGCGCGGCGCGCTGTCGGCGACGCCGGAACCCGCCGGGCGTTCCGGCGTCCGGCTCGCCGGCGCCCTGGCGGGAGTGCGGGCCGCGGGTTGCGCCCCCTGAGGGGTGACGGAGGCCATAGCCCACTTCCCTCACTTTCCCGGAATGCGCACGACGTCCGTGTCTTTCAGGTCGAGCTGAAAGCGGAAGTCGTTCCGGATGAGCGCGGCCATCGACTCCGCTTCGGCGGCGGAGAACGCTCCGGACTCACGCGCGGCGCGCACGAGCACCTGCTCGGCCTCGGCAACGGTCGTGTGCGTTCCGGACATCGCCCTGAATTCCCGCTGCCAGAACTGGTCGAACAGCGTGTGGGCGTGCCCCTTTCCGGTCGGCAGGAGCCGCGTGACCATCTTGCCCGGGTCGTAGCCGTGCAGCAGCTTTCCGTTGCGATAGATGAAGAGCGATTGCGGCGCCAAATGCGCCGACTGGTAGCCGGGGCTCGGGTTGATGGCCTCACCCTTCGGCGTCTTGCCGGGCCGCCCCTTGAGCGTCGGGTCTCCCTTGATCCGGCGCAGTTCGTCGAGCGCCTCGGCCCGCTGCTCGTGCACGAAGAGATCGCTGATAAGATCGCCGGCCGGCTTCATCTCGATCTCGGCCAAAGCCTTCTCGATCTCGGCGTCCGACATCCCGGCCAGCGGTCCGGGTTCCCGAGGCGCACCCCCGCCGCCGGACGATCCGCCGCCACCGGACCCCGTCGGGCCGTGAGCCGTCATGGCCAAGGCCTGACTGCCGATGACCGCTCCCTCGGCGGCGAGGCGGGGAGCGATTGTCGGAACCGCCGCCGTCGCCACGCCCAGCTGCACCGATCCGTCGGCGAGAGCGGCGAGTCTGGGAACCGGGACCGTCAGCCTCAGGCCGCCGGCCTTCGCGCCCGAGACGGAGAAGGTCGCGATGAAGGCCTCGATCTGACCGAGAAGTTCGCCGCCCATGATCACCTGCTCCTCGGGCGTCGCCTTTCGCCATTTCTCCAGCCACGCGTCGATCGCGGCCTTCAGGGCGCCCGGCAGGGCCCGCAACGCTCTGACGAGGCCGTCGACGTCTTTCCGGAAGGCGTCGGGCCTGCCGGCGAGCGCCAGCACGAGGTCCGCGGCCATCGCGAGCGCCTTGTAGGCGAGCGTGACGAGGCCGCTGATCATGCCGGCGATGCCCTCGACGAAGCCGACGACCATGCCGATCACCGCGAGCAGCAGCGCGATGACCATGTCGAGGATGCCATCGAGCACATCGACGAGGATCTCGGCGGCCGGCCGCAAATCCGCCGAAACGCCGGTGAGGAGAGTCCGGAGCTTGCTGATCCCGGTCCCCTTCGCGCCCCTGAGCGCGGCGATCATGGCGCGGTAGACGTTCCACTTCTCGCGGTCGTACCATTCGGAGGCCTGCGCCTTCTTCTCGGCGGCCCATTCTTCCGCCGCATCGCGCCAGGACGAGGCAAGGGCGGGCGCGGGCGCTCCCGCGGGCAACCGCCGCGCCTGAACGACGTGCGCCGCCTCGTGGGCGATCAGGGCGAGACCCTGCGGCGCGTCCGGGTCGTATTGCCCCTCCGCGAAATAGATGTCCGAGCTGACCGTCACCGCCCGCGCCTCATGAGCGCGCGCGACGGTGTCCGCCCGAGGGCCCGTGTGAATGCGCGCGGCGGCGAGGGACGATCCGAGCGCCGGTTCCAGACGGGCCCTGAGCGCCGCGCTCATCGGCGCTCCGGTGCGCGGCGCGCCGCCGCCCAAGGCCTCGGCCGCGGCCGGTCCGGGCGCGATCGCCCCGAGGGTGGCCGGCCGCGCCCTGTCCAGCACCGCGCGCGAGGATCGGCGCGCCTCCGCTTCCAGCGGTTGCGACGCGCGGGACGGAGGCGGAGCCGCGACCTCGGGAGAATGGTTGCCCGACGGCGCCTGCGCCGGAAGGGCGGAGCGGAGCGCGTAGTAGAGCGCGCGGTTTCCTGGCCGGCCGGCAGGTTCGTGCGGCTTCGGGCGCTCCGCGCCGACCCCGTCCGTCCGTGCGCGGTCGGCCGGTGCGCGACCCGGCCTGACCGTCCGGATGTGCCCTGGCGTCCGCATGGCTCAGCCGTCCTGTGCCTCCTGGCAGGCCCACCATTCGCCTGCATGGCTGACGACGTGCCTGCGACAGGCGCATGTCTCGACCGTCAGGCTCCCGTCGCGGCCCGCGGCGACGCGCGCGAGCACGACCCACGGGTCGGTCGGGCATTCGCAGACCGGGGGCTTGTTCGACCGGGAGCCCCCTTCGCCCTGGCCGTCGGCGCGGACGTGCGAGGGCGGGCACTCGTCCAGTACGCAGATCTCGTAGCCGTCGCGCCAGCGACTGTACTCGCACTCGTCCCCGCCGCAGCCGCAGCCGGAGGACCGTACCGGCCGGGCCGGGAACTCGGCGTAGCGGACGGCGACGAACAGCGCCTGGCCCTCGGTCGGCGCGGGGTCCGCCACGTCGTTGCACCATGGATCGGCGGAGGGAGGGCATCCGCCGCTCTCCTGGACAGGCTTGCAGCGCAGCCGGACGTCGAAGGTGACCGGGTGGTCGATGCTGATCTCGTCGCCGTAGGGGCCGAGCACGAAGCCAGGCGAGATGACCACGGTCCAGGGATCCTTGCCCGGATGGACGATCGCGCCGCAGACGACGCCCCAGCCGTGCAGCAATCGGTTGTGCCGGCGCATCCGGTTGCGGACGTAGTCCTGCGCGAGGTTCATGTCGTCCGGTGTGATCAGCTGGCGCGGAAAGTAGCGCGGGCGCTCGAACGCGCGGCTCGTCCCCTTCAGCGACGTGGCGGAATCGGTCGTGTCGGTCATCGTCCGCCTCCTCAGCGCTTGCCGCCGCGCGGCCGGCTCTGCTCGTCGTTCGTGTTGACCAGCCCGCAGATCAGCTCGAACAGCAGGTCGGCGCCGTAGACGATCGGGCGGACGTTGATGTCGATCGAGCCGTTGTCGATGCCCCCGCCCTCCGGGGGGCGCAGGACGTTCGCGAGCGGGATGCAAGCGTCGGCCGGGACCTCGAGCCCGCGGGTCGTTACCCAGTTGACGAGCTCCTCGTAGCGGATGCGCGAGCCGATCACGGCGTCGCGGATCGAGCATTCGAGGTCCGGCCCCCTGGCGCGGCCCTCCTCGATGCGGATCTCGAAGCGCTCGCGGACGGCCGCGTGCTCGCACTCGGTGTCGCAGTCGCAGGCGCCGACAAAGCTCTTTTCCGGCGCGGACAGGCATTCGTGGAAGCACAGCACCACGTGCACCCAGTCGCCATCGTCCTGGCATCGCTCCTCGGGTCTCGGCTGGCCGTCCTCGCCGTTCGGACGCGGCGCGATCTCTTCGGACAGCGTCGCGCGCGGCACGACGATCTCGCGTCCGGCCTTGTCCAGCGCGAAGCCGGGCGAGACCACGACCTTCACGCCGGACGGGTCGACCGCGACGTTCAGCCCGGCGACGACCCCGTAACCGTTGACGAGCCGGTTGATCAGCCGCCGCTTGCCGTTGAGGTAGGACTGCTCGTCCTCGAGGTGGTGCGCTTCCAGAAGCTGCCCGTGGAAGAAGCGGGTGCGGGTGAAGGATACGAGCGCGCCTCCCCCGCCGTTGTCCTTGAGCCGCATGGTCATCGCGCCCTCCTGCTCCCATTCACAAGGTCGCCGCCCGTCCGAGCGCGAGGCCCTGGCCGACGCGGCCGCGCGGCGCGCCGCCGAGCGCCGCGGGCGGCGGCGGTCCGCCGAGGACCGTCTCGACGCCGAGCATCGCGAGACCGAGGCGGCCTCCGGTCGCGGCGGAATGAATCTCGAAGCTCACATGCGCCGGGCCCTCCCGCGCCAGCACGGCCCGGATCGCCGCCTCGCGCTCCTCGGTCAGCGCGCCGGGCGGCAGCCGGATCGACACGCGGCTCGCGGTCTCCGCGAATAGCGGCTCGAACACCCTGTCCTCGTCGATGAGATGCGTGTGGTCGAGCGTCGCGGAGACGTCGAGCACGGCGCCGTAGGGCTCGACCGCCGCCAGGTAGGTCGTGAAGCCGAGCCGCGCGTCGTCGCTGTCGATCCATGTCCGCTCACCATCCACGGTGCAGCCACAGGCCCTGTCACACCCGCAGCTCCCGCCGCAGCAGCGACCGGCATCGTCCGGAGAGGCCGCGCCCGGCGCGATCCAGATCCCGGCGCCGGCGCCGTCCTCGATGACAGGCGCGACGCCGCCGATGGCCTCGATGAGGGAGCTTCGCAGCCCGGCCGCCGTGCCCCGCAGGGCGTCGGCGGCGCTCGCTCCGGCGACGGCGCGCCTCAGCTTCGCGACGCTCCAGTCTTCGGCGGGCGCGAGCCCGAGCAGTTCGGCGAGCCAGGGCAGGGCCTCGGGCGGGGCGCCCTCCTCCGCGAACAGCCGGTCGAGCGACGCGATCGCCCCGCTCGCGTCGTCCATGAAGCTCTCGACCAGCGACAGGAAGCGCAGCAGGAAGTCGTCGCGGTTCGTCTCCCGCAGCGACGGCTCCCGGTAGATCCGGGGCAGAAGCGGCAGGTAGCTGAGCTGGTTGTACTCGACGCGCAGCTGCGAGAGCTGCGGTGAGCCGCGCCCGTCGCCGGACAGCACGATCCCGACCCACAGGTTCGGCGCCGGCTCGGCGCCGATGTAGCCGGCCGGAACATTGGGGGCGAGTGCATGCCAGGGAGGGCCGAAGGGCTCGGGCGCGGCCGGATCGACCGGAGGAGCGTCCGTGCCGCGGCTCGTCGCGACGTAGATCCGGAAGGCGGAATGCTCACCGAGCGAGTCGATCTTCGACCTCAGCCGGCTCCAGACCAGCTGCGGCTCGCGGGCGCTCACCGGCCCGGTCCACATCGCGCCGCGGGTCCCGAAGCCGCCGGAGGCTGCGAGGCGGACCGGCGTCCCGCCCGCGCCGAGGACCCAGACGTCACCGTCCGCACAGGCTGAAAGCGCCGATGCCGGTCCGGCATAGCCGGGGACGGTTCCGGCAAAGGCCGGTTCGCCGCCGTCGAGCCGGAAGGCGAGGATGGCGTTGCGCGCGGCGTCGCCGACGTAGAGCAGCCGGCCCGCCGCGCAGATCGCGGTTGAAGCACCCGCCGCGCCGAGGTCGAGCGGTCGGCCGTCGCCGCCGATCGGGGCGCCGGTCTCGTCGAAGGCGAAGACCGCGCGCGCGGCGCCGTCCAGCACCAGCAGCTCGAAGCCGTCCTGTCCGGCGCGGGAGGTGATCGCCCGCGGGTCGCGGACCAGTCCGTCGACGCGCATCCGGCGCCAGAAGGCGCTCCGGACCTGGCCCGTCGGCGAGAACTTCTGGATCCGCGCGTTCGGCGGATCGAGGACGTAGACCGCGCCGCGCGCGTCCGTCTCGACATCGGATGGACCCGACAGCGTCCCTGGCGGCGCGTCGGGGCCTCCGGGCGCGCCGGGCGCGCCGATCGCCTGCACGAGCGAGCCGTCGGAGCGAAGCAGCAGAACCCGGGACAGGCCCGGATCGGCGAGCCAGACGAGCCCTCTCTCCCGCGCCGCGGCGAGGCCTCGCGGCTCGACCAGCTCCGGGCCGGCGCAGGCCGTGTCGTCATCTCCGCAGGGGCCGATCCGGCACAGCGTTCCGGTCGCCGGCGAGCTCCACCACAACGCGCCGCTTCCGCTCTTGAGAACGCCCGCGGGCGCCGGCGCCTCCCCGGCCGGCACCGCCACACCCGGCCCCGCCGCGAGCGGCGTCAGCGTTGCCCGGCCGTCGCCGTCGACCGTCACGTTGCTGAAGCGCCAGCCGAGCCATCGGCCGTCGCGGTTGAGGTGGCGGAAGTCGGCCTGGCCCATCAGTTCTCGACCCCCACCCATTCGATGCGCCATGGCAGCCTGCCGCGGATGCGCCCGAGGACCTCCGCCGCCCCGGCACCGGAGGCCGCGATCAGCATCGTCGGCAGCAGCACCGAGAGCGTGAAGCCCGTCGCATTCGCCTTGGAGACGCTCGGAAAGCCGTCGAGCAGGACGGACACGCCGTCGATGTCGATCCTGCGGTCCCCGGCCACGCTGACGAGATAGTGGGGCGTCCCGCGGAAGCCGGCCGCGCCGGCATCCACCTCGGCGGTCAGTTCGATGCCGAAAGCCGTCGGCGCGGCCGGATACCTCCACGCCTCCACGCCGGTCGAGCCCGCCGCGATGAACGGATAGGCCGAGGGCTTGGCCTCTCTCCGGCGCTCGAGGGAGATCCGGGAGGCGAGCTTGCAGTTCAGCACCTCGACGCGGCCGAGCGCGATCCGCTGCGCGGACAGGAGCTCGCGCAGCAGGTCGCTCGGACGCAGCACGTCAACCCATTGAAGGCTCGGGACCTCGCGCTGCCGGACCGCCTCGGGGCCGCCGCAGAAGCTGCGCCGCGTCTCGGTGGTGTCGAGGTCGTCGCCCGGATAGGCGGCGGCGAGGTCGAAGGCGGCCGCCTTGCCGTCTGCCCCTCCCGCTACCGGCGGCACGGCGATCGTCCGTGTTTCGGTCAGGACGATCTCGCGGCCGAAGGCGTCGACCGCGTAGCCGGGGCCGACGGTCACCTCCCGCGCGCCCTTCTCGCCCGTAACGGCGAAGCCGCTCGCCACTCCGGGCTGATGGAGCGAGCGGTTGTGCAGCCAGCGCAGCTCGCGGCCGCTGGCTTCGAGGTTTTCCAGATCCGAGGCGAGCAGTCGCTGGCTGGAGAAGAAGCGGAGACGCTCGCCCGCGATCGACAGGCCGATGGGGTTCTGCATGCTCAGCCCTCCGGAGCGGTTGCGTGATCGACGTCGCCGCGCTCGACGCCGAGCCACGACACGAACAGGCCGTCGCGCCGCGCCTCGGCGGGGAAGGTGTCGGCGACGCGGGCGTTGTAGTCGAAGCCGAGCCGCACGCTCTCCGGGCGCAACCGGTCGCCCTCGGCGAGGCCGTCGAGTCGGAGCGCGACGAGCCCCAGGTCATGCGTGACCGAGGAGACGAAGGCGGGGGCGAGCCTGGTCTCGCCGGTCCGGGCGTCGACGCCGCTCAGCGTGAGCGCGTCCTCCTTGGCGACGCCCTCGACGTCGGCCAGGCGCAGCACGGGCCGCTGGAGCGACAGGTCCGCGAGCCCGAGCATGTCGCCCGCAACGAGACCGTCGAGCGGATCCCGGAGCGTCAGCGTCCCATCCCGGACGCTTGCGACCGGCCGGTCCTCGGCGCGGGAGACCCAGCGCTCGACGACGCCGACGACGTCGCTCGGCCTCAGGTCGCCGGGATCGTCGACCCCGATTTCGTCGCCGGGGTCGGACGGGGAGGCCTCGAGCGGCGTTAGGACCTCGAGTTCGCAGACCGCGTCGCCGACACCGACTCCGAGCTCGCGGTCGAGCCGGATCGTTCCGTCCGTGACGGACCGGACGGTCGCGCACGTCGTGCTGCCGGCTTCCGCCGCGCTTAGCAGCGCCGTCGGACCGACTACCCCTCCTTCGAGGATGACGTCGCGGCCGTCCGCCGAGACGAAGGAGGCCCGGCCCGCGGCCGGCCGCCTCAGCGAGACGACGACCGCGCCGGGCGCGATCGGGAGGCGCTGGTTCAGCCTCACCCGGTCGCCGACGATCAGCTCGACGGCGCCGAGGTCCTGGCGGGCGTTGCCGACGAGCGCCGCCACCGGCTGTCCGACCGCGAGGCCGACCGTGGAGCCGACCCGCATGGTGACGCCGTCGGCCGCGATCTCGACGACCGAGGTGCGGCCCGCGACCATCATCCGGGCGACCGCGTCGCCTGCGGCGACCCCGTCCAGCGGGCGGGAGAGCGAGAGCACGGTCCCGTTGACGGCCGTGACCAGCGCCCATGCGCCCTTCGCCGTCGCGATCCCGTCGGCGGCGCGGAACGGCGAGGCGTCGTCCACCTCGAGCGTCTCCGCGGCCGGGACGACACGGCGGATCCTGAACTCTCCGCCGGGCAAGCGGAGCCGGGCGCCCACCTCCGGCGTCGCGCTCCCCGCGGCGAGGGTCAGCGTCGCCCCCTCGACCGAGGCCAGCCGCGCGGCCTGCCCGGCCTCCCCGTCCGGGCCGAAGTAGACGACGTCGCCCGCCGCGACAGAGGCGCGCTGGTCGAGGGTCACCGTACCGCCCTCCACGGAGACGACGAGCGCGGCGTCGGCGAGGCGAAAGAGCACCATATTCCGCCGCCAAGCCGTCACGGCCGCCGCGAGCGTGACGGTCGAGCCGGAGACCGAGGCGATCTCGACCGGGGCCGTGGATGGCGGCGGGTCGCCCGGCCGCACGAGGACGTCGCCGGCCGAGAGGTCGGCGCCGTTCGTCAGATCCAGGCTGACGCGGGGGGCGCTGCGCCCCATCGCCCTGGCGAAGCCCGGACGACGGAAGGCGCCCAGCGTCGTCTTCTCCTCGAGCTTCAGCGCCGCCGCGAGCTTGACGCTCGATCCCGAGACCTCCTCCACCCGGATCGCCCTGGCCGCGACGGGAAGCAGCCGCGTCACGGCGTCCGCCCTCGCCAGGAAGCCCGCGCCGCCTGTCGTTCCGATCTCGCGCCGGTCCTCGCCGATCGAGCGGACGCGCGCGAAGGCGGTCGCGACGCGAACGTCGCGGCGGGCAACGCCCCACAGCAGCAGTCGGTAGGTGAAGCCGTCGGCGGTCGCGTCGGCGACGTGTCCGAAGACGGCGAGCGGGCTCTTCTCCGCCTCGGCCGGCCAGCTCGCGCTCGCGAGGTAGACGGGTGCGGCCCCGTCCTCCGGACCACCCGAAAAGCCCGCCGCGCGCGTGTCGATCCTGGTCTGGACCCCGGCGACGACGAGGCGGAGCACGCCGTGGGCGTCGGTGGTCGCGACGGTCCAGCGCTCCCAGTTGGTCGAGATCCGCGAGGTTTCGCCCCGCGCGATGCGCGGCCGCCGCATCCCGCGGCTGCGGAACGGCCGGAAGTCCTCGTCGAGCCGGACGGTCTCGCCGCTCCGCGTGAGCCGGGCGAGGACAGGATCGATCCGCCGGCCGGCGCGTCCGCGCATCCAGACGAGACCGGCGCCCGGCGCCGGCGCGGGCGCCTCGCAGGGCCACGGCGTCTCCGGCCGGCCGCCGGCGTCGCGTGCGTCCGGGGCGGTCAGCGCGAGTTCGACGATCTCCGCCTCCGCGAGGTCGTCCGGAGCTGCGATCGTCGCCGGCGCGGCGAGGATGAGTTCGCGGCCGTAGGCGTCGTAGGCGAGGCCCTTCTGCGCGGTGACGCCGACGCGTCCGTCGGCAGTGGTCCCGAGGCTCGCCTCGAGCCCGAACGCGATTCCGTAGGGCCTGTGGCAGGCGCGATTGTGCCACCAGCGCAACTCGTCCCGGCTCGCGGCGGCGGCGTTGAGGCCGCCGGCCCGCAGCAGGTCGCCCTCGAGATAGCGGACGGATTCGAGGTGTTCGGGACGTCTCGTCATCGCACCGCCTCGATCCGGTGGGCGCCCGGCGCGACGAGCGCGAGCGGGCCGATGCAGGCGTCGCCGCAGGACGGTGCGCCGTCGATGTTGAATTCGAGCGCCAGCACGTGGTCCACGCCGTCGATCGCGTCGAGCAGCGCCATGATCTCGGCCCGGTAGACATCGCGGCCGAGCGGCCAGCCTCCGCCGTCCGGACCGCCGGTCAGCGGATCGAGGAAGCGGTCCAGCGCGGCCGCGGCGCGGGCCCTCAGCGGCTCGATCGCGGCCTGCGGCCGAGCGCGCAGGCGCGCGCGGCAAGCGACCTCGCGGTAATCGGGTCCGATGACGCGCAGGCCGGTCCCGAGCAGCCGGCGCTCGTCGAGGCGCCGGCGCACCGCGCTGAGCAGGCCTGCGCTCGGGCTCGGGCGCGGTCCCGGCCGGTTCGGCACGACGACCACCGTCACCAGGCCGGGCGCCTTGGCGGAGACGAGCGAGGGGTGCAGGTCGGCCCGCGGGATCGCCCGGGCGACGTCGCGTCCGGGCGCGTCGAGCGCCAGCCGTGCGAAATCCGGCGCGGTGATCGCGCGCCCGGTCGTTTCGCGCTCGGACGCGTCTCGCAGGATCGCGTCGGCGAGCAGCTCGCGGCCGCGTCCGGCTTCCAGCGTGGCTGCGACGGCGCTCGCACCGAGCCTCGCCGAGACCGCCGCGACGTCGCCGAGCAGCGCGACGTTGCGCGGGGTCGTGGCGAGCGACAGCGCCGCGCCCTCCGGGATCGCGCCGCTCCCGGCCAGCGACGCGCGCAGGCGTGCGAGGGCCCAGGCGCCGTCCGGCAGGACGCGGCCCTCGGCGCCGTCGCCGAAGCGGGCCCGGCCGTCGGAGGCTTCCGTCCAGTCGGCGTCCGCAGGACCCGAACCGAAGAAGTCGGGGCGCGGGCGCCAGCCCCGCCAGCCGCCGTCTTCGAGGGACCAGACGGACGCCCCGAGCGCGACGGCAGGGTCGGGGACGAGGCGGAATTCCTGCCAGGGTGCGCCGTCGCCCATGCGCAGCGGCGCGATGTCGAGCGTGACGCGCCCCGGTTCCCGGCCGGGCGCGACATAGTCCAGGACGGCGATCGCGACGGGGCCCTCGGCATCGAAGTCGAGCCGCACGATCGCACCGAACGGGTCGAGCGCCAGCGCGAGCCGCCGCCTTTCGCCGCTCGCGGGCGGCGCGCCGGCCACCTCCGCGCCCGGCGCGATCCGGAACGTGTGCCAGATCGATCGCGACTGCTCCGCCTCGACCGCGTCGGGCACGAGCGCGAGCGCAGTGCGCGGACTGTCCCACTCCCCGCCGGCGGCCGTGAGGCGCAGCGTGACGCGTTCGGACCCCGTCTCCTCGGTCGCGCGCAGCAGGATGGCTCCGTCCTGCGACAGGCCGCGGGTGCCGTCGAAGATCTCGACCATCCGCCAGTCGCCGTTCCTGCCGAGCGCCTCGCAGCGAAGGGACGGGGCGTCGTCGCAGCCGCAGACCCTTCCGCCGCGCGGCCGGCGCGGGCGCGCCCCGCAGGGGTCGGGCGGCGGCGCGCAGGCGGCGCGGCGGCGGAGGCGGTCCTCGATCGCCCGGCGGCGCTCGTCGCGGGAGGATCTGCGCGACAGGAGCCGGACGTAGAGCGCGATCCGGTCACCCGGCCGGGCCCGGCTCTCCAGCGCGATCGTAACGGCGTCGCCGACGGCCGGGGCGGCGTCGAACAGCGGCAGCCGCTCGCCGCGCCCGAGCGCGCCGGCCAGATCGGTCAGGACGCCGCCGGCCGAGCGCCTCAGCGAGACGATCCGGGTCCCGGCAACGGTCAGGCCCTGCGTCAACCGGACGGGGACGCCCCCGGCCGACGCCTCGGTCGTCCGCGGGAGGGCGACGGGATCGGCCCCCTCGGCCAGCGAGAACGCCGCGACGACGCGCGCGGAACGCGGCGGCAGGGGCGCGAGCCCGGCGAGGCCGAGCATGCGCCGTTTCCGCGGCTCGGGGACGCGATTGACGCGGTAGATCTGGCGTTCCGTGACGAAGGCGAACAGCTCGATCAGCGTGACGCCGGGATCGTGCGCGTTGTGGTCGGTCCAGTCCGGCGCGTGGACCGGCACGAGTGCGACGGCATCCTGGACGAGGTCGTCCCAGCGCCGGTCGTCGAGATCGGGGAGCGCGTTCGGCATCTCAAACCTCCCGCGCTTCGAGCGTGAAGGAGATCTCGCCCGCAGCGACGATCCGGCCCGCCGCGACGGCGGCGGCCCCGCCCTGCGGGATGCCGGCCACCGTCAGCGCGACGTCGCGGGCGTGGTCGAGCCCCGGTACGCGCTCCAGGACGGCGGCGACGTCGGAGAGATGGACGCCGCGGCCGAGGTCCCAGCCCTGTCCGTCCGGGCCACCGGTGAGCGGATGGAGGAAGGCGGCGAGTGCGGCGCGCGCCGCCTTCTCGACGTCGCCGGCCTCGGAGAACAGCCAGGGGACCAGCGTCGCGGCGACGCCGATCGGCGTGTAGTCGGGACCGGTCACGGTCAGCGCCTCCGGATCGCCGAGCGTCGCGGAGGCGCGGCTCGCCACGTAGTCGCGCACACGCTGGCGCAGGCCCCGGGTCGGGAACGGCCGGGCCTCCGCGCTCGCGGGGACGATCACGACGGTCACGCGGCCGGCCTGGCTGCGCCCGTTGGCGCCGCGCAGCGGCAGCACGCGGGCGAGGGCGACGGCGGCGGAGGCCTCCAGCGCCAGCGCCTCGATGTCGCGCGCCGTCACCGCCCGGCCGCGATGGGCGAGCGCCATCGGACCACGCCGGCGGAAGGCTGCGGGGGATTCGCCGTCCGAGCCGCCTTCGGACGGCTTCACGTTGTAGACCTCCTCGGCGCCAGCGACCGCGCCGATCAACTGGGAGATCGCCCTGGCCGGCAGGTTGCCCCGCGAGCCGCCGCCGGTCTGGAGCCGCCGCGCCAGGATCGCCGCGCCCACGGGTGGCGTGCGGCCCCGATGGCCATCGCCGAAGAACAGCCGGCCCCGGAGCCGATCGAGCGCATAGACGCGGTCCGAGGGGCCGGCCGCGAGCAGGCTCGCGACGCCCGTCCATCGGACCCAGACCTCGACCGGTTGCTGCTTGGCGTCGCGCCGGAGCCGGAGCGGACCGTAGACGACGTCCGGGTCGGGCGAGGCGCGGTTCAGCGCGTCGCCAATCGCCGCGATCGCGAGGTCGTCGATGCCCGCCAGCTGGCGCGCGATCAGCCGCCAGTCGGTGCGCGCTCGCGGTCCGAGGCTCTCGCGCACCTCGATCCATTCGTCGGCGAGCACGGGGACCTGCGCGATCGTGAAGCGCTGGCCCGGCGTGCCGTCGCTCGATCCGATCGCGACGTCCCGCAGGGTGCGGCGCTCGCTCGCCCAGACCGCGTTCGGTGCGATCGCCGCGAGGTTCGGCGCACCCGGCGCCTCGCTGCGCCGCAGGCGAGCGCGGACCCAGTGCAGAGGCGCGCCGAAGCGCGGCGTCGCGACGGAGCGCTCGGCGCCCAGCAGCGAGACGATGCCGGGCGCGCGCAGGCTCCCGGTCTCGTCCTGCGCCGACAGGCGGCGCCACCCGCCACCGTCGAAGCACTCCCATTCGAGCGAGGGGCCGACCGGGTCGAGCCGGTCCTCCTCGAGGTCGAGGAACAGCGAGAGCACGTCGGCAGGCGGCCTCGCGTCGAGGCCGACATAGAGCGTGGGCGCCGCGTCCCCGCTCGGCGTGAAGGGCTCGTAGCTCCGGCCCGGCCAGGTCGTCTCCTCCGTCCGGTCGGCGAAGGCGAAGTCGTTCTCGGTCAGCACCCGCTCGGGACGGAACGGACCGTGCTGCCAGACATAACCCATGGCGACAGCCGCCAGCGCCGGCGGCTGCGTCACGGTCACCGTCATCTCGTTGCTCTGCTCGTGGACGCCGAGCCACACGATCGTCTGCCTGTAGCCGTAGCCGCCGCTGACGATCCGCACGCGCATCCAGCGCGCCACGACGTCGTTCAGGCTGACCGGCTCCATGTCGTCGGGCACGACGATGTCGACGATCTCGGAGCGGGCGAAGTCGAGCGTCTGGCCGACCTGCGCGCCGGCGACGCCGAGCGGCGCCCATGCCCGGCCGTTCCAGTATTCCCAGGCGAGCCGATGCGGCATGGCGCTCGCGCCGGAGGGCGGAGCGACGTCCTGGGGGCCCTTGGTGCGGGGCAGGTAGATCCGCATTTCGGCGCCGGGCTTCGAGAAGATCTCGGCGCTCGTGAAGGCGAAGGTCGAGCCGGGCTGCGGCTGCGCGCCGAACGGCAGGAACGGCTTCGAGAGATCGATCGCGGTCCCGTCGGCGAAGGCCTTGTCGGGCGTCGCGCCCTTCAGCAAAATTGTCAGCACGGATCGCGCATAGGCGTCAGGCAGCGGGCTCGGCAGCGGGATCTCGGCGACCACGTCCGAGAAGGTGACGCGCAGATGGCCGCCCGCCTGCACGGCGTCCGCCAGGCCGAGCTGGAAGAAGCCGTCGTCGCCGGTCGGCTGGGAGATCGCGACGGCGGCGTCCGCGTCGGCGCGGTGAAGCGAGACGACCGCCCCGCGGAGAGCCTCGTCGGCCTCGTTGACGACGCGACCGCTCATGCCGGAGATCGAGCCCGTCGCGGCGAGCAGGACGCCCCCCCCTTCGATCCGGCCGGCCATCGGCCTGATGTCGAGCTGCGCGTCGAACCTGCGTACGGAGACCGCGCTGATGCGGACGGTCTCGATCGCCGGCAGCTCGGTCGAGCGGTCGATCGAGGCGGCGAGGTCCGGATCGGGCAGCAGGGGCTCGGCGAGGCTGCCGCGGATCCAGAACCCGGAGAGGCCGTCGACCGCATTCTCGACCGACTGGGCGCAGGCTGCCCTCAACCGGACGACGCCCGTCCGGCGCAGCCCGTCGGTGCCGTCGACGCTGTGGTCGTCGGATCGGGCGTCCTCCCCGACGTCCCTCGTCCCGTCCGGGAAGTCGAGGAAGCCGCGCCACACCTCGCCGTCCCAGTAGCGCCAGTCGATCCCGAGCTTCTCCGCGCTCGGCCGTGCGAGGCGGATCTCGACCGCGAGGTCGACGGCGCCGGACAGCGCGAGCAGGGTCCGGTGCGCGATGTAGATCCGGTGGGGGATCGGCTGGAGCAGATCGCGCGCGAACAGCCGCGCCGGCCGTCCCGCCGCGAGCTCGCCGGTGTGGTCAATATACTGGTCGCGCTCCGGCCACAGGCTCGCGACCTGCGCCACGCGCGCGGCCGTGAGGCCGACCGCCTGCTCGGTCTCGAACACGATCGGGCTCGACTGGCCGGGCGGCGGGGGCGCGGAGACGGGCGTGCCCGCCGGCGCCGTTCCGGAGACCGCGTCCTTCGACAGGCGGATGATCATCGGCGCGCGCGCCGATTGCGGCGGCGCGGGGCCGAGGCCGGCGAGGTCGAGCAGGGCGAACGCGTTCTTCTCCGGCGCCTGCTCCAGTCGCGCGGCGACGGCGCGCAGGTAATGCGCGAGGATCGCCGTCATGGCGCGGCCCGGTCCCAGCTCGCCGGGAGTCCAGCCTGGAACGTAGCCGGCCGCGCGCGCGGCGAACTCCTGCTCGAAGGCGTGCTCGTCCGGGACGGAGGCGGGCCAGATGGTCATGCTAGCGGCCCTCGTCCAGGTAGAAGGGGAAGACCAGGTTGCGGACCGCGTTGGTCGCCCGCACGCGATACTCGATCGAGACGAGCAGCGCCGCACCGGCCGGGACCGGCCGGAAACCGTCGGGCACGGCCGCTTCCGGCGTCTGCCCGGTCATCGGCGCGACCAGGACTTGCTCGACGATGATGCGCGCCTCCCAATCGACCAGCGCCTCGAGCACCCGCGTGCGCAGCCGCTCGGCGAGTCCGATGCCGATCGGCTCGAACAGGAAGGAGGAGAGGCCGGCGCCGAAGTCGGGCCGCATCACGCGCTCCTCCCGGTCGGTGCCGAGGATGATCAGCACCGCCTGGCGGATGTCCTCCTCGTACGCCGCCATGGCGACGTCGCGCCCGGCGACGGCCGGGGGGAAGGCCCATCCGCGTCCGAGGAAGGCGCGCGCCGGATCGGGCATCTCAGCCGCCTATCTCGACGAGCGGCATGCCGGCGAGGATCGGCGAGCCGCAGCCGGACACGTCGCCGACCCGCGCGGCACCCCGCCCGCCGATCAGCACCGTCAGGCTGCCCTTGGCGATCGGGCTCGGCGGATGCGGCCCCGCCGGCGGCGGCATGGTGCAGCCATGCAGGTCGCCCTGGACGGCGGCCGGCAGGCCGCCGATCAGGACCGTCAGGACGCCGGGCCCCACGATGGCACCGGGATGGCCGGTCGGATCCCCGACGCGCGCAGCGAACGGCATGCCGGCCTCCTCAATTCAGCTTGATGGGAAGGCCGGTGACCGTGCACGGCCCGGCCGACGTGACGGACACACTGCCCGCCTTGATCGCGACCGACGCACCGGTCAGCGAGATCTCGGTCGCCTTGAGGTCGATGCTGTTGACGGCCTGGATCGAGATCGACTGGGTCGTGTTGTCGAGCGAGATCTTGAGCGTCCCGGCGAGGTTGCTCAACGTGATGGCGAGGGGGTCGAGCGTGAGCTTCTGCATCGTCGAGGTGGTGATCGAGACCGACTGCAGGGCGTCGTCGAACTCGATCTCGTGGCCGATCCCGGCGGCGACGCCGGTCTTGATCACGCGCTTGGTCGGCGCCTCGACCGGCACGAGCGAGGGCGGCCGGGACAGCGTACTCCAGAGCCCGCCGAGCACGTAGGCCGAGTTCGGATCGTTCTGCGCGAAGGCGACGAGCACCTCGTCGTGCAGCTGCGGCACCCAGTAGAATCCGCGGCCGGAGCCCCCGCCGACGCTCGACAGCCGCGCCCACGGATCAATGCCCGGCGCGGACGCGATATGTACCTGCACGCGGCCCTCGGCGATCATGTCGACGTTGTTCGTGACGACACCCGGCGCGATCGCGAACTCGTCCGGAAGCGGTCCGTCCGCGACGCCCGCGAGCTGCCTGACCGACTGGCTCATGACGCGACCTCCTTCAGCGTGCGAACTGGCCGGTGAGCGGCCGGTAGTTTGGAGCGGAGAAAGGCAAGGGCACCGAGCCGAACCAGACCTCCTTGCGGGCCTCGAAGGAGGTGCGGTAGCCGCTGGAATCGAAGGTGTGGCTCGCTGAGGTGATGCGATAGAGCCCGCCGAACTGGCCGCCGAGGTTGCCGAGCCGGCACACCTTGGCGGACTTGATCCGCGGGTTGCCGATCGCGCTGCCGCGGCCGGTCTGCCGGCCGTTGAGGCGCGGCAGCAGCTCGCCGAGTATCTTGCGCGGGGCGGTGGCGTAGCCGGTCGGCTTGACGGTGAGGGTCTTCTTGGCGTTCGCCGGACCGATCAGGTCGTCGATCTTGCCGACCAGGTTCGGGTAGATCTGGACATCGAGCGAGGCGCGGTCGTAGTCCCAGGAGACGATGATCACGAACTCGACGCCGATGCTGTCGACCCAGACGCGCGCGCTGACCCCGAAGATGTCGCCGACGGTCGTCAGCCGCGGCGTGAACTCGATCAGCGAGGATCCCCAGTCGAGCTCGACGCTCGCCGAATAGTCCTGCAGCAGGAACTGGAAGCGCAGCACGCGGCCCTTGGGCTCGGCCGAATGATCGATGAAGATCTCCCAACCGTTCTCCCTCGATACGCGCTTCAGAAAGTCGAAGTCGCTCTCCGATGTCTGCAGCCTGACCGATTTCTGAGCGAATTGCGGGAAGCTGAGGAACGTCGCGAGCGACACCAGCGTCGAGAGCGCCCCGCCGATCGGGTCGATGTCGGGGATCAGCGCGTTGGTCCCGCTGACGATGGCGGCAACCAGCGGGTCCGGCAGCGGGAAGTTGCCGATGCTCGGAATGCTGACCCTGAAGCCGCGGTCCTTGGTCCCTTGCGTCAGCCGCTGCAGGAAGTCGTGCGCGGTGACGGTGATCATCGGCATGCCGCCGGACGGGAAGCTCGGGGCGACGCCGGTGATCTCGCCGGTGAAGACCTCCTCCAGAGTCTCGCCCGCATAGCCGATGGCGAGCGACAGGGGCTGGTCGACGGCGAGCAGCGGATGGTCGAGCCAGGTGAGGGAGGGATTGGCGATCGTGATCTCGACCCTGTCGGCGCCGTCGATGCCGTCCTCGTAGGTGAGGCTGGCGATGCAGCCGCGCAGGGCCGCCGGGATCGGCGCGTCGTCGATCCTGAGCGCGTATTCCGGGGCGTATCGGGGATAGGCGCCCATCAAGTGACGAGCTCCCCGGTCTCGGCGTCGACGTAGGGGATGGCGGGGACGACGAGGGCGCGGCCGGCCCGGAGGTCGAAGGGATCGTCCATGCCGTTGGCCACGGCCAGCACCCGCCACAGGCGCGGATCGCCGTATTTCCGGCCGGCGATCGCGCTCAGCGTCTCGCCCTGCGCCACCGTGTGAAGCTTGGTGTAGTCGGCGGTCTGGCGGCTGACCTCCTTGGCTTCGCGCTCGGGATCGATGAATTCCTGGAAGCTCGTCGTGACGCGCGCCCGGACCGGCCGCCCGTCGGCGAGGAACAGGATGAAGCGCTGGTTGGCGCGGGTCAGCACGCAGCGGAACTGCAGCGATGCCCACTCGACCCTCAGGATCGGCGGGGCGTGCAGCTCCGGGTCGATCCGCATCAGCTTGAGCAGCTTCTCGGTTTCCTGCCGCACGTCCCTCTGCTGCTCGTAGGTATCGAACAGCAATTCCACGTCGAGCGTGCGCGAACCTCCGTGCGCGAATTGGATGACCGGACCGCTGAGGCCGGGAATGCTCTGCGACGCGAAAGTGTTGTCCTGATTGACCGCGTATTCCTCCGGATTGAACATCACGGAAACCACGGCGCCCGAATGCTCGGTGGTGATGGTCGCCTTGACGAGCGCCATAGCTACCTCCGCCCCATCCGCTCGCGCATCGCGACGACGCGATGGTCGAGGGTCCGCAGGACCTCGTCGGCGATCCGCCGCGGATCGACCGGCGGCATCGGCGCGACGCTCTCGGCGGCGGATCGCAGCGCCTCCTGCCGGGCCCCGCCCGCGAGCTTGTCGACCGCCGCCTCGAGCCGCCCGATCGCCGCCGCGAGCGGCTGGGCGTCCGGCCGCGCCATCGCGCGCGGCAGCGCCGCGACGGCGAAATCGCGGCGCCCGCCGGCGGAAGGTGCGTCACGGTGCACGGCACGGGCGTCGGGCGGGGCCGCAGGATGGCCCCCCGGCGCGGGAGCACCGACCGTTCGCGTCCGGAACACGGTCTCACGGACGGTGCTGAGGCGCATCTCGCGCGCGACGGGCGGAGTCCGGAATGCATCGGACCGCGCGAGCAGCGCGCGGCGCGGCGCTTCCAGAGCACGCGACGACGCGGCGCGCTCACGGATCGTCGCGGCCACCGCTGCGATGCGGGCGGGCGGCACCGTCTCTGCGGCCGGGCGTGCCGCCTCCCGCAGAATGCCCGCGATGGTCAGCGACAGGTCGAAGCGCGGCGCGACGCTGAGCGTCGACCGGAGGTGCAGGATCAGCGACGAGCGCCGCGCTGCGTGATGCGTCATGGGGGCGGCCGAGGCCCGCGCTCGGGCGAGGGCGTGGCGTCCGGCCAGACGGGCGGCGAAGCCGCCATGCCGGCTCGCGATCTTTCCGCCGATGTCGTCGCGCAATTCCAGCCGCGTCATGTCAGCTCCAGGCTCGCTTTCGCCTCGGCGATGGATTGTTCGTTCATGCGGGAGACTTCGCTCACCCACTTCCGCCGCTCGGCGTGTTCCAGCGCCACGAGCTGATCGAGCGGCCAGTGGAAATGGTAGGCCAGGAAGGCTACCTCCTCGTAGAGCTGGTCGAGAGGGTAGCCGAGGATCCCCCCGCGGCGTGTTCCGTCGCGAAGACGTGGCTGCAGTTCGGACACATCTGCCCGCTGTGTGCATCGACGTCGTTGAGCTTGTTGTAGAGGGTCTGCAGGTAGGCCATGTCAGCCGCGTAGAGGCCTTCGATCACCTTCGGGGTGATCTGCGGCACCGAACCAAGGCGCGAGACGACGCGCGAGAGGACGATGACCGAGAGATAGGCCGGATTGCCCTGAACGCGGGAATCCTTCAGCGGCAGGATCTCGTCCGCCGCGGTCGCGAGGCGCATCACCCCATCCCGGTGCAGCGAGCCCTCCCCGTCCTGAAACCCGATCGGGAGCGTGAAGTCGTATTCTGTCTGCAGCATCGCGGCCTCCTCACGCCTTCTCGATCCGCTCGTAGGCGATCTCGAGAGATTCGATCGAAAGCTCATTGCCTTTGGCGTTGTAGGACGCGGCCGTGTACTTGACCGGGAAGGCGCTGAAGAGATTCCAGCGAAGCGTCTCCTTGCCCGCCATGTCGAGCTGGACGATCGAAATGTTCTTGCGGATCTTCTCGGTGCGCCCGGTCATGACGTCCTCGAACCAGTTGAACAGCTGCTTGTCGTCGGTGAATCCGCGCTTGAGCGACAGGTTCGAATGCTTGGTCATCCCCGGGAACTTGCGGGGACCGAGGATGTCTCCGCCCTCGCGGTACTCGATCATGTCGATGGTGGCATCGATGCCGCCCACCTCCTGGAAGCGGGCGTTGTCGATCCCGTCGATCTCGACCATGAACTGGAAGGCCCTGAAATAGATCGGCTGCTGGCCGGGCTGTGGCATGGCGGCGGCTCCTTGCTCGGGATCAGGATCAGGCAGCGGCTGCGTTCTGCATGATCAGGCCGATCCTCACGATGATGAACTCGGCCGGATAGACGGCCCTGAGGCCGATCTCGATCGTGAGCTTGCCGAGCGCGCGGTCCTCGTCCCGGTTGAAGAGATCCGGGAAGCGCACGTAGTAGGCCTCGTCCGGCGTCGCGCCGAAGAGCGCCCCGTCGCGCCAGACCCCGTCGAGAAACCCACGCACCGAGCGCGTGATCGTCTGGCGCAGGGCGAGGTTGTTCGGCTCGAACACCGCGAAGCGCAGGCCGTCCTCGAGCGACTCCTCGACGTAGTTCACCAGCCTGCGGACATTGATGTAGCGGAAGGTCTTGTCCGCCGCGTCGGCGGCCTGCAGCGTGCGCGCGCCCCAGAGCGTGGCCTGCCCGGCGAACATGCGGATGAGGTTCACGCCGTCGGCGTTCAGCGTGTTCTGTTCCGCATTGCCGAGCGGGTGCTCGACGCCGAGCGCGCCGAGGATGCGTTCGTTCGCCGGGGCCTTGTGGACGCCGCGCGCCGCGTCGACGCGCGCATAGACGCCCGCGATATGTCCGGTGGGCGAGGCGAAGATGGGATTGGCGACGCTGTCCTTCGGATCGTTGGCGAGCCTCGGCGTCACCTGGATCCTCGGATAGTAGAACGCCGCGTAGTCGGAGGCCGGAGGACGGTTGGAGCCGCCCGCCTTGAGCTTTGCGAGGTCGTCGACCTTGGCGGGCGGGTCGAGAAGGGCGAAGCGGTCGCCGGTCCGGAAGGCTTGGTCCTCGAGGGCGGCGTAGACGTCCGGATGGACGTGGCCGGGAGCAGCGATGATCGCGACCTCGTCGATCGGCTCCAGCAGCTTGATCCCGGCGACGACGTCGCCCTGGGCCTCGGAATCGACGTTGACGACGTAGCAGGTCGTCCCGCCGTTCTCGAAGAAGCCGAACACCGCCCGGGAGAGCGAGGTGCTGTCGGCGGCCGGCGGGTCGGCGGGTTTCGTGCCGGTGATGTAGTCGGCCTCGAACTGGTCGGCGCTCGTGACAAGCCGCGCGACCTTCAGGAAGCGGCCGGTCATCGGCGACTTGCCGACGAAGCCCGCGGTGCTGGTGCCGACGCCGGCGATGGGCGGCGCGCCGAGCCGGACCTCGAGGATCTGGACGCCGGGCGTGTTGGGATAGCTGGTCGCCATGGTCGCTTCCTCACGACAGCTCGAAGATGTGGTCCGCCGGCGGGCCGTCCGGCACGCTGACGTCGCGCTCGAGGGGGGTCAGCCCGGCTGCCGACGCCCGGATCCGGTGCAAGCCGGGTTGGAGCCCGGCGAAGCTGTAGCGGCCGCGGGAATCGGTCGTGATCTCCCGCCCGGCCGCCATCAGGCGGACGCTTGCGCCTTCGACCGGCGCGCCGCCGACGGCGCGGACGACGCGCCCGCCGATCTGGATGCGCTGCTCGGCCGTCGCCGATCCGGTCGTCAGGAAGCGCTGGATGAAGGTGATCACGAGCGGTTCGACCGGACCGTCGAGCAGGAGGTCGAGCGGCGCCGTCACGGTGAGCTGGACGGCCAGCCGCCAGGCCCGCTTCATCGTGGTCCAGAAGTCGTTGAGCGGCTGGCCGCCTTCGGGGTAGGCTGCCGAGAGATAGACGTGCGCGGCGTTGAACACGGTCCCGCCACTCGGAATGCCGAGCGCCTGCGGCACGACGTCCGGATTGCGCAGGAGGATGCGCAGCGCCTCGCCGAGCAAGCGGTGCTCGACGCCGACCGGATCGGCCGCCTGCTGGTCGCTCGCGGGGCTCCAGGCCGACACGACGTAGACGATGTCGAGATAGACCGGAGGATGCGAGTAGGACGCGCCGGTGCCGAGTTCGGTCTTGTCCCATTCGGGCCGCCGCAGGTGACGGTTCTCGCGCACGTCCGTCATGAAGATGTTCAGCACCGGCCCGCCGGCATTGACGACGAAGGCCGGAAAGCTGTCGTCGGGCGCGGCGAAGGAGAAGGCGGGCTTGGCCAGCGTCACCGGCCAGCCGGCGTCCAGGATCTCCTCGACCACCTTGTCCACCAGATCGAGCATCACGCGGCTCCCGCAGTGAGGCTGTCGCGGAGCTCCTGCTCTGCTGCGGGCTTGCCGAGCTTCTGGAATTCGCGCCGCAGCGCCGTGACGACGTCGCCCGTCACGACGTCCTGCCCGCGCTCCGCCGCGAGGAAGGAGGCGGCAATCGCGATGTTCGAGATGCTGCCGCCGCTGAGCTTGAACTGGGAGGCCAAGCGGTTGAGGTCGATGTCGCGCGGCCGCCGGTCCGGATCGGGCCAAGCCCCTTCCCAGATCCGCCGGCGGTGGGCGGCGTCAGGGAAGGGGAAGTGAATCACGAAGGCGAGGCGTCGCGTGAAGGCGTCGTCGATATTCGCTCGCAGATTGCTCGCGAGGATCGACACGCCGTCGAACTCCTCCATTCGCTGCAGCAGGTAGCTGATCTCGAGATTGGCGTAGCGGTCGTGGGAGTCCCTGACCTCGGAGCGCTTGCCGAGGATGGCGTCGGCCTCGTCGAAGAACAGGATGGCGTTGCTGTCCTCGGCGGCGTCGAAGATGCGGTCGAGGTTCTTCTCGGTCTCGCCGATGTACTTGCTCACGGTGTTCGGGAGGCTGATCCGGAACAGGTCAAGCCCGAGTTCGCCGGCGATGATTTCCGCCGCCATGGTCTTGCCGGTGCCGGAGGAGCCGGCGAAGAGCGCGTGGACGCCGCGCGCGGAGCCGGCGCGGTGGCGCTCGCTCCATCGCGACAACACGCTGTCGCGCAGCTCGACGCGCCGGCAGAGCTCGCGCAGCTGCCTCAGCGCGTCCTCGGGAAGAATCAGGTCCTCCCATCGCGCCCGAGGCGGCCTCCGGGCGGCGAGTGCGCCGATCCTCTGCCCGGTCTGGGCGCATGTCGCGGCGACGACCCGCCGAAACGCCGCGGACGGCGATGCCGCATCGGGCCGGACATCCGGCTCCGCCGCGGCCGCGACCGCCGCGGCGGTCTCGATCTGGCGGCCGGTCAGGCGGTAACGCTGCGCCAGGACACGGATCTGATCCGCCGTGAGGCCGAGGTCGTGCACGGCCAGACTCGTGGTCCAGATCGCCTGCCGGGCGGACGCGTCCGGACGCGGGACGGCGACCCTGGCAAGGCCGCGCGCGGCCCAGCCGTCCCTCAGCCAGGCCTGCTTGCCCGCGAGGAACGCGACCGCCCCTTTCCGCTCGGCCTCCGCCAGGAAGGCCGTGCAGAACGGGCAGGGCTCGCGGCTGTCCTCGTCCTCGAGCCCGTGGAGGAACAGCGCCGCGTCGCGCAAGCCCGCCTCCCGGACAAGCAGGGCAGCGATCTGAGCCGGCGGGCGGTCGGCGGGAACGGCTGTCTCGTCGATCTCGATCAGCGGCATCCCGGCGAGCCGCGCGGCCTCGGCCGCGACCCGCCGCTTGGCGAAGGGGTCGGGTCCGTCGAACCACACGAGCCGGGCGCGGACGAGCGCCGCGGACGCTCCGGCGGCGGCGTCATCATCCGTCCCGGCGCGCGCGGTTGCCGGTGCGAGGCGCACGAAGCCGGCGAGCCGCTCGTCGATCCCGCCATCCCCCGTGAGGAGGCGCAGAATCTGCGCATCGAGCGTGATCTGCGTCGTTAGCCAGTGTCCGCCGGGCTCGCCCCACGTCTGGATCATCCGCTCGGCGATCAGCGGCGCGTCGGGTGCGAATCTGCGCCGGAGCGCCAGCCGTTCGGCGGGGCCGCGCGCGATGAGATTGAGGACGAGGTCGAACGTCGGGCGCGTTCTCGCCAGATCGTCCTGCAGGAAGGCGTAGATCCGGCCGAAGCGGCTCGAAACCTCCGGCGCGAGCGCCAGCAGCAGCACGCAGGCGTCGAACGTGTCGGCTCCGCACAGCTGCGTCAGGCGCGTCTGCTCCGGAAGGTCTCTCGCCGCAGCGGCCCGGTCGACCGGCATGCGGGAGGAGCGGCACTCGTCCGAGAGAGCGCGCCGCGCCTCGTCCGGGCCCATGACCAACCCGTGAAAGGCGCCCGCCTGACCGCCCTCGTAGCCCCGCGCGACGCGCTCGACCTCGGGAGCGAGCCAGGTTTCGACATGAGCGAGCGCCTTCTCGAGCTCGGCCCAGCGCCGCTCCGATTTCTGCAACTCGACGTTCATCGCGCTTCGCCTTCGCCCGACCGGACGGCCGTCTCGACGGCGGCGTCCTCACGGACGGCCTGCCCGAGCAGGGTCCGTATCGCCCGGAACAGCCGGTCCATGCCGACGAAGCGGCGCTTGATCTCGACGCCGCTCAGATAGACGTGCCCGCGCCAATCCTCGTCCCGCGGCGGCGTGTGGTTCGGCTCGCGCCAGATCCGCACGATCAGAACGTGATCGCCGGAGACGGACGGACCCGCGCCGTCCGAAGAGGGGGAGTGGCACGTTTCGACCACAGGAGCTCACCTCGTTGACCGGGTCCAGCAGAGCCCACGCGGATCTGCCGGGCCTCGCGCGCGGCTTGTCGAGGCGGCGCGGCGCTCGGGTCTCGCGCTCGTCCGGTCATTGCTCGCGGCTCGCGGATCGGATGCGCCCGGCTCTCCGCCGCCGGCGCCGGGGATGCCGGAGGTCTCTCCGCAATCTCTATCCCGTCTGGTCTCGACGTCGCGCCACCGGGCCGATCACGGTCGGGCGGCCGCGAGCCGGTCGCGGGAGGAGATGCGGACGCGTTCGGGGGTGGGGTTCGCTCGCCGCCTTCGTGCTCGATGGCGCGGCAAGCTCGCGAATGTCCGGGCATGCCGGGAGCGACGCCCAGGTCGTGGCGGCCCTGGCGAGAGCGCAGGCGTGACGGGCTGGTTCGACCCGGAACGATCGTGCGCCGGGTCGCGGCGCGGCTCAGCCGCGGGTGCCGAACGTCTCGCTGAGGAGTGCCGGGATCCGCTCGAAGACTGCGCCGCTGCGGATCATCAGGTCGAGCGAGCGAGTCTCCGGCATCGGGTCGACGCCGCATTCCTCGCGCAAGGTCGCCCGGCATCGCTCGAACTGCCGGATGGCCTGACCGCGCTGGCCGTTCAGCGTGTAGAGCAGCATGGTCGCGCGCTGCGCGCTCTCGCGCATCGGGTCCGTCGCGAGGATCCGGCGCGCGCAGCTCAACGCGTCCTCGTAGCGGGACTGGTTCGCGGCCTGCCGCATCATCAGCGTCAGCGCGCGGACGTAGAGGACCTCGAGACGCTCGCGCTCCTCCAGCACCCAGTCCCCGTCGAACTCCTCGAGAAAGGCGCCCCCATAGAGCTCGATCGCCGGTCGGATCGAGTCCGCGCAGCTCGCCGAGAGCGCGACCTCGATATCGGTGGCGAAGCGGTGCGCGTCGACGATCGCCGGCTTGGCGATCTCCAGCACCACGTTCGGCCCGACCGCGTGCAGCGCCATCTGCCGGCCGGAGGCGCCGATGGTGCGCTTGATCTTCCAGAGCGCCGTGCTGAAGGCGGTGCGTCCCTGGTCCGGCGCGCTCTCGGTCCAGAACAGGTCGATCAGCCTGTCGCGCCGATGGCTGCGGTTGGGATAGGCGAACAGGTAGGCTGCGAGCCGCCGGCCGTTCCGGCCGAGCACCCCCGACTGGTCCCGTTGGGACTGCTCAAGGGCGAAGCACCCTAATAGACGGACCTGCAGCATGGCCGGATGCTCGATCGACCGCGGACGAAGCTCACAAGTCACGATAGTCCAGAGCCGCACCTGCCGCAATCTGGACACCTCCGAATACCCCTTGGAGCCGAAGGGAGGAGACAAAAGATCGCCGGGATGAGCTTCTGACGATTGGAGGTAGGCCGTCTACCCCCGGCGCCGGCACACCATACCCGCTTCAAACCGTGATATTTTTAGGGATTTCCATCCGACTTGCGGTCGATGCAGAGCCGATATGGCGATGGGAAAATCCGATCATGCAACCTTGTTGGCGAAGACACGCGGCAGTTCTTCCGAAGCCGCGCAAACGTCGTCCTTCGTTCCGCGGCGGTCCGCGAAGCGCCTCGATTGTCCGCGCCGAGTCCCGCCTCCTGCAGCGCGGATCGCCGTCGGGTCGGCTGCGGGGACCGAACGGGGCCCGGGGACGAGTTCCACCTCGCCGCAGCGGCCCAGAACCTCAGGAAACCCGCTAAGCTGATCCCGCTCCAGCAGCTGGGCCCGGCCCGATCGGCCGGGACCGCCCCACATTGGCGCGGTCCGCGCAGCCGATCGGTGCTCGATCCAAATCGGCCGCGAGTTTTTCAACACAATTCACCCCTGCGGTCGTTCGGTGAAGGCGGATCGCAGGTTCGCGTGTGGTCTGGAGTTCGCACCCCGTTTGTTCGGCTGTGCGCCAATTACAGACCCCCGGTTAGGGTCGTTCGGATGGCTGCTCACTGCCCAACACCAGACATTCAAGCTTTGCTGGTTGCGCTACTATTTTCGCGTTCGTTCGCGTAAGGTTATCGCATGAAGCCCTACATATTCGATGACCATGCGTACGCTCAGAACTGTACGCCCCGGGTCAGCGCACCGTCGACGACGAGGTTGGTGCCGGTGACGAAGCTCGCGGCCGGGCTCGCGAGGAATACGGCGGCGCGAGCGATCTCATCTGGGCGGGCCATCCGGCCGGTCGGGTTGAGGCGCAGAGCCTCGGCGAACAAGGTCGGGTTGCCCTCTTCGATCCTGTGCCACACCCCGCCCTCGAAATAGGTGTTGCCCGGCGACACGGTGTTGGCGCGGATGGCCTTGCCGGCGAGTTGGAAGGCGAGCCCCTGCGTGTAGTGGATCAGCGCCGCCTTGAAGGCACCGTAGGGCCCCGCCGCGAAGTCGATCTCACGGCCCGACACGCTCGAGATGACGACGATCGAAGCCGCTTTCGAGCGTTCGAGGAACGGCATCGCGGCCGCGACCGCCGCGACCGTGCCCATGAGGTCAACGGAAAAACCTGCGCGCCAGGCGGCCTCGTCGGCCCCGACCGCAAGCGCGCTGACATTCGGCACCAGGATGTCGAGGCCGCCGAGTTCTTCCGCAGCCTCCGCGATCCAGGTCTTGAGAGCCCCCGAATCGGCGACGTCGACGGCGCGGCCGGTGGCGGCGACGCCCTTGGCGCGGAGCGCCGCCACCTTGGCGGCGACCTCCTCCGAGTTACGGGCGCAGAGCGCGACGGCGGCTCCCTCCTCCGCCAGGAGGTCGGCGATGGCGCCGCCGATCCCCTTGGTGCCGCCGGTGACGAGGGCACGAAGCCCTGCGAGGCCGAGATCCATGGCGCGCTCCTTGATTTTAGAGCCCCCTCCGACCGCGTTGCAATCGAATGGTGCTACAGGTCGTTGATTTTACCGCATTTTCTTCGACGAGCCGGTATCCACTTCGTCGGACAATGCTCTAAGCCAGCGCGATCGACTTCGCTATCGAGGCGCCCAGAGTGTACTTCGGATCGACCATGTTGCCGAGCCGCACTCGCCCACACTGGGTGAGCAGCATATAGGCGTCGATTTCCTCGAAGCCGAAATCGGCTGCGAGCCAGCGCACCAGCTCGCGGTAGGCGATGCGAGCGGCATCCTCCATCGGCCGCGACGAGCCGATGGTCATGAAGAAGTCCTCCGTCTCCAGGCGCGGCCAGCGGATGGTCCAGCCCTTGATCAGGTCGATCTGCACCGTCGTGTGGGTCGGGTGTTCGACGGCGACGCCACAGAGTTCGCCGTCCCCTTGTGCGGCGTGGCAGTCGCCGAGGTAGAGCAGCGCCCCCTTGGTATTGACCGGCAGGTAGATGACCGCGCCGACGCCGACGTCGGGCAGGTCCATGTTGCCGCCGTAATAGTCAGGCTGGAGCGAGGAGATCGCCTCGATCTCCGGCGAGGTGCCGATCGTGCCGATGAACGGCTGGTAGGGCAAGGTGATGCGGTCGTTCCAGCGCACGCCGCCTTCCGCCGTGACCTCGAGCTTGCGCACCCGCTCCGGCAGTGACGGGTTGAGGAGCGCGGTGTCACCGGTGGCGACGAGGCCGCCGAACTCGGGCATGATCAGCGTCGTGCCGCACGGCTGGGGCCCGCGCGGCCGGATCGACTTGATGGCGACCGCCAGGCAATCGCCCTTCTCCGCCCCGTTGACCCAGATCGGGCCGTTCTGCGGGTTGAGATAGGGAAAGTTCAGGATCTTGGTCGGGCTGTCGGTCTCGTGGCGGATCTTTCCCTCGAAGGCGTCGTGGGTTTCCACCGTGACGACGGCGCCCGGATCGACGGTGAGCACCGGATCGACGAAGGGTCCGTAGACGTAGTGATAGCGGCCCTGCTCGGCCTCCGTGATGGTGTGCTCCGCGCCGGGCTTGCCCTTGGCCACGCCCTTCTTGGCCATGATCGACTGGTCGAGCCACTGCATGGTCGTCTCTCCCTTGACTGAACTCAGACGGCGAGGTGGCGCCGCACCAGGTCGCGGTCGTCGAGGTCCCGCGCCGTCAGCTCCGCAACGATCCGGCCCTTGTCCATGACGTAGCTGCGCTGGGCCATGGCACGGATCAGGTCGAGGTTCTGCTCCACGAACACCACCGTCACCCCGGTGCGGCGGTTGAGGTCGACGAGGGTACGGCCGATCTCCTGCACCACCGAGGGCTGGATGCCTTCCGAAGGCTCGTCGAGCAGGATCAGGGACGGGCTACCGACCAGGACGCGGCCGATCGCGAGCTGCTGCTGCTGCCCGCCCGAGAGGGTGCCGGCGCGCTGTGCCCGGCGCTCGCGCAGGATCGGGAACGGGCCGTAGGCACGCTCGATGTCGAAGGGTGTGCCGGGGGAAAGCAGCGAGGCGCCGACCGTCAGGTTGTCGGCCACGCTCATGCGCGGGAAGACGTCGCGCCCCTGCGGCACATAGCCGATGCCCAGGCGGGCGCGCTTATGGGCGGCGAGCCGCTCGACCGACTGGCCCTTGAAGGCGATGCCGCCCGCGGCCGCCGGCAGGAGGCCGATCAGGCTGCGCATCAGGGTCGACTTGCCGACACCGTTGCGGCCGATCACCGCCACGATCTCGCCGGCCCGGATGGCGAGATCGACGCCCTGGAGCACCGGCTTGCCGCCGTATCCGGCACGCAGGCCGGCGGTCGAGAGGAGCACGTCAGGCATCTTCGGTCCTCCGCGGCGCCTCGGTCTCCCCGAGATAGATCGCCGCGACCGCCTCGTTCGCCACGATCTCGTCGGTGGTGCCCTGCGCGAAGATGCGCCCGACATGCAGCACGGTGACCCGCTGGGCGATCTGGCGGACGAAGGCCATGTCGTGCTCGATCGCCAGGATCGCGACGCCGTCGCGGTTGAGCGCCTGCACCATTTCGCCGGTGGCGAAGGTCTCGGCCGGCGACATCCCGGCGGTGGGCTCGTCGAGGAGCAGCAGGCGCGGCTTGAGGCTGATCGCCATGCCGATCTCCAGCCACTGCTTCTGGCCGTGGCTGAGGGTGCCGGCCCGCTCGCCCGCGGAATCCGCGAGGTTGAGGAAGGCCAGCAGTCGCCGGATCTCGGCCCCGAGGGAGGAGCCCTCGAGGTGGTGCTGAAGCGCGATCTCGAGGTTGTGGGAGACTGTCAGACCGGGGAAGATGCCCGGCACCTGGAACTTGACGCTGAGGCCCCGGCGCACCCGCTCGAAGGGCTTCAAGGCCGTGATGTCCTCGCCGCGGTAGAGCACCTGGCCGCGCTCCGGCGTGTACTCGCCGATGAGCAGGCGGAAGAAGGTGCTCTTGCCGGCGCCGTTCGGACCGATCAGGCAATGAATCTCGCCGTCGCTCAAGCTGAAATCGACGCCGTTGGTGACGTGCAGGCCGCCGAAATGCTTGTCGAGGCCGCGCGTTTCGAGAATGGCGGTCATCGCGCCGGCGCCTTTCGGGCAAGGCGGGCGAGCCCGCGCATCAGCGCGACGACCAGGCCCTCGGGGGCGGCGAGCACCACCACGACGAGGAGCAGGCCCATCACCACCAGCGCGTACTGGCTGCCGTAGATCGTCAGCGCCTGGAACCCGCCGAGCACCACGAGCGTGCCGACGAGGGTGGCGGTCACGTCGCTCCGGCCGCCGACCGCGACCCAGATGACGGGCAACGCCGCCGCGGTGAGCCCCATGCTGGAGGGCGTGATGTACTGGCCCCAGGCCGTGTAGAGCGTGCCGGAGAGGCCCGCGAGCGCGGAGCCGATCACGAAGGCGCCGAGCTGGTAGCGGCGCACGTCGTATCCCAGCATCTCGGCCCGCTCGGGGTTCTCGCGGATCGCCACCAGGACGTTGCCGAACCGGGCATTCACCAGGATCCGCAAGGCGAGATAGGTGATCACCAGCAGGCCGAGCAGCCCGTAATAGAGCGCCACGTCGGGAAACAGCACGATGTCGCCGTCGAACCACGGCACGGTCAGGGGCGGCATGCCGCTCATGCCGTTGTAGCCGTTGAGGCGGGCCGCCCCGATGCGCCAGTCGGGCCCGGCGGTCTGCGCCATGAAGCGCTCCAGGGCGAGCGTCACCGACAGGGTGATGATGCCCAGGAACACGCCGCCGATCCGGCCGAAGAACAGGAAGTAGCCGAGCAGCGCGGCGACCCCGGCCGCGAGCGCCACCGCCAGCACCACCGCGGCGATCGTGAAGCCGTAGGCCGCGCCGACATTGAGGGTGAGCACCCCGTAGGCGTAGCCCGAGAGGCCGAAGAACGCGGTCTGGCCGAAGCTCAGCGCGCCGCCATAGCCCCAGATCAGGCACAGGCCGAGCGCCATGAACACCCAGCAGAAGAAGTAGGCGGTGTTGCCGACCGTGTAGCCGTCGGCGAAGTACGGATAGGTGATCGCGAGGGCGAGCACGATCGCGAAGGCGGCCCAGAAGGCGGGGCCGCGGCCGAGGGTCTGCGGCCCTTCGAGCCGACGCAGGAGACGACGCATCGCGAGATTCCTCATGCCCGCTCGCGGAGGATCAGGCCCGAGATCCCCCGCGGCAGGACCCGGATCACCAGGATCACCGCGACGAGGAGACCGATCTGCCCGAAGAGCTGGCCCTGCCACGAGGTCAGCACCGCCCGCACCGCGCCGAGCACGAGGGCGGCCGGAGCCGTGCCGAGGAAGATGTCGGCCCCACCCACCACCACGGTGACGAAGGCTTCCATGATGAAGGTGGTCCCCATGGTCGGCACGATCGTCATGGTCGGGGCGTACAGCCCGCCGGTGAGGCCGGCGAGCGCGGCCCCGATCCCGAAGGTCAGCGCGTAGACCTTGCGGGTGTCGACGCCGAGGGCCTCGGCCATGTGCGGCACCTGGATCGTCGCCCGCGCCAGCGTGCCGAATCGGGTGGCGTTGAAGGCGAGGTAGAGCCCGGCGAGCACGGCCAGCGCCGCGAGCATCAGCACCACCCGGTAGGTCGAGTAGGAGTAGCTGCCGAGGGAGAAGCTCCCGAGCGGCGTGCCGACGCCCGGCATGCTGGAGCCGAGCAGGATCAGCATCCCTTGCGTCGCCGCCAGGCTGACGCCCCAGGTCGCCACGATCGTGTCGAGGGGCCTCCCGTAGAGGTGGCGGATCACCAGGCGTTCCAGCACCATGCCGATCGCGCCGGCGACCAGGGCACCGGCAAGGATCCCGAGCGGCAGCGGCAGCCCGGCGCGGGTCGTCGCCACGGTCACGTAGGCGCCGCACATGATGAACTCGCCATGGGCGAGGTTGATGACGCCCATCATGCCGAACACCACCGCGAGGCCGCAGGCGGCGAGCACCAGGAACGCGAAGGCATCCCCGAGCTGGTAGAGGAAGGCGAAGGCCGGATCGAGGAGGACCATGCGGTGTTCTGCCGTCTCGCGAAAGGGGCCGGGGCGGAGTGCCCCGGCGGCGGGTCGGTTCAGGGCGCGACGGTCAGGGCTTGGGCGGGTTGCTCGGGGTGTACTGCGCCATCGGATCCTTCTTGGTCAGGTCGCAGCCCGCCTGGCCGAGCCAGTACGGCTTGATGTCGGTCCAGGTCTTGGGGAACGAGATGTCATGCTTCTCGTCGACCTTGGCGAGATAGATCGTGTGCGAGACGTGCTGGCTCTTCGGGTCGATGCAGACCTTGCCCTCGGGGGCGTCGACGCAGACGTCGCCGGCGGCGATCACTTTGCGCAGGTCGGCCCGCTTGGTCGAGCCGTTCGCCCGCTCGACCATCTGCTTGTAGAGGTAGACCGCGTGGTAGGAGTTCTCGGCCTCCTGGTTGACGTAGGGCTCGTTCGGGAATTTTGCCTTCCACTTCGCCAGGAACGCCTTGCTCTCGGGCGTGTCGACCTCCTCGATGTAATTGGTCGTCACGTACATGTTGGCGAGGCTCGGCGGCTTGAAGCGCTTGTGCTCGTAGCCCTGGCCGACATTGACCGAGGAGCCCATCGGCACCTTCAGGTTCGCGGCCGCCGCCTGCTCGTAATACGAGGCCTGGGCGGTGCCGACGAGCAGCGTCATCAGGATGTCGGGCTTGGCCTTCTGGATGTTCTGGATCGTTTGCGAGAATTGCGACACGCCGAGCGGGATGAACTCCTCGCCGACCATCTCGCCGCCGTTCTCCTTGACGATATTGCGCACCCACTCGGCCGAGATCTGGCCGAAATTATAGTCGGCCGCGATGGTGTAGACCCGCTTGCCGAACTTCTCCATCATCCAGGGGATCAGCGTCGAGAATTGCTGCTCGGGCACGGCGCCGGTCACCACCATGTGGCCGTCGCAGACGCCGCCCTCGTACTGGTTGTTGTAGAAGGCGAAGCCGTCGAGCTGGTCGACGATCGGCCGGTAGGCCTCGCGCGAGGCGGACGAGAAGCCGGCGAAGACGGCGGCGACCTTGTCGCGCTGGAGCACACGGCGCATGAACTCCTGATAGCGGGTGTTGTCGGATTGGGTGTCGTAGATCACCAGTTCCAGCTTGCGCCCGGCGATGCCGCCGGCGGCGTTGATCTCGTCGGTGGCGAGCTGGATGCCGTGGACCTTGCCGATGGTGGCGAGGGCGAAGTCGCCGGACTGGTCCTCGAGCACGCCGAGCTTGATCGGCTCGGCGGCCTGGGCGGCCGGGCCGGCGAGTACGAGGGCGGCCGCGAGGGCGGTCAGGCGGGATCCGTGGCGGGGTCTCGTCATGGTGGGCGTCCTCGTGCTGGGGTTCACTCGGGAAGGGCGATGCGCCGGGCCGGCGCCGGCACATCGGGGCGGGCCCGCACCAGGGCCTCGCAATAGTGTTCGAGCGGCAGGCGGGCGCGCATGCTGTCCCGCCGCAGGAACTCGAAGGCCGCATCGTCGTCGAGGCCGCGCTCCTGCATCACCCGCAGGATCGCCTTGACGACGTGGCGCCGTCCGCGCCGACGCTCTTCGTGGCGCGCCAGTTGCTCCTCGAGAGCGCGGCGCCGCTGATGCTCGTTGATCGTGAGATACAGGGCGGCGTAGACCGAAGCGCCGTGGATCGGCTTGCGCAGGAGACCGGTTGCGCCCAACTGCAGCAGGCCCTTGAGCCGGCTCGGCGCTTCGACGCCGACGAGACCGAGCACCGGTACCGGCGGCAGATCTGGGACGGTGCTCGCCGCGGTCCCGGGCAGCGGCAGATCGCCATCGACGATCATCAGGGCACGCTCGGGTTCAAGCGCCGCCCACGCGACTGGACAGGCGTCGTCCGCTGGCAAATTCGAAGCCACGGTCAGCCCGAGCTTCATCAGCGTTGCCACGAGCGTATCGCTCACGGTCGTCGGCGCCACGATCAGGTGGGCCTGCATCCCGCTGAAATTCTGGATGAGCCGCGGTCCCGTCACGACGGCACCACGCGCAGGCTCGGGCGCCGGAGCACCGGGGCGATGCGAGGGGCACTGCGCACCAGATAGGGGTCGGGCGCAACCGGAGCCGGCGCCTCGGCCAGGATCGTGAAGCGCGCCGCCGCGGTGGAGAGGCCGATGCGCGGCGTCAGTGCTGCATGGAGCGTCGTCTCGTCGAGGCGCACCGCTCCTTGCGGCGACTCGAAGGCGACCTCGCTGGCTGCCCGGCGAAGGGCCACGATCTCGTCGGTGCCCGCCCGCACGAGAGCTCTGGCGAGGATGTGGACGGCAATGTAGGCGGCTTCTGTATCGGCCGAGGGCGTCGGCCCGCCGGGAAACCGCGCGGCGTAAGCGTCCGTGAACGCGCGGTTGCGGTGGGTGTCGATGGACGAGAAGTAGACGCTCGAGCTGATGTGGCCGTCGACGGCTTCCGGCCCGATCGCTTCGAGTTCCGGCTCAGCGAGGCTGCAGCTCGCGACCGGAAGCTCCCGTGCCTGATCGATGCCGCGCTCGCGGCAGGCGCGCCGCAACTCTTGAAAGAAGCGGTAGGCCGAGCTTCCGATCAGAGTATTGAACACGAAATCCGGCCGCGCTGCTATGACCGCCTCGATGACCTGCCCGAACTCGGTCTCGCCGATAGCAAAGTAGCGCTCCGCCACGACCCGCCCGCCAGAGAGAGACATGGTCTCGCGCAAGATGCGATTGTTCTCCCAAGCCCAGATATAGTTCGAACCAACGCAAAATGCGGTCCGGTTACCGCGGGCGAGCAGGTGCTGAGCCAGCGGCACGATGTGCTGGTTCGGGGACGCGCCGGTGTAAATCACGTTTTCGGAGGTCTCGAAACCCTCGTAATGCGATGGGTACCACAATATTCCATCAAGTTTCTCAAATATAGGTATGATTTCCTTACGGCTCGACGAGGTGTAGCAGCCGACAACGTGGCGAATCCCAGCACGCAGTAGTTGCTCGGCACCAACCGCATAGCCGGTGATCTCGCCCTTCGGGTCGATGACCTCGGGTACAAGGGCGACTCCGAGGCTTCCCGCATTCACTTCCTCGACCGCCAAGACAGCGCCGTTCTGCATGGCGCGACCAACGAGGCCATAGGGCCCGGCGGTGGAGAACAGGATGCCGATGCAATGTCTGTCAGTCATCGGTGCCTTTGGAATGCAAAAAGCCCGCCAGCGCGAAGCGCTGCGGGCTGCATTGCCGGATGGAAGCGGGCGTTATGGCGCGGGAATGGGCATCGTTGCCCTGCGCCTCAAAAGCAGGCTCCAACGTTGCGTCGACGATGTCAAGCTGGTTTCTACGGAATGCGGATACGTCTGTCGGAGGGCGAGCGCTCGCATCCGTTGTTGGTTGTGGGCTGTCACCGGCGGAGCCGCCTATTCAGAGGTGAAGCTGTCACGCTGGGCCCAGGATACCCCAGGACCGACGGGGTGACGCATGAGCATCAAGCAGCAAAAGGCGCCTCGGCATCGCCGCACGACGCTCCCAGCAAGTGCTTTGGACCCGCCCTCCCCGACCCGGGGACATAGGGGCAGGATGGCGTAGCCACCTGACGCACTTCCTGCCCAGCTATCCGCAAAATGCTTGGGATCGCCTTCGCAAGAGCGCATGTAAACTTATTTTTTATTATATTATACGATTGTTCCGGAGAGAAAACGGTATAATCATCTCAAATGAAGCCGATGATTCCACTTAGAGCACCTATCTAAACCGTCTTCATACCTGCGATCTCAAGCACTTAGCGGGAACGATAGGGGGTCATGTTAGGGGCTCTAAGCCATTCAAGACATGGAGCTTCTGCACACGCCCGGTGGGACCCTCTCTGCGTCTACGAGGACCGGCTCTGCGTCTGCGGAGGGCAGGCCTTTGCGGCGCGACCGGCGGGATCTGGTCTTCGGCCTTCTGCCTACCATTTCCACGAAAGTTGGCGGAGCACCACCTCGTAAGGGCCGATCATACGTCGAAGGCGAAGATGCGGTTCCAGTCATTTTTCATACTAATCACCGTCCAGCCCTGCTTTCGTGCCTCGTCGTAGAGCATCGGGGTGAAGGTGCCGATCTTGCTGTCGGGCAGGCCGGTCGCCGGACCGTAAACATATTCCCGCGAAGCATCGTCATGGAGCACCAGCATCGCCAGACGAGCGCCCTGGCCTGCCCGCGTGTATTCCAGCATCTCACGGTCACCGACGGAGTTGCCGAAGGCGGCAATGGGACGTCGACCGATCATGAAGTAAATGCCTTCGACCTTGCCAGCCTTGTCGTCGTTGAGGAGCAGCTTCGGCTCCTTTGTCAGGAACGGCTTGCCATCACGGCCGTAACCGAACTTCGTCGTGCCCGCCGTGCCGACCACCTGCTCGGGCGGAATGCCATAGACCTTCGCGGCATAGACGCGGGCGAAGTCTTGCCCGCCGCCAGTGACGATGTAGGTCTTGAAGGCATTGCTCTGCAGGTATCGCAGAACCTCTTGCATCGGATGAAAAATTAATTCTGTATAGGGACGGTTCCATCGTGGATGTCGAGCAGTCTCCAGCCATCTTGAGACCTCGGACTGGAATTCCTCTACTGGCATACCCGTGAGCGTGGCGACGAGGATCTTCTCTAGATCTCGCAGAGAAAGTTTTGCTATCGCCTCGCGGTTGCCGGACAGCACGGTCTTGAAAGGCTCGATGCTCCTCAGTTCCGGCTTCTTTGCGGCCACTGCCGGGATGCGCTCCAGGCAGTAGGCGACCTGCGTATACATTGGCTGTTCGACCCAGAGAGTGCCGTCCTGGTCGAACACCGCAACCCGATCGTCCGGTGCCACGTAGGTCGGGCTCGATTGCTCGGTTGTAGCGTGCACGAAATCGAAGATCGCCTGCTTTGCCGGCCCCTCCCTCCAAGACGGCAACAACCCGCCCGGTGCTTCTGTCTGTGCGGCAGCGGGGACAAGGGTTTCTGGCAGGGTCGGCAGCAGGACTAGGGTCGCTAGCAACGAGCGGCGGTTGATGCCGTCCTGGCTTCGATCTCGCCTCATGCCTGCCTCCTCCGGTGATGGGATGGGTCTCTCGTCGCTGAACAGTGTGCCACCAAACACGACAGAGAAGATCAGAATATTATAACGCAATGGAAATATCCATAAGTGAATAATAATTTTAAATATACCGTTAGATTGCAGAAACTTACGCAATCTGCCCAACGTTGATACAAAACACTACAGACGTGCAGTTCGACTCACGCACGTAATTAGTAAAATTTCGGAAGGAGCCGGCGCAGGCAATCTGCGCGGGTCAGACCGCTCTTGCCTTTGCGATGCGCAATGGCTGCGAATGACGTCGACGACTATCGGCTCGTCCTTCGCTATCGCATCTAAGATTTACTTTCCTATCGCGGACCTGGCAGCCTGGATCTTTGCCTTCACCGCTTCGAGATTGAAGCTCGCGCCTTTCTGCATCGGTGGGAACTCAACGGCGGTCATGGCGAGCTTCTCCACCTCCTGCTGAACGAACACGAAGCGCCAGAACTCGTACAGGAACCAGCTCATGTAGTTCTGCGCTCCAGCCTTTGTCCCCTCGTCCGGCCAGCCGGTGCGCTCGAAAGGATCGAGCCGCAGGTTGGTGATGTAGGGCACGTCGGGCCTCGTCTTGTCGCCAAGCCACCCTCCGGGCTGATCGATGAAGCGGTATTTGTAGTCACCGATCCGGACCGCCCCCAGCTCGCTCTCACCGAAATACCAGACTTCGTTGCGCTTTGACGGACCCCTGCCCAGGATCATGTCCAATTGGTTGTAGCCGTCCAGATGCACCTTGTAGGTCCGGTCGCCAATCTGCTTGCCCTTCTTCAGCTCCTCGGCGATGTCGGGATTCCCCGCCGCTGCCACAAGCGTCGCGAACCAGTCGAGGCCGGAGATGACGCCGTTCTCGACCTTCCCGGCCGGTACCTTGCCGGGCCAGCGGATCATCGCCGGCGCGCGGAAGCCGCCTTCCATGACCGTGCCCTTGGACTGCGCGAACGGGGTCTGACCGCCGTCCGGCCAAGTGAAGACCTCAGTGCCGTTGTCCGTCGTGAAGATCACGATGGTGTTGTTGTCGATCCCCAAATCCGTCAGCTTCTTCATCATCGCACCGACGACATCGTCGAGCTGCGCCATGCCAGCTTCCTGGATGCTCCAGCCATTCTGGGAATTGCGCATGCCCTGGTACTTCGGCGACAGATGCGTCGTAACGTGCATGCGGGTCGGGTTGAGCCAGACGAAGAACGGCTTCCCGTCGGCCTTCGCCTTGTCGATGAACCCGAGCGCCAAGTCGCGAATCTCCTCGTCCACGGTCTCCATCCGCTTCGGGTAGAGCGTGCCGGCATCCTCAATGCGCTGCTTACCGACCTTGCCCCACCGCGGGTCTATCGTGGGATCGTCGACGTTCGTCGCCCAGGAATGGACCATGTTGCGCGGGCCGACCCGGTTCAGCAACTCCTGCGGATAGGCGGGATGAGCCGGGTCCTCCATCGCGTCGAGGTGGTAGAGATAGCCGAAGAACTCGTCGAAGCCGTGCACCGTCGGCAGGAACTCGTTCTTGTCGCCCAAGTGGTTCTTGCCGAACTGGCCCGTGGCGTAGCCCATGCCCTTCAGCGCGGTGGCGATGGTCACCGCCTCCGCCGGAATGCCGATGGGTGCGCCGGCCTGGCCGACCGTGGTCATGCCCGTGCGGATCGGCAGCTCGCCGGTGATGAAGGCCGCGCGCCCCGCCGTGCAGCTTGCCTCGGCATAGTAGTCGGTGAACAGCATGCCCTCGGCGGCGATCCGGTCGAGATGGGGCGTCCGCCCGGCCATCATGCCGCGGTGGTAGGCGCCGATGTTCCAGATGCCGATATCGTCGCCCATGATGACAAGGATGTTCGGCCGTTGCCCCGTTGCCGGCTGCGGCTGCGGCTGCGGCTGCGGCTGAGCGAGCGAGGTTTCCGAACCCGTCACCAACGCAGCGGTCGCGAGGGCCGACGTGCCCGTGAGGAGGATGCTGCGGCGGCTGAGGGGGGTGCCCGGTCCAGGGTTCACCCGATCCGCATCGTGCGTGTCACCACTCATGGCAGGTCCCCTCTTACGACGCATCGGAAGCCGACGTGGCTCATGGAGGTATCGACCGGCTGCGCGTGGCGGGCCGCGGGCCGGCAGCGGCGGCAGTAGGTGGGGGCGCAGAGATGCGAGCCGCCCTTCACGACTTTCCAGGGAATCCCGCTCCGCGGGTGGTGCGGGTCGCCGCTGTCGGCCTCGCGACCGCCACGGGGGGTCCTCGGAATGCAGCAGGCCTTCGGAGCATCGTCGGAATGTCGCGATGCGTACCAGTCGGGAGTCCACTCCCAGACGTTGCCGATCATGTCGACAAGTCCGTAGCCGTTTGCCGGGAAGGACCCGACGGGGGAGGTGCGCGCAAGGGCCGCCGGAGAGAGGTTCCAATGCGGAAACTCGCCCTGCCATGTGTTCGCCATGCGGCGCCCGCCGGATGCGAACTCGTCACCCCAGGCGAATGCGGCACCGTCGAGCCCGCCGCGCGCAGCGACCTCCCACTCGGCTTCGGTCGGCAGCGCCTTGCCGACCGAGGCGGCGTAGGACGCCGCATCGTTGTACGCGACGTGAACGACGGGATGGTCGTCGAGGCCCTTGATCGAGCTGCCCGGGCCGTAGGGGTGGCGCCAGTTCGCGCCTCTCAGGAGCACCCACCACTGGCTGTAATCGCGCAGGTCGACAGGTCGGCGCGGGGGCACGACCACGAGGGAGCCCGGGAACCGCAGTTGAGACAGCGCGTCGGGGTAGTCCTCCGGCTGTGGCGGGATCTCCGCGACGGTGCAATGGCCCGTGGCGCGCACGAACCGTCCGAACTGCCGGTTCGCGACCGGGGCGTCGTCGATCCAGAAGCTGTCCACGGTCACGCGATGGACAGGCGCCTCCTCAGGGTAGTGCTTGGCCGACCCCATGCGGAAGGTCCCGCACGGGATCCGGCGCATGCCCGGACGAGCCTCGGGCTTCGCCGCGGGGCCAGTCTGGGCAGCGAGTCCGGTCGACCTGCTCAGGTTCCTTCGGTTCTGTGCATCGTCCCCACCCGCGTCGTTGACGCGCAATGGCGGAACGAGCGCGCTCCCGACCGGACGCCGGGCTGCGCCTCGGCGCGACGGAATTCGCGAGGGTCCGGGCATCATCGCCGGTCTACATCTGCAGGCACGTGAGCAGGGCGACGTAGCTCGGCGGCCCCCCGATGCGCGTCTCCTGGGCACAGGTGTCGCGGCGATGCGCGTCGAAGCCGGCCCATTGCTGCTCGACTTGCGTCAGTGCTTGTGCCTCGTCCCTGAGGCAATCCCGGTCCACGTTGCCTGCTCCTCCTGCGAGGGCGGGCGCCGCGCGGCACGTCGCTTCGATGTTGTAGCGCGGAACCTCGTCTGCAAAGGCCGCCGAGGCCGACAGCAGAAGAAGCAGCAAGCTTGTGGTCCCGTGTCATCGCAGGCTCTCGACTTGATCCACCGGAGCGTGATCAACGGCATTCGTTCGATCGGCCAACGGCACACCGTCGCCGCTTATCGCCCTTTACGGTCTTGCCCGGCCTCAGCAGGGCCGCGACGACCGCTCGAGCGACCCGCGCGGCCCCTGCGCGCGCGGGATGCGTTTGTGCTGGCCGGTCCTCATGGACGGATGACACGCACGATTCTGCGAGAACCCAGGTCGACGATGACCGCCTTGTCATCGGGAGAGATGAAGTAACCGTAGTAGCCGACCGGGTTCAGACCTTGGACCGAGACGTTCTGAAACGAGCCGATCTGGACCCAGTCTGGAATCGAGCTTCCGATCCCGACCCTCGCTCCACGCCCGTTTGCTCCGGTATAGCGAGGCCCGGCGTAGAACAGGGTTTGGACAGAGCCGGTCTGGTTGCCGGACATGAGCACGCCTTGATCGGCGAGGTACGGATTGACTCGCACCATCAGGGGCTGGGCCAGCGCGACGGAACTGTTGAGAACGCCTGCCATCGCGAGGCTCATTCCACCGGTCAGGCATGTCATTGCTGTCCTGCGCGCTGATGTGAACGACATGGCTCCGCTCCTGTAGATTTCCTCTGCGTGCCGAGACGGGCGTGTGAGCGGTTACTATAAACCAGCCAGGCAAGCTTACTTGATCGTATGAGACATCTTTCAGCGTTGCCGTAACAATGCGCGGCGACCCTGCAAACCGACTCCGTCTACCATATTGTCAAGCTGCACATCAGCGCCGCAACTATGCGTCCTGTCGATGCAAGATCAAGCCGCCGCTTCAAGCAAAGCGCAATCTTTCCTAGCGCGCCGGCCCGGCCTACAGAACGATATTTTAGAATAGAACAACGTTTATTCATGCGCCGCGCAAGTCGCATCAATCAAACGGAAATTGTCATTGGCAAAAAAGCACTCACCTGTTCAGCGGCGCTGGCGCGGCCCCTGGCGATGAGAGTTGATCCGCACCGTGCTGATCAGAGCTACGACCCGACACGGCTCTGCCTCGGACGGTTCTCACGATTCACCTCTCCCGGTTACGGCTACCGACCCTTCGGCGCGGATCCGGAGGGTTTTCAGCGATTCCAGCCCCTGATGGTGTCCTCAGACTTGATCGGCTTCACGCTCGATCGCGCCTGGCCGTACAGGTTTCCTCTCCGGCCTGGTGGCGGCCACCTGACGGGCTGACGGGCGCGCCCGATCTTGGTAGGTGAGCCGGAGAGGCCCGCTCCCGGTCTTGCCGGCTCTCGCGCATCGCGCGACGCTCCCGGCACGAAGGGGCCGTGCCCACCCCGCCAGCTGACGAGGCCCATGTCGACCCGGGAGACGCCTGCGCTCGGCAAGGGCTATTACGAGCTGGTCCGGACGGTCCTGGCGGAGAACATCCGCACGGGCCGGATTCCGCCTGGAACCCGCCTCTACACGGCGGCGGTTGCGGACCGGCTGGGCTTGAGCCCCTCGCCGGTGCGTCGCGCCCTCGATGGGCTCGCGGCGGAGGGAATCCTGGCGGTGCATCCCCAGCAGGGCTACGTCGTCGGCATCGCCCTCCCCGAGGCGTCGCCAGGGCGCGAGAATCTGCACCGGCTCGACCTCGACCTGTCCCTGCTCGAGACCGGCCGGTCCACGCCCCTGGCACCGCGTTGGGAAACCATCCTCGAGGAAGTCGAGGGCGCCGTGCTCCGGACGATCCCGTTCGGCACGTTCCAGATCTCCGAGGCCGGCCTGTGCGAGCATTTCGGTGTCAGCCGCACCATCTCGCGGGAAGTGCTGGCGCGGCTCAACGGCCAGGGCCTGATCGAGAAGAGCCGCTCGTCACACTGGATCGTCGGCCCCCTCTCGGCCCGCACCCTCGATGAGATGCACGAGATGCGCCGCCTTTTGGAGCCGCAAGCCCTGTGCGGGGCGGCGCCGCGCCTCGAACCGGGTGTCCTGACGGCGATGGCGCAGGAGCTGGAGCGGCTCTGCGCGGGCGGTGGTCGGGGGGACTCCACCGAGATCGACGCCATCGAGACGGCCCTCCACCGCGACCTGATCGCGGCTTGCCGCAACCGTCGGATGATCACGACGATCCATGGCCTGCAGGTCGCGCACGTCGTCGATGCACTGTTTCGCGCCCATATCGGGGTGCACGACGTGGGCGCGATCATCGACGAGCACCGGATGGTCGTCCTCCACCTCCTCGGGCGCGACGCCGAGGGCGCGGCCCAGGCCTTGCGCCGCCACCTCGACCTCGACCACCAGCGCGTCCGGGCCCGCCTGAAGGTCCTGTCGATCTTCGACGCGCCAAACGATCTTCCGTACCTGATCCGGATCCACTGAGAGGCCCGCCGTGCCGTCCTCCCGCCCCCGGCTGCGCGTCGTCGCGCGGCGCGAATTCGTACCGACGCCGCTGCGCGAGGAGGCCGCCCGGGCGCTCGCCATCGACATCGACTTCGCGGTGGTGGATTCCCTCGACGGCCTGCGCCGCGTCGTGACGGCGCCGGAGAGCTTCGACGTCTACCATCAGTGGCACACGGTCGACCTGATCTGGACCTCGCGGGCGATCCGGCCGATCACCCTCGACCGCCTGACCTGCGCGGCGGAGCTGAGCGCCCTCGCCCACCCGCCTCTCGACGCGCAGGCACCGCCCACCGTCACGGGCAAGCTGTTCGTGCAACCGGACGGGGAGCTGGGTCCGCGCCCAAGCGACCGGGTGTCGATGCTGCCGGTCCTGCGCGGCATCGATGCCTTCGCCTACCAGCCGGCCCTGCGCGACCTGATCGGCCCGGACGCGCCGGAGAGCTGGGGCTGGCTCTTCGACGACCGCCTGAGCGGACGGGTCGGTCTCCTGTCCGACCCGGTGCTCGGCATGATCGAGGCGGCGCTCGCTACCGAGGCGTCCCAGGGTGTCGCCTTCGGCGACATCGGCAACCTCGCCATCGAGGAGATCGACCACGTTGCCGACACCCTGATCCAGCTGAAGAAGCGGGGGCATTTCCGCGGCGTGTGGTCGAATTACGAGGAGGCCGCTCGATTGATGCAGCGCGGCGCCCTGATCCAGAGCATGTTCACCCCTGGCGCCACCCGGCTGCGGCGGGAGAAGATGGAGGTCGCGGTTGCGAATCCGGTCGAGGGCGGGCGGGGCTGGCACTCCGACCTCTGCCTCTCGGCCGCCGCCGACGGCGAGACCCTGGACGCCGCCTACGCCTACCTGAACTGGTGGGCGGGGGGCTGGCCTGGCGCCTGCCTGTCGCGCCAGGGTTACTACGCCTTCCTCCCCGAGCGGGCGCGGGCCTTCCTGTCACCGTCGGAGTGGGATTACTGGTACGAGGGCCTGCCCGCGGCCACGGCCCTGCCGGACCCGTTCGGCCTTCCCGCGATCCCGGCCGGGCACCTGCGCGAGGGGGGCTCCTACGCCGCTCGCATGGCGCGGGTGCGCGTCTGGAACACCTTCATGGACGAGCACGGCTACCTGGTGCGCCGCTGGCGGGAGTTCCTGGAGGCGTGACGAGGCGGCGGCGGTTCACCGCCGGATCGTCCGGCCGGCGGCGACCGGCCGCTCACGAGGGCGGGGAGACGATCCGCCGCCCGCGCTCGGCCCGCGTCGCCGCCTCGTCGAGCCCCGCCGGCATCGCGGCGACCCCGTAATCGGCGAAGGCCGCCTCCGGCCCGAGCAGGCCCTCGCGCAGGTCGTGCAGCACCGCCTCGGGGTCGCGCGCCAGGGGATCGCCGTAGCCGCCGCCGCAGGGGCCGAGGCAGACCAGCCGGTCGCCGGCCTTCGCCTTCAGGTAGGGGATCTTGGAGACGAGGGCGCGGGGCGCGCCGTCCGCCGGCACCAGCGTGACCGAGGCGGTGAGCCCGTCCGCGCCGCCGTCATGGCCCCAGGGCCGGTGGCTGTGGCCGTCGCCCTCCATCGAGAAGCCGCCATCGGACAGGAAGGTGAATTCCCGCACCGTGCCGATGCCGCCGCGCCAGCGCCCGGGCGCCACCGCGTCCTCGCGCAATTCGTAGCGCGTGACCCGCAGCGGCAGGTGCATCTCGATGTCCTCGATCGGGTTGTTGCGGGTGTTGGCGTAGAGCGTGTCGACCGCATCCATGCCGTCGAGGCCCTGTCGCCCGCCGTAGCTACCTTCCAGGATCTCCATGTGGACCCAGTGCCGGCCGTCCTTCAGGCCGGAGAACGAGGCGACGCGCAGGTTGCCGATGCCCGCCGAGACCCGATCCGGCGCGACCTGGGCCAGCGCCTTCATCACCGTGTCGGCGAGCTGGTTGCCCGGACAGAACCGGGCGATCACCGGGGCCGGGAAATCCGGGTTGGCGAGGCAGCCCTTCGGCGCCACGATGCGGATCTGCCGGGTGAGCCCGGCATTCTGCGGGATGTGGCCGAAGGTGACGCTGTCGAGCAGGATCGAGCGGACGGTCAGCCAGATCGCGCAATCCACCGTGCCCTCGAAGGGCATGTTGATCGGCTTGTCGGGGAGCTGCGGCGCGGTACCGGTGAGGTCCACCTCGAGGGTGTCGGCGGCGATGCGCAGGGTGACGACGAGCGGCAGATCGCGGCGGCCCGGGTCCGGATCGTCGAGGTAGCCGTCGAGATGGGTGACCGCGCGGTACTCGCCGTCGGGGAGCGCCCGGATCGCCTCGCGCATCAGCCGCTCGGAATAGGCGATGAGGTCGTCGTGGGCGGCCGTGATCGCGGCGAGGCCCCAGGTCTCGATCAGTTCGCTGAAGCGCGCGGCGCCGATCCGCGCCGCCATGATCTGGGCCTCCATGTCGCCGACCACGAGCTGCGGCGCGCGGAGATTGGCCTCCAGGATCTGCCAGACCGGATCGACCCGGCGCCCGGCCTCGTAGACCTTGATCGCCTTGAACTGCAGGCCCTCGGCGTAGGTGTCGACCGCATCGACGATGCCGCAGCTTCCCGGCGTCAGCGCGCCGATGTCGAGGTGGTGCGCCGTGGTGACCGAGAAGCCGACGAGCGCGTCCTGATGGAAGACCGGCACGCAGAAGGCGACGTCCGGACCGTGGCTCGCCCCGCCATAGGGGTCGTTGTGCATGATCACGTCGCCGGGCCGGATCGCGTCGCCGCGTCCCGCCACGACCTTGAGGATGTGGCGGACGTAGCCCGGGATCGGCCCCGATTGCAGCGGCGTCGACATCCGGCACTCGCAGAGCTGGCTGCCGGTCGGATCGGTCAGGGCGGCGCCGAAATCCTCTGATTCGCGGATGATCGACGAGTGGCTCATCCGCATGAGCTTGTGGCCCATCTCGACCGCGATGGTCTCGAGCGCCCCCTGGATCACCGCGGCGGTCACGGGGTCGATGGCGGTGGTCGGATCGGGCGCGGTCATGCGGCGTCTCCCAGGGTGATGACGAGGCTGCCGGAAGGGTGCACGCCGGCGCGGGCCCCGGGCGGCACCAGGGTGGTGCTGTCCTGCTGGACGATGATGGCGGGGCCCGCCACGGCCGCGCCGACCGGCAGAGCCTCGCGCCGGTAGAACGGCGTGTCGCAGGGCGTGAGCCGGCCTCCGATCCGGAACAGGCAGCGGCCCCGGCGCAGCTCCGCGGCGTCGAGCGAGCCGCCCGCCGGCGCGGCGAGGCCGGGCAGCTTGCGCAGCAGGCCGGTGCCGGCGACCCGGATGTTGACGATCTCGATCGGGCTGCCCGGGAAGGCGTGGCCGTACTCGGCGGCGTGCCTGTCGTGGAACGACCGCCAGACCGCGTCGAGCCCCGCCGCGTCGAGGGCCCCCGAGGGAAAGTCGATCGAGAGCTCGTAGCCCTGGCCGAGATAGCGCAGGTCGCCGGTGCGGGTGGTGCGCACCCGCTCCGCCGGCACCCGGTCGGCGGAGAAGAGCCCGGCGAGCTCGGCCTCCATCGCGGCGAAGCCCTCCGTCAGGCGGGCGATGTCGAGGCTGTCCGAGACCTGGAACTGGGTGCGGATCGCATCGTACTTGAGATCCGTGGTGAGGAGCCCGAGCGCCGAGGTGATGCCCGGATAGGGCGGCACGATCACCTCCGGGATCGCGAGCATCTGCGCCACCGCCGCGCCGTGGAGCGGACCGGCCCCGCCCATCGCCATCAGGGCGAAGCCGCGCGGATCGAGGCCCTTCTGGACCGTCCGGGAGCGGATCGCGTTCGCCATGTTGGCGTTGAGCACCGTCAGGATGCCCTCGGCGGCCTCGTGCAGCGGCAGCCCGAGGCGGCCGGCGAGATCCCCGACGACCCGGACCGCCGCCTCGGGATCGAGGCGCAGGTCCCCGGCGACGAAATCCTCCGGGTCGAGATGGCCGAGGACGACGTGGGCATCCGTCACCGTCGGCGCGTCGCCGCCCTTGCCGTAGGCGGCGGGGCCCGGCACGGCGCCGGCGCTGCGCGGGCCGACCCGGAAGGCGCCGCCCCGGTCGAGATGGGCGATCGAGCCGCCGCCGGCCCCGATCGTGTGCACGTCGATCATCGGCAGGAGCAGGGGAAAGCCGGCGAGCGCCGTCGAGCGCGCGTCGGTCTCGGCGAAGCGGCCCTCCCGGATCAGGCTGATATCCGCCGAGGTGCCGCCGATATCGAGGGTGATGAGGTCGTGCCGGTCCATCCGCTCGCCGACCCAGCGGCCGCCGAGCACCCCGGCGGCGAGGCCCGAGAGCAGCGTCAGGGCCGGCTTCTCGCTCACCATCCGGGCGGTGGCAGCGCCTCCGTTCGAGGCCATGATCCGCAGCTCGCCGGTGACGCCGAGCCGCGCCAGGGCGGATTCGAGGTTCGCGATGTAGCGCCGGACCTTCGGGCCGATGGCGGCGGCGAGCGCCGCGGTGGTGAAGCGCTCGAACTCGCGGAATTGCGGCGAGACGGACGAGGAGGTGGTGACGAAGGCCTCCGGCATCACCGCCTCGACGATGGCGCGGGCGCGCTCCTCGTGCGCCGGGTTCAGGAACGAGAACAGGAAGCAGATCGCGACCGCCTCGACCCCTTCCGCCTTCAGCTCCTCGGCGGCGCGGCCCACCCCGGCCTCGTCGAGGGGCACGAGTTCCGCCCCGGTCGGCGGGACGAGGCGTCCGGCCACGGTCTTGCGGTGCCGGCGGGCGATCGGCGGGCGGCTCTGCCAGGGCAGCTCCTGCCGGATCGAGTAATGCTCGACCCGCTGGTGGCGCCCGATATGCAGGATGTCGCGAAAGCCCGCATTGGTGATCATCCCGGCCCGGGCGAGCTTGTTCTCCAGAACGGCGTTGGTCGCGGTCGTCGTGCCGTGGAAGACGTAGGCGATCTCCCCCGGCTCGGTCCCGGCCCGGGCGCACACTTCGCGCACGCCCTGCACCACGCCCTCGGACGGGTCGTGCGGGGTCGTCGCGACCTTGTGGATGACGACCTCGCCGTTTCCGACGTCGCACAGGGCGAGGTCCGTGAACGTGCCGCCGACATCGACACCGATCGTCTTCATCAGGCCTCCCTTGGGGTGGTGTGGTTGCGCGCGGCCCGTCACAGGGCGGCGGCCTGCGGCTCGGCCCGGAACTCCGCGAAGTTCCAGCCCCGTCCCGGGGCGGCGGCGATCAGCTCGCGGGTGTAGGGATGGGTGGGGGCGGCGAGCACGGCGGCGGCGGTGCCGGTCTCGACCACCTCGCCCCGGCGCATCACCGCGATCCGGTCGCAGATCTGGGCGGCCACCCGCAGGTCGTGGGTGATGAACAGGATGCCGACGCCGCTCTCGTCGCAGATGCCGCGCAGGAGCGCGAGCACCTGGCTCTGCACTGAGACGTCGAGCGCCGAGACCGACTCGTCGGCGACGAGCACGTCGGGCTCGAGCGCCAGGGCGCGGGCGATGGCGATGCGCTGGCGCTGCCCGCCGGAGAACTGGTGCGGGAAGCGCCCGAGCATCTCCCGCGACAGGCCGACCCGTTCGAGGAGCTCGCCGGCCCGGGCATAGGCCGCCTCGCGGGAGACGCCGAAATTGAGCGGGCCCTCGGCGATCAGGTCGCGCACCCGCATTCGCGCGTTGAGCGAGCGGAACGGATCCTGGAACACGATCTGCAACCGGCGCCGGTGCGGGCGCAAGGCGGCGTTCGACAGGCCGGCGATCTCGGTGCCGTCGAGGCGGATCGAGCCCGAGGAGGGCGGGACGAGCCGCATGATGCAGCGGGCGAGCGTCGTCTTGCCCGAGCCGGATTCGCCGACGATGCCGAGGATCTCGCCGCGGGCGAGCCGCATGTCGGTGGGGTGGAGCGCCGCGACGCCGGCCTTGCGCCGCAGTATCCCGCCGAGACCGCGGGTCTGGCCGTAGCTCTTCGCGAGTCCCGCCACCGTCAGGACCTCGGAACCGCCGCCGGGCGCGCGCTCCGGCGGCACCAGGCTCGGCACGGAGGCCACCAGCATCCGGGTATAGGATTGGCTCGGCCGCGCCAGGACGTCGTCGCGGCTGCCGATCTCGACCATCCGGCCGCGATTCATCACCACGATGCGGTCGGCGATCTCCGACACCACGCCGAAATCGTGGGTGATGAACAGGACGGCGGTGCCGAAGCGCTCCTGCAATTCGCGGATCAGCAGCAGGATCTGGCGCTGGGTGGTGACGTCGAGGGCCGTGGTCGGCTCGTCGGCGATCAAGAGCTTCGGCCGCAGGATCAGCGCCATGGAGATCACGATGCGCTGGCGCTGGCCGCCCGAGAGCTGGTGGGGATAGGAGGCGTGGATGCGCTCCGGGTTCGGCAGGTGCACGGAGGCGAACATCTCGAGCACCTGGCGGCGGCGGGCGGCGGCATCGCCGATCCCGTGCACCTTCAGCACCTCCTCGACCTGCGCCCCGACGGTCTCGACCGGGTTCAGGGCGGTCATCGGCTCCTGGAACACCATCGACATCCGGGTGGCGCGCATCCGGCGTAACTGCTCCGGCGACGCCGCCAGCACGTCCTCGCCGTCGACCGTGATCCGCCCCGCCGTGACCGCGAGGGCGGCGGGATCGAGGAGACCCATCACGGCGAGCGAGGTCACGGACTTGCCGGAACCGGATTCGCCGACGACGCACAGGGTCTCGCCCGCCCGCACGGCGAGCGAGAGGTCGGCGACGGTGGGCTGGCCCGTCGCCTTGAGAGAGACGGTGAGGCCCTCGATGCGCAGGACCTCGGCGGGTGCGGGGGCAGTCATGGTCAGCGCCTCGTCGCGAGCTTCGGGTCGAGGGCGTCGCGCAGGGCATCGCCGATCAGGTTGATGCTGAGCACCGTGAGGGCGAGGAACAGGCCGGGGAAGAAGATCAGGCCGGGCCGGATCTGGAAGTAGGTCCGCCCCTCGGCGATCACGTTGCCCCAGGACGGCACCTCCGGCGGCAGGCCGACCCCGAGGAAGCTCAGCACCGCCTCGGTCAGCACCGCCGAGGCGACCAGGAAGCTGCCCTGCACGATCAGCGGCGCCAGGGTGTTGGGCAGCATGTGGCGCAGCAGGATCCGCCAGGTCGGGGTGGCGAGCGAGATCGCCGCCTCGACATAGGCCTCCTGCCGCAGGCCCAGGATGACGCCGCGCACCAGCCGGACCACCCGGGGGAAGTCCGGCAGCACGATCGCCAGGAGGACGGTGCCGAGATTGGCCCCGGTCACCGCCACGAGGGCCACGGCGAGCACGATCGAGGGGATCGCCATGATGCCGTCCATCACCCGCATCACGACGCCGTCGAGGAGCCGGAAGTACCCCGCCAGGAGCCCGATCAGCGTGCCGAGGACCAGGGACAAAGCGGCCGAGGCCAGCCCGACGAGGAGCGAGGTCCGGGCGCCGTAGACGACGCGGGCGAAGACGTCGCGCCCCATCGCGTCGGTGCCGAACCAGAACGCCGCCGAGGGCAGCTTGAGCCGGTTCACCGGATCGATGTGGAGCGGGTCGGCGGCGATGACGAGCGGCCCGATGAGGGCGGAGAGCCCGATGACGAGCAGCACCAGGGCGGCGCAGGCGGAGAGCCCGTGGCCGCGCGGCAGGAACCGCCGCCCGCCGTGGTGCGGCGGCGAACCTGTGGTCGTGAGGGCTGACATGGATTTTCACCCTTCGCATCCCGCACCGGACATCGCGGCGGACCGGGACTTCGAGAAGACGATGCGGTAAAGCAGGTTGTTCTCAGTACCGGATCCGCGGGTCGAACACCGTGTAGAGCACGTCGACCGCGAGGTTGATCAGGATGTAGACCAGCGACAGGAGCAGGATCAGGCTCTGGATCAGCGGGTAGTCGCGCGCGAGGACCGATTCGACGACGAGGCGGCCGAGCCCCGGGATATTGAACACGCTCTCGGTGACGACGACCCCGCCGATCAGGAAGGCGGCGCCGGACCCGACCACCGTGACGATCGGCACCGCGGCGTTGCGCAGCGCGTGGCGCAGGACGATCCTCGCCTCGGGCACGCCCTTGGCGCGGGCGGTGCGGACGAAATCCTCGCCCAGCACCTCCAGCACGCTGGAGCGGGTGATGCGGGCGACGAGCGCGATGTAGACCGTGGACAGGGTCAGGGTCGGCAGGGTGGCGGTGCGCAGGAAGCGGATCGGATCGATGGTGAGGGCGGTGAAGCCCTGCACCGGGAACCAGCCCGCCTTGAGCGAGAGCAGGTAGATCAGCCCGTAGCCCACCACAAAGACCGGCGTCGAGAAGCCGAGCACCGCCACCGCCATCACCAGGCGGTCGCTGAGCCGCCCGCGCCGCCAGGCGGCGTAGACGCCCATCGGGATCGCGACGAGGAGCGAGACCGTCACGGTCGCCACCGCGAGCGAGAGCGTCGGCCCCAGGCGGCTCCCAATCATCTCCGCCACCGGCTTGTGGGAGTGGAGGGAGAGGCCGAGATTGCCCTGGAGGATCTGGCCGAGCCAGGTGACGAACTGCACCGCGAGCGGCGCGTCGAGGCCGAGCCGTGCCCGGATCTCGGCGAGCTCCGCCGGGGACGCGGCGTCCCCCGCCATGATCGAGGCCGGGTCGCCGGGCGCGAGGTGCAGCAGCGCGAACACGATCAGGGCCACCACGCCCATCACGGGCAGGGTCATCGCGACGCGCCGGGCGAGATAGCCGAGCATCGCCTCAGCGGCCCTTCTTCGAGATGTTCCAGAAGAGGTTGGCCGGCGCGTCCAGCACCCCCTCGACATCCTTGCGGAAGCCGCTGACCCTGGCGAACGAGCCGAGCGGGGCGAAGACGCCCTCGTCGTAGGCGATGCCCTGGATGCGGCCGGCGATCGCCTTGCGCTCTTCCAGGCTCGTCGCCGTCAGGAACTCGCGGGTGAGCGCGCCGATCTGCGGCACGTCGGCCCAGCCGGCATAGCCGCCCTTGCCCTCGGCGACGATCATGAAGTTGCGCAAGGGGTCCTGGATCTCGGTGTTGTGCCAACTGGTGACGAAGATGCTCCAGCCGCCGGCGGAGACCGGACCCTGGTTGGCGCGGCGCGACAGCATGGTCATGAAGTCCATCGCCTGCAGCTCGACCTTGAAGCCCGCCGCGCGCAGCTGCTGGGCCATCACCGGTGCGACCGAGGACAGGGACGGGATGTCCGAGATGTGGATGAGGCCGACCGGCGTGCCGTCGTAGCGGGCTTCCGCCAGCAGTGCCTTGGCCTTGGCGGGGTCCGCCTTCAGCACCATCGCGGCGGAGACGTCGCTCGCATAGGGTAGGCCGCAGCCGAACGCCGCTCCGCACAGGCTGTAATGCGCAGGATCGCCGAACTGCGCCTGCATGATCTCGCTTTGCCCGATCGCCCACAGGGCAGCCTGGCGCACGAGCTTGTTGGTGAAGGGCGGCTGCAGGTGGTTGAGCCGGTAGCTGACCTGGTAGCCGAGTGCGTCGAGGCGACGGGTCGTCACCTCGCTCGTCTGGACGAGGGGCATCAGGTCGACGTTGATGTTCTGGAGGTAGTCGATCTCGCCGCTGTTGAGCGCGTTCACGGCGGTCAGCGGGTCCGGCATCTCGATGCGCTCGATCCGGTCGACCTTGGCGACCTTGGCGCCGGCAAACCAGCTCGGCGCCTCGCTGCGTGGCACGTAACGCGGGTTCTTCTCGTAGATGGCGCGCACGCCGGGCTGGTAGTCGGAGGCCTTGAAGACGAAGGGGCCGGAGCCGGTGTAATCGGTGATCGCCTCGGTGACCGGCGTCGCCGCGACGCGCGCCGGCATGATGAAGAGCGGTACGCCGCTCGGCTTGGCGAAGGCCTCGAGGACGACGCCGGAGGCCTGCGACAGGGTGAGGGTGAAGGTCCGGTCGTCCGGGGCCGCGAGGTCGGTGGTGATCGACTTGAGCGCCATGCCCATCCGGTCGCGCTGGCCCCAGCGCTTGATCGAGGCGACCACGTCGGCGGCGGTCACGGGCTTTCCGTCGTGCCAGGTCAGGCCGTCGCGCAAGCGGAAGGTGTAGACCTTGCCGTCCTGAGAGACCGTGTAGCCTTCGACCATCTGTGGTTGGACGGCCTGGCTCGCGTCGAGGGCAAACAGCGTGTCGTAGATGAGGTAGCCGTGGTCGCGGGTCTGGTGCGAGGCGCTGAGGATCGGATCGAGATTCCCGAGCCGGCTCTCCATCACGACCTTGAGGTCGCTCGCCCGTACCGGCGCGCCGGCGAGCGCGAGGCAGGTCGCCAAAAGGGCGAGGGTCGTCCGTTTCTTGCGCGTCATTGCTATCCCCATCGCGGCGCGGCCGGGTCGTGAGAAGTCGAGGTCCGGTCCCGCGGCCGGGGCCGCAGGACGTCATCGGTGAAGGCGGGTCGTCTCGGCCGATCAGCGCCGGAATTCGGGGTAGCTCTCCGGCGAGAGCTGGTTGATGTCGCGCTTGGCCCAGTCCTCGCGGTGCATGTTGGCCCACATCGATTCCGCCCCGCTCTGCAGGTCGGCGGTGAGCGCCGCGATGTCGAACCCGGGCACGACCCGGTCCCGCATGATGAAGCGGCCGTCGACCATCGTGGCGTTCAGGTCCTCGGCCTGGGCCGAGTAGACGATGTTGCGCACGGGATCGCGCATCGGCGTCATGAACAGGCTGCGGCCTTCCCAGAACAGGAGGTCGGCCTTGGCGCCGTCCGCGATGCGGCCGAGGTCGTCGCGGCCGAGCGCCTTGGCGCCGGCGAGCGTCGCCGAGTTGAACACGTCGGACGCGGTCGCGACCTCCGTGCGCCGGTCCATGATCTTGCTGATGACGGCGGTCCAGCGCAGGGCCTCAATCATGCTCTGCGGGCAGGTGTCGGTCGCGAGCGTCATGTTGACCCCGCGGGCGAGATAGCGCGCGTAGCTCTCCATCGCGATGCCGCGGCGGGCGAACACCCAGACCGCGTGGGCGACGTTGGTCCCGGTATCGGCCAGGATGCCGATGTCGTCGGCGTGGTAGTTGGTCCAGCTCGACCCGCCCGGCATGATGACGTGGCCGAGGATGACGTCGCTGCCGAGGAAGCCGATCTTCTCCAGCCACTCGACCGGCGAGCAGCCGTTGCGGCGCACCATCTCCTGGAATTCCGGCACCGATTGCGAGACGTGCAGCGCCAGCGGCACACCCATCTCGGTGGCGACCGCCCGCGAGCGCCGCAGCAGCGCCTCCGAGCAGGTGTCGACCTGGACCGGGGTCAGGAAGCCCTTGATGCGCCCCTCGGCGCGCCCGTCGATCGCCGTGATGAAATCGACCGCCCGCTGCATCGCCGCGGCGCCGTCATCCTCCCACCACTGGTACTGAACGCTCTTGCCGTCGTCGGTGTACCAGCGGCCGGAGCGGTACATCTCGCCGATATAGGCGCGCAGGCCCGCCTTCTCGGCCTGTTCGGCGACGTATGGCCCCTGCAACCCCATCTCGACGATGGTGGTCGTGCCGGTGCGGATCAGCTCAGGCATCGAGGCGGCGACGGAGGCGCGCCGCGCCGCCTCGGTGATCGCCCCGTCGCGGGCGGTGAGGAACTCGAAGAGGCCGGACAGGTAGAAGTTCCGCGGCCCGCGATCCTCCACGAAGGAGCGGTCGAGCGGCGATTCGCTTAAGTGCGCATGCGTGTTGATGAAGCCCGGCGTGACGACCTTGTCCCGCGCGTCGATCACCTCGTCCGCCTCGCCCTCGAAGGCGCCGCCGCCGACATGGGCGATGCGGTCGTCCTCGATCACGATCGTCCCGCCCTTGAGATGGCGATGGCCACCGTCCTGGAAGGCGATCACGTGCCCGGCCTGGATCACCGTCCTCATGGCATCCCCCTATCGAGTCAATTGTGTATCCATAGTTGTTTTTATGCGTGGCGATGTCCATCTCATTTTCGCGGCACGCTGCGCATTTTTCGTGCGGCGGCGCATGGCCGCTGACCAATGGCGCCTGTTTTCTCCAGATGAAAATCGAGATCTACCTCGGCGCGCTGAATGTTTATGGCATATATATTTTGTATATTTGTATTTTACAATTTGTACACATTCCATTGCTGATTGCTCAGCGCCTGCTCTGCCTGAAAGATACCTCCGCAATTGGGAGGTTGCCTGCGTTGTGCGAGATACCGACGAGGCTTAGACGTGCGCAGTGCGGCTGAGTTGGAGAGCTGCTTCATGGGATCAAGCCGGTCCCGACACCGTCCTTCGTCCATATGACACGGATCAAGAGCGGATCGTGACGATCCCAAATCTGCGTCGCTTTAAATAATTTATGGATACATGATTTACGCAAGCCTGACCACGACGAGGCGCCGGCTGACGGCATGACGGCAATCGCGGGGTTGTTCTGTCCGGGAGCAGAGCCGCACGTTCCTTCGAGCACGAAGCGTTCCCGAACCTCCCGTTCGACGGAAAGGAGGATCTCCGGAGGTGACGAACGACCTGCCGCGGCCCAGGCTGCGGGCTCGTGGCACCCGCAGAGCCCATCCTGTGCGAGGACACGCGGTCCAGCTCACGCTTCGCCGCGCCCCTGAACCGCCCCGGGTTTCCCGGCAACTGTAATCAGATCGCGGCGGCTGGGGTGTAATCGGTACCGCTGGCGAGCATGGCGTTTAGTGTAACCAGCAGTTTGCGGGCAGTAGCCGTCAGTGCCGCCTTGGTCGGTTTTCCGGCCAACTGGAGGCGCTGGCGGAAGTCTCGGAATATGGCACACCGCCGGGAGGCCTGCAGAGCTGCGAGGTAAACGATCGTTCGGACGATTGGCCGACCACCGCCGACGCTGCGTGGGCCGACACGCTTGCCGCTGTCACGCGCGATCGGTGCCAAGCCCGCCAGGGCAGCGATGCTGCGGCGATCAAGCTGCCCGAGTTCAGACAGCTCGGCGATTAATGTCGCGGCAACGATTGGACCTACACCAGGAGCGGTTTGAAGGCGCTGATTGAGAGGGCGGAGTTCTGGATCGGCTTTGATCAGGTCACCGATCTGCGCCTCGACCTTCGCGATGCGACGATCGAGAACCGCAATCAAGCTCATGATGTCAGCGCGGGCTTGGCGGTCAGCTGTTTGCTGGAGCCTTGTGGCCTCCTGTTTACGGATCTCGACGAGTTGGCGACGGCGGGTCGCCTGGGCCTGAAGGGCGCGTCGGGCTGTGGCGAGGGGCTGTGTCGGTGCCGGCCGCAGCCGTATCCCTAACTCTGCCAACATACGCGCATCGACGCGATCGGTTTTCCCGATCACTCCCATGGCCCGGGCAAAATCGCGAGCCTGTCGCGGGTTCACGCGACTGAACCGGGCATTGCAAGTTTCGAGAGCATCACGCAGCACGCGATCATAACCACCGCTAGCTTCGAAGATGACCCATGCTCCCTGCTTTGCACATGCAGCGGCGAAGCTTCGTGCTGCAGCAGTCGTATTTGCGATCCGGCGTGCGCCGCTGAGCGCATGGTGAACGTCGAGCCAGTCCTTGGCAACATCAACTCCGACGAAGATGTCTTGCATTATGATTCCTACTCCTGTCCTGCGGGATCGGCCGAATCTGTCCCAATCAACTGTTCAGGCTGATGCTTCATGGCGCGGACGGCTCCCGATCCGGGAACTGGGCTCAGACACCCTGGAGGCTCGCGGGATGCCGTCCGCGGTCGCAGAGTAGATCAACCGCGACAGACAGGAGGCTCCAACTTCTGAGAGGATGGAGCCATGACGAAGCGAACAACCCCGTTTTCCCCTGAGGTGCGCGAGCGCGCGGTACGGATGGTGCGCGAGCACGGCTCGCAATGGTCGGCGATCCAGTAGATCGCGGCCCAGATCGGCTGCTCGGGCGAGACGCTGCGGAACTGGGTGCGCCAGTCCGAGCGTGATCAGGGCGTGCGTCCTGGCCAGACGACGGACGAGCACGAGCGGATCAAGGCGCTGGAGCTCGAGGTTCGCGAGCTACGCCAAGCCAACGAGATCCTGCGCAAGGCGAGCGCATATTTTGCTTTTGCCGAGCTCGACCGCCGGTTTCGGCCATGATCAGCTTCATCGACGATCATCGAGCCGTCTACGGGGTCGAGCCGATCTGCAAGGTGCTGCCGATCGCCCCGTCGACCTACTACGTGCACGCCGCTCGGCGTGCCGATCTCGACAAGCAGCCGGTTCGTGCGCGCAGTGACGCCGCGTTGATGATCGACATCCAGCGCGTGTTCGAGGCCAACTTCTGCGTCTACGGCGTGCGCAAGATCTGGCGGCAACTGGCCCGGGAGGGGATCGTGACCGCTCGGTGCACGGTGGCGCGGCTGATGCGCCGGATGGGCTTGACGGGGGTGGTGCGGGGCAGGCGCGTGCGCACCACGATCCCCGACCCGGCCGCAGCCTGCCCCCTCGACCGCGTCATACCCTCGCGCCTTGCCATCGACACGTCGATGGCAAGGCGTCCGGCGCATCAGCGCCGGCGCCCATTCGGGCTTGCCTTGCGCCTCCGAACGAGTCCGTTCGAAGGCGCGGCGGTATCAATCGCCAGTTCAAGGCTCCGCGGCCGAACGCCTTGTGGGTCAGCGACTTCACCTACGTGGCGACGTGGTCGGGCTTCGTCTATGTGGCCTTCGTCATCGATGTGTTCGCCCGGCGCATCGTCGGTTGGCGGGCCTCACGCAGCGCTCACGCGAGCTTCGTGCTGGATGCTCTGGAACAGGCGCTGCACGAGCGTCGTCCTGTTCAGGGCAGCGGGCTGGTGCATCACTCGGACCGCAGCTCGCAAGACTTAGCTCTACGGTACACCGAGCGTCTGGCCGGAGCAGGGATCGAGCCGTCGGTCGGCAGCGTCGGCGACAGCTACGACAATGCCCTCGCGGAGACGATCAACGGCCTGTTCAAGGCGGAGGTCATCCACCGACGCGGACCCTGGCGCTCCTTCGAGGCCGTCGCGTACGCCACCCTGGAGTGGGCGGACTGGTACAACCACCGTCGCCTCCTCGCGCCCATCGGCAACGTCCCCCCCGCCGAGGCCGAAGCGCGCTATCATGCACACGTCGGCGACCAAGCCTTGGCAGCCTGACCCAAGCCAACCGGCCTCCGAAAAACCCGGAGCGGTTCAGCCGACGGTCATGCCAAGCCCGAACACGGCGAGCACGGCCGGGATTGCCGATGGCGCCACGTGGGTAACGTCCAGCAGGGTCGAGGGAAGGTAGGTGTAGTCCGAGAATAGGCCACCGAACCCGATGGCGCCTATGGCCAGCGTCAACCAGACCTGCCCCGCCGCAGCGCCCCGAGTTCGCGCAGCGGGCTCGCCCTCCTGGCGGCGGGCGCGCCGAGTGGCGCGTGGACGCGCACCAGGACGGCAGTTAGGATCGCCAGCGCCGCCACAAGGCCGAAGCTCCAGCGCCAGCCCACGAGTTGGCCGATGCCATTGGCGAGCGGCACGCCGACTACGGTGGCGATGGTCAGCCCCAGGATCACGCGCGACACGGCCTGGGTCCGCTGCTCGCGCGGGACCAGAGAGGCGGCGACAGGGAGGCCACACCGAAATAGGCGCCGTGCGGCAGGCCGGCGAGGAAGCGGAAGGCCAGCATCCAGCCGTAGCTCGGCGCGAGCGCCGAGAGGCCATTGCCGAAGGCAAACAGCACCATCAAGCCGATCGAGGAGTGTGCGCCGCACGATCCTGGCTGCCAGCACCGCAATGACGGGCGCACCAATCACGACGCCGAGCGCGTAGGCGCTGACGACGTGGCCCGCGGTCGGCGCGTCAAGGGCGAGGTCGGGGGCGAAGGCCGGTAGCAGGCTCATCGCCGCGAACTCGGTCGTGCCAATGGCAAAGCCGCCCATGCTCAGCGCGGTAACGACAAGGGCTGGGTGAGCTCCCGGAACGGTCGGAGCCGGCGCGGCCGCTTGCGCCGCCTCCGCATCGAGGGGGCGGTCTCGGGCAGGTCGACGAAAGTCATTCGAGGGCTCTGATAGGACGATTCCGGTCGCCGCGCAGCGTGCAGGCGGCATGAATCAAGGCAAGGTGACTGAGCCCCTGGGGCGTGTTGCCGAGGAAGTCCCGGCTCTCCGGGTCGACCATCTCGCTCAGGATGCCGATGCCCTTGGGCAGGGCGCGAAGCGTGCCGGTGAAGACCTTCTCTGCCTCCTCCTCCCGCCCGAGCTCGGCCAGCGCCTCGGCCAGCCAGAACGAGCACGCCAGGAACGCGCCTTCCTCGCGCTCGGCTCCGGAGTAGCGGTAGACGAAGGGCCCGCGTCCGAGTTCCTCGCGGATCGCGTCGAGGGTCGAGGACAGCTTGTCCCAGCTGTCGAAGCCGAAGCGGACCGCGAGCGCGAGCGAGGCGTCGAGCCGCTCGGTGCCAGGATGGAGCACGAAGGCCTTGCGCCGCTCCGACCAGCAGTGCTCTTCGATCCAAGCGGCGATGCGGTCGCGCTCGCGCCTCCAGCGCGGCACGCAGGTTGCCGGCAAGTGCCCGGCCTCGGCGAGCTCGACCGCGCGGGCGAGCCCCTGCCAAGCGCTGATCTTCGACATCGTGTAGTGCTGTGGCTCGCGCAGCTCCCAGATCCCAGCATCCTTCTGGCGCCAGCGGTCGGCACTCTGGTCGGCGAGCGCCGATAGGACCGCAGCGCTGCGCTGGTCGAGGACGTTGCCGTCGGCGACGAACAGGGCCGCAGTCTCGAAGATGTCGCCGTAGATGCCGTGCTGGTGCTGCAGCGCCGCGGCGTTGCCGACGAGCACCGGTCGTGAGCCGCGGTAACCTGGGAGCTCCAGGGCGCGCTCGTCCGGCCCGACCTCGCCGCACAGGGTGTAGAGCACCCGCGGCCCGTGCTGGTCGAGGCGCTTCATCAGCCACGAGAAGGCCGCCTTCGCCTCCGGCATCGCGCCGACCCGCAGGAAGGCGTTCACCGCATAGCCCGCGTCACGGATCCAGGCATAGCGGTAGTCGTAGTTCTTCTCCCCGCCGATACCCTCTGGCAGCGAGGTCGTGGCGGCCGCCGCGATGGCGCCGGAGGGCGAGTAGAGCAGCAGCTTGAGCGCGAGCGCGCTGCGGCGGACCGCCTCGCGGTGCGGGCCGTCGTAGCGCAGCCCCTCCGCCCAGCGCCGCCAAGCCTCGTCGCTGATGTCGATGCGGGCATCGACCTCCTCCATCGTGGGCACGCCGAGCGGCTCGTCCTCGCCCGCGAGCAGCGCGACGGTCGCGCGCTCGCCCGCCGCAAGGGTCACCGTGGCGCAGATGGTGCGATCCTCCTCCTCGGTGACCTGCATGTTGTCGCTGCAGCGGAACAGGCCGAGCACCGGCCCGACGTGGAAGACGCAGCCGTTCGGGTTCGGCTGCAGCCAGGGCGATGCGGTGTCGCCGCGCGTGCCGAACACCGCCCGGATGCGAAAGGTCATCGTGCCCGCTTCGACCTCGATGCGGCGGGCGAGCTCGCACCAGGGCAGGCGGCCGGCGGTGGAGCTATTGAGGGACTCGGTCAGGCGCGCCCGGCCACTATCGGAGGCGAGCACCGTGTCGAGCACGTTGCTGTCCTGCCTGTAGCGCCGCTCGACCACCTCGGCCCCGTGGGCCTCGACCTGGAAGAAGCCGCCGGCCCGCGGGTCGAGCAGGGTGTCGAACAGCGGCGGCGAATCCATCTCGGGCACGCACCACCAAGCGACCGCCCCGTCCGGCGCCAAGAGGACGACGGAGCGCCCGTCGCCCAGCGCGGCATAGTCCTGGATCGGAAACTCCGAACCCGGCAATCGCGCGTGATCCGCGTTCCCGAGATCGCCGCCTTCGTAAAGGCCACGCTTGCCCCTTGTCTGCTCGGTCATGATCCTGCCAGGTTGTAGTTTTCGCGCGACGGTCCCAAAACAGCCATTAGTTCTGCGGAACCTTGTCTTTGCCCTTGCCCGGATTGGAGGTATTCACGAGCCGGGGCCCCTCTTGTGCCTTGAGCGTCTCGCGTTGGGCGCCCGTGTCGATCCGCTCGGTCCGGGTGAACGGCTCCAGCTTGACGGGTCCGCCGGACTTGATGGCCCGGACGATGCCCTCCAGCACCCGCACGTCCGCGTAGCCCTCCTCAGCATCCGGCTCGGGCTCCCTGTCGTTGAGGATGCAGTCGGAGAAATATCTGAGTTCGCTGCCGAAATGATCGGTGTTCTTGAAGCTCTCGTGGCTCTTGGCCTCCCCAAGCGTCACGGTGTGCTCCAGCGGCTTGCCGTACATGTAGGCCGGGTTTACTTCGACGCTGCCCTTCGTGCCGACCACAGAGTAGGTGTCGAGCGTATTTCCCCAGTAAGACATCGTGAACTGTGCGATCCGATTGCCTGGGAAGCGCAAGGTCACCGCGACCGTGTCGTCGAAGTCGCCCAAGCTTGCCTCCGGGTGGCGCACACCCACTGCCGAGACTATCTCGGTCGGCTCGTCGCCGAACACGTAGCGGGCAGCGTTCACCGGGTAGGGTCCCATGTCGAAGATCGGCCCGGCCTCGACGCCGTTCTTGGCCCGGTGATTCTCGGGCGAGACCATTTGAGTGAAGGTCGAGGTGAAGGTGAGGAGCTCGCCGAGCTTTCCCGAGCTGATCAGGTCGATGGTGGCCAGCGTGGCCGGTTCGAAGTGCAGGCGGTAAGCCACCATCAACTTGGCTGACGAGGTCTTGGCCACCTCCAGGATCTCCTGGCACTTCTCCGTGGAGACCTCTAGGGGCTTCTCGACCAGCACGTGGATGCCGGCCTTCAGCGCCGGGATGGCGAACTCGGCATGGCGCCAGTTCGGCGTGGCGAGGTAGATCGCGTCGATATTGCCGGAGGCGAGGAGCTCGCCAAACTGCTCGTAGCCGTAGGTATCGGTGACGCCGTACTGCTTGCCGACGCCCCGCGCCTTCTCGGAGTCGCCGGTGACGAACGCGACCACCTCCGAGTTTCCGGTGTGCGCGACGCCCGGAAGCATGGCCTCTTGGGTGATGTCGCCCAACGCGACGAAAGCGTAGCGGACCTTCTTGCCTGAGGTCAGGCCGAGCGCGGATGCAAGGCTCATGGTGTCTCCTTCGAAGCGAGGTCGAAATTCGGGTGCGGGATGGACGGCGTGGCGCTGGCGTTCGCCGGCCGTCGGAAAAGGTTGTTGGGCGCTCGGGTTTCAACCGGCGCGGGCCCGTACGGAGCGAATGGACCGGCGCGCACGGTCGAGGAGCGCCGTCATGTCCACCCCGACTAGGTGGCCGTCCCGCTTCACGACGCGTCCGCCGACCATGACGAGGGCGACGTCCTCGGGACGGGCCGAGTAGACCAGCAGCGAGCACGGGTCGCCGCCGTCGAAGCCCGCGAGGTTGAGCGCATCGAGGCGGACGACCTGGAGGTCGGCCCACCGCCCCGGAACCAGGGAGCCGAGCTCGGCGTCGAGGCCCAGGGCCCGGGCCCCCCCGATGGTGGCCAGCTCGAGCAGCTGACGCGGCCGGACGGCCTTCTCGTCGCGCGTCGCCCCAGCCATCGTCAGGGCAGCGAGCCGCATCAGGGCGAACATGTCGGTGAAGCCGGCGAGCCCGCTGCCGTCGATGCCGAAGCCGAGGCGGCTCACCCCGGCGAAGCGGTCGAGCCGGGTCAGTCCGTAGCCGACCCGATGCTCGGACAACGGCGTCATCACGAGGCCCGCGCCCGCTTCCTCCAGGGCGGCGAGCTGGTTGGGCCGCGCATCGGTCGCGTGGATGACCTGCAGGTCCGGGTGCAGCAACCGTCTGGCGATGAGCGCGTCAAACATCGCCTCGGCGCGTCCCGGCACCGTGCCGCTGACGTGGACCTGGAGCGGCAGGCGGAGGCGGCGGGCCGCCTCCCATTCCCGCATCTTGATCGCCCAGGCCGCGGCGTCGTCGAGCGCCTGCGGCAGGCGCCAGGCGAGGCCCAGCGACAGGCGGCCGTCGGCCGCGTGCCCCGTCCAGCCCCGCTGCCATTCTTCGACATGGTCGAGGTCGATCATGTCCGCGGCGGTCTTACTTCTCATGCCGTAGAGCAGCCTCGCGCGGATCGGCGCGTCCCGCAGGGCATTGAGCCCGGCTTCGGCATGGTCGCGGTTGCGGACGAGATCGAAGAAATCGGCGCTCGTTGTGATGCCGGAAGCCGCGCTCTCGACCCCGCTCAGCAGCATGCCGGTGTAGGTGTCCTCCGGCGCGTAGTGGGCGGAGAGGCGGTTGGTGGTGGGAAAGAACGCGGCCTCGGCGGTGTTGCCGTAGAGCCCGCGCATCTGGCTGATCGAGCCGTGGGTGTGGGCGTCGACGAAGCCCGGCAGTACCACCATGCCGGCAGCCTCTACCACCTCGGCGCCCGCCGGCGCCGCGAGACCGGCGCTGATCTCGGCGATGCGTCCGTCGCGCACCAGGACGTCGGTGCCGGCCAGGTCGCCGCGGCCAGGGTCCATGGTCATGACGTAGCCGCCGCGGACCAGGGTTGCGACGCCAGTGGCTGCGGCCGCGCCGTGCGCCATGCCCGACAGCGCCGCGCCGCCCAGCACCGTCCCGAACTCTCGCCGACTCATCTCCATCACCCCGACAAGTCCCTTCTCGCCGCCCTAGAGAGACCCGAAATAGGCCTGCGGGTCCGCGAGCGTCATCGCAGCGACGGACAAGGTGCCTTCCCGGTCCGGACAGGATGGAGCGTGGGTGCCGGGCGCTGCCCGTTCGCGACTGGTCCTGACCCACGAAACTGGTCCGGGCTGAGCGCAAGATTTTCGGGCATCCTGAACCCTGAAGGAGGGTGGATGCCATGCCTCGCAAACGCTTCACGAACGAACA
>NZ_BPQJ01000023.1 GCF_022179185.1 Methylobacterium frigidaeris | reverse complement strand
TTCAACGGCTTCTAGTCGTCACACTCCGTCCCCGCGGCGGAGCGGAGCCCGGCCTTACGGCCGGGCTCTTCGCGTTGGTGGGTGCGGAATGTCCGTCACGACGGGCATCGTCTGGAAACGCAAGAAGGGCCCGGTCGTTCGTGCGACCGGGCCCTTCTTGCATCACGGATCGTTCCGGGGGCGGCCGCGCCGTCCCCATGGTCTGTCAGATGTCGAGCTCGATCTCGTCGGCGAAGACCGCGCGCTCGGAGATGAAGGCGAAGCGGGCCTCGGGCTTGTTGCCCATCAGCCGCTCGACCGTGTCGCCGGTGGCGTCGCGCGCCTCCTCCACCACCTCGACCCGCAGGAGCGTGCGCTTCTTCGGGTCCATCGTGGTCTCCTTGAGCTGGCCGGGCATCATCTCACCGAGGCCCTTGAAGCGCCCGATCTCGACCTTGCCCGACTTGAAGGTGGTCTTGAGCAGCTGCTCCTTGTGCCGGTCGTCCCGGGCATAGGCGCTCTTGGCGCCCTGCGTCAGCCGGTAGAGGGGAGGGACCGCCAGGTAGAGGTGCCCGCCCTCGATCAGCTTCGGCATCTGCCGGTAGAAGAAGGTGATCAGGAGCGAGGCGATGTGGGCGCCGTCGACGTCGGCATCGGTCATGATGATGACCTTCTCGTAGCGAAGGTCGTCGTGCCGGTACTGGTTGCCGATGCCGCAGCCCAGCGCCTGGATCAGGTCGGAGAGGAGCTGGTTGGCCCCGAGCTTGTCCCGGCTCGCCGAGGCGACGTTGAGGATCTTGCCACGCAAGGGAAGGATCGCCTGGGTGGCGCGGTCGCGGGCCTGCTTGGCCGAGCCGCCGGCCGAATCGCCCTCGACGATGAAGATCTCGGAGCCCGCGGCCCCGGCCTTCGAGCAATCGGCGAGCTTGCCCGGCAGGCGCAGCTTGCGGGTCGCGGTCTTGCGGGCGACCTCCTTCTCCTGGCGTCGGCGCAGGCGCTCCTCGGCCCGGTCGATCGCCCAGTCGAGCAGCTTGTTGGCCTGGGTCGGCGAGGCGGCGAGCCAGTGGTCGAAGGCGTCGCGGATCGCCGCCTCGACGATGCGGGACGCCTCCAGCGTCGCCAGCTTGTCCTTGGTCTGGCCCTGGAATTCCGGCTCGCGGATGAAGACCGACAGCATCGCCGCGCAGGTCGCCATGACGTCGTCGGCGGTGACCGATGCCATCCGCTTGACCTGGCCGACCCGCTCGGCGTGGTCGCGCAGGCCCCGTAGCAGGGCCACCCGCATCCCGCTCTCGTGGGTGCCGCCCTCCGGCGTCGGGATGGTGTTGCAGTAGGACGAGGAGAAGCCGTCGTCGTTGGCGAGCCATGCCACCGCCCATTCGAGCGAGCCGTGGCTGCCGGGCTTCGTCACCTTACCGGCGAAGACGTTGTCGGCGACCAGCTCCTTGCCGTCGATCTCGCGGGCGAGGTAGTCCTTGAGACCGGCCGGGAAGCGGTGCACCGCCTCGGCCGGCACGTTCTCGACGCCTTCGAGCAGGGCAGGGGCGCAGCGCCAGCGGATCTCGACGCCGCCGAACAGGTAGGCCTTCGAGCGCGCCATCTTGAACAGCCGGCGCGGATCGAACTTGTGCTCGCCGAAGATCTCGGCGTCCGGATGGAAGCGCACCTTGGTGCCGCGCCGGTTCTGCACCCGCCCGACGGTCTCGATCGGCCCTTGCGCGTGGCCGCGGGAGAAGGTCTGCCGGTAGAGGGTCTGGTTGCGGGCGACCTCGACCTCGAGCAGATCCGAGAGGGCGTTCACCACCGAGATGCCGACGCCGTGGAGGCCGCCCGAGGTCTCGTAGACCTTGGAGTCGAACTTGCCGCCGGCATGCAGCGTGGTCATGATGACCTCGAGCGCCGACTTGCCTGGAAATTTCGGGTGCGGGTCGATCGGGATGCCGCGGCCGTTATCGGTCACCGCGAGGCAGCCACTCTCCTCCAGCTCCACCTCGATGAAGCTGGCGTGTCCCGCCACCGCCTCGTCCATGGAATTGTCGATCACCTCGGCGAAGAGGTGGTGCAGCGCCTTCTCGTCGGTGCCGCCGATATACATGCCGGGCCGGCGCCGCACCGGCTCCAGCCCCTCCAGCACCTCGATCGCCGAGGCGTCGTAGCCGGCCTCCGCCGCCTCCGCGGGCGGGGGCACGGCGACGGGCTTGGGCCGCTTGGGCGCCTCCGCCTTCAGCGGGTCCACCGGTGGCTTGCCCCCCGGTCCGAACAGGTCTCGTGCGGCCTCGCTCACGCGACGGCCTCGCGGTGGGGGAAGGGCTCTGGCAGCATTCGAGGTCATCCTTTCCCTATACCGGAACAAACGCGGAACAAAAAGAGCCTTTGCGCGGCTTCGGGTGTGGCGAACGGGCGTGGTCGGGCGGCTCGGAATCGCCGCGCAGCAGAACCCGTACCAGAGTCACCGAGACGTAAACAAATTCCCTTAAAGCCCGGTAACGGGCGCGCGGCCCGCCGGAACCTCGGCTGTGACCGCCCGTTGTCCGGATGGCCGCTTCCGACGCCGGACGGGAGGCGCGCCGCAGGAGCGTTCCGACGATGAGAGCCGTCAACCGCCACGCCCGTCACCTCTCCCTTGCCCGCGCCGAGCAGGCGGCCGGCCAGGCCTTCGGCTTCGCCGAGGAGGGCGTCGCCGCGGCCGCCGCCGGGATCGGTCGCGTGACGATGACGGCGACCGGAGCCGCCGTCGCGGTGGCCTTTGCGGCGACCCTCGCCTGGGCGCTCTGACGGCTCCGCGAACGGCCGAACCCAGGAACCGTCGGATCGGCCGTTGCCGAAGGCGGGGGCCGCCTTAGGTCCCGCCTCGCAAGCCGGTTTTCGCAGCGCGGAACCTGCCCGCGGAACCTCCCGCGGAACCTGCCCAAGCCCACTGAATTTCCTGAGCGGCACCCCACGCCGTTCGCACACTCTTGCTTTCGAAGGATGGTGGCCCGATGCGGCGCGCCCACAGCATGCCATTCGGTGCGGAGATCGGACCGGAGGGCGTGCGCTTCGCCCTCTGGGCGCCGACCGCGACGAGCGTCGCCCTGGTGCTCGACGGCCGAGAGCATCCGTTGGAGGACCAGGGCGAGGGCTGGCGCCGCCTGACGGTGCCGGGCGTCGGCGCCGGCGCCCGCTACGGCTACAAGATCGACGGCGACCTCGTGGTGCCCGATCCGGCCTCGCGCTTCCAGCCGGAGGACGTCTCGGGCCTGAGCCAGGTGATCGATCCCTCGGCCTTCGCCTGGACCGATCGCGCCTGGGCCGGGCGCCCGTTCGAGGAGACGGTGATCTACGAGTGCCATGTCGGCACCGCGACGTCGGAGGGGACCTACGCGGCCCTGGCCGACAAGCTCGAAGCGTTGCGCGACCTCGGCGTCACCGCGATCGAACTCCTTCCGCTCGCCGACTTCAAGGGCAGCCGCAACTGGGGCTATGACGGCGTGCTGCCCTACGCGCCCGACTCGGCCTACGGCACGCCCGACGATCTGCGCCGCCTCGTCGACCGGGCGCATTCCCTTGGCCTGATGGTCTTCCTCGACGTCGTCTACAACCATTTCGGCCCGGCGGGGAACTATCTCCACGCCTATGCCAAGTCGTTCTTCACCGAGCGCCACCAGACCCCGTGGGGCGCCGGCATCAACTTCGACGGCAAGACCAGCGGGGAGGTGGTGCGGGACTACTTCGTCCACAACGCGCTGTACTGGCTGGAGGAGTTCCACGTCGACGGGCTGCGCTTCGACGCGGTCCACGCCATCCTGGACGACTCCGAAAAGCACTTCCTCGGCGAGCTGGCCGAGCGGATCCGTGCGGCATTCCCCGACCGGCCGGTCCACCTGATGCTCGAGAACGAGGCCAACCAGGCGTCGTGGCTGGAGCGCGATGGCGCAGGCCAGCCGCGCTTCCACAGCGCGCAATGGGCCGACGACACCCACCACGGCTGGCACATCCTGCTGACGGGCGAAGATTCCGGCTACTACGAGAGCTTCTCGGACAGGCCGGCCGCCCACCTCGCCCGCAGCCTGGCGGAAGGCTTCGCCTACCAGGGCGAGCCGTTCAAGACCCTCGACAACCATCCCCGCGGCGAGCCCTCCGGCCACCTGCCGCCATCGGCCTTCGTCACCTTCCTGCAGAACCACGACCAAGTCGGCAACCGGGCTCTGGGCGAGCGCCTGAGCCACCTCGCCGATGCCGACAAGCTGGCGCTGGCCCGGGCCGGCCTGCTCCTGAGCCCGCAGATCCCGATGCTCTGGATGGGCGAGGAATGGTCGGCCTCGACGCCGTTCCTGTTCTTCGTCGACTTCGCGCCGGACGAGGAGCTGAACAAGGCGGTGCGCGACGGCCGCCGGCGCGAGTTCAAGAGCTTCGCCGCCTTCGCGGACGAGGAGAAGGCGAAGACGATCCCGGACCCGACGGCGGAAGACACATTCCGGCGCTCCAAGCTCGACTGGGCGGAGCGCGAGCGCTCGCCGCACCGCGAGGTCCTGGCCGACACCACGGCGCTCCTCGCCTTGCGCCAGCGCGAGGTGGTGCCGCTGACGAAGACCGCCTGGCAGGGCGGTGCTTTCGCCCTGCCGCGGCCCGACGTGATCGACGTGACGTGGCGCTATGCCGGCGGGACCCTCCGGTTCGTTGGGGTGTTCGGCGGCGAATCGTACGAGCCCGGATCGCTGCCCGGCCGCGTCATCTGGCGCTCGCCCGCCGTCTCGCAGGACGAGGACGGCTCCCTGGTCCTGCCCGCCTGGTCGGGCGTGTTCGTGAAAGAGGTTTTCTAAGATGGCCGTGACCGAGGATGTCGTCGCGCGGCTCGCCGATGAGGCGGGCATCGCCGCGGACTACACCGACGCCTTCGGCCAGCGCGTCGAGACCCCGCTCGACGTGCGCCAGGGGCTGCTCGCCGCCCTCGGCCTGCCGGCGGGCACCGACGCGGAGGCGCAGGCGAGCCTCGGTCGCATCCGCTCGCTTCGCCACGGCCTCGTGCCGCCGCTGGTGCCGGTCGAGGCGCGCCGCGCGGCGCGGGTGCCGGTCCGGCCGGGAGAGGCCTCCGGTACGGTGAGCTGGCGGATCGTCGACGAGCGCGGCACGGCCCGCGACGGGCGCGTGGCGCTGACGCCCGAGACCGGCACGATCGAGCTGCCGCCGCTCACCCCCGGCTATCACCGCCTGACCGTGACGCTCGGCGATCAGCGCGCCGAGGCCATGGTGATCGCCGCGCCCCAGCGCTGCTGGCGCCCGCGGGCGCTGGGCGACGAGGGCGCCCGGGATTGGGGCCTCGCGGCGCAGCTCTACGGCCTGCGCTCGAAGGACAATCTCGGCATCGGCACCTACGCCGATGCCGGCCGGGCCGCGGCGGATGCCGGCGCCCGGGGCGCGGCCTTCCTAGGGTTGAGCCCGGTCCACGCCCTGTTCTCGACCGACCGCCAGAAGGTCTCGCCCTACTCGCCGTCCTCGCGGCTGTTCCTCGAAACCCTCTACATCGACCCGACGTCCCTGCCGGGCCTCGCCGGCAGCCGGGCCGAGCGCCTCCTCAAGGACGCCGCGCCCGAGATCGCGCGCCTGCGCGACGCCTCGCTCGTCGACCACGCGGGCGTCTGGCAGGTCTTGAGCCCGGTGCTCGAGGCGCTGTGGCAGGATTCGCCGGCCCGGGCCGGGCGGGACACCGAGTATCTCGCCTTCCGGGCCACCTTCGGCGAGAACCTGGAGGCCCACGCCACCTTCGAGGCCCTGGCCGAGCACTTTTCGGAGAAGGGCGCCCACTGGCTCGGCGACTGGCCGGAGGCCTATCGCCGCAACGGGACGCCGGAGGTCACGGCCTTCGCGGCCGAGTACCAGGAACGGGTCGCCTACCACGCCTGGCTGCAATTCCTCGCCGACCGGCAGCTCGCTCGTGCCGCCGCGCAGGGTCTCGCCTCGGGCATGCGCCTCGGTCTCTACCGCGACCTCGCGGTCGGGGCGGATCGCGGCGGCTCGGAGATCTGGTCGCATCCGGAGCGCTTCGCCGCCGGCCTGTCGATCGGCGCGCCGCCGGATATCCTGGCGCCGAACGGCCAGGATTGGGGCCTGCCGCCCTTCGATCCGCTGGAACTGGAGCGTGACGGGCTCGCGGCCTTCCGGGCGCTCGTCCAGGCCAACATGCGGCACGCAGGCGCGATCCGCATCGACCACGCCTTCCAGCTCGCCCGGCTGTTCCTGATCCCGGTCGGCGCGGGCGCCAAGGGCGGCGCCTACGTGGCGATGCCGTTCGAGGCGATGCTGGCGGTGCTGCGCCTCGAGAGCCACCGGGCGAAGTGCCTCGTCATCGCGGAAGACCTCGGCACTGCGCCGGCCGGCTTCTCCGACGCGCTGATGCAGGCCGGCATCCTGAGCTACCGCATCCTGTCCTTCGAGCGCGGCGAGGGCGGGGTGTTCAAGCGCCCGGCGGAGTACCCGCGCGACGCGCTCTGCGCCATCACCACCCACGACCTGCCGACCTTCGTCGGCTGGTGGCGCGGGGTCGACACGGAGCTGCGTCAGTCGCTCGGCCTGTACGACGCCGAGCGGGCGGGCGCCGAGCGCGAGGAGCGGGTGCACGAGCGCCGGCGGCTCGCCGAGGCGCTGAACCAGGAGGGCCTGATCCCCATCGCCGAGGTGCCGGGCGAGCCGCCCTTCGAGGCCGCCGTGCGCTTCCTCGCCCGGGCGCCGTCGGTGCTCACCGCCGTGCAGTACGAGGACATCCTCGGCGAGGTGAGCCAGGCCAACATGCCGGGCGTCACCGAGGGCTACCCGAACTGGCGCCGCAAGCTCGACCGCGACCTCGCGGCGATCGCAGAATCGGGCGGTCCGCTCGCCAAGCTCGCCGCCTCGCTGTCGGCGGAGGAGCGGGGGCCGCGCTCGGGCGCAGCCCGGCTCGCCTCGCCGCCGCCGCGGGCGACCTACCGGCTGCAATTCCACAAGGACTTCACCTTCGACCACGCGGCGAAGATCATTCCGTATCTGGCGAAGCTCGGCATCAGCCACGTCTACGCGTCGCCGATCCACAAGGCGCGGCCGGGCTCGATGCACGGCTACGACATCGTCGACCACCGCGAGATCAATCCGGAACTCGGCGGCGAGGAGGCCTTCGTGCGCTTCAGCGACACGCTGAAAGCGCATGGCCTGAAGTTCCTGCTCGACATCGTGCCCAACCACATGGGCGTCGGCGGCGCCGACAACCCGTGGTGGCTCTCGGTGCTCGAATGGGGCGCGCTGTCGCCGGCGGCCGACGCCTTCGACATCGACTGGGGCCGGCTCGGCGCCCGCAACAAGCTCGTGGTGCCGTTCCTCGGCGACCGCTACGGCGAGGCGCTGGAGAAGGGTGACCTGAAGCTCGCCTTCGACCCGGAGGAGGGCTCCCTCAGCGTCTGGCACTTCGAGCACCGCTTCCCGGTCAACCCGCTCAGCTACCCGATCGTCCTCGACCGGGCGCTCGCGGCGCTTCCGGAGGTCGGCGACGAGGCCTCGGCGGAAGTCCTGTCGATCTCCGAGCGCCTGCGCCGGATGGGCGACGAGACCAATACTGAGCGCCAAGCCGCCTTCCCGGAGGAGGCCGAGGGGCTGAAGCGGCGCCTCGCCCACGCGGTCGCGGCCTCAGCCGATCTGAAGGCGGCGATCGACCGCGCCGTGACCCTGGTCAACGGCTTCAAGGGCCATCCCGACAGCTTCGGGGCGCTCCACCGCATCCTCGAGGCCCAGGCCTACCGCCTCGCCCATTGGCGGGTCGCGGCGAGCGACATCAATTACCGCCGCTTCTTCGACGTGAACTCGCTCGCCGGCCTCAAGGTCGAGGACAGGCGGGTGTTCGAGGGCGCCCACGACATGCTCTTCCGCCAGATCCGCGAGGGACGGATCGACGGCTTGCGCATCGACCACATCGACGGCCTCGCCGATCCGGCGGGCTATGCCCGCGCGCTTCAGGCGGCCCTTGGCCCCGGCTTCTACATCGTGGTCGAGAAGATCCTGGAGCCGGGCGAGAAACTGCGGCCGTGGCCGATCGCCGGCACCACCGGCTACGACGTGCTCAACCAGATCGACGGGCTGTTCGTCGACCAGGGCCAGCGCGAGGCGGTGGCGCGCCTCTATGCCGGGGCGACCGGCATGGACGAGCCCTATGGCTGGCTCCTGCGCAATGTGAAGGGCGAGATCCTGGAGACGAGCTTCGCCAGCGAGCTGGAGGTGCTGACCTCGGACCTCAAGCAGATCGCGGATGCCGACCGGCGCACCCGCGACTTCTCGGTCAATGCCCTGCGCCAGGCCCTGTCCGAGATCATCGCCCGCTTCCCGGTCTATCGCAGCTACCTGTCTCAGGAGCTCGACGAGAACGAGATCGAGGCCGAGGACCTGAAGCTCATCGGCGACACGGTGCGCAAGGCCAAGCGCCGCTCCAGCCTGCCCGACCGCTCGGTGCACGACTTCGCCGAACGGGTGCTTCTCGGGCGGCTCGACACCGAGGGACCGGGCCGGCCCGATCCCGAGGTGGTGCGCCGCTTCCGCCGCCGCTTCCAGCAGCTCACCGGCCCGGTGATGGCGAAGAGCCTGGAGGACACGCTGTTCTACCGCTTCGTCGAGCTTCTGGCGCTCAACGAGGTCGGGGGCGATCCCGGCGAGTACGGGTTGCCGGCGGACCATTTCCACGCGCTCCAGGCCGCCCGTGCCCGCGACTGGCCGAACGCGATGATCACCACGGCCACCCACGACACCAAGCGCGGCGAGGACGCCCGCACACGGCTGCTGGCGCTCTCCGAGATCCCGGAGGAGTGGGCGGAGGCTTGGGCGTCGTGGGGCCGGCTGGTGAAGCCGCACCTCTCCGAGGTCGAGGGCGAGGCCGCGCCCGACGCCAACGACCAGTGGATGTTCCTCCAGGCGATCCTCGGCGCCTGGCCGCTGGAGCTGCTGACCGACACGCCCGATCCGAAGGCCGTCGAGGAGTTCCGCAAGCGCCTCGGTGCCTATGCCGAGAAGGCGATGCGCGAGGGCAAGCGCCGGTCGAGCTGGGTCAATGTCGACGAGGCCTACGAGGGCGCGGTCGCCAGGCTGTTCGACGCCCTGGTGGCGCCGGGCTCGGATTTCCTGCGCGAGTTCCGGCCCTTCGCCGAGCGGCTGGCGCGGGTCGGCATGGTGACGGGCCTCGCGCGCTCGGCGCTGAAATGCACCCTGCCGGGCCTGCCCGACATCTACCAGGGCACGGAGTTCTGGGACTTCTCCTTCGTCGATCCCGACAACCGCCGCCCGGTCGACTACGCCGAGCGCGAGGCGGCGCTCTCGCAGGACGTGGCCCTGGAAGACCTGCTCGCCTCCTGGCCGGACGGGCGGATCAAGCAGGCGGTCCTGGCGCGCCTGCTCGCCGACCGCGCCGCATTCCCAAGCTTCTACGCCGAGGCCGACTACGCGCCGGTCGCGGCCGAGGGAGAGGGGGCGGATCGCGTCGTCGCCTTCCTGCGCCAGGACGCGACCGCGGGCTCGGAGGCCGGCGACCTTCTGGTGGCGGTGCCCCGCCGCGTCGCGGCCGAGGACGGCCCGCGCCTCGCCGGCGCCTTCGCCGGGACCGCGCTGCCGGTGCCGGAGGGCAGCGTCTGGCGCGACCTGGTGACGGGCGACGAGGTGCGGGCGGAGGGCGGAAGGCTGCCCGTCGAGCGACTCTTCGCGCGCCTCCCCCTGGCGGTTCTGCGTCAGTCCGCCAGTTGAGACCCCGGGCTCGGCCGCACCCGCGGGTACGGCTGAGCCCGCCTGAGATGATCGAGAGAGAGCAGGCAGGATCGGGCCGATGAACGTACCCCGCACCAGCACCAAGCCGGCGAAGCGCACCCGGGAGGTGACGCCGCTTCCGGCGACCCTGGCGCCGCTGGCGGCCGGACCGCGGATCTACAACCTGTTTCCCCTGCTGGTCGGCCGGGTCTCGGCCTGGACCGCCGAGTTGCCCCGCATCGCGGAGCTCGGCTTCGACTGGGTCTACCTCAACCCGTTCCACCAGGCCGGCGGCTCGCGCTCGCTCTACGCCGTCGCCGATCCGGACCGCCTCGACGAGCGCCTGCGCGACCTCGACGGCACGCCGGACGACGAGCAGATCCGCCGCTTCTGCGAGGCGGCGGCCGGGCACGGCCTGAAGATCATGACCGACCTGGTGGTGAACCACGCCGCCAATGACGGCAAGCTCGCCCACGAGCGCCCGGACCTGTTCGTGCGCGACGAATCCGGCGCGCCGGTGAGCCCGCACGCGGTCGATCCCGACGACCCGACCAAGATCACGGTCTGGGGCGACCTCGCCGAGTTCGACTACGTCGCCTCCGGCCCGCGCACGGCGCTGACGGAACTCTGGAACGGCTACATCGCGAAGCTGCAGGGACTCGGGGTCGCGGGCTTCCGCTGCGACGCCGCCTACAAGGTGCCTCCGGACGTGTGGCGCAGCCTGATCGGCGCCGCCAAGGACCGCGACCACGCCGCGCTCTTCGCTGCCGAGACCCTCGGCTGCACCTTCGAGGAGGCGCGGGCCACGGCGGAGGCCGGGTTCGACTACCTGTTCAACTCCTTCGCCTGGTGGGACCTCAAGGCGCCCTGGGCGCTGGAGCAGTACGAGCGCCTGCGCATCCTGGCGCCCTCGATCGCCTTCCCCGAGAACCACGACATGCCGCGGCTGGCGGCCTCCCTGGAAGGCGGGCGCGAGGCGATCGCCGCCGAGCTGAAGAGCCGCTACGCGCTCGCCGCCTTCTTCTCGGCCGGGGTGCTGATGCCGATCGGCTATGAATGGGGTTACGCCAAGGCCCTCCACGTCGTCGAGACGACGCCGGAGAGCCGCGAGAACGAGACCGGCATCGACATCTCGGGCTTCGTCGCGGCGGTCAACCGCCTGCGCGCCGACCTGCCGGCCGCCAATGTCGAGGGGGCGCAGTGGCGGCTCTCGGCGCCGGACGCGGCGTACGTCGCGCTGATCCGGATCGATACCGGCCATCCCGGCTCGGCCGAGAACGCCGTGATCGTGCTCCACAACCCGACCGACCGCCCCGTCGCGGTCGATCCGGCGCCGCTGATCGCCGGCACCGGCGGCGAGTTCGGACCGTTCCAGGACCTGACACCCGAGGCCTCGCCCCTCGTCTTCCGCGCCGACCAGTCGATCGGCCTGGAGCCCCGGGCGGTGCGCATCCTCGCCGCCCGCCGCATCGGCGCGGTGCGCCGGCCGCGCCGCACCACCCCGGACGGGGCGGGGCGCGTCGTCATCGAGGCGGTGAGCCCGGAGATCGACGGGGGCCGCTCGGCGATCAAGCGCGTCGTCGGCGACCAAGTCCATGTCGAGGCCGACATCTTCACCGACGGGCACGACGTCATCAACGCCGCGGTGCTCTCGCGCCTCGCCGGCGAGACCGAGTGGCGCCGCGACCCGATGCTGTTCGTCGACAACGACCGCTGGCACGGCCATTTCCCGCTCACCCGCAACGCCCGCTACGAGTACACGGTGGAGGCGTGGCGCGACGACTTCTCGTCCTGGCTGCGCGGCCTGGAGAAGAAGCGCAATGCCGGGGTCGACGTGCGCCTCGAGACCATGGAGGGCGTCGGCCTCGTCAAGCGCGCCGCCGACCTCGCCGAGGGCAGCGACGCCGCGGCGCTGAGTGCCCTCATCACCGCCCTGGAGGGCGAAGAGGCCGGATCGGCCGCGCAGCTGCACCGCCTGCTTGAGCAGACGGCGCTGATCCACCGCAACTCGGAGCGGGTGAACCTCTCGCGCTATCCGGTGGTGCTGGAGGTCTTCGCCGACCGCTTGGCTGCCCGGTTCTCGGCCTGGTACGAGATCTTCCCGCGCTCGCAATCCGGCGACCCGAACCGCCACGGCACCTTCGACGACGTCATCGCCCGGCTGCCGGAGATCCGTGAGCTCGGCTTCGACGTGCTCTACTTCACGCCGATCCACCCGATCGGCCGCACCAATCGCAAGGGCAAGAACAACTCCCTGAAGGCCAAGGAGGGCGATGTCGGCTCGGTCTACGCCGTCGGCGCCGAGGAAGGAGGCCACGAGGCGGTGCATCCGGAACTGGGCACCCTCGACGACTTCCGACGCCTCGTCGCGGCGAGCCACGCCCACGGCATGGAGGTGGCGCTCGATTTCGCGATCCAGTGCTCGCCGGATCATCCCTGGATCAAGCAACACCCGGAATGGTTCGACTGGCGCCCCGACGGCAGCATCAAGTTCGCCGAGAACCCGCCGAAGAAGTACGAGGACATCGTCAACGTCGATTTCTACCGCGAGGGTGCCTTCCCGTCGCTGTGGATCGAGCTGCGCGACATCATCGTCGGATGGGTCGAGCTGGGGGTGAAGATCTTCCGGGTCGACAACCCGCACACCAAGCCGATCCCGTTCTGGGAATGGATGATCCGCGACGTCAACGATCGCTATCCGGACGTGCTCTTCCTCGCCGAGGCCTTCACCCGGCCGAAGATGATGAAGAAGCTTGCCAAGGCCGGCTTCCATCAGAGCTACACCTACTTCACCTGGCGCAACACCAAGGACGAGCTGGCGGCCTACGCGACCGAACTCGCCGGCGAGATGGGCGAGTATTACCGCCCGAACTTCTTCGCCAACACGCCGGACATCAACCCGGTCTTCCTCCAGACCAGCGGCCGACCGGGCTTCATCATCCGCGGCACGCTCGCCGCCACCCTGTCGAGCGTCTACGGCATCTATAACGGCTTCGAATTGTGCGACGCCGCCCCGGTGCCCGGCAAGGAGGAGTACCTCGATTCCGAGAAGTACGAGCTGAAGGCCTGGGACTATTACCGCCCCGGCAACATCCGCGACCACATCATCGCGTTGAACCGCATCCGGCGCGAGAATCCGGCCCTGTGGGACTTCCGCAATGTCGTCTTCACCCCGGCCTGGAACGACCAGATCCTGGCCTACCTGCGGATGACCCCGTCCGGCGACAACGCGGTGTTCTGCATGGTCAACCTCGACCCGCGCAACCGCCAGGAATGCACCTACGAGGTGCCGCTCTGGCAGTTCGGCCTGCCCGACGACGGCGCGGTCGAGGTCGAGGACCTGCTGCTCGGCTACAAGTTCGAGCTGCGCGGCAAGACCCACCGCATCGCCCTCGATCCGGCCGAGCGCCCGGTGGTGGTCTGGCGGCTTCGCCGCCCCGACCGCCTTGCGGCGCCCGGCGGCGCGTGGCAGCACGGCGGTGCCTAGCCGAGCCTGTCGCGGCGCGAGCGGACGATCCGCCCGCGCCGGCCAGGCTCATCCGAACTCTCCCCGGCGCCCCGCGTTGAGCCAACGCCATCAGCCCGGCGCCACGACCCGATCGAATGAGGCTCTGACGCGATGATCGATCGCAGCGATCCGCAATGGTACCGTGACGCCATCATCTACCAGGTCCACGTCAAGTCCTTCTTCGATGCGAACAACGACGGCATCGGCGATTTCGACGGCCTGACCGCGAAGCTGGACTACATCCGCGATCTCGGCGTCACGGCGATCTGGGTGATGCCGTTCTATCCCTCGCCGCTGCGCGACGACGGCTACGACATCGCGGATTACCGCGACATCAATCAATCCTACGGCACGATGGACCAGTTCCGCACCTTCGTGGACGAGGCCCATGCCCGCGGCCTGCGCGTCATCACCGAGCTCGTCATCAACCACACCTCGGACCAGCATCCCTGGTTCCAGCAGGCCCGCAACGCCCCGAAGGATTCGGAGTGGCGCGACTTCTACGTCTGGTCGGACACTGACGAGAAGTACACCGACACCCGCATCATCTTCCTCGACACCGAGGCCTCGAACTGGACCTGGGACCCGGTCGCCAAGGCGTATTACTGGCACCGCTTCTACTCGCACCAGCCCGACCTGAACTTCGACAATCCGAAGGTTCTCGAGGCGGTGATCGAGGTGATGCGCTACTGGCTCGACATGGGGGTGGACGGGCTGCGCCTCGACGCGATTCCCTACCTGATCGAGCGCGACGGCACGAACTGCGAGAATCTCCCTGAGACCCACACGGTCATCAAGAAGATCCGTGCCGCCCTCGACGAATCCTATCCCGACCGGATGCTGCTCGCCGAGGCCAACCAGTGGCCGGAGGAGACCGCGCAGTATTTCGGCGAGGGCGACGAATGTCACATGGCGTTCCACTTCCCGCTGATGCCGCGGATGTACATGGCGATCGCGCAGGAGGACCGGCACCCGATCACCGACATCATGCGGCAGACGCCGGAGATCCCTGAGGGCTGCCAGTGGGCGATCTTCCTGCGCAACCATGACGAGCTGACGCTCGAGATGGTGACCGACAAGGAGCGCGACTACCTCTGGAGCTTCTACGCCGCCGACCGGCGCGCCCGCATCAACCTCGGCATCCGCCGCCGCCTCGCGCCCCTGCTCGAGAACGACCGGCGCAAGATCGAGCTGATGAAGTTCCTGGTCCTCTCGATGCCCGGCACCCCGGTGCTGTATTACGGCGACGAGATCGGGATGGGCGACAACATCTATCTCGGCGACCGCGACGGCGTGCGCACGCCGATGCAGTGGTCGCCCGACCGCAACGGCGGCTTCTCCCGCTCCGACCCGGCCCGGCTGTTCCTGCCGACGATCCAGGACCCGATCTACGGCTTCGACGCGGTCAACGTCGAGGCGCAGGCGCGCGCCCAGACCAGCCTGCTCAACTGGACCCGGCGGATGATCGCGATCCGCAACAACCACGTCTCGCTCGGGCGCGGCGGTCTTCGCTTCCTCTATCCGGACAACCGCAAGGTGCTCGCCTGGATTCGCGAGCACGATAACGAGCGCGTCTTGTGCGTCGCCAACCTGTCGCGGGCGCCGCAGGCGGTGCAGCTCGACCTGTCGGACCTGCGCACCGCGGTGCCGGTCGAGCTCACCGGCGGCACCTCGTTCCCGCCGATCGGCGACCTGCCGTACCTGCTCACCATGCCGGCCTACGGCTTCTACTGGTTCTCGCTCTCGACCGCGAATGCCGGCACGATGGGCCCGCAGCCCGAGGCGCCGGAGCTGTTCACGCTGGTGCTGACCGGCGGCGTCGAGACCCTGATGCGGGGCCGCGAGCGGCAGGCCTTCGAGCGCACCGTGGCGCCGCGCTTCATCGGTTCGCGGCGCTGGTTCGGCGCCAAGGGCACGCGCATCCGCGGGGTCGAGGTGGTCGACAGCGCGATCCTGCCGGCTCTGAGCGGTACCGGCGGCTTCCTGCTGCCGCGAATCGCGGTCTCGCTCGCCAATGGCGAGACCCAGGACTACTTCGTGCCGCTCGCCGCCGACGAAGGCCGCGAGGACGAGTCGCTGATGGACCACGCGGTCGCCCGGGTGCGCCGGGGCCCGCGGATGGGCCTTCTCTACGGCGCCGCCTCCTCGCCCGACTTCGCCCTCGCGATGGTCGACGCGATGCGTCACGGCCGCGAGATCCCGTCCGAGAAGGGCCGGATCCGCTTCCAGGCGACCTCGCTGTTCGACCCCGAGCTGGAGCTCGACCCGGCCGATATCCGCCGGCTCTCGGCGGAGCAGAGCAACACCTCGATCGCCTTCGGCTCGCGGCTGATGCTGAAGCTGCTGCGGCGGCTGCAGCCCGGCGCGCATCCGGAGGTCGAGGTCGGCCGCTTCCTCACCGAGCAGGCCGGCTTCAAGAACACGCCGGCCCTCCTCGGCGTGGTCGAGCATGTCGGATCGGACGGCACCGCGACGGCGCTCGCCCTGCTCCAGGCCTTCGTGCGCAACCAGGGCGACGCCTGGACGCTGATGCTCGAATACCTCCGGCGCGACCTCGACACGATCGTGCTGGTGCCCGAGAGCGAGGCGCACTCGCCGGAGGAGACCTTCGCCACCCACCTGCGCTGGGCGGGGCTACTCGGTCAGCGCACCGCCGAGATGCACAAGGCGCTCGCGATCGAGACCGACGACGCGGCCTTCGCCGCCGAGCCGTTCACGGCAGAGGATCTGTCCGCCCTCGCCGCCGACACCCGTCGGCAGGCCGAGAAGGCGCTCCGGGCCTGCGGCGGCTTGGGCTTCACGGCGCCCGAGAGCGCCCAGGAGGCGGCCGCCGCGATCGTCGCCGCCAAGGCGGAGATCGAGGCGCTGATCGCGTCACTGAGCCGGGAGGCTCCGGAGGGCGCCCACCGCACCCGCATCCACGGCGACTACCATCTCGGCCAGGTGCTCGCCTCGCAAGACGACCTCATCATCGTCGATTTCGAGGGCGAGCCGTCACGGCCGGTGGACGAGCGCCGGGCGAAGTCGACGCCCCTGCGCGACGTCGCCGGCATCCTGCGCTCGTTCGCCTATGGCGGCGAGACCGTGACCCGCGAGGTCTCCTCGCGCTTCGCCGAGGCCGGCGAGCGGGCGAAGACCGCCGTGGCAGCGTGGCGTGCGATGGTGAGCGGCGCCTTCCTGGAGGCCTACGCCGCCACCGTGCAGGGCAGCCGCGCCGCCGTGACGGACGAAGGCACCCACGACCGCCTGCTGCGGCTCTGCCTGCTGCAGAAGGCGCTCTACGAGATCGATTACGAGGCCAACAACCGCCCGGACTGGATCGAGATTCCAGCCCGCGGCGTGCTGGCCATCCTGGCCGACCAGAAAGGGGCGTGACCCATGGACGACGAGACCCGCGCCCGGAAACCGGCCGCTCGCCGGCACCAGACCGACCGCAACCTTGAGACGAGCGTGACCGAGACCACGAAGAGCAAGAAGAAGGGCGGCAAGGGCGCGACGGTGAAGGCCGCCCTCGTGGCGCCGGTCACCGCGAAGGCGAAGGGCAAGCAGGCCGCGCTGCCCGGCAAGGCCAAGACGTCCGGTTCCAAGAAACCCGTCTCGCTGCGCGTCGCCGCCATGCAGGCAGCCGCCTCGCCGCGCGTCTCCGGGCCGGCGCCGACCCGCCCGGCGCGGCCGCCGGTGCCGGGCCGCGCCTACGCGGTCCACCCCGACGCCGTCGAGGCGATCATGCGGGCCGAGCACGGCGACCCCTTCGCGGTGCTCGGCCCCCACGAGACCGGCGAGGGCCAGTGGGAGGTGCGCGCGGTGCTGCCGGAGGCCCGCGCGGCCACGGTGGTGATCGGCGAGACCCGCGTCCCTATGGAACGGCGCCACCCGGCCGGCTTCTTCGTCGGGAGCTTCTCCTACCCGCAGCGGCCCGACTACCGGATCGCGGTCGAGGGCTGGGACAACACCGAGCGCACCCGGCGCGACCCCTACGAGTACGGCGCGACCCTGACCCAGCAGGAGATCGGCCTCCTGCGCGACGTCGGCAACGACGCGGTGCACCGGGTGCTGGGGGCGCAGGCGGTCGAGATCGGCGGCACCCCGGGCTTCCGCTTCGCGGTCTGGGCGCCGAACGCCCGCCGGGTCTCGGTCGTCGGCGACTTCAACGACTGGGACGGCCGGCGCCACCCGATGCGGCTGTGGCAGGATGGCGGCGTCTGGGAGCTGTTCATTCCCGAATTGAAGAAGGGCGGGCACTACAAGTTCGAGATCCGCGGGCCCGACGGCGCGCTCCTGCCGCTCAAGGCCGATCCGGTCGCCTTCGCGGCGCAGCAGCCGCCCGAGACCGCCTCGCGCCTCGAGGGCCTGCCGTCGCCGGTCTGGCGCGACCAGGCCTGGATGCAGAGCCGCAACGCCCTCGACCACCGCCACGGCCCGATCTCGATCTACGAGGTCCATCTCGGCTCGTGGGCGCGGGTGCCGGAGGAGGGCAACCGCTATCTCACCTACCGCGAGCTCGCGGCGCGCCTGATCCCCTATGCCAAGGAGATGGGCTTCACCCATATCGAGCTCCTGCCGATCACCGAGCACCCGTTCGACGGGTCCTGGGGCTACCAGCCGGTCTCGCTCTACGCGCCGACCAGCCGCTTCGGCTCGCCGGAGGATTTCTCGGAATTCGTCAACGCGGCGCACGAGGCCGGGATCGGCATCCTGCTCGACTGGGTGCCGGGCCACTTCCCCCTCGACGCCCACGGCCTCGGCCAGTTCGACGGCACCCATCTCTACGAGCATGCCGACCCGCGCCAGGGCTTCCACCAGGACTGGGGCACCTACATCTACAATTTCGGGCGCATCGAGGTCTCGGCGTTCCTGGCCTCCAACGCCCGGTTCTGGCTCGAGCACTACCACCTCGACGGTTTGCGGGTCGATGCGGTGGCGTCGATGCTCTACCTCGACTACTCGCGTCGGGCGGGCGAGTGGATCCCGAACCAGTACGGCGGCAACGAGAACCTCGACGCCATCGACTTCCTGCGCAAGACCAACGAGGCGACCTACAGTCATGCCCCCGGCACGATGACGGTGGCGGAGGAATCGACCTCCTGGCCGGGCGTCTCGCACCCGACCTATACCGGAGGCCTCGGCTTCGGCTTCAAGTGGAACATGGGGTGGATGCACGACACCCTGCGCTTCATCTCGAAGGAACCAGTGCATCGCCGCTACCACCACCACGACCTGACCTTCGGGCTGCTCTACGCCTTCTCGGAGAACTTCATCCTGCCCCTGTCCCACGACGAGGTGGTGCACGGGAAGGGCTCGCTGCTCGGCAAGATGCCGGGCGACCGCTGGCAGAAATTCGCGAATTTGCGCGCCTATTTCGGCTTCATGTGGGGGCATCCGGGCAAGAAGCTCCTGTTCATGGGCGGCGAGTTCGGCCAGGAGAAGGAGTGGAACCACAACCAGAGCCTGGACTGGCACCTGCTGGACGATCCGTTCCACGCCGGCCTCAAGGCGCTGGTGCGCGACCTCAACCACCTCTACGCCGCCACTCCGGCGCTCTATGAGCGCGACACGGAGGCGGCCGGGTTCCAGTGGCTGGTCTCGGACGACGCCGAGAACAACGTCATCGCCTGGGCCCGCAAGGGCCGGGAGCCGGGCGAGATCGCGATCGTGGTCTCGAACTTCACGCCGGTGGTACGCCACGGCTACCGCATCGGCGTGCCGATGCCCGGCCATTACCGCGAGGCGTTCAACTCGGATGCCGAGGGCTATGGCGGCAGCAATGTCGGCAATTACGGCGGGGTCGATGCGGTGGCGGAAGCCTCGCACGGGCAATCCTGCTCGCTGACCCTGTCGCTGCCCCCGCTCGCGACGCTGATCCTGGTGCGGCAGGGCTGAGACTTGCCCGACCGGCGCGGCCCCGCGGGGTCGCGCCGGTCGGAGATCGTGGTGCGGACCCGAATTGCTTTCCGCTCCGGCCTACGACGGCCCGCGTCGCGGCCCATGCCGATACCAGGGGGTTGGCAACACTCCTGCCAGTTGACCGAGCCCGTTTCCCGGACGAGTGCAGCGTCGGCGCAAGGAGATCCGGGATCCAGCACGAAAAGTCGCGAAGCGTCCGTATGTCTGTAACGGTGCGTCGTACAGGGCCGCCTCGCAGCACTTCCTCTGCTGGATGCCGGATCTCCCTCCACTTCGTTTCGCTCGTCCGGGAAAGGGGCGTGGGTTGCGACTGAGGATGCGCCTGCACGCATGACCCTGGTTCACCGTCGTGCACCATTCTGGCTTGCGCCCGGCCGTTCCGCTTGTCATGGCTCGGTCTCCCGTTTCGTCCGGTGAGACCCCGCATGACCGTCCCGCCCCTGCCCGACACGATGCCGCCGGTGAGCCGCGAGGCGGCCGGGGTGCTGCCGAGCGGCATCGGCGAGCTCGTGGCCTACGGCGTCGAGCGGCCCGGCCTGATCCCGCTCTGGGTCGGGGAGGGCGACCGGCCGACGCCGGCCTTCATCGGCGAGGCGGCGCAGCGGGCCCTTCGCGACGGCGCCACCTTCTACACCCGGATGCTCGGCATCCCGGCCCTGCGCGAGGCCCTGGCCGAGTACGTCTCGCGGCTCTACGGCGATCCCGTCGGGCCGGAGCGGTTCTTCGTGACGGTGGGGGGCATGCACGCCTTCCACACCGCGATCCGCATCGCCGCCGAGCCCGGCGACGAGGTGGTGCTGCCGACGCCGACCTGGTCGAACTTCTTCGGCGCGGTCGCGATGCAGGGCGCGCGCCCGGTCCCGGTGCCGATGCAGTTCGATGCGACGGACGGCTGGAGCCTCGACATCGCCCGGATCGCGGCGGCGATCACCCCGCGCACCCGCGCCATCGTCCTCAACACCCCGGCGAACCCGACCGGCTGGGTCGCGACCCGGGCCGACCTCGAGGCGGTGCTGACGATTGCCCGGCGGCATCGCCTGTGGATCGTCGCCGACGAGATCTACGGCCGGTTCTGCTTCGACCCGGCCCATGCCGAACTCGGCCGGGCGCCGTCGATCCGCGACGTCTGGCAGCCCGAGGACCGCGACCGGGTGCTGTTCGTCCAGACCTTCTCCAAGAACTGGGCGATGACCGGCTGGCGGGTCGGCTGGCTCGAAGGACCCGCGTCGATCGGGCGGATCGTCGACGGGCTCGTCCTCTACGGCACGTCCGGCGTCGCCACCTTCCTGCAGCACGCCGCCGTCACGGCGATCCGGGAAGGGGAATCGCTGATCGCCGAGCAGGTGGCGCAGGCCCGCGCCGGGCGGGCCATCGTCTGCGACGCCTTGCGCGCGGTGCCGGGCGTCGAGCTGCCGGCCCCGCCCGGCGCGTTCTACGCCTTCCCGCGGGTGCCGGCCGAGCCGGAGGACATCTGCCTCGCCAAGCGCATCGTCGACGAGGCCAATGTCGGGCTCGCCCCCGGCTCGGCCTTCGGTCCCGGCGGCGAGGGATTCTTGCGGCTCTGCTTCGCCCGCTCCGCCGCCGATCTCACCGAGGCGATGCGCCGGATGGTGCCGGTGCTGACCCCGCGGTGACGGCCGACGTTAGCGCTTGCGCACGAACTCCGTGCGCAGCACCAGGCCCTTGATCGCGTCGTGGCGGCAATCGATCTCGTCGTCGCTGTCGGTGAGGCGGATCGAGCGGATCACCGTGCCCTGCTTGAGGGTCTGGTTCGCGCCCTTGACCTTCAGGTCCTTGATCAGGGTGACGGAGTCGCCGTCGCTCAGGAGGTTGCCGGAGGCATCGCGCACCTCCCGGGTCGCGGCCGCCTTCATCTCGCCGGCGGGGCGCCACTCGCCCGTCGCCTCGTCGTACACGTAATCGTCGTCGCTGCCCGTCACGCCGGTCCATCCTCCATTGCGCGGGCGTTGTCGCCGGCCGGGGCCGTGTCCCGCAAGGGGCCGACGCTCAGATAACCGGCAGGCCGCGCTGCTTGGCCTCCTCGGCGGGCTCGACGTGGATCGTCACCACGGCCCCCTCCACTGCGCCCTCGATCGCCGCCTCGAGCCGGTCGCAGATCGCATGCGATTCCGCCACCGTCATCTCGCCCGGCACCACGAGGTGGAAATCGATGAAGGTGACCTGGCCGGCATGGCGGGTGCGCACGTCGTGGGCCTCCAGCGCGCCCTCGCCGTGCTCGGAGATCAGCCGGCGGATCTGCGTCACCATCTCGGCCGGGGCCGCCTGGTCCATCAGGCCGCTCACCGAGTCGCGCACCATGGCGCCGCCCGACCACAGGATGTTGAGCGCCACCACCACGGCGATGACCGGATCGAGGATCGCCCAGCCGGTCGCCGTGGCAAGCCCCAGCCCGATCAGCACGCCGCCGGAGGTGACCACGTCGGCCAGCACGTGCTTGCCGTCCGCCACCAGGGCCGGCGAGCGCCAGTCGCGACCGCGTCGGACCAGCATCACGCCCCAGACCAGGTTGATCACCGTGGCGACACCGTTCACCGCGACGCCGACCAGCGGCGCGTCGAGAGTCTTGGGCGCCTGGAGCGCGTCGTAGGCGTCGCGCAGGATCACCACCGCGGCGACGATGATCAGCGCGCCCTCGATCACCGCCGAGAAGTACTCGGCCTTGTGGTGGCCGTAGGGGTGGTTCTGGTCGGCAGGCTGGGCGGCGACGCGAAGCGCCACGAACGCGGTCATCGCCGCCACCACGTTGATGATGCTCTCGAGGGCATCCGAATAGAGCGCGAGGCTCCCGGTGATCCACCAGGCGCCGAACTTGAGGGCGAGCACCAAGAGCCCGACCCCGGCGCTGGCGAGGGCGGCGGCTTGCGCACGTTCCATGACGATGTTCCGAGAGGCTTGGTCGTGACCGCGTTGCGGGACGGATCCGCTGCGGCGCGGCGCCGCTCCCATAAGGCGGCGTGTCCTGGAAGGCCACGGCACATGTCATAGCCCGGGCTATGTGCGCCTTCCGAACTCCCGCGGCGCATCCGACGCTCGGGGGGATCGCGGGACGCACCGCGCGCAGGCAGGGCGCGGAACCTTGGCGCGACCCCGCGCATTGCCTGTTTCATGAGCATCGCCTTCGTTCGCGAGAAGGAGGGCGGGGAGGCCTTCGAGGATCTCCCCGACCGTCCCGTCTCCCCGCACCCGAACTTCGTCACGCCGGAGGGCCTCGCCCTGATCGACGCCGAGCTGGACCGGCTGCACATCGAGCATGCCGGCCTGTCGCCCGACGACAAGGCGAACATGGCGCGGGTGAACCGCGACCTGCGCTACTGGACCGCCCGGCGCAACTCGGCGCAGGTGGTGGAGCAGCCGCCCGGCGACACGGTGCATTTCGGCTCGACGATCACCATCGCGCGCGAGGACGGGACGAAGCAGACCTTCCGCATCGTCGGCGAGGACGAATCCGACCCCGCCAAGGGCACGCTCGCCTACGTGGCGCCGCTCGCCCGGGCGCTGACCGGCAAGCAGGCCGGTGACACCGTCACGGTGGCGGGTCACGAGGTCGAGATCGTCTCGGTCCGCTGACCCGGCACACGCCCCTCGATCAGGTCGCGCTCGCGGGCGATGGCGTCGCCGACGAAGTCGAGGAAGGCCCGCACCCGGGCGGCCCGGCGCAGGTCCGGATGGGTGAGGAGCCAGAGCCCGGCGGCGAGGTCGGGCTCCGGTCCCGAGAGCCGCACGAGGCTCGGGCGGCGGTCGCCGATGACGCAGGGCAGGGGGCCGATGCCGATCCCGGCCTCCACCGCGTCCGCCAGGCCCTGCACGGTGTCGAGGCGCAGCACGATGCGCTCAGGGTCGGTGCGCTCCTGCACGTAGCGTGCAGCGGACGCTGCCCCGAGGCGGGGCGCCGGCGAGACCCAGCGCTGCTCGCCGAGGGGGATGTCCCGGTCGAGGCCGGCCCGGCCGTAGAGCGCCCAGGCGATGGTGGCGAGGCGGCGCCCCACCAGCGTGTCGGGCGGGTCGTTGGTGGCGCGGAGCGCCACGTCCGCGTCGCGCTTGGCGAGATTGAGAGCCTGCTCCGACACCACCACGTCGAGGCGCACCTCCGGGCAGCGGGCGCAGAACGCCGCGAGGATCGGTGTCAGCAGGCCGGTGAGGAGCGAGGCCGCGGTGGTGATGCGGAGTTCGCCTGCGGGACTCAGGCCCTGGCCCTCGATCCGGCGGGTGAAGGCCAGCACCTCCTCCTCCATCCGGGCGGCGATGCGGGCCATCTCCTCGGCGGCCGGTGTCGGCACGTAGCCGGTGCGGTGGCGCTCGAAGAGCGGCGTGCGCAGGGCCGCCTCGATCTGGCCGAGGCGCCGGAAGGCGGTGGAGTGGTTGATGCCGAGCCGCTCGGCGGCCTGGGTCAGGCCGCGCTGGTCGGAGATGGCCTTCACCAGCCGGAAATCGTCCCAGGTGAGGGCGGCGGTCACGCGATCGAACTCCTGACCTTGCATGCGTGCAAGCGCGAGCTTGCATCATAGGCCATTTCCGATGGCTCCGCGATCCACGATGGTCCGCACCTCGAACAGACGGGAGATCACGCGATGGCGAAGGTTCTGGTCCTCTACTACTCGACCTACGGCCATATCGAGCAGATGGCCTACGCGGTGGCCGAGGGCGTCCGGGAGGCCGGCGCCGAGGCCGTGGTCAAGCGGGTACCCGAGCTGGTGCCGGAGGAGATCGCCCGCAACTCGCATTACAAGCTCGACCAGGCGGCGCCGATCGCCACCGTCGACGAGTTGCCGACCTACGACGCGATCATCGTCGGCACGCCGACCCGCTACGGCAACATGGCCTCGCAGATGAAGAACTTCATCGATCAGACCGGCGGCCTGTGGGCGAAGGGCGCCCTCGTCGGCAAGGTCGGCGCGGTCTTCACCTCCACGGCCTCGCAGCATGGCGGCCAGGAATCCACGATCCTGAGCGTCCACACCGTGCTGCTGCATCTGGGGCTCGTGGTCGTCGGCCTGCCCTACAGCTTCCAGGGCCAGCTCGGCACCGCCGAGGTGATGGGCAACTCGCCCTACGGCGCGTCGACCATCGCGGGCGGCGACGGCAGCCGCCAGCCGAGCGCGGTCGAGCTGGAGGGCGCCCGCTTCCAGGGCCGTCACGTCGCCGGCATCGCGGCGAAGCTCGCCCGGTAACGCTCCGGCCAAAGAAAAAGGCCCAGCGCAGCTGGGCCTCTGAGGCGGAAGGTCGATGGGGGCTTAGGTGACCTTCTAGGCCCAACCAACGCGGGTCCTGCGGGGTGGGTTCCGCGGGATCCGCAAAAATTTTCCAGCCCTCGCTCAGCGCGGCGCAGCGGCGCGAGCCAAGCGATCGCGGATCGCCTCGCCGAGGCCGTCCGCCGGGATCGGCGCCACCGCGATCGTCGCCGGTCCGGCGGCGTCGAGGCGGCGCAGATGGGCGAAGAGGTGGGCGGCCGCCTCCGCAAGGTCGCCTGACGGGCTGAGATTCAGGGAAACGGCCGCGTCGTCGAACCCGTCCGGCGCGACGGGGCCGAACAGCAGGGCGGCCTCGCCGGGCCGGATCCGCGTCGCGTCGAGGCGCACCGTCGCGCGGGGCGCGTAATGCGAGGCAAGGAGGCCCGGGGAGACCGGCGCCGCCCCGTCCGACGCGCTCGGCAGGGCCAGCTCCCGGCCCAAGACCCGCTCGATCGCGTCGCGCGGCACGCCGCCCGGGCGCAGCAGCACCGGTGGACCGTCGAGGCAGGCGACGATGGTCGATTCGACCCCGACCGGGCAGGGCCCGCCGTCGAGAACCGCCGCGATCCGGCCGTCGAGGTCGCCGAGCACGTGATCGACCTCCGTCGGGCTGACCCGCCCCGAGCGGTTGGCCGAGGGTGCCGCCACCGGGCAGCCCGCCGCCGCCAGCACCTCCCGGGCGAGGGCGCTGCCCGGCACCCGGAGCGCGACGCTCGGCAACCCCGCCCGGGCGAGGTCGCAGACGCGGGCCGTATCGGCCGCCGGCACCACCAGGGTGAGGGGGCCGGGCCAGAACGCCTCCGCCAGCCGCAGGGCCTCCGGGCCGAAATCCCCCTCGCGCCGGGCCGCCGCGAGGTCGGGCAGGTGGGCGATCAGAGGGTTGAACCGCGGCCGCTCCTTGGCGGCGTAGATCCCCGCCACGGCCGCCGGATCGCTCGCATCGGCCCCGAGGCCGTAGACGGTCTCCGTGGGGATCGCCACCAGCCGTCCGGCGCGCAGCAGGGCACCGGCCTCACTGACGCCCGCGTCATCGGCGGCGAGGCGGCGGGTCGGCATTGACCCGCGATCATCGTTCACGTCTAAACTATCCGTCACCATGCCGCCGGCCGTAGCGTCGGCGGCCGCTGCACGTCAAATCCAAAGGGTGGCTCCCGGGGGCCCGCGCGGCGGGCCCGTCCGGAAAAGCCGCCGAACCGCTCTGTCGGGAGGAGCCCTCGATGACCTATCGCGCGCCCGTGGCCGAGATGGCCTTCACCCTCCGGCACGTCGCCGGGCTCGACCGCGCCATCGCGGAGGGCCTGCACGGCGATCTCTCGGACGACCTCGTCGACACCATCCTGGAGGAGGCCGGCCGCTTCGCCAACGACGTGGTGGCGCCGCTCAACAAAGTCGGCGACCGTCACGGCACCCCGCTCAAGGACGGCGTGGTCACCATGCCGCCGGGCTACCGCGAGGCTTACCGCGCCTGGACCGAGGGCGGCTGGAACGCCCTGCCGGGCCCGGTCGAGTATGGCGGCCAGGGCTTGCCGGTGCTGCTCAACGCCGCCTGCATCGAGATGTGGAACTCCGCCGCGATGGCCTTCGGCCTCGGACCGCTGCTCACCGCCGGCGGCGTCGAGGCGCTGAGCCGGCACGGCAGCGAGGAGCTGCGCGCCCGCTACCTCGAGAAGCTGGTCTCGGGCGAGTGGACCGCCACCATGAACCTGACCGAGCCGCAGGCCGGCTCGGACCTCTCGGTGATGCGCACCCGGGCCGAGCCCGTGGGCGACGGCCTCTACCGGATCTCGGGCGAGAAGATCTACATCACCTGGGGCGAGCACGACCTCACCGACAACATCGTGCACCTGGTGCTGGCGCGGCTCCCCGACGCGCCCGCCGGCACCCGCGGCATCTCGCTGTTCCTGGTGCCGAAGGTGCTGCCGGACGGGTCGCGCAACGCGCTCAAATGCGCCGGCATCGAGCACAAGCTCGGCATCCACGGCTCGCCGACCTGCACCATGGTCTACGACGGCGCCACCGGCTGGCTCGTCGGCGAGCCGAACCGGGGGCTGGCCTGCATGTTCACGATGATGAACAACGCCCGCCTCGGCGTCGGCCTCCAGGGCGTGGCGATCGCCGAGCGCGCCTACCAGCAGGCCCTCCTTTACGCCCGCGACCGCCGCCAGGGCCGGGCGAGCGCCGCGAGCGAGGGCGGCGCGAGCCCGATCATCGAGCATCCCGACGTGCAGCGCATGCTGCTCACCATGAAGGCGCTGACGGCGGCCTCCCGGGGCATCTGCTACCTGACGGCGGAAGCGATCGACCGTGCCCACCGGGCGCCGGACGAGGCGGGACGGAAGGCCGCGCAGGCCCGCGCCTCGCTGCTGACCCCGGTGGCCAAGGCGTTCTCGACCGATATCGGCATCGAGGTCGCGTCGCTCGGCATCCAGGTCCATGGCGGCATGGGCTTCGTCGAGGAGACCGGCGCCGCCCAGCACCTGCGCGACGCCCGCATCGCGGCGATCTACGAGGGCACCAACGGCATCCAGGCGATCGACCTCGTCACCCGCAAGCTGCCGCTCGACGGCGGTGGGGTGGTGCGCGGCCAGATCGGCGCGATGCGCCTCGTCGCCGAGCGGGTGCTGAAGGAGGGCGGTCCCGGTTTCGGCCACACCGCCCCGCGCCTGCGCGAGACGATCGAATCCCTCGACCGCGCGACGAGCTCCCTCCTCAAGGCCCTCGGCTCGAACCGGCCCGAGGAGGCGCTCGCCGGCGCCACCCCGTACCTGCGCCTGTTCGGCCTCGCCCAGGGCGGGGCCTGCCTGGCGCAAGCGGCGCTTGCGGCGAACGCGGCGGCGAAGGCCGGCGACGGCGATCCGGCGCATCCGGCCCGCATCGCGCTCGCCCGGTTCTTCGCCGAGAACCTCGCCACCGCGGCGCGGGGGCTGGAGGAGACGGTGACGGGGGGCGGGGGCTTCCTTCAGGATGGGGCGCTCGCGCTCGCGGGGTGAGGGGGGATGGCGCGGCGGCGTCAATCACCTCTCATCCGACGTTGCGCACACCCCACCCGACACCCTCCGCGTCATCCCGTTGTTTGGCACGATGTCGCCCGCTCGACGCTGTCTGCTTGTGAGCCTCCCATGACCGACCACGTCCGCATCACCGACGAACCCGGCGGCGTCCGCCTCGTGCGGCTCGCCCGCCCGGAGAAGAAGAACGCCCTCACGGGGGCGATGTACGACGCCATGCGCGAGGCGCTGGAGGGCGCGGACCGCGAGGATTCGGGCGTCGGCGCCGTGGTCTTCGCCGGAGCCGAGGGGGTGTTCACCGCCGGCAACGACATCGCCGACTTCGTCGCCCGGACCGAGCGGGCCTTCGGCGAGGCGCCGTCCCTCCGCTTCATCCGCCAGCTCGCCGTGACCCGCACCCCGATGGTGGCGGCGGTGGACGGGCTCGCGGTCGGGGTCGGCACCACGCTCACGCTCCATTGCGACCTCGTCTACGTGACGCCCGCCGCGACATTCCGGATGCCGTTCGTCGATCTCGGCCTGGTGCCGGAGGCGGCCTCCAGCTACCTGCTGCCGCGCCGGGTCGGCCTGCCGAAGGCGACGGAACTGCTGCTCCTCGGCGAGGCCTTCGGGGCCGACGAGGCGGTGCGGCTCGGGCTTGCCAATGCGGTCGTCCCGGCCGACGGCCTCCTCGAACACGCGCTGGCTCAAGGGGCCAAGCTCGCGGGAAAGCCCCGCCAGGCGCTGGCCGCCGCCCGCCGGCTGATCCGCGGCGACGGGGAGGCGGTGCGCGCCGCCATGGATGCGGAGGCCCAGGCCTTCGACGCGGCGCTCCGCTCGCCCGAGGCGCAAGCCGCGTTCCAGCGCTTCCTGTCCCGCGGCGCCCGGTGAGGCCCACGGGCATCCCGGACCTCTCGGGAAAGGTCTGCCTCGTCGCCGGCGCCTCGCGCGGGGTCGGCCGCGGCATCGCACGGGCGCTCGGCGAGGCCGGCGCCATTGTGGTGGTCACCGCCCGCTCCAGCGAGACGGGCCCGCGCACCGATCAGCGCAGCGAGGCTCTCGAGGACACCGCCCGGGAGATCGACCTCGCCGGCGGGCGCGGCCACCACTATCTCTGCGACCACACCCGCGAGCCCGAGGTGGACGCGATGGTGCGCTGGGTGCTGCGCCGCTTCGGCCGCATCGACGTCGCGGTGTCGAGCGTCTGGGGCGGCAACGAGGGCTATGACGGCGAGCGCTACCCCGACGGCGCCACCTGGGGCACCGCCTTCTGGCGCCGCGGCCTCGCCCCCTTGCGCCACAACCTCGAGACCGGCCCGCTCGCCGGCCTGATCCTCGCCCGGGCCGTCGCCCCCGCCATGGTCTCGGCCAAGGGCGGCCTCCTGGCGCTGGTCTCGTTCGGCACGGAGGCCTATCTCGGCGACCTGTTCTACGACCTCGCCAAAGCCGCCACCAACCGCCTCGCCCTCGCGATGGCGGAGGAGCTGAAGCCCTATGGCGTCACGGCGCTGGGTCTGGCGCCGGGCCTGGTGCGGACCGAGCGGGTGGTCGAGGCCGGCATGGCCGGGGAGGCGGGGGAGAGCGCGCTCTATGCCGGAAGGGCGCTGGCGGCGCTGGCGGGCGATCCCGGCGTCGCGGCCTTCGCGGGCCAGGTGCTGCATGCCGCCGATCTGGCGCGGGCGTATGGCTTCACCGACGAGGACGGGACGCGGCCGGAGCGGTACCGGCCGGGCGGTCCGTAGGCGCTTCCCCGAGCCGTTCGGCGGAACCGGCGCGATCTTCGCGGGATCGCGGCGCGGCGATCGGCTGCGCTCAGGCTCCGCACCGGCTGGCGATGCGGATCCGGCCCATATCCCGCCGGCCTCGTCTCACCTGAACATGGCATCGAGATCCGCCGCGGTGCGCGTTCCAGCCGCGTAATCGCGCTCGCCGCGGCTCTGCACGTAGCTCAGATACGAGGCGAGCAGGCGGGCGGACTTGACGGAGACGTTGTAGCCCTCGTCGTAGCGGCCCTTGTTCCGCTGGATACGGCCTCCGGTCGAGCCGTCCTCGTTGACGAAGAAGACGACTTCCGTAGAGGATTTACCATCGATCTTGTCGCCGTCGCGGGGGCACGACGCCTCCGGGAAGCAATCGACCCGCTTGCGATAGTGGCGCCGCACCTCGTTGCGGTGAGCGATCTCGGACCAGAGCGAGATCTTGGCGATGGCCAGCTTCATCCGGTCGAGTTGCTCGGGGGTCAGATCGATGACCGCCCGCTTCTGGTCGACGCTGGCACGGGGGTCGACGAAGACCATGTCGTAGGACAGCCGGCCGGTGTCACCGACGCGGGGCTCGACCCAGAATCGTCCGCTCTCCCGCGTGCCGGGAATGTAGAAGGGCACCTTCGGGAATTGCTCGGACGCCGTGCGTGCCGTGCGGCCGAGATCCTGGTCGTCCGGCTTGGTCGGCGTCAGGTACGAGGCGCGATTGGCCGCCGCCTGCTCGAACCGGGCGCTCAGCCCCGCGAGGGCATCCTCGTCGGCCGCCAGCGGCCGCTCGGCTTCCGCTTGCGCCGCCGCCTGCCGCGCCGCGGCGGCCGCTTCCGCCCTCTCGCGCCGCTCCTGCTTCTCCTGGTTGGCGCGCACGAGCGCCGTGAGCTGCTCGACCTGCCCGCGCAGCCGCGCGGTCTCGGCCTCGCCGGGCTGCACGACGACCTGCATGGTCTGCGCGACGGCGGGCGCCGGGCCTTGCGGACCGCGGGCGCAACACCCGACGTAGCGGCCGTAGACCCACCCGCTCTCGCCGTCGAGCAGACGCACATTGTACCAGGCGCCTTGCCGCCTGATCACGCTGAACAGCGTCCCCGGCCCGAGCTTGCGCAGCCGGACGCCCTCCTGCGTGGTCGGCCGGCTCCGCAAGGCGAGAAAGTTGTCGCCATTCTCGTCGAGCCCGACCGGGTAGCTGTAGCCGCCACTGCTCTCGGCGCGGGCGACGCTCGCCGACGCCAGGACGATCGCCGCCAGAACCCACTGCTTCAGCATCGCGCACACCCAGTCTCGACGGTCGGATCACGGACGTCCCAGTCCCGTCCCCGCCCCTTGCACGGCGCGAAACTCGCGGCGAAAAGTTCAAGAATCCTGAAATGCAGTCGCGGGTCCCCGGAGATCGGATGCGCGATGGTTATGAAACTCGATTAAAATTGAGCGATGCCTTGAGCGGAGCAGCAATGCGGGCAGGCTATTGTTCGTGTAACGCCGGGCAGTCGTTCGCGAGATGACGCCGACAGAGCGGCAACCCGTGTCGCGTGCCGGCATTGCCGGTGGCAAGGTTTCGGTCGGGACGGTGAATCGGTCCGTCGCGGAGGGGTGGAGTTCTTGATGCGCGTATCCGTCCTCGTGCTCGCGGTCGGCCTGATCCCGTCGGCGGCCGCCGCCAAGGCTCCGTTCTACGTCGGGATCTGGTCGCCATCCGCCAAGTCCTGCAAGGCGAACCCGCTCGAGGTCGAGGGAGCCATCTTCCGGATCGAGCGATCCCAGATCATCTGGAACGAGACGACCTGCGCGTTCAAGCTGTCCGCGGCGCGACCGACCGGGAACGGGACGGCAATCCCGGCGACATGCGAGTCCGAGGGCCGGATCAGCAAGACGACCTACATGTTCGACACGGTCAGCGGCCGCATGCGCATGAACGGCCACGTCATGGTGCGCTGCAAGGACAGCGACTGGCGGACGGGCTATGAGTAGTCTGCATCGCGGACGCTGAGCAGCGGCGGAGTGCGAGAGCTCCACCCCCGGCCCGATCCGGGTTCTCAATAAGACCCACCCGCCACTCCCGCCGTCACCAGCGCCACGCCCGAACTCGTGCCGAGCCGAGTCGCGCCGGCGGCGATCAGGGCGCGGGCGGCCTCCAGGCTGCGCACGCCGCCGGACGCCTTGACCCCGATCGCGTCGCCGACCGTCGCGTGCATCAGGGCGACGTCCGCCACGGTGGCGCCGCCGGTCGAGAAGCCGGTCGAGGTCTTGACGAAATCGGCCCCGGCCTCGACGGCCAGGGTGCAGGCGAGGCGCTTCTGCACCTCGTCGAGCAGGCAGGTCTCGATGATGACCTTCAAGACCTGCCCCCGGCACGCGGCCCGGACGGCCGCGATGTCGGCCCGCACAGCGGCGTGGTGCCCCTCCTTCAGGGCCCCGAGCGCGATCACCATGTCGATCTCGGCTGCGCCGCGGCGCGCGGCGCCGGCGGCCTCTGCCGCCTTGTCTTCCGGCGGCACCGCCCCGAGGGGAAAGCCGACGACGGAGCAGGGAGCGACGGCGCTGCCGGCCAGGATCTCGGCGACGAGCCCGACATGGACCGGGTTGACGCAGACCGCCTTGAAGCGGTGCGCCAACGCCTCCTCGCACAGGCGCCGCACCTCGGACGAGGTCGCGTCGGCCCGCAGGAGCGTGTGGTCGATCAGGCGGGCGAGGGCGGGCGCGTCCAAGGGAATCGTCTCCGAGGGAATCGTCTCCGGGGCGGCCCGAGCCCGGGTGCCCGGCGCCGCGACGGCAGGAGTTCCATCGCGGCGCGCGGACCGTCAAGCACCCGGGATCAGCGCCCGCTGGCCTGGCGGATCGCCGCGACCGTCCGCTCGACGAAGGCGACGCCCGGCTCGGTGAAGGTGATCTCGTCGTCGCTCAAGGTGGCGAGGCCGCGCTGCTCGACCTCGGCGGCGCCCTCCGGATCCGCCTGATGGCCGCTGCCGTCCCGGCGCACCACCGAGCTGATCGGCTGGCCGCTGATCAGGTGATGGTAGGCCGCGAAGGCGAAGATCGACAGGGCGCGGTCGGAGAGGGCGTTGGTGTCGGCAGCCATCGGGTCGGGCCTCGAGGAAGGGAGGGGCGCGCCGCAGGATGCCGGGCGCGTTCCCGGCCCAACGCCCGGGATCGGCAAATGGGCCGCGCCCCCAAATGACGCAGCCCCCAACGCAAGCCTTACGGCAGCCGGGCCGGGAGCGGCATCGACGAGGTCTTCTCGTCGTAGAACACCGCGTAGCTGCCCGCTTCCAGGTCGAACAGGGCGTAGTCGAGCCCCTTGATGGTCTCGGTCCGGAAATGCACCCGCTGGCTGCCGCGGGTGATCGCCGCGAGGCGGTGGGACAGGGCCGAGACCGGCAGCATCCCGGTCACCCGCTCCGGCCCCTCCGCGAGCTTGACCCGGAAGGTCAGGTCGTGCCCGTTCCAGGCCAGGGACTCGAACCGGATCGCCTCCCGCCGGTCGAGCCAGCGCAGCATCTGGGCCGCCGAGATCATCGCGACGCCCCGCTCGCGGGCGGCGGTGACCAGGTGGTCGAAATAGCCGTCGGTGTAGTCGTAATGGGTGCCGAAGGCGCCGAAGAACTGCTCGGGGCCGAGCGCCCGGTCGAGCATGGTGGTGATGCCGGTGCTCTGGTCGACGCCGTTCTCGTTCACCAGATGGCTGGCGGCCTGGTAGATGTCGAGGACCCGCCCGTCGAGGTCGGCGAAGCGCATCGGGAAGCCGGAGCCGTTCATGAAGCCCGGCCGCCGCCGGATCCACGAGCCGGGCCAGTAATAGTAGCCGAGGTCGAGGCGGATCCCCGCCGCCCGCTCGATCTTGGCGGTGTCGGCCCAGCCGTTCCAGGTGACGCAGTGCAGGCGATGGGTCTCCTGCGCCGGCAGGCCGAGCTTCTGCCCGATGCCGCCGACCTGCCGGCTCAGCGCCAGGCCGAGCGTCGCGCCGTCGACGTCGCGGCAGCCGGTATCGGCGTGGATCCCCGTCTCGAAGCCGAGGGCGGCATAGGTTTGCGCCTGCTCCGGCGCCAGACGCGTCGCCGGCGTGACGTAGGAGGTCGCCCGCGCGCAGTCCCAGGCCTCCGGCCGGCAGTCGATCGGGCTCTCGGCGACGAGGCGCTTGTAGGAATCCAGGGTGCCGCGGCGGGTGGCGTGGTCGTCGCCGGCCATGATGAGGGCGGCGCGTCGCTCGTCCGGCAGGTACCAGACCCGCGGCAGCGGCAGGCGCTCGGCGCTCATCGTCACGATCAGGTTGGCGAGCAGCCGCTGCTGCTCGTCGGCCTGCGGGATCGCCACCCGCGAGAGGTCGAGGTAGTCCGGGAAGAACAGGTCGTTCGGCCGCCGGGGCGGCAGCCCGTCCCGCTCCTGTCCGGCGAAGGCCGGGTTGCCCTGGCGCAGGCGCACCACCGAAGTGGCGAGATCGAAGGCGAAGGCGGCCGCCTGGCCCTGGCCGGCCCGGTGCAGCGAGACCGCCGGCCAGGGCAGGGCATCGCTCCCGGTCGAGAGGCGGGCGAGGATCGTCGCGCCTTCCGCGGCGTAGCGGGTCGCGGGGCCGTGGAACTGCATGGCCTGCCGGGCGATGCCCCGGACGGACGGTATCTGCGCGTCGACCTGCAGGTAGCGCTCGTCGAGGGCCTCCCCGGCCAGGGCGAGGCCGAACAGCGGCAGCCACTCGCCCTCGGGCCGGATCGCGATCAGGTTGCCGCCGTCCTGCACCCAGTCGGAGAGCCGGGCGGCCAGGGCCTCGTCCGGCGTCTCGGTCATCAGCACCAGGGCAGCCCGGGCGAGGCGCTCCGGCGTGAGGTCCCGCGTCGCGACCACCGAGAACAGGTTCAGCCCCTCCGCCCGCAGGATCTCGGCGTAGTAGGGGCCGAAGGGGTTCTTCGGCCCGACCGCGAGCAGGACCGGCGCGCCGGGCCTCTCGGCCAGCTCCGGCGGCGGCGCCACGGTGAAGCGCCCCTCCGCCGGCTCCCTCAGGGACAGCCCGAGGGTGCTCTCCGGCCGGCTCCCGGCGCCGATCGTGATCCGGTAGGTCGCGCCCGGCCGCAGCGGCGCCTGCGGGACCAGACGGGCGGCGCGTTGGGGAACATCGTAGGTGATCGCGACCGGCACAGCCGCACTGCCATCCTCGCGCAGCGAGATCGTCGCGGGCCCGATCGTCTCCGGCACCATGTCGTGGGAGAAACCGACCGCGATCGGCAGGCCGGGATAGACTTCCGTTGCGCCATCGATCGGCATCAACGCCAGCACACGCGGAGACAGCGCCTCGAACAAGAGGCGGACCGATGCCGCGAACGTCAGACACAATACTGCCGACACCAGCAGGCGCACGACCATCCGCTGCATCACGTCTCTCGCCAAACATTGATTATTGGTATGACCGATGCTTAGCAGGCCAATACAGTCGAGGACAGCCGGGACGACGGCGACGCGCGCATCCCTTCGTCGAGGGGATGGAGGTCCGCTACCGCTTTGGTGGAGGGTGGCCGGATCGCGCGAAAGACGCGGCACCGCGACGATGGCGTGCCGACCAATCTTGATCGATCAACGATGGAGGGAAGATCCGGCCGGTGGCGCTCACGAGGGGGTTCGGGGCACGTCACCACAGAACTTTGATTTATCAGGCGTTTTCCCGGTTGCACGTAGCAGCAGTGTCGCACGATCTCGGGGTGCGGCACGCTGTCGTGGACGTCTAACCGTCACCTTAGTGGCTACGGGACTTTCCTCGACATTGACGTTCAGCATGCGGATCTTGCGCCCGTCATGCGTGCGCGCCTCGACGACGTCGTAGGACCAGATATGATCGCGGTGCTCGGGCCGCAGCCGGACACAGGAGCCATCCCCGTCCCACAACCGGCCCTTCTTGGGCAGGCGGGCCTGCGCCTTCAGCCCCTCCTGCCGCCAGAGCCGCTCCACCCGCTTGTCGTTGACCAGCCAGCCTACCGCCCGCAGCAGGGCGGCGATCTTGCGGTAGCCGTAGCGGCCGTACCGGCGCGCCAGCTCGATCAGGTCAGCCCGGAGCGCCGCCTCGTCGTCTCTCCCCCCGGCACCTTGCGCTGCGTCGAGCGATGCTGTCCGAAGGCGCGGCAGGCGCGGCGCTCGGAGACCGTCAGTACGGTCTGGACATGCTCGATGCAGGCGCGCCGGCGCGCGGGGCTCAGAAGTTTCCCCGGGCGGCCTCCTGCAGGATCAGCTTGTCGAGGGTAAGATCCGCGATCGCCTTGCGCAGCCGCTGGTTCTCAGTCTCCAGCTCGTTCATCCGGCGCACCTGGTCGGACTTCAGCCCGCCGAACTCCTTGCGCGAACGATAGTCGGTGACCTCCGACACGCCGATGGCGCGGATTGCATCCGCCACGCTCTGGCCTTGCGAGACCAGCACGTCCACCTGCCGCAGCTTGGTCACCACCTCTTCCGGCTTGTGCTTCTTCGTTCCCATCGCGTCCGTCCTCCGTCGGCTCAAAGCCATACTTCAGGGCGGACCACTCCGATGGGGGCTGACCAGCCCCTCCTGGAGGCACCGATCGGCTGGTCACCGAGAGCCACCAGGCACAGAGGAGCGAAGCCGTGCTCACCAAGCAATGCAATTGCTGTCTGAACCGCAAATACCGGGCCTTGACCCCGTTCCTCAGCGAGTCCCTTGAAGTCCATGTGCCTTATCGCGCACGGACGCTTGTTTTTTCATCAATACAAATCAGAAGCGTCGTATCACAGTCACTCCCTGCCATCCGCGCACAGGCGGGTTGATGACTAAGTTATCCTGTTTTATATTATTAATATATTCCATAATATAGGACAATATATTTACTTTTTCAATAGATTATTCATCCGTAAATAAATTAACTTGGCAGTTCGACTGGCACACATACCGAGACAACTAGTAGCGATCCCAGCTGCCACCTCTGCGTATCCTGTTCGTCGTCAGCCAGATCTGCAAACCGTCCCTCTTATCAGAAAGTAAATGATTATTGACGAAAAATGAATCGTATTCAACCGCCCGTACACCCTCGCCACCAAAGGTCCCAGTTGTCTTGGTGGCGACGGGATGAAAGCCGCGATCGATTAACCATGCCGTTACCTCAGAGTGAGTTGGCTGGTTGTGGTACAGTGGGACGACGGATGTCTCGATCTCAAGTGCGGCAACATGATGGAGCGTCCGGGCAGCGCCCTTGAGCACTTCCAGCTCGTACCCCTGAACATCGATCTTGATGAAGTCTGGCTTCTCGAGACGATCCAAAACATCATCGAGAGGACGCACCGGGACTTGGAATTCCTTGATGATTTGCCAAGCCGCGATCTCTTCGAACCTGCCAATGCTCTCGAGGTTCGGACGCAGGAGCGATGATTTGCCGGGATCACGAGCCACATGGAGCGTAGCCGAACCTTCCTCGGCTCCCAGGGCACATTCGAGCACGGTCGCGCCCAAGTAAGCCTTGCGCAGCCGCGCAGCCTCGACGCGGTCCGGCTCGCAGAGAATAGGCGTTACGATACCCAGCTTGCGCAACATTTCCCAGCGGGGCTGAAGGCCAAACAGGGCGCCGACATCGAGAAGACGCAATGGTGGCAGTTTACTTCGACGTTGGTGCATGACCGATGAAATAACGCGACTAGCGCGATCGACGCGCGTAGATATAAAACGAATACTTGTCATCTTTTCCTGCCCCAGATGTTCAATTTGGATTTATCGTTGATCTCAGCCAAGATCTAAGAGCGAGATGCAGTCGAAGCCGCCGCTGACGGTGACGCGCACCAGGACGGGGACGAGGACCGCGAGCAATGGAATCACGGGCATCCCTGATGGAGTCCCTCAATTGCGGCGGCACGTCCCCCCGGTCGGCCAACTCGTGGGAGAGTCTATCGACGTAGTCCGCCAAGCCGTCGATCGCGGCATGGCGCAGCCGAGGGCTTTCGAGCGTGCTCAGCTTCTCTATGGTCCAGCGCAGGTGCTCTGCAGCATGGCGCGGCACAGGATCCGGCACCTTCGTCATGCGCTGGTCACCAAGATGCGTGGCGAGATAGATGACCTCGCCATAGGTTGAGCAGCGCCACCACAGCTCGAGATCCTGGAGAAAGCTCCAGGCGGGATCCCACCCACCGGCGTCCCGGAAGACATCGGTGCGGACCGTCACTCCAGGGACCGCGACCATGTTGTTGAGCAGGATCAACTCGCGGAAGTCGTCGCCCGTGCAGTGGTAGCGAAATGGAAAGCGCACGCCGGCGATCGATCCGCCTTCGTAAGTGAGGTGGCGGAAGAGACCGTGGATGAGGGCGGGGCCGGATCGTGCCGCGGTCGCGATGCTCCTGAGTGCTCCAGGGGCGAGACGGTCGTCAGCATGGAGCGTGACCAGATACTCGGCCGAAAAACCGGCCTCGTAGGCCCGGTTCCAGTTGTCAGTGCGCGCCACCCGCGTCGCATGCAGGGCGGGTCTGAGACGAGGATCGGTGATGGCTGCGATGATGTCCCTCGTCCCGTCGTCCGAGGCATTGTCGCAGACGTGTAGTTCAAACCTGTCGTATTCCTGCGACAGGATGCTGCCGATGGCTTCGCCGATAGTATCGGAATTGTTGAAGCATGGAACGATGACGGCAAGTTTTGGATCCATGCAGCAACACCTTTCCTGATGCCGGCATCCGTTCATGCTCATTCCGGCCGTTCGAGCCACCAAGCCTCCATGTATCGCGGCCCGGCCTCGATCATCGGTGCGGAGCGTCATTCCGCTCCGCGCAGCCGCCGATACGGCCCTCGGTCCGGTCGCCCCAGCCGGATCAAAGGCGCGTCGACGAACGCTCGTGCGGAGGGACCTCCCCCGAGAACTTGTCGTCCTTGACGGAAGGTGCCTTCACAACGACCGTGACCGCGTCGGTGAGTGCCGTGAACGCCGTCGCTTCGCCGGGCTCGATCGTGATGACGTCGCCCGGCCCCCAATTCCGTCCGCACATCGTGACGTGGCCCGATACGATGGCCGTCACTTCGGTCGCCACCTTGTGGTGATGGAGTGCCTCCCGATCGCCGCACCGGTAGTGCTTGATGGCGACTTCCATCGCTGTACTGTTCAGGACGGCGGGAACGAAATCACCGACGATCCAGCCCTTCGTCATCTCCTCGAGGCGCGCCGACTTCATGCGTAGGCCTCCGTTCCGCCGGCCAAGTTCGTCAGCCCGCGCTCCGACTTGAGGGGATGGTATTGTTCTTGCTCGATCCCAATGGCGTCGATGCGTTTGTGCCGCAACACCAGTTCGTTCAGCGCGGGGCAGATGTAGAACCGTCCATGGACATGGGCGTCCTTCAGGATCATCTCGCTGGCCGCATCGAAGAAGTCCTGGGAGCGGGCAAACCAGTAGAGGCCGGCGCTGGCCGCCCGGCTGATCGGGCGCTTCTCGGCACTCTCGACGACCCAGCCCTCCGCATCGATCCGCACGTAGGAATAGCGCGGATGCAGGGACGGGAAAGTCAGCACGCCTGCGTCGGCACGCCGGGACCGGAATCGGACGATGCAGTCGGCGATGTCGACGTCGATCTGATCGGTGGCGCTCGCCACGATCAACTCGTCATCCATATCGACGGCGTCGGCTGCCAGCAGCGCCGTGCAGGCTGCCCCGCCAGTCTCCCGCCGGATCGTGATGACCTTGCTGCCGGGGGCCACCTGCTCGACGATGTCGGCGAGAAAGAACGCATCCGCATCAGCCTGCCGGAAAGCGAAGATGAAGCGGGCGTCGCCGACCTTGCGAAGCGCCCTGATCTGACGCTCCAAGACGAGAACGCCGTCGACCTCCGACATCCAGATCGGAAATCGGCGCTCGGTCTGCTCCGCCGCGTAGTCCCCGGCGGCCAGGATGAGGATGTTCATCGGGGAAGGCCTCCGAGTTCAGCCAGCCGGCGGTCTATCGTCCCGAGATTCACGTCGTTCACGTCGCGGACGACGAGGACGTGCGCGCCGGAGGCGCGCGCCGCCTGGATGCCGTGATCGTTGTCCTCGAGAATGAGCGTTTCTTCCGGGCGCACTTCCAGCCGCTCCATCGCGGCGCGGTAGATCTCCGGATCCGGCTTCGACCGGCCCACGTCCTGATTCGACAGCATGACGTCGATGTAATCGGCAAGGTGCGCCCGATCCATCATCGCCGCAACGGTCCGGCGGACCGAGTTCGACGCGACGGCCAGCCTGTAGCCCCGCGCGTTCAGCGTCGCGAGCGCGTATTGGTGGGAGAACACCGGCTTGCAGCGGACCGCGAGGATCTCCATGGTGTAGACCTGCTTGAGGTCGTTGATGAAACGATGCAAGGCGTGCGGCAGGCCCGTCGTGACGCTGAGGATCTCCAGCTTGCGCCGGGTCGGAAGCCCGTCGAACGTCGTGAGGTGGTCGGCTCGGCTGATCTCCATGCCGAAGAGCCCGAGGGCGCGGTTGAGGGCATCGTAATGCCACTCTCTGGCGTCGATCAGGACGCCGTCCATGTCGAAGACGATGGCCCGTATCATATCGCGAAGTACTCCCGGGCAGCGATGGGCTGGTCGGTGCAGAGCGTCAGGGCCGGCTGGGTCCGCAGCCGGGCCAGTTGTTCCCACAGGCCGGCAGGATCGCGGCCGTGCAGTTCGGGCGAGACGACGCAAACCGATTTGCCGGCCCGGAGGTGGCGCTCGACGTGCGAGTTGTCGAACCAGGCTCCGTCGAAAGCGTCGAGCCAGACGCCTTGTGCCTTGTCGTAGAGGATCGGGTCCGGCTCGACGTCGCTGTGCCGGGTGTAGTAGGGCAGTCCTGCCCGCCGGTAGCGCACCATCTCGGGCGCCGACATGTCGAAGGCGAACCACGACACGTCGGTACCGGCGAACGCCTCGCGCAGCATGTCGGCGAGACCATCCGCCTTGACGTTCACCGCAAGGGGCAGGCCCGTTCCCGAGAACAGCGCGACCGCCTCGTGCCAGAGCATCGCCGGCCCGGTGGGGGGGTCGTGCGAGACCACCAGCCGCCCGCCAGCGTCGCGGACATCGGTCTCGGTGCCGAAACCCTGGTCCCGCGTTCGCAGGAATGCCGCGGCCGAGTTCTTCTCCGCGCCGTCGAGCCACAGCCCGCGATGACTGATGATGTTCATGAGAGGCAGGCCGATACCGAACGGCGGGAGACGGGGGAGGCCAGGAATGCATCGAGGTCGGCGGGCGTGCCGAGGCCGTGCATACCGGCGAGATCCGTTCCCACGCTGCTGATGGCGATGCGGCTGCCCCCGGCGATCATCTCGTTGTAGACCGGTGCGACGTAGAACTCGCCATTGACCCGTCTGTCGGCCCCGATCATCGCCTCCGCGGACCGCACGAAATCCGAGCACTTGGCGAAGCTGTAAATCCCCGTCGTGGCTTCGTTGGAGATGACCTCCTTCTCGACCACACGCCGGACGAGGCCGTCCGCATCGACCTCGACGAACGACCATTTCGGGTCACTCGCCGTCATCGTCATGATAACGCCGTCATAGCCCTCGTCGAGGACGCCCAGGTATCGGTCGATCGGCGCGTCGATGTACTGGTCGCTGTTGGCGATCATGAGCGCGCCGTCGCCGAAATGCTCCCGCGCGGCCAGAACGGTGCAGGCCGCCCCGGCGGTGAGACCGTCCAGCTGCACGATCGCGCAGCCCGGTGCCCATTGCGCGAACCTCTCCGCCAAGCCGAACGCCGCGACGTGACTGCGCTGGCACACGAACACGAAGCGATGCGGCCGGCTCGGCCGCAGGTTCTCGATGACCAGCCGGATCATCGGGACATCGTGGATCCTGATGAGCGGCTTGGGATCGACGTAGCCTGCCTGGCTGAAGCGACTGCCCAGCCCGGCCATTGGTACGACGATCGTCAATTCCTGCGGCATCCGAACCTCGCGGATAAACGGGTGCCGTCGCGCCGGTCTCCGGCACGAGCAGCATTCAATCGTGATGACGATGACACGCCAGCGATCTCTCGTGTCATGGGGTAAAAATTTTTGCCGAAACCGAGCATAGGCGAGAAACCGGAGCAGACATGTCAGGAAAAACCGAATTGGGACAGCTAAACCCTGCGTGACCGTTATCCCGGAAGATTGGCCCGCTCCTGACCAGGCCTCGCGGCCGGGCGGGGTGCTGCACGGGGGCGGTCCTGGTGGGCCTCCTGGGAGCGTGCGAGCACGCGCTCGTAGAGGCCGACGAGCTGGTCGCACCAGGCCTCCGGGCGTGGTGCGAGGATGGCGGACCGGGCGAACCCCGCCTCGCTCATCCGCCGCACGGCGTCGTCGTCCCGGGCGAGGCGACTCATGGCGGCGGCGAGGGCGACGGGGTCGTAGGGGTCGCAGACCTGCACACAGCCGAGGGCCTCCGCCTCTCGGGCGATGAGCGCGTGCCGTGAGACGAGCACCGGCAGCCCGCTCGCAATCGCCTCGAGGGTCACGAGCCCGAACGTCTCGCGCCAGCGGGTCGGAACGACCGCGAAGCGCACCGTGCCGACGAGGCCAGCGATCTCCTCCGGCGAGCGCCAGCCCAGGATCCGCGCTCCGGGATGGATCTGCGCGAGTTCGTCCCGGAGTGGCCCGTCACCGATGATCGTCAGCGGCAGGCCGGCCTTGCAGGCGGCAGCCGCAACCACGTCGACCCCCTTGTCGCGTTCCAGCCGGCCGACGAACAGGACGTCGCCGTTGCGCTCGGCTTCGACGCGCGTCGTTCGCCAGGGGACGACCGGATTGCGCAGCACGGCTACCCGGTCGTGGGCGACGCCTCCCCGGACGAGGAGCGGGACCATTCCGTCATGGACCGCGAGCACGGTGGCGGGTGAGCGGGCGAGGTCGATCATGCCCTGCCGAACGGCGTGGCGCGCGACGCGCCAGAGCTTGTGGCCATAGTGACGCCGGTCGCATTGCGTCGTCAGGCAAGCCCCTGAGAGCGGCACGCGATCGCAGGACGTCCCGGCTTGAAAATCGAACTGGCCGCCGTTCGGGCACACCAGAAAGTAATCGTGCGCCGTCATCACCAGCCGCTCCGCCACGCTGCCGAGGGGACGGAAGACCGAAGGAGAGAGCACCTTGTGCCAGTTGTGCAGGTGGTAGACCGTGCCGGGCGTGTCGTTGGCCCGGATCCATTCGGCGACGAAGCGCAGGGCCGGCAGGCTGAACACCCCCCGGGCCGCGGCCGCTCCGCGCCCTCCCTGCATCAGGCTGAGGCCGCCGAGGGAGTGGAGCTCGACCCTGGGCAAGGCCCGCCATCGCTCCGCGCCGTCGGGCTCAGCACTCCCGTTGAGGATCGTCACCGGAATGTCGCGCCCGGCCAGCAATCGCACGGAGCGCAGGGCGATCCCAGCCGCCCCGCCGCTCTCGACGGCGTCGTCGCTCAGAACAACCACCCTGTCGATCATCAGCGGATCCTCGTCGGGTGAACAGCCGCCTCAGGGAAGGCGGACGATATGGGTGGGATGCAGCCGGCCGCGCACGAGGTCGGCGAGGGCGCGCACGTTGCCGGCGACCCGACCGCGGCGATCGATGTGGGGCTCGGGCCGGAGGGAGCGCACCAGGTTCATGGCGATGTTGCGCGCCATGAGCCAAGCCGCGCGTGGCCAGGCGAAGCTGCCCTTGCCGACGAGGTAGAGCGGATTGGCGATCTGGGAGTAGCCGAAACGCCGGCCGGATTGCCGGCCGCCCTTCACCCCGAGATGCACGCCGACTGCCGGCCCAATCCGCTCCAGGTGCCCGAAGCGCGCGATGCGGCGACTGAAGTCGACATCCTCCAGCCAGCCGTAAGCCGGCAGAGCCTCGTCGAACTCCAAGCCGCCGGCGCGGATCGCCGAGACGCGGAACGTCATGTTGCAGCCATAGGCATTGTAGACCGGGATCGAGGCAGCCGCACCGATCCGGCCCTCGAGGAAGCGCTCAGCGTCCTCGACGGCATAGCCCGCACCGGTGATGCCGTCCGCCACGACGACCCCCGTCGCGCCGACGAGGTCTGGATTCGCCAGGAAGGCGTGCTCCATGGACTCCAGGTAGGTCGGGGCCGGGACGAAATCGTCGTCGAAGAAGCAGACGAGGTCGGCATCGTCCACGGCCGCCAGGATCGCGTTCCGCTGCCGCGTCAGCCCACGGTCCCCCACGAGGACGAGTGGATCCGCCTCGTCCGGGGCGAGATCGAGATCGGCCAGCGTCGGCACCGCCGCGACCACGATGTCAGGCTGCCGGGTCTGGAGGCGGAGGCGCCGGAGCGTCTCCCGGGCAATGGCAGGACGCCCAGCGGTCGCGATCCCGACCGCGATCCGCAGGGCGCGCCGCCGGTCCCCGGTCCGCGCATCGGCGCGAAGATCCGGCCCGTCCGACGGGTTCGTCCGGAAGCTGCCGGCGTGGCGCAGGCGATGGAACCAGTCGATCAGCGTGATTCCGCCCAGGAGCCCGTAGACCCAGACATAGCCGAGCGCCGCGCCCGCCGCGCCCGCCACCTCAGACGCGAGGTGAGACCAGGCCGATTTCGACCTGCTTCTGCTGTTCCTGATAAACATTGCAACAGTCATTGTCCGCACTCCACAGCGTGACGAGCGCTTATTGCCTCACAAGTAAAACATAAAACAGACAAATTCACAATAGTTGGATTGACATTACCCCATATTCCGCTGATACCACGAATGAGATGATCCCTGCGTGCTATCGGTGCGGCAACGAGAAGCGAGATCTGCCATGTTCCGACATTCCCTTCTGTGTGCGGCGGTGATCGTGAGCGGGCTGGCTGGTCCGGTGGCTGCGGCGCCCGACGTGTATCGCCTCGGCCCCGAAGACCGCGTCCGCCTCAAGGTCACCGAGTGGCGTGCGGCTCGCGGCGAGAGCTACGAATGGGAGGCGCTGACCGGAGAGTTCCTCGTTGACGCCGGAGGCAGGCTGGCGCTGCCCCTCGTCGGCGAAGTCACCGCGGGCGGGATGACGACGAGCGAGCTGGCCAACCTCATCGGCGAAAAGCTCCAGCAGAGGGTCGGCCTCGTGTCGCGGCCCGACGCGTCGGTGGAGGTCGCCCAGTTCCGGCCGTTCTTCGTCGTGGGACAGGTGGACAAGCCCGGAGCCTATCCCTACCGCCCCCGGCTCACTGTGCTTCAGGCCGTCAGCCTGGCCGGCGGCTTCTACCGCGAGACGCCCGTGGGCGGACAACGCCTCGCCCGCGAGGTCATCAATGCCCGAGGCGAACTGCGCGATCTCATGATCGAGCGTAGCGCCCTGCTGGCGCGCCGCGCCCGGCTGCAGGCGGAAACGCGCGGGGACGCCGCGATCGCCTTCCCCGAGGCGGTGACCGAGCGCAAAGGGATCCCGGCCGTCGCCGATGCCATCCGCGAGGAGGAGGCGCTGTTCGATGCCCGGCGCACGGCCCTGCGCTCGCAGATCGACGCGCTGACGCAGTCCAAGATCCTGATCGATGCCGAGATCAGCACTCTGCAGGAGAAGGCCGTCTCGCAAGACCGCCAGCTCGGTCTCGCGCGCAAGGAGCTCGACAACATCAACTCGCTGATGCAGCGGGGCCTGGCGATCAGCCCGCGCCAGCTCGCCCTCGAGCAGACCGTCGCCCAGATGGAGAGCGCCCGCCTCGACATCGCGCTGGCGATCTCCCGGTCGCGCCAGGACATCAGCCGCAACGACCGGACGATCCTGGACCTGCGCAACCAGCGCCAGAGCACGGTGCTGACCGATCTTCGCGAGACGCAGACGAAGCTCGCCAAGCTGCAAGAGAAGGTGGACACGATGCGCGCTCTGCTGACCGACAGCGAGGTCACCGTCCCGCAGGCGATCCTGGCCCGCCGGATCGCCGAACGCCGTCCGGCCACCTACGCGCTTGTGCGACGGGAGGCCGACGGCATCCGGGAGATCGCCGCCGGCGAAACGGACACGGTCCAGCCCGGCGACGTGCTGAAGGTGGAAGGACCACTCATCGAGGATGCGCCGCAGCGGAGTCAGGCGGAAGCCGATAGAACCTCCGCGGTCGTGGGACGGGGCGGCTGACGCGGCTTTCGGATGCTCCATCCCGAGAGCCCGCCCGAGAGCTCGCGCGGCGCGGCGCTCTGCTCTGCGCGCACGCGAGCGAAGCCGATCGAGGCGACGCGACGCGGTTTCGCAGCGATCCACGGGTGCGCTCCGTCGAGAACCGTCCGACGCGCCGGCGGCAGGATCGGAGAATCGGGCGAGGCCTTGGATCCTGCCGCGGCGGGCCCTCGCCGATGCCTGCGTGGCTCTCGTCGCGCCTTGATCGGGCGTCGCGCCTTGATCGGGACTGCATCGAGTGAGAAGGAGGTTCATCGAGCCTCGCCGTCTCGGGGGGTTCATGGCTGGACTTGCGGTCCGCGGTGGTGTCGACCCGACTGTCCCGGCGCGGTGGCGTGGGGCTGCCCCCTTGCCGGCAGAGCGGCGGTCGAGCCGGCCTGCCGGCGATCCCGCCTCCGCATCGCCGCATCTGGCCGGGCCGGATGGTCCGTCGGGGATGACGCTCAAACCGCGCGAGCGACCGCCCCGCCGTCGCGCACCTTGTTCAGGACGACGCCGAGGAGCCGGCAGTACGCCGCCTCGAGCGTGATGGCCGCCATCTCGACACTGTCGCGCTCCGTTTCGCCCCAGGTGGCCACAAGGATCATGCCGTCGAGAATCCGGCCGATCGCCCGTGCATCCGTCGTCGCCTGCATGGCGCTCAGGTCCAGCACGACCAGGTCGTAGGTTCCCGCCACCCGGTTCAACACCTCGTGCATCTGCTTGGAGCGAAGGATGTCGCTCGACTGCGCCGGCCGGGCGCTGAACACCGCGGGCAGAATGTCGAGGTTTGGAACCCGGGTCGGGAGAATCGTGTCGCGCCCGTCGGCGAGCATTTCGAGAAGCCCCTCCGTCGCGCCGGGCGCCAGCATCCGGGTGAGGGAGCAGTCGAGGAAATCCGCATCGATGAGGAGCGTGCGGCAGTTCGCTTGCGCCGATAGGCATGCCAGGTTGAGGGCGACGCTGGTCTTGCCCTCGCCGCTGGACACGGACGTGATGCCCAGCGTCCCGACCGTGCGTCCTTCCCTCGCGATGTCGAGGGCGATCTTCACCCCTCGGAGCGCTCGGGTATAACCCGAGAAGGGTGCGTCGATCGCCTCCAGCCCCAGGGGCTTTGCGCGCCCCCGGAGGCGCTTGCCAACCGCCGGGAGCAGGGCGAGGCAGGACAGGCCCGGGACCCGCTGAAGGTCGGCGCTGCTGCGCACCGTCTGGTCGAGGGTGTAGCGGACCGTGCTGATCGCGACGCCCAGGAGCAGGCCGACCGCCGTGCCCAGGGCGAGCGTGAGCTTTCCGCGCGGGCTGCTCTTGTCGAGCGGAGTCGTCGCCGGAGCGATGACCCGAGCGCTCGTCACCGGCAGCGTCTCCTTCTGGACCGTCTCCGACAGCTTCTCGAGAAGGTTCTGGTACATCCTGCGGTAGCTCTGAGCCTGTGCCTCCAACTCGGACAGCGTCACGCGGGCCAGACGGCGGCGATCGGCCTCGGCGATGAGCTGCCGGATCCGTAACTCGATGCCGCGCTCGCGGCTCACCGCGATGTCGTGGTCGCTCAGGTAGATCTGCGCGATGCGCCGGACCTCCGTCGCGACGTCGCGCTCCGCCTGCTCCACCTCGCCCCGCGCTGCCACGACCGAGCTGTGTTCCGGGCCGTAGCGCTCGCGGGCCTCGGCCTCCCGCTGGGCGGCATCCTGCTGCCGCTGTCGCAGGTTGGTCATCACCTGGTTGTTCAGGATCTCGGCTACCGCCGCGGTGCTGGTCCCGGCCTGGAGCACGGCCTGGATGCGAGCGAGCCGCGCGGAGGCCTGGGTCGTCTGCGCCCGTGCCGTCACGAGTTGGCTGTTCATCTCGCTCAGCTGCTGCTCGACGAGCAGGCCGCTATGCCCGCTCGCCAGATCGTTCCGGATCTTGAAGTCCTCGACGGCCCGGGCGCTCCCATTCAGCTCCACGCGCAGGTCGCTGATCCGCGCTTGGAGCCAGTCGGCGCCGCTGCGGGCGACCCGGGCCTTGGCGTCGAACTGATCGCGCATGTACGCGTCCGTGTACGCGTTGGCGACCTCGGCCGCGCGCTCGGGTCGGAAGGCCTGCGCCGTGATCTCGATGACGTAGGACTGGCCGACCCGCCGTACGCCGACGCGGCGGGTCAGGATCGCGGTCGCCACCCGCACGCGCTCGGATTCGGCGTCCCTGGCGGGCGTCTCCGGCGAGCCGCGCAGCCAGCTGAGCCAGCCGTCTTCGCGCTGGAACTCAGGATCCTCGCTCAGGCCGAGAGCCTTGACCACGGCCGAGGTGATCCGTTCGGAGCGCAGCAATTCGATCTGACTCTCGACCTGAGCATTGTCGAGCGTGAGATCCAGCATGCCCGCTTCGAAGGACAGCAATTGCTGTTGCCGCTGAGGCTCGATCAGGAGCTGCGTCGCCGCCGAGTAGACCGGTACGCTCAGCATGACGAACGAGGCCGCACCTGCGACGCAGAGCACAATGCAGGCGGCGATGATGGGCCAAGATTGCCGCAGTACGCCTCCGAACGACCGCAGAGTGATTGGTGGAGCTGGCGACCCCGCCCCGGACGGGGGCATCGGCAGTCGCGCAGGGTCAACGCGCAGCATCATCCGTCCTCGTCAGACGACAGCGAAAGACGTGTCGTCACAATATGACGACACAGTTGAAAATCGATTGGCAGAGATTGTATTTCTATTTCAATATACGCCGCGAGATTTAATCACAGCCGGCACTGTCTTGACGATGATTGCCAGATCGCTGTAGAGCGACCAGGATCTGACATACTGAGAGTCCATCTGCACGCGCTGCTCGTAGCTGACGTCGTTGCGGCCACTGCATTGCCAGAGGCCGGTCAGGCCCGGGCGCACCGCCTTGTAATCCGCGAAGGCGATCCCGTAGCGCTTGATCTCGTCGGCGACGATCGGACGGGGACCGACGAGGCTCATCTCGCCACGCAGTATGTTGAAGAGCTGCGGCAGTTCGTCGAGGCTGGTGTCCCGCAGGACGCGGCCCAGCGGCGTCACGCGGGGATCGCGCTTCAGCTTGTGGGTCTCCCGCCACTCGGCCGACGCCTCGGGATGGCTGGCGAGATACCGGGACAGCGCCGCATCGGCATCCCGCACCATGGTGCGGAACTTGAAGCACGGGAAGCTGACGCCATTCCGGCCGATGCGGCGATGGCGGATGAGAATCGGCCGGCCCTCCATGATCAGGATGGCGAGAGCGATGATCCCGAGGAGTATGCCGAACATGGCAAGCGCGCCGCCAGCGGCGACGATGTCCAGCGTCCGCTTCGCGCGGCTGAGTGCCGGGGCCCTGAGGGCGTGGTCGCGGGCAACGTCGTTCAGCGGTATCGCCGTCGCTTCTGCGGAACGTTCGATAAGCATGACACCTCCCATCGGGATCGAGCACCAAGCAACAGGGCAATCAGGCAAGCCAAGGAGGGACGCCGCCACAGCCGGACTGAGCTGCCACGGACGAGGGGTTCGAACGACTGGGCAGCAGCTATTCCTCAGGGGGCCAAAGCTTGCCTTAATGATTTCTTAATTATCTAACTCTAAGCTGATTGAGGAGTCGGGGATGCCAATCACGGCGTAAGAATATTGATGGAATTGTCAGGTTTTTCCGCACACGAGCGCTCGTGACTCGGGGATCGCTGCGCTGATCCGGCGCGTTCCGGAATCGTTCGGTTCCGGAACGGATCTTTGGGCCGATGCCGTCGTTGGAAGCGAGCATCTGAGGATCGCATCAGTCCAGGCAGGCCACGGATCTGGAGTTCGAGATGGTGCCCTACGCAATCTGCCTCTTGGCCGCGGGCACCTTGCTCGGGACATTCGCGCGGCTGCCGGCCCTGCTGGCGGTGCTCTGTGCTGTGATCGTGGCGCTCGTCTTCGGCGCGGGGCTGAGCCTCGTCGGCATCGTCGGCCCGTCCTCGACTGCCGCCAACGTCGTCGTGGCGATCGTTGCAGTTCAGGTGGGCTACGGCATCGGCGTCATTCTGCGGGCCATACGAGAACGCTTCCGAGCGTCAACTCCCGATCCCGCGGTCCAGGCGCAGACCGAGAAGCCCCGGTCGGACCCGCCGATCGTCGCCCGCCGCACCAACCATCCCGGGCGCTGAAGTCGCGTACGGATCGCGCAGCCGGGCCTCGCCGGCCGCCTACAGTGCGTTGTGATACCATCCTTGCAGGATCGCATACTGGACGATCTTGGACCGCGAACGGAGGTCGAGCTTTTCGCTCGCCCGGGTCTTGTAAGTTTCGACCGACTTCGTCGTCACGCCGAGCTTGGCTGCGACTTCCTTGTTGGTGAAGCCGAGGGCGATGAGGCGGATGACGTCTCGTTCCCGGTCGGTGAGCGGGAGGGCACCGCGTTCGCCGGTGCCATTCATGCGCGAACCGGCGAGATCGCTCGCCGGCAGGCACCGTTCCGCGATGGCGGGATCGAGATAGAGTCCGCTGCTGCTCACGGCTCTGATCGCCTGTATCAGGTTGTCGCCAGCCGAGTTCTTGAGGACGTAGCCCCGCGCGCCGGCGCCGAGGGCTTGGCGAACGTAGGTGGGATCGTCGTGCGCGCTCAGCAGCACGACATGTGTCGACACCGCCTCGGCCATGAGCCGCTTCGTCACCGCGATCCCGTGCATCTCCGGCATCGAGATGTCGAGGACCGCGATGTCGGGCCGCGTCTCCGAAATCAGGCGCAGGGCGCGGCTGCCGGTATTGGCCTCACCGACGATCTCGATGTCCGCCGCGCTCGTCAGAAGCATGCGGATGCCGGCGAGGAACATAGGATGGTCGTCGGCGATCAGGATCCGGGACTTGGTTCGCGAGTCCGAATTCATCATGCTGCACTCCGCACTGGGACTATGACCTGAACCCATGTGCCGGCGGCCGGCGCCGAGTCGATCAGCAGCTTGCCACCGACGCGCGCGACCCGTTCCCGCATGCCCTCAATCCCCCAGCCCCTCCGTCTCGCGGGAGAGGGACGTGTGGTGCGGTCGAACCCCGCACCGTCATCCCGGATTGACATATACAACTCTGATTTTGTATGATGGATATAACACCTAACATAAGTTGCATCTCCCGCATGCCTCATGATGTTGGTCAGGGCTTCCTGCGCCACACGATAGAGGGTCACTTCGAGATCAGGCTGGAGCGAAGGCAGGCATGGCACGTCGACCTTGAACTCGACCGTGACGCCGCTCTGCCTGGCCCAGTCCTCGAAGAGCATCTGAAGCGTCGGGACCAGACCGAAGCAATCGAGGCCAGGCGGCCGCAGATCCGCGATGGCGCGGCCAATATCGTGCGCCAGCTCGTCGACGAGTTCGGTCAGCGCGCCGATCTTGCTGGCTTCCGCCGGCGCCAGATCTTGCTTCAGGATGTGTAGGCCGAGCTTGATGCAAGCGATCTGCTGCCCGGTCTGGTCGTGGAGGTCACGGGCCAGGCGCAGCCGCTCCTCCTGACGAGCCTGCTCCAGGAGAGTCCAGGCCGCATCGCGGTCGCGGACAGTGGGGTTCCATCGCACGTGCGACGAGGCCGAGGAGCGATGCTGCCTCCGGTGGCCCAAGGACCGCACGTACTGGATGGGGCTCGCATCCTGCAACCGGATGACGAAGTCCGAGGTGATCTTCCTAACGCCACGCATCCGAGAGATCAGCTGATGGCCGTGCGATTGTGAACTGACGAGTGCTCCGGCGACTGGCTCACAATGTTCTGAATACGACATGGTCAGCTCCGAAATCTAGAAACGACGACGGATCGGTTGCCCTCGGTCGTCACCCTCCCAAATGCCGGATGCTCATTACCGCGTTGATTCAGATCGCTTCATCCAAAAGGAGTATGTGCGACCTGAGTCAATGCGCTGCTCCTTGAGGGTTATAAAAGCATGAAACGATCGAGTGGTCACCAGCATATTGTCCTGTCATATGCATGCAGACAGCTGATTTTTTCGGACCCCAAAGCAAGTTATGCAATAAGATTGCACCGAAAAAGTCCGACTATTCATGAATATGCCGGGATGATCGCGCCTTATCTCAGTTGGCTCGTTCAACAATAGCGCTAACACGCTAGGGCAGTCAGTGAATATAAATCAGCAAGTAATCGATATATTTCATATGATTGATTTACTGAAATCCCCAGCAAATCGATATATGGGAATTTGCCCCATATCTTAGCGATCATAAATGGCTTCCAGTGCGGGTTTTTATCACAAGCCTGCACTCATTTATGTAAAAAATCGTGTCATTATTTTAATGATTCATGTATATTGGGTCGATATACGAGATTATGCCGAGATCACTGCCGCTGTCTCACGACAGCAACTCAGCAAGAATCGCTCATATCAAATTTTTTTAGATCAGCATCCGGTTGTTCGTTGAGTCGTAGGGCGCGATCGAAAGAATAACATATGATAGTTACGTCTTGAGGCTGTATCGGACCTCGAGGTGGGGCAGTTTGGAGTGATGCGGTCCCGCCACGCCTCCCCATCCGATGTCGGCGATGAAGAATGGGCACTGGTCGCGCTCTGCCCGATGCTGCAGCGCAGGCATCGCCTGCGCGAGGTGTTCGACGGGCTGCGCCATCTGGTTCGTTCCGGCGTGGCGTGCCGCGCGATGCCCGCCGATGCCGATGGCTGCTCCACCGTGTCCGAGCTGGCGGAGGCCGGGCAGGAGGCACCGGTAATACCGCCGCACCTTCGAACGGACGCGTTAGAAGGTGCCAGGCAAGCCCGAACGGGCGCCGGCGCTGATGCGCCGGTCGCCTTCGCATCGACACGTCGACGCGAAGGCGCGAGGGTATAACAGCACGAACCGTTCCTATGTCGACGAGTGCTGCGCGGGCGAGCGCGCGGCGAAGGTGGCGGCTGACCACGGCATCGCCTCGAAAGTGGTAACGCTTCACGAGGCCGAGCGTGGCTTCGTCCTGCTGCCACGCCGATGAGGGGACGAGCGAGCCTCTGCCGGGAGGGCCCGCTTTCGCCGCTTGGCCCGCGAGGACGGACGCTCATCCGCCACAGAAGCCGTCCGCTATACCGCAGCGCCTTCGAACGGGCTCCTTCGGACGGGCAAGGCAAACCGGAACGGGCGTCGGCGCCAGGGGGTTTTCAGGCGTGACGGCCGGCATGGCAGCTGTGTGGGCTGGCTTCGACTATTTCATACGGCTTTCGATTGACCGCTTCACGATGCGGAAGCTGGCTTCGCTCAGGCGCCGCGCGGGCTCGCTGATGCGGTGTCCGAAGCGATCATCCGCGTACTGCCTCCATACCGTAGCGCCTCCGACGGGTTCGTTCGACGGCGCCAGGCAAGCCCGAATGGGCGCCGGCGCTGGTGCGCCGAACGCCTTCGCATCGAACACGTCGATGAAGGCGCGACGGTATCAGAGCCAGTGTCTATTTAGATCCGTGTCACGGTCTCAGCAGCGCCCCCATGAGCATGCGGCAGAACGTGCGGTAGGACATCGCGATCAGCGAGCCGTAGATCGCGCCTCCGACGACGATGCAGGCCGTCAGGGACAGCCATGACGACAGGTGCCATTGGTCGGCCTTCCACGACACGGCGACGACGCCGATGGCGAGAGCCGTCACCGCGAGCGCGGCAGCTTTCAGGTCCTGCGCGATGCGCTGCCAGCTCACTTCGGCGTAGTGGGTCTGCGCCCAGATCACGATCGGGAGTGTCGCCACGGCCGAGAGCAGCTGGGCGCTCGCCGCGCCGACCGGACCGTAGGGGGCGAGCACCAGCAGGAGGATCAGGCCGATCGTCGAGGCCAGAGTCGTGATGACCGGCAGCAACCGGACTTGTCCGACCAGGACCAGCATCGGCTCGACGAGCACAGCCGGCAGCGACAGCAGGCGCCCGATCGCCAGGATCGCGATCACCGGGGCTGCCGCGGTCCAGCCGTCGCCGAGCAGCACCTGAACCAGGCTCCCGGAGACGAGGGCCAGGCCGATGAAGGCTGGCAAGGCAAGCAGGGCCGTTCCGAACACGATCCGCTCGCCTTCCAGGCGCGGGCGCCATCCGGCGGTCTCTGCGCCGGCGCGCGAGCGGGACAGGGAAGCCCACGAGAGCATCCTGAGCGGTTCCGAGAACAGTTCGCCGATCGCACCCACGACGCGCGAGGAGAGCCGGTAGATCGCGACCTCGGCGGTGCCCAGGAACAGGGCGAGGACGAACTCCGCCCCATAGCTCCTCACGAACTCGATGACCTGCGTCGCCGTCAGGCGTGCCACGAAGCGAAGCGCCCCGGCACTGGTTCGCCCGTTGAACGAGAAGCGCGGAAGCCAGGCAGCCGCGGCGAGGGATCCCAGCAGGGCGACCACGTTCATCACCGCCCGGCTCATCAACAAGGCCGTCACACCGCCGCCGGCGAGCAGCGACCCGATGCCGGCCACGAGAGCGAGAGCGTCGCTGGCTATGGTGATGGCCGCGATCGTTCCGATGCGGCCCTCGCGAACCAGGATGCCGTACTGGAGCGCCGTCACCGCTCCGAGCGGAATCAGCAGCGAGAGCCCTGCGAGCAGCTCGCCGTAGGGCCCGTTTCCGCCCAACCACACGAAGGACATGCCGCCCGCCACGCCGGCAAGGCCGCCCAGGAGCGCCACCCCGAGACCGGTCCAGAACACCGTCGCGGGCGGCCGCCCGAGATCTTCCCAGGCCATGACGTACTGGGTCCAGCCGGCCTCGGCGAGGCGCGAGATCAGCATCGCCGTCGCCGAGGCGAGGGCGAAGATGCCGAGGTCCACGGGGGTCAAGCTCCGTGCCGCGACGAGCAGCAGCAGCAGGCTCGACAGCTGGGCGACGAGACGCGCGGCGAAGGACCAGGCCGAGGCCCGGCTGGCATTGATCGACGCGAGCATCAGTCCCGGCCCGTGGCGAGTTGGGCTGCGGAGGCGAAGGCGATGTCGGCCTGGGGCTCCGGGGACGCGGCGAGTGGGGTGACCACCTCGCCCACACCGGGCGTCGTCCACAGCCGCGGGACGGCCGCTCCGATCAGGCCGAGATCGGCGAGATCGCGCGAGGTTCTGAAGCGCCGACTTCCCGCATAGGTCAGCGGCCGGTCGCCCCACTTCAGGACGGATTGCCGCAGCTGCTCGTAGGACAAGCCGCGCCGGTAGTGGTTCTCCAGCAGCGTCGGCTGGTTGAGGCGCTTGTGGATCTCCTCGCACAGCTTGAAATGCAGCAGCGCGACCGACTCGTCGGCGAGGGCGCCATTCGAGTTGCAATGCCCGTCATGGAAGACGAAGCCCTTGCGGACATAGCTGATGGGGTGCTTCTGCTGCGCCGGCAACTCGCGGGGCCAATACGTCGCGACGGCCCTGACCCAGGCGAGCGGGATCCGGTCGATGAAACGGTCGACCTGATTGCACAGGGTGGAGTGGAGGGCGCCGCGGCGGCGTTCCCTGTCGAGGTTCGACAGCAGGCGCAGGCGAGGGCCCCCGATGACCTGGAGCTTGAATCTCGTCGAAGGCACGTCCCAGGGCCGCCGCGGCCATGGGCGAAACACGTAGTCGGCGTCGAAATGGGCCATGACCTCGGTGATGGTGTCCCCGGCGGACAGGCCAACCGAGAGGTAGTCGCCCCCCGGGTACATGTCGATCATCGCACCCGCGACGACGTCGGCTCCCCTGGCCTGCATCTCGGCGCAGAAACGGCCGAGATCGATCGTCTCACAGTTCCGGTAGACGAGGTGCTCGTCGCAATCGACGACCACGCACCACCTATCCTCGCAATGCTCCTGGAGGATGCGGGTCACCCAGGCCATGCCGTACCGGGCGTCGCGGTACGAATCGAGGCACTGGAACAAGTGGCAATCCTCCTGCTCGCTCAGGTACTCGACGCTCCCGTCGGTCGAGCCGTTGTCGATGAACAGGAAGGCGGCGGCGCCGAGCTGCCGGTAATGGCGCAGGAAATGCGGAAGGAGGCCGATCTCGTTGCGCACCGGCACGACGACCGGCACCGCCCCGCGAGGAATGTGGACGTTCCGCGCCGTTAATCGCTTCAGGTTCATGACGCGCGTGCCTCGCGGATTGTCTCGAGATTTCCCAAGGTCGATCGCCCGGCGATCGCTTCGCCGTCGCTGTGGCAGGACGGACGTCTGGGTTACGCAAACGGTGGGGCGTCCGGCCTGCGACCCAGCCTCCGCGACGGAGCGATCAGGGTCCGTCACATACCCGCGACGGCCACCGTTCATCGAAACCCAGAGCTGCCGTCACCGCGCATGCTCGTGCAGGCATGTTCGGCGCCCGATGTCCCGATCGTCTTCGGGTCGGAGCCGGCCGAATGTAGATGAGGCGGCGGCAGCGCCGTAACACGGGCTTTCGGCCGCGACGTCAGGAATAACCTGACCTCGCCTATTTCACGACGAGGAGGACCGCGTTGCCGCGCAACGTGACCGGGATCTCGTTGACCGGGCCATCCGGCACCGGCAATGCCTCGCCGGTGATCGCATCGGTGGCTGAGACGACCAGGCGCGGACGGTCGAGCGAGACCCGCACCGGACGATTCGGGACTGCCAGGGGCGCGAGCGTCTCCGGATCCCAGACCGGCCGCTCATCCGCAAGCCCGAGCACGAATTCGCCCGACGACCTCTGGCAGACGAGGAGGTTCGCCTCCGCGACATCAAGGCCGACACGCACGATCTCGGGTGTGAAGGAGCGCGCACCCTCGCCTTGATCGTCGAGGGCCCCCGTGAGCCGTCTGAGCGCCTCCGCAGCCGGCTTCGGTGCGTAGTCGGCGGTGAACAACCCGAAATGCCGTTCGACCTCCGTCTCGTCCGGATCCGGATAGGCGTCGAACAATTCGTAGAGGTAGATCGAGGAAAACCCCATCTGCTTGGTCAGCAGGACGGTGTTCAGCGTCAGGCGGGCCTGGGTAAGCGCGTCGACGCCGCCCCAGCCGATCCGCTTTTGCAGTGTGTAGTATCCGATCTCGGTGAGCGAGGCCGGAAAGAAGCGGCCGTCATGGGAGAATTTCTCGATGTCCTGGTCGATTGCCGCGCGCGGCTGCTCGCCGCCCTTGGGGTAGGCGTGAATCGTGAGCTGGTCGTAGCGCCCGAAGGCGGGCGGCCAGGTCGTCAGATTGTACATCGGGATGTGCTTCAGGAGCGGGCTCTTGCGCAAGCCTGCGTCGAGAGCGTTCTGGAACTCGACGGCGGCCTCGTTTCCCGTCTTGCCGTTGAACGGAAACGGCCAGTTGTTGTACTCGTTGGGGCCCTCCACGGAGAGGATCGCCCCGGGGGTCCGCTGCTCGAACTGCTCGAGCCGCGCGACGGCATCCTTCAGGTCGACCTCGCCGCTGCCTGCCAGGAAGTTGAAGCGGATGCCCGCCTGAGCGACCGTGGGATAGTTGTACCAGCCGTTGCCGGGGATCGCGGGGTTCGGGATGCTGTCTCGCACCTGCTTGATGCGGAGGAAGCGGAGGGCGTCGATGACCTTCTCGGCATCGGCGTAGCGGCTGTCCGTGTAGGCGATATGCGTGTTGACGCCGAGGAAGTCGAGGACGTCGGCCGCCCGTACGGCCGCGATGTCGGGGGCCTCGGTGCGGGCGGTGACCGGCAGGGCCGCGAGGCCCGCGAGCAGGCCTAGGGCGGCCGCGGCCCAGGACCGGATCTGCGTGAGCCGGGCCGTCGGGGCAGGGCCGGTCTTCCGGTCAGTCATGGGATCCTCCTGGCAGACGGTGCGACGCGCTCAGGCGAGGGCGGGCAGCGGGCTCGGCTTCGCACCCGCCGCAGCCGCCGTCGGGTCCCGGAGCTCCTCGGCCAGCGGCGCGGCCGCGACCGCCGCGAGCACGTAGAAGACCAGGCCGAGATCGATCGTCGTTCCGGCGATGCAGGCGGCGGTCACCATGGCCAGGCAGGCGGAACCGGCCGCGCTCCGGACCGCGAACGCCTCGACATCGGCTTCGCGCCATGGCGCCACGATCGTGCTGGCGATGAAGCACAGATAGGCGGCCGTACCGGGCACTCCGATGCTCGCGAGGGCTGCGATCGCAAAGCTCGAGGCACGGGTGCTGCCCACGCCGATGCCGAGCCCGTAACTGTCGAAGAAGTTGACCATCGCCTGGCTGTTCCAGTTCCCTCGCTCCAGTGCGGATTCCGAGACCCCCTTGTTGAACACGATCTGGTCGAGCAGGCCCGCGAGATAGGCGGAGGCCTGCTGGGTGTGCGCGACCCCGAGTACCAGGACTGCCAGGACTATCGGCCCGAGGCCGAGGAAGGCCGCTCGCCGCGCTCCGGCCCGACCGGCGATGAGCCGCGCGACGTTCGCGCCGTAGACGATGGCGAGGTAGATCGCCGACCCGACATACGCGGTGGTCGATGTCGACAGGACCAGGGCGATCAGCAGGAGGAGCGACAGCGGACCGGTGAGCCTCGAGCGGTAGCGGTTGAGCCAGAGATTGAAACTGAAGGCGAACAGGGCGAGCGTCGCCCCCGCGAAGGCGGAGGCTTCGGTGAAGGAGCCGACGATGCGCTTCATGCCGGCCATCTCGGTCGCGTCGAGCATGTTGTAGCTCGCGTTGCGCATGAATCCGAGAAGGCTGGCGGTGCCGGTCGCGAAGGTCACGTAGTCGAGGACGGCGAATCCGATGTTGATGATGCCGCACAAGACGAGCGCGTCAGCAACGATCCGCTTGCCCGACCGGTCCTGCGTGAAGCCGTAGAAGATGCAGAAGCACGCAACGTTTCCCAGGAAGTAGACCGTTTGCGTGATGTTGCCGCTGCCGGGAGTGAGCGGCGTCATCAGGATGGCCTTGCCGAAGGCCGTGCGGCTGATGGCGAAGACGTAGCTCGCTCCCTCGAACAGGCGCGGGAGGAAGACGGCCGAGAATACGCCGTATATCCCCGTCAGCAAGAACCAGAAGCCCGGGGACGGGAAGGCGAGACCCTGCAGCGCGCGGACCGCGTAGGGCGGACGCGAGCAGACGAGCAGCAGGAAGCCGAGCAGCAGATGAGCCGGCTGCACGTTCGCCGAGCCGAGGGCGGTCAAGATCGTCGCCGCCGACGAACCGAGCAGGGTCGAGAACAGGAACAGGCCGATTGCCGTGGCACGACCGTACAGGAGGCACAGGATGCCGGCGGCAAGCGTCAGTACGCCCATTACTTCGAAGGTCATCGTGCCTGTCGCGGCTCCCTCTGGTCCGAGGCTCCCGAGCCGTCCTCGGAATCCTCAACGATGCCGGAAGCGGGGCCCTCCGGCGATACCGGCTCAACCGCGGGCAGAGACCAGGGCCGGGGCGGGGACCGGACGCGGAGCCGACGCGGGCGAGCTCGCCGCAGCCGCCCGCAGGCAGGATTCGACGAAACTGCGCATGCGACGCTCGAACACCGCGGTGGCGAACCGCTCGGCCCGGGCGCGGCATGCCTCGGGCGAGAAGGATTGCGCCCGGAATCTCTGCTCGGCATCGATGATCGCCGCGACGCTCTGCTCGTCGAAGAACACGCCGGTCTCACCCTCCACCACGGTCTCGCCCGCGCCGCCGCGGCGGAACGCGATCACCGGCCTACCGCTCGCCATCGCCTCGACCGGCACGAGGCCGAAATCCTCCTCGCCCGGGAAGATCAGCGCTTGGCAGCGCGCGTAGTGGTGCCGCAGCTCCGAGAAGGGCCGAGGACCGAGCACCTCGACCGTCGGGCCGGCCATGCGCCGGATGGCGGCCAGCATCTCGCCGCCGCCGATCACCACCAGCCGGCGGCGCATCGTGTTGAAGGCCTCGACTGCGAGGTCGGGGCGCTTATAGGCGACGAGCTCGCCTGCCATGAGGTAATAGTCGCCCCGTTCTGCCTCGCGCACGACCTCGAAATCGTCGACCATCACGGGAGGCGGGATCACCTCGGCATCACGGTGGTAGTACCGCGCGATCCGGCTGGCGACGGTGCGGGAATTGGCGACGAAGTGGTCGACGCGCTGCGCCGAGACGGCGTCCCAGTTGCGCACGTAGTGGGCGGCAGGCAGCATCAGCAAACGCTTCAGGAACCCGGCATTTGCTCTGTAATCGTGGAACATGTTCCAGATGTAGCGCATTGGCGAGTGACAGTAGCAGATGTGCAGGGCGTTGGGCGGCGGGATGATCCCCTTCGCCGGTCCGGCCTCGCTGCTGATGATGAGATCGTATTGGCGCAGGTCCAGCTGCTCTAGAGCCATCGGCATCAAGGGAAGGTAGTTCTTGTAGAGACGAGAGGCCATCGGCAGCGCGCCGATGAAGGTCTGCCTCACCGTCCGTCGGCGGATCGCGTCGCTCACCGCCGAGGGATCGTAGACATGGGTGAAGATGTCGGCCTGCGGATAGATCCGCAGAAGCGCCTCGAGCACCTTCTCGCCCCCGCGCATGCCGACAAGCCAGTAATGGATGATTGCAACGCGCATCGAAGAGGCTCCTCGATCAGGGCAGAGCGTGGCCTTGCAGTGTGGGAAGGTCCGGCCCACGGGGTCGGGCGGGGATTCGGGACGGTGCGCGCCACCTCCGCGGGATCGCGGGGCGCAGCGGCACCGGACGCGCCTGACTCCCAGCGGCGTTGGGATTCGTGACGGCGCAACCCGGCCTGCCGTATCCAGGACGATTACTCGACGCCCCGGGCAACCCGTCGAGGCAGGAATGCGGAACGCTCTCCGTGCTCGCGAGGCCACTTCACGGCTGCGCCATCAGACGCGAGGCAGGGGCCGGCAGCCGTTCGGTTGCACGGTGCGGCGCATCCAGGAACTGTTCGTCGAGGACAGCTGCGATGCGTTCGTTCTGCCGATCCTGCAACCGGTCGCGCAGATGATAGAAGGTCGATTTCAGGCGGTAGGCGTGGAGCCGCGCCCACGACAGGGTCGGAATGTCGCCGGCCAGTTCGGGATGCCGGTCGATCGCGTCGCGGTACACGCGATATTCCTTCTCGCCCCAAGGCGGAAGCACCCCGTGCCACGGCTTGGGATTGGCCATGAAGTGAACGATCTCGGGCCGGTAGCTCAACCTGGGTCGCAAGTGCAGGAACTGCCGGGGAAAGTTCCAACGGTTCGAGAGCGGCAGATGCTGTTCCCAGCAGGCTCCGTTGAGCGCATCCTGATCGTGGAACTGAAGCTTGCCTCCTGATTCGACGAAATACGCCAGCGCCACGCGCCCGATATGCTTCCAGTCCTCGAAGTCGCTCACGATCACGCCGGCGTTGAAGTAGTAGCCCCGCCGCGACTTCGGCACGCCGAGCAGCCCGTAGTTCGGGCTGAACTGGTCCGGGACCGCGAGGCCGGCGCTCGTCATCACCGACGTATAGTCGCGTGCGGCGAGGAACCGGCCGGCCGGCAGATCCCGCTGGAGCAGGGCGTCGAGCGATCCGTTGATCTGGGTGTCGCCGTCGATGTACAGCATGCGGCCGTAATCGCCAGTCACGAAGTCCGAGATCACCAGGCGCACCAGCGTCGCTGCCGAGATCCGACCGGCGAACCCCGTCCGGTAGATGTCGCCGAGGGCATCCTTGAGCACAGCCTCGGCCCGAGCTGCCACGTTGAGAAAGACGATGCCCTCCTGGTCGCAGATCCGCCGGTAGGTGTCGGTCTCTGGACCGTCGTCGATCGCAAGCAGCAGGACGTCCGCTTGCGAGGCTGCGACCTGAGCCCGGGCCTGCATCGCCGAGACCAGCGTGACGAACAGGTAGTTCCGATCCGTGACGTAGCAGATGCAGCCGGGTTTCATGGGCTGGCTTCCCGTTGGCTCGCGGCTTCTCGCCGACGTCGGACTGAGGCAGCTGTCCCGCCCCCGGGTCGATACAGTCTTCGCTCAGGCCAGTTCGTATCCTGTCTCGCCAGATCCGGCCCGACGGGAAATCCGCGATCGACGTCAGCCTTTCCCCGACACGCTGCCCGGCCCTGCCGGACAGCCGGGCCCGGGCGGCACCCGCGCGCTTGCCACCGCAACTCACAATTGTTAAGCGGGTATTGCCCAGCTGGGTCGTGAGCAGCAGGACACCGGAGCGGGGCGAATTAATGGAGACCTATAGGGCGCGTCCATGTATATAAATGAGTTATTTCTTATGTTGCGATCAATATTGCGGACTTCTTCAAAGTTAAGTCCGTAATTATTCCTGTACGTCTTTTCGAAGCCACACTCTGCGGTTCGGCGCATCAGCCTTGCACGGCGCGACCGCGATCCATGAACAACGCTGACGCACGGCACATCCAGCATAGCCTGGAGCGCCCGAGTCTTGCCCGCGTCGTCGATTTCACCTCCCGGCCTGTCCGACGACGGAGCCGCGGGGTCGTCGATCGCGCGAACGGAGTCTTCGTGACATGACCCTCCAGAAAGCTCTTCGCGCTTACGATGTCGACAACGCGCTCGGCGTGCACACCGACATCACGCAGGGAAATTGGTCCGACGTGAGCACGATGATCTCGCAGGCGACCTATGCCGGGATCGACACGATGCGGGTCGGCGTGCTGTCTCCGAATAACGCGTGGACCGCGCCCTATGTCGACGCGCTCGTCGGCGCGAACCTGAAGCTCGATTTTCTGGTCGACACGAGCGTGACCCCGGCTGCCAACGCGGCGGCGGTCGCGAGCTTCGTCAAGGCGCATCCCGGGTCCGTGTCCTTCGTCGAGGGGCCGAACGAGCCGAGCAACTGGGGCGTGACCTATGCCGGCAAGACCGGGATGGCCGGGGCCCAGGCCTGGCAGGCCGACTTTTATGCGGCGATGAAGGCGAACCCGGTCACCTCAGCCATCCCGGTCGCCGGGCCGTCATCTTGGATGGCGTCGGCGAGCGACATGATCAACGTCCACTCGTACGCGCAACGTGGCGACGAGCCGGACGCGTCGCTCAAGCGCGAACTCGACAACATGACCGCGCTGGACCCTGGAAAGCCGTTCGTCATCACCGAGACTGGGTACTATACGCTGCCGGGGTCGAACCCGAACGGCGTCGACGACGCCACGCAGGCCAAGCTGATCCTCAACACCTACATGGACTCGGTCAGCCGCGGTGCGAAGAACGTCGGGCTCTTCGCCCTGCGCGACTGGCAGAACCCCGATTGGGACAGCTACGGCCTGTACTACGGCGATAACAGCCCCAAGCCCTCGGCTCAGGCTCTCCACAACCTCGAGACGATCCTGAACGACGGTGGTGCCACGGCGGCGAGCTTCGCGCCGGGCACCCTCGACTACACCCTGACCGCACCGAGCGACGTCCGCTCCCTGCTGATGCAGAAATCGAGCGGAGAGTTCGTCGTCGCCCTCTGGCGCGAGCCGGACGTGTGGAACGAGGCGACCATGCAGGCCATCAAGCCCTCCGCCGAGACGGTACAGCTGCAACTGGGATCGGCCGCCGACGCGTCGATCTACGATCCGCTGACAGGTGCGGTGGCGACCCGGACGGCCCCAGGGGTGCGGAACCTGGATCTGACCGTCGTGGACCATCCAGTCTTCGTGACCCTGACTGCGACAGCCGCGTCGCCGTCATCAGCGATCATCGGCGACGACAGTGCCAATACCTTGACCGGTGACCAGGCCGCCAACCTGATCTCCGGCCTCGGCGGCGCCGACAGACTCAGCGGCAGCGACGGCGACGACACTCTGATGGGCGGGGCTGGGAACGATACCCTGATTGGGGGCACCGGCGCCGACCTGCTGATCGGCGGCAGCGGCGCCGACCTGCTTCAGGGCGGGGCGGGAGCCGACATTTACAGGCTGGGGCAGGCCGGGGAAGGAATCGACCGCATTCGCGGCTTCGTCCTGGGCGAGGACGCGATCGAGGTATCGGCATCGGCTTTCACGGGCGGCCTCGTGGCTGGTGCTAACCTCGACGGACATTTTACCACCAACACGACAGGACATACGAATGCGCCTGCCGGGTTCGGACAATTCATCTACGAGTCCGACGCCTCGCGGCTCTGGTGGGACAAGGACGGCGCCGGAGGCGCTGCTGCCGTCCAAATCGCGACGCTCGACAGGGGATTGGATCTGTCCGCCTCTGATTTCAAGGTCGTGACCTGAGAGGTTATAGGTGTAGGCGGCAATGAAATCGGTGAAGTGAGCGCAGAGCTGCTCGGGGCTGCCGTCGTGGTAGCGCCGGGCGGCCGCATCCTTGATGGTCCGGTTCATCCGCTCGACTTGACCCATTGTCAACGGCAGCGCGGCTCGGTCGGGCGAACCTCGATCTTGTTCTGCTCGCAGGCCCAGTCGAACGCATCCCGGCGGGAGACGCGCGACGCACCGCGCTCGCCCGATTCAGCGGCGGCTGCGGCCTCGGCTTACTCGTTCACGGACCTGCTGTCGGTGAATGTGAGTGCCGTCGCCTGTCAGTACAGCATGAAACGTGCAAGGCATGGATCCGAGACCTCGCCGAGGAAGACCGCCGTGATCCGTCGAGTGGCCGGTCGGCTGCCCCCGCTTGCCGGGCGAAGACCCGGACGGGGAGGCGCTCGGCCGAGGGCAGGATGATGTGGGCGCGCTGGATGTGCTTGAAGGGCCTGCCCGATCGATGACGATGGCAGGCGCGTCAGGTCGGCGGCATTCGGGATCACACAGACAGTCCGAGCCATGCCTCAGACTCGCACACCCCCTGTGAATTCTCCGTATGCGTCTACTCAACAGCCTGCCCAGAGACACATCCCTCGGGGGCGACCCGGCCGAGGAAACCCACCGACGGGCCGACCAGATTTGAAAGATCCAGGCCATGATTGGCAGGGATCGAAGATGTCTGTCGCGGTGAATTCTGTATAAATCGTAGATAATTAAATTTTTATGCAAGAACTATTGAAAGATAATGCAGCAATAATGATATCCATTTAACGGTTATTTTCTTTTATTTTATCATATATTCTTATTTTTTATTTGGGGTGTCTTACGGATCCTGCAATATGACTCCATTGGCATAAAATGGTTGCAAACTACTCTGCCTGCGTGTCTATTGGCATGAAATATGCTTCTTCATAGGTTGGAGGTGCCTTGTGGCGATCCGACAAGGAGTTCCTGACGGAGCCAACACGTTCGACATATGCGTCGTTGGGTCCGGACCGGCAGGCCTCGCCGTTGCGCTCGCCTGTGGGAGCCGCGGTCATTCTGTTGTTGTCTTGGAAGCTGGCGGTGGAGGATCGGATCCGCCAGCGATGCACCCTGTCCATATCGTCGATCAGATCACCCACGCCCCACTCGATATCTCGACCCGTGCAGGCCTAGGAGGCACGTCATCGGCCTGGGGCGGGCTTTGCGTTCCCTATGATCCGATCGATTTTGTGGAGCGCCCGTGGGTCTCGATCCCCGAATGGCCGATCACCTATGGCGACGTATCGAGGTGGCATGCCGAGGCGGGGCGATTCCTCGATTGCGGGACCATTTTCGAAGATGCCGGGTCGACATCGGCCGAAACTGACGATCTCGATACCCGACAACTCGGGCGACTGGCCCGCACTTTTGCGCTCGGAACGGCACATCGCCGTACGCTTGCCGCCTCACGGCAGGTGACTGTCTGCCTAGGAACCCAGGCCCTCGGCATCGTTTGCGACCCTACGGGGGGGCATGTCATCGGCGTCGATGTCAGTTCCGCACATGGCGCGAAGCGGGTGCTCGCGCGGCGTGTGGTGCTTGCTGCAGGCGGTCTGCGGACCACCCAGATGCTCCTTGCTCTCGCCCGGGCTTGGCCACGTCACTTCGCGGCCGGCCGCGCCCCGCTAGGCAAGTACTACATGGGACATCTGACCGGCGAAATCGCCACGCTCGTGTTTCGTGATCCAAGACGAGCCATAGGCTTCCTGTACGATTGCGACGCAGAAGGTCGTTGGGCACAGCGACGCTTGAAAATTTCACCACAGCATCAGACGGCAAAACAGCTCCTGAACATAGCTTTCACGCTCAGGGCACCGCCACTCAATGATTACCGTCACGGTGATGGGGCGCTGTCATCGCTAGTTTTGCTTACATCTTTTCCGTTAATTGCCAAAATTTTTCATTCAGAACGAATGCAAGAAAGCATTTTTACCCGAAAGCGCGAAGACGTCATTAATCATCTGCGCAATATCGTTTGCCGACCAGCCTCAACGATACGCGGCATCTCGACTCTGGCCCGGCTGCGACGTGAAAAAATCCCGATCGTTGCGGCGAATGCCTCGGGTCGGTATTCCATCCGCTATCACGCGGAGCAACTACCCAATCCAGATAGTCGTGCGTATTTGGAAAACGATGCATCGAAACTTGTCGTCGATTTTCGCTACCACCCCGAGGACTTCAACTCGGTCGTCCACTCTCACGAGCTTCTCGACGACGCGCTGCGTACCGCGGGGATCGGCCACCTAGAGTATCATACGAATCTCGGCCGACCTGTCGACGCTGTGCGAGCCCTGGCTAGTGACGGCTATCACCAAATTGGAACGACACGCATGTCGAGTGATCCATTATCTGGCGTTGTGGATCCAGACTGCTGCGTTCACGGTCTTTCAAATCTGTACGTGGCTTCCGCAAGCACGTTTCCAACGTCGGGAAGCGCCAATCCTACACTACCTATCGTCACAATGGCACTTCGCCTGGCGGATCACATCTGCGCAACGATCAGTCGGGACGCCATCTCGGCAAGCCTCCCAGCTTCCAAATCCCTGGCCCCAGAACCAACGACCGGCGCCGTTTTCTAGGCGGCTTGGGAGAAACCTTGCATGGCTTCAAAGACGTCGTTGATGTCCTGCTGTCTTGATTTTGCCGGCCTGGCGGGTCGGCCGCCACGATCCACGCCCATTCCGGAATATCCCCCTGGATCCATGGGACGAGCCGACAAAGGAGCTCGTCGACTCGCCCCGCTGCCTCTGCGCGACTTGCTGGTGGGTGTAGCGATCGAGTTCCTCGATCAGCATCCGGTAGGCCCGCAGATCGTCGAGCGTCATGCCAAGCCCGTCGCGAGGGCCCTGGCCATCCTCACGACCCATGTCGAGGCCGATGCCTTTCGCGCGGATTGCCTCGTCCGTCCCGAGGAGATGGATCTCGTGGTCGCGCGTCAGAGCAGCGGTCCGGTCAGCGCTGAAACCGGCCTCAGGTCCCTCGCGCAGCAAGCGCCGTGCTTGATCGACGAGACGGTGCGCCTCGGCGATGTGGGCGAGGACCCGCCGGTCGGCCGTCGGGCCGTCGTTGATCTGCAGGGACCGGATGACCTCGGCCCTGAAGCGGCCGGTTCGCGCATTGACGAGAGCCGCCAACGCCTCCGGCCAGGGAAGCGGAGCCGGTTTGCCAGCGAGATCGTCGGGGAGGGGAGAGCGAAGCGCGTAACGGCCGGCGCGGCGCTGAACGAACTTCATGCGGCACATCGTACTTGGTCCCGTAGCACGCGAATGTCGCACACGCTCGGAGGCAAGCACCTGAAAACCAACAGCTCTGAGATTGCAGCGGCTTAGCCGCCGCGTGGCGCTCCCAAGGGGACTCGAACCCCTGTTTTCGCCGTGAGAGGGCGACGTCCTGGACCGCTAGACGATGGGAGCTGTCCCGGCGGATGGCGGCGGTATAGCGACGGTCCGGTCCCGGCGCAAGCCTCTTGGTCGGCGATCTCGGGCCGGCGGTCACGGATCCGTCGTGTGGCCGCCGGCGGGCCTCGTGCGCGTCGGCGGCCGTCGCATGCGGCCGCTTCGTTAAGCTTTCCGGTTTACGACTGCCCCGACCCGTGGCCCGCGGAACGATGGCGCCGCACCTTCCGTGCCGATCCCCTCATGCCGATCCTCCCGTTTCCCTGCTCCCGGCGCGCCGTCCTGACGGCCGGCACGCTCCTGGGCTTCGGGGTCCTGACGCTGCAGCACTCATGGCCGGCGCCCCTCGTCCGGCGGATCGCGATCGCCGACATGACCTGGGTCGAGGTGCGGCAGGCCCTCGATCAGGGCTACACGACCGCCATCGTCCCCAGCGGGGGCCTGGAGCAGAACGGCCCCTACCTCGCCATCGCCAAGCACGACAGCCTCGTCGCCTGGACGGCGCAGCGCATCGCCGAGGCGCTGGGCCACACGCTCGTCGCTCCGGTCGTCTCCTACGTCCCGCAGGGCGCCTTCGATCCGCCGACCGGCAACCTCGTCTTCCCGGGCACGCTCGGCGTCTCCGAGGAGGCCTATGCGGGCACGCTGGAGGGCATCGCCCGCAGCCTGAAGGCGCACGGCTTCCGCACCATCCTGTTCATCGCCGATCACGGCGGCTCCTTGGCGCCCCAGCGGCAAGTCGCGGCGCGGCTCGACCGCGAATGGGCCCCTCAGGGCGTCCGGGTGCTGAGCGTCGACGACTACTACGTCGCGGGCAACCGGGCGCAAGCGCTCTGGCTGGAGGCGCAGGGCGAGACGCCGGCGACGATCGGGGACCATGCCGGGCTCGCCGACCACGCGTCGCTGATGGCCGCGGCGCCCGAGCGCGTCGACTTCGCCCGTCCGACGCCGCCCCTCCTCGCCCGGCTCGGCCTCGCCAGCGACGGCAGCAGCGGCGACCCCCGCCGCGGGACGGCGGAGCGCGGGCGCGCGCTTCTCGCCCTTCAGGTCAAGGCGGCTCTGGCGCAGATCCGCAGCTTCATGGCCGTCAAGCAAGGATCGTGACGATGCCGACCGTTCCGACGCCGCCCACGCTCTGGAGCGTGATCCAGAATCTCGGCCAGAGCACGATCAGCATCTGGCTGCTGCTGACGCTGCTCGGCCTCGTGTTCACGGTCGTCAGCTGGGTCGCCCGGCCCTGCAATCCCGGCAGGCCCTGGTGGCGCAAGCCCGACGTCATCACGGATGTGTGCTACTGGTTCGTGATCCCGGTCGTCTCCGGCTACGCCCGGATCTGGCTCCTGGTCATCGGCCTGTTCGTGCTGAACGGGATCCCGGCGACGCTCGGGCTCCCCAGCCTGTTCGGGGAGGGGATCGGACCGCTCGCGGGCCTGCCCTTCTGGGCGCAGGTGCCGCTCTACCTGATCCTCTCCGATCTCGTGATGTACACGACGCATCGGCTGTTCCACACGATGCGGCTGTGGCGGTTCCACGCCATCCACCACTCCTCCGAGGAGATCGAGTGGACCTCGGCGGCCCGCTTCCACCCGGTCGACGCGATCTTCCACGGCGCGCTCTCGGACGTCGTCCCGCTCCTGCTCGGCATCTCCCCGGACGTGCTGATCGCCCTCCTTCCGTTCAACGTCGGCGTCTCGGCCCTCTCCCACGCCAACCTCGACTGGACCTTCGGCTCGTTCCGCTACCTCCTGGTGAGCCCCGTCTTCCACCGCTGGCACCACACCGGGCCGGACCAGGGCGGCAACAGCAACTTCGCGGGCTGCTTCCCGATGATCGACCTGGTCTTCGGCACCTTCTACATGCCGAAGGGGGACTTGCCGCAGGATTTCGGCAACGGCGACCCGGCCTTTCCGCGCGGGTTCGGCGACCAGCTCGTCCATCCGTTCCGGTCGCAGGAGCGGCCTGTCGGGCTGGAGCCGGGGCCGTCCTCATAAGCCTCTCCCTCTCCCCGGACGACTGAAGCATCAGTGGAAGGAGATCCGGGAAAGGGGAGGAGCTTACGGAAGGCGGGTCGCGCCGACACGAGAAGGCCCGGGACGGGCGCCGCGCGAACGCGGCACCCAGCCCGGGCCTCGTCTCATCCCGAAGGTCCGAGAAGGCCTACTCGGCCGCCTCGATCCGCGGGTGCTCGTGCTGCCGGCGCTCGCGCTTGACGAGGTCGGCGGTCAGGAACGCCACTTCCAGCGCCTGCTCGGCGTTGAGGCGCGGGTCGCAATAGGTGTGGTAGCGGTCGCGCAGATCCTCGGCCGTCAGCGCCCGGGCGCCGCCGGTGCACTCGGTGACGTTCTTGCCCGTCATCTCGAGGTGGATGCCGCCGGCATGCGTGCCTTCCGCCTGGTGGATGTCGAAGAAGCCCTGGATCTCCTTCATCACCCGCTCGAACGGCCGGGTCTTGTAGCCGCTCGCCGTCACGGTGTTGCCGTGCATCGGGTCGCAGGACCACACGACGGTGCGGCCCTCGCGCTCCACCGCCCGGATCAGCCCGGGCAGGTGGTCGCCGACCTTGTCGGCGCCGAAGCGGCAGATCAGGGTCAGGCGCCCGGCTTCATTCGTCGGGTTCAGCAAGTCCACGAGTCTGATCAGGTCGTCGGCCTTCAGCGACGGGCCGCATTTGAGGCCGATCGGGTTCTTGATGCCCCGGGCGAACTCGATATGGGCGTGGTCGGCCTGGCGGGTGCGGTCGCCGATCCACAGCATGTGGCCCGACGTCGCGTACCAGTCGCCGCTGGTCGAATCGACCCGGGTCAGGGCCTCCTCGTAGCCGAGCAGCAGGGCCTCGTGGCTGGTGTAGAAATCGGTCTGGCGCACCTCCTGGTGCGTCTCCGGGTTGATGCCGATCGCCCGCATGAAGTCGAGGGTCTCGGTCATGCGCTGCGCCAGGTCGGCATAGGCCGAGGACTGGGGCGAGTCCTTGACGAAGCCGAGCATCCAGCGATGCGCGTTCTCGAGATTGGCGTAGCCGCCGGTCGCGAAGGCGCGCAGCAGGTTCAGCGTCGCCGCCGACTGGCGGTAGGCCTCGGCCTGCCGACGCGGATCGGGCACCCGCTCGGCCTCCGAGAAGCCGATGCCGTTGACGATGTCGCCGCGGTAGCTCGGCAGCGAGACGCCGTCCACGGTCTCGGTCGGCGAGGAGCGCGGCTTGGCGAACTGCCCGGCGATGCGGCCGACCTTCACCACCGGCGAGCCGCCCGCGAAGGTCAGCACCAGCGCCATCTGCAGGAAGACGCGGAAGAAGTCGCGGATGTTGTCGGCGGAATGCTCGTCGAAGCTCTCGGCGCAGTCGCCGCCCTGGAGCAGGAAGGCCTCGCCGGCCGCGACCTTGGCGAGCCCCTGCTTCAGCTTGCGCGCCTCACCGGCAAAAACGAGGGGGGGAAAGCTCGCGAGCTGCCGCTCCACCGCCTCGAGGGAAGCGGAATCCGGATAATCCGGGACCTGCTGAATCGGCAGCCGCCGCCAGCTCGTGGGGGTCCAACGCTCGCTCATCGTCCTCTCCTCGCGCACCTCTTCGATAACCGGTCAGGTCGGTCGCGGAAGCCGGGCTTATAGGGGGGTTTGGCCCGCCGCGCGAGGGGTCTTGCGCAGGGCTGCTCTTCGCGGTGACCCGGGGTGATCTCGCGGCGCAGCATCGGCGCCCGGCCACGCGTGCCGGCTCGCACGCTCCGGCATTCGGCATAGGCACTCGGCACTGGACCTCTCTGTCAGCACATGACAGTATTCGCGCCGGATCGGTGCTGCCATGATTGATGCTTATCAAAGCAAAAGCTCCGCCGCATTGTTGCGGAATGTTCGATCTTCGATCGCGCAGGGCCGCCCGCGATGAGGCGGAGCATGCGACCGGCCGAGCCGGCGGGCGGCCCATCCCCTCCCGAGGTTCGGGCTCGGGATCTCCTGGCCCGGGATCTCCTGGCTCAGGATCTCCTAACCCGGGATCCCTCGCCCCAGGACGTCCGGACCATGGAGCGCCACCTCGCCGCTATCCTGGTCGCCGACGTGGTCGGCTACACCCGGCTCAGCGAGATGGCCGAGGAGGAGACCCACCGACGCCTGAAGATCCTGCGCGCCGGGATCATCGATCCGGTGATCACCGCCTGCGGCGGCCGGATCGTCAAGAATACCGGCGACGGCTTCATCGCCACCTTCCCGGAGGCCGGCCCGGCGGCGGATTGCGCGCTGGCCGTGCAGCGCCGCATCGCCGCGGCGATGGAGGGCGAGCCCGCGGAGGCGCGCCTGACCTTCCGGATGGGCGTCAACCTCGCCGAGATCATCGTCGAGGACGGCGACGTCTTCGGGGACGGCGTCAACGTGGCGGCCCGGCTGCAGGCCTATGCCGAGGCCGGCGACGTGATCGTCTCGGAGGCGGTGTTCTCCCGGGCGAGCGGCGCGGCGCGGGCGCTGGCGACCGATCTCGGGCCGCTCCCCTTGCGCAACCACGCCCGGCCGGTCCGGGTCTACGCCCTGCGGTCCGGGACGGGCTCAGGCCCGCGCGCCGGCGAGTGCGCGCCGGGCGCCGAGGCCCGGGCCTCGATCGCGGTGCTGCCGTTCCGGGCCTGCAAGCCGGACCGCCTCACCCTGGCGGACGGCTTCACCGACTGGATCGTCCGGGCGCTGTCGAACTTGCGCGACCTGTTCGTGATCTCCCGCGGCTCGACCCTGGCGTATCGCCGCGGGCGCACCGATCCGGCGGCATTCGGCCGCCGCCTCGGTGTGCGCTACGTCATGGACGGGACGATCCAGCATCACGGCGACACCCTGCGGGTCTGCACCGCGCTGATCGAGTGCGGCACCGGGGCGGTGGTCAGCGCCGACCATTACGAGGGCCTCGTCGACCAGGTCTTCGCCCTGCAGGACGCCATCGCCCTGAAACTGATCCGCAACCTCGCGCCGCATGTGCGCGAGCGCGAATTGCAGCGGGCCCTGCGCAAGCACCCCGCGAGCCTGACGAGCTACGACCTGCTGCTCCAGGCGCTGGACCTGCTGCACCGGATGGATGCCGAGAGCTTCGCCCGGGCCGGCGGCCTCCTGCAGCAGGCGATCGCCCTCGACCCGTCCTACGCGCCGCCCTTCGCCTACGCGGCCTGGTGGCACATCTTCCGGGTCGGCGAGATGGGCTCGCCCGATCCGGACGGCGACGGCCGGGCGGCGGCGGACCGGGCCCGCGCGGCGATCGAGCGGGACGCCAACGACCCCCTGGCGCTCGCGATCTACGGCCACGTCCAGGCCTATCTCCTGCGCGACGCGCGGACGGCGCGGCTCTTCCTCGACCGGGCGATCGAGGCGGGCCCGAGCCTCGCCATCGCCTGGACGATGAGCAGCGCCGCCCACGGCTTCGCCGGCGACGGGAGGCGGGCGGTCGAGCACGGCGAGACCGGCCAGCGCCTGGCGCCGAGCGACCCCTACACCTTCTGGCACGAGGGCCTGCTCGCCCAGGCCCACTACGTCGCGGGCGATTACGACGCGGCGGTGGCCTGGTCGCGCAGCGCGGTGGCGCGCAACTGCGCCATCCGCTTCACCCTGCGCACCTTCGCGGCGAGCCTGGCGGCGGCCGGCCGCCTCCCCGAGGCGGCGAAGGCGGCGGCGGAGCTGATGCGTCTCCAGCCGAGCTTCCGGCTCGAGGCTTACGCGCCGCGCTGCCCCTTCGCCGACCCGGTCCAGTCGCGCTGGATCGGGCACCTGCGGGCGGCGGGGCTGCCGGACTGACCTGACGCCGCGCCCGCCGTGGCGCCGGCTCGCGCCAAGGTGAGCTGGACGAGTTGAACCGGGACAGTCGGATCGGGGAGGGGAGCGATGACCGGCAATACGGGGAACACGGGCAATACCGGGAACACCGGCAATACGGGCAACACCGGCAATGCCGGCATCAACGGCGATGCCGGCGGCTGGTTCGTGCCCGACCGGCCGGACTTCCCGTTCTCCCTCGAGGTGACGGAGGAGGGCGCCGAGATCGGCGCCTTGCGCCGCCCGGTCTTCATCCGCGACGAGACCCGGGCGGACGCCACACGCCGGCGCATCGCCTTCCGCAGCCTGGATGACCCGACCGGCCGGTCGCTCGCCTTCGAGGACCGCGCCTGGGCCGGGCGCTGGTACGCCTATCGGGTGCTGCGGGACTTCGCCGCGACGGACTGGGACACGGACGCCCTCCACGACGCGATGGCGCAGATCCTCCTCGACCTGCGCGCCCGGACGAACGGCAGGAGCGGCCAGGACGTCGAGCTCGACACGCTGCTGGTGCTGGCGCGGGACGAGCGCGCCTCGGCGCTGGCTGAGATCCTGGCCCAGGACGTCGAGTTCATCACCGCCTTCCTGGAGGCCCTGTCGATGAATCCGGCCTCGCATCCCCGCACCTACCGGGTGCTGCACATCGCGAGCCTCGTCGGCTCCTTCGCGGCCCTGCGCTTCAAGGAGGACTTCGACCGGCCGCGGCCCTCCTTCCTCTGCCCGGCCCTGCTGCCCCCGGTGCCGGTGCCGGGGCACTCGTCCTTCCCGAGCGGCCACGCCACCCAGGCGCGGCTGATGGCGCGGTGCGTCGCCGCTGTCGTCCGCGTCGCCGGCCTGCCCCATGCCGAGCGCTGCCCTGTCGACGAGACCCTGAAGGCCCTCGCCCGGCGCGTCGCCCGCAACCGCGAGATCGCCGGGCTGCACTATCCGAGCGATTCGACCGCCGGCCACCGGCTCGCCGACGCGGTTTTCGGAGTTCTGTCGGCCCATCGCGGCGAAGGCCTGAGCCGCGGGGATTACGACCTGCCGCGCTTCGGCGACGCCGTGATCGCGGCCGCCCGGGAGCTCAACCCGGAGTTGGTCCTGCCCTCGGACGAGCCGTGAGCGGAGGGAGGCCGCCATGCCCCGGAACTCACAGACGCCCGAGCTGTCCCGAACCTCCGACGACAGTGCCGGGAATCCCGCGCCGCCCCTCGCCCTCCGGCCTCTCCCCCTGCCGCCGGCCGATCTCGACCCGACGCGGGCCGATCCGGATCTTCTCGCCTCCTACGGCCTCCCGGCGCCGCGGCCGGAGGATGGTCCGGCGGCGCGCGCCCTCCGCCGCGCCTTCCTGGCGCCGCCGCCGGACCGCCCCTTGCGCTTCGTGGAGGCGCTGCGGCCCGCCGTGGTCCCGCACGTCCTGGTCGCGCGCCCGCACGCCTCCGTGCCGGTGCGCCGCAGCGTGAACTGGTCGGGGGCCTCGCTCACCGCTTTCCACGGACGCCGCCTCGTCGGCGTGATGGCGCGCTGGCGCGTGCCGGCCGTGTCGGGGGAAGCGGGCCGTCCGGCCCGCGCCTCGACCTGGATCGGCCTCGACGGGCAGGGCGCCTACCGCAACGCCAGCCTGCCGCAGATCGGCACGCTGCAGGCCTGGGACGGTGCCGAGGCCCGCTACGAGAGCTGGGTGCAATGGTGGGCCCGGGGCGAGGACAACGCCCCCCAGCCCCTCGGCCTCGCAATCGCGCCGGGCGATACGGTGAGCGCGATCCTGACGCTCCTCGATCCCGCAACCGTGCGCTTCAACCTGAAGAACGAGACCGCCGGCACGATGCTCCAGGCCTTCGACCTCACGGCGCCGGGAGGCCGGCACGTCTCGGGGGCGAGTGCCGCGTGGATCCTGGAGCGCCCGAGCCCGCTCGATGCCGATGGCTGGCACCCTTACCCGCTCGCCGCCTACGGGTCGCTCCCCTTCGCCGCCTGCCTGGCGCAATCCCGCGGCCCCGGCGAGACGGCCCTGACCGAGCACGACCTCGCCCGCGCGAGCCTGATCCGCATGATCGCCCTCGATCGTGTCCCGGGCCACGCCCGCACGATCTCCTACCCGGCGCGGGTGAAGGAGGATCCGCGGGCGCTGACGGTAAGGGACGGGGCGCCGTTCTGACGCATCGGCCCCGCGGGGCCGGTCCGGCTCACCCCACCGCGACCGGCTGCTTGACCACCGAGGGCGTGCGCATCGTCACCAGCTCCTCGCCGGCGGTGGGGTGGACCGCGATGGTGCGGTCGAAATCGGCCTTCTTCGCCCCCATCGTCACCGCGATGCCGACCGCCTGGATGATCTCGCCGGCATCGTGGCCGAGCACGTGGACGCCGACCACCCGGTCGCTCGCCCGCTCGACGATGATCTTCATCAGAATCCGCTCGTCGCGGCCCGACAGGGTCGCCTTCATCGGCCGGAAGCGGGCCTCGTAGACGTCGATCTCGCCATAGAGCCGGCGCGCGACCTCCTCGCCGTGGCCGACGACGCCGATCTCCGGCGTCGAGAACACCGCGGTCGGGATCAGGCCGTGGTCGACCGCCCAGGGTTTTCCGCCGAACACCGTGTCGGCGAAGGCGTGGCCCTCGCGGATCGCGATCGGCGTGAGCGCCGCGCGGTTGGTGACGTCGCCGACGGCGTAGATCGACGGCGCGGCGGTCTGGGAGAAGCGGTCGACGGGGATCGCCCCGGCGACGTCGAGAGCGATGCCCGCCCGCTCCAGCCCGAGGCCCGCGACGTTGGGGCGCCGGCCGGTCGCCACCAGCACCTGATCGACCAGGATCTCGCTGCCGTCGTTCAGCGTGGCGAGAATCGCGCCGTCGCGCCGGTCGAGGCGGTGGACGGTGGCGTTCAGGCGCAGGTCCATGCGCTTGGCATAGGCCTCGCCGAGGGCCTGGCGGATCTCGCCGTCGAAGCCGCGCAAGAGCCGGTCGCCGCGGTGAAGCAGGGTGGTGCGGGTGCCCAAGCCCGCGAACACGCCCGCGAACTCGACCGCGATGTAGCCGCCGCCGACGACGAGGATCCGCTCCGGCTGGGTCTCGAGCTCGAACACCTCGTTCGACGTGATGGCGAGCTCGGCGCCGGGGATCAGCGGCTCCTTGACCGGGTGGGCGCCGACCGCGATCAGGATGTGGCGGGCGCGCACCCGCGTGCCGGAGCGGACCAGCCGCACCGTGTGCGGGTCCTCGATCACCGCCCGGTCGGCCACCACCTCGACGCCGGCCCGCATCAGGTTGGTGGCGTAGATGCCCTCGAGCCGCGTGACCTCGGCGTCGCGCCGGGCCTTCAGGGTCGCCCAGTCGAAGCGCGGGGTGCCGACCTCCCAGCCGAAGCCGGCGGCGTCCTCGAACTCGTCACTGAACCGGCCGGCATAGACCATCAGCTTCTTCGGCACGCAGCCGCGGATCACGCAGGTGCCGCCGACCCGGTACTCCTCGGCGAGCTGCACCCGCGCGCCGTAGCCGGCGGCGATGCGCGCCGCCCGCACCCCGCCGGAGCCGCCGCCGATCACGAACAGGTCCACGTCGAAGCCTTGGTCGTCGAAGGGCTCGTGCTCGGTTCCGCTCATGGCCATCACCGCTCGTCCGTTAGGGCTTCAATCTGATACCGTAGGGCGCGCAGCCAGGCGATGGCGGCGCCGACACCGGCGGTCCACCAGGCCTGCCAGGCGCCGTGCTCCACGAAGGCGACGATGCCGGCCGCCGCCAGGAGCGCCAGGGCGGTGCTGCGGGCGAGCGTGGCCCAGGCCGACAGGGCCCGCAAGGTGAGGACCAGGACGAGCGCCGCGAGCGTCGCGCCGACCACCCCGAGCTCGGCCCAGACCTGCAGGAAGCTGTTATGCGGGTGCCCGACCGCCAGCATGAAGCGCATCTCGGGCTCGATCCGCTCGGCCACCGGCGCGTCCTGGAAGCGCCCGGAGGTGCCGTATCCGGCCCCGCGCCAGGGATCGGCGGCGACCGCGGCGCCGAAGCTGCGGGCGATGGCGACCCGGGCGCGGGTGCTGCTGGCGGCGAGCCGCTGGTGCAGCGCCTCCGGCATGGTCCGGGCGAGCAGATCGCCCTCGATCGGCGCGAGGACGAGGGCGCCGAGGAGCGCCGCTCCGGTGAGGCCGATCCCCGCCCGGGCCGGCAGCCAGCGCAGCGCAGCGACGGTGAGGGCGCCGGCAGCGAGCCCCAGCACCGTCGCGCCGCTGACCGAGCGCCAGGCCGCCACCGCGACGATTGCGGCGGTCAGGGCCGCCAGGCCGCGCCGGCCGGTCGCCGCGAGGTACGCGGTGAGGGGGAAGACCAGCAGCATCACGGTCAGGAGCGGGCGGTTGAACGCGAAGGCGGCGACGCGCTGGCCCAGGGCCTCCCGGATCACCAGGCCGGAGGCGAGGTCCGCCACCACGTAGAGGCAGGTCGCGACCAGGATCCAGGCCGCCGGCTTGGCCACCGGACCGAGATGCGGCGGCGCGAGGCGCGCCACCAGGTAGGCGCCGGCCAGCGCCGGCAGGAACTCGGAGAGGGTGCGCAGCGACAGGCCCGGCAGCGGGCTCCAGGCGAGGCTCACCGCACACCAGACCAGGAAGGCGAGGGCGGTCATCCCCACGGGCGTCGCGAGCGGGGCGACGAGGAGCGCCCGCAGCGGTCGCCCGGCCGTCGCGGCGCCCGCGAGCAGCAGGATCCCGGCGAGACCGATCACCACCGGGCTCGAACGGTTCGCCGCTGCCATGCAGGCCGGCAGGGCGGCGATGACGATCGCGCCGAGACGATCGAGCGTCGCGGCCCGCTCTCCGGCCGTGCGGACGATCACTGCAGCTGGTGGCCGCGCTTGCCCATCTCGGCCCGCACCCGGACCATCATGTATTCCGAGACCTCCTGGGTCCAGGTCTGCATCGCCTGCACCATGTCGTCGAGCACCTGGGGCTGGGTCTCGACGTAGCGCTTGCCCGAGGCTGAGCGGAAGAAGGTGGCGATGTCGCGCAGCTCGGCCTCGGTGAGCTTGTTGGCATAGATGCGCGAGGCGGTGTCGATGATCCGCTGCTTCTGCAGCTCCAGCTCGGGCTGCATCTTCTCGATGACCTCGGCGAGGTCCTTGGTCAGCTCGGGCCGGGTGACCGCCGCCTGCTTGATCTGCTCGCCGAAGGCCGGAAGGATCGAATCGAACGAGCGGGCGATGCCGGAGGAGAGCATCACCTCCTTGGCCAGCGCGAGGTGGCTCGGGGTGATGGCGGCGGGCTGCGGCGCGGCCGGAGCCGCGGGGGCGGCGGGCTTCGCCTGCGCGAGAGCCGGGCTGGCAAGGATCGGGCTGCAGACGGTCGCGGCGAGGAGGCCCGCCAGGAGGACTCGGGAACGGCGCGGGGACATCGGTTTGCTCCGGCAAGACGGCGCCCGTGCGGGGCGGCCGTGACGAGGATGAGCGGGCGGCGCGTCAGGCCGCCCCGAGGGTGACGATGCGGGGCTGGCCGTCGGCCGCCTCCGCGACGATCGCGCCCGTGGCGAGCCCGATGAACAGGCCGTGCTCGACCACGCCCGGCACCGCCACGAGGGCGTGGGCCAGCGCCTCCGGATCGGGGATGCGGGCGAGGCCGGCATCGAGGATCAGGTGGCCGCCATCGGTCAGGAAGGGCGCGCCGTCGGCGCCCTTGCGGATGGTGAGGGGACCGTCGCAGCCGGAGGCGCGGATCGCCGCCGCGACCGCCCGCGTGGTGGCGCCGAGGCCGAAGGGCACCACCTCGATCGGCAGGGGGAAGCGCCCCAGCGTCTCGACGCGCTTGGCGCCGTCGACGATCACCACCATGCGCCGGCTCGCCGCCGCCACGATCTTTTCGCGAAGCAGCGCGCCGCCGCCACCCTTGATCAGGCGGAGCTGCGGATCGATCTCGTCGGCGCCGTCGATCGTGAGATCGAGCTCGGGGGTGTCATCGAGGGTGGTGAGCGGGATGCCCGCGGCTTGAGCGGCCTTGCGGGTCGCCTCGGAGGTCGGCACGCCGACGACCGAGAGCCCGGCCCGCACCGTCTCGCCGAGCAGTTCCACGAACAGGGCCGCCGTCGAGCCGGTGCCGAGGCCGAGGCGCATGCCGTCCTCGACCAGCCCGACCGCCCGGGCGGCGGCGGCGCGCTTGAGCTCGGCGGGGCTCAACGCCGGCCTCCGCGGGATGGACGGATCTGGGACATCGGCATGGCGTCTCGGTTCGTCTCTCTCGTCCGCCGTGACATCGGCCCTGAGGCGACGGCAAGGCGGGCGGGGCGTCCTGACGGCCGACCCGCTGGTCGAGAGGCCCCCTAGCACGCGACCGGGAGAGGCGGAAGCGGCCATCCGGTCTCGCCCGAACGGCGGCAGAGCACCACCGGTCCGAGACTCTCAGGTCTCCGAGTTCGCCAGTCTCAGGGCTTGCCCGCCGGGGCCGGCGCCGCGCTGCCGGCATTGCCCTGGGGCGTGCAGACCACGGCGTCGTCGAGCACGTAGCAGATGCTCATCGCGCCGGTGCGCTGGTTGACCCGGAAGACGCCGGCCTCGCGCAGGTGGCGCGACGCCACCAGGCTGTATTCGGACGGGGCCTGCGGCCCGGCGCCCTCGCCGGGGCCGAAGCACAGGGTGGTGCCGATGGTGTTCTCCTGCAGGCCGTACTGGCAGGAGATGACCTCGCCGGTCGCCTTGTCGACCCGGTAGACCCGGTTGAGGTCGGCCTGGGGGGCCGGCACGAACTCGTAGGACGCGGCGTGCGCCGCCCCCGCAACCAACAGGCCCGCCGCAATCCCGGCCACCCGGACCCGATAACCCGCTCTCCCGCGCATGGCGCGCCGCTCCTCGAACCCATCGCGACGACAGCCCGCGCCTCCGCGGCGGCCGAATCGCCCATCTGGCGCTGTTATAGCTCGCCCCCGCTTGTCCCGGGCTTGTCTTGTCCCGGGCTTGTCTTGGCTGGACCCATCCCGGCGCGGGTTCCGCCCCGCAGCGCCCGCCTGTATGGGAGGCGTCTTTCCGCCGCCAATCCGCGAGAGCCCATGCCGACCTCCAGCCCCGACGCCCTTCCGCCGATCGTCGTGTTCGACCTCGACGGCACCCTCGCGGAGACCGCGGGCGACCTCATCGGCACGCTCAACGTGATCCTGGAGCGGGAGGGTCTGCCTCCGGTGGCGGTCTCGCAGGCCCGGGAGCTGATCGGGGCGGGCGCCCGGGCGCTGATCCAGCGCGGCTTCTCGGCCGGCGGGCGCGAGCTGACGCCGGACCGGCTCGACGAACTTTTCCGGGTGTTCCTCGCCCATTACGGCCAGCACCTCTGCGACGTGTCGCACCTGTTTCCCGGCGTCGTGCCCTCCCTCGACCGGCTGGAAGAGGCGGGCTACCGGCTCGCGGTCTGCACCAACAAGCCGGAGGACCACTCGGTGCGGCTCCTGGAGCTGCTCGGGGTGAAGGCCCGCTTCGCGGCGATCTGCGGCCGCGACACCTTCCCGTACTTCAAGCCCGATCCGCGACACCTCACCGAGACGATCGCGCGGGCCGGCGGCGACCCGGCCCGGGCCGTGATGGTGGGCGATTCCCGCACCGACGTCGCCACCGCCAAGGCCGCCGGCATCCCGGTGGTGGCGGTGCCGTTCGGCTATACCGACGTGCCGGTGGAGGAGCTGGAGCCGGACGTGGTGATCTCGCACTTCGATGCACTGTACGAGGCGGTGCGGCAGCTGGATCGCGGGGCGGCCTGAAGGCTGGTTCAGTCCGCTCGACGGAACCGGCGATCTCCGCGTCACCCCGGGGCCGCGAAAGCGGAGCCCGGGATGACGCGGAGCATGTTACGCGCGTCGCGCGAACCGCAGGGCGATCGATGATCTCGAATTCGAAGGAATGGTGGGCGCGACAGGGATTGAACCTGTGACCCTTCGCGTGTGAAGCGAATGCTCTCCCGCTGAGCTACGCGCCCGACGATCGGTCCCGTGCGGGGGATGATGCGGCGCTCGGACAGCAGCCGTATCGCGGACCGAACCTCTTCGACGGCAAGACCGTGTGGCATCGGGACGCCACGACCTCAAGCCATCCAGATCTCAAAAGGGTGGTGGGCGCGACAGGGATTGAACCTGTGACCCTTCGCGTGTGAAGCGAATGCTCTCCCGCTGAGCTACGCGCCCTGTGAGCCGGCTTCTAGGCGGGGCGACGCAGCGCGTCAAGGCGCTTCGTCGCCCCGCGATGGAGTGGCTACTGCGCCGGCACCGTCGCGACGAGGTCCGTCGGCACGAAGCGGCCGTCCTCGCGGCGGGTCATGTCGATCCGCCGGTCGTGGAAGGCGGTCAGCGTCGAGCGGTGGCCGATCGAGACGAGGGTCGTGTCCGGCAGCTCCTGGCGCAGCATGCGGTAGAGCGCGGCCTCGGTCGGCTCGTCGAGGGCGGCGGTGGCCTCGTCGAGGAACAGCCAGTCGGGCTTGGCCAGCAGCGCCCGGGCGATGGCGAGGCGCTGCTGCTCGCCGAGCGACAGGGCCTGGGCCCAGGGCGCCTCCTCGTCGAGGCGGGCGGCGAGGTGGGGCAGGCGCGCCGCCTCCAGGGCCGCGCGGATCGCCGCGTCGTCATGGCGCCCGGCGGGCTCCGGGTAGGTGGCGGCGGCGCGCAAGGTCCCCATCGGCAGGTAGGGCCGCTGCGGCAGCAGCATCAGCCGCGCGCCCTCCGGTGTCGTGACCGAGCCCTCGCCGAAGGGCCAGATGCCCGCGATGGCGCGAAACAGCGTCGACTTGCCCGAGCCCGAGGGACCGGTGAGCAAGGTCGTCTCGCCGGGCCGGAAGGCGAGGTCCGGCGCCTCGGCGATGCGCCGTCCGTCCGGCAGGTCGAGGGCGAGGCCCTTGAGGTGGAGGCCCGCGCCGCTCGCCGGCACGACCGCGAGCGCGCTGCCCGCCGCCATCGCGTCGGCCCGGGCCATGGCGGCGTCGAAGGTGGTGAGCCGGTCAACCTGCGCCTTGTAGTCGGCGAGCGTAACGTAGAACGTGATGAAGAACGACATCGTGCCCTCGACGCGCGAGAACGCGCCGGCGGTCTGCGTCATCACCCCGAGCGGGATCTGGCCGGCGAAGTAGTAGGGCGCGACCAGGATGTAGGGGATCACCACGTTGACCTGCTGGTAGCTGACCGTGAAGGCGGCGAGCTTCTTGCGGCGGTCGACGATGGCGTAGAAGTTCTGGATCAGTGCGCCGAAGCGCTCACCGAGCGAGACCTTCTCGGCCCGGGCGCCGCCGAGGAGCGCCACCTGCTCGCCGTATTCGCGAAGGCGGGCGAGCGAGAAGCGGAAATCCGCCTCGCGGCGCTGCTGCTCGAAGTTGAGCCCGACCAGCGCCCGGCCGATGCGGTGGGTGAGCCAGGTGACGAGGGCGGAGTAGATCAGCGCGCCCCAGACCAGGAAGCCCGGCACGTGCCAGTCGGTCCCCGGCACCGTGAAGGCGGAGGAGATGTTCCACAGGATCACCGAGAACGAGATCAGGTTCGAGACCGCCGACAGGAAGCTGATGGTCAGCGTCTGTGTGGTCTGGGTGAACTGGTCGATGTCGTCGGCGATGCGCTGGTCGGGGTTGTCGGCCTGGGCGCTGGCGAAGCCCATGCGGTAATGGGTGTCATTGCCGAGCCAGCGGTCGACGTAGTGCCGCGTCATCCAGGCCCGCCAGCGGATCCGCAGGAACGACTGGATCACGTACTGGATGATCGCGCTCGCGACGTAGACCGCGGCCCACAGGCAGAACACCGAGAACAGCAGCGACCAGAACGCCGTCGCGTCCTTGCCCTGGATGGCGTTGAACCAGTCGCGGTTGAAGTACGACAGGCGCACGTTGATGGCGACCTGCGCGAACTCGATGCCGATCACCAGGGCGGCCATGGTGAGCGCCACCCAGCGCTCCTGCATCTGGACCGCCGGCAGCGGCCATAGCCGCACCGTCGTGACCTCGCGGGTCGTGTAGTAGGGATAGGCCAGGCGCCAGATCTGCAGGAGGGCCTGCTTCAAGCCGTGCATCGCGGTCTCCGGGCCGCCCGGCGGGCGGGCCTCAAGCGGGCCCGCCACTCGAGGGCGGGCCGGTGATTCGGTGGCGGTCGAGGGAGCGCCGCGCCTCACGTGTCTCTCACGAAACTCCCCGTCGCCGTCGCCGCTCGCGATGCCTGCGCCGGCGCAGCGGGAGTTTCGTGAGGTGCACCAAGCCCGTGGCCTCCGACCCGCCATGGGTCAGCCCCGTGGCAGGACCATGGCGCCGTTGCCGTTGCAAGTTAAACCCCGTTCACCTGCGGCAGGGCGGGGGAGGTCGCGCGCTCGCCGAGACGTGATCGCGCGGCCCTCGCCGCAGGGCGGCACGCGCCTTGAGGCCAAGGGCCCGTTAAGGGCCGCGGTGCCCCGCCGCCGCCGCAATCCGCCCCGATGGTCCGCTGGTTTCCCGCGAGGCGCGAGACTCGATGTCGCGAGATCTGCCGCCGCCAGACCTGACGAGTGCGATCAGCCCATGTCGTCCCTCTCGATCCTCGACGTCGACGCCGTGCGCGCGGCCCCCGTTGCGCACGATCCCTACCATTACTTCTTGGGCGGGCAGGTTCTGCGATCCGAGGCGATCGCGGAACTGAAGCGCGACTTCCCGGCCATCGCCAAGCCCGGCTATCTCACGGTGGACGAGGTGCAGCTCACCGGCCGCTTCAAGGACCTGATCGAGGAACTCGAGAGCGACGCCTTCTCGCAGGTCCTGAGCGAGAAATTCGGCATCGATCTCGTCTCCTGCCCGCGGCTCACCACGATCATGCGCCGCTCGCAACCGAAATACGGCGCGATCCACACCGACGGCCCCTCGAAGGTGATGACGCTGCTCGTCTACATGAACGACGAGTGGGACGCGCCGGAGGCCGGGCGCCTCCGGGTGCTCTACGACGGCGAGCGGTTCGAGCCCTACGCGGTCGAGGTGCCGCCGACCATGGGGACGATGTTCGCCTTCCTGCGGGCCGACAATTCCTGGCACGGCCACCGGCCGTTCGAGGGCGAGCGCCGGGTGGTGCAGGTCGCCTGGGTGAAGGACGCGGCCGAGCTCGAGCGCAAGCGCAAGCGCAACCGTACGGCGCAGTTCCTGAAGGGCATTTTCGGCCGTTAGGACAGTGTCCGCCAGGCGACACCGACGATTTCGCTGCGTGCTCGGCCCCGGAACCCATGTCCACGGGGTTCGCACGCGCACTAAGACTTGACCGCCGGCATCCGCCGGGGGACGCTTGGGGGCATCATGAGGGCGTTTCACCGCGCGGGCCTTTTCGCGGCCGGCCTGTTCATGCTGGCCGGTGCGGCCTGCATGACCGGGCCGGGCCGGGCCGTCGCGCAGTCGGACCTCGAGATGCCCGCCGACCCGCCGGTCCTGTCGAAGCCCTACCGCTCCACGATCCCGATCTACCGCCGCCGTCCGCCGCCGGATGCGGTGCCGCCGGAGCCGGGCCAGCCGGCGGGAAGCTGGCGCGAGCCGCCGGGCCGGATCGGCGCCCGCGACGGCGGGCCGCAGGAGGGAGGGCAGGAGGGAGCGGCGGCGATGCGGGAATCGCCGCAGGATTCCGGCTTCGGGCCGGTGAAGGCCGCCCCCGCCCGCGACCTCGCCCCCCATGACCTCGCGCCCCATGACCTCGCCCCCGAGGACGACCCGGAGGAGCGGTCGTCCGGCGCGCCCGTCCGGTCCGCAACGTCGCCGAAACGGGACATGCGTCAGGAGACCCGCCAGGATATCCGTGCCGCCGCGCGCCCGGCCGCGCGCGACGCTCCCGCGCGGGACGCCCCGCGCCAAACCGAGGCCGCCGCCGAGGATGAGGAGGAGGCCGCGCCAGCCTATGCGGGGGTGTGGGGGCCGAGCGCCGCCGCCTGCGCCAGGAGCCGCTCCGCCCGCCGCGGCTTCCTGCCCGCCGTGATCCGGCCGGGGAGCGCCCGTGCCGGCAAGACCCTGTGCCAGTTCCGCGAGAGACGGCGCGACGGCCGGACCTGGACCGTGACCGCCGCCTGCCGCAGCGACGGCCGCCACTGGACCTCGCGGGTGCGCCTGACCGTGGCGGGCAGCCGGCTGACCTGGGCGAGCGAGCGCGGCTCCGCCACCTATACCCGCTGCTCCGGCGGCTGAGGCGCTGACAGACGGGAAACGAACTGCAACCGGCCTTGACTCGCCGCAAACACCGGTGGTGGAAAGGGGACCCGCCGTGAAGAGAGCCCCGATGGCCCCGTCCCGCCCGCCCGCCGCGTCGCCGCTGCGGACCCGCGTCCCCGCCCTGCGGCCGGGCTCGCGCGCATGACCGGCAAGCTCGTTCCCGGAGAGCTCGTTCCCGGAAAGCTCGTGGCGGTCGCCAACATGAAGGGCGGCGTCGGCAAGACCACCAGCGTGGTGATGCTGGCCGACGCGCTCGCCGCCGGCGGCGCCTCGGTGCTGGTGATCGACCTCGACCCCCAGGCCAGCGCCTCGGTGTGCTTCGCCGGCGACGGTATCCTGGCCGAGATGATCACCGGGGGCCGCACCCTCGACTATTACCTCGGCCTGCGCATCGTCGACCGCGACAAGGCCGCCCTGCCGGACTTCATCCGCGACTACGTCAGCAGCACCACCCATCTCGGCGAGCCGCTGCCGATCTCGCTGCTCGCCTCCGGCCCGTCCCTGCGCATCGTCGAGCGCGAGATCATCTACGCGCTCACCAAGCGCAAGTACTCGATGCACGCCATCGAGGGCCACCTGTGGAAGCTGTTCCAGGAGGACTTCGCGCCCTTGCGCGAGCAGTACGACTACGTGCTGTTCGATTGCGCCCCCGGCATCTCGCCGATGACCGAGGTGGCGATCCGGGCGAGCGACCTCGTGGTGGTTGCCTGCATCTCGGACTTCCTCTCCACCTACGGCCTCAAGGCGTTCTACGAGACGATCTGGGGTGTCGGCAGCGCCTCGGAGAGCATGCTGGCGCCCAAGCGCCCGCCGCACGTGCTCATCACCCGGTGGCAGAACACGAAGCAGCAGGCGACGACCTACGCCACGCTCCAGGAGAGTGCTGCTGCGGAAGGCGCGCGATTTCGACTGTTCAAGACCCGCGTGCCGCAATCGGCGGCCCTGGCGAACGCGCTCACCCTCGAGTATCAGACCTTCGCCAACAAGTATCGTGACCAGACCCGCGACCTGATCGGCGAGGTGATCACGCCGGTGGTGACCGAACTGAAGGAGGCCCTGGATGGCGCTTGAGATCGACGGCCTCGCGGTCCTGTGTGCGATCGCCGAGACGCCGGAGGCGTTTCCGGCGATCCGCAGCGACGTCACCAAGGCCGCCCACGCCCTGGTGACGAAGCAGCTGAAGGCCAAGACCCTGGACCTCCCGGGCCTGCGCGCGGTGCGCAGCGCGCTGGGGCCCCAGCCCCTGGCGCTGATCGTCGACGGGCTGAAGGACGCCGAGGCCAAGGCCCTGGTCATCCGCCTCGACAAGCATCATCCTGACCTCAAGGACGGGCCGGCCGTCGCGCATCGCCGCCACCTGATGGCGCTCGCCGCCGACCTCGACCCGGTCGCGGCCCCGGCGGCGAAGGCGAAACCCGCCAAGGCCCCGGCCAAGCCGAAGCCGGCTGCCAAGGCGGCCGAGCCACCCGTCGAGGTGCCCGCGGCGGCGGAGCCCGCGCCGCCCGCCCGCCCGACCCCCGCGAAGGCCCGTGCCCCGGCCCGCGGCAAGACCGCCCCCGCCGACGCCCTCGCCTCCGCCGCGATGGCGGCCCGCCCGCCGCGGCGCCCGCGCCAGCAGGAGTGATCGGTTTCCACCCGGCCTGATCCGAGCGGGCCTCGTCTCACCCCCGCATCAGCGTCGGAGTCCCGAGGCGCGGGGTCACGCCCTCGCGCATCACCAGGCGGCGCAATGGCGCGATGGTCGAGAGGGCGAGCAGCCCCGCGCCGCGAGCGAGGTCGCTCGGCAGGAAGGCGGTGAGCAGGCTGCGGTTGAGGGTGTCGACCGCCCCGGTGCGCAGGCGGGCATCGAGGGCCCGGCCGCGGGCGAAGCCCGACAACACCGCATCGGCCCCGGCATCGCGCGCGCCCGCCACCGCGTCGCGCAGGGCCGCGGCGTCGCGAATGCCTAAGTTCAGCCCCTGCGCGCCGATCGGCGGGAAGACGTGGGCGGCCTCGCCGACCAGCGCCAGCCGCGGCCCGACCGGGCGCGGGACCGACAGGCCGCGCATCGGCACCAAGCCCCGCGGCCCGTCGATCCGCATGGCGCCGAGCATCGACTGCGCCTGGCGCTCGATCGCGGCGGCGAGGGTGGCATCGTTGAGGGCGGCGAGGCGCTCCGCCCGCGCCTCGGCGGAGACCCAGACCAGGCTGGAGCGGCGCCCGCCCGGCAGCGGCACCAGGGTGAAGGGCCCCTCGCGGGTGTGGAACTCGGTGGAGACCTCGCGGTGGTCGCGGGTATGCGCCAGGATCGTCGTCAGGGCCTTCTGCGGGTAGGTCCAGCGCCGCGCGGTCAGGCCCGCCGCCTCGCGCAGGGGGGAGCCGCCGCCATCGGCCGCGACGACGAGGCGGGCCGCGACGCTGCCGCCGCCCTCCAGCGCCAGGACCGCCCGGTCCTCGGCCAGGGTGCGGCCGGCCGCGTCGTGCTCGATGAGGGTCAGGTCCGGGATCTCCCGGGCACGGGCGCGCAGGGCCTCGACCAGACGCGCGTTCTCGATGTTCCAGCCGAAGGCGTCGAGGCCGATCTCGCGGGCGACGAAGCGGGCCGGCGGCGGGCGAAACAGGCTGCCGGTGTCGTCGATCAGGTGCATCTCGGCGAGCGGGGCGGCCTGGGGCTCCAGCGCCTCCCAGGCGCCGAGCGCCCGCAGGAGCCGCACCGAGCCGTCGAGGAGCGCCACGGTGCGCCCATCGGCCACGGGGGCATGGCGGCCGACGAGCGCCGTGCGCACGCCGTCGCGGGCGAGCGCCAGGGCCGCCGCCAGGCCGACCGCGCCGGCGCCGACCACCGCCACGTCGTAGAGGGGCTCGTCCGGATGGTGCCCCTGATCGGTCCCACGGGGATTCGGGTCGGCGGTCTGGCTCACGGAACGGGTCCTCGAACGATCTCTCCTGAGATCTGGGTCATGCGGGGCCGCTCCGCCATCCCGGCCATTGCCGAACGCAAGTCCGCACCTATGATCCCGGCCGCAAACCAAGACCAATGTGGGAGCGGGCGATGCCCAAGGCGATCCGGGTTCACGAGTATGGCGGCCCCGAGGTGATGCGCTACGAGGAGGTGAGCGTCGGCGATCCCGGCCCCGGCCAGATCCGGGTGCGCCAGAGCGCGGTCGGCGTCAACTTCATCGACATCTACTTCCGCTCCGGCCACTACAAGGCGCCCCAGCTCCCCTTCACCCCCGGCAACGAGGGCGCCGGCACGGTGGCGGCGGTGGGCGAGGGCGTGACCGGCTTCAAGCCCGGCGACCGGGTCGCCTACGGCTCGGCCTCCGGCACCTATGCCGAGGAGGTGGTGATCGATGCCAAGTCGGTGGTGCGCCTGCCCGACGGCATCGACGACGACACCGCCGCCGCGATGATGCTCAAAGGCCTCACCACGCAGTACCTGCTGCGGCGCACCTACAAGGTCCAGCCCGGCGACACGATCCTGTTCCATGCCGCTGCCGGCGGCGTCGGGCTGATCGCGACGCAATGGGCCAAGCACCTCGGCGCCACGGTGATCGGCACCGTCGGCTCGCCGGACAAGGCCGCGCTCGCCCGCGAGCACGGCTGCGACCACGTCATCCTGTACCGGGACGAGGATTTCGCCGCCAAGGTCAAGGAGATCACCGGCGGCAAGGGCTGCGCGGTCGTCTATGACGGCGTCGGCCAGGCGACCTTCCCGGCCTCCCTCGATTGCCTCCGGCCCTTCGGTTATTTCGTCAATTTCGGCAGCGCCTCGGGGGCGGTGACGCAGTTCGACATCAGCCTGCTCGCCCAGAAGGGCTCGCTCTACGCAACCCGGCCGACCCTGTTCACCCACACCGCCGACCGGGCGGTCCTGGACGAGATGGCCGCCGACCTGTTCGAGGTGGTGCAGAGCGGCGCGGTGAAGATCCCGGTCCATACACGGGCGAAGCTCGCCGACGCCCCGAAGGTCCATGCCGACCTCGCCGGGCGCCAGACGACGGGTGCCACGGTGATGCACCCCTGATAGGCTGACGTGGCGGCACCCGGGGCGAATCGTCCTGGGTGGGCGGAGACCCGACGCGATGGAATCCTACGCCCTGCAGGCGACCGAGACCGATCTGCTCCTCGTCATCGACGTCCAGGCCGACTTCCTGCCCGGCGGTGCGCTCGCGGTGCCGGACGGGGACGCGGTGATCGGGCCGATCAACGCGCTCGGGCGCAAGTTCAAGCACGTCGCCCTGACCCAGGACTGGCACCCGGCCGGCCACGCCTCCTTCGCCACGAGCCATCCGGGCCAGCAGCCCTTCGGCACCGTGCGGCTGCCCTACGGCGAGCAGGTTCTGTGGCCGGAGCACTGCATCCAGGGCACGCCCGGGGCGGAACTGTCGCCGCACCTCGACCTGCCGCACGCCCAGCTGGTGATCCGCAAGGGGTACCGGCCCAGGATCGACAGCTACTCTGCCTTCCGCGAGGCCGACCGCACCACCTCGACGGGGCTCGCCGGCTACCTGCGCGAGCGCGGCTTCACCCGGGTCTTCCTGTGCGGGCTCGCCACCGATTACTGCGTCGGCTGGAGCGCCATCGACGCGCGGGAGGCGGGCTTCCAGGCGGTGGTGGTCGAGGATGCCTGCCGGGCGATCGACCTCGACGGCTCCCTCGAACGGGCCTGGGGCGACATGGCGGCGGCGGGGGTGGAGCGGGAGGAGAGCGGGGCGATCGGGGGGTAGGACCTGTTCGACCGTCCTGCCGGAATCGATACCCTCCGCGTCATACCGGGACCGCGTGAGGGGAGCGCGGTATCCAGAGCTGCCGACGATTCGAAAAGAGGCGGACCGCGGGTCGTCTTGTTCTGAAGCGTCACCGGTTATGGATCCCGGGTTCTCGCCTGCGGCGAGCCCCGGGATGACGCGAGAGAGTTTGCAATCGCCCGCTTGATCAACCCACGGATGGTCGATGCCAATCCTCGGGCCGGCCCCATTTGCGGTCGAAGGCGCGGGCCATGTGGCGCGCGTAGAGCAGACCGCCGATGCTGAGGACGACGGCGGTCACTGCAACCTGTATGGTCAAGGTCCAGGTCAGCATGTCAGTCCTCGCTGCGCAGGAACGTGAACGCAATCCGTGCTGCACAATGTAGGACGAGTCCGGTCACGAGCCAAACGAGACTCTTCGGCCATGCCTGTGCCATGTCGGCCACCGTCGGGATGATGACCCGGCACCGATCACGCCGAGCGCCAGGGCGTTGAAGGAGCTCGCGAGCAGCTTCAGCCGCTCGTTGATCCGCTTGGCCGCGAGCTTTCACGCCTTGGCAAGGGCAGCGTCATCCACCGCCTAAACCGCCACCCCGTGCAGGTCGTAGGCGTCCGCCGACTCGATCTTCACCGTCACGATGTCGCCGACCCGGACCGGGCGGCGGAAGGCGACGTGAACATTGCCGTCGATCTCCGGCGCGTCGTACTTCGAGCGCCCCTTGGCGACGGTCGGGCCGGCGGCGTCGATGATCACCGGCAGGCGCTTGCCGACCTTCGCCTTCTGGAGCTTCAGGGAGACCGCCTGTTGCGTCTCCATGAACCGTCGCTGGCGCTCGGCCTTCACCGCGTCCGGCACGGCCTCCGCCACGGCGTTGGCGGGGGCGCCGCGCACCGGCTCGTACTGGAAGCAGCCGACGCGCTCGAGCTTGGCCTCCTTGAGCCAGGTCAGCAGCTCCTCGAACTCCTCCTCGGTCTCGCCGGGGAAGCCGACGATGAAGGTCGAGCGGATGGCCAGATCCGGGCAGGTCGTGCGCCAGGAGCGGATGCGCTCCAGCATCTTCTCCTGGTTGCCCGGGCGGCGCATGCGCTTGAGCACCGTCGGGCTCGCATGCTGGAGCGGCATGTCGAGGTAGGGGAGCACCTTGCCCTCGGCCATCAGCGGGATGACCTCGTCGACATGGGGATAGGGGTAGACGTAGTGCAGGCGCACCCAGGCGCCGAGCTCGCCGAGCTCCTTGGCGAGGTCGTAGAACCGCGCCCGCACCTCGCGGTCGCGCCAGGGGCTCGTGGCGTAGCGGGTGTCGATGCCGTAGGCGCTGGTATCCTGCGAGACGACGAGCAGCTCCTTGACGCCGGCCTTCACCAGCTTCTCGGCCTCGCGCAGCACGTCCGCCGCCGGGCGGCTGACGAGGTCGCCGCGCAGCTGCGGGATGATGCAGAAGGTGCAGCGGTTGTTGCAGCCCTCGGAGATCTTCAGGTAGGCGTAGTGCCGCGGCGTCAGCTTCACGCCCTGGGGCGGGACCAGGTCGAGGAACGGGTCGTGGGCCGGGGGCACCGCCTCGTGGACGGCTGCCACCACCGATTCGTAGGCCTGCGGCCCGGTCACCGCGAGCAGGTTCGGGTACTTCTCGCGGATCTCCTCCGGCTGCGCGCCCATGCAGCCGGTGACGATCACCCGGCCGTTCTCCGCCATGGCATCGCCGATCGCCTGCAGCGATTCGGCCTTGGCCGAATCGAGGAAGCCGCAGGTGTTGACGATCACCACGTCGGCGCCGTCATGCTTGCGCGCCAGCTCGTAGCCCTCGGCCCGCAGATGGGTGAGGATGCGCTCGGAATCGACCAGGGCCTTGGGACAGCCGAGCGACACGAAGGAGATCTTGGGGGCAGGTGCGTTCATGGCAGGGGCAGGATACGGCGCCGGCCCACGGCTGAAGCGGCGCGAGCAGGATCAAGGATTTAGGGAAGGGTGCTGGGGCAGGCCTCTAGCACAGGGTTGGGCGGGCGTCACGGGGCCGGCAGAGGCCGGCGTCTCGGGTCGATATCTTGGCCCGACGGGCAGCTTCCGTCGCGGCCCCGGCCTCCGCTATCACGGCCCGATGTGGTGCCGCTCCGTCCCCTCGCTCGATCCCGCCGCCGCGGCTGCCCGCCTGCGCGGCAAACGGCCCGGCCAAAAGTCCGGCCTCGCGCTCCTCGACAGCGCGATGCGGCACGATACCCTCGGGCGCCATTCCTACCTTGCCGCCGACCCGTTCGGATCGTTCCGGGTGCGCGGCGGCCAGGCCCTCTGGAACGGAGCCCCGGTGTCGGGCGCCCCGCTCGACGCCCTGCGGACGGTGCTCGCCCCTTATCGCACCGAGCCGGCCCCCGGTCTGCCTCCGTTCCAGGGCGGGGCGATCGGCTATGTGGCTTATGATTTCGGAGCGAACCTGGAACGGGTGGCGCCCCCCGCCCGCCGGGCCGGCCTCAGCCACGACCTCGCCTTCGACCTCTACGCCACGATCGTCGCCTTCGACCACCGGGCCGGCACCTGCCACCTGATCGCCACGGGCTTCCCGGAGACCGACGGGAGCGCCCGCACGCGCAAGGCCGCTTCCGACCTCGATGCCCTCGAAGCCACCCTGGCCGGCCCCGAGCCGACGACAGAGGCGGCCCCAGTGCGCTCCCTCGCCTGGCACTCGAACTTCACGGCGGAGACCTACGCCAGGGCGGTCGAGCAGGTGCGGGACTACATCCGGGCCGGCGACATCTACCAGGCCAACATCGCCCAGCGCTTCGAGGCGGCCCTGCCGCCGGGCTTCGACGCCTTCGCGTTCTACCGCCGCTTGCGGGCGCGCAACCCCGCGCCGTTCGCGGCGTACCTGGAACTCGACGGCCTCACGGTGGCATCGAGCTCGCCCGAGCGCTTCCTGCGCCTCGACGGCCGACAGGTCGAGACCCGGCCGATCAAGGGCACGGCGCCGCGCTCCGCCGACCCGGCCGAGGACCGGGCCAGGGCCGAGGCGCTCGTCGCCAACGCCAAGGAGCGGGCCGAGAACGTGATGATCGTCGATCTCCTGCGCAACGACCTGTCGCGAATCTGCGCGCCGCACAGCGTCGCGGTGCCGACGCTCTGCGGGCTCGAGACCTATGCGGGGGTCCATCACCTCGTCTCGGCGGTCGCCGGCACGCTGCGGGAGGGGGCGGACGGGCTCGACCTCCTGGCTGCGACCTTCCCGGGCGGTTCGATCACCGGGGCGCCGAAGCTGCGCGCCATGGACATCATCACGGAGATCGAGGGCGATGCCCGCGAGCTCTATTGCGGCGCGATCGGCTGGATCGGGTTCGACGGCAGCCTCGACACCAGCATCGCGATCCGCACGGTGCTGATGGACGGGTCTTGCGCCGTGCTCCAGGCTGGGGGCGGGGTCACGCTGCTGTCGGACCCGGAGGCCGAGTACCGCGAGACCCTGACCAAGGCCGAGCGGGTGTTCTCGGCCTTCGCGAACGGGGAGGGCGCATGATCCTCGTCATCGACAACTACGATTCCTTCGTCTTCAACGTGGTGCGCTACGTCGAGGAGCTGGGCGCCGAGACCCGCGTGGTGCGCAACGACGCCCTCGACGTCGCGGGCATCCGGGCCCTGAGCCCGGAGGCCGTGGTGATCTCGCCGGGGCCGTGCAGCCCGGCGGAGGCGGGGGTGTCGCTCGCGGCGATCCGCGACCTGTCGGGGGAGGTGCCGCTCCTCGGGGTCTGCCTCGGGCATCAATGCATCGGGGCGGCCTTCGGCGGCCGGGTCGCGCGGGCCTTGCGCCCGCTCCACGGCCACGCGACGGCGATCGGCCATGACGGGCGGGGGCTGTTCTCCGGCCTGCCGGCGCCGCTCACGGTCGGCCGCTATCACTCGCTGATCGTGGCGCCAGAACCCGGCATGGCGGAGCATCTGAGCGTCGATGCGGTCTCGCCCGAGGGCGAGGTGATGGCGCTCTCCCACCGCCGGCACCCGACCTACGGCGTGCAGTTCCATCCGGAATCGGTGCTGACCGAGCACGGCCACGCCCTGTTCGGCAACTTCCTGGCGCTCGCCCGGCGCTGGCACGAAGCAGGAGGGGCGCGCCGTGCTGTGGCGTGACGGACGCTTGCACGAGGGCACCACCGCGCCCTTCGATCTCGCCGACCGCGGCCTGCTCCTCGGCGACGGGGTGTTCGACACCGCCATGGCGCTTCGCGGCAAGGTGGTGGCGGAGGAAGCGCACCTCGCGCGGCTCACCGGCGCCGCCTCGGCGCTGGGCTTTCGCTTCGACGAGGCGGAGGCCCGCACGGCGATGCGGGCGGTGGCGGCGGGCTATGATCGGGCGGCGATCCGCACCACCGTGACCCGCGGGTCCGGGCCGCGGGGCCTATGCCCGCCGGCCGAGCCCCGCCCGGTCCTGTGGGCGAGCGCCGCGCCGTTGCGCTCAAGCGTCGTGTTTGCCGACCTCTCCCTCGGCTGGAGCGCGATCCGCCGCAACGAGACCTCGCCGGCCGCGCGCCACAAGACGCTGGGCTACCTCGACGCGGTGCTCGCCGCCGAGGCGGCCGCGCGCGAGGGCCACGACGAGGCGATCTTCCTCAACATGGCGGGGCGGGTCGCCTGCGCCGGCACCGGCACCCTGTTCGCGGTGTTCGGGCGGGCGATCGTCACGCCACCCCTGAGCGAAGGCGTGCTGGCCGGCATCGTGCGCGCCAGGCTTCTCGCCCTGGCCCCCGGCCTCGGCCTCGTCCCCGCCGAGCGCCCGGTCGCGCCGGAGGATCTGGCCGGGGCGGAAGCGGTGTTCCTCACCAATTCCCTGCGGCTGATCGCACCGGTGCGGCGGATCGGCGGGCGGGACTATGCCAGCGCCGGGCATCCGGCGGTGCGGGCGTTGCGCACGGCCTTGTCACGGGAGATCGCGGAGGCCTGCGGGGTGGGGCCGGAGGGGTGAAGGGCGCTCGATACCGAGCAGGTCTACGAGACTGTTCGATTGGCCTCCGAAGCTTTCACACCACCCGCGTCATCCCGGGACCGCGCAGCGGAGCCCGGAGTGACGAAGAGGGCGTCAGCATTGTCGAGGTAGAAAGTCTCAATCCCTAAAAGAACGACCGCACCAACCCGCTCACCAGCAGGTTCCATCCATCGATCAGGATGAAGAACAGCACCTTGAACGGCAGCGAGATCACCGTCGGCGGGAGCATCATCATGCCCATCGACATCACGATCGTGGAGACGATCATGTCGATGACGAGAAAGGGCAGGGCGATGAGGAAGCCGATCTCGAAGCCGCGGCGCAATTCGGAGATCATGAAGGCCGGAATCAGGATGCGCAGGTCGATCTTCTCACCTTCCTGGGGCTTCGGGAAGGTGCGGCTGGCGAGGTCCTGGAAGGTCTGGAGATCCTTCGGGCGCACCTGGGCCGACATGAACTCGCGGAACGGATCGGTGATGCGGGCGAAGGCCTCCTCCTCGGTGATCCGGTTCTCCTGCAGCGGCCGCACGCCCTCGCTCCAGGCCCGGTCGAAGGTCGGCGCCATGACGTAGAAGGTCATGAACAGCGACAGGCTGACGAGGAAGAGGTTGGCGGGCGTGCTCTGCAGGCCGAGGCCCGAGCGCAGGAACGAGAAGGCGACGGCGAAGCGGGTGAAGCTCGTCACCATCACGAGCAGCCCCGGCGCGAGCGACAGCACCGTGAGCAGGGCGACGAGCTGGAGGATGCGCCCGCTCGCCGCGCCGTTGCCGGGCGGCAGGAGCGCGTCGAGGCCCGGGATGCCGGTGACGCCGCCACTGCCCGCCGCACCCTGCGCCAGGGCGGCGCCGGCGGGCAGGAGCAGGAGGGCGAGCGTCCCGAGGAGGAGGGTGATGCGCCGGGTCACTGGACCACCAGCGCTTCGACGATCAGCTCGCGGATCGCCCCCTTGGTGCGCAAGGCGACGCGCTCGTTCAGGTCCTCGCGCAGGTGCTGCAGGCCGCTCGCCCCCTCGATCTGCGCCGTCGAGAGCGTGCGCAGGTAGGCGACGATGTCGGCCTTGATCTCCGCCACGGTGATGTCCGGGGTCGGCAGGCTGCCGGTCTTGAACACCACCGAGGATTCGAGCCGGATCCAGGAATCGGCCGGCTCGGCGAGGTTCGTCACCACCGAGCCGACGCTGCGCAGGGAGAGCTCGCCGGTGTAGTTCAGCACCTTGGCGGCCTTCTCGTGCTCCTTCGCCTCGCGCGTCTTCTGGTCGACCGCCTTCTCGACGCTCGTCATCAGGTACATCCCGAGGGCGGCGCCGGTACCGACCGCCACCAGGGTGCAGAGGGCGAGCGCGCCGATCCAGGACTTGGCCCCGCCCTTCTTCGTCTCGTCCTTCTTGTCCGCCATCGCGCGCTCCTGGATCCCGCCGTCAGAACGGCGCGACGGTCTCGAAGATCTGCTGGCCGAGGGTCGGCCCCTGCACGTCGGTCAGGCGGCCGCGGCCGCCGTAGGAGACCCGTGCCTCGGCGATCTTGTCGTAATCGATGGTGTTCTTGCGCGAGATGTCGCGCGGCCGCACGATGCCGGCGACGTTGAGGACGCGCACCTCGTTGTTGACCCGGATCTCCTGCGAGCCGCTGATCAGCAGGTTGCCGTTCGGCAGGACCTCGGTGATCACGGCGGCCACCGACAGGCTCAAGGTCTCCTTGCGGTCGATCGTGCCCTGGCCCTTGGTCTCGGTGCCGGAGCGGATGCCGGTATCGGCGGTGGCCGAATCCTTCAGGGCCGAGACGCCGTAGCCGAAATCGAAGCCGAGGCTCGACTTCTGGCTGCGCGAGCGGTCGCTGGCATTGTCGAACTGCGCCTTGTCGTTGATCAGGATGCTGACCGTCAGCACGTCGCCGATGTTGCGGGCGCGGGGATCCTGAAAGAGGTCGGCGCTCGCCGGCGACCAGGTCGAGTGGTAGCCGTGCCGGCTCTGCAGCGAGCCGAAGGTCGAGGGCAGGGCCTCGCGCGGGGCGGCGAGCCCGGTGCCGATCGGCGTCAGGACCGGCGGGCGGCCGAACTCGTCGAGGCGGCTCTGGCAGCCGGCCAGGAACAGGCTCGACGCGGCGAGGCCCGCGACGGCCAAGGGAGGCAGGCGGAGGGAGAAGGGGTGGGCGGCCGGAGCTGGGCGGGTCATCACGATCTCTCGTTGTCCTTGCGGCGGCCGGCCTCGGCCATCCGGCGGGCGAGGGCGGCGGCGCGGGAGGCCTCCATCTCGGCGAGCACCGCGCTCGCCGTCCGGGCGTTGAGCTTCACCAGGATCGCCGCGGCGTTGTCCTCGGGCATGTTGGTGAGCTGGAGCGCTGCCGCGTCGGCCCGCATCTTGGCGTAGACCGCCACGACGCTCTCGTCGGCCTTGGCCAGGAACTCCTTGCGGCGCTGGACCACCGCCTCGTACTCGGCGCGCTTCTCCTCGAGGCGGCGGATGCGCTCCTCGACCTGCTTCTCGAGCGCGGCGAGCTGCTCCTTCTGCCAGGCGAAGCGGGCATCGGCCGCCGCGTCCGCGATGGTGGCGCAGTAGCCGGTCTTGGCCGACTCCTTGCTCGCCTCCTTGAAGTCCTGTGCGGTCGGCTCCTTCGGGGCGTCCCGGGCGGCGATGGCGCGCATCGCCGCGTCCTTGGCCGGGTCGCTCGCCGGGGCGCCGCCGGCGGCCAGCGCCGGGCCGGCGAGCGCCAGCAGGAAGGCCGTGACGAGGATCCGGGTCATTGAACGACGAGCTCCGCCTGGAGGGCACCGGCGGTCTTCACCGCCTGGAGGATCGCGATGATGTCGGTGGGCTTCAGGCCCACCTGGTTGAGGCCGCGCACCAGGGTCTGGAGGTCGGAGCCGCCGATCACGGCGAGCCGGCCCTGCTCCTCGCGGGCCGTGACCTCCGTGCGCGGCACCACCGTGGTCTGGCCGTTGGAGAAGGGCGCGGGCTGCGACACTTCCGGCGTCTCGGTGACCCGCACCGTGAGGTTGCCGTGGGTGACCGCCACCGTGGAGATCTGCACGTTGCGGCCGATCACCACCGTGCCGGTGCGCTGGTCGACCACGACCCGGGCCGGCACGTCGGGCTGGATCGTCAGGTCGCCGATCTCGGCGACGAGGCGGGGCAGGATCATGTCGCGGGGGCGCTGGAGCACCACCGAGCGCTGGTCGCGGGGGCTCGCGATGCGGCGGCGGAAGCGGCCCATCGCGTAGGCGTTGATGGCATCCGCCACCATCGTGGCGGTCTTGAAGTCGGGATTCTTCAGCTCGAAGACCAGCTCGGGCAGGTCGCGGAACGCGCCCGGCACCTCGCGCTCGATCAGCGCGCCGTTGGGGATGCGGCCAGCGGTCGGCACGCCCTGCGTCAGCTGCTCGGCCTGCCCTTGTGCCGAGAAGCCGGAGACCGCGAGCGGCCCCTGCGCGGCGGCGTAGACGTTGCCGTCGCCGCCGGAGAGCGGGGTCATCAGGAGGGTGCCGCCGCGGAGCGAGGTCGCGTCGCCGAGCGAGGTGACCGTCACGTCGATGCGCGAGCCGGCGCCGACGTAAGGAGGCAGGTCGGCCGTCACCATCACGGCGGCGACGTTGCGGGTGCGCAGGCGCGCGTCGCGCACGTTGATGCCCATCCGGTCGAGCATCGATTGCAGCGACTGCTCGGTGAACTGGGCGTTGCGCAGGGTGTCGCCGGTGCCCTGGAGGCCGGTGACGAGGCCGTAGCCGACGATCTGGTTGTCGCGCACGCCCTTGAGGCTGGCGACGTCCTTGATGCGGGTGAAGCCGCCGGTGGCGATCACGGGTGCTGCGGCGCGCGCCGGAACGACCGGCGCCACGTCGAGACCCATCACGAGGACCAGCGCCAGGACGAGGCCGGCACGGACGGTGCGGAGGGCGGCCCGCATCAGAACCCGCCGATCTTGACGCGGCCGTCGGCCATCACGGTGCCGAGCACGATGCGGTTGGTGTCGGTGTTGCGCACCCGGATGGTCTCGCCGAGGCCGCCATTCTGCAGCGGCGAGCCGACCGCCGTGATGACGAGGCCGTTCTCCTCGAAGATCATCTGGGTCGGCGTGCCGCGGCTGACGAGGCGGGGATCGTCGACGGCGTTGACCGGCACCGGCTCGCCCGGCAGCAGCATCCGGCGGGCGGTGCGCCCGACGATGGCGAGCGGTGCGTCGATCACCGCGGCCCGGGCGCGGTAGGTCGTCGGGTAGGCCTGAAGGCGCAGCATCGATTCCTTGATCGTGTCGCCCGGATAGATCGTCACGGTCGGCACCGGCAGCATCATCTCGTCGGCCGCCCGCGCGGGAGCCGACGGGGCCAGGCCGAGGAGCGCCAGGAGGAGCAGGGAGCGCCGGAGGAGGGAACGCATGGAGGTGTCGCGCCGGGAGGAGGGGCGCCGCCGGAGCCGGCGGCGTGGCAGTCTCCCCGAAGTCGGGGTCTCGAATGTCATGCCAGCCGGATCCCGGCTCAGCGGATCCCCTTGGAGATCGTGCTCGCCATCTCGTCGACGGCCTGGATCACCTTGGAGTTCATCTCGAAGGAGCGCTGGGCGGTGATCAGGCTGGTGATCTCCTTGACCGGATCGACGTTCGACCCTTCGAGGTAGCCCTGCTGGATCTTGCCGTAGCTCACGTCGCCCGGATTGCCGATCACCGCCGCGCCGGAGGCAGGGGTCTCGCGGTAGAGGCCGTTGCCGAGGGGTTCGAGCCCCGACTCGTTGGCGAAGTTGGCGATGGTGAGCTGGCCGATATTCTGCTGCGCCACCTGGCCCTCGATCTTGGCGAAGACCTGGCCCGACTGGTTGATGGTGATCTCGGTGGCGTTGTTCGGGATCAGGATCGCCGGATCGACCGTGTAGCCTTCCAGGGTGACGAGCTGGCCGGTGGCGTTCTTGTTGAAGGCGCCGGCGCGGGTGTAGTTGATCTCGCCGCTCGGGCTCTGGATCTGGAAGTAGCCGCGGCCGTTGATGGCAAGGTCGAGCTGGTTCGCCGTATTGGTGAGCTGGCCCTGGCGGTGCAGGTTGCGGATCGCCGCGGCGCGCACGCCGAGGCCGAGCATCGCGCCCTCGGGGATCGCCTCCTGGCCGGACTGGTTGGGCACGCCCTGCTGCCGCTCGGCCTGGTAGAGCAGGTCGGTGAACTCGGCCCGCGCCCCCTTGAACCCGGTGGTGTTCAGGTTGGCGATGTTGTTGGCGATGACCTCGAGGTTGAGCTGCTGGGCGGACATGCCCGTGGCGGCGACGGCGAGCGCTCTCATCTGTTCAGAATCCTCAGATCGCCATGCGGCTCAGTTCGAGATAGGCGGCCACGACCTTGTCGCGGATGGCGACCGCGGTCTGCAGGCTCTGCTCGGCGGACATCACCGCCTCGACCACCTGCTGCGTCGAGGCCTTGCCCTGGATGCCGGCGATCGAGGCGGCCTCGCCGGCGCGCAGGTCGTTGCGCACGCCCGAGGCGAAGCTCGCCATGATCTGCCCGAAATCGGCGGGTGCGGCGACGTCCAGGCCCGGCTGCGCCGCCCCGGTCACCGGAGGCAGCATCGCCCGCTGGACGGGGGTGGCCTCGGGGCGGGCGGACGCCGCGGCCCGGTCGAAGGCCGAGAGGGTGAGGGCCTCGATCATCGGATGCTCATGTCCTCAGGAGGTCGATCACGCTGGCCACCATGGCGCGGGCCTGCTTGATCACCTGCAGGTTGGCTTCGTAGGAGCGGTTGGCCTCGCGCATGTCGGCCATCTCGATCAGGGCGTTCACGTTCGGCAGCTTGACGTTGCCGTTCTGGTCCGCCGCCGGGTTGCTCGGGTCGTGCTCGACCCGGAACGGGGTCCTGTCGGTATCGATGTCGCGCACCCGCACCGAGGCGGCACCGACCGCCCGGTCGAGCTCGGCCTTGAAGGTCACGGTCTTGCGCGCGTACGGGTCGGCCCCCGGCGCGTCGCCCGTCGACTGGGCGTTGGCGAGGTTCTCCGACACCACCCGCATGCGCAGGGACTGGGCTTCGAGGCCCGCGCTCGCGAGGCGGGACGCGGTCAGCAGGGGGTCGATCACGATCCGCTCCTCACGGCCGACATCAGCATGCGGTGGAAGCTGCGCACCACCCCGACATCGAGGTTGTGCTGGCGCGACACCTCGGCCGCCTTCAGCATCTCCTGCTCCAGGCTGACGCTGCTCGAAGTCTCGAGCACGTCCCAGCCGCCCTTGTCGGGACGGATCGCCACCCCGAGGCCCGCGGCACCGAGATGGGCCTGCGCCGTCTGCGCTATGTCGGTGCCGGCACGGGCCAGCACCTGGGCGAAGGGCACGGTGTCCCGGGCCTGGTAGCCCTGGGTGTTGGCATTGGCCACGTTGCCGGCGATCGCCGACTGGCGCACCGACAGGTAGCGGGTGTGCATCGAGGCGAGATCGAACAGGTAGATCCCCGTCACGCGAAACCCTCCATGCCCGCCGCTCCTTCCTGTGCCGATTGCCTGTGCCGAAACGACCCGACCTCCGGGCCCTGCCGCGTAACCGCGGGTTTAGAAGCGCAACCTTGCCCGAGGCTGGCGGAGCTGGCGGTTTCGCCGGTGCCGACCGGGTGGGGATTGCGACCCGGCGCGGGCGCCCCCGCGCCTTGACAGAGATGGCCACCCCCGGCACTGGCGCGGGGTACCCGCCCGCACGCTTGATCGTCTCCACGTTCCCCAAGCCATGCTTCCGGCCCTGCTGCCCTCCGAGCCGGTCTTCCTCCCGGTCCAGGCCCGCTACGCGGGCGGGGCGGGGCCGGGCGCGCGCGAGGGCGAGCACGCGATCACCGCCAACAACCGCTGGTCCCGGGTGCAGCTGACCTTCCGCCACCTGCCGGCGGGGGCCTGGTGCTGCCTGGAGGCCCGCCTCGCCTGGGCGGCCGAGGAAGAGGGGGGCCAGGCTCTCGACTTCGCGCTCGTCGGCTTCGACTTCCTGGCCGCCGACGGGTCGAGCCTCGACGTCGAGCACGTGCCCGGCCTCGCTCGCACCCTGCTCGATCCGCACAGCGCCTGGATCGCCGGGCCGGCCTGCCAGCCCGCCGGCAGCGAGCTCGTCCGGGCGGCGCCGGTGCGGGTGGCCTTCGGAGTGCCGCCGCAGGCGCGCGGTCTCGCGCTCACGCTCCGCTCCTGGCGCAACACGCAGAGCGTCACGATCGCCGAGCCGCGCCTGCGCCCCGGCGCAGCCCTGGCAGCCGGCGCGTTCCGGCCCCGCCGCCTCGGGCCGTACCCCGAGCCCCTGCGCCACGGCCTCGTCCCGGGCGTCGGCCTCGTGGTGCGCGGGCAGATCCACGCCGCGCGGCCCGACGAGCACGCCGCGCGGGTGAGCCTCGTCTACCGCGACCGCGACGGGGCGGAGATCCCGCCGCCCTATCCGGGCACCGTCTCGGTGCCGGGACTGGGGGCGAACCCGGGCTTGGAGGCGAAGCCGGGCTTGGAGGCGAAGCCGGGCTTGGGGGCGGCGATCAACCTCCCGGCCCAGCCGCAGGCGCGCCGCTTCACCCTCGACCTGGAGCCGCCGCCGGGCGCGACCTCCCTCGAACTCGGCTTCTGCACCTGGGAGGAGGAGGGCGAGGCGCTGCCCGCCGTGGAGCTGCTCGGCCCCCCGGAAGTGGCGCTCGAGGACCGTTTCCGGCTCGAGAGCCTGTGCGGCGACGATCTCCTCGACGCGCCGGGCTTCCTCGCCCGGCTCTCGGCCCGGCTCGGGCGCGATCCCGGCGCCGAGGCCGCCTGGATCCCGGGTCCCGGGGAAGCCGGCGCCGCTCCCTTGCCGCTCGCCCGCGCCCGGTCCTTCCGGGCCGAGGCCGAGCGCCCGGTCGTGCTGCGGTCCGAAGGCGGCCTGACCTTGCGCCTCGCCGGCTGCCCGGACTGGCCCCTGCCGGAGGCCCCGGACTTCCGCGAGGACCCGTTTCGCGGCGCGCCGTCCCGCGCGATCCCGTGGCGCCTCGCCTACCACTCCCTGACCTGGCTCCTGGCGCTGGCCGAGGCGGCGCCGGCCCGGGCGCTCGCCCTCGCGCAGGCCTGGTCGCAGGCCAATCCCTGGGGCCAGCCGTCCGATCCCCTGAGCCTGCATCCGGGGGCGCTGCCGGCGCGGGCCGAGGTCTGGATCGGGCTCCTCGCCCTCCCGGGGGCCGGGGCGGCGGCGCCGGTCCTGACCGGAGAGGCGGTGCGGCACGGCTTCGCCCTGGCGGAGATCGTCGGGCAGAACACCTTCGGGCAGAGCCTGCACCAGCTCCAGGCCGCCGCCGCGCTCCTGGCCCTCGCCCGCGCCCTGCCGCGCCTGCCGCTCGCCGCGCACTGGGACGGGCTCGCCCGCGAGAGCCTGCGCGAGGGCGTGCCGGCGCTTCTCCCCGAGGACGGGCGCTTCGCGGAATCCTCGCTCCACCGCCGCCTCGACCTCGTCACCCTGGGACGGGCGCTGCGGGACTCCCTCGGCGAGGCCGCGCCCGGTCCCCTCGTCGCCGCCCGGACGGAGGCGGCCCTGTCGAACCTCGCGGGCCTGCTCGATCCGGGCGGGCGGCTGCCGCCCTTCGGCGAGGTGTTCGCCGGCACCGACGATGCGGGCTGGATCGCCCGGCTGCGCGGCGGCGCCGGGCTGGTGGCGCAGCGCCCCGCCGTGCAGGCCGCAGCGGCCTCCTCGACCCTGCGCCCCGACGGCCTGTCGGCCCGCCACGAGACCGCCGGGCGCGGCTGGGCCCATTTCGCCTGCACCTTCGCCGGGACCTCGCCCCAGGGGCACGCCGATTGCACGTCCTACGTCTACGCGGCGGGGGCGATCCGCTGGATCGTCGAGGCCGGCGGCTCGGAGCAGGTCGAGACCGGGGCGGCCCGTCACTTCCTGCTCTCGTCCCGCGCCCACAACGTCGCGGTGATCGAGGGGCGCGAGCCGGTGGCCGGCGGCGGCGTCCATCGCGGCAGCCTCGCGCTGCCCGGCGCCACCGCCCACGCGATCGAGACCAGCGTGCACGGGCCGGGCTGCCGCCATCGGCGGGTCTTCGTGCTGCCGCACGACCTGTCGGGCCTCGCGGTGATCGACCGCTTCACGTCCGCGGAGGGCGGGCCCCTGACCTTCTGGGCCTTCGCCCATCTCGCGCCCGGGACCCTGGTCGCGATCGAGGGGCCGCGCCGGGTGCAGGCCCGCCAGGGTGGCCGGCGCCTCGGGCTGGTGCCGTTCGCGATCGCCGGCCGGGTGTCGGGCCTGGAGACGGTGATCGGCCGCGGCGACCGACCCGGCACGATGCAGGGCTTCGTCGTCGGCCGGCCCGGCCTCCTCGAGCCCGCCTGCACCCTGCGCTACGCGGTCTCGGGCCGCGGTACGGCCTGCGGCGGCCTCCTGATGGCGGTCGACGGCCCGGCGGAGGATTCGCTGGCGCGGGTGCTGGCGCGGGAGGAACTGGGGCGGTTCGTGATGGAGTTCTGAGGAGCCCTCGACGCGACGAGTGGAATCGGTTTCGCAGATTGTCTTCAAAACCTCCGCGTCGTTCCGGGCTCCGCTCGCGGTCCTGGAATGACTAGTGCATAGACACCGACATTCGCACCAGGCACTTGCTTGCTAACAGACTGTGAGAATTGCAGATATTGTGGCTTAAGGTGCACGTTTTGAACGCGTCAGTGCACTAGCTGGATGTCACGCTGTCGCAAAACCAACTGCAACGATCGGGGCGTTACGTTTTCTCCCGAGATCTTCATCCCCATAAATATTTCCGCCACCCCCCGGGAACATGGAGCGGATCCGGCACTTCGTCCCGAGTGCCGCAGGGTCACGGGCGGCGTGAGGGAGGGGCGACGGGATCGGCCGGCGCCGCCCCGCACGCGCCCGGCCCATTCCTCTCCTCTCGCCCGAGCCCATCCCCGATGCACGACCCGGACGCGCGGCCCTACCAGCCCATCGAGGCCTACGGCCTCATCAGCAACTGCCACGGCTGCGCCCTCGTCGCCCGCGACGGCTCGATCGACTGGGCCTGCCTCGAACGGTTCGATGCCCCCCCGGTCTTCTCCCGGCTGCTCGACCGCCGGCGCGGCGGCTTCTTCGCGCTCTCGCCCGAGGGGCCGTTCGAGAGCGCCCGGCTGTATCTCCCGGGCACCAACATCCTCGAGACCACCTTCACCTGCGCCACCGGGGCGGCGACGGTGCACGACGTCATGCTCGCGCCCGAATCCGGCCGGGCGCTGCCCTGCCTGGTGCGCCTGGTCTCGGGCGTGTCCGGCGAGGTGCCGATGCGGGCGGTCTACCGGCCGCTCGCGGGCTTCTCCGAGACCTTCCCGGTGCTCGTCCCGGTCCCGGGCGGCGCCGGGGCGGAGGGGCTGCCGGACCTGATTGCCGATCTGCCCATCGCGATCGAGGGAAGTGACGCGGTGGCGCGGTTCACCATCACGCATGGGGGCGAGCAGGCCTTCGCGCTCTATCCCGGCGGGGCCGGGGACCGCGAGTCCCTGCGCCCCCGCGCGCTGATGGAGACGGCGCGCCGGGCCTGGACCGGCTGGTCGGCGGGGGCCGCCTATGACGGGCCGCTCAGCCACCAGCTCCTGCGCAGCGCGCTCACCCTCAAGGCGCTGACCTACGCGCCCTCGGGCGCCATCGTGGCGGCGGCCACCACCTCGCTGCCGGAGGAGATCGGCGGCATCCGCAACTGGGATTACCGGTTCTGCTGGATCCGCGACGCCTGCCTGTCCTTCTACGTGCTCAAGAAGTTCGGCATGGTGGCGGAGGCGGAGGCCTTCTTCCGCTTCGTCTGCACCCTCGCCGAGCGCGACGAGGGCGGCTTGCGCCCCCTCTACGCCATCGCGGGCGAGACCGACCTGACCGAGCACGAGGCGGCCCATTTCGAGGGCTGGCGCGGCAGCGCCCCGGTCCGCTACGGCAACGAGGCCGCCGAGCAGCACCAGAGCGACGCCTACGGCCAGGTGCTCGACCTCCTGCACATGTATCGCAGCCTCGGCGGCGCGATCCCCGAGGCGATGGAGCGTCAGGCGATCCGGCTGGCCGATTTCGCCGCCGCCCACTGGCACGAGAAGGATGCCGGCCTGTGGGAGCCGCGCAAGCCCGAGGAGCACTACCTGCACGCCGCGATCATGAACTGGGTCGCGGTCGACCGGGCGGTCCGGCTGTTCGGCGAGCGGCCGCACTGGTGCGAGGCGCGGGACGCCATCGTGGCCCGGGTCAACGGCGAGGGGGTGCACCGCGACGGCTACTATCCGCAATATATCGGCGGCGACGACCCCGACGCGGCGCTCCTGATCGCCCCCATGGTGGGGTTCCCGGTCGACGAGGCGGTGTTCGCCCGCACGGTCGAGGTGGTGATCGACCGCCTCGGCCACGGCCCGCTCGTCTACCGCTACCGCAACGACGACGGGCTGCCGGGCCACGAGGGCACCTTCCTGATCTGCGCCTTCTGGCTCGTCGACGCGCTGGCCTGGCTCGGCCGGACCGAGGAGGCGCAGACCCGCTTCGACGCCTTGCGGGCGCTGCAGAACGACCTCGGCCTCTACGCCGAGGAGGTGGCGGAGGACCGCACCTTCCTGGGCAACTTCCCGCAGGCCTTCAGCCACCTCGCCTTCATCCACAGCGCCCTGGTCCTCGACCTCGCGGCCCAGGGCGGGCGGGCGGCGGTGGCCGGTACCTATGCCGACCGGACCTTGCGCGAGACGCGCTGGCGCCGGGTGCCGTGGATCGTGCCGCCGGCGGGGACGTCCGGATAAGCGGTCCGGAGGCCTGCGGGAGCTGCGCAGCGTCCACAATCTAACACGAGGACTTTCCCCTGATGCTCCCTCGTCGGTGTCCCCTGGGCAGTTAACCTGATCTTGAATGAACGCCCGGCATCTCCGGCAGGCTCGTCGAAGGTTCTCGCGGACAAGATCATGGTCAAGGGACTCGGTCGGATAGGCTTGGCCGTCCAGATGGGCTTGGCCGTCGCGCTCGCCCCGGCGTCCCCGGGGCCGGCGCGGGCAGGGGACACGCCGGACGCCAGGCAGGTCACCAAGCAGATCACCAAGCAGATCACCTGGTCGGTCTACGACGCCGCGCCCTTCATGATGACCGACGGGCCGGACCGCGACACCGGCATCTTCGACCGGATCCGCCGCCTGCTGAGCGCCCGGCTGACCGGCTACAGCCATTCCACGCTGAACGTTCCTTTTCCGCGCATCGTCACCTCGCTCAAGAACGGCGAGGAATGGTGCTTCGTCGGCGGCGTGAGGACGCCGGAGCGCGAGCAGTTCGCGGTGTTCTCGCGGCCGGTGGCGATGTTCTACCCGCTGCGCATCGTGATCCACGCCTCCCAGCGCACCCGCTTCGAGGCGCTCGGGGCCCTGTCCCTGCGCACTCTGCTGAGCGAGCATCGCGCGTTGCGCACCAGCATGCTGCGCAATCGCGCCATGGCGCCCGTCATCGACGCGCTGCTGCGGCAATACCCGCCGGGCCAGACCCATTCCGAGTTCGGCGAGGCGTTCCGGATGCTGCTGAACGACCGGCTCGACTACCTCGTCGAGTTCTCCAGCATCGCGGCGTACAACGCCCGCCAGCTCGGGCAGCCGGACGCCTTCCTGGGCCTGCCCTTCGCGGAGAGCCCGGAACCGGTCTTCGCCCGGGTGATGTGCGCCGGCACGCCGTGGGGGCGCGAGGTGGTTGCGCGCATCGACGCGGTGCTGGCGGCCGAGCGGCCGAGCCCGGCCTATCGCAGCATCGTCGAGGCCTGGGCGGCGCCGGAGGACCTGCCGCGCATCCGGGCCGTCTACGACACCTTCCTGGCGGGCGACTGAGCGAGCCTCACGCCGCCAGCGCCGCCTCATGCCTCGAGAGATCCTGCGTCACGAACGGCTCGACCCAGACGCGCCGCCCGGTCAGGTCGTGCACGCTCACCCGCCACTCGGCCCAGTCGCCGGCACCGGCGCCGAGGCTTCGCATCGCCGCCTCCGCGACCGCGCGGGCGTGGCGGGCGAGGGCGGCCGGGCCGCGGAGGAGCGTGCCCTCGGCGTCGAGGATGCACTCGGATCCGTTGGTGCAGTGGAAGCGGTAGCGCGTCATGCCGATCCTCTCTCCCCATCGTCGCCCGTCGCGGCGGTGATGCTCTCCAGGGTTAATGTTCACTATATGTTCCAAACCCGCAAGCCGACCAGGGTGAGGGCGCGATGCCGCAGTCCGCGGACCGTCCCCTCGGAGCTCCCGCCGGCATCCGGACCGGGATGAAGAGGGGGCTCGCCGCCGACCCGAAACCCTGCCAGTCTCGCCGGCGACGGATCGCGAAACCCCGGCGGGAGACTCATGTCCGGCCTCTTCGACCCCATCCTGAACTGGCGGCTGCTGCCGGGCTCGCACGCCTTCCCGGGCCCGGATGGCGGCACCTGCATCAACGAGGCGGCGGTGGTGGCGGCGGGCCTGCCCTACCGGGCGATCCGCTCCTCGGCGGATTGCCCGCCCTGCTTCTCGGTCCCGCTCGCCACCTACGCCCTCGGCCTGAACGACGCCATGCCGGATGCCGAGCGCCCGCGGCTGATGGCCTTCGTGCTGCGCCTTGCCGGCTCCGCCGATTCCGAGGCGGTCGAGGCGGCACGCACGGCCCACCTCGTGCGCGAGGGCGTGCGCCGCCTGCTGCCGCCGGTGCTGGAACGGGCCGGGCTGGCGCCGCACGCCGCCGCCTGCCGATCCGCATCGGACCTGGAGCACGCCGTGACGGTCGCCCGCCACGCCGCCTGGTCGGCCGGCTCGCTCGCCGAGGCGGCCGGCCGCCAGGGCACCTGGGTGCGCGGCGCCCGTGCGGCCGCTGCCGCCCGCGCCGCCCTCTTCGCCGCAGAGATCGATCCCCGCACCGCCGCCGACGCGGCCGAAGCCGCCGCCCTGTTCTGGCCCGGCGCCTGGGCCGAGGCGGTGGCGATCCTGGACGAGGCCCTGTGCATTGGCCGGCAAGCGCCGGCGCTCGCGCCGGACGAGGCCGGAATGCGGATGGAGGCCGCGAAGGCCGGACAGCGCGAGCGGGTTCCCGCCGCTGGGTGAGGGCGCCTGTCAGCGCCCGCGATACGCTGCCAGGATCCGTGCGCCCTCCGGCCCGGTCTCCTTCACCCAGGCCGCCACGGCCGCCTCGCCGGCCTTGGCGAGGGCTTCGGTGATCGCCGGCGCGGGCGGGTCAGCGATGACGACGCCGTTCTGGCGCATACGGGAAAAATTCTCGTCGAGGCGGGTGCGGATCGCCGCCCATTGGCGCGCCTCGGTCTCGGCGGCGGCCGCGTCGACGGCGTGGCGCAAAGCCTCCGGCAGGGCCTCGTAGGCGGGGCCTGAGACAACGGCGATCGAGATCGGCATCGCGTATTGCACCGCCGTGAAGTGCGGCAGCTGCTCCCACAGGCGGCGCCCGACCCCGCCATCGCCGGAGGAGAGCATCGCGTCGACGGCGCCAGCCTTCACCTGCGGGATCGCGTCGGCCTGGGACAGGTTCACGGCCTGCGCCCCGGCCGCATCGAGCACGGCGGTCGAGGTGGCATCGTAGGTGCGGATCTTGAGGCCCGTCAGGTCGGTGATGCCCGTGAGGGCGTGGCGCGACCAGATCCCGGACGGCGCCCAGGGCGTGACGTAGAGCAGCCGCTGGCCGTGCGCGGCGAGCGCCCGCGCATAGGCCGGCCGGGCGATCGCCGTGAGCGACTTCGCCTCCTCGATCGTGGTCGCCAGGAAGGGCAGGGAGGAGAGGCCGAACAGCGGATCGACCGCCGCCAGCGGCCCGGTGAAGGCATCCGCCGCCTCGACCGTGCCGGCCGCCACCGCGCCGATCATCGCGCCCGAGCGCAGCCCCGCGGCGGCATCGAAGCTCGGCGCCACCACGAGCCGCCCACCGCTGCGCTCGGCCACGAGGCGCGCGAAGGTGGCGAGCCCCTCGCCCGGCATGGTGCTGGCGGGATACTCGGTCGGCATCCGCCACACGATCTGCGGACTCGCCGTCGAACCCGCTGGGGTCTCCGCGGCGGCCTCGACCACCGGCAGGCCGAGCAGGCACGAGCAAGCCAGTAGAGCGCGGAACCGGGCACGCATCGTCATTCGTCGATCCTCCTTGCCGATCGCCCCCGGCGCTACGCCGGGTTTCCTTGCCGCTCCCTTCACGCCGCCGATTCCTCGGAGCCGCTTGCCCCGGCCGCCTGCGGGCGTGTGGCCGACAAATCGATTGCGGCAAGCCCGGTCCGCCGCCACTCTTGGCGCTGCCGCCACCCGGCAAGAGGCCCCGAGAGGCCGGAAGAGGCTGGCGGCGGCTCGCGGGAGAGATGCGCCATGACCGAGAGAATCGCCCTGTTCGGGGCCGGGGGGAAGATGGGCGTGCGGCTCGCCCGCAACCTGGTGAAGTCGGAATTCCAGATCGCCCCCGTGGAAGTCGGCGAGGCGGGGCGCCAGCGGCTCAGGAGCGAGCTCGGGCTCGACTGCGTCGAAGCGGAGGCCGCCCTCGACGGGGCCGAGGTGGTGGTGCTGGCAGTGCCCGACACGCTGATCGGCCGGGTTTCCCACGCCCTGTCGCCGAAGCTGAAGGCCGGCACGATGGTGGTGATCCTCGACGCGGCGGCGCCCTTCGCCGGCCACCTCCCCGAACGGCCGGACCTGACCTACTTCGTGACCCATCCCTGCCACCCGCCGATCTTCAACGACGAGACCACGGAGGAGGGGCGGCGCGACCATTTCGGCGGCATCGCCGCGAAGCAGTCGATCGTGAGCGCGCTGATGCAGGGGCCGGAGGAGGCCTACGCCCTCGGCGAGCGCGTCGCCCGGGCGATCTGGGCGCCGATCCTGCGCTCGCACCGCGTCACCGTGGAGCAGATGGCGCTGCTCGAGCCCGGCCTGTCCGAGACCGTCTGCGCGACGCTGCTCGCGGTGATGCGCGAGGCGATGGATGAGACCGTGCGGCGCGGCGTGCCGGAGACTTGCGCCCGCGACTTCCTGCTCGGCCACCTCAACATCCTGGCGGCGGTCACCTTCCGGGAGATCGACGGGGTGTTCTCGGATGCCTGCAACAAGGCGATCCAGTTCGGCAAGCCGCGCCTGATGCGCGACGACTGGCTCGGCTGCCTCGACGAACCCGAGATCGCCGACAGCATCCGGCGCATCACCTGAACGCGAACAAGCCCGCCGGCTTTCGCCGACGGGCTTGTTCATGTGTTTGGTTGCGGGGACAGG
>NZ_BPQJ01000022.1:57929-111321 GCF_022179185.1 Methylobacterium frigidaeris | reverse complement strand
GCGCGTCCGCTCCATCGCCAACTTCAAATACATCGCACGCGTCAATGCTTAAGCGGTGGTATGACAGATAGCTGTCTCTTTAGCTGCACCCCATACATACTTGGCGTTCGGTACTCGGACGCCTGAGCGAGGCCGCAAAAGAGCAGAGAGCCACAGAAATATGCCGCGAATCGCACGTCTTCACCTCCCGGGCGTGTCAATGCGGGACGATAGACGCGCGGCATGCCGATACACAATCGGAGCTGACAGACCAGAGACGGATTTTCTCTGCGTCAGCATCTGGCTGCCGCTGGCCACATGAGCTACCGGCCGAAGCGGTCGGGCCGCAGCCCGAATTCCCCTTGCGTCGCCCCCGAATCTACCGTCGATATCGTCGAGCACGCGAAATTACCCAGGGGGAGAGCGGATGTCGGGAGCGGAGCGGCCGGGAGGATTAGCAATCTCTCGGGAGTGGCAACTGTCGGCGCGCCGGGTCTTCTGGATTACGACCCTGATCTGCCTTGGCCTGCCCCTCCTCGGGATCGTCGCCGTGACGCGGCCGGGGTTCCACTACAAGTCCGAGCAGACAATGGTGCTCGGCATGGCGTCGTTCCTGATCCCGGCCTGGATCGTCCTCGGCGGGCTCAGCGCGCTGGTGGGCTTCGGCCTCCGGGTGCATGCCGAGCCGGTCATGGCGGCGCCGGCCGCGCCGCCTCCTCCACCCGAGCCGGCCTCGGCCCCGGCCCCTCCCCCGCGCCGCCGCGGCCGCCCGGTCCTGATGGGGACGGCCTCGTTCCTCACCTGCCTCGTCCTGACGCTCTTCCTGTCGGGCGGACGGGAGCTCGCCGCGGCCCTTGCCACCGCCTTCGTGGCGGCCTGTTTCGCCGTGCGCGGCGAATGGCGGGCGTGAGAGCCTTCACCGGCGCCCTTCGGACGGCTCGGAGACCAAGCTGGCGAACTGCTCTGGTCGCTCAGCGATCGTGCAAAGCGTCAGGGCTCTGTCATCGATGCCAGACACCCGAATGGCTGCCGACGGCCGGCGTTCTAAGATCGAGCCTCGGCCTCTCTCATCGACGCTACCGGCGGTGCGGGCCGCATATCGCCGGCACGACGTGGCGAGACGATATCGCCCTTGTCAACCGATCGTGAGCGTCATCGGAGCACAGTTCGTATCCCAATCATCTGAGTCTTTTATAGTCCCTTTGACGTTCAGGAGGGCATGCTTCCCGAGAAATTTGATCAAGACCGTCTCGATTTCTTAGGCCAGCGACTCAGCGTCGGTATCGGTCCAGCCTCCGTCTGCTCGGAGAGCATTTCGATGCTTGTTATATCGACGAGATCAATAAGACTCGTTTAAGTGATTATGTGACAGAGCGGCGGCGTGGGGGAGCCAAAGGAGCGACCATCCGGCGAGATCTTGCCACGTTGAGCGGGCTTTGCTCCTGCGCAGTGGCTTGGGATTACATCGATGTCAATACCGTCAAGGTATTTGATAAGCGTCACATCCGGGAGGCGCCGCCCAGAACCTCTTTTCCGAGCGAGGCCGAGGTTGAGCACCTCGTCGCGCATGCTTCACCAATGGTAGGGCGGATTATACGCTTCCTGGCCGCTACTGGCATGCGCCAGGAGGAGGTCGTGTCGCTGGAATGGTCGCAGGTCTCAGCCGAACGCCGTGAGGTACGCCTTAAGAAGACCAAGACTGCCAGCTCCCGCATCGTGCCCTTAAGCGATGATGCTCTGGCCATCCTCGCTAGCACCCCTCGGCACATTACCGGGCACTACGTTTTTTGGAATGGCGACGGCCGCCCTTACACCCATTTCGCCAGTCAGTATCGGAACATTGCGAAACGAGCGGGCGTCCCGTGGCGCTGCCATGATCTCCGTCACCGGTTCGCTTCCGTGTTCCTGATGACGACCGGTGATCTCGCCGCCCTTCAGGCGATCCTCGGCCACCGAACGATCACGATGACGTTGCGCTACTCTCACCTCGTAACCGAACATCTCCACCGCGCTATGGCCAAGATGGGCACAAAACCGAGCACAAACACAGCGGAGTCGCCAGTGGCTTACAACGCAGAGCGCGAGCTAACTCATTGAAATACCTGGCGGAAGGGGTGGGATTCGAACCCACGGTGGAGTCGCCCCCACGGCGGTTTTCAAGACCGCTGCCTTAAACCACTCGGCCACCCTTCCGACCGCGGGCGCACTGGGCCCGGGTGCCCCTTCTGTAGGGTGGTGCGCGGCGATGCGTCAACCGTGGTCCGGATGGCGGCTGCGGGCGGGTGCGTCTATCGCGCGGCGCCCGGGCGACGTACCGTACGTGCCGGGACAAGCGGAGCGCGACATGACGCTCCGGAGGGAGACCCGCATGGGCTATGTTTACGACCATCTCCATCTGCGCAGCCGGGACGCGGTGGCGGCGGCGCGGTTCTATGGCGAGGTGCTGGGTGCGCGGGAGACCGGGCGCGAGGGTGGGGAGAGCCCGAGCCGGATCATTCTGGATCTCGGCGGGATGAGGATGTTCATCGAGCAGGCCCCCGAGGGCACCGGGCCGGCCGCCGTGCCGCCGAATCGCGGCATCGAGCATATCGGGCTGCGCGTCGAGGACATCGAGGCGACGGTGGCGGATCTCGCTGCCCGCGGCATTCCCCTGGTCTCCGGCATCACCGACGTGCGGCCGGGCCTGCGGATCGCCTTCTTCGAGGGGCCGGACGGCGTGCGCATCGAGATCCTGCAGCGGGGATAGGGCGGCTTCGTCAAGCCGATCCCGACACCGAGTCCTACTCCGCCACGTGCACCACGATCGGCTGGGTGCGGCCGCGCAGGGTCAGGGGGAGCGTGCGGGTGAAGCGGCCCGCCACTTCCGGCCCGGCGGCCGACAGGCAGCATTCGGAGGCGACGATGCGGCCGCCGAGTTCGCGGGTGGCGGCTTCGAGACGGCTCGCTACATTGACGACGTCGCCGATCACCGTGAACTCGACCCGCTGGTCGGCGCCGATATTGCCGATCACCACCGGGCCGCAATGCACCCCGACCGCTACCCGCACCGGCGCGGCCCCGCGGGCCTCGCGCTTGGCGTTCCAGGCGTCGACCTCCCGCTGGAGGTCGACCGCGCAGGCCATCGCCCGGGCGGCACCGTCGCCGCGCCCGTCGAGCCCGCCGAAGGTCGCCATGAAGCCGTCGCCGAGGAACTTGTCGAGGGTGCCGGCATGGCGGAACACCACCTTGCAGCTGCGCTCGCGAAAACCGCGCAGCAGCGCGAAGGCCCGCTCCGGCCCCAGACCCTCGCTCATGCCGGTGAAGCCGACGACGTCGGCGAACAGGACCGCCACCACCCGGGTCTGCGGCGCCCCGAAGCCCGCATGGGCCCGGGCCGCCAGCGCGTCGGCGACGTCGGGCGAGACGTAGCGGGCGAGGTCGGCCCGGACCACCTCCGAGCGCACCTGGGCCAGCATCGTGCCCCGGCCGCGCCACACCGCGATGGCCAGCAGCAGCGTGAACAGGCCGGTGACGATGACTTGCGTCCAGAGCGGGGTCAGGCCGACATAGGTCGGGTCGAGGAAGACTTTCAGGGAGGCGTCCGCGCTCAGGCGCCCGTCGCGGGCGGCGTCGGCGAAGCGCGTCGTGTCCTCGCGACCGTAGACCAGCCAGACGCCGAGCGACCAGATCGCCGCGATCCATGTCCCGGTCCAGAGCACCGCCACCGGCCAGTAGGTCAGCGCCGCCTCGCCGAGGAGGAGCAGCACGTAGAGGAATTCCGGGGTGCGCAGCCGCGTCTGGATCGGCCAGTCGACTCCGAGTCCGGCTGGCGGCGGCACGATGATCGCCGCGGTCATGAGCGCGATGTCGAGCACCGTGAAGGCCAGCTTGATCGCCCCCGCCCGCCGGTGGTGGCGCAGACGGTAGGGCACGTAGCCGAGGAGGAAGAACAGGCCGGCGACGGAGAGGTAGTAGAGGTCGCGTGGCCAGGGCACGAGGACCAGGAGCCACAGCGACACCACCACGATCGCGACGGCCCGGGCCCGGAACGCGAAGGCGAGGCCGGCCAGCTCGGCGGCCCGCACGTTCTCGGCCAGCCGCCCGCGGGCCCGGGGCGGCAGCCGGCCGGCGAGCCAGTGGCGCAGGCGCGCGACCCTGAGGCCGGCCCGGAAGGTCAGCGCGCGGGCGAGGATCAGGGCTCTCGGCTGGGCCGTCGCAGCGTGCTCTGTCACGGGTCCGGTCGCTGGCCTCCCACTGCTCTCATGGTAGTGCGGAATGCCGCAGCGCGAAGCCCCCCTGGCTTGAACACACCGTGAGCAACCGCGGTGACGCCCGGCGATGGGATCGCGGGCACGCGCGTCAGACCGCCACCGCCCGCCCGTGCCCCGGCGCCCCTTCCAGAAAGTCCTCGGCGTAGTGGCAGGCCACCGCCCGGCCCGCCAGAGGCCGCGGCTCCGGGCGCTCCTCGCGGCAGCGGGCGGTAGCGTGGGGGCAGCGGGTCGAGAACACGCAGCCCCGCGGCGGGTTGAGCGGCGAGGGCAGCTCGCCCCGCAGCACGATCCGCTCACGGGTGCGGGGGCTGACGCCCGGCGTCGCCGCCATCAGGGCCTGGGTGTAGGGGTGCAGCGGCCGGGCGAAGATCGCCTCCTTCGGCCCCTGCTCCATGGCAAGGCCGAGATACATCACCAGCACCTCGTGGGCGATGTGGCGGACGACGCCGAGATCGTGCGAGATGAACAGATAGGCGAGGCCGAGTTCCGCTTGCAGGTCCGCCAGGAGGTTCAGCACCTGGGCCTGGATCGACACGTCGAGGGCCGAGACCGGCTCGTCGGCGACCACGAGCTTCGGCGACAGCATCAGCGCCCGGGCGATGGCGATGCGCTGGCGCTGGCCGCCGGAGAACATGTGGGGGTAGCGTGCGTCGTGCTCCGGGCGCAGGCCGACCTTGGCCATCATTGCCCGCACCCGCTCGCGGCGCTCTTGGCCCGACAGGCCGGTGTTGATCGCGAGCGGCTGCTCCAGGATCGCCCCGATGCGCTTGCGCGGGTTGAGCGAGCCGTACGGGTTCTGGAACACCAGCTGCACGGTGCGGCGCAGGCGACGGCGTTCCGTGCTCGGCGGGTCGACGGCGTCGATCCCGTCGAGGGTGAGGTCGCCGTCGGTCGGCGGCTCGATCAGCGTCACCATCCGGGCGAGGGTCGACTTGCCGCAACCGGATTCACCGACCACCGCGAGCGTCCGGCCGGGCTCGATCGAGAACGAGATGCCGCCGACCGCCTGGAGACGGGCCGGCGCGCGAAACAGTCCGCGGCGGATCTCGTAGGTTTGGCGGAGATTGTCGGCGACGACGACGGGGGCGCTCACGGGGTCACCTCCGAGGCGGCTGCCTCGGCGCTCGCGCCGACAGGGTGGTCCTGGCGGATGCGGGCGTCGCGGGAGGGATCACCCAAGGGGTAGTGGCAGCGCACGAAGCCACCCTGCCACGGGCGCAAGGCCGGCCGCTCGTTGCGGGAGTGATCCGTGGCGTAGGCGCAGCGCGGTGCGAACAGGCAGCCGCGCGGCCGGTCGTAGAGGCCCGGCACCACGCCCGGGATGGTGGCGAGCCGCCCGCCCTCGCTGCGCTCCGGCAGGGCCGCCAGCAGGGCCGCGGTGTAGGGGTGCTGAGGGCTGGCGAACAATGCGCCGGCGGGCTGCTCCTCCATCACCTGGCCGGCATACATCACCATCATCCGGTCGGCGGTCTCGGCGACCACGCCCATGTTGTGGGTGATGAGCACGAGCGCCATGCCGCGCTCGCGCTGGAGCGAGAGCAGGAGATCGAGGATCTGAGCCTGGATGGTGACGTCGAGCGCCGTGGTCGGCTCGTCGGCGATGAGAAGCTTCGGGTTGCAGGCGATCGCCATGGCGATCATCACCCGCTGGTTCATGCCGCCCGAGAGCTGGTGCGGATAGGCCGAGAGCCGGCTCTCGGCGGCCGGGATGCCGACCTGCTCCAGCAACTCGATCGCCCGCTTCTTCGCGGCCCTCCGGTCGAGGCCGAGATGCTGGCGCAAGCTCTCGGTGATCTGGAAGCCGATCGTGAAACAGGGGTTGAGGCTGGTGGTCGGCTCCTGGAAGATCATCGCAACGTCGCGGCCGGTGAGACGGCGGCGCTCGCGGGTGGGCATCCCGAGGAGGTCGCGGCCCGCGAAGGCGAGGCGGTCGGCCCGGACGCGGCCCGGATAGGCGACGAGGCCCATCAGCGCCATCATGGTCACGCTCTTGCCCGAGCCGGACTCGCCGACGACGCCGAGCACCTCCCCCTCCTCCAGGGTCAGGCTGACGCCGTCGACGGCGCGGAGCGTCCCGCCGGCGGACGGGAACTCGACGGAGAGGTTCTGGATCTCGAGGAGCGGCACGGGCGGCCTCACCGCTTCAGCTTGGGGTCGAGGGCGTCGCGAAGCCCGTCCCCGACGAGGTTGAAGGCCAGCACCGTGACCAGGATGATGAGCCCCGGGAAGGTCACCACCCACCAGGCCCGGAGGACGAATTCGCGGGCATCGGCCAGCATCGTGCCCCATTCCGGCGAGGGCGGCTGGGCGCCGAGGCCCAGGAAGCCGAGGGCCGCCGCGTCGAGGATCGCGGTCGAGACGCCGAGCGAGGCCTGGACGATCAAGGGCGCTGCGCAGTTCGGCAGCACCTCCGACAGCATCAGCCGCAGGGGCCCGGCCCCGCTCACCCGGGCGGCGGTGACGTAGTCCTTCGACTTCTCGGCGATCACCGCTGCCCGGGCGATGCGGACGTAATGCGGCAGCACCACCACGGCGACCGCCAGCATCGCGTTCATCAGCCCGGGACCGAGGATCGCCACGATGACGATGGCGAGGAGCAAGGACGGCAGGGTCAGGATGATGTCCATCACCCGCATGATGACGATGTCGGTGGCGCCGCCGACGAAGCCCGCGACCAGCCCCAGCATCGTGCCGAGGAGGATCGACGCCGCCACGACCGCGATGCCGATCGACAGCGACAGCCGGGCGCCGTGGATCAGGCGCGAGAGGATGTCGCGGCCGATCGCGTCGGTGCCGAGGGGATAGGCGAGCGAGCCGCCCTCCTGCCAGAACGGGGGTTTCAGGAAGGCGGCGTTGTCGGTGAGGTTCGGCGGGTGTAGGGCGATGACGTCGGCGAAGACCGCCATCAGCAGCACAGCGACGATCAAGCCGAGGCCGATCACCGCGCCCGTATTGGCGCGAAAGCTCGTCCAGAACTCGGCGAGCGGGTGTGGCGGGCCGGCGGGAGCGGCGGGGGTGTCCAAGAGTTCGGCGCTCATCGGAGTTCGGCGCTCATCGGGCGTGCCGGATGCGGGGGTTCACGAGGCCGTAGGCGAGGTCGACGAGGAGGTTCACCGCCATCACCACCGCGCCGATGAGCAGGATGCCGCCCTGGAGGACGGGATAGTCGCGCCGGCCGATCGCCTCGATCAGCCATTTGCCGATGCCCGGCCAGGAGAAGATCGTTTCGGTCAGGATCGCGCCGGTGAACAGCACGCCGACCTGGAGGCCGATCACCGTGACGACCGGGATCAGGGCGTTGCGCAGGGCGTGCAGCCCGACGATGCGCCAGGCCGGCAGGCCCTTGGCGCGGGCGGTGCGCATGTAGTCCTCGCCGAGTACCTCGAGCATCGCCGAGCGGGTCATGCGGGCGATGACCGCGAGCGGCACCGTGCCGAGCACCACCGCCGGCAGGATCAGATGCGACAGGGCCGACCGGAAGGCGCCGGATTCGTCCGATAGCAGGGAATCGATCAGCAGGAAGCCGGTCACCGGCTCGATGAAGTACTGCACGTCGATGCGGCCCGAGACCGGCGTCCAGCCGAGCTGCACCGAGAACAGCAGGATCAACAGCAGGCCCCACCAGAAGATCGGCATCGAGTAGCCGGTGAGCGACAGCCCCATCACCCCGTGGTCGAAGACCGAGTTGCGCTTGAGCGCTGCCAGGATACCGGCCGGCAATCCGACGAGGAGCGCGAACAGGATCGCGCAGACACCGAGCTCGATCGTGGCCGGAAACAGGCTGGCGAATTCGGCGATCACCGGCTCCTTGGTGCTGATCGAGCGGCCGAGATCGCCGTGTGCGAGGCGCTCGAGGTAGATGCCGTATTGTACCAGCAAGGGCTTGTCGAAGCCGTACTCGGCGCGCAGCGCCGCGTGCCGCGCCGGGTCGATGCCCCGTTCCCCCGCCATCGTCTCGATCGGGTCGCCGGGCACCAGGCGGATCAGGAAGAACGCCACCAGGGTGATCCCGAGGAAGGTCGGAATCACCAGGGACGCACGGGTCAGGAGGAAGCGCAGCACGCGGGCGCCTTTACTTGAGGCTGACGCCATAGAAGGTGTGGCGGCCGAACGGCGACAGCTTGAAGTCGACCACCTCCTTGCGCACCGGCTTCAGCTGCACCGCGTGCGCGATGGTGAACCACGGCGCCTGCTCCTTGAACACGACCTGCGCCTGCTCGTAGAGCTTGGTGCGCTCGGCCTTGTCGGTGATGGTCTTGGCTCTGGTGACGAGGTCGTCGTAGGTCTTGTCGCACCACTTGGCGGCGTTGCCGCCGCCTTTTTGCGCCGCGTCGCAGCCGAGCAGGGTGTGGAGGAAGTTGTCGGGATCGCCGTTGTCGCCGGTCCAGCCGAACATCGCGGTCTGGTGCTCGCCATCCTGGATGCGCTTGCGATACTCGCCCCATTCGTAGGACTTGATCTCGGCCTTGACGCCGATCTTGGCGAGATCCGCCTGCATCAGCTCGGCGATGCGGCGGGCATTGGGGTTGTAGGGCCGCTGCACCGGCATCGCCCACAGGTCGATCGACAGGCCGTTGCCGATTCCCGCTTCGGCCAGCAGCGTCTTGGCCGCGTCCGGATCGTAGGGATCGTCCTTGACCGCGTCGTTGTAGGACCACAGGGTCGGCGGGATCGGGTTCTTGGCGGCGACGCCGGTCGAGAGGTAGACCGCGTCGATGATCGCCTTCTTGTTGACCGCCTGATTCAGCGCCTTGCGCACCCGCACGTCGTCGAACGGCTTCTTCTGGGTGTTGTAGGCGAGGTACCCGATATTGAGGCCTGGCTGCTCCAGCACCTGGACGTTCGGGTCCTTGCGCATCGCATCCACGTCGGCCGGGTTCGGGTACGGCATGACGTGGCACTCGCCCTTCTGGAGCTTGGCCCAGCGCACCGAGGAATCCGGCGTGATGGCGAAGACGAGGTCGTCGAGGGGTGCCTTGCCGGCGTAGTATTGCGGGAAGGCGCGGTACCGGACGATCGCGTCCTTTTGATATTGCAGCAGGTAGAACGGCCCGGTGCCGATCGGCTCCTGGTCGAGCTTGTCCGGCGTGCCGGCCTTCATCATTGCGTCGGCGTATTCCTTCGACTGGATCGCCGCGAAGGGCATTGCGAGGTCGGCGAGGAAGGGCGCCTCGGGCTGGTTCAGGGTGAAGCGGACCGTGGCATCGTCCACCTTCTCGATCGACGAGAGCAGCTTGGGCAGCCCCATATCGTTGAAATAGGTGTGGTTGGCGCTGGTCACCCGGAAGAACGGGTGGTTCTCCTTCCACTGCCGCTCGAACGAGAAGATCACGTCGTCGGCGTTGAAGTCACGGGTCGGCTTGAAAGTCTTGTTCGAGTGCCACTTCACGCCCTTGCGTAAGGAGAAAGTGTAGACCTTGCCGTCCTCCGAGACGTCCCACTTCTCGGCGAGGTCGGGCACCACGTTGGTGGTGCCGCGCTCGAAGTTGACGATGTTCGAGTAGATCTGGGAGCCGGCATCGAACGAGGTGCCGGTGGTGTTGACCGCCGGGTAGAAATTTTCCGGGCTGCCCTCGGAGCAGTAGACCAGCGTCTTGGCGCCGGCCGGCAGGCTTGCCGCCAGGGCGGTCGCGGCACCGAGAACCACCGCCAGGGACGCGCGCTTCATGCTCTGCTCTCCGATCTTCGAGGGCTCACAGCCCAGTTTGCAGGGCCTGAGTCTGACTGTCGTCACTTCTGGCGGGTTTCCGCTCTTGTCCGCAAGGCCTTGGCGAATTGGACGCACAGGCGGCTCGGCGGCGGGCGCCGAGGCGGAGCTCGTCGAGATCCGGACGGAACAGGGCGCCGCGGGCGGTCTCGGGCCGGCGGGCAGCGTGACCCGGGGAAGGCGGGCCTCGGCCCTCCCCTCTCTGTGCAAGGCTGTTCAGGAGAAAGAAAAAGCGCAGGATCCCCCCTCTCCCAAATGGGCTGTACGGACCGGGGACAAGGGTGACAGGTATTCGGAGGCATGGGTGACAGGCTGCACCCGGTCGACGGGTCGGGTCAGATCGATCTGGCCCAACCGCTGATTGATGAACACCACCTCGACAAGCCCGACCGTGAGGGCCGGGCGCAGCACCAGCGGCTGGCTGGCACCACCAGGCCGAGCGCTTCGTGCGGGCGTCGCCGTTGCCGATCGCCCGGAAACGGTCGAGCGCCGCCTGGCAGGCCGGGAGATCGGTAAAACTCCGCCCGTGCGGCACGTCGCGCTCGAGCGTGCTGTGGAAGCGCGCGTCGCTGCCGTTGGTCGGCCGATGGTAGCGCCGGCCGTGGCCGATCCTCACGCCTGCGCGCAGAGGCACGCGATCAGCCGATCCTGCACCCGTGGCCGTCACTTCGTCGGCACAGGCCGACGGGCAGACGGCAAAGCGGCGGTGATCGTCGGGACAGCCGGAGCCGCATGCCCCTGATCTTGCCCCTGATCCTGCCACCACCGGCACAGCTGCGCCACGTTGGCGTCCTCTGCGGGGGCGGCCACACGAACTCACGGCGTGTGCCCATGCGTGACAGCTCCTGCCAAGGCACGACACGCTCGCGCATCGCTTGTGCTGGCTGACATGTTACCGATGTCCCCGAAGGATCTGCCCATCTCGCCGGGCTGTCCTGAGGGACATTGGGACATTCTTTATGATGATTTGGAATGATCAACCATGAATCGCATGAAATGTCAGCAGATACGCAAGCTCTGCAGGCTCGCGCGGGCAACGCAATCGCAGCGCTCGCGGGGCAAAGGGACAGCGGTCTTCGCCGCCATCCCGATCATGGCTGCCTCACTGCGCCGTCAGCGATACCCGGAACACCGTCCGTCCGGTCTCGTCGCGGACGTTCATGGCGAGGATCGCGCCGGCGGTCCGGGCCGGGTCGAGGGCACAGGAGCGTAAAGCCTGGACAGCCTCGGCATGGGCGGCGCCGGCGTCAGTGAGCACCACCCCGATCGTGTCGCGGGCGTCCCAGGTTCCGGCATCGAGGTCGAAGAAGTAGCGGTGCACGGCGTGTCCTCCCTGCTCTCCCCGGTCTTGCCGGGCCCAACGACGAGCGGCCTTAACGCAGGCTAACCATCGTCACGCAAAGAGCGGGCCGATCCGGCGCGGCCCGCGACGTACGCCGATCCGGCGCGGCTCTTGCGTCACCCGATCCCGTCAGCGGGAAGGGGCTCAAGCCGTGCGCTACACTTTGGGTTGCCATCTGGCCTACGAGGTCGAGGCCGAAACGGTGTTCATCTTCAACCTGGAAGCTGCCCGGCTCACGCGGCATCACGACCTGCGGGAGACGTTCCGCCTCGACCCCGATCTGCCCGTGCGCCGGCACGTCGCGCCGGAGACCGGCAACCGCTACGTGGCGGTCACGGTGCCGCCCGGCCGGTTCAGCCTCGACTATGAGGCGGAGGTGACGCTCGATCCCCTCCGGGCGGATCCCTCCGGCATCGTCGAGACCCCGGTGAAGGACCTGCCCCTCGATATCCTGCCCTACCTGCTGCCGAGCCGCTTCGTCTCCTCGGACCGGCTCACCCCCTTCGCGCAGGCCGAGTTCGGCGACGTAGCCCCCGGCTTCGAGCGGGTGAACCGGATCTGCAACTGGATCCATGACCACATCGCCTATGTGCGCGGCGCCAGCGACGAGGAGACTACCGCCGACGAGACGCTTCTGAAGCGGGCAGGAGTGTGCCGCGATTTCGCGCATCTCGGCGCCGCCTTCTGCCGGGCGCTCGGCATTCCGGCCCGCTTCGTCAGCTGCTACGCCTACGGCCTGGTGCCGTGCGACTTCCACGCCGTGTTCGAGGCCTATCTCGACGGCCGCTGGTGGCTGTTCGACGCCACCCGGCAGGCCAATCTCGACGGGCTGGTGCGGATCGGCGTCGGGCGCGACGCGGCCGAGATCGCCTTCTCGACGCCGTTCGGCGAGATGACGGCTACGGCCATGGAGATCCGCATCGAGCGGGCCGACGGCGCGCCGGAGACGGGGGAGCGCACGGTCGCGGCGATCTCGACCGCGGAGGATGGCCCTGACGCGGAGGGCGGCCTGCGCTAGGATTCACGCCCGGGAGGCCCCGCATGAGCTACCGTCACGTCGTCGGACCCCGGACCTTCGTCTTCGCCGACCTCGCCGAGCTGATGGCGAAGGCGAGCCCGCCCCGCTCCGGCGACCGGCTCGCCGGCCTCGCGGCGGGGAGCGCCGAGGAATGCGTGGCGGCGCGCTGGTGCCTTGCCGAGGTGCCGCTGACCGAGATCCTGGCCCGGCCGCTCATCCCGTACGAGGCCGACGACGTCACCCGGCTGATCCTCGACAGCCACGACGCGGCGGCCTTCGCGCGCATCGCCCACCTGACCGTGGGCGACTTCCGCGAGTTCCTGCTCACCGCCTCGTCCGGGACCCTGGCGGCGATCGCCCCCGGCGTGACGCCGGAGATCGCTGCCGCGGTCTCGAAGATCATGCGCAACCAGGACCTGATCCTGGTCGCCCGCAAGGCCCGGGTGGTCACGCGGCTGCGCAACACCATCGGGCTGCCGGGCACGCTGGCGGTGCGGCTCCAGCCCAACCATCCGAGCGACGACCCTGCCGGCATCACCGCCTCGATCCTCGACGGCTTGGCTTACGGCTGCGGCGATGCCTGCATCGGCATCAACCCGGTCTCGGATTCGGTGCAGGGGCTGACCGGGCTGCTCCATCTCCTGGCCGAGCTGATCGACGGTTTCGGGATCCCGACCCAAGGCTGCGTGCTCACCCACGTCACCACGACTCTGGAGGCGATGAACCGCGGCGTGCCGGTCGACCTCGTGTTCCAGTCGATCGCCGGGACGCAGGCCGCCAACGCCTCGTTCGGCGTTACCCTGTCGGTGCTGAAGGAGGCGCACGAGGCGGCGCTGGCGTTGAAGCGCGGCACCGTCGGCGACAACGTGATGTATTTCGAGACCGGCCAGGGCTCGGCCCTCTCGGCCGATGCCCATCACGGCATCGACCAGCAGACCCTCGAGGCCCGGGCCTACGCGGTGGCGCGCGCCTTCCGGCCGCTTCTCGTCAACACGGTGGTGGGCTTCATCGGCCCGGAATACCTCTACGACGGCAAGGAGATCATCCGGGCTGGGCTCGAGGACCATTTCTGCGGCAAGCTGATGGGCGTGCCGCTCGGGGTCGACGTCTGCTACACCAACCACGCCGAGGCCGATCAGGACGACATGGACACGCTGCTGACGCTCCTCGGCGCCGCCGGCGTGACCTACGTCATGGGCGTGCCGGGGGCCGACGACGTGATGCTGAACTATCAGTCGACCTCGTTCCACGACCAACTCTACCTGCGCGAGGTGATGGGCCTGACGCGGGCGCCGGAATTCGCCGAATGGCTCGCCCGGATCGGGCTGACCGACGCCCATGGGGCCCTGCTTCCGGGCGGGGGAGCACCGCTCCTCGCCGCAGCACCGGGCCTCGCCGCGTGAGCCGGGACGATCCCTGGCAGCGCCTCGCCGGCCTGACGCCGGCCCGCATCGCGCTGGGCCGTGCCGGGGCCGGCCTGCCGACCCGGGAGGTGCTGCGCTTCGGCCTCGCCCATGCCCAGGCCCGCGACGCGGTCCATACCCCTCTCGATGCGGACGACATGCGGACCGGGATCGCGGCCTTGGGCTTCGAGACCCTGCCGGCGGCCTCCGCGGCCCCGGACCGGGCGACCTACCTGCGCCGGCCCGATCTCGGCCGCCGACTCGACGAGGCCTCCGCCGCGTCGCTGGCAGCCGCCGCTCGCGACCCGGTCGACCTCGCTCTGGTGGTGGCGGACGGTCTCTCCGCCCGGGCGGTGCATGAAGGCGCGGTGCCGCTGCTGACGGCACTCAAGCCGGCGTTGACCGGGTCCGGCTGGCGCCTCGCGCCGGTGGTGGTGGCGACGCAGGCGCGGGTGGCTCTGGGCGATGCGGTCGGGGCGCTGCTCAAGGCCCGCGCCGTCGCGGTGCTGATCGGCGAGCGGCCCGGCCTGTCCTCGCCCGACAGCCTCGGGATCTACCTCACCTTCGATCCGCGTCCGGGCCGCACCGATGCCGAGCGCAACTGCCTGTCGAACGTGCGGGCGGCGGGGCTCGCGCCGGACCTCGCGGCCTTCAAGCTGCACTGGCTGATCGACCAGGCGCTGAACCGGCGGCTCACCGGCGTCGCGCTGAAGGACGAGAGCGACCGGTTGCTGGCGGGGTCGGCGGGGCGGGAGGTGCTGGAGGGGTAAGGTCGATCGTTCGACGGCGCGTAAGAGAAGCCTCCCTCTCGTGCCACACCCGGCCCCCGCTCCCGGACAATCAGCTCCATGCGGACAAACTTGCCCGCGCAGACCAGAGCGGCGCAGGGAAGAATTCCTTGAAGATCAGGCGCGGGGGGCCTCTCCCGGGGAGAGGGGATCCCGCGCTACGCTCGTAGTGACATCGATCAAGAGGACGGCGTATCGGAACACACGGACGGCATCGTCCACCACCCGCGCGGATATGCGCCGAGAGCCCGGCGCGCGGAGCGGCCGATGGCGAGTCAGGATGGGTAGCCGTCAGCCTCTCATGGGACCCCAGACAAATGCGCAGGTCGTGGAAAGCATCGCTGCCGGGCTCGACCGGGATGTGAGGGCCGAACCCGGCTGCGCCTCGCCGCGGGCGACGGAGCCGTCGAGGGGCAGGCCGCGGCCGGACCGGCCGTCAGATCATCGGCTTGCCGCCGGTCACCGCCACGGTGGCGCCCGAGACGTAGCTCGCCTCCTCGCTCGCCAGCATCACGTAGACGGGCGCGAGCTCGACCGGCTGGCCGGGGCGCTTCATCGGCACCTGGGAGCCGAACTGGCGCACCTTCTCCTCGGGCATGGTCGAGGGGATCAGCGGGGTCCAGACCGGGCCGGGGGCGACGCAGTTCACCCGGATCTCCTTCTCGGCCAGCAGCTGCGCCAGGCCGCCGGTGAAGTTCTGGATCGCCCCCTTGGTGGTGGCGTAGGCGAGCAGCTGCGGGCTCGGCGTATCGGCGTTGATCGAAGTGGTGTTGATGATCGCGCTGCCCGGCCGCATGTGCGGCACCGCCGCCTTGGTCAGGTAGAACATCGCGTGGATGTTGGTGCGGAACGTGACGTCCCACTCCTCGTCGCTCATTTCCTCGATCGACTGCACGGTGGCCTGGTGGGCGGCGTTGTTGACGAGCACGTCGACCCGCCCGAACGCCGCCACCGCCTTCTCGACGATGGCGCGGCAATGGGCCGGATCCTTGATGTCGCCGGGCACCAGCACCGCCTTGCGGCCGGCGGATTCGACGAGCTTGGCTGTCTCGCGGGCGTCGTCGTGCTCGTCGTAATAGGCGATCAGCACGTCGGCGCCCTCGCGGGCGAAGGCGAGCGCCACCGCCTTGCCGATGCCGCTGTCGCCGCCGGTGATGATCGCCTTGCGGTCGGCGAGGCGCCCGGAGCCCTTGTAGCGGGTTTCGCCGTAATCGGGCCGGGGATCCATGTCGGCGTCGCGCCCGGGCATCGGGATCGGCTTCTGGCGCTCGAAGGGGGGCTTCGGGAAATCGGTCATGGGCGTGTCCGGCTCCTGGTGCGGGCGTGAGGGAATCAGTATCGGCCGCCGCCGAAGGGCCGGCAGCGGCCATCGGCGATCTTGAAGTTCGGCGGATCGCAGGGGACGTAGTCGGTCTCGCACCAGCGCTGGCAGGCTTGCGGGCCGGTGCGGGGAACGATGTCTCGGGCCTCGCGACCGCTGCGCAGCGAGCCGGTCGCGTCGGGATCGAAGAACGGGCCGCCGAAGACAGGTCCGCTCTGCGCCAGGGCGGCGGAGGCGAGGATCAGGGGAGCGAGCGCCAGCAGGGCGCGGAGAGGCAGCACGGACGATCTCCGATGAGGTGGAGGGCCGCCGCGACGGGCGGGCCGCGATGCCGGACCAACTGGCCGGGAGTACCGGTGTTCCGGGTCGGGTGGCTTGCCTCGCCACAAAGCAGGTTGCCCAACGGGCAACCAAGTCGGCTGAGCAGCGTTTCCGGTGTCCTCGACGATCCCTCCTCGGAGACCACGATGCTCACGCGCTTCCTCGCCACCGCCGGTGCCCTCGCTCTCACCACCGGCCTCGCTTTCGCCCAGACCACGGCCCCGACCGCACCGACCGCTCCCGGCACCGCCCCGGCCACGGCTCCGGCCGCGACGTCGACGAGCGACATGAAGGAGTTCCAGGCCGCCAAGCTGGCCAAGATCAGCCTGGCCCAGGCCATCGCCACCGCCGAGCAGAAGGACGGCAACGGCCGCGCCATCGACGCCGATTTCGAGGAAGCCGACGGCAAGAACCCGACCCATTGGGCGATCAAGGTCGTCTACCCGGACGGCAAGCTGGTCGAGCACGGCATCAACGCCGAGACCGGCGCGCTCTACAAGAGCGAGAACCAGCCGATCGAGCGCTACTTCACCCGCCTGAAGGTTGCCGACTTCAACAACGCCAAGGTCTCGCTGAAGGACGCCCTCGCGATCGCCGAGAAGCAGGCCGGCGGCGGCAAGGCCTACGAGGCCGAGGTCGAGCGCGAGGGCTCGGCCGTCGCCTACGAGATCAAGGTGGCGCTCGCCGACAAGTCGCAGGAAGTGAAGATCGGGCCGGACGGCCAGGTGATGAAGGACTGAGGCTCGAGAATAGAGCGCAATTCCCCTCTCCCGCGTGGGAGAGGGGTCAAGTGTGAGGGTGACACGCTTCAGTGTAGAGCGGCGGCCGTCGTGCTGGCAGCAGAACGGTTAGAGACAGGCTCAGGACCGTAGCCTCACCCCGATTTCTCTCCCTTACCTTGCAGCGATCCCGGCCTCGTGAATTGCGGCCGCTACATCCACCGGAGCAGCGGCGCGAGGCTCTCGCCGCACCTGCCCGACCAAGCCGGGCACCAGCCGTTCCCGGCCTGGAACCGCCTGGACATCTTCGCCGGCGCCCTGTCGGCGGACGATGCAAGGCACGTCGCGCGCAAGGGCGGCACGATCCCGCTCGAGGCCGAATGAGGCGCCGGCGCCTCAGCGCGTTCCGCCGACGACGCTCCCCCCCACCTCCGCCAAGGCGCCCTCGCGCAGTTCCAGCGCCAGGAACCGACCCGGATCGACCGGGCCCGGCAGGATGAGCTTGCGCAGCGGCAGCACGCGGAAGCCGAAGCGGGCGTAGTACGGCGCGTCGCCGACCAGGATGACGAGGCCGTGGCCGCCGGCCCGGGCGGCGTCGAGGGAGGCGCGCATCAGGGCGCCGCCGATGCCGCGGCTGCCGAAGGCCGGATCGACCGTGAGCGGCCCGAGCACCAGGAGCGGGCTCGCGCCCGCCCGGGCCGGCGAGACCCGCACCGAGCCGACGAGCAGCGTGCCGACCAGCGCCGTGAACGAGAGGTCGGACAGGTGCGGAACGCCCTCGCGCAGGCGGAAGGCGGTGCGGGCGTAGCGGCCGGGGCCGAAGGCGCGCTCGTGCAGGCGCTCGATGGCGTCGTTGTCGCGCGAGGTCTCGGGCCGGATGACGAGGGGAAGCGTGGTCACGGGCACACTCTGGGCGGGCGTAGAATCTAGGGGCGGACCGGTCAGCCGATCCGTCGTCGCGCCTCTGCCCTCGGGGCCATCGCTCAACTCCCGGCGGTCGCCTCGCCCGCGCCGGGCACCATCGCCCGCTCGGGCGCCATAGCAGCGCTTCGCCGTGAGTGCAAACCGTCGTTGGCACGCCGTTCGCATCATCCCGCCATGCGCGATCTTGGCATGCAGGCGCTTGCGTCGGGGCACGCCTTGCGGGTTAGCTGAGCGTGGAACGCCTCGAAGGTCCGGGAACGACGCCACAATGAGAATCAGGTCTGCTCTCGCCCTCGTCCTGTCCCTCGCGCTCGGCTCCGCCGGGATGGCCCGGGCCGACGACGTCGTGCCGGCGACGGTGAGGATCGCCACCGAGGGCGCCTACGCGCCCTACAACTTCACCAAGCCCGACGGCACGCTCGACGGCTACGAGATCGAGCTCGGCCGCGAGATCTGCGCCCGCGCCAAGCTGAAATGCGAGTTCGTCGCCCAGGACTGGGACGGCGTGGTGCCGGGCCTCAACGCCAAGAAGTTCGACGCGATCATGTCGGGCATGACCATCACCGATGCGCGCCTCAAGGTGGTGGACTTCACCAAGCCCTATAGCGGTGATTCCTCGGGCTTCGCGGTCGACCGCAACGGCCCGCTGGCGAAGCTTCCCTTGAGCGGCCAGAAGTTCAGCCTGATGGACGAGGCCGAGGCGCAGAAGGCGCTCGACACGATCAAGCCGCTCCTCAAGGGCAAGACCGTCGGCGTCCAGGTCTCGACCATCCACGCCGCCTTCATGGACAAGTACCTGAAGGGCACCGTCGAGGTGCGCGAGTACAAGACCACCGAGCAGCACGACCTCGACCTCGCCGCCGGTCGCATCGACGCGATCTTCGCCAACGACGCCCCCTTGCGGGCGACGGCCGAGAAGCCGGAATTCGCCGACACGGTGATGCTGGCCGGGCCCCGCTTCCGCGGCGGCATCCTCGGTCGCGGCGTGGCGATGGGCCTGCGCAAGGGCGAGGCGAAGCTGAAGGCACGGCTCGACGAGGGCATCGACGCGGTGATCGCCGACGGCACCCTGAAGAAGCTCTCGCTCAAGTGGTTCAAGGCCGACATGACCCCGCAGGGCTGACGGCGAACGACCGAACGGGGACCGGATCCGCGTGAGCGCCTTCACCCTTCTCGGTTTCGGGCCCGGCGGCTGGGGCGGCGCGCTGCTGCTGGCCGCCGGCACCACGCTGGCGCTGGCCCTGTGCGGCTTTCTTCTCGGGGCCGTGCTCGGCGGCCTCGCCGCAAGCGCCAAGCTCTCGGGCCTCCTGCCCCTGCGGCTCGCGGCCGACGGCTACACCACGCTCCTGCGCGGCGTGCCGGACCTGCTCGTGATCTACCTCCTGTATTTCGGCGGCAGCGCGGCGCTCGGGCAGTTCGCGGGGCTGTTCGGCGTCACCGGCTTTGTCGGGGTGCCGGCCTTCGGGGTCGGCGTCGCGGCGCTCGGGATCATCTCGGGCGCCTACCAGGCCGAGGTGTTCCGTGGCGCCTACCTCGCCCTCGACCGCGGGCAGATCGAGGCCGCGCGCGCCGTCGGCATGCATCGCGGGCTGATCCTGCGCCGGGTCGTGGCGCCGCTCGTCGCCCGCGACGCCCTGCCCGGCCTCGGCAATGTCTGGCAGATCCTGCTCAAGGATTCGGCCCTCGTCTCGGTCACCGGCCTCGTCGAATTGCTGCGCCAGGCCCAGGTCGGCGCCGGCTCGACCCGCCAGCCCTTCACCTTCTACCTCGCGGCCGGTGCCCTCTACCTGGCCATCACCTCGCTCTCGACCTGGGGGTTCTCCAAGGCCGAGGCCCATGCCCGCCGGGGCGCCCGATGATCGATGTCGCGTTCCTCGAAGCCACCGTCCGGTCGCTGCTCGGCGGCGTGCCGCTCACCTTGAGCCTCACCGCCGGCTCGGTCGCCCTCGGCGGCGTGCTGGCGGCGCTCGCCGCCTGGGGCCGGCTCTCGGGCGTCGCGCCGGCGGACTGGCTCGCCCGTCTCTACATCTTCGTGTTCCGCGGCACGCCGCTCCTGGTGCAGATTTTCCTGATCTATTACGGCCTCGGCCAGTTCCGGCCGACCCTGCAGGCCTGGGGCCTGTGGACCGTCTTCCGCGAGCCGTATTGGTGCGCGCTCCTGGCGCTCGCCCTCAATACCGGGGCCTACACGGCGGAGATCTTTCGCGGCGCGGTCCTCTCTGTGCCAAACGGGGCGCTGGTGGCGGGGCGCGCCTGCGGCATGCCGCGGGTCCTCTTGTTTCGCCGCGTCACCTTGCCGCTCGCCACTCGCCAGGCTCTGCCGGCCTACGGCAACGAGGTGATCTCGGTGGTCAAGGCGACCTCGCTCGCTTCCACCATCACCCTCATGGAGATCACCGGCATCGCCCAGAAGCTGATCGCCCAGAGCTTCCGGGCGCTGGAGGTCTTCGTCTGCGCCGGCGCGTTCTACCTCGCCCTCACCTTCGTGATCATCGGCGCCCTGCGGCTCGCCGAGGCCTGGCTGTCGCCGGACCTGCGCCCGCGCCCGGTGGCCCGTCCCGCCTGAGACCGGATTCGCGCCATGCTGGCCCCCTCGCCCACCCGCCCCGAGGCCGTCGCGGTCCGCGACCTGCACAAGCATTTCGGTCGCAACGAGGTTCTGCGCGGCGTCTCGCTCTCGGCGCGCGAGGGCGAGGTGGTGGCGATCCTCGGCTCGTCCGGCTCCGGCAAGTCGACGCTCCTACGCTGCATCAACCTCCTGGAGGTGCCGGAAGCCGGCGAGGTCGTGATCGGCGACGAGGCGGTGGCCTGGCGCGCGCGCCGCGGAGGCCGGGTGCCGGCCGACCGCGCCCAGGTCGACCGCATCCGCGCCCGGGTCGGCATGGTGTTCCAGAGCTTCAATCTCTGGTCGCACCGCACGGTGCTGGAGAACGTGATCGAGGCACCGGTCCACGTGCAGAGGCGCAAGAAGGCTGAGTGCGTCGTCGAGGCCGAGGGGCTGCTCGCCAAGGTCGGCATCGCCGACAAGCGCGACCACTACCCGGCCCACCTCTCCGGCGGCCAGCAGCAGCGCGCCGCCATCGCCCGGGCCCTCGCCATGCACCCGCGGGTCCTGCTCTTCGACGAGCCGACCTCCGCCCTCGATCCCGAGCGCGTCGCCGAGGTGCTGCGGGTGATGCGGGCGCTGGCGGAGGAAGGCCGCACCATGCTGGTGGTCACCCACGAGATGGCCTTCGCCCGCGACGTCGCGCACCGGGTGGTCTTCCTGCACGAGGGCCGGATCCTGGAGGACGGGCCATCCGAGCAGGTGTTTTCCGCGCCGCGGTCGGAGCGGTTCCGGCAGTTCCTGGCGCGGGGGGAGTGAGGGCGAGACGGCTCAGTGAGCGCGCTTCGTGAGCCAGAAGGCCCAGACGGCGAGGGTCAGGGCGCCGACGGGAACCACGAGAAGGGCGAGCAGGGGCAGGTAGCTCGTCATTGGAGGCTCCGGAGCATGCGTCTGGCGGTCCAATGTGGGAACCCGCTGGTGGAAGAAGCAAACGACGGAGATCACGAGCGAGGCGCCGGAGGCGTCGATCCGGAAGCGTAGGATCCCGGTCGCCAACCCTGGGTCGAAGTCGTGGATGGTGCCGCCCGCGGCGATCAGCGCGGCAAGGCAGCCGAGCGCGAATGTCGCGATGGCGATTCCGTTGACGTAGGTAGCCCTCAGTTTGGCCTGCTCGTTGGAGATCAGCTTCTTGCGATCCTGATCCACTGCGACACTTTTTGCGTGCACGCTCGTTCGATCTTCAGACGCTCAAACATCATTCCCGTCGTCAGGGGCGGTCGCTGCGACGACTCAGGAAGTGTGCTTCGTCTGATGGACGGTCATCCTGCGCGGATGCCCGTCCAATGCTCGGGACAAGGCTCTTGCGGCCAGCCGACGCCCCTCACCCCCGCGTCATCACCACATCCAGCTGCGGCTTCTGGTTGATCGTCTGGAACACCACGCAATACCGCTCGGTGAGCTTCAAGAGCTGATCCAGCTTCTCCTGCGGCGCGTCCGTATCGACCTCGAAGCTCAGCCGGATCGACCGGAAGCCGACCGGCGCGCCCTTGTCGACGCCGAGCGTGCCGCGGAAGTCGAGGTCGCCCTCGGCCTTCACGAGGCCCTTGCGCAAAGGAATCTCCAGGGCGGTCGCCACCGCCTTCAGGGTCACGCCGGCGCAGGCGACGAGGGCCTCGAGCAGCATGTCGCCGGAGCATAGTTCTGCGCCCGAGCCGCCGCTCGCCGGATGCAAGCCGGCCACCGCCAGCGCCCGGCCGGTCTCGACCTTGCAAGCGATGCCGCCGTCGTCGAGCGAGCCTTGCGCCTTCAGGGTGATGACGGCCGTCTCCGGGTCGGAGCGGTAGCGGTCCTTGATCGGAGCCTGGAGCGAGCGCAGTTCGGTGGCGTCCATCGGGTGTCCTCCCATTTATGGGCGCACGGCTTAGCATCCCGTCCCGGTCACCGGCCAGCGCTCACGGCGAAGGTCTCACCACCACAGGGCTGAGGCGTCGGGCTTCGCCCGGTGGGGCTCGCCTTCCGGGCGCAGCGAGCGGTCGAGGCTCGCCAGGATGGTGCGGGCGGCGGCCTCGCTGCCCGGCGCCGAGGAAAGGCGCGGGCGGCTCAAGGGGAGCGCGATCGTGTCGTCGATCCGGCCGGGCTTCGGGCGCAGCACCACGGCCCGGTCGGCGAGCGCCACCGCCTCGGCGACGTCGTGGGTGACGAGGAGCACGGTCGGCCGGCTCTCCTCCCACAGGCTGAGGAGGTGGCGGTGCAGGCCGGCCCGGGTCAGGGCATCGAGGGCCGAGAACGGCTCGTCGAGGAGCAGCACCTTCGGCGCGGCGACGAAGGCGCGGGCGATCGCCACCCGCTGCTGCTGGCCGCCCGACAGGTCGCGCGGCCAGCGCCCGGCATGCTCGGCGAGGCCGACGCGCTCCAGCGCGTGCGCCACCCGGGCCCGGCGCTCAGGGCGCGGCAGGTCGGCGAGGCCGAAAGCCACGTTGTCGGCGACGTTGAGCCAGGGCAGAAGCCGCGGCTCCTGGAACACGATGCCGACCCCCGGATGCGGCGCCGCGATCGCCTCGCCGTCGAGGCTGATATTGCCGGCGCTCGCCCGGTCGAGCCCGGCGATCAGGCGCAGCAACGTGGTCTTGCCGCAGCCCGAGCCGCCGATCAGCGCCACGATCTCCCCGGCCCGCACCGTGAGCGACAGGTCGGCCAGCGCCCGCGTGCCGTCGGCGTAGGTCTTCGACAGCCGGTCCAGAATCAGCATGTCAGAGCGTGTCCCGCGCGGTGTCCTGCCAGCGGGCGAGCGGCTGCGTCAGCCCCACGAGCACCGCGTCGCAGAGCTTGCCGAGTGCGGCGAAGGCCAGGATCGCCGCGACGATCTGGTCCGGCTTGCCGAGCTGCTGACCGTCGAGGAGGAGGTAGCCGAGGCCTTCCGAGGCGCCGAGCAATTCGGCCGCCGCCACGAACATGAAGCCGAGGCCGAGGCCCGTGCGCAGGGCCACCAGGGTCGCGGGCAGCACCGCCGGCAGCAGGATGCGGCGGGCGAGGTCGAGACGGGAGAGCCGGAAGACGCGCCCGACCTCGATCAGCTTGCGGTCGACGCCCGCGATGGCGCCCGCTACCCCGAGATAGACCGGGAAGAACACGCCGACCGCGATCAGCGTGATCTTCGAGGCCTCGAAGATGCCGAACCACAGGATGAACAGCGGCACCCAGGCGATCGACGGGATCGCCCGCAGGGCCTGCAGGCTCGGATCGACGAGGCGCCGGGCGAGCGGCAGGGTGCCGGTGACCGCCCCGACCAGGATTCCGGCCAGCGCCCCGAAGCCGAACCCCGCCGCGACCCGGGTCAGGCTGGCGAGCACGTGGGTCCATAATTCGCCGCTCGCCGCGAGTCCCCACAGGGTAGCGAGGACCCGGCTCGGCGGCGGCACCAGCCGCCCCTGCGCCAGCCCTGCCCGCACGGCCGCCTCCCAGGCGAGGGCCAGTCCCAGCGGCAGGACGAGACCGACGAGGGCCCGCCCGCCGGGCAGGCGGAACGTCCGCGCCGTCACGGCCGCGGGCGCGAGGGGGAGCGGGGCAGCCTCCATCGGCCTCAACGAGCAGCCGGCCCGAAGCGCGGCTCGATCAAGGCCTCGACCGCGGCGCCGACATCGGTGCCGGCCGGGATCACCCCGGCATCGAGCAGCGCTGTCCCGGCATCGAGGATCGTCTCGGCCTGGACCTTGCCGATGACCGGCTGCGACAGGTCGGTGCGCTCGAGCTGGCGCGCCACCACCGGCTCCGGCAGCTTCGTCGCCGTAACCAGAATGCGCTTCAGCTCCTGCGGGTCGGAAAGGGCAGCTTGTCGCGCCTCCTCGTAGGCCGTCAGCACCGTGCGGGTCAGGTCCGGGTTCTGCTTGGCGAAATCCTCGCGGACGTTGAGCACGCCCCAGGTATTGGCTGCGGGGTCGCGGTGGAACAGCACGTCGCCGTTCTCGATCTCGGCCGCCGCCATGATCGGGTCGAGGCCCGCCCAGGCATCGACGTCGCCGCGGTCGAGCGCCGTGCGCCCGTCCGGATGCTGGAGCAGCACCAGCTTCACGTCGCGCTCGGAGAGGCCGGCACCCCGCAGGGCCCGGATCAGGAAGATGTGCGGGTCGGTGCCGCGGGTAACCGCGACGCGGCGGCCCTTCAGGTCCTTGACGGCGGCGATGCCGGTATTCGGCCGGGTCACCAGAGCGGTCCATTCCGGCCGCGAGAAGGCGTAGACCGCCTTGATCGGGTTGCCGTTGATCCGCGCCAGCAGGGCCGCCGCACCGGCGGTCGAGCCGAAATCGATCGAGCCGGCATTGAGGAATTCGAGGGCCTTGTTCGAGCCCAGCGACTGGACCCAGCGCACCGTGATCCCCTGAGGCGCCAGCGCCTTCTCCAGCAGGCCCTTGTCCTTGAGGACGAGGCTGACGGGGTTGTAGGTCGCCCAGTCGAGGCGCACCTCCTTGGCGGCCTGCGCGAGGGCCGACGTTCCGGCGGCGGCGAGGCCGACGGCCCCGAGGGCGGCGCCGATGAGCGCGCGGCGATGGATGCGCATCGTCTCTCCCTGACTGGCCGCCGGCTTTCCGGGTGCGGGCGGACCGGCGTCATAGCTAGGGCGCGCCGTTCGGAGTGTCAAACGATACGGACGATGAAGCGGATTAGCCTTTGTATCGAACGGATCGGCCTGTGGGAGCCTGTGCGCCGCGCGGAAGCGTTGGCTTTCCGCCTGCCGTGATGCGAAACAGGAGGTGACGCGACGGGCCCCGGCCGCGCGCTTTCCCTCACGCCCCAGGCCCGACCCCGGCTGCCATGTCCGATCCCGCCATCGACCCGTCCGACACCGACGCCGCCCTCAAGCACCTGCTCGCCGGCATCGACCAGTCCCTGAGCGACCCGACGCGTCTGCGCGAGCGGCTGGTGCCGGAACTGCGCCGGATCATCGAGGCGGGCCGCGCCGAGGCCGAGCGGCGGCTCCTGGCCGAGCGCGACGGCCATGCCTGCGCCGGGTTGATCTGCGGCCAGATGGATGCGGTGATCCGGGCGATCTACGACGCGGTGGTCAAGCGGCTGTACCGGGCCGACAACCCGACTGCGGCGGAGCAGATCGCCGTGGTGGCGACCGGCGGCTACGGACGCGGCCTGCTGGCGCCGGGCTCCGACATCGATCTCCTGTTCCTCCTGCCCTACAAGCAGACCGCCTGGAGCGAGAGCGTCGTCGAGGCGATGCTCTACGTGCTGTGGGACCTCAAGCTGAAGGTCGGCCACGCCACCCGCTCGGTCGCCGATTGCCTGCGCGAGGGTCGCGCCGACATGACGATCCGCACCGCACTCCTCGAATCGCGCTTCCTGTTCGGCGACCGGGCGCTGTTCGCTGAACTGGAGACCCGCTTCGACCGCGAGGTGGTGCAGGGCACGGCGGCCGAGTTCGTCGAGGCCAAGCTCAAGGAGCGCGACGCCCGGGTGCAGAAGAGCGGCGCCTCGCGCTACCTCGTCGAGCCCAACGTCAAGGACGGCAAGGGGGGCTTGCGCGACCTCAACACCCTGTTCTGGATCGCCAAGTACACGTTCCGGGTGAAGGAGGCCGAGGACCTGGTCGAGGCTGGCCTGTTCACGCCCGACGAGTTCCGGCTTTTTCAGCGCTGCGACGAGTTCCTGTGGCGGGTGCGCTGCCACATGCACTTCGTCACCGGGCGCTCGGAGGAGCGGCTGTCCTTCGGGCTGCAGCCGCGCATCGCCGAGCGGCTGGATTACGGTGCCCGCGGCGGCCTCGCGGCGGTCGAGCGGTTCATGAAGTCGTACTTCCTGATCGCCAAGGATGTCGGCGACCTCACCGCCATCGTCTGCGCCGAGATGGAGGCGCGCCACGCCAAGCGCCCGCCGGTGCTCGACCGCTGGCTGCGCCGCTTCAAGCAGCATTTCCGCGCGCCCGACCTCGAGGCGGACGATTTCCGCATCCATACCGGCCGGCTCGACATGCGCGACGACGCCGCCTTCGAGCGTGACCCGGTCAACCTGATCCGGCTGTTCTGGCTCTCCGACCGGCACGACCTCGCGATCCATCCCGATGCCAGCCGGCTCGCCACCCGGTCCCTGAGCCTCATCGGCCCGATGGTGCGGGTCGATCCGGAGGCCAACCGCCTGTTCATCGAGCTCCTGACCTCGCAGAACGCCCCCGAGACGGTCTTGCGGCACATGAACGAGACCGGGGTGCTCGGGCGCTTCGTGCCGGATTTCGGCCGCATCGTCGCGATGATGCAGTTCAACATGTACCACCACTTCACGGTGGACGAGCACCTGATCCGCTCGCTCGGTGTGCTGGGCAAGATCGAGGCCGGGGAACTGGAGGACGAGCATCCGCTGGCCCACCGCATCGTCGGCACGATCCAGAACCGCCGCGCCCTCTACGTGGCGATGTTCCTGCACGACATCGCCAAGGGCCGGAAGGAGGACCACTCGATCGCCGGTGCGGCCGTCGCCCGCAAGCTCGGGCCGCGCTTCGGGCTGGACGCCGCCGAGACCAGCACCGTCGCCTGGCTCATCGAGCATCACCTCCTGATGTCGATGACGGCCCAGAGCCGCGACCTCTCGGACCCGAAGACCATCGAGACCTTCGCCGGCGTGGTGCAGACCCTGGAGCGGCTGAAGCTGCTCCTCGTGCTCACCATCGCCGACATCAAGGCGGTCGGCCCCGGGACCTGGACCGCCTGGAAGGCGACGCTGCTGCGCACCCTCTACTACGAGACCGAGATGGTCCTGTCGGGCGGCCGCTCGGAGATCCCGCGCACCGACCGGGTGCGGCTGATCCAGATGCGCCTGCGCGAGCAGCTGACCGACTGGAGCGCCGAGGAGTTCGACGCCTACGCCGCCCGGCATTACCCGCATTACTGGCTCAAGGTCGATGCCGGACGCCAGCTCAAGAACGCCCGCTTCATCCGGGCGGCGACCGAGGCCGGCAACACCGTCGCCACCACCTTCGAGACCGACCAGTCGCGGGGCGTGACCGAGCTCTGCGTCTATTCTCCCGACCATCCGCGCCTGCTCGCGATCCTCACCGGCGCCTGCGCGGCGTCCGGCGGCAACATCGTCGACGCGCAGATCTTCACCACGGCCGACGGCTTCGTGCTCGACACCATCACCCTGTCGCGGGCCTTCGAGCGCGACGAGGACGAGCTGCGCCGGGCCGGCCGCATCGCCACCGCCATCGAGCGGGCGCTGAAGGGCGAGATCCGCATCGCCGACCTCGTCGCCGACAAGCACCCGGTGAAGGACCGGCCGCGCACCTTCCAGGTCGCCCCCGACCTGTCGATCGACAACGCGCTGTCGGCCCGCGAGACGGTGCTGGAGATCTCCGGCCTCGACCGGCCCGGCCTCCTGTTCGACCTCACCTCGGCGCTCGGCCGGCTCAACCTCAACATCACCTCGGCCCACGTCGCGACCTTCGGCGAGCGGGCGGTCGACGTGTTCTACGTCACCGACCTCACCGGCACCAAGGTGACCCAGCCCGACCGCCAGGCGACGATCCGCCGGGCGGTGATGGCGGTGTTCGAGGCCGACCTGCCCCGCAGCGACCGGGGCCGCCGCGGCGCGGGCAAGGAATCCCTTGGGGAAAAGGGAGCCCTTAAGGACGAACCGGGCGAGGCCGCCCCGGCCGCCGGCGAAGCTTGATTTCGCCGGCCTCCCACCTGATATCGGGGTCACTCCCAGACCCATTTTTGGAATGACAATGACGCCGAACGACACGGAGAACGCCGCGCGGGCTTACGAGCCCGAGGCTGCCGAGGGCGCTCCCGCCTCCGCGCCGGAGGCCGCGCCCACCGCCGACGCGATCGCCGCGCTCGAGGCCGAGAAGCTCGACCTCAAGGACAAGCTGCTGCGCACCCTCGCCGACATGGAGAACCTGCGCCGGCGCACCGAGCGCGAGGTGGCCGACGCCCGCACCTACGCGGTGACGAACTTCGCCCGCGACATGCTCAACGCCGCCGACAACGTCCGCCGCGCCCTCGAGAGCGTGCCGGCCGACGCCCGCGCGAGCGCCGAAGGCCCGCTCAAGGCGCTGGTCGACGGAATCGAGCTGACCGAGCGCGACCTGCTCAAGACCCTGGAGCGTCACGGCGTGAAACGGGTCGACCCGCAGGGCCAGCGCTTCGATCCCAACCTGCACCAGGCGATGTTCGAGGTGCCCAACCCGGACGTGACTTCCGGCACGGTCGTGCAGGTGGTGCAGTCGGGCTACGTCATCGGCGAGCGCGTCCTGCGCCCGGCCCTGGTGGGCGTGGCGAAGGGCGGCCCGAAGGCCGAGGCGAAGCCGGCGGAAGGCTGAGCGGTTCCAAACAGGCGCCGACGCCTCCTACCCTCCCCCCCTCTACGGGGAGGGTAGCCTGCGGAGCAGGCCGGGAGAGGGGCAGCGCCGCGACGGTGCCTGGTATGGCGCTCGTCAGGATGGTCGCGACGTCTCCGGAAGCGGGTTCCCCTCTCCCGCCGCGCTGTGCAGGGCACCCTCCCCCGCAGAGGGGGGAGGGTTTGGATGTCGCGCCCTACGCCGCCCGCGCCTCGAAGTCGATCCGCGGGTCGATCCAGCTATAGGTCAGGTCGGAGATCAGGTTCACCACCAGGCCCAGCAGCGAGAAGATGTAGAGGTTGGCGAACACCACCGGGTAGTCGCGGTTCACGATCGACTCGAACGAGAGCAGGCCGAGCCCGTCGAGGCTGAAGATGGTCTCGATCAGCAGCGATCCGGCGAAGAAGGCCGAGATGAAGGCGCCCGGGAAGCCCGCGACCACGATCAGCATCGCGTTGCGGAAGACGTGGCCGTAGAGCACCTGGCGCTCGGACAGGCCCTTCATCCGCGCGGTCAGCACGTATTGCTTGCGGATCTCGTCGAGGAACGAGTTCTTGGTGAGCAGCGTCGAGGTGGCGAAGGCGCCGATCGCCATGGCGATGATCGGCAGGGTGATGTGCCAGAGGTAGTCCGTCACCTTCTGCCAGAGCGGGAAGTGCGACCAGCCCTCGCTGGTGAGCCCCCGCAGGGGGAAGATCTGCCAGAACGAGCCGCCGGCGAAGAGCACGATCAAGAGGATCGCGAACAGGAAGCCCGGGATGGCGTAGCCGACGATGACGACCCCCGAGGTCCAGACGTCGAAGGGCGAGCCGTCGCGGACCGCCTTGCGGATGCCGAGGGGAATCGAGATCGCGTAGGAGATCAGCGTCATCCAGAGGCCGAGGCTGATCGAGACCGGCAGCTTCTCGCGGATGAGCTGGAGCACCGAGACGTCGCGAAAGTAGCTCTTGCCGAAATCGAAGCGGGCATAGTCCCACAGCATCTTCAGGAAGCGCTCGGGCGCCGGCTTGTCGAAGCCGAATTGCTGCTCCAGGCGCTTGATGAAGGCCGGGTCGAGCCCTTGCGCGCCGCGGTAGCGGGAATTCGATTCCCCTCCCCCGCCCTGCGTCGTGCCGCGCCCGGCGAGGTCGCCGCCGCCGCCGGTGATCCGGGACATGGCGGTGTTCTGGCCCTGGAGCTGGGCCAGCACCCGCTCGACCGGCCCGCCGGGGGCGAATTGCACGATCACGAAGGAGATCAGCATGATCCCGAGGATCGTCGGGATCATCAGGAGCAGGCGGCGCAGGATGTAGGCGGCCATGGGGTACGGTGTCCGATGGATTGCTTCGCGATGCGGAACCCGGCTTCGCTCAAGCGCCGCGCGGGCTGATGAGCGGAGAGCCGGGAGCGGGCTCCCGGCTCTCCGCTCAGGTCCGTCCGATCTTTCTTGCCCTGTCGGCGTCGTGCCACCACAGGGCGGGCACGCCGAGACCGTATCTCGGCAAGTCGCGCGGCCGACCGTACATGTCCCAGAGCGCGAGGCGGTGGGTGGCGCCGTACCACATCGGCACCCAGTAGCGCCCGGCCCGCAGCACCCGATCGAGGGCCCGGCAGGCGGTGGTGAGCGCCGGCCGCGAGGCGGCGTCGGCGATCCGGTCGAGCATCGCGTCGGCGGCCGGGTTCTCAATGCCGGCGAGGTTCTGCGAGCCCGGCGTCCGGGCCGCGCGGCTGCCATAGACCTCGCGCAAGGTCGCGCCCGGGGTGACCGAGCCGCCGAACCGGGCCGAGACCACGTCGAAGTCGAACTCCTTCAGCCGCGCCTGGTACTGCGCCGCGTCGACGAGGCGCGAACTCGCCCGGATGCCGAGGAGGCTCAGGTTCTTGATGTAGGATTGCAGCAGCGGCTGGAAGACCGGGGAGGAATCCAGGAACTCGAAGGCGAGCGGCTGGCCGTCGGGCAGCTTCATCACCCCGCCGTCGCGGGTGCAGCCGGCCTGGCGCAGCAGCGTGTCGGCCCGGCGCAGCAGGGCCCGGTCCTGGCCCGACCCGTCCGAGCGCGGTGGCGACCACGGCTCGCCGAACACGTCGTCGGGCACCTGGCCCCGGAACGGCTCGAGGAGCGCCAGCTCGTCGGGGCTCGGCATCCCCTCCGCCTTGAGATCGGAATTCTCGAAGAACGAGGCGGTGCGCTTGTACGCGCCGTACATCAGGTTCTGGTTCGACCACTCGAAGTCGAAGGCGAGCCCGATCGCCTCGCGGATGCGGGGATCGCGGAAGACCGGCCGGCGGGTGTTGAGGAACCACCCTTGCGTGCCCGAGGGCGTGGCGTCCGGCACCGTCTCGCGCTTGACCCGGCCCTCCTGGGCGGCCGGGAAGTCGTAGCCCGTGGCCCAGACCCGCGAGGTGAATTCCTCCCGCCAGGTGAAGGTGCCGGCCTTGAACGCCTCGAAGGCGACGTCGCGGTCGCGGAAATACTCGTAGCGGATCTCACCGAAATTGTTCTGGCCGACGGTCACCGGAAGGTCGGCGCCCCAGTAATCCGCCAGGCGCTCGAAGGCGATGAAGCGGCCGACCTCGAACCGCGCCACCCGGTAGGGCCCGGAGCCGAGGGGCGGCTCCAGCGTCGAGGCCTCGAAGTCGCGGTCCCGGTAATAGGCTTCCGAGAAGATCGGCAGGTCGGCGACGATCAGCGGCAGGTCACGGCTGCGGCCGGGCGCGAAGCGCACCACTACCGCGTCGTCGCCCTCCGCACTCGCCCCGGCGACGTCGCGCAACACCGCGGCGATCCGTGGATGGCCCTTCTCCTTCAACGTCGTGATCGAGAAGGCGACGTCGCGGGCGGTGAGCCGCGAGCCGTCGTGGAAGCGGGCCTGGGGCCGAAGCGCGAAGCGGTAGGCCAGCCCATCGCTGCTCACCGACACGCTGCGGGCGACGAGGCCGTAGACCGCGTCCGGCTCGTCGAGGGCCCGGACCATCAGGCTGTCGAAGGTCAGGTCCATGCCGGCGGCGCCGTCGCCCTTCAGTACGTAGATGTTGAGGGTGTTGAAGGTCTCGAAGGCCTGGTTGCCGCTCGTCGTCGAGAGCTGCGCCGAGAAGGTGCCGCCCTTCGGCGCCAGCGGGTCGACGTAGTCGAAGCGCGGGAAGTCCGCCGGGTATTTCAGGTCGCCGAAGCTCGACAGGCCGTGTCGCTCAGGCTCGGCCGCGAAAGCCGGGAGCGGGCCAGCGAGCAACGCCGCCCCGCTCCCGGCGAGGAAGGTGCGCCGGCGCATCACCGCGCCGCCCCGGTCTTGGCGGCCAAGTTTTGATCGTACCACCACGTCGTCGGGAAGCCCGAGGCGCCGTATTTCGGCAGGGTCGCCGGATGGCCGAAGCGGTTCCAGCGCAGGGTCCGGGACACGTTCGAGGACCATTGCGGCACGACGTAATCGTGGGCGAGCAGCACGCGGTCGAGGGCGCGGGTCGCCGCCACCAGCTCCTCGCGGTCGCCGGCATAGATCACCTTGTCGATGAGCGCGTCGATCCCCGGATCCTTGATGCCCGCGAGGTTGCGCGAGCCCGGCCGGTCGGCGGCGGCCGAGCCCCAGAAGTCACGCTGCTCGTTGCCCGGCGAGAGCGATTGAGCCCAGTTGCTGAGCGCGAGCGCGTCGAAGTCGAAGCTGCGGGCGAGGTTCTGGTACTGGGCCGGATCGACCACCCGCAACGACACCTTGAGGCCGATGCGCTCCAGGACGGCGCGGTAGGGCAGCACGATCCGCTCGGCCGAGTTGTCGTAGCCGAGGAACTCGACCGTGAAGGGCTGGCCTGAAGCCTTCTCGACCATCTGGTTGCCGCGGATCTCGTAGCCCGCCTCCTGGAACAGGCGCACCGCCTCGCGCAGGTTGGCGCGCACCGCTTCGGGCGAACCGTTGACCGGGTTCTTGTACGGCGTGGTGAAGACGGAGGCCGGCACCTTGTCCTTGATGCTCTCCAGGATCGCCCGCTCGTGGCCCTCCGGCAGGCCGGACGAGGCCAGCTCGGTGCCGAAGAAGTACGAATCGACCCGCTTGTAGAGCCCGTAGAACAGGGTGCGGTTCATCTCCTCGAAGTCGAAGGCGAGGTTGAAGGCGCGGCGCACACGCGCATCGGCGAATTTCTTGCGGCGCAGGTTGAGGGTGAAGGCCTGCATGATGCCCATGCCGGCCTGCGGGAACTCCTCCTTGACGATCCGCCCCTCGCGCAAGGCCGGGAAGCCGTCATAGGCAGTGGCCCAGTTGCGGGCGATGTTCTCGGTGCGCCAGTCGAACTGGTCGGCCTTGAACGCCTCGATCATCACCGTCGCATCGCGAAAATACTCGGCGCGCTGGGTGTCGAAGTTGTTGGCCCCCCGGTTCACGGCCAGGTCGCGGCCCCAGTAATCCGGCACCCGCTCGTAGGTGGCGGTGCGGCCGGCCTCGAAACGGGCGAGGCGGTAGGGGCCGGAGCCGAGCGGGATCTCAAGCGTCGTCTCGGTCGGGTTGCGGGTCCGGCCCGATGCGTCCTTGCCCTCCCACCAGTGCTTGGGCAGCACCGGGAGCTGACCCACGATCTGGGGCAGTTCGCGGTTGCCGGTCTCCGAGAAGGTGAAGCGCACCTCGTGCGCGCCCACCACCTCGGCCTTCGTCACGTTGTGGTAGTAGGCGGCGTATTGCGGGCTGTTCTCCTTCAGCACTGTGAAGGAGAACACCACGTCGTCCGGCGTCACCGGTTGGCCGTCGTGCCAGCGCGCTTCCGGCCGCAGGCGATAGACGACGCTGCCGAGGTCCTCGGCCGGCCGCACGCCGTCGGCCAGCAGGCCGTAATAGGTCGAGGGCTCGTCCTGGGCCTGGGCCAGCAGGGTGTCGTAGATCAGCGGGATCTGGCTCTCGAGATCGCCCTTCACCCCGGCGACGATCAGGTTGAAATTGTCGAACGAGCCTTGCGAGCCGAACCGCACCAGACCGCCCTTCGGGGCGTTCGGGTCGGCATAGTCGAAATGCGTGAAGTCCGCCGGGTATTTCGGCTCGCCGAGGAGCGACAGGCCGTGGCGCCAGCCCCCGCCGGGGGAAACGGCACCGCTGCCTGAGGGGGCGCCCTGCGCACGAGCCCCGGCCGGCACGGCGGCGAGGCCGAGGAGAGCGGGTGCAAGGGCGAGGGCGGCGCGGCGAGTGAGGGGGCGTGCGATCACGCGGGGCGATCCTCCGGCTGGGACAGTCTCGCCTACCGTTCTAGGTCGCGGGGTGCGGCTCCGCCAACCCGGGCGCGTCGGCGCAGGGGGCGGAAACGCGACGAAGCGGTCTCGTCGCTCCGCCGCAGCCGTTCGTCGTGAGCGCGCCGCGGGATGGCTCCTCTCCTCGAGAGCGCGGCTGCCGGGCGCGTATCGGCGCGCCGGATCGGCTCCCGATCAGGCAGCCAGCCAGCTGAAACGCTCGGCCTCGTCCCAGGCGCAAGCGGCGCCCAAAGCCGCGGCGAACACGCCCGACAGGCGCGCCCGCTCGGCCTCGACCACCGGCCCGTCGAAAGCCACCGGCCGGCAGCGGGCAGCGAGACCCGGCACGACGAAGTCGGGATTGTGCAGGGCGTGGTCGGAGGCTTCCGTGAAGAAGGGGCGGTCGCCCCAGTCGAGGTAGCTCTCGGCCGGAAGGCCCTCGGCGAGCAGGATGTCGTGGGAATCGAGTTCGACGTGCCAGTAGGTCACGGAGGTGGCGGGCTCGCGGGTGATGGTTGTGCCGTTGATCAGGCACATCACCGGCACGAGATGGCCTCCCTCCCCGTCCGCACCGGCCCCGACCAGGACGGGATGGCCGGGGGAGAGCGAGAGGTCGCGGGCGGGAAGGCCCGGCCCGAAGGCGCCGGCGCGGATGCGGATCGGCTGCTGATCGTGCGGCAGGACCGTGCCGGCGCCGTCGAGGTCGCGATGCCCGATCCAGGTGATCGGCCGCAGGGCGCCGGAGGTGGTCACCGCCTCGTCGCCGACCCGGAGCGCCTCGACCGCGATCTCCCCGCGGGTCGTGCGGATGCGCGTGCCGGTGGTGAAGCACACGATCGGCACCAATGTGCCGCTCTGGACCGCTGTGTCGGTATAAAAATCGACGGTTCGGCTCGATCCGTCGGTCGCATAGAGTATATTGCCGAGTTGCGCCTCCCTTCCGAAGCCCATACCAGTTGCGCCATTCAGATTATACTGAATAGTGCCGACGGTAAACGACAGCCCACGACTGTCGGCGCTCCAGTGATAGACGGAAGAGCCGCCAGGACGGCCAAAAACGGCCTCCTTGTACAAGGTGTTGCTTGCATCGCGATAGGTCGAGAGGCCCTGTATCGAAACGCCGCCGATCGTCCCGGACATTCCCGAGACGACACCGGACTGATCGTCCAGCGTGAAAGTTCCTTGGGCAAAATTGGACGTGCCGCCGGCATCGCGAAAGCTGAATCCGACGTTGACGCTGGCCATGCCCAAATCCCTCGTTGCGGGCAGCGAGTCGCCTACAAATACACTTTGATGTCCAGTGTGATTCTGCAACGCGCTCCGGAAAAGTCACGGTCCGCGTGGGGTCGATGAGAAGAATTTAGTCTCTGACGATGAAAATTAAGCTCTACCAATGACTTGATGATGGTCGCGCGAAAACCGGGATGCCGGCCATCGCCGGTCGCGCTCCACCGACCGCCACGCGGGTTGGCGTCGGGTGCGTGGGGTCGCGGCGTCCGTGCCATGCAAAAAGGCCGGGCTCTCGCCCGGCCTCGCGGTCACGCGGTCCTGGCGACGCCCGTCAGGGCTTCGGGAAGTCGACCGGCTTGTCGGACAGGGTCTTGAGGTAGGCCAGGATGTCGGCCCGCTCGGCGCCCGAGGGCACGCCCGCGAAGGCCATGATGGTGCCCTGCACGAACTGCTTCGGGGCGTGGAGGAAGTGGTCCAGGTCCTCGTAGGTCCAGTTGCCACCCTTGGCCTTCATGGCGGCCGAGTAGCTGAAGCCCTCGTGGCCGCCCTTCGGGCGCTCGACGACGCCGTACAGGTCGGGGCCGACCTTGTTCGGACCACCCTTCTCGAAGCTGTGGCAGGCCATGCACTTCTTGGCCGCGGCCTGGCCCTTGGCGGCGTCGGCGCTGGCGAGGCGCACGGGCAGCGGCTCCTCCTTGGCGGCGGCCGGCGCGGCGGCGCCGGCATTCTCCTCGGCGGCCGGGAGCGCGTAGCCGCGATCACCCGCCGGCTTCGGCTTGTAGATCAACTCGGCCAGGAACCCCGTCCCCATCGCGAGGAGCAGGGCGCCGAGCACTGCGCCGGCGATCTTGTTAAGCTCGAAGGAATCCATGTCTCGGCAGCTCCGATGCTCCGGTGAGCAGGGGCGATGCGAGGCGCGGCCCGGCGCCACGCCGCAGTGAAGGTCCGCCGGTGCTTAGCCGTTCTGCAACACCGTTGACAATGGCTCTAAACATCGTCGGTTCGTCGCAGAGCGCGGGCGTGTGGACGGAGCCACGGTCCGGGGGGCTGCCGCGCGCCATGAGCCCTCTCTGCCATGACAAGCCCGGCCGGCGCTGCTAAGAGCCGCGGCTTGCCGGGCGCACCGTCATTCGAAGACCGAACTCACCGCATGTCCGATCCCCTCGTCCTGATCCCCGCCCGCCTCGCCGCCACCCGCCTGCCCGAGAAGCCGCTGGCCGACATCGCCGGTGCGCCGATGATCGTGCATGTGTGGCGCCGGGCGGTGGAGGCCGGCATCGGCCCGGTGGTGGTCTGCACCGACACGGCCGAGATCGTGCAAGTGGTCGAGGCGGCGGGCGGCCTCGCGGTGATGACACGGCCCGACCACCCCTCCGGCTCCGATCGCCTGGCCGAAGCCCTGGAGGTGATCGACCCGGAGGGGCGCCACGACGTGGTGGTGAACGTGCAGGGCGACCTGCCGACCATCGATCCGGGCGCCATCGCCGCCTCGATCGTGCCGCTGGCCGACCGGTCGGTCGACATCGCGACGCTCTGCGCGGTCATCACCCGGCCGGAGGAGCGGACCGAGCCGAGCGTCGTCAAGCTGATCGGCTCCGAGGTCGGCCCTCGGCGGCTGCGGGCGCTCTACTTCACCCGGGCCACCGCGCCGTACGGCGACGGCCCGCTCCTCCACCATATCGGGCTCTACGCCTATCGCCGGCGGGCGCTCGCCCGCTTCGTGTCCCTGCCGCCGAGCCCGCTGGAGCAGCGGGAGAAGCTCGAGCAGCTGCGCGCGCTCGAGGCCGGGATGCGGATCGACGCGGTGGTGGTCGACGACGTGCCCCTCGGCGTCGACACGCCGCACGACCTCGAGCGCGCCCGCGCCATCCTCTCCGCCCGGCGCCTGAACTGATCCCCGAAAGCCTCGACCGATGAACAAGACGATCTCCTACCAGGGCGAGCCCGGCGCCAACTCGCACATCATCATCCAGGAGGCCTATCCGGACTGGACGCCGCTCCCTTGCGCCACCTTCGAGGACGCGCTGACGGCGGTGCAGGACGGCTCGGCCGCCCTCGGCATGATCCCGATCGAGAACTCGATCGCCGGCCGCGTCGCCGACATCCACCACATGCTGCCGGCTTCCGGGCTCCACATCGTCGGCGAGCAGTTCCTGCCGATCCACTTCCAGCTCATGGCCCTGCCGGGCGTCGCGTTGGAGGAGATCCGCACCGTGCACAGCCACGTCCACGCGCTCGGCCAGTGCCGCAAGATCATCCGGCGCCTCGGCCTCAAGGCCGTGGTGGCGCCCGACACCGCCGGCGCCGCCCGCCAGGTCGCCGAGGCCGGCGACCGCACCCGCGCCTCGCTCTCGCCGCGGCTCGCCGGGGCGATCTACGGCCTCGACATCCTGGAGGAGGACGTCGAGGACGAGGCCCACAACACCACCCGCTTCGTCGTGCTCTCCCGCGAGCCGGTGCTGCCGCCGGTCGGCAACGGCCCGACGGTGACGAGCTTCATCTTCCGGGTGCGCAACATCCCGGCCGCGCTCTACAAGGCGCTCGGCGGCTTCGCCACGAACGGCGTCAACATGACCAAGCTCGAGAGCTACATGGTCGAAGGCCAGTTCACCGCGACCCAGTTCTACGCCGAGGTCGACGGCCACCCGGAGGAGCCGTCCCTGCGCCGGGCGCTGGACGAACTGGCGTATTTCTCGAGCGCGTTCCGGATCATCGGGACGTATCCGGCGCATCCGTTCCGGGAGAGCGCGCGGCCGCCGGCGGAGTGAGGGAAACGAACCGTCGCGTCGTTCCCACCCCTTCCTCGTCCCCTGCACGTCATCCCGGGGCCGCGCAGCGGAGCCCGGGATCCAAAACCGCAGGCAGATCAAGAAAGATCACGCCGCGTCTCATACTCTCGCGCCTTCGCATCGCCGTGTCGATGCGAAGGCGAGCGGCGCAGCAGCGCCGGCGCCCGTTCGGGCCTGCCTGGCACCGCCGAACGCATCCGTTCGAAGGCGCAGCGGTATCACTTCGTTCTGCACCACCTGAGTGTCTGGATTTCGGGCTCCGCTTTCGCGGCCCGGGAATGACACGGAGGGTGGTATGATCGTCCGCGAAAACCATAGATCCCGCTAAAACAGCGACCCCTGCGCCTCCGTCTTCCGCTCCGGCGGTGGCGGCGCCGGTGCATCCTCGTCCGGCCGCAGCAGCCCGGCCTCATCGTGGCGCACGTCGTTCACCCGCCGGCTCGCCGGTGCGAGGTCCAGCCACGTCTCCGGCGCCGGCCGGCACAGGGCGGCAGCCTGCCCGGCATCGACGTCCCGCATGTCGAGCCAGCGATCGACCCCTTCCGGCGACAGGATCGCCGGCATGCGCTCGTGGATGCCGGCGAGCAGCCCGTTGGCCCCGCAGGTGACGATCGCCGCGGTGTCGAGTTCCGAGCCGTCGCGGCTGCTCCAGGTCTCCCACAGGCCGGCGAGGGCCATCGGGCGGCCGTCGGCGTGGCGGATCGCGTAGGGGGCTTGGCCGCGGGGACCGCCGCGGCGCCACTCGTAGAAGCCGTCCGCCAGGAAGATGCAGCGCCGGTAGCGCAGGGCATTGCGAAAGCTCGGCTTCTCGGCCGCGGTCTCGATCCGGGCATTGATGACGAGGGGGAAATCTTCAGGATCCTTGACCCAGGCCGGCAGGAAGCCCCAGCGCATCAGCACGAAGCGCCGCCGCCCGTGCTCGGCGGTGACGACCGCCACCGGCTGGGTCGGCGCCACGTTGTGGCGGGCCGGGAAGTTCGGCTGCTCGGCGTAGCCGTAGGCCTCCCGGAAGGTCTCGGGCGAGGAGGTGACGAAGAATCGGCCGCACATCCCCCGACCCCCTACAGCCAGCGCTTCCAGCGGAAGAAGGCGTAGGGCAGGATCGCCGCCACCACCATCATCACCACCGCCATCGGGTAGCCGAAGCCCCAATCGAGCTCCGGCATCACCTTGAAGTTCATGCCGTACATCGAGGCGATCAGGGTCGGCGGCATGAACACCACCGCCATGACCGAGAACAGCTTGATGATGTTGTTCTGCTCGAGGTTGACGAGGCCGAGGGTGGCGTCGAGCAGGAACTGGATCTTGCCCGACAGGAAGGTGGCGTGCTCCTCGAGCGATTGCAGGTCGCGCAAGGTCGAGCGGACCTCCTCGCGGATCTCGCGGGGTGCCTTGCTGGCGCGGTAGCTCGCCGAGAGCGAGAGCAGGATGCGCTCGACCGAGACCAGGCTCTCGCGCTGCTGCGATAGGAGCTCGTTGTGGCGCCCGAGTGCCCGCAGGGTGTCCTGCAATTCGGCGTTGCGGGCGCTCGGGTCGGAATGCTCGGCGAAGATCAGGCGCGAGAGCCGGTCGATGCGCTCGCCCTGGAGCTGGAGCACGTCGGCGGCGCGGTCGATCACGGTCTCGATCAGGCCGGCGAGGATCGCCTCGCCGGTCAGCATCACCCCGGCCGGCCGCGCCGCCCGGTGCACGAACATCCGGAATGCCTGGGGGTCGTCGTAGCGCACCGTGGCGAGCTTGTTGTCGCGCAGGATGAAGGTGACGCCGGTGAGCCGCGCATCGTCGGTATCGACCCGGCACAGGAGCCGCCCGGTCATGTAGCGGGCGCCGTTCTCGACGTAGAGGAGTTCCGAGGGCTCGATGTCCTCCATCTCCTCCCGGGTCGGGATCGAGATGCCCAGGAAGGCCTCGACCTTGTGGTCCTCCTGGCGGGTGGGCTCGATCAGGTCGATCCAGAGCGCGTCCGGCGGGATCGGCTCGGACATCTCGAGCAGGCGCCGCTCGAGGAGCGGCTGACCGGTGCTGGCGCAGGCGTTCGGCTGATGGACGAAGATCAAGGGCGGTCTCGGACGACAGTGACGCGAGGGAGGGGCCTTGTGGCCCAGCCGCCTTGAAGGCTCCATGACGAAGGCTTCATGACGATCGAGGCACACAGACACCGGGGTCACGGCGCCAGCTAGGCCACGGGGCGCCCGGGATGTCGATGACGCCGGATCCACAGCCGGGCGGTGATTGGCTCCCGGCTCACGTCTCGGGTGGTTGGCAGACGTCGATCCACTCGGCCCCGGTCAGCGCGGCCATGCGCTCGGGCGTGATCCGCACGGCGCTGTTCGGGGAGCCGGCCGCCGGCACCACTTCGTCGAAGGCCTTCAGGCTGACGTCGCAATAGACCGGCAGCGGCGTGGCAAGACCGAACGGGCAGACCCCGCCGACGGGATGGCCGGTGATCGCCTCGACCTCCTCGGGCCCGAGCATCCGCGGCTTGGCCCCGAAGGCGGCCTTGGCCTTGCGGTTGTCGAGGCGCGCGTCGCCCCGGGCGACCAGCAGCACCACGCGTTCGCCGAGGCGCAGCGACAGGGTCTTGGCGATGCGGGCCGGCTCGACGCCGTGGGCCTCCGCTGCCAGCGCGACCGTGGCGGAACTCGCCTCGGTCTCGAGAACGGTGAGGTCGGGCGCGCGGGCGGCGAGATCGGCCTTGACGGAGGCGAGGCTCATCGGCGGGCGGCCCCGCGGGGCGGGAGGGAGGCGGTCACGGGCGGACTCTTGGGTTCGAGGAGTGACGGTCAGGGTCCCCTCGCCCGACGCGGGGCTGTGCGCAAGTCCGGTGGGTGCAAGTCCGGTGGGTGCAAGTCCGGTGGTTGGATGTGTCCCTTGCTGTCCCACGAGGCACTCGTGACGATCTCTGCGATCTGAAACTGCGAGTGCCCATGCGATCGATGATCGATCTGCCCATTCGAAGACGGGGTATGATCCCCTCTCCCGTATGGAAGAGGGGATCCCGCGCTTCGTGTCTTGCCTCGTGTCTTGGATACTGGAGCTATGTCCAGCTCAGTAGCGCGGGCCGCCCGAGGTGTTGCCGCGCTGCTGCTGGTAGCCCGGGCGCGACGGGTTGCGGGCGTTCGGGTCGCCGCGCATCATGTGGTTGCGGCGCATGTGCCGGCGCATGTGGCGGTCGTGACGCTTCATGCGGTGGTAGCGGTGGTGCCGGCGCATGGCGACATGCTCGACGATCGACTCATGGCTGGCGACCGCCGGGGCAGGGGCGGTCACGGCGGCCGAGGCCGGGGTCATGGCAAGGCCGCCCAGCAGCACGCTCGCCGCCAGGGCCAGGGTCAGAGACTTCATCGAGATGTTCTCCAAGGCGGTGGCCCTCTCGGCCAACCTGTGCGTCAATCGCCTGACTCGCGCACGGTTCCGCTGCCGTACGGGAAATCATCGGGAAAACTTCCTCAGGAGGCGGGTCTGAGGGGACAGCCCTCCTCGGCCCCGGCGCGCGCCATGGTCCGGGCTTGCGCGGCCCGACCGCCTCCGCCATCCCGGCACCCATGCGCTCCATCCCTTCACTGCCGATCGACGCCGTCCTCGGCGACCTCGCGGCGTCCCTCGCCGGCCCCTCGGCGGGCGGGCGCCCCAACGCGGTGCTGGTGGCGCCGCCGGGAGCCGGAAAGACCACCCGGGTACCGCTCGCCCTGCTGGAGGCGCCCTGGCGCGGCGACCGTCGGATCATCCTCCTGGAGCCGCGCCGCCTCGCCGCCCGGGCGGCGGCGGAGCGCATGGCCGCGAGCTTGAGCGAGACGGTCGGTGAGACGGTGGGTCTCCGGGTGCGCCTCGGCTCCAAGGTCTCGGCCCGCACCCGGATCGAGGTCGTCACCGAGGGCGTGTTCGCCCGCATGATCCTGGACGACCCGGAACTCGACGGCATCGCCGCGGTCCTGTTCGACGAGTTCCACGAGCGCTCGCTCGACGCCGATCTCGGCCTGGCGCTGGCGCTCGACGCGCAGGGGGCCCTGCGCGAGGACCTGCGCCTGCTGGCCATGTCGGCGACGATCGACGGGGCCCGGGTCGCCGCCCTGATGGGGGACGCCCCGGTGATCGTCTCCGAGGGCCGGGCCTTCCCGGTCGAGACCCGCTACCTCGACCGCGACCCGCAAAGCCGCATCGAGGACGCGGTGACCGACGCGGTGATGCGGGCGCTCCGGGCCGAGCCCGGCTCTGTCCTCGCCTTCCTGCCGGGGCAGGCCGAGATCCGCCGCACCGAGGAGCGCCTGCGCGAGCGCCTCGCCGATCTGTCCGATGTCGACCTCGCTCCGCTCTACGGCGCCCTCGACCGGGCCGAGCAGGACCGGGCGGTGCGGCCGAGCCCGGCGGGGCGCCGCAAGGTGGTGCTCGCCACCTCCATCGCCGAGACCTCGCTCACCATCGAGGGCGTGCGGGTGGTGGTCGATTCGGGCCTCGCCCGGGTGCCGGTCTACGAGCCGGATCTCGGGCTGACCCGCCTCGTCACGCAGCGCGCCTCCCGCGCCTCCGTCGACCAGCGCCGGGGCCGCGCCGGTCGTACGCAACCCGGCGTCTGCTACCGCCTGTGGTCGGAGGCGGCGACGGGCGCGCTCGAGCCGTTCACGCGCCCCGAGATCCTCGCCGCCGACCTCGCCGGGCTGGTGCTCGACTGCGCCGCCTGGGGCGTCACCGACCCGACGACCCTGCCCTTCCTCGACCCGCCCCCGGCCCCGGCCCTGGCCGAGGCCCGCGCCCTCCTCACCGGCCTCGACGCCCTCGACGGCGACGGCCGCCTGACCGTTTCGGGCCGGGCTCTGCGCGCCCTCCCCCTGCCGCCGCGCCTCGCCCGCATGGTGGTGAACGCGGCCGGGCGCGGCCGCGAGGCGGCGAGGCACGCCGCCGACCTCGCCGCGGTGCTGGTGGAGCGCGGCCTCGGCGGCGACGCCGTCGACCTGACCGAGCGGGTCGAGCGCATGCGCCGCGACCGCTCGGGGAGGGCCGAGGACATGCGCCGCCTCGCCGCCGGCTGGGCCAGGATGGCCGTGACGATGGCTGAGGCCGCCGGTCCCGCCGAGACCCCCGACACCGGCACCCTCCTGGCCCTGGCTTATCCCGACCGGATCGCCCGGGCCCGCGGCCGGCCGGGCGAGTACGTCCTGGCCAACGGCCGGGGGGCCGCCCTCGATCCCGCCGCCGGCCTCGCCCGCGAGCCGTTCCTGGCGGTGGCCGAGATCGTCGGCAAAGCCTCCTCGTCGCGCGTCCTGGCGGCGGCGCCGATCACGCTCCCGGCCATCGAAGCGTTGTTCGCCGACCGGATCGAGGCCCGCACCCGGGTCGAGTTCGACACCGAGGCCAGAGCCTTGCGCGCCCGGGCGCAGCGCCGCCTCGGCGCCGTCTCGCTCGCCGAGCGCGTCCTGCCGGTGCCGCCCGACGCCGACAGCGCCGCGATCCTGGCCCGCGGCCTGGCCGGCCTCGGGGTCGGTGCCCTGCCCTGGTCGAAGGCGGCGCAGCAATGGCGCGAGCGGGTGAGTTTTCTCCGCGCCGCCGAGGGCGAGCCCTGGCCCGACCTCTCGGATGCCTGTCTCGCCGAGACCCTGCCCGACTGGCTCGGCCCCCACCTCTCCGGCCTCACCCGCCTCGACGAGATCGGCGCGGACCGGCTCGCCGATGCCCTGCACGACCTCGTGCCCTGGACCTTGCGCGCCCGCCTCGACGCCGAGGCACCGACCCATATCGAGGTACCGACCGGCTCGCGCATCCCGGTCGATTACGCCGCCGAGGGCGGTCCGGTCCTCGCCGTCCGAGTGCAGGAGTTGTTCGGCCTCACCCGCCACCCGACCATCGGCGGCGGACGAGTGCCGCTGGTGCTGCACCTGCTCTCGCCGGCCCAGCGCCCGATCCAGATCACCCGCGACCTGCCGGGCTTCTGGCGCGGTTCCTGGGCCGCGGTCCGCGCCGACATGCGCGGCCAGTATCCCCGCCATCCCTGGCCCGAGGATCCGACCACCGCCCCGCCGACCCGACGGGCCAAGCCGCGCGGGACGTGATGCTGCCGGCCACGCTCGTAATCAATAAAATTATTGTTTTGCAGAAATTAATTCTCGTGCGATGAGGATGGCACGGAGGCCCGACCATGCCGTTCGCCGTCATCCCCTCGCCATTGCCGGAGAGCGAGCCCGCCTCCCGGGCGCTGCTCTGCCGCCTCGCGGCCGGGTTCGCCCGGCTCTGCTCCCTCCTCACCGTCCTGCTGGCGGCGTTCGGGACCGCGGTCCTGGTTCTCGGGCTCGCCTGTGGCGGCACCTTCCTGTGGCTCGCGCCGGGTGCCGCCTATCTCGGCGCGGCCCCCGAGGGCATCGCCGGGCTGGTGCCGTTCGGCGATCTGCCATGGCCGGCCCGCCTCGCTTACGCGGCGAAGTTCGCCTTCGCGCAAGTCCCGCTTCTCCTCGCCCTGGAGAGCCTGCGACGGCTGCTGCGCGGTTTTGCCGACGGCGCGACCTTCGCGGCGATCCAGGTGGATCGCCTGCGCCGGATCGCGCTCTGGCTCGCCGCCGCCGCCCTGGCGCCGGCCCTCGGCGAGGTCCTGGTCGCGGCGGCCGGTCACGGCGTCGACCGGGCCTGGTTTCATGCCGGATCGGCCTACGCCCTGCTGTTCGCCGCCCTGCTCGGTATCCTGGCGGTGGTGTTTCGGGTCGGCGCGGCGGTCGAGCGCGACCGGGATGGCTTCGTCTGATGCCCATCTTCCTATGCCGATCATCCTGCGCCTCGACGTGATGCTGGCCCGGCGCAAGCGGCGCGCCAAGGACCTCGCCCGCGCCATCGGCATGACCGAGGCGAACCTGTCGCTGCTCAAATCCGGAAAGGTTCAGGGCGTCCGCTTCGCGACCCTGGCGGCCCTGTGCCGCGAGCTCGATTGCCAGCCGGGCGACCTCCTCGAGTACCAGCCCGACGAGGAATCCGACGACGCGACGTCCGGACCGAGCCGGGCCGGCTGAAGCACCCGACCCGCCTCGAGCCACGCCGCCAGCGCCGCGGCGACCGGAGACGTGCGCATGCGAACCCCGCCCCCGATCCGCCGCGCCCGCGCCCGCCTCGTCGCCACCCTGCTGGCGGTCGGCGTCGCGGCGTGCCAGCCACCGGCGCGGATGGACGACCAAGTCATCGTCGCCTGGCCCTCGGGCCCGGTCCGGCCGGTGACGCTGCCGCTGGTGCCGGCCTCGCATCGCTGGCTCGTCGATCTGACCTTCCGGCGGCCGGACGGGAGCGAGCGGCGGGCGCTGGCCTGGGTCAATCCCGGTACCCCGGCGCCGATCCTGTCGCGGGCGCTCTCCCGCGACCTGGGTCTCGACCAGGGCCACGACCTCGCCTTCCGCCTCGGTACCGCCGCGGTTCGGGTCTCTGGGGGCGCCGTGGCGGATGCGCCGCGCCTTCCCGGCGGTCAGGATCTCCTGACGCAGCTCTTCGCCCCGCGCCAGGTCGAGGCGGTGCTGACCGCCGGCGTGCTGCGGGCCTTCGCGATCGCCCTCGATCCGTCCGCCGGGACCCTGACCCTCGGACCTTCCGGCAGCCTTCCGCCCCACGGCGTGGCGGTGCCGGTGCGGATCGCCCCGGAGAGCGGCCTCGTCACCGCGGAGGCCGCCATCGCCGGCGAGCGCCCGACCCTCGTCCTCGATCCCGGCGCCTCCTACACCTGGCTGCGCGGCCGCACGGCCGCGGCCTGGCGCACGCGCCATCCAGGCTGGGAGCGGGCGCGCGGCGCGGTCGGGCGCAGCGCCGTGGCGATGGCGGATCTCGGCCTGGAGCAGGAGGGCACGGTCCTGCGCCTCCCCGACCTGGCGCTCGGGCCGCTGGTGCTGCCGGAGGTCGGTGCCCTCGCGACCGGTCCCCTCGGCGGCGCGCTCGCCGAGGCGGCCCTGGGCGAGGTCTTCTGGGACAATTGGCAGAAGCCGGCCGGTCGGCCGGTCGACGGGTGGCTCGGTAACAACGTGCTCGGCGACGGCCGTCTGACCATCGACTACGCCGCCGGCTGGGCCCGGTTCGAGCGCCAGCGCAGCTCCGATCCGCACGACCTCGACGGGATCGGCCTCGCCCTCGTGCGGACAGATCACGGTTACGTCGTCGGCCGGGTCGCGACGCGGGACGGCCGTCCCCTCGTCGATGGCGTCGCATCGGGCGACGTGTTGCGCCGCGTCGACGGCGGGCCGGTCGTGGGTCTCGCCCCCGACGCTGTCCTCTCCGCCCTCTCGGGCCGGGCGGGTACCCGGCACCGCCTCGATCTGGAGCGGGACGGCGTTCCGCTCACGGTCGAGGCCGAAGCGGTGTCGTTTCGATGACGGGAGCGGGCGGACGGCATTCCGTGTTCCGCCCGCCCCGCGGAGAGCCGGCTTGTCACTCCCAGCACCTCGCGAAAGGAAATCGCAGCGAATTTGTGAGACCCATGGGCCACGCCCGTAGAAGACCGCGTGATGCTGCCCGACGATCTCGACACTTTCGCTGCCGACTGGATCTGGGAGACCGATGCGGAGCTACGGTTGACGAGGGTGTGCGGGCGCTACACGGCGCTGACCGGCGAGTCCGAGCCGCTCGGGCGCCCCTGGCCGGGGCTTTACGGTGATCCAGGCGACGACGCGCCACTTCGGAGCCCGCGCCCGTTCCGGGACGAGATCCGGCCGCACCGGCACCGCGACGGGCGGATGCGCTGGTTCCGGTTCGGCGGGGCGCCGCGCCTCGCGGCGGACGGGACCGTCGCAGGGTGGCGCGGAATCTGTGCCGAGCTGTCCGGGCCGGCGGTCGAGCGGCTCGAGGGCGCGCGCCGCTACGAGGAGCAGGCGCGGCGCTACGGGGCGATGCTGGAGGAATTGCCGATCGGCGTGAGCGTGTTCGACGCCGAGTTGCGGCTCATCGCCTTCAACGATCGGCTCCGCGCCCTGTTCGACCTGCCGCCGGAGCTGATGCGCCTCGGCACCCCCCTCGAGAGCCTGATCCGCGCCAGCGCCACCACCGGCAACTACCCGCACCTGAACCCGGACGAGGCCTGGGCCTTCGTCGCCACGCGCATCGCCCGGCGGGTCCGGATGCAGCGCGAGCGGCAACTGCCGAGCGGCCTGCTGTTGCGGACCACCATCACGCCGCTGCCGGACGGCAGCACCATGGTGATCCACGAGGACGCGACCGACCGCGCCCGGGCCGACGCCAAGCTGGCCGAGCAGAACCGCCGCCTCGACCACGCGCTGATCCACATGTCGCACGGTCTCGTCCTGTTCGACGCCGACCACCGGGTCACGGTCGTCAACCGGCAGTTCCTCGACCTCTACGGCCTGTCGCCCGAGACGGTGCATCCGGGCATCACCGCCGAGGAGCTGATCCACCGCCGCACGGAGGCCGGCAACTTCCCGGGCCTGCGGCCCGAGGAGGCCTGGCGGCAGGTCCGCGAGCGGCTGGCCACCCGCACCCGCTACCGGCTCGACCAGACGCTGCTCGACGGACGGGTCATCGCCGTGACCTACGCGCCGACGCCGGAGGGCGGCTTCGTGACCGTGCACGAGGACGTCACCGCGGCCAAGCGTGCCGAGGCGCAGATCGTCCACATGGCCCGCCACGACGCGCTGACCGGACTGCCGAACCGCGCCCTGCTGCACGAGGGACTGGCCGAGGCGCTGGCGAAGGCGCCGGCCTCCGGTGGCGTCACGGCAGTCCTGTGCCTCGACCTCGACCGCTTCAAGACCGTCAACGACACCCTCGGCCACGCCGTCGGCGACAAGCTGCTGCGCGAGGTGACCGCCCGGCTGGCCTCCACCATCCGCGACCAGGCGGAGGCCGGCCTCGCGACCCTGGCCCGGCTCGGCGGCGACGAGTTCGCGGTGATCCTGCAGCCGACCTCGCGCTTCCGGGCCGGGCGCCTCGCCGGCCGGCTGATCGAGGCGGTCGGACGCGACTACGAGATCGACGGCAAGCGCGTCGCCGTCGGCCTCAGCATCGGCGTCGCGCTCGCGCCGACGGACGGGCAGGATTCCGAGGGCCTGCTGCGGGCCGCCGACATGGCGCTCTACCGCGCCAAGGCTGAAGGGAGGAACGTCCACCGCTTCTTTGAGCCCGCCATGGACGTGGCGGTGCAGACCCGCCGCAGCGTCGAGCTCGACCTGAGGGTGGCGCTGGCCGAGCAGCAATTCGCCCTGGCGTTCCAGCCGTTCCTGGACCTGTCGACGAACCGGATTGCCGGGTTCGAGGCCCTGGTGCGCTGGCACCACACGGTCCGCGGCGTGGTGAGCCCCGCCGCCTTCGTGCCGATCGCCGAGGAGACCGGCATGATCGTGCCCCTCGGCGAGTGGGTCCTGCGCCGGGCCTGCCACGAGGCGGCGCGCTGGCCGCAAGCCGTCCGGGTCTCGGTCAACCTCTCGCCGGTGCAGTTCCGCAGCGGCGACATCGATGCCACCGTGATCGCAGCCCTGCGCGAGGCGAAGCTCGATCCGCGTCGGCTCGAACTCGAGATCACCGAGGGCGTGCTCCTGCAGGACAACGCCTCGACCCTCGCCATCCTGCACCGGCTGAAGGGGCTCGGGGTGCGCATCGCCATGGACGATTTCGGCACCGGCTACTCGTCGCTCGGCTACCTGCGAGCCTTCCCGTTCGACAAGATCAAGATCGATCGCGCCTTCGTGGCCGACCTCTCGGTGCGGCCCGACGCCCTCGCCATCGTGCGGGCGGTGACGACCCTCGCCGACAGCCTCGGCATGACCACCACCGCCGAGGGCGTCGAGACCGAGGAGCAGCTCGCCCATCTGCGGGATGCCGGCTGCACCGAGGTGCAGGGCTACCTCGTCAGCCGGCCGGTGGCGGTGGAGGCGGTGGCGCCGATGCTGGTGGGGAGGTGACGGGGTGGGGGCGGATCGACGCTTCCCGAACCCTCCTTTTCAGTCCCGGCTCCGCTGCGCGGCCCCGGAATGACCAGGAGGGCTTCAACCACGTCGAGACGATCCGATCAGGTCCGGAAGTCAGTGCCGCAGCCCCGGCGCCTCCCGCCCCGTCTTCTCGACGTATTCCGAATACCCCCCGCCATAAAGGTGGATGCCGTCGGGCGTCAGCTCCAGCACCCGGTTCGACAGGGCGGCGAGGAAGTGCCGGTCGTGCGAGACGAACAGCATCGTGCCCTCGTACTGGGCCAGCGCCGCGATCAGCATGTCCTTGGTGCCGACGTCGAGGTGGTTGGTCGGCTCGTCGAGGACGAGGAAGTTCGGCGGGTCGTAGAGCATCCGCGCCATGGCGAGGCGGGCCTTCTCGCCGCCCGAGAGCACCCGGCAGCGCTTCTCGACGTCGTCGCCCGAGAAGCCGAAGCAGCCGGCGAGCGTGCGCAGCGACCCCTGGCCGGCCTGCGGGAAGGAATCCTCCAGGAACTCGAACACCGTGCGCTCGCCGTCGAGGGTGTCCATGGCGTGCTGGGCGAAGTAGCCGAGCTTGACGCTGGCCCCGATCGTCACGCTGCCCGCATCCGGCGCGGTGGTGCCGGTGGCGAGCTTGAGCAGCGTCGACTTGCCGGCGCCGTTGACGCCCATCACGCACCAGCGCTCCTTGCGGCGGATGCCGAAATCGAGCCCGTCATAGATCGTGCGGCTGCCGTAGCTCTTGCGCACGGATTTGAGGCTGATCACGTCGTCGCCGGAGCGGGGCGCGGCGGGGAAGTCGAAGGCCACGCTCTGGCGGCGGCGGGGCGGCTCGACGCGCTCGATCTTGTCGAGCTTCTTCACCCGGCTCTGCACCTGCGCGGCATGCGAGGCGCGGGCCTTGAAGCGCTCGATGAACTTGATCTCCTTCGCCAGCATCGCCTGCTGGCGCTCGAACTGCGCCTGCTGCTGCGCCTCGTTCTGCGCCCGCTGCTGCTCGTAGAAGGCGTAGTCGCCCGAGTAGGTCGTGAGCGAGCCCGCGTCGATCTCGATGATCTTGCCGACGATCCGGTTCATGAAGGCCCGGTCGTGCGAGGTCATCAGCAGGGCGCCGTCGAAGCCCTTGAGGAAGTCCTCGAGCCAGATCAGGCTCTCGAGATCGAGGTGGTTGCTCGGCTCGTCGAGGAGCATCACGTCCGGGTTCATCAGCAGGATGCGGGCGAGCGCCACGCGCATCTTCCAGCCGCCCGACAGCGCGCCGACATCGCCCTCGATCATCTCGGGGGCGAAGCTCAAGCCCGCCAGCACCTCGTGCGCCCGTCCCTCGAGCGCGTAGCCGCCGAGCTCCTCGAACCGGCCCTGCACCTCGCCGTAGCGCTCGACCAGGGCCTCCATCTCGTCGGCCCGGTCGGGATCGGCGAGCGCCGTCTCGATCTCGCGCAGCTCCGCCGCGATCTCGCTCACCGGGCCGGCGCCGTCCATCACCTCGGACAGCACGCTGCGGCCGGCCATCTCGCCGACGTCCTGGCTGAAATATCCGATGGTGATGCCGCGGTCGGTCGAGACCTGGCCCTCGTCGGGCTGCTCCTCGCCGGTGATCATCCGGAACAGCGTCGTCTTGCCGGCGCCGTTGGGGCCGACGAGCCCGACCTTCTCGCCGCGCTGCAACGCCGCCGAGGCCTCGATGAAGAGGAGCTGGTTGCCGTTCTGCTTGCCGATCTTGTCGAGGCGGATCATGGGGTCGGGATGTCCAGAAAAGGGGAGCGCGCCGGACCGGGACCGGACCGCGCGCTTGAAGCATTCAGGAGCGTGCCACGGCTTCGTGGCGCGCCGGTGTCGGGCGTGGGGGTCAGCCCCGCGTCCCGCCCCGCCCGTCGACCACGTCGGTGGCCGCCCGGAAGGCGGCGTCGGCGTCGAGCGCCGTGGTGTCGAGCACCACCGCGTCCTCCGCCACCCGCAAGGGGGCCGCGTCGCGGTCGGCATCCCGGGCGTCGCGGCGCAGGATGTCGGCCAGAACCGCCTCGTAGGGCACCGCCTCGCCCTTGCCGCCGAGCTCGCGGTGGCGGCGGCGGGCGCGTTCTTCCGCCGAGGCGGTGACGAACAGCTTCACGGCGGCGTCCGGGCAGACCACGGTGCCGATGTCGCGCCCGTCGAGCACGGCGCCCTCCGGCGCGCCGGCGAAACGGCGCTGCCAGTCGAGGAGCGCGGCGCGCACCGCCGGCTGCGCCGAGACGATCGAGGCCGCCTCGCCCATGGCGCTGCCGCGCAGGCGCGGATCGCCGAGGAAGGCCGGCTCCAGCTCCCGCGCGGCCGCGGCGGCTGCGGCCTCGTCGGCGAGGTCCCGCTCCGCATCGAGGAGCGTCAGTGCCACCGCCCGGTAGAGCAGGCCGGTATCGAGATGCGGCAGGCGGTAATGCGCGGCCAGGCGCTTGGCGAGCGTGCCCTTGCCGGAGGCCGCCGGCCCGTCGATCGCGATGATCATCCGGGGCCTCACGCGGAGAGCCCGGCGCCGAGCGCCCGCATGTCGGCGAGGAAGGCGGGGTAGCTCGTCGCGATCATCGCGCCGTCGTCGACCGTCACCGGCGCCCGGGCGACCATCCCGAGGACCAGGAACGCCATGGCGATGCGGTGGTCGAGATGGGTCTCGACCGTGCCGCCGCCCTGGGGCGCCGCACCGTCGCCGTGGACGATCAGGTCGTCGCCCTCGATCACGTGGGAGATGCCGTTGGCCGCGAGCCCGGCCGCCACCGCGGCGAGGCGGTCGGATTCCTTGACGCGCAGCTCGTGCAGGCCCTGCATCCGGGTGGTGCCCTCCGCGCAGGCCGCCGCCACGGCGAGGACCGGGTACTCGTCGATCATCGCGGGCGCCCGCTCCGGCGGCACCGCGACACCCTTCAGGCGGCTGTGGCGCACCCGCAGGTCGGCGACGGTCTCGCCGCCCTCCTCCCGCTCGTTCAGCCGCTCGATGTCGCCGCCCATCTCCAGGAGCGTGGCGAGGAGGCCGGTGCGCAGGGGATTCATCATCACCCCCTCGATCACCACCTCGGAACCCGGCACCACCAGGCCCGCGACGAGCGCGAAGGCGGCCGAGGACGGATCGGCCGGCACCACCACGTCGGTGGCCTTGAGGGTCGGCTGGCCGGTGAGCGCGATGCGCCGTCCGTGGCCTCCGGGACCGATCGTCTCGACCTCGACATGCGCGCCGAACAGGCGCAGCATCCGCTCGGTGTGGTCGCGGGTCGCGGCCGCCTCCACCACGGTGGTGATGCCCGGGGCGTTGAGGCCGGCGAGCAGCACCGCCGACTTCACCTGCGCCGAGGCGACCGGGCTCTCGTAGGTGACCGGCACCGCCTCGCGGGGCCCGCGCAGGGTGAGCGGCACCCGGCCGCCCTCGGCCTGCTCGACGACCGTCACGCCCATCTGCACCAGCGGGTCGAGGATCCGGCGCATCGGCCGCTTGCGCAGGGAGGCGTCGCCGTCGAAGGTCGCGGTGACGGGATGGCCGCCGACCACGCCCATCATCAGTCGCGAGCCGGTGCCAGCGTTGCCGAAGTCGAGCACGCTCGCCGGATCGGACAGGCCGCCGACGCCGACGCCGCGCACCCGCCAGCGCCCCTCCCCGTCGCGGTCGATCCCGGCGCCGAGCGCCTTGGCGGCGGCGGCGGTGCGCAGCACGTCGTCGCCCTCGAGCAGGCCTTCGATCCGGGTCTCGCCGAGGCTGAGCAGCCCGAGGATGATCGCCCGGTGCGAGATCGACTTGTCGCCGGGTGGCCGCAGCCGGCCCCGCAGGGCCGTCCCGGACTGGGCGGTGATCGGGGACGGTGTGGAATCGTGCGACACGGGCAGTCGGCCTGGTTCTCGAGAATCACGGAAGGGCGCGTGGAAAACGGCCGGGTCGTTAGCACGCGGGCACCGCCGCGTCATCCGCCGGCCCCACAGGTATTTGACAGGGCTGGCGGGCGCGACTAACCGGACCCACTCTTACCGACATCGACAGGAACGTGACTACCGTGGCCAGACCGGAACTCGGCTTGAAGCGCCAGTGCATGAGCTGCGGCGCGAAGTTCTACGACCTCAGCAGGGACCCCGCCGTGTGCCCGAAGTGCGGCACGGTTTATCAGGTCGCTGCGCTCTCCACCACCCGCGTCCCCGCGCCGGCCATCGCCAACCGCGCGCCGCGCGAGGAGGAGACCGAGGAGGAGGCCGGCGCCCCCGAGATGGTCTCCCTCGACGAGGTCGAGGCCGCCGAGGGCGGCGACGACGTCTCGGTCGACGACGATGCCGATGTGGGCGATGCCGGCGGCGACGACGACACCTTCCTGGAGGAGGACGAGGAGAGCGGCGACGACGTCTCCGACTTCATCGACGGCGACATCGAGAGCGACGAGGAATCCTGATTGTTCGGAGCTGGACGGCGGCGGCGGGGCGCTGCCGTCGCGCTAATCCCTTGATCTCGTTTTGGAATTCGCGACAGTCACGAAAACTTCGCGAAGACCCGCCCCGAGGGCTTGTGTCCGGCGCCACACCCTCATATACCGCCGCTCACCGGCGGCGGCCTCGCAAGAGGGCGCCGCTTCGGTTCCGGGACGGATCCCATATGTCCTGCAGCGTGGGGCTATAGCTCAGCTGGGAGAGCGCTTGAATGGCATTCAAGAGGTCAGCGGT
>NZ_BPQJ01000022.1:0-57830 GCF_022179185.1 Methylobacterium frigidaeris | reverse complement strand
CGCGCTTGAATGGCATTCAAGAGGTCAGCGGTTCGATCCCGCTTAGCTCCACCAACCTTCCCCTCGATCTACCGGATTTCGCTGTAGGCCGCTTCGGCGGCCTTCTCGCGTTTGGCTCGAATGAGTCGCTGGCGGGTCGTGGCGCGGAATGTCCTCTCTCGGTGCGAGCGCCCTTTCTCCCGAGACAGCCCTGCCCCGGCGAGATCCCTTCGCGTGGTCAAGCCGACAGGGCTCCGAACCTAGGCCTGGCGAGTCCTTGACGGGCGGCCTCACTCGTCCGCATATCGCGACACGGCGACGGGCATACCCAACCCGGACGTTGGGACATCGCCGAACAGGTCGCACGCGTCCTTCGGTCGAACGAGGAAGCGCAGAAGCGCATTGCCGAGCAACGCAAGCTGATGGTCGGGCAGGCAAGCTTCAAGCTGAAGCTGCCACGCTGGAACGCGACCGCGCGCTTGCTCCCTGCCAGATCGTCGTTGCCAGCATGACGGCCGGTGCCGCCTTCTTCGGAGCCGGCGCTGCCTTCATCAAGCTCCTGACGCGACCTCCGAACGTTTTCGCGAATGCCTCATCGTGCTCCGCTGGTCGCAGCGGGGCTTGGCCGATATCCTCCAGTGCGACGACGGCATGGTGCGCCGGTGGGCCTCGGGCGACGCCGAGATCCCGGCCGACAGGGCGGCGGGAGGCGGCGTCCCCCCTCTCCCGTCGAGGCGTGAGACAGGCCGGTCCTTCCGCCGGCGATCGCCGGGACACCCCGTTGCGCCGCCGTAAAACGCGGCAAGCGTCGGAGCCTTCAGCCGAAAGAGGAGCGAGGCGTCGTGGATCGGTGGCAAGCCATGCGCATCGTTGCGAAGGTGGCGGAGACGGAGAGCTTCGCCGAGGCCGCGCGCCTCCTGCACATGAGCCCGCCGGCGGTGACGCGGGCGGTGGCGGCCCTGGAGGAAGTGATCGGCGCCCGGCTGTTCGTGCGCACCACCCGGTCGGTGAAGCTCACCGAGGCGGGAGCCCGCTACGTCGCGGATTGCCGCCGCATCCTGGCCGACATCGCCGAGGCCGAGGCCGCGGCGGCCGGCTCCTACGGCATGCCCTCCGGCACGCTCGCGGTGACGGCCTCGGTCCTGTTCGGGCACATCCACGTCCTGCCGATCGTGACCGACTACCTCGACGCCTACCCGTCCATGGCGGCCCGCACCCTGTTCGTCGACCGGCCGGTCAACATCGTCGAGGAGGGCATCGATGTTGCCATCCGCATCGGCCACCTGTCGGATTCGGGCCTCACCGCCGTGAGGGTCGGGGCGGTGCGCCGCGTCGTCTGCGGGGCGCCGGGCTACCTCGCGCAGGCCGGCGTGCCGATGCGGCCCGCGGACCTGAAGGACCATCGCATCGCGGTCTCGACCGGGGCCTGGGCCTCGCCCGAATGGCGGTTCGGGCGCGACGAACGGGTCACCGTCCATCCGGCGCTCGAGAGCAACACCAACGAGGCGGGCATCACCGCCGCGCTCGCCGGCTGGGGTCTGACGCGGGTGCTGCACTACCAGATCGGCCCCGCCCTGCGCGAGGGCCGGTTGCAGATCGTGCTCGCCGAGTACGAGGAGGAGCCGCTGCCCATCCACGTGCTCTATCCGGAGGGACGGCACGCGCCCGCGAAGGTGCGGACCTTCGTCGACCTGGCAGTATCGCGATTGCGCGCGACCAAGCTGCTGAACTGAAAGCGCGTCACCCGCCCAGCGGCGATGGCACCGGGGACACGCCCTGCGCCTCCGCCGCCTGCCGCTCGGCCGCCAGCGCCCGGGCGTAGGACGGCTCGGCCTTCAGGCCCTTCCAGTAGGTCCTGGCGAAGTCCGGCAGCTGATCGCCAAGGCCCGCGAATTCGGCCAGCATCAGGGCGTAGCCGACGCTGATATCGGCGGCGGTGAAGCGCCCGGCGCAGACGAAGCGGCGATCCCCCAGCACCGCGCCGAAGCCCTTGAGCCGCGACAGGAACCAGCGCGCATAATCCTCGACGAGGCCGGGATTGCGCCGCTCCGGCGGCTCGAACCGGCCGTAGCGCAGCACCAGGGTCTGCGGGAAGGTCAGGGTCGCCTCGCCGAAATGCAGCGCGTTGAGGTAGCGACCGTATTCCGCATCGTCGGGCCGCAATCCGAGGGTCCCGGCGCCGTGGCGCGCCGCGAGGTATTCGCAGATCGCCGCCGATTCGGTCATCCGCGTGTCGCCATCCTCGAAGAGCGGGATCGTGCCGAGCGGATTGACGGCGAAGTACTCCTTGGCGTGGACCCGCGGCGGGAATGGCAGCATCGCCAGCTCGTAGGGCAGGCCCAGGGCTTCGAGGGCCCAGAGCGGGCGGAAGGAGCGGGCGCCGACGCAGTGATGCAGCTTCATTTCGTCACCAGCGGGCAGTTCCCGGCCTGCAGCGGCCGGAAGGCCTGATCGGCGGGGATGGTCGAGACCAGTCGGTAATAGTCCCAGGGGCCCTTCGACTCCGAGGGCTTCTTCACCTCGAACAGGTACATCGGGTGGGTCACCCGCCCGTCGGCCCGCACCTCGGAGCGGCCGAACAGCGGATCCTCCGCCGGCACCCGGCGCATCTCCGCCGTCACCTTGGCCGGGTCCTTGCTGGCGGTCGCCTTCACGGCCTTGAGGTAGTGCATCATGCCCGCATAGACGCCGGCCTGGACCATGGTCGGCATCCGGCCCTTGTGGCGCTCGGCGAAGCGGCGCGACCAGGCGCGGGTGCCGTCGTTGAGGTCCCAGTAGAAGGCCTCGGTCAGCACCAGCCCCTGCGCCACCTTCAGGCCCAGCGAGTGCACGTCGCTCAAGAAGACCAGCAGGCCCGCGAGGCGCTGCCCGCCCTCGGCGACGCCGAACTCGGCCCCCTGCTTGATGGTGTTGATGGTGTCGCTGCCGGCATTCGCCAGCCCGATCACCTTGGCCCGCGAGCCTTGGGCCTGGATCAGGAACGAGGAGTAGTCCGTCGCCGCGACCGGGTGACGGACCGAGCCCAGCACCTTGCCGCCGTTGCGCTCGACCACCTCCGACACGTCGCGCTCCAGCGCCTTGCCGAAGGCGTAGTCGGCGGTGATGAAGAACCAGGTGTCGCCGCCGCTGCGCACCATCGCGCCGCCTGTGCCGTTGGCGAGCGCCCAGGTGTCGTAGGTCCAGTGGATGGTGTTGGGCGAGCACAGGGCCCCGGTGATCTCCGAGGCCCCGGCGCCGGAATTGATCATCAGCCGGTTCTTCTCGCGCACGATCTGGTGCACGGCGAGCGCGACCGAGGAGAACGGCACGTCGAGCACGACGTCGACGTCGTCACGGTCGATCCACTGGCGCACGATGCCGGCGCCGACATCCGGCTTGTTCTGGTGGTCGGCGGAGAGGACCCGGATGTCGAAATCCGGGTTCTGCGCCTTGAAATCAGCTGCCGCCATCTCGGCCGCCACCACCGAGCCCTCGCCGGCGAGGTCCGAGTAGGGCCCGGCCCGGTCGTTCAGCACGCCGAGGGTGAGGCGGATGGGGCTCGCGGCCTGGGCCTGGGCGAGCGCGAGCAGGGACGCGGCGGCGAGCGCCAAGGCGCGGGACGTTCGGCGGAGCGTGGATGTCGGCACGGTGTCCTCCCGGTGGTGTGGCGGCATCCGGTCGTTGTTCGCCGGATGTTTGGAAGCGGCAATGCGATCGTCTCGTCTCGATGGTAGGCGGTCGATGCTCCCGGGGTCGTTCCAGGGAGCGATCTTTCAATCAGGCCGGCTCACGCCCCTCCCCGCTCCCTGAGCGCCCGCCGGATGATCTTGCCCGTCGCTGTCATCGGCAGTGCCTCCACGAAGGCGACGTGGCGCGGGTATTCATGGGCGGCGAGCCGGGTGCGCACGAAGTCCTGGATCGCGCGTGCCAGCTCCGGCGTGCCCTCGACGCCGCCCTTCAGCACGATGAACGCCTTCACCGCCTCGGTGCGGACCGGGTCCGGCACGCCGACGACGCCGCACAGCGCGACGGCCGGGTGGCGCATCAGGCAATCCTCGATCTCGCCGGGACCGATCCGGTAGCCGGCGGAGGTGATGACATCGTCGTCGCGGCCGACGAACCACAGGAACCCGTCCGGGTCGCGCCGGCCGAGATCGCCGGTGATCAGCCAGTCACCGATGAACTTGCGCTCCGTCGCCTCCGGGTTGCGCCAGTAGCCGAGGAACATCACCGGGTCGGGCCGGCGCACCGCGATGTGGCCGGTGGTGCCGTCCGCCACCTCCCGGCCCTCGCCGTCGACGATGCGCACGTCGTGGCCCGGCACCGGCCGGCCCATGGCGCCGGGGCGGGCGGGAAACAGGTCGGCGCAGGAGGAGACGACGAGGTTGCACTCGGTCTGGCCGTAGAACTCGTTGACCGGCACGCCGAGCACCGCCTCGCCCCAGGCCAGCATCTCCGCCCCCAGGCTCTCGCCTCCGCTGCCGACGGAGCGCAAGGACAGGCCCGGACAGGGCGCGGTGCGAGCCTGGCGCATCAGCTTCATGGCGGTGGGTGGCAGGAAGACGTTGCGCACCTCCTGCTCGGCCATCAGCCGGAACGCCGCCTCCGGGTCGAATTTCCTGGCGCGGTGCGAGACGACGGGCACGCCATGATGCAGCGCCGGCAACAGCACGTCGAGGAGGCCGCCGATCCAGGCCCAGTCCGCCGGGGTCCAGAACCGGTCGCCCGGTTGCGGCAGGAAGCGCTGGGGCATCTCGACCCCCGGCAGGTGGCCGAGCAGCACCCGGTGGGCGTGGAGCGCGCCCTTCGGGTCGCCGGTGGTGCCGGACGTGTAGATGATGACGGCCGGATCGTCGGCGGCGGTGTCGACCGGCGCGAAGGCGTCGGAGGCGCGGGCGCAGAGGGCGTGGAAATCCTCTGCGAACTCCTCCGGCCCGTCGATGCAGTAGACCCGCTCCAGGTCGGGAAGCGCGTCGCGGATCCCGGCGAGGAGCACGGCGCCGGCCCTGTCGGTCACCACGGCCCTCGCGCCGCTGTTGCCGAGGCGAAAGCGGAGCGCGTCGGGCCCGAACAGCACGAAGAGCGGGATGGTGATGAGCCCGGCGCGAAAGCCGGTGATGTGGGCGATCGCCGTCTCGGGCGATTGCGGCAGCAGCACGCCGATCCGGTCGCCGCGCGTGAGACCGTGCGCCGCCAGCACGTTGGCGAAGCGGTTCGACAGGCGGCGCAGGTCCTCGAAGCCATAGCGCCGCACCGCGCCGTCGGGGTCGAGATGGATCAGCGCGAGCGGGTTGCCTGGGGCGTGCCGGTCGCAGACGTCGGTGCCGATGTTGTAGCGGGCCGGGATCCGCCAGCGGAATTGCGCCACGAGGTCGGCGTAGCTGTCCGCACGCTGCAGCATCGGCGTTCCTACCCCTGATTCTTGCGAGAACCGTCGAGCGATCCTTCGATTGAAACGATCGTTCATTCGTTTTTGGGTGTCAACACGGGTCTCACCGCCGGAGGCAGGCCAGATTTCGCCGTGTTGCCCGGCGATCCTGCTTGAAGGCTGCGTCGCGGCCTCGCGTGATGAGGGCGTGAGATGAGCAGTCTCGACACAGGATCGACGGAGACCCTGCGCGAACGCCCCGCCTCCCGCCTCCTGGTGATCGACGGCGATCACCGGCTACTGCTCTTCCGCTTCGCCTTCCGCGCCGGGGCGCTCGCCGGGGAGGTGTACTGGGCGACACCGGGCGGCGGCGTCGAGCCGGGCGAGAGCTTCGAGGAGGCCGCGATACGGGAATTGCGCGAGGAGACCGTCCTGGCCTGCCCGGAGACGGCGCCGATGCTCGGCGAGCGCAGCTTCACGATGCGGATGCCCGACGGCGAATGGGTCCGGGCGCGGGAGCGCTTCTTCGCCGTGCGGGCCGAGACCGATCCCCTGTCCCGCAACGGCTGGACGCCGCATGAGATCGAAGTCCTGGCCGAGCACCGCTGGTGGTCGCGGACCGAACTCGTGGCGCCCGGCGCGCAGATCTATCCGGAGGACATCGTCGCGTTCTACGACGCGGCGCGCGAAGCTCTCGACGCTCCCTCCGAGGGTCCCGCGATGAGCCGCGGGACCGGGGATGGCTGCCGTTAGAGGCTGGCCAGCTCGGCGTCGAGCGACGCCAGTTCGGTGCGCGCCTGGGAGATCAGGCGGGCGTGCTGGAGCTGGAGGGCGCGGCTGTTTGCGCCCAGGCCTGCCGAGGAGCGGATCTCGGCGAGGATCCGCTCGTAATCCTGAAGCTGCGCTTCGACGCGCCGGCGGCGCTCTGCGATGGTGTGCGGCATTCCGGTTCCCCTTGGTTGTGGGGCGGGCGCGCTGCGTGAGCGAGCCCACCATGAGCCAAGCCCGGCCGCCGGAACGGCCAGGCTTTTACAGCCAAGGTCATTTATGGGGCGAGAATGCGGCACGGCCGCCCCGGATGGGGCGGCCGATCGGCAAGACGGTTCTAGAAGCCGCGGTAGTAGCCGCGCGGGCCGGGGCCCCAGCCGCGGTGACCGCCCCAATGGCGATGGCCGTAATGGCGCGGGCCACCGAAGCCGTAGCGCGGACCGAAATGGCGGCGGTGGCCATAGCCGTAGCCGTAGCCGCGGGGGCCCCAGTGGCGGTGACGGCCGTAATAGCCGTACTGAGCCCAAGTGGTCGGCACGGATGTCGCCGTCGCGGTGGCGGTCGTCTCGCTCACGGGAGCGGCGGTCGCGCCCTGCGGCAGGGCGGCAGCGCCACCCAGGATCAGGCCAGCGGCCAGCATCACGGTCTTCAGCACGTGGTCGGTCCCTCACTCGTGCAGGCCTCCGGAGGGAGGCATGGACGGCGGAAACGCGCGGGAGCGGGAAAGCGTTGCGCGTCTTGTGTCACAGGGTGAACGGTTCGTGTCGGAGGCGGCCCCAAGCCAAGTGCCGCCGTCAGGCCATCTTGAGCGTCATGTCGACGACCCGGGCGTTGGCCGCGCCCTTCACCAGGGCGATGCCGTGCTCGCAATCCTCGCGGCGGGCGTAGCCCTCACCCGAATCGGCCACCACCTCGCCGTTCTCCGCCCGCAGGCGCCAGCGCCACTCGCCCTTGCCGTCGCGATAGAGTTCGAAGCGCATCGACGGTCTCCTTCGGTGATGGGTCTCGGCAAAGATGGGGTCGCCTGGGTGACCGGCAACACCCATGGCTACGTCGGGTCGTCACGTCGCGACGAGGCGCCGTCGGGCCTCCAGGTGCCGGTCCGTGCTTTGCGGAAATTTGCGTTCTAAATCAGGGAAATAAGCGCAACAATTGATGACGACCTTTCGCCCGAACTGCCTGCTTCAGAAGATTTACGTGCAGGCCAGCGCGATTTTTCCGGTGCCAATGATCGCACGATAATCGTCGATAAAGAAACATGTTCATATCGACTACAGTAGTCGTTGTAAAATTCGTCTCGACGAGAACGAGCCTGACGCAACGGCAATGCGGGCGACGAGACATATCACGGGCATCGCGAGCGTCAGCCCGACGAGGTTAGTGCAGCCAGTATCCCGAACGCCAAGCGAGAAGCCCGCGCTCCTTGATGGAGCGCGGGCTTCTCAATCATTCAACGGCGATCAGTCCGTGTCAGCGCGGCGCGCGGTCGAGCCAGCCGATCGAGCGGCCGTCGCGGTTGCCGCCCGCCGGGCGCTGCTGGCGGTTGCCGTCGGCGCGCTGGCCGCCCTGGGGACGACCCTGTCCTTGCGGACGACCCTGGCCTTGGCCTTGGCCCTGCGACCGGCCTTGACCCTGGCCCTGCGGGCGGGCCTGGCGGCCCTCGTGCTGCCCGCCGCGGCCGTCATGGGCGCGCGGCTCGCGGTGCTCTTGCGGACGACCGGCGCCGTGGCGCGGCTGACCCTGGCGCCCGCCGGGCTGCTGGCCCTGGCGGCCGCCGCCGGGACGCTGGCCGCGCGGACCGGGCTGACGCCGGTCGCGCTCGGCCTCGGCGACCGCCTGGGCGGCCTCCTCGCGGCTCGGAGGCACGAAGCCCTCGGGGATCGCCATCACCGGCACCTTCTGGCGGGTCAGGCGCTCGATGTCGCGGAGGTAAGCCCGCTCCTCGTCGTTGCAGAACGAGATCGCGAGGCCGTCATTGCCGGCGCGCGCGGTGCGGCCGATGCGGTGGACATAGGCCTCCGGCACGTTCGGCAGGTCGAAGTTGACGACGTGGGACACGCCGTCGACGTCGATGCCGCGGGCGGCGATGTCGGTCGCGACCAGGACCCGGCAGGTGCCGGCCCGGAAGGCGGCCAGCGCCCGCTCGCGCTGCGGCTGCGACTTGTTGCCGTGGATCGCCGCCGAGCCGATGCCGTCGCGCTCGAGGCCGCGCACGACCCGGTCGGCGCCGTGCTTGGTGCGGGTGAAGACCAGCACCCGGTCGATCGACTCGTCGCGCAGGATCGTGGCGAGCAGGGATTGCTTCGAGCCGGTCGGCACGAAGACGACCTTCTGATCGACCCGCTCGGCGGTGGTGGCGACCGGGGTCACGGCGACCTGCACGGGGTTCTTCAGGTACTGGTCGGCGAGGCCGGCGATGTTCTTCGGCATGGTGGCTGAGAAGAACAGGCTCTGGCGCTCGGCCGGCAGCAGCTTCACGATCCGCTTGAGGGCGTGGATGAAGCCGAGGTCGAGCATCTGGTCGGCCTCGTCAAGGACCAGGTACTCGACGCCGTCGAGGGTCAGCGAGCGGCGGTCGATCAGGTCGAGCAGCCGGCCCGGGGTGGCGACCAGCACGTCGACGCCGTTGGCGAGCGCCCGCTCCTGGCGGCCGATGGTGACGCCGCCGAACACCACCGTGGTGGTGAGCTTCAGGAACTGGCCGTAATCCTTGAAGCTGTCGGCGATCTGGCTGGCGAGCTCGCGGGTGGGGGCGAGCACCAGCACGCGGCAGCCGCGGCGCGGGGCCGGCTTACCGGTGTTCTCGCTGGCGAGGCGGTGCAGGATCGGCAGCGCGAAGGAGGCGGTCTTGCCGGTGCCGGTCTGGGCGATGCCGCACAGGTCCTTGCCCTGCATGGCCGGCGGGATCGCCTGCGCCTGGATCGGGGTCGGCGTGACGTAGCCGGCCTGGGCGAGCGCCTTCAGGATCGGCGCCGCGAGGCCGAAATCGGTGAACTGGGTCAAAATGATCTTCTTGGGTTTTGGCAGCGGGATCGCCGCAAGGCGCGCGCCATGCACGGCCCTCATCGCGATCCGATGTCGGGAGACCGCCCGCGTGATGGAGCGATCCAAGGGACGAGCGATTAAGAGAGGGCCGGGCCTGCCGCGCAGGTGCCGCGGCGAAATCCGTCACGCAGCCCTCTCGAGCGGACCGCGATCGGCCGCTGACGCTGCAAGCCGCCATATGGCGTTGTGCGGGTGCGAAGTCAATCGGCGGACGCTGCGTCGTCCGCGCCGCACCCGTGCGGCGGGCGCTTGCCCGCAGATCCCGTCCGGTGATTGATACGCCCGGAATGTTCCTCGGCCGGAGCCGTCCTCATGTCCGTCCGCCATCCCGCCCTCGCCCGGGCGGAATCCTTCGCCGCCACCTACGGCCTGCGCCGGGCGCTGCTCCTCGCCCCAATGGCCGGGGCCTGCCCGCCGGCGCTCTCGGTCGCGGTGATGCGGGCGGGCGGGCTCGGGGCCTGCGGGGCGCTGCTGATGCAGCCGGCGGCGATCCTGGCCTGGGCCGAGGCCGTGCGGGAGGCCGGTCCCTTCCAGATCAACCTGTGGATCCCCGATCCCGCCCCCGTCCGCGACCCTGCCCACGAGGCGCGCTTACGCGGCTTCCTCGGCCGCTTCGGCCCGGCGGTGCCGCCCGAGGCCGGCGACGCGGCGCCGCCCGACTTCGCCGCCCAGTGCGAGGCGATGATCGAGGCCAGGCCCCGCATCGTCTCCTCGATCATGGGGCTCTACCCGCCGGATTTCGTCGCGCGGCTGAAGGAGTGCGGTATCGCCTGGTGGGCCACCGTCTCGACGGTGGCCGAGGCGCTCGCGGCGCAAGATGCCGGGGCCGACGCGGTGGTGGCGCAGGGCGCCGAGGCCGGCGGCCATCGCGGCTGTTTCCGGGCCGATCAGGCCGAGGCCGGGGCGGTCGGGCTGATGGCGCTGCTGCCGGCGGTGGTCGATGCGGTGAGAATCCCGGTGATCGCCACCGGCGGCATCGCCGATGCCCGCGGCGCTGCCGCGGCGCTCCTGCTCGGCGCCAGCGCCGTGCAGGTCGGCACCGGCTTCCTGCGCTGCCCCGAGGCCGGGATCCCGCCGGCCTGGGCCGACGCCCTCGGCGGCGCCCGCCCGGAGGACACCCGGCTCACCCGCGCCTTCAGCGGCCGCACCGGCCGCAGCCTCGCGACCGAGTACGTGGCGGCGGCCGCGGGTCCTGACGCGCCGGTGCCCGCCCCCTACCCGGTCCAGCGCGGTCTGACGCAGGGGATGCGCGAGGCGGCGGTGAAGGAGGGGGACCTCGCCCGCATGCAGGCCTGGGCCGGGCAGGCGGCCGGGCTGGCACGGGCGGTGCCGGCCGGTGAGGTGGTCGGGGGGATCTGGGAGGGGGTTGACGAGCTGCTGCGGTGACGCACCGAGTCGTTGCTAGGAAGTCCGGACAGCCCCCGCGAGATTGCCATCACGCGACCGAGCAAGTGACGAATTCCGGCAAGGCTTCGGCGCGTCGAGAGAGATCATGAAGGTACGGGCACCGACCGGCCGTGATCTTGTCCGCGAGGACGCTTCGCGTGAATTGCCAGGCGACGGCTGCCGTGATGTCGGCCTGCATCGGACGTTCGCCGAAACTCCAACCATCCACTCCCGCGAACTCTGCCTCCAGGAGGTCGTAAGCCGCCAGCATTTGTCGCTCGACGCGATCCAGCCACGGTTGGTGCTGCTTCTCGGCAGGGCGAAGGTTCTGCTCGTAGACGATCTGGACGCTCTTTTCGCAAGCCGCCAGAGCCAGGCCGATGAGGCGTTGAGAGTGCAGGAAATCACCCTGCGTAGCCGGTGAAAGGCGCAGCTCCGGAGATGCAATTCGGTCGAGGGCATCGAGAATCAATGTCGAGTCCAAGAGTATTTCCCCGTCGTCCAGGATTAATGTCGGTGCCTTCACGACGGGATTAAGCGACACGAATGCATCGAAATCGCGAAACACGGATAGCGGCTCGTGCTCGAAGGGCAGTCCCATCATCTTGAGCGAGATCGCCACGCGGCGGACGTAGGGCGAATCAAGCATTCCGATCAAGCGCATGGCAGTCTCCATCTTGAACGAGGTCGCCGAAATCCGCTGTCCGACTGCGTCAGCATCGCGGCCGGCTATCCAGCTTGCCAGTGGTCGAAACGGCCACTATCGCTCCGATCATGCCAAACGCGCCGGTGGTCGCCATCCTCGCCTATGATGGGCTCTGCACGTTCGAATTCGGCTGCGCCGTCGAGATTTTCGGCCGGTCGCGTCCGGAGATGGGGCCCGATTGGTATCGATGCGCAACGGTGGCCGCGGAGGGCGGTCCGTTGCGGGGGCTCGGTGGCGTTCGCGTGGAGGCCGATGGCGGGCTCGAACTCCTGGCCGATGCCTCGACCGTCGTCGTGCCGGGCTGGCGCGGCCCCTCGGCGGAGGTGCCCCCTCCGCTCCTGCAGGCTCTGGTGGCGGCGCACGAGAGAGGCGTTCGTCTGGTCGGCATCTGCGCCGGTGCCTTCGTTCTCGCCGCAGCGGGGACGCTGCGGGGCCGACGCGCCACCACGCACTGGTTCCACGTCAAACGCCTGGCCGAGATCAGCCCGGACACGGAGGTCGTCGACGACGTCCTGTACGTCGATGAGGGCTTGGTCCTCACCTCGGCGGGCAGCGCAGCCGGCCTCGATCTCTGCCTTCACGTGGTACGCAAGGACTTCGGCGCGAAGGCGGCCAACCAAGTCGCACGCCGCCTCGTCATGGCGGCGCACCGGGAGGGCGGCCAAGCGCAGTTCATCGAGAGGCCTGTACCGATCCGCCCGGGAGCGCGTCTCGGAACCTTCCTCGACAGCGTTCGACTCCGAATCTCCGAGGACTGGACGATCGAGCGCATGGCGGACGAGGTCGGCGTCAGCGTGACCGAACTGCATCGCCACGTGCGGGCGACGACGGGTCTGTCGCCGGGTGCCTGGCTCATCGCCGCGCGTGTCCGGCACGCGCGCGACCTCTTGGAGGCGACCCATCTGTCAATCGAAGCGGTGGCGCGGGCATCCGGATTCGGTGAGGCGGTCAACCTGCGAAAACACTTCGGGCGGGCCGTCGGACTGTCGCCGAGGGCTTACCGTCTCCGGTTCGACGCCACCGCCCGCTGATGCGGTCGCGGTCGGTGAGGCGGTGCGAGGCCCCCACGTCGTGTCGTTCATCGGGAAACCGACAATCCGCTCTCATCCTCCATCTCTGCCGACGGAAAACCTTCGGGTGGCATCCCGACCTGTCACTCCTCCGCCGCCAGCGGCTTCGCCACATCCTCAAGCGACTTGCGCTCCGCCGCCACGCCCCAGATCCCCGCGACCACGCCGGCCGCGATCATCAGCGCCGAGGCCAGCAGATACCCGCCGAGGATCGCCGTGCGGGAATGGCCCTCGATCAGCACGCCGAACAAGGCAGGCCCCACTGCCCCGACGGAGGTGCCGATGGCGTAGAACAGCGCGATGGCGAGCGCCCGGATCTCGAGGGGGAACACCTCGCTGACGGTGAGATAGGCCGAGCTCGCGGCGGCGGAGGCGAAGAAGAACACGGCCATCCAGCACACGGTGAGGCTCGTCGCCGTGACGAGCTCCTGCTGGAAGGCGAACCCGCTCAAGGCCAGCAGCACGCCCGACATGCCGTAGGTGAAGGCGATCATCGGCTTGCGGCCGACCGTGTCGAACAGCCGCCCGAGCAGCACCGGGCCCAGGAAGTTGCCGGCGGCGAAAGGCAGGATGTACCAACCGACGCCGTCCGCCGGCACCTGGTAGAAGTCGATCAGGATCAGCGCGTAGGTGAAGAAGATCGCGTTGTAGAAGAAGGCCTGGGCCGACATCAGCACCAGGCCCACCCCCGCCCTCTGCCGGTAGGTCTTGAGCGCCGAAAACACCTCGGCGAGCGGCGTGTGGCTGCGCTGGCGCAGCCGCGCCTTCGGGAAAGGCCCCTCGGCGAGGGTGTGGCCCTCGGCGCGAAAGCGCGCCTCGATCCCCGTCACCAGGGCCTCCGCCTCCTCGTGCCGCCCGTGGGTCATCAGCCAGCGCGGGCTCTCGGGGATCCAGGTGCGCAGGAACAGGATGATGAGCCCCAGAAAGGCGCCGAGCCCGAAGGCGACGCGCCAGCCGAGATCCGGCCCGAACAGGGCAGGATCGAGCACGATCAGCGAGGTGCCGGCGCCGAGCACCGCACCCAGCCAGAAGCTGCCGTTGATGACGAGGTCGGTCCAGCCCCGGGCCCGGGCCGGGATCAGCTCCTGGATGGTCGAGTTGATCGCCGTGTACTCGCCGCCGATGCCGGCCCCGGTGAGGAAGCGGAAGAGGCAGAAGCTCCACAGGTTCCAGGACAGGCCGGTGGCGGCGGTGGCCGCGAGATAGACCGCCAGCGTGATGAAGAAGAGTTTTTTCCGCCCGAGCCGGTCGGTGAGCCAGCCGAAGCCCACCGCCCCCAGCACCGCGCCGGCGAGGTAGCTCGACGTGGCGAGCCCGATCTCGGCATTGGAGAATTGCAGGGTCGGGCTCGCCTTGAGGGCGCCCGCCAGGGCGCCCGCGAGCGTCACCTCGAGCCCGTCGAGCACCCAGGTGATGCCGAGCGCCAGCACCACCAGGGTGTGGAACCGGCCCCAGGGCAGCCGGTCGAGCCGGGCCGAGACGTCGGTCTCGATCACGCCGCCGGGCGCGGCGCGGGTGGCGGGGGAACGCGTCATCGGGGCCTTTCGGGCTGGCGGGCCTGACCGTGTCCCCTCAACATGGCTCCCGGGCGCCCGCCGGAAACCCGCAACAGGCCAGAAACCTCCGCGGCCGCTCGACTACCCCTTCGCGCCGACAGGCTTGAACACCCCCGTCGCGGTCGCCACCACCCGCCCGGCCTCGTCGCGGATCTCCGCGTCGCAGAACAGGATCGACTGGCCGGCCCGCGTCACCCACCCTTCCGCGAGGAGCACGCCGTGGCCCGGCGAGAGGAAGCGGGTCTGCATGTCGAGGGTCACCACCGGCCGTCCGGCGGTGAGCCGGGCCACCGTCCCCATGGCGATGTCGAGGAGGGTGCAGAGGATGCCGCCATGGGCGATGCCGAGGTTGTTGCCGTGCTGCGGTCCGAGTTCCAGGCGCAGGCGCGTGCGTCCCTCGACGACATCCAGCGCCTCGATGCCGCAGAGCCGGGCGAACGGGATGTCCGCCCCGTAGATCATGCCGTTCTCCGCCTCGTTCATCCGTGCGCTCCGTTTCGGGTGCCGCACCTATGCGGAGAGTTCGCCGGCCTGGCAATTCGCGCTATGACGGGACCATGAGTGCTTCGCCCCCCTCCTCCTTCGTTCGCACCCGCTGGTGGTGGGTGCGTCACGCCCCCGTGCGGGGCGATGGCGGCCGCATCTACGGCGGCAGCGACATCGCGTGCGATTGCGGCGACGTCCACGTCTTCTCCGGCCTCGCCCCGGTGCTGCCCCGCGGCGCGGTCTGGGTCGCGAGCCATCTCGGCCGCACCCGCCAGACCGCCGAGGCCCTGTGGCAGGCCGGCGACTTCACGGTGGACGGCAATGTGCCCCGCCTCACCGCCCTGCCGGCCCTGGCCGAGCAGAATCTCGGCGAGTGGCAGGGCCAGGACCGAACGCGCTTCTTCGCCGAGCGCCAGCCCTCGGCGGCGAGCTACTGGTTCGCGCCCGCCGACGAGCGCCCGCCGGGCGGCGAGAGCTTTTCGGAGCTGTGCGCGCGGGTGAACGCCGCGATCGACGAGCTCACCGTCGAGCATCGCGGCCGCGACATCGTGGCGGTGGCTCATGGCGGCACGATCCGGGCGGCGATCGCCCTCGCGCTGAACCTGGGTCCCCAGGGCGGCCTCGCCTTCGCGATCGAGAATTGCTCGCTCACCCGTCTCGACCATTACGCCGCCCCGGACGGGTCGGGCTGGCGCGTCGGGATGGTGAATGCCCAACCCTGGCTCGGGGCGGCGGAGGGTGGGAGGCCGGCGGCCTGAAGCGGCTGAGCGAGGCCATACCGGTTTTTGCAGCACCGGCCCGCTCAGGCAGCGGTTGACAACCGGGTCCCCTTGTCAGGACCATGCACCCGGGCGCCCTCGACGGCGTACCGTACGAACGAACGTCTTCGACGAAGGACGAACCGGGTGAGGACAACGCTTCTGGCGGCGGCTCTGGCCGTCGCATTGCCGGGCATGGCCTGGCAGGGAGTGGCTCGCGCGCAGCAGGCGCCGGCCACGACATCTCAAAAGATCTCCGACGGTGTGGTGCGCCTCGGCTTCCTGCTCGACATGTCGGGACCCTACGCCGACGTGACCGGGCCCGGCAGCGCCGCGGCGGCGCGCATGGCGGTGGAGGATTTCGGCGGCAAGGTGCTGGGCGCCCCCGTCGAGGTCGTGGTCGCCGATCACCAGAACAAGCCGGACATCGCGGCGGCGACCGCGCGGGCCTGGTTCGACACCGGCGGGGTCGACGCGATCCTCGACGTGGCGGCCTCGGCCACCGCGCTCGCCGCCGCCGACATCGCCCGGGCCAAGAACAAGGTCATCGTGTTCAACGGCCCCGGCGCGGTGCGGCTCACCAACGAGGCCTGTTCCCCCGTCTCGGTGCACTGGGCCTACGACACCTACGCGCTCGCCAATTCGACCGCGCTCGCCACCGTCAAGGCCGGGGGCGAGTCGTGGTTCTTCGTCACCGCCGACTACGCCTTCGGCCAGGACCTCGAGCGCGACGCGAGCGCGGTGGTGAAGGCCAATGGCGGCAAGGTGCTCGGCTCCGTGCGGGTGCCGCTCAACAATCCCGACTTCTCGTCGTTCCTGCTCCAGGCGCAGGGCTCGGGCGCCAAGGTCGTCGGCCTCGCCAATGCGGGCGCCGACACCACCAATTCCATCAAGCAGGCGGCCGAGTTCGGCCTGACGCAGGGCGGGCAGAAGCTCGCGGGTCTGCTCGTCTACATCAGCGACGTGCACAGCCTCGGCCTCAAGGCCACGCAGGGGATGCTCCTGACGGAAGGCTTCTACTGGGACCTCAACGACGAGACGCGGGCCTGGTCGAAGCGCTACTTCGAGCGCGTCGGCAAGATGCCGAACATGTCCCAGGCCGGCGTCTACTCGACGGTGACGCACTACCTGAAGGCCGTCCAGAAGGCCGGTGCCGACGAGACCGCCGCGGTGATGACGGCGATGCGCGAGGCGCCGGTCGACGACTTCTACGCCCGCGGCGGGCGCATCCGGGAGGACGGCCGCATGATCCACGACATGTACCTCTTCGAGGTCAAGAAGCCGGACGAGTCGAAGGGGCCTTGGGACCTCTACAAGCTCGTCGCCACCGTTCCGGGCGATCAGGCGTTCCAGCCGCTCTCGGCGTCCCGCTGCCCCCTGGTGAAGAAATGACGATGCGCTGGCGCCGCCGCCCGGAGGGCTCGACCTGGGGCGATTTCGGCCCCGACGACGAGCTCGGCCGGCTCAACCTCCTGACCCCCGAGAAGGTGCGTCAGGGCGCGGCCGAGGTGCGGGAGGGCCTGACCTTCTGCCTCAGCCTGCCCCTCGACTATCCGGGCGGCAACGTCCTCAACCCCCGCCGGCACCCGCCGCAGGTCCGCCCGACCGTGCGGGCGAGCGGCCGGCCGAACATGAACTTCCTGGTCTGCGAGGAGGTGCCCGACGCCACCGACGTGATCAGCGACGATCTCGCGGTGCTGCACCTGCAATACTCGACGCAGTGGGACAGCCTCGCCCATGTCGGCTCGCTGTTCGACGTCGAGGGGGACGGCACGCCGCGTCCGGTTTACTATAACGGTTTCCGGGCAGGCTCCGACATCACCGGCCCGACGACGCCGGAGGAAGCCGGCGCCCCGTCGCGCGCCCAGGCCCTCGGCATCGAGCGGCTGGCCGAGCGCGGCATGCAGGGCCGCGGTGTGATGATCGACCTCCACGCCCATCTCGGCGACGCGCGGGTGGCGGTGGGCTATGATCAGCTGCGGCAGATCCTCGATGCCGACGGGGTCGTGGTCGAGCCCGGCGACATGGTCTGCCTGCATACCGGCTTCGCCGAGCGGCTGCTCGGCATGAACCGGAACCCGGACCCGGCGGTGATCCACGACCTCTGCGCCGGGCTCGACGGCCGCGACCGGCGGCTGCTCAACTGGATCACCGATTCGGGGCTCGCCGCCCTCATCGCCGACAACTACGCCGTCGAGGTCCACCCGGCTCTGCCGGGAGACGGCTGCTGCGCCACCCTGCCGCTGCACGAGCACTGCCTGTTCCGCCTCGGGGTCAATCTCGGCGAGTTGTGGCACCTCACCCCGCTCGCGACCTGGCTGCGGGCGCATGGGCGCTCCCGCTTCCTCCTGACGGCGCCGCCCCTGCGGCTGCCGGGCGCGGTCGGCTCGCCGACGACGCCGATCGCGACCGTGTGAGCGAAGAATGACCGCGCAGCTCTTCACGCCCGTCCGCCTGCGGGACGTTTCTCTCCGCAACCGCGTCGTGATCCCGCCGATGTGCCAGTATTCGGCGCGGGACGGGATCGCGGGCGACCACCACCTCGTCCATTACGGCCGATTCGCCCTCGGCGGCGCCGGGCTGGTGATCCTGGAGGCGACCGCGGTGGTGCCGGAGGGACGCATCACCCACGGCGACCTCGGGATCTGGTCGGACGCGCACGGCGAGGCGCTGGCCCGGGTCGCGGATTTCCTGAAGGCGAACGGTGCCGCGGCCGGATTGCAACTCGCCCATGCCGGCCGCAAGGCCAGCATGCAGCGCCCGTGGGAGGGCAACGGCCCGCTCTCGGAACAGGAGATCGCCCGCGGCGAGACGCCCTGGCCGATTGTGGCGCCGAGCGCGATCCCCCTCGACGAGGGCTGGCTGAGGCCGGCGGAACTCTCGCCTTCCGACCTCGACGACCTGAAAGGCGCCTTCGTGGCGGCGGCCCATCGGGCGCACCGCGCGGGGTTCGACGTGATCGAGCTTCACGCCGCGCACGGCTACCTGCTCCACACCTTCCTGTCGCCGCTCACCAACCGGCGCGAGGACGCCTTCGGGGGCGACCGGACCGGACGGATGCGGTTCCCCCTCGAAGTGGCCCGGGCGTTGCGGGAGGCCTGGCCGGCGGGAAAGCCCCTCTTCGTGCGGGTCTCGGCGGTGGACGGGCTCGAGGGCGGCCTGACCCTCGACGACACCCTCGCCCTGGCCGCCGAGTTGCGGGCCCTCGGTGTCGACGTGCTCGACTGCTCGTCGGGTGGCCTGTCCGGCTCCGCCACCGCTGCCCGGATCCGACGCGATTACGGCTTCCAGGTCGGCTTCGCCGAGGCCGTGAAGCGGGAGACGGGGCTCGCCACCATGGCGGTCGGCCTGATCGTCGATCCGCGCCAGGCGGACGCCATCGTGGCCGAGGGCCGCGCCGATCTCGTCGCGGTGGGGCGGGAGGCCCTGGCCGATCCGAACTGGGCGTCACGCGCGAGCCGGGCTCTCGACAGGGCGGAGGAGCCGGGCTTCGAGGCCTGGCCCCAGCAGGCGGGCTGGTGGCTGGAGCGGCGGGAGCGGGACATCGCGCGGCTGGGGCCGTGGCGGCCGGCGTGACGGCTTCCAAATCGGCAGCGGCCGTCCTTCGTCCCCTTTCAGGCATCCCGGGTTCCGCTGCGCGGCCCCGGGATGCCGATGGAGGGCTTCACCCTCGTCGAGCGCACCGACCGCGCTCGACGGCCCCGGCGTGACATCGTTACCCGAACACCACGTGCCCCATGATCCGGCCGGGCAGCAGGGTGAACAGCCCGGTGATCACCAGCGCCCCGAGATTGAGCCCGATCATGGTCCAGCGATGGGCCGCGATGCGGCCCCGCCGCGCGTGGAGCACCGTCCGCACCAGGGCCACGAGCGTGTATGCCGACAGGAGATGGATCCAGCTGAACGGCCCGACCTGGCGCAGGCCGGAGATGCCGAACGAGCTCAGCGCTACCACGGCCATCAGCCCGACCCAGAGCCGGCCCATCAGCCGGTGCCGCCGTCCGCCCCGCCGCAGGCCGAATTGCAGCGCCCCGAGCGCCAGGGCGGCGAGAGCGGCCGCGGCGTGGACCTGGATCACCGGCGAGGCGTGGAGGAGCGGCTGCAGGGTCATGGCGGACGCTTTCCGCAAGGTGCGGGCCGGCCGCCGCGGCTTGCGGCGGCGGCCGGTTTGCGTATGTTGACAGGCGCAACATAGGAGATATGTGGGCATTGTCAACATCTGGGGGCGATACGGCCTATCACCATGGCGACCTGCGCCGGAGCCTGATCGCGGCGGCGCGTGATCTGCTGCGCGCCGGCGGCGTCGAGGCGGTGACCTTGCGTGAGGCGGCGCGGCTCGCTGGGGTGTCGCACAACGCGCCCTATCGCCATTTCGCCAGCCGCGAGGCGCTGCTGGCTGCGCTCGCGACCGAGGGGTTTCGGGCTCTGCGTAAGGCGCTCGAAGAGGCGGGGCGCCGGGCCGAGCCGCCGGAGCGGCTCACTGCCCTCGGCCGCGCCTATCTGCGCTTCGCCGATGCGGACCGGGCGACCTTCCGGCTGATGTTCGGCGGCGTGGTCGAGGACGCAGACCATCCCGACCTCGCGGAGGCCTCGTCGGCCACGTTCGGGGCGTTACGGAGCGTGGTGACGGAGCGCGAGTCGCCGGCCGGCGCCGAGCGCGATGCCTTGCGGGCCTGGGCCCTGGTTCACGGCCTCGCCCATCTCGTCGCCGACCGGCAGATCGATGCCGCACGGGCCGAAGCCTGCCTCAAATGAAAGCAGATTCGCGCTGGATCGTTCGCCTGCGAATGAGGCAGCCCGGAAATTAGGCATTCTCGCTGCCCGGGAACCGGGCTTCCTGCCGCGAGCCGGTTGGCAGGCCTCTTGCAATCTCGTCTCCGTCACTCACCAACGGGGAAGTTCCACGATGCCGCTGCCCACCCGCCTGCCCCTGCGCCCGCTCGGGCGGACCCTGTCCGGGCTCGTCCTCGCCCTCGCGCTGGTGGGGTCTGCGAGCGCCCAGGGCGTGCTGCGCATCGGCATGACCGCCTCCGACATCCCGCTCACCACCGGCCAGGCGGACAATGGCGGCGAGGGCATGCGCTTCACCGGCTACACGGTGTACGACGCCCTCATCAACTGGGACCTCAGCCGGGCCGACAAGGCCTCCGACCTGACGCCCGGCCTCGCCACCTCCTGGAAGGTCGATCCCGCTGACAAGACCCGCTGGATCTTCTCGCTCCGCCCCGGCGTGACCTTCCACGACGGCTCGGCCTTCGACGCCAACGCGGTGGTCTGGAACCTCGACAAGCTCCTGAAGTCGGACAGCCCGCAATTCGACCCGCGCCAGTCGGCGCAGGGGCGCACCCGCATCCCGGCCGTCGCCTCCTACAAGGCGGTCGACCCGATGACGCTGGAGATCGTCACCAAGACCCCGGACGCCACCTTCCCCTACCAGCTCGCCTGGATCCTGATGTCGTCTCCCGCCAACTGGGAGAAGCAGGGCAAGAGCTGGGACGCGGTCGCCAAGGCGCCCTCCGGCACCGGCCCGTGGAAGGTCACAGGCTTCGTGCCGCGCGAGCGCCTGGAGCTGGTCCCGAACAAGGAGTACTGGGACAAGGCCCGGGTGCCGAAGCTCGACAAGATGGTGCTGGTGCCCCTCCCCGAGGCCAATGCCCGGGTCGCGGCGCTCCGCTCCGGCCAGGTCGACTGGATCGAGGCGCCGGCGCCGGACGCGGTGGCCTCCCTCAAGGCCGCGGGCTTCGCTCTCGTCACCAACCTCTATCCGCATAACTGGACCTGGCACCTGTCACGGGCCGAGGGCTCGCCGTGGAACGACGTGCGCGTGCGCAAGGCCGCGAACCTCGCCATCGACCGCGAGGGCCTGAAGGAGTTCCTCGGCGGCCTCGCCACCCCTGCAGAAGGCTTCCTCACCCCCGGCCATCCCTGGTTCGGCAAGCCCACCTTCAAGGTCGGCTACGATCCGGAAGCCGCCAAGAAGCTCCTCAAGGAGGCGGGCTACGGCCCGAACAAGCCTCTCACCACCAAGGTGCTGATCTCGGCCTCCGGCTCCGGCCAGATGCAGCCGCTGCCGATGAACGAGTTCCTGCAGCAGAACCTCGCGGAGGTCGGCATCAAGGTCGATTACGAGGTCGTGGAGTGGAACACGCTGATCAACATCTGGCGCGCCGGCTCGAAGTCTGACAGCGCCCGCGGCGGCACCGCGATGAACTACTCCTACCTGATCCAGGATCCGTTCACCGCCTTCATCCGCCATGCCCAGTGCAACCTGGCGCCGCCGAACGGCACCAACTGGGGCTATTACTGCGATCCGGCGATGGACAAGCTGTTCGACGAGGTCCGCGCGACCTTCGAGCCGAAGGACCAGGTCGCGGTCTTGCAGAAGATCCACGAGAAGTTCGTGGACGACGCCCTGTTCCTGATGGTTACCCACGACGTCAACCCGCGGGCGATGAGCAAGAAGGTGCAGGGCTTCGTCCAGGCCCAGAGCTGGTTCCAGGATTTCTCGCCAATCACCATGGCGAAGTGAGATTTTGGGCGGAGTGAGATCTTGGGCGAAGTGAGATCTTGATGCGTGTTCGAGTGAACCGACCGTCCTGACACTCTCGACGTCAGTCCGGGGCCGCGACAGCGGAGCCCGGAATCCAGAACCGCCAAGGCTTCCGAGGAAGGCGGACAGGGCTCCGCTCCATCCGGCACCACGAGCGGCTCCGGATCCGGGGCTCCGCTTCGCGGCCCCGGAATGACGCGGAGGGTGGAAGGTCCCTCGGGCGAACTCGGACAGGCCCGCGACACCACGAACCCGCCCGGCTCCCGCCGGGCGAGGCCACGATTCCGACAACCGGCGCAGCCCCGGGATCCTCCCGTCATGATCCTCTTCATCCTCAAGCGCATCGGCTACGCCGCCCCGGTCGCCCTGGGCGTCAGCCTGGTGTGCTTCCTCCTCGTCCACCTCGCCCCCGGCGATCCCCTGAGCGCGATCCTGCCGGTGGATGCCACTGCCGAAATGCAGGCGCAGATGCGCGCGGCCTACGGCTTCGACAAGCCGCTGCCGGTGCAGTACGGCCTCTGGCTCTGGAAGGTGCTGCAGGGCGACCTCGGAACCTCGATCGCCACCGGCCGCCCGGTCCTGGCGGAGGTCGGCCGCGCCGTCGGCAACAGCCTGATCCTCGCCTCGGTGGCGACGCTGATCGGCTTCACCTTCGGCACCTTCTTCGGCTTCGTTGCCGGCTACGCCCGCGATTCCTGGCTCGACCGGGTGGCCTCCGCCATCGCGGTGTTCGGGGTCAGCGTGCCGCATTACTGGCTCGGCATCGTGATGGTGATCGTGTTCTCGGCCACACTCGGCTGGCTGCCGCCCACCGGCGCCGGGCCCCAAGGGTCGGGCAACTGGTTCCCGGACCTCGAGCACCTGCGCTACCTGCTCCTGCCCGCCATCACCATGTCGGTGATCCCGATGGGGGTGATCTCCCGCACCGTCCGGGCGCTCGTCGGCGACATCCTGCACCAGGACTTCGTCCAGGCCCTGCGCGCCAAGGGCTTGTCGGAATTCGGCGTCTTCCGCCACGTGGTCAAGAACGCGGCTCCCACCGCCATCGCCATCATGGGGCTGCAGCTCGGCTACCTGCTCGGCGGCTCGATCCTGATCGAGACCGTGTTCGCCTGGCCCGGCACCGGCTTCCTCCTCAACGCCGCGATCTTCCAGCGCGACCTGCCGCTGCTCCAGGGCACGATCCTGGTCCTGGCGATGTTCTTCGTCACCCTCAACCTCCTGGTCGACGTGGTGCAGACCGCCCTCGACCCCCGCATCGAGAGGGCCTGACCCGATGACCGTTCAGACCTCGCTCGCCACCGGCGATCCCGTCGCTGCGGTGCCGGCGCCGGAGATCCCGGTCCAGGCCTCCCGCGGCTACTGGGGCAGCGTGCTGCGCCGCCTCGTCCGCGATCCGGTCGCGATGGCCGCCGCCTTCGTCATCCTGTGCATCGTGCTCGCGGCGATCTTCGCGCCGCTGATCGCCCCGATGGACCCGTTCAAGGGCTCGATGGTCCGGCGCCTGCGCCATGTCGGCGACGCGACCTACTGGCTCGGCTCGGACGAGCTCGGCCGCGACATGCTCACCCGCCTGCTCTATGCCGGCCGCCTCTCGCTGTTCATGGGCGTGCTGCCGGTCGTCATCGCGTTCTTCGTCGGGTCGGGCCTCGGCATCCTCGCGGGCTATGCCGGCGGCTGGGTCAACACGCTGATCATGCGCGTGGTCGACGTGTTCTTCGCCTTCCCGTCGGTGCTGCTCGCCATCGCGCTCTCGGGCGCGCTCGGGGCCGGCATCCTCAACTCGATCGTGTCGCTCACCGTGGTGTTCGTGCCCCAGATCACCCGCGTCGCCGAGAGCGTCACGGTGCAGATCCGCAACCGCGACTACGTCGAGGCGGCCCGGGTCTCGGGCGCCAACCCGTTCACGGTTGTGCGGGTGCAGGTGCTCGGCAACGTGCTGGGTCCCGTCTTCGTCTACGCCACCAGCCTGATCTCGGTCTCGATGATCCTGGCCTCGGGCCTGTCCTTCCTCGGCCTCGGCGTGAAGCCGCCGGAGCCGGAATGGGGCCTGATGCTCAACACCCTGCGCACCGCGATCTACGTCAACCCGGTCGTGGCGGCGCTCCCCGGCGTGATGATCTTCCTGACCTCGATCTCCTTCAACCTGCTGTCGGACGGCCTGCGCTCGGCCATGGAGGTGCGCCAGTGACCGATCTCGATCCCCGCGACCGCGGCGGTCCCGCGCAGCCGCTGCTGACCGTCGACGGCCTGGTGAAGCACTTTGCCGGCAAGGGCGGCCTTTTCGGCAAGGGCCCCGCAGTGCGGGCCGTCGACGGCGTCGACTTTTCTGTCATGAAGGGGGAGACGCTCGGCGTCGTCGGCGAATCCGGCTGCGGCAAGTCGACGACGGCGCGCCTGCTGATGCAGATCAACAGGCAGGATCGCGGCGACATCGTCTTCGACGGCGAGTTGCTCGGCTCCCGCGCCCTCGACCTGAAGGCCTATCGCCGCCAGGTGCAGATGGTCTTCCAGGATTCCTACGCCTCGCTCAACCCGCGCCTCACGGTCGAGGAATCGGTGGCCTTCGGGCCGAAGGCGCACGGGCTGTCCTCGGCGGCGGCGCTCGCCCGGGCCCATGACCTGCTGCGCCGGGTCGGCCTGGAGCCGCGGCGCTTCGGCGGGCGCTATCCGCACGAGGTATCCGGCGGCCAGCGCCAGCGGGTCAACATCGCCCGGGCGCTCGCCCTCGAGCCGCGCCTCCTCATCCTCGACGAGGCGGTCTCGGCCCTCGACAAGTCGGTGGAGGCGCAGGTGCTGAACCTGCTGACCGACCTCAAGAACGAGTTCGGCCTGACCTACATCTTCATCTCGCACGACCTCAACGTCGTGCGCTTCATGTCCGACCGGGTGATGGTGATGTATCTCGGCCGCGTCGCCGAGATCGGCCCAGCCGACGCGATCCTCTCGACGCCGCGCCACCCCTACACGGCGGCGCTCCTCGCCTCCCAGCCCTCGACCGACCCGGATGCCCGGCTGGAAGAGGCACCGCTCACCGGCGACCCGCCGAACCCGATCAACCCGCCCCCGGGCTGCCGCTTCCATACCCGATGCCAGTTCGCCGCGGAGGTCTGCCGCACCCGCGAGCCCGGTCTCGACCCGGTCGCCCCGGCGCATGCCGCGGCCTGCCACATGGCGGTGGCGGGCTCCGGCCACCCGAAGGCACCCGCGGTCCCGATGGCGGCGTGAGGCAACCATGAACGCACCCCTGCGCACCTCTGACACCGCCACCTCCGACGCCCTGATCGAGGTCCGCGACCTGACGGTCGACTTCCTGGGAGGCCGAAAAGCCGTCCGGGCCGTCGGCGGGGTCGATTTCACCATCCGGGCCGGCGAGGCCCTGGCGCTGCTGGGCGAATCCGGCTCCGGCAAGTCCGTGACCCTGCGGGCCCTGATGCGGCTCCTGCCGGAATCCCGCACCCGCATCGGCGGCCACCTGCGGGTGGACGGGCACGACGTGCTGACGCTCAGGCCCAAGGCGCTCTCGGCCTATCGCGGCGGCACCGTCGCGATGATCTTCCAGGATCCGGGCCTCGCCCTCGATCCGGTCTACCGCATCGGCGACCAGATCGCCGAGGCGGTCATGCGCCACGAGGGCGTCTCCCGCGCCGCCGGGCGCGCGCGGGCGCTGGAGCTGTTCGAGCGCGTCCACATCCCCTCGCCGGCCCGCCGCCTTGACGCCTATCCCCACGAGATGTCGGGCGGCATGCGCCAGCGGGCGATGATCGCGCTGGCGCTCGCCTGCCGGCCGAAGGTGCTGCTCGCCGACGAGCCGACCACCGCCCTCGACGCCACCGTGCAGATCCAGATCCTGCTCCTCCTGCGCGAGCTGCAGCGCGACCTCGGCCTCGCGGTGATCTTCGTCACCCACGACGTCGGCGTGGCGGTGCAGGTCGCCGACCGGGTCGCGGTGATGTATGGCGGCCACCTCGTCGAAGTGGGGGCGAGCGGAGCGGTGGTCGGCACGCCGGCCCATCCCTACACACGGGGGCTGCTCGCCTCCCGCATCACCCCGGATTCGCCGAAGGGCGTGCGGCTCGCCACAATCCCCGGCTCGCCCCCCGACCTCGCCGACCCGCCCCCCGGCTGCCCATTCGAGCCCCGCTGCGGCCTCGTCGTCCCGTCCTGCCGGGAGGGCCTGCCGGCGCGGGTGGCGGTGGGCCCGGGCCATGCGGCGCGGTGCGTGCGGCTCGGCGAGGCGGCGCCGTCGTAGGTCCGACGCCAGGGAGACCCGTCGCCACGCCATGCCGCGTTGCGCCTGCTCCGGCCGACGGTTAACCACAGCCCCGGATCAGTCATGGAACGGGGGACCAGAACGCGGTGAGCAAGGCGCCGGTGACGAAACGCGGGCCCGCCAAGGCGGCAGCCGCTCCTTTCGCCGAGATCGTGATGGTGTGCGCCAAGTGCGCCAAGCGGCAGGGAGTCGGTGCCAAGGCGGTCCGGGGCGGGTTGAAGCGCGCCCTCAAGGCGGATCACCGCGGACGCAAGGTGCGGGTGGTCGAGACCGGCTGCCTCGGCCTGTGCCCGAAGCGCAGCCTGACGCTCGCCACCGCCGGCTCTCTCGGCGAGGGCCGGCTCCTGGTGCTCGATCCCATGCTCGAACCCGCCGCGATGCTGGATGCCCTGCTTCCCGCGCGGGGGGGCGACGCACCGTGACGGTGGCGGAAACCGGCGCGGCGCCGGCCGGGACGCGCCCGAGCCTCGGCCGCCGCCTGCTGCGGCGCGTGCCGCTCCTCGGCGCCGTGATCGGCGTGGTGCTGGCCCTCTGGCTCGTTGCCGCCAACGACGTCGGCGCGGTGGCGGACGCCTTCGGCCGGGTCGGCCTCCTCGGCATCGCCGCGGTGGTGCTGGTGCGGGTCCTCATCATCGGGCTGTGCGGGGTCGCCTGGGCCCGGATCCTCACCGGCCTCGTCGCGGTGGCGGCCGGCCCGTTCGTGCTGCTGCGTTTCGTGCGCGAGGGGGTCAACGTGCTCCTGCCCGTCGCCTCGGTCGGCGGCGAGGTCCTGGGCGCGCGGCTCCTGACCTTCTGGGGCGTCACCGGGGCGGCGAGCGCCGCCGGCATCCTGGTCGACATGTTCTTCCAGGTCGTCACGCAGGCGTTGTTCGCGCTGACCGGCGTCGTCCTGCTGTCGCAGCTCGAGGGCGAGCAGGCCGCGACCCTGGCCGCCTGGTGCGCCAAGGGGCTCGCCCTGAGCGGCGTCGTGCTCGCCGCCTTCTTCGCGGTGCAGCGCTACGGCGGCGCCGCCTTCATCGAGCGCCAGGTCAGCGCGCTCGCCCGCCGGTTCGCCGCGGAGGGCGGGACGGCACCGCCGAGCGGCGGCGTGCAGGCCGCCCTCGACGCAGTCTGGGATCGCCGGCGCTGGCTGCCCCTCACTCAGGGCCTCCTGCTCCACCTCGCGGCCTGGTTCCTCGGCGCCCTGGAGATCTGGATCGCCCTGCAATGCATCGGCATCCAGGGGGTGACGCTGGCCGAGGCGGTGGTGCTCGAGTCCCTGAGCCAGGCGATCAAGTCCGCCGCCTTCCCGGTCCCGAGCGGGCTCGGCGTGCAGGAGGGCGGCTTCGTGCTCCTCGGCAGCCTGTTCGGCATCGATCCGCACACCGCGCTCGCCCTCTCGCTGGTCAAGCGGGTGCCGGACGTGGTGCTGGGCCTGCCGTCGCTGATGGCCTGGCAGACGATCGAGGCCCGCCGCGGGCTGATGGTGAAGGCGCCGCCGGCCACCTAAGCAGAGGTGCATGGTGTAACTCTGCTTAAGGTTTTGTTTTGGCATCATTTTCGCAGCCGAACCGGGTACCGCTTCGGCGAATGATGCTCAGCTCGGCTTGCCCGCGGCGACCGCCCGGGCGAGCACGTCCGGCGTGTCCGGCGCGTTCATGGCGCGCGCGGCGCTCTCGGCGGTGTGGCCGCTTGCGTCCCGGCGAGCCGCGTCGGCACCGCGGGCGAGCAGCGTCTCGACCATCTCGACGCGGTTGAACATCGCGGCGGTCATCAGGGCGGTGCGCCCGTCCGGCCCGGCACCGTCGATGGCGGCCCCGCCGTCGAGGAGGGCCAGCACCACCGGCATCGCCCCCTTGAACGCCGCCGCCGCGAGCGGGGTCTGGCCGCGGTCGTTGGCGATCTCCGGATCGGCCTTGTGCGCCATCAGCACGCCGACGGTCTCGGCATGGCCGTGATAGGCCGCGAGCATGAGGAGCGTGTCGCCCTTGTCGTTGCGCAGGTTGGGCGGCAGACCCATTCCCAACAGGTCGCCCAGCTCCGCGTGGTGACCGAGGCGGGCATACTGAAAGACCCGGCCCGCGAAGGCGATCGTGTCGTCGTCCAGCATCGGCCGCGCCGGGGCGCCGGGCTCGTCGTTCTGCATCGTGCTCACGTCCGTTCCTTGCCGGTGCCGGATATCGTGCGGAGCGGCCGGCCGCCAAGAGGGAGCAGCCGGCAACCGGCCAAAGGGGAACCGCCGACGGGGATCCGCCGCGCGGGAGGCGCAGCCGGGCGCCGCCCCACCGGTGTTAGGACGAAATTCACTACGGATCGTAGAAATGTCCGACAGGGCCAAGCAATAACATGGTTCTTCACCACAGCCCGTGCACTCTGGACGCCATACAGAGCCCGAGCGCGAGACGCACGTCGTGACTGCCCTCTACAATTGTATTGCTGAAAATCACGACCTCAAGTTGGTTTTTCTCGCAGCGGTTGTATGCAACCTTGCTGCAGTGACCAGCCTGACGCTCCTCGATCATGCCCGCGTCAATGCTAGCGGGGAGCGCCGGCTGTGGCTCGCCACCGCCGCTCTGGCGGGCGGGACCGGGATCTGGGCGACGCATTTCATCGCCATGCTGGCCTTCTCGCCCGGCATCGCCTCGGCCTACGACCTCGGCCTGACCGGTCTGTCCCTGCTGATCGGGATCGGCATGACGGCGGCGGGCTTCTGGATCGCCCTGCGGCCGGGCCTGCCCGGCGCGGCCTGGCTCGGCGGGGCGCAGATCGGCCTCGGCGTCGGCGCCATGCACTTCACCGGCATGGCGGCATTCGAGGTGGCCGGCCGCATCGCCTGGGATGCCGGCCTCGTCCTGGCGGCTCTCGCGGCCGGCGCCGGGTTCGGGAGCCTCGCGCTCGCCATGACCCTGCGGGATGGCTCGGTCCGGGTGAAGCTCGCCGGGGCCGGTCTGATGGTGGCGGGCATCTGCGGCCTGCATTTCACCGCGATGAACGCCGCCGTGATCGTGCCGGACCCATCGGTCGCCCTGTCCGGCACGGCGGTGCCGGCCGAGATCCTCGCCGTGGCGGTGGCGCTCGCCAGCATCACGATCCTGGTCCTGGCCTTCGCCGGCCTGTGGCTGCACCTGCGCGACGAGCGCCGCTCGGCGCTCGAGGGCGATCGGATGCGGGGCCTCGCCAACGCCGCCGTCGAGGGGCTGGTGGTCTGCGACGGCGATCGGATCGTCACCGTCAACGACAGCTTCGCCGACCTCGTTGGCCTCGCCGCCGAGGCGCTGACCGGGGTGGCCCTGTCTGACCTCCTCGCCGAACCGGCCGCGACCGACGCCGCGGAGGTGCCGGAGGCGCAGCTGCGCCGCCACGACGGCAGCCTGGTGCCGGTCGAGGTGATCCGCCGGGTCATCGACTTCGCGGGCCGTCCGCATGCTGCCCTGGCGGTGCGCGACCTGCGGGCCCGCAAGCGCGCCGAGGCGCGGATCGCCTATCTCGCCCACCACGATGCCCTCACGGGCGCGCCGAACCGCACCAGCTTCAACGCCCGGCTGGCGCAGGAGATCGCGCTGGCCCAGGCCGCCGGCCGGCCGCTGGCGGTGCTCTGCGCCGATCTCGACCGGTTCAAGGAGGTCAACGACCTGTTCGGCCACGCCGCCGGAGACAGCTTGCTGCGTGCCGTCTGCGCGGCGATCACCGCCGTGCTCAACCCCGGCCAGATGCTGGCCCGCCTCGGCGGCGACGAGTTCGCCGTTCTGGCGCCGAGCCTCGACGCGGCCGGCGCCGAGGCGCTCGGCGAAGCGATCCTGGCGGCCCTCCGACAAGCCGAGACCGGGCCGGCCGGGGCGATCGCGGCGGCAAGCCTCGGTATCGCGCTTTTCCCGCATGACGGAGCGGAAGCCGAGACCCTGATGATCCAGGCCGACACCGCCCTATACCGCGCCAAGCAGGAGGGCCGCGGTCGCCTGCGCTTCTACGAGGCGCGGATGGGCGTGCAGGTCCGCGAGCGGCGCCAGATCGAGCACGACCTGCGCCACGCCGTCGAGCGGGACGAGCTCAGGGTCGTCTACCAGCCGCAGACCCGCATCGACACCGGCGAGGCGGTGGGCTTCGAGGCGCTTCTGCGCTGGCACCACCCGGAGCGCGGCACCATCCCGCCCGACCTGTTCATCCCGATTGCCGAGGAGACTGGCAGCATCCTGCGGATCGGCGAGTGGGTCCTGCGCGAGACCTGCCGCGAGGCCGCCTCGTGGGCCAACCCCCTGCGCATCGCCGTCAACGTCTCGGCGGTGCAGCTCCACGCCCCGGGCTTCGCCGAGCTGGTGCACGAGGTGCTGTTCACCACCGGCCTCGCGCCCGCCCGCCTCGAACTCGAGATCACCGAGACGGCGCTGATCCGCGACCTTCCCCGCGCACTCGCGACGCTGCGCCGGGTCAAGGCGCTGGGAGTTCGGATCGCCATGGACGATTTCGGCACCGGCTACTCGTCGCTGTCGAACCTGCGCGCCTTCCCGTTCGACAAGATCAAGATCGATTCCTCGTTCACCCGCTCGGTCGATACGAGCGAGCAGGCCGCCACGATCGTGCGCACGGTCCTGGGCCTTGGCCGCGGCCTCGGCCTGCCGGTGCTGGCAGAGGGCGTCGAGACCTCGGCGGAACTCGCCTTCCTGGGCGCCGAGGCCTGCCACGAAGCGCAGGGCTACCTGTTCGGCCGCCCGGCCCCGATCGCCAGCTTCCGCCACCTGACCACCGGCCTGAAGCGGGCCGAGGAGGACGCCGCATGAACTCGCGCGCGGGGGTGAAATCGCTCGCGCGGGCTGGCCGGCGGCGGCGAGAGGCGGCATAAGCTGGGCCAAAAGTCGGCTGGCCCCTTGCCGGCCAGCCCCGCCGCCTTCACCGAGACGAGACCCCATGACCGTCAAGGCCGTCCCCACGCAGCCCTTTCCCGACCAGAAGCCCGGCACCTCGGGCCTGCGCAAGAAGGTGCCGGTCTTCCGCCAGCCCGGTTACGTCGAGAACTTCGTCCAGGCGATTTTCGACTGCCTGCCCGACCGGGCCGGCACGACCCTGGTGGTCGGCGGCGACGGGCGCTTCCTCAATCGCGAGGTGGTGCAGACGACCCTGAAGATCGCGGCGGCTAACGGCTTCGCGCGCATCCTGGTCGGACGCGGCGGCCTGCTCTCGACCCCGGCCGCCTCCTGCGTGATCCGGAAGCACGGCGCGATCGGCGGCGTGGTCCTGTCGGCGAGCCACAACCCGGGCGGTCCCGAGGGCGATTTCGGCATCAAGTTCAACGCCCGCAACGGCGGCCCGGCGCCCGAGCCGGTGACCGAGGCGATCTTTGCCCGCACCAAGGCGATCACGGAGTACCGCATCGTCGAGGCAGCCGATATCGACCTCGACACCCCCGGCGACGTGAGTCTCGGCGACGCGACCGTCACGGTGATCGATCCCGTCACGGATTACGCGGCGCTGATGGAGACGCTGATCGATTTTCCCGCCATCGCGGCCCTGTTCCGCTCCGGCTTCCGGATGCGGTTCGATGCGATGAGCGCGGTGACCGGCCCCTATGCCAAGGACATCCTGGAGCGGCGCCTCGGCGCCCCGGCCGGCACGGTGGTGAATGCCGAGCCGCTGCCCGATTTCGGCGGCCACCACCCGGACCCGAACCCGGTCCACGCCCACGACCTCATGGCGCTGATGACCGGACCGGACGCGCCCGATTTCGGTGCTGCCTCCGACGGCGACGGCGACCGCAACATGATCGTCGCCCCTCATCTCTTCGTCACCCCGAGCGACAGCCTGGCGATCCTCGCCGCCCACGCGCATCTGGCGCCAGGTTACAAGGCGGGCCTCGCCGGCATCGCCCGCTCGATGCCGACGAGCCGTGCGGCCGACCGGGTCGCGGCGGCTTTCGGCATCCCGGCCTTCGAGACCCCGACCGGCTGGAAGTTCTTCGGCAACCTGCTCGATGCCGGGCGGATCACCCTCTGCGGCGAGGAGAGTGCCGGCACGGGCTCGAACCACGTGCGCGAGAAGGACGGCCTGTGGGCGGTGCTGCTCTGGCTCAACCTGCTCGCCGCGACGGGGAAGCCCGCCGACCAGGTTGTGCGCGACCACTGGGCGACTTACGGCCGCGACTACTACGCCCGCCACGACTACGAGGAGGTGGAGAGCGCCGCCGCCGAAGGGCTGATGAGCGGCTTGCGCGAAAAGCTCGCCGGGCTGCCGGGCCAGCGCGTCGGTGATCTCACCGTCGAGGCCGCGGACGACTTCGCCTATACCGACCCGGTCGACGGCTCGGTGACCGCGCGCCAGGGCGTACGGATCCTCTTCCGCGAGGATGCCCGCGTGGTCTTCCGCCTGTCGGGCACCGGGACCGTCGGGGCGACCCTGCGGGTCTATCTCGAGCGCTTCTCGAAGGACCGGCTGGATGCGCCGACTGCCGAGATGCTGGCCCCGGTCGTAGCCGCCGCCGAGGCGATCGCCGGGATCGTGCAGCATACCGGGCGGACGGAACCGTCGGTCGTGACGTAAAGGACCGGCCTCGCGGGTCCGCACGCGTGGCGTCCGCTGGCACTCCGGCCGCGGCGGCAGCGGCGTGCCGTCCTTCGGCAGCGTGGAACGTGCGACGTTCAGCTCCACCGTCGGGAAGGTGTAGGATCCGCTGACCGCCGTGAGATCGACGACGCTGGCGTGCCGAACAATGTCCGACGTCATAGGTCGTCCTCCGGGAGGCCGGTTGGGCGGCGCCCGTCGCGGATCGCCGCGATCGTCACGGGCGCGAGCCCGACCTTCTCGGCGACCATTCGCCCGTTGGTTCTCACCCGAAAGGCTGTGCCCTCGCGACGGCCGCGCTCCCGCAATCCCGCCTCATTCGCGCGGTTAACAGAATCTTGTCCGAGCACGAGGGGAATGCGGGGCTGAGCAAGCCCGGCACGACCCCGGAAACAAGGGAATGCGGGACGATGACTGCACTGCCGTCGAAGACGGGTACGCGGTCCGTGACGGGCGCGGCACTCCTGGCTGCGCTCGCCGCCACGCTGCTCACGGGAGCGGCGCTGACCGGCCCTGCGCGGGCGCAGGGCTACCGGGTCGTCATCGAGGACGAGGACGATGTGATCCTGCCGCCGCGGGCCGTGATCTTCCGCCTCGGCCGGGCCGGCTTCACCGGCATGAGCCATCCGCGCTTCGACGGCGAGACCTACCGGGTCGAGGCCGACAGCCCCTGGGGCAACCGGGTGCAGCTCGTCGTCGATGCCCGCACCGGCCGCATCCTCGACCGCGAGCGCCTGGAGGCGCCGCTGATCCCCCCCGGCACCATCCCCGGCGGCCGTCGCCCCGGCTACGGCTGGACCGAGGCCGACGTGCGTCCGCCACAGCCGCGGGACGAGGCGTTCCGCGAGCGTGCCCCGCGCGACAACGGCTGGCGTGACGGCGGGGCTTACGCTCCCGTGCCGCTCTCCCGCGGCGAGCCGCTGCCGCCGGTCGGCGAGCGACCGGAGGAGCGCCGCGTCGCCGCGCGCCCGCTGCCGGCGCCGCCCGTCGAGGCGCCCGCCCCGGCCTCGCGCGCCGCGGTGGCTCCGCGCGCCGCCGGGCCGAACCCGCTCGGCCTCAACCCCGACAGCCCGGCCGCCCGCGGCGGTGCGGCCACCCGCCGCGAAACCGCGCCCGAGGGCGCGAAGCCCGAGGCGCCGCGCCGGACGGCGGCCCGCACCAAGCCGGCCGAGACGACCGAAACCCCCGCGGCCCTCGTCCCGCCCCTGGCGCCGAAGGTCGAGCCCGCGAGGAAGGACGCCCCGCCCGCGAAGGCGGCCGAGGTTGCGCCGCCCAAGGCTCCGGAGGCCAAGGACGGCGGCTGGAAGACCCCGCCCGACGGCAACCGCCCGGTGCGGGTGATCGGCGGCATCACGCAGGTCCCGGGCAAGAACGAGCCGGCGAAGGATTGAGCGGCGGGGCGACGCGTCGCCCCCGATCCCGCTGGCCGAGTCCCCCTGAGATAGGTGACAGATCTCACACCCTTCGGGTCGTTCCGGGGCCGCGCAGCGGAGCCCGGAACGACCCGAAGGGTGTCAATACGGCCAGGATCAATCAAGCAGGGCCTCAGCAGTCTCGCTCAAGTCCCGCCCTGGTTTCTAGATCGAAAGACGCGCTCGACAAGCGCTGCCATCTTGGGTTCTATCCGGCACCCCGATCGCCGCCCACCGAGGGCGGGACGGCAAGAAACGGTCCCCGGAGGAATCCAGATGCGCTCATCCCTGACCGCGCTCGCGGCGGCGCTCGCCTGCGCGACCGCCTTCGCGGCCCCGGCCCTGGCGGCTGACCCGATCAAGATCGGGGTGACCGGCCCCTATACGGGCGGCTCCTCCTCGATGGGCGTGTCGATGCGCGACGGCGTGCGGCTCGCCGCCGACGAGATCAACAAGAGCGGCGGCGTGCTCGGGCGCCAGATCCAGCTCGTGGAGCGCGACGACGAGGCCAAGAACGAGGTCGGCGCCCAGGTCGCCCAGGAGTTGATCAACAAGGAGAAGGTGGTCGCCACCCTCGGCTTCATCAACACCGGCGTGGCTCTCGCCGCACAGCGCTTCTACCAGGAAGCCGAGATTCCGGTGATCAACAACGTCGCCACCGGCACGATCATCACCAACCAGTTCAACCCGCCGGACTACGACAACAACTACGTCTTCCGCACCTCGGCCTACGACGTGCTGCAGGCCGGCATGATGGCCGACGAGGCGATCGCCCAGGGCTTCAAGAAGATCGCGATCCTGGCCGACTCGACCAATTACGGCCAGCTCGGTCGCGAGGACCTGGAGAAGTACTTCAAGGCCAAGGGCATCAAGCCGGTCGCGGTGGAGAAGTTCAACATCAAGGACGTCGACATGACGCCCCAGCTGTTGAAGTCGCAGGCGGCGGGCGCGGACGTGATCCTGGCCTACGGCATCGGCCCGGAGCTGGCCCAGATCGCCAACGGCATGGCCAAGCTCGGCTGGAAGGTGCCGATGATCACCTCGTGGCCGGCCTCGATGCAGAGCTTCATCGATATCGCCGGCACGAACGGCAACGGCGTGATCATGCCGCAGACCTTCATCGAGGATAAGACGCTGCCCAAGCGCAAGTCCTTCCTCGACGGCTACTACGCCACCTTCAAGGTCAACAAGATCCCGACCCCGGTGGCGGGCGCGCAAGGCTACGACTCGGTCTACCTGCTCGCCGCCGCGATCAAGCAGGCCGGCACCACCGACGGCCCGAAGGTGCGCGCGGCGCTCGAGAACCTGAACACCAAGGTCGAGGGCGTGGTCACCACCTACGACAAGCCGTTCACCGCGAAGGACCACAACGCGATCAGCCGCAACATGGTGGTGTTCGGCAAGGTCCAGGACGGCAAGATCGTCTACGCCAAGGACGAGGACGCCAAGAACGCGGGCGTCGTCCGGGTCAAGGAGAAGGCCTCGAACTGAGCGCCATCCTGCCGAGTGCCCTCTCGGGCCCCGCGCTTCGGCGCGGGGCCCGCACCCGCGCATGAGCGCGGGATCCGCCCGACGAGACGAGCCTTCTCCTCATGCAGATCTTCCTTCAGCTCGTGGCGAGCGGCATCGCCGTCGGCATGATCTACGCCGCGATCGCGTTCGGCTACCAGCTCACCTTCGCCACCTCGAAGACCCTGAACTTCGGCCAGGGCGAGGCCCTGATGCTGGGCGCCCTGTTCGGCCTGACGCTGGTGCCCTTCACCGGCTACTGGCTGATGCTGCCGCTCGTCCTGGTCTTCGGCTTCGCCCTCGGCGCCGTGGTCGAGCGCCTCGGCGTGCGCCCGGCGGTCAAGATCAAGTCCGAGTACGGGTGGATCATGGCCACCATCGCCCTCGGCATCATCTTCAAGAACGTCGCGGAGAACATCTGGGGCCGCGACGACCTCAAGTTCCCCTCGCCGCTGCCGGAGACCGCGATGACGTTCGGCGGCGTCCGGGTGCTGCCGATGGAGCTGATGATCGTCGCCGGCGCGCTGCTGATGATGCTCGCGGTCGAGCTGTTCAACCGCCGCTCGATCTGGGGCAAGGCGGTGGTGGCGACCTCGAACGACATCGACGCCGCCGGCCTGATGGGCATCAACACCCGCAAGGTCATCACCCTGTCCTACTCGATCAGCGCGATGACGGCGGCCTTCGCGGGCGTGCTCGTCGCCCCCGTGACCCTCACCGGCGCCACGATGGGCTCGGTCCTGGCGCTCAAGGCCTTCGCGGTCGCGATCATCGGCGGCCTCGAATCGGGGCTCGGCGTGATCGTCGGCGGGCTGATCCTGGGCGTCGCCGAGACGCTGACCGGCTTCTACATCTCGACCGGCTACAAGGACGTGCCCGGCCTGATCCTGCTGCTCGCCGTGCTGGCGGTGCGCCCGGTCGGCCTGTTCGGCAAGGCCGTGATCAAGAAGGTCTGATTGTTTCGCCCGCGCCGCTCCCGGATCGCGGGAGCGGCCTCGTCGCTTCCGTTTCTTCCAGGGTTCCTCACGATCATGGCGCAGTCCGCCTCCGCGCCGGCGCTGGCCCGGCAAACCGCCCCACCGGTCCCCCAAGCCGGGCTCGGCCGCTTCGTCGGCCTCCTCGGGGCCGTGTGCCTCGTCGTCTTCCTGGCGGCCTTCCCGCACGTCGTCACCAGCCAGTACTACATCCACCTGCTGGTGGTGATCGCGATCTACGCGATCCTGATCCTCGGCCTCGACATCGTCGTCGGCTATACCGGTCAGGTCTCGCTCGGCCATGCCGGCCTGTTCGGCATCGGCGCCTACGCGGCCGCGGTGCTGTTCCTCAAGTTCAAGCTCGGGCTGTGGTTCGGGTTGCTGGCCGGCATCGGCGTCACGGCGGCCTTCGGGTTGCTGCTGGCGATTCCCGCGCTCCGGGTCAGCGGGCCCTATCTCGCGATGGTGACGCTCGCCTTCGGCACCATCATCCAGATCTTCATCAACGAGATGACGGATCTCACCAACGGCCCGCTCGGCATCACCCTGCCGCCGGCCCGCGTCCTCGATTTCTCGCTGATCGGCCTGCAGGCGCCGTGGGGCGCGGCCGGCCGCAAGCTCGAATTCTACTACCTCGTCTGCGCCTGCCTGCTGCTCACCATCCTGGTGGTCAACCGGGTGGTCCGCTCGCCCTTCGGCCGCGCCTTCGAGGCCCTGCGCGATTCGCCGATCGCCTGCGACTGCATGGGCGTCAGCGTCTACCGCTACAAGGTCTACGCCTTCGTGATCTCGGCGGCGCTCGCGGGGCTGGCCGGCGCGCTGTTCGCCTGGTCGGAGCGCTACGTCGCGCCGAATTCCTACGGCTTCGAGCTGACGGTGCTGTTCCTCCTCGCCGTCACCATGGGCGGGCGCAAGTCGCGCTCCGGGCCGCTGATCGGCGCCGCGATCATCGTGATGATGCCGAACATCCTGGCCGATATCGGCCTCGTGCGGATCATGGCCGGCATCATCGCCGCGATCGCCGTCGTCGTGGTCGGCCTCGCCTTCCTGCGCAAGCAGGAGAACCGGATGACCCTGCTCATCCCGGGCGCGCTCTGCCTCGCCTTCTTCCCGGCGACCCTGGCGATGGAGTCGGTGACGGATTTCCGCCTCACCGTCTTCGGCCTGATGATCCTGTTCGTGGTCTACTACCTGCCGGAGGGCATCGTCGGCTTCCTGCGCGAGAAGCTGCCCTTCCTGCGCCCGGCCCATACCGGGGCGACCCAGGAACTCGCGGCCTCCGGCGAGGCGCTGATCCGCCAGGGCGGCCGCTCCGGCGCCGACCCGCTGCTCAAGGTCGAGCGGGCGGTGATGCAGTTCGGCGGCCTGAAAGCCCTCAACGAGGTCGACCTCGCGGTGCGGCCGGGCACGATCCACGGGCTGATCGGCCCGAACGGCTCGGGCAAGAGCACGATGATGAACGTGCTCACCGGCATCTACAAGCCGACCGCCGGCGGGGTGTCGCTCGCGACCGGGGTGGATGCGGTGAAGCGCCTCGACGGGCGCACGCCCTCGGAGATCGCCCTGTCCGGCGTCGCCCGCACCTTCCAGAACGTCCAGCTCTTCCGCGAGATGACGGCCCTGGAGAACGTGCTGGTCGGCCTCCACCACAGCTTCCAGGGCACGCTGTTCGACGCGATCCTCGGCACGCCGCGGCGCCGGCGCGAGGAGCGGGAGGCGCGGGCTCGCGCCATGGCGATCCTCGACTTCGTCGGTCTCGGGGCGCTGGCGCAGGTCGAGGCCCGCAACCTGCCCTATGGCAAGCAGCGCCTCCTCGAGATCGGCCGGGCGCTGGCCCTCGACCCCGTCCTGCTCCTCCTCGACGAGCCGGCGGCGGGCCTCACCGCCCCCGACATCGCCGAGCTGACCCTCATCATCCGCAAGATCCGCGACGCCGGCATCACGGTGATCCTGATCGAGCACCACATGGACGTGGTGATGGGCCTGTGCGACCGCGTCAGCGTGCTCGATTTCGGCCACAAGATCGCGGAGGGCGGCGCCCGCGAGGTTCAGTCCGACCCCAAGGTCATCGAAGCCTATCTCGGCAGCCCGGTTGCCGACGCTGCGGAGTAGACAGATGCTCGACGTCAGCGGCCTGTCGGCCGGCTACGGCCAGATCGAGGTCCTGCACGGCCTCACCTTCACGGTGCCCAAGGGCCAGGTCGTCACCCTGATCGGCTCCAACGGCGCCGGCAAGACCACGACCATGCGGGCGCTCTCCGGCATGATCCGGCCGCGCGCCGGCTCGATCAAGCTCAACGGGCGCGAGATCGGCGGCCTCGACAGCCACGATGTCGCCCGCACCGGCCTCGCCCACTCGCCCGAGGGGCGGCGGGTCTTCCCGACCCTCTCGGTCGAGGACAACCTGACGCTCGGCGCCTTCCCGCGCCTCACCGGCTCGCGACCGAAGGGCGACGTCAACGCCGACCGGGAGCGGGCCTACACCCTCTTCCCGCGTCTGAAGGAACGCCGCACCCAGCTCGCCGGCACGCTCTCGGGCGGCGAGCAGCAGATGCTCGCCATGGGCCGGGCCCTGATGCTTCGCCCGGAGATCCTCCTCCTCGACGAGCCGTCGATGGGCCTCGCCCCGAAGCTGGTGGAGGAGGTGTTCCGCATCATCCGCCGGCTCAAGGAGGAGCAGGTGACGATGTTGCTGGTCGAGCAGTTCGCCATGGCGGCTTTGGGCGTCGCCGACCACGCCTACGTGCTGGAGAACGGCCGCATCCGCTTCCAGGGTCCGGCGGCGCAGCTGCGCAACGACCCGCAGGTGCGGGCGGCGTATCTGGGCGGCGGGCACTGAAGCCGTTGGACCGGCGGGACGCCCTTGGCTCACCGCCGATTCATCGCACGCTCCTACCCTGTCTCGGACACGGGATCAGGGGAGAGAGCCGTGAAGTCGTTATTGGCCGCTGCGCTGCTCACGGTCGCCGCGGGCATCCCGCAGGCCTGGGCCCTCGGGAACCCGGCTTCGGCCTATTGCACGTCCGTCGGCGGGCGCCTCGAGATCCGAAATGGCTCTCAGGGCGAGACCGGCTACTGCCACCTGCCCGACGGTCGTGTCGTCGAGGAGTGGCAGTTGTTTCGCGAGGCGAACAACGCGGAAAACTGAGAGCCGGATTGGCTTGCTGACCCATCGATGTCCTCCGACGCCGCCCCGGGGCCGTGCAACGGAACCCCGGATCCATGACCGCTGACGATGCAGGGTGTGGCGGAGCCGCGACCCGGCCTTTCAGGACATCTTCAGCGGTTATGGATCTCGGTTCTCGCCGTCGGTGAGCCCGGGTTTGACGCGGTGGGGCCGAATCCGAACCGGACGAAACAGGACTGAAGGCAGTATTCGCCGGGCGCCCCGCATCTCTCTCGAGATGCGGGGCGCGGCCCATCACTTCGCCTTCAGGAACTCCCCCACCTCCAGCAGCACGAACTCGTTGTCGTCCACCTTGTGCGGGTCGCGGCTGGCCGAGAACGGCAGGTTGTTGTCGTTGCCGACGATGATGTGGGTGTCGTCCACCTTGTCGACGTTCTCGATCGTGAAGAACGGGAAGGCGAGCGCGCCGTCGGTGAGCGGCTTGCGCGCCTTCTTGTTCGGATCGGCGATGCGCATCAGGTCGATGGAGCCGATCTTGCGCACCGGACCGCCCTGGTTGGCGTCGGTCATCTCGACCTTGTAGACGCGCTTGAACCTCGCCGGGACCGAGAAGCAATCCGGCCCCTTCTGGCCTGCCGGGCAGGCGCGGTCTGCGGTGCCCTCGCCGTCGTCGCGCTCGATGATCAGGCCGGTCGTGGCGTCGATCAGGTTGAAGTCGCCGATGGCGTTGCCGTTCGCCTCCAGCGGGTAGAGCCAGGAGCGGCCGGTCCAGGTCTCCGCCTTGGTGTCGAACTCGAGGATGCGTAAGGTCTCGCGGCCGTCGCGGGTCTCGAAGGCCTTGGCCTCGGCATCCCAGAGCGGGCCTTCGAGCAGGGCGTAGAGCCGGCTGCCGTTCGGTGAGGCCGCCATGCCCTCGAAGCCCTTGGAGCGGCGGGCGTTGAAGGCCACTGCCCCGCCCGGCATCGCCGGGGTCGTCACTGCCGGGTTGTCGGGGGAACGGACGGGCTTTCCGTTGGCCAGGGTCTCGACCACCGCCTCGACCTTGCCCTGACGGTCGGCCTTGATCAGGAACGGGCCGAACTCGTCGCCGATCCAGATCTGGTCGCCGACGAACTGGAAGCTCTCGGGGTCGAAGTCGCTGCCGGTGAGATAGCGGCTCTCGGTCGCCTCGTTGGCGATGCGGAACGGCACCTTCCTGTCGGGATCGCGCAGGAAGACCGTCTCCAGGCGCTCGACGCTCCCCGTCTCGAAGTCGATCCGGTAGTGGTTGAGGTAGAGCATCGCGTCGGGCGAGTTCGCCTTGGCGCCGAAGCCGTTGTCGGTCAGTACCCAGTAGGTGCCGTCCGCCACGCGCTTGATGCCCGAATGGCCCTGGAGCGGCTGGCCGCGCAGGGGCAGCTTCATGCTGGTGGAGCGGCCCATCGACTGGGCTTCGACCGTGCCGACTGCCTCCACCCGGCGGCCGGTGGTGAACTTGCCCGGCGTGGCGAGGTCCTTGGGCGCATCCGCCGGCAGCGGTGCGACGCCGTCGGCCGGCAGCACGGCGTGGCCGGCGAGCGTGGCGGTGAAGGCCTGGGGGGCCGGAGCCGGAGAGGTCTGGGCGAGGGCGATGGACGCGCCGGAGAGCAGGAGCGAGAGGGCGAGTACGGTACGGCGCGGCATGGGATCCTCAGCGGGTGAGCGCGGCCGTTCTGCGCACGTCCCATGTCAGTGAAGTGACGACACGGCGATTTCGTCGGCAGGTCGGGCTCACCCGTGATGCGGCTCGCCCGGGGCCGGCATCGGCCTGGCGCCGCGGTCGAGGGCGGCACGGATCCGGTCGGCGAGCTCGGACTTGCGGTAGGGTTTGCCGAGCACGTCCATGGTCGGGGTCGCGGGCCCCTCCGCCACCAGGTCCTCGTTGTAGCCGGTGGTCAGCAGCACCGGCAGGTCCGGCCGCATCGCTTGAGCCCGGTCGGCCAGGATCAGGCCGTTGAGGCTGCCCGGCATCACGATGTCGGAGAACAGGAGATCGATCCGCTCCTCCCGCTCCAGGATCCCCAAGGCCTCCTCGCCGTTGTGGGCGGAGAGCACCTGGTAGCCGAGACTCTCGAGGTACTCGCGGGCGAGCGCCCGCACGTCGTCGCTGTCCTCGACCACCAGCACGGTCTCGTCGCCGCGCCGCAGTACCGCCCTCTGCTGGGCGGGCTCCTCCTCGGCGGCCGCGCCCAGGCCCGCCGGAAACAGCATCGTGATGGTGGTGCCGCCCTCGATGCCGCCGCCCTTGGGCCGGCTCTCGATCTCGAGCCGTCCGCGGGATTGCTGCACGAAGCCGTGCGCCATGGCGAGGCCGAGGCCGGTGCCCTTGCCCGGGCCCTTTGTCGAGAAGAACGGCTCGGTCGCCCGCTCGGCGACGTGGGGCGCCATCCCCTCCCCTTCGTCGCGAACCCGCAGGGCCACGTAGTCGCCGGGCGGCAGGCCGCGGGCCTTGCCGTCGCCGTCGAGATGGACCGTTCCGGTCGAGATCGTCACCGTGCCGCCCGCCGGCATCGCGTCGCGGGCGTTGATGAGCACGTTGAGAAGCGCCATCTCGAGGTTGGTGCGGTCGAGGGTGACCGCCGGCAGCCGCGGCGTCAGGTCGAGGCGCACCGAGACGGTGCTGCCGAGCGTGCTCTCCGCCACCTCGGCGAAGGCGAGCACCAGCGCGTTGAGGTTGAGCGAGCGCGGCTCCAGCCGCGCCTTGCGGGCGAAGGACAGGAGCTGCTTCGTCAGCTTCGCCCCCCGCTCCGCCGCGCCGGCGGCGTTGGCGAGTTGGCGCTGCGCCCGCTCGCTCGTCACGGAATTGCGCGCCAGTTCGAGGTTGCCGGAGACGACCTGGAGCAGGTTGTTGAAGTCGTGGGCGAGGCCGGCGGTGAGCTGGCCGATCGCTTCCATCTTCTGGGCCTGGCGGAAGGCCTGCTCCGAGACCCGCCGCCGCGTCACGTCGAGCTGCGAGGCGAAGAAGTAGACGATCGCCCCGGCCTCGTCGAAGACCGGGCCGATGAAGATGCCGTTCCAGAACGGCGAGCCGTCGCGCTTGTAGTTCAGGATCTCGGTCGCGACCGCCCGGCGCTCCTCGACCGCCTCGCGCAGCTCGCGCACGGTCTCGCGGCTGGTCTCGGGCCCCTGCAGGAAGCGGCAGTTGCGTCCGATCAGCTCGGCCTGCGTGTAGCCGGTGAGGTCCTGGAACGCCCGGTTGGCGAACACGATCGGGTTGTCGGGCTGCCGCGGATCGGTCAGGATCATCGGCATCCGGGTCATCTCGATCGCCGCGAAGAACACGCTGCCGCGGTCGTCGAGGCCGGGCTCGCGGATCGTCGCAGATTTCAAATGCGCCAAGGACGGGGCCTCCGTGGAGTGGCTCGCTCCCGGCTCCGGCACCCCGGCCTGGTCGTCCTCGCTCACGCCGCCACCCGGCTCGCCATACGCCACCCCGCCGGTGCCGACTGTCCTGAGAGCGGGACAATGGGGGGCGAGAGCGAATCGCGCAAGACATTCTCTCCCCTCGCTCCGTCCCCTGACCGCGGGCGGTCGCTGCCCGAAAAGCGCCGGCTCAAGAAACTCGGCCATCGCGCATGAACGGCCTTGCGGCCCCCGGATGCCCCCGCTATAAGCCCGGTCGTCGGCCACGGCCGGCCGTTCGGAGTGTAGCGCAGTCTGGTAGCGCACCACGTTCGGGACGTGGGGGTCGCAGGTTCAAATCCTGCCACTCCGACCAGCCCTCTCACGAGGCTGAGTCTTCCCGAGACCTTCAAACATCTGCACAAGATGTTTTGATTGTATGATACCCGTGCCTTCGGGCGCGTCGGAGTGTAGCGCAGTCTGGTAGCGCACCACGTTCGGGACGTGGGGGTCGCAGGTTCAAATCCTGCCACTCCGACCATTCATCCGCCGCCGGGCGGATCCCTCCTAAGACTTATCCCCAGATTATCCCCTGCTGATCGCGATGCCGCGCATCCGCGCCGGCGCCGCGTCCGATGGCCGCGTGCCGGCCCCTCCGCGACGGCCCCCTACATCGAAGAGCGTAGCCCTTTTCATAAACAAAAGTTAGCCTGCGCTCATCCCAACTGACTGAGGAACACTGGTTACCTCCACAGGATTAACCTCGGTGAACGCGCAGTCTGTTTGACGTTTGATCGTCGTCATGCATTCTTTATCACGGATGCAGACGGGGTTGGGCGATGAATGTCGAGGAGAATGGCTCTGGTGACCGCGTCGTCGATCTTTGCGCCGCGATCATCACGGCTTACGTGTCCAACAATGCGGTGCCGCCGAACGAGTTGCCGCCGATGATCGGCGCCGTCCACTCGACCTTGACCCAGCTGATGGCACCGCCCGCGCCCGAGCCGCCGAAGCCCGAGCCGCCGATCCCGATCCGCCGGACGGTGACGCCGGACCACATCATCAGCCTCGAGGACGGCAAGCCCTACAAGACACTCAAGCGCCACCTCGCCGGCCGGGGCCTCTCGCCGGAGCAGTACCGCGAGAAGTGGGGATTGCCGCGCGACTACCCGATGGTCGCGGCGAACTACGCCTCGCAACGCTCGGAACTCGCCAAGAACAGCGGCCTCGGCCGGCGGCGCCTGCGCGGGGCCGAGGGCGACGGCGGCGCCCCGGGCGGTGCCCCCGCGGCGCGGCGCGGGCGGCCCCGGAAGTCGACCTGAGACGGTCCCGGTTGTCCCCGGTCTCGCGCAGGCTGTAGCGTTGCGGCGGGACCCACGGGACGAGGGCTGAGCCGATGCCGGAGCCGATCACCCAGACGGAGTACTGGAACGGCGATGTCGGCGCGCGCTGGGCCGGCATGCAGGCGGAGCTCGACCAAGTCTTCGCGCCGCTCACCGCTTCCCTGCTCGAAGGGGCCGGCCTTCGGCCCGGCGAGCGGGTGCTCGATATCGGCTGCGGCTGCGGCGAGATCGCCCTGCTCGCGGCCGCGCGCTCAGGCGCCGGCGGCGGCGTCACGGCGGTGGACGTGTCCCGGCCGATGCTGGCCCGGGCCCGCACCCGGCCGGCCACCGGCGCGCCGATACGCTGGATCGAGGCCGACGCCCAGACCCATCCCCTCGCGCAGGAGCACGACCGAGGGCACGATGTCGCGCTGTCGCGGTTCGGGGTCATGTTCTTCGAGGATTCGTGCGCGGCCTTCGCCAACATCCGGCGGGCCCTGCGGCCGGGGGGCCGCCTCGCCGTCCTGTGCTGGCGCGCGCTGGCCGAGAATCCGTGGGTGAGCCTGCCTCGCGCCGCGGTGCTGAGCGTGGTGCCCGAGCCCGCGGCCTCGCCCCCCGGCAGTCCGGGCCCGTTCCGGTTCGCGGAGGGCGAGGCGCTGGTCGATCTCCTGGGGCAGGCCGGCTTCACCGGCGCCGCGGTCGCCCCCATCGAGTGCCCTCTGGAGATCGGCGCTGACCCGGAGGCCGCCACGCGCTTCTCCGCCACCGTCGGGCCCATCGCCGGGCTGCTGCGCGAGATCGACGATCCGGCCTTGCGCGAGCGGGCCCTGGCGGCGCTGCGGGACGCGATGCCGGCGGAGGGGCCGGTACGCCTCGGCGCCGCCTGCTGGCTCGCGACGGCCGTCAATCCGGGCTGACCGGGGCCGCGGCGCGGCCCCCGGCCGTGCTTTCAGTGGATTCCAGCCAGCACCGCCACGCCCGCCACCGCCACCGCGGCGCCGGCGAAGGGCAGCGCGCGACCTTGAGCGACGCGGCCAGCGCCGAATCCGAGGCCGATTCCGGCGAGGTGCAGGAGCGCGCTCGCCGCCAGGAAGCCGATTCCGTAGGCAAGCCCGGAGGCGGTCTCGGGCATCTCGGCGCCGTGGGCGTAGCCGTGGAACACCGCGAAGGTCCCGACGAGGGCAAGCGCCGCCGCCAGCGGCAGTCCGGCGCCGAAGGCCGCCGCGAGGCCGAAGGCCACCACCGACAGGCCGATTCCGGTCTCGACGAAGGGCAGCGCGCTTCCCGCGGCGGCGAGCGCCCCGCCGACCGCCATCATGCCGAGGAAGGCCAGCGGCACCGCCCAGAGGGCCCGCCCTCCCCGCGCCGCCGCCAGCAGGCCGACCGCCACCATGGCGAGCAGGTGGTCCGCCCCGCTCAGGGGATGAGCGAAGCCGTGCGCGAGCCCGGCCGCGTCGCCGTGGCCCGGATGCGCGAAGGCGGCTTGCGAGGAGAGGAGCAGCAGGGCGGCGGCGAGGCCGGCGTGACGACGCGTCATGGAAAACTCCCGGGAAGGATCGGCGGAACCGTAGTTCAGGTCGGGCCGCGGGGGAATCGGCTGCACCGGGAGAAGTGCCGCACGGATCGATGTTGTATGCCCTCGCCCGAAGCGGGTCCGGGCGGCGCCGGCCATGCGGCACGATCGGGCGCCACGGGGAGCGGGCCCGACGCCTCAATCCTGACATGCTGGCGCCGGAGAGACAGCCCCGGACCCGGGCCGCATCGGAGCATGCGGCCGATTGGGGATGCGTCTCCCGCCCGCCGTTGATTTCCCTGCGTGAGCCACGCATGGTCGCGGTGCTGCGGAGCGGACCGGGGCGTCCTTTTCGCCGTCGTGGCATGTCCGCGGCGGCACCGGAACGAGAAGGCGAAGGAGAGACGGTGAAGCGCGCGCGGCTCGACCCGGTCGGATCCCAGCAGGCGCCTCGCGGCCGGACCGCCGATCCGGGCCGGGAGCCGCCCCTCGACCTCTCGGGCGCCGCCTCGCCGCGATCCGACCGGCGCGACGTCAACCTGCGCTGGCTCACCGCCTGCGTGCTCACCGGCATGACCGGCGCCGGCCTCATCGGCTCGGCGATTTGGGTCTCGCTGCAGGGCGAGGTCACCTTCGCGGAGCTGCCGCAGGCGGTCACGGTGGCACCCCGCCCGGTCGCCAGCGAGGGCGGCACCAATCTCGCCCGCAAGGGCGACCGGCTGGTGCGCAACCCGATGGTGGCGCTCGCCAAGCAGAGCTTCAAGGCCCCGGTGACCCTGCGGGCGGGCGAGCGCGAGATCATCAAGGTCCGGCCCTTCGTGCGGATCGCCACCGCGCTCTCGGCCACCGCCGGGATGGCGGCGACCGACATTCCGGCCTTCGACCCGATGCGGTTCTTCGCCGATCCGGGCACCGACCGGGCCCCGGAGGCGCAGAGTGCCGCCGAGGCCCCGGATGCCGAGGTGTCGGTCGTCAAGCGCGATCTCGGCGACCTCGCGGTCCCGGCCGGGGCGCCCGCCCTCTCGGACGAGGACGTGGCGGCGCAGATCGAGGAAGAGCGGCGGCTCGCCGCCGAGGCCGGACGCCGCGCCGCGCTCCCCATCGCCCCGCAATTGATGCTCTCGCGCACGCTGCGCAGCATGGCAGCGCTGCCGGGCCTCGACGGCGGCGGTGAATTCGGCGGTTCTTCCGGCCCGTTCAAGTCGATCGAGGTCCGGGTGATGCGCGAGAACGTCACCGATCTCGCCAAGATCGAGCGGGAGCGTGACGCGCCGCTGGTCGAGGAGCGCGACGTCGCGATCAAGCGCGGCGAGACCCTGGAGGGCGTGCTCAGGGCCAATGGCGGCCTCGACGAGCAGATCCGCCCGATCCTCGCGGCTCTCGGCACCCGGGCAAGGGCCGGCACGATCGGCGAGGGCCAGCAGATGCGGCTCCAGGTCGGCCCCGGGCCCCGGGCCGGCGACCCGCGCCAGCTCACCCGGGTGATCCTCTACGGCGAATCCGGCGTCGAGGCGATCGCCGCCATGAACGACCGCGGCGCCTTCGTGTCGGTGGCTCCGCCGGTGCCGGAGGGCGCGGCGCAGAAACCTGCGCCGAAGCAGGAGGCGGAGGACGACGAGGAGGGCACGGGTGCCCGCCTCTACGCCAGCCTCTACGAGACCGCGGCGCGCTACGACCTGCCGCGCTCGACGGTCGAGGACCTGGTGCGGATCTTCGGCTACGACGTCGATTTCCAGCGCCGCGTCGCCACCGGCGACGGCATCGAGCTGTTCTACACCTACGACGAGGAATCCGGCGGCTCGGCCGAGCGGCCCGACATCCTGTTCGCGGCCCTCAATCTCGGCGGCGAATCGCGGCGGATCTACCGCTTCCAGTCGCCCGACGACGGCAGCATCGACTACCTCGACGAGGCCGGCCGCTCGCTCAAGAAGTTCCTGCTGCGCAAGCCCGTCGCCGACGGCAACATGAGCTCCGGCTTCGGCTATCGCCGCCACCCGGTGCTCGGCTACGCCAAGCTCCATACCGGCGTCGACTGGTCGATCCGCATCGGCACCCCGATCTTCGCCGCCGGGAACGGCACGATCATCAAGGCGGAGTGGGATTCAGGGTACGGCCGCCGGGTCGAGATCCAGCACGCCAACGGCTACGTCACCACCTACAACCACATGTCGCGGTTCGGCCGCGGCGTCAGCGCCGGCGCCAAGGCGCGCCAGGGCCAGATCATCGGCTATGTCGGCTCCACCGGCCTCTCGACCGGCGCGCACCTGCACTACGAGGTCATCATCAACGGCCACTTCGTCGACCCGATGAAGATCCGCGTGCCCCGCGGCCGCGAGCTCGACGGCCGGCTCCTCGCCGAGTTCCGCCGCCAGCGCGACCAGATCGACGGCCTGATCCAGAAATCCGGCGCGCCGACGACCCTGGCGCAGCGCGAGGCGATGCGCTGACCGGTCGATCCCGCACTCTCAACGGATATCACACCGGCTCCGTCGTCCCGGGCTCCGCTATGCGGCTCCGGGACGACGTGCTGGATGTCGATCAGCCGAGCCCCGGTCAGGCCCCGACCAGGAGCCCCTGCCCCAGGAACCCACCCGGCTCCTTCACGCCCGGCAGGGCGTAGAAGTAGCCGCCGCCGACGGGCTTGATGTATTCTTCCAGCGGCTCGCCGTTGAGCCGGTTCTGCACCGCGACGAAGCCGGCATCGAGGTCGGATTGGTAGCAGACGAAGAGCAAGCCCATGTCGAGCTGGCCCGACGGGGTGATCCCGGCCGAGTAGTTGTAGCCGCGGCGCAGGATCAGGCTGGAGGCGGTTTCCTTCGTGCGCGGGTTGGCGAGCCGGATATGCGCGTCCATCGGCGTGCGTGTCCCGGCCGGATCCGAGGCATAGTCCGGCAGGGCGTGCTCGTCGGTCTCGCCCAGCGGCGCGCCGCTGTCCTTGTGACGGCCGAAGATCTGCTCCTGCTCGCGCAGGGGCGTGCGGTCCCAGCGCTCGACGAAGTTCCGGATGATCCGCACCACCTGGTAGGAGCCGCCCGCCGCCCAAGTCGGCTCCCTGCTGTCCGGCTCCCCGCTGCCCGGCTCCGTACTCCCCGGCTGCACCCAGACCTGGCGGTGCATCAGGGCGTCGTCGCGGGTATCGAGGTTGGCGGTGCCGTCCTTGAAGCCGAGGAAGTTGCGCACCGTGTCCTGCCCCTGGCGCTTGACCACGTGGGGCGGCAGCATGCCCTCGAGCTTCCAGCGCAAGGCGACGAGGCCCGGGGTGTGGCGGATCACGTCGCGCAGGGCGTGCAGGTTGGTCTCGGCGGTGTTGGCGCAGAATTGCAGCAGCAGGTCGCCGTGGCAGAGCTTGCCGTCGAGGGAATCGTTGGGGAAGCGATCCATCGGGCGTAAACGCCGCGGCTTCGCGCCCTCGAGGCCGTAGCGATCGTCGAACAGGCTCGCGCCGACGCTGAGCGTGGCGGTGAGGTTGTCGGGCAGCACCTGCGGCCCGAGGATGCCGGAATCCGCCGGCGGCAGCCGCGGATCGAGGGGCGGGACCGGCCCGCCGGCGGTCAGAAAGACGAAGCGCTCGGTCAGGATCCGGAACAGCTTGGCGAGTTCGCCGCGATCCTCGGCCAGGACGTCGAGGGCGACGACCAGGGCGGCGGCCGGCTGCGGCGTGACGATGCCGGCTTGGTGCGGGCCGTGGAACGGCTGACGGTCGAGGGTGCCGTCGCTGGCGGCCGAGGGCGTCGCGTCGGCGGCCCGGCCCTGCGTCGAGCCGAAAGCGGCGGCACCGGTGCCGGCGGCGAGCCCGCGCAGCAGGGCGCGGCGGGAGGTCGAGAACGGGCAGGAGGCCATGCGGTGATCGTTGCGGCGGTCGTCGATCGGGTGTCGGTCAATCCAGGCCGAGCTTGCCGCGCAGGGTCGAGAGATCCTCGGCCAGCACGGTGATCGGGCCTTTCAGGGCGTTGCGGTCGCGGTCGCTCAGGTGGTCGTAGGGCTTGAAGCCGCCATCCTCGGTCCGGTACTTCGCCAGCAGCGCGTCCACGCGCGAGAAGTTCTTCTCGGTGCGGGCGACGAAGTCGGGGTCGCGTGCCGCCACCAGGGGGCGCAGCAGGTCGAAGATCTTGCGCGAGCCCTCGACATTGGCGTGGAAGTCCCACAGGTCGGTGCGGCTGTAGCGGTCCTCCTCGCCGGAGATCTTGGTCGCCGCGACCTCCTCGATCAGACCGGCGGCACCCCCCGCCATCTTGGCTGGCGGGATGGTGAGGTCGGCGATGCGCCGCTTCAGCTCCGTGGCGTCGGCGAGCAGCCGGTCGGCATGGGGCGCCAGCCCGTTCGTGCTGTTGTCGGCCCACAGCCCCTTCTCGAGCCGGTGGAAACCGGTGAAGCCCGGATCGGCCTCCTTCTTCTCGAAGTCGTCGGCGCGGACGTCCATGCTCTTGTCGAGGTCGTTGAACAGCGACGCCACCGGCTCGATCCGCTCGTAGTGGCGGCGCGCCACCGGATAGAGGGCCTTGGCCTCGGCGATCGTCCCGGCCTTGATCGCCGCGACGAAGGCCGCGGTCTGCCTGTGGAAGGCCTCGACCTCGCCCATCACGTAGAGCTTGTAGGCGGCGAGCGGGCCGACGAGGGCCATCGGGTCGGGCGTGCCCGCGGTCGTTGCCGCGGCCGCCGTCACCGTCAGGGTTCCCTTCGGGTTGCTGAGCAGCCCGCAAGTCATCTCGTAGCTGCCGGGCTGGAGCGTCGCCGAGAGCGACTGCACGAAGCCCGGGATGATGTTCTCCCGCTCCTCGACGATCATCGTGCCCTGGAGGATCTCCCACTCCAGCACCCGGCGACTCTTGTTGCTGATCCTGAACACCGACTTGCCGGCCGGGACCGTCAGGGCGGCGGGCTCGCAGCCCTTGTCGGTCACCGTGACGGCGACCGGCTCGGGAGCCTGCGCCGAGGCGCGTCCGGCAGCGAGGAGGAGAATGGCGAGGGCGGCCGGCCGGCGGGCGGTCATCGTGGGCGTCCTTGAGGGATTCAGGCGTGTCGGGGCTGCGCGGCGGGCGCCGGCCGGGCACCTGCCAGGAAGGCCCACAGGGCGGGGATCAGGAAGCCGAGATAGACCAGCACCTCGCCCCAGGCCGGCGCCTCCTGGTAGCCGAAGATGCCGGTGAGCAAAGTGCCGAGCACCGTGTCGGCGGGCAGGACGTGGCCGAGGTCGAAGGCGGTGGCCTGGAGGTGGTTCCACAGGCCGGCCTCGTGGAAGGCCTTCAGCGCGCTGGCGAGCAGGCCGGCCGTGACGAACAGGATGAACACCCCGGTCCAGCGGAAGAAGCGGCGCAGGTCGAGGCGCACGGCGCCCTTGGCCAGCGCGATGCCGATCAGCACCGAGAGGGCGATGCCGAGCACCGCCCCCACCGGCACGCCCCAGCCGACATCCTGCTGCACCGTGGCGAGGAGGAAGAACACCGATTCGAGTCCCTCGCGTCCCACCGCCAGGAAGGCCATCACGGCGAGGGCGAACCCGCCCCTGGCCTTGCCGCCCTGCCCGAGCGCGTGGTCGACGGCGCCGTGCAGCTCGGCCCGCACCGAGCGGGCAGCCTTGCGCATCCAGAACACCATCGTGCACAGCATGCCGGCGGCGAGCAGCGCGATCACGCCCTCGGCCAGCTCCTGCTGCTTCTGCGGGAACTCGGCGCCGATCGCCTGCAACCCGAGGCCGAGAGCGAGGCAGAGCAGGGCGGCGAGGACGACGCCGACCCAGACGGCCGGCATCCAGGCCTGCCGCCCGGTCTGGGCAAGGTAGCCGGCGATGATGCCGACGATCAGGGCCGCCTCGATCCCCTCGCGCAGCATGATCAGGAACGCAATCAGCACGGGCGTCTTTCCGGGAGTGATACGAGAGGGGCCGGTGTTTAATCCAAAATCCCGCGGGCTCATAGCGCCGCATCGTGCTTCTTCTTTATAATAACTTGAAACTGGTGCGGGACATCGTGGGTCTGCTGGAGGCGGGGACCGCGACCGGTCAAGGGTCCACCGAGGGCTGGCTTCTCAGATTCGCCGCTTTTTCCGCCTAATCCCGAGCCTGCCGGCCGCTGCGGCCGGCCTCGTTAACCGTGCGGATGCCGGCTCGGCGCATGATCGGTGAGGCTTCCCGCCCCGCCCGTTGCGTGTCGGGGGGCGGCCGCACCCCTTTCGAGCGTGTCCTTTCCGCCGATGATCCGCCTCGACAACGTCACCAAGATCTACAAGACGGACGGGTACCGCCGTACCATCCTCGACCAGGCGTCTCTGACCCTGAAGCCCGGTGTGAGCTACGGCATCCTCGGCATCAACGGCGCCGGCAAGTCGACGACGTTGCGGCTGATCGCCGGCTGCGAGATGCCGACGAAGGGCCGGGTGATCCGCACCACCCGGATCTCCTGGCCGCTCGGCTTCGGCGGCGGCTTCCATCCGCTGATGACCGGCCGCGAGAACGTGATCTTCGTCGCGCGCATCCACGGCGAGGATCCGCGCCGGGTGCTGGCCTTCGTGGAGGATTTCGCCGAGCTCGGCGACTACATCAACGTGCCGATCCGCAACTACTCCTCGGGCATGGGCGCGCGCCTCGCCTTCGGCATGAGCATGGCGATCCCCTTCGACTGCTACATCGTCGACGAGATCACCGGCGTCGGCGACGCCCGCTTCGCCAAGCGCTGCGAGGAGGTGTGGAGCCAGCGCCGGGCGAATGCCGACATCATCATGTGCTCGCACTCGATGGACACGATCCGGGACTATGCCCAGCAGGGGATCGTGCTGGCGAATGGCCGCGCCGTGATCTATCCCGACATCAACGACGCGATCGAAGTCTACCAGCGCCTGAACCAGTGAGCGCGACGCTCCCCGTCGCCCTTCCGTCCCCCGCCTCCGCTTTTCCCCGTCTTCCCGGCCGGCCGGTGCCTCCCGCGCCCCGGCCCCGCCCGCAGCCGGAAATCCCGCCATGACGATCGACGCCCGCAATCCGGAAGGCAAGGCGCTCAGCCCCGCCGACCGCTCCCGGATGATCGGCGAGGCCCTGCGGCAGGCGGCCCGGGTGTCGCGCTTCTCGAACCCGAACAAGTCCACCATCCGGACGATCCGGGCGCAACGGCGCCGGGACATCGTCACCCCGCTCCTGTTCCTGTTCCTGTTCGTGATCCCGTCCTTGGGCAGCGCCGTGTTCTTCGGTCTCTACCTCTCGGACCGCTACGTGACCGAGGCGCGCTTCGCCCTGCGGCCGGCGATCGGCGGGGCCGAGAAGGCGGCGCCGGATTCGGTCGGCACCACCTCGAGCATCCCGTCCCAGATGATCGCCCAGGATTCGATGATCGTCGGCGAGTACATCAAGAGCCGGACGATGATCGAAACGCTCGAGCGCACCCTGCCGCTGCGCAAGATGTTCTCGCGCGACGACATCGATCACTATTCCCGCTTCGATCCCGAGAAGCCGATCGAGAAGCTCGTGCGCTACTGGGGCGAGCGGGTGAAGGTCGGCGTCGAATCGTCCGGCCTGATCGAGGTCGCGATCAACGCCTTCGATCCGGACGATTCCCTGTCGCTGAGCCGGGCCGTGCTGGCCGAGAGCGAGCGGCTGGTGAACCAGCTGACGGAGCGGGCCCGCAACGACGCCCTGGCGGAGAGCGAGCGCGAGATGAAGCGCGCCGAGGCCCGGCTGACCAGGCTCCACCTCGCGGTGCGCGACCTGCGCAACCGGGACGGCGTGCTCGACGCCCAGAAGACCAACGACACCAACCTGAAGATGGTCGCCGAGATCCGCTCGCAGCGCATCGGCCTCGCCGTCAAGCTCAGCCTGCTCCAGCGCGACCTGCGCGACGACAGCCGCAGCATCCAGGACCTCAAGGCGCAGATCGTCCAACTCGACGAGACCATCGCCCGCATCGAGCGCGAGGCCGCCAACCAGGATCCGGAGCAGCGCCGGGTGCTCTCGGCCACGCTGACCAAGTTCGAGGAGCTCGACGCCGAGCGCAAGACCGCCGAGAAGTACTACGCGGCGACGATCGCGGCGCGGGAGCGCTCGCGGATGATCGCCGACCGGCAGATCGAGTTCTTCAGCATGATCGTCGAGCCGGTGCGGGCGGAATCGGCCCAGCAGCCGCGGCGTACGCTCTACATCGCGATCTCGATCGCCGTCTCCGCCCTGGCCTTCGGCCTCTCGGTCCTGATCCGCAAGGCTCTTGCCTGATCCTGTGCCAGCCCGTCCCGGGGCGGGCGCGCGACCTCGAACCCCCGCCGCCTGGGCGGGGCACGGACCGACCATGCTCTCCCCCGCGCCGTCCGGCTGGACGCTCTTCCGCAACCGCGACTTCCGGCTCTTCGGCGGCGCCCGCTTCCTCACCGGCCTCGCCTACCAGATGCAGGCGGTGGCAGTGGGGTGGTTCGTCTACGACCTGACCCGCAGCGCCCTCGCGCTCGGCTTCGTCGGACTCGCGAGCTTCGCCCCCGCGATGCTCGGGGCCCTGGTCACCGGCCACGTCGCCGACACGTTCGACCGGCGCCGGGTCGCGGCCCTGTCCTACGGCCTCCTGGCGCTCGCCGGCCTCGGCCTCATGGCGCTCGCCGCCTCCCACTCCACCCCGGTCTGGCCGGTCTACGCCCTGATGGTGCTCGTCGGCACCGCCCGCGCCTTCGCCAACCCGGCGAGCCAGGCGCTCCTGCCGACCCTGGTGCCGCGCGAGCAGTTCGGCAGCGCCATCGCGCTCAACTCGTCTCTGTGGCAGAGCGCGTCGGTGACCGGACCGGCGCTCGGCGGCCTGCTCTACGCGCTGGGCCCCGCGGTGGTGTTCGGCCTCGCGGCCGCCTGCTTCGCCTTCGCCGCCGTCAGCATCATCGGCATCCGGCCGCGGCCCGCCGCCGTCTCGGCCCGGCCGGCCCTGACCTGGGCGACCCTGCTCGCCGGCCTGACCTACATCCGCTCCCAGCCGGTGGTGCTCGGCGCCATCACCCTCGACCTCGTGGCGGTGCTCCTCGGCGGCGCGACGGCGCTGCTGCCGATCTTCGCCCAGGAGGTGCTGTTCGTAGGCCCCCTCGGCCTCGGACTCCTGCGCAGCATGCCGGCCCTCGGCTCGGTCGCGACCGCGATCCTCCTCGCCCACCGCCCGCTGACCCGCCGGGTCGGCCCGCGGCTGCTGATCGCGGTCGGGGTGTTCGGCCTCGCCACGATCGGCTTCGGTCTCTCGACCTCCCTGCCCCTGTCGATGGCCTGCCTGTTCGTGACGGGCGCTGCCGACATGGTCAGCGTCTACGTGCGCCAGAGCCTGGTCCAGGGCGAGACGCCGGACGCGATGCGCGGCCGGGTCGCGGCGGTCAACACCGTGTTCATCGGCGCCTCGAACGAACTCGGCGAGTTCGAATCGGGCACGCTCGCCGCCCTGATCGGGGCGGTGCCGGCGGTGGTGGTCGGCGGCGTCGCGACGGTGGCGGTGGCGGGTTTGTGGGGACGGCTGTTTCCGGCCTTGAGGCGGCGGGACCACCTCATCACCTGAGCCCTCCCGCGCAGGGTGGCCTCAGGCCCCGCTCGCAGGATGCAGCGACAGCACCCGCCCGGCCCGCTCTCGCGGCGTCCCCTCCCGCCGGCAATCGGCCACCGCGGCGCGGGCCGCATCGACCGCCAGGATGAGCGCGCTCATCGTGCGGATATCGGTGGAGTGCTCGCGGGCGTGGCGCACCACGTCGACGACGAGTCCGTCGATCTCGACCGCCAGGGCGTCGAGGGCGGCCGGCTCCTGCGTCGCCCGGGCCTCGATCAGGATCGCGAGCAGCCGGTCGAGGACGGCGTCGATGCGGGCGCGCTGCTCGCGGGCGAGGCGCTGGCCGAGCCAGGCCACGGCCGAGCCCAGGCCGCCGCCGAAGAATGCCACCAGGTAGACCCAGTCCTCGTAGCGCTGCAGGAAGGTCTGCTGCTCGCGCTCGTAGTAGTCGACCGCACCGGGATGGATCGGCAGGCGGGCGCTCGTCGCCTCGGCGGCACTGTCGAAATCCGGCGCCTTCATCAGGTTGGCGGTCGGCACCATCGCGGCGAGGCGCGAGCGCAGCTCGAACAGGTGCTGGGTCACGCTCGCGGCGGTGTCGCGGCTCAACGAGGCGCGGGCCATCAGCCGGTAGGAGGCGCCGACGGTCTTCACCTCGTCGTCCGGGCGCTTCGGACGGCCGCCGAAGGTGCCGGCCGCGATGGTCACGGCCTGGAGTTCGGGCAGGCGCTGCACGATCGCCTCGCCGTCGGGGATCGCCACGATCGTCGCGCCGTGACCGGGCGAGGCCGCCTCCACCGCCTGCACCACCCGGGCGGTCGATTTCGCCGACGGCGCGGCGATCACCGCGGCGGCGTCGATCCGGTTCTCGGCCAGCGCCGCCGCCATCTCGGAGGCGCGCAGGGGTACCAGGGCGACGCTGCCGGCGGCCGCGGGCAGGGTGCCCCCCGGATCGGCCGGGGCCGGTGCGGCCCCGGCGGGCGCCGGCGTCAGGGCGTAGTAGGCGAGCAGGCTCGCGACCAGCGGCTGGTCGGCGCCGTGATGGGCGACGAGGCCGAGCCGCTTGCCGGCGAGGTCAGGGAAGGACTGGATACCGGAATCCGGGGGAGCCGCCACCACCAGCGCCTCGTCGTGCAGCACCGCCAGCGTCAGGCCGTTCTCGGGCAGGCGCACGTCGGGCCGCACCACCGCGAGATCGGCCCGGCCGCTCTGCAGGGCCGCGGCGCTGTCGCGCACGTCGTCGTAAGGAACGACCTCGAGGCGTATATCCTCACGGGCGCGGGCGAGCGCGTCGGCATAGGCCTGGATCAGGTGCGTTTCCACCCGGTCCCGCGGGCCGACCGCGACCCGCAGGGTCGTCGGCCGCGACAGGTAGAGCACCGCGCCGGCCACAGCCCCAAGGGCGAGGGCGACCAGGAGGAAGAAGGATTCACGCTTGTGCAGAAACGCCGGCATCACCCCTCGCGTGGGCCTGGGGCGGACGCCCCCGGCGGGACGGAGGCGATCCGGGACGGGGCCGATGAACCCGGCCGCGATGGCGGTTTGAGGGCGGCGCGGCCGATCACGCCGGCCTATCTCGAACGGGCGGCCCTGTACTACCTTGAGCGCTACGGCGCCTCGGCCGAGATGCTGCGCCGGGTGCTGAAACGCCGGGTCGAGACCCGTTGCCGCCTGCGCGGCGAGGCGCCGGACGATTTTTCGGAGATGGTCGAGGCGGTGATGGCCCGCGCCCTCGGGGCCGGCCTCGTCGACGACGCCGCCTTCGCGGCCGCCAAGGTGCGTTCCTTGCGCCGCCGCGGCGGCTCGGCGCGGGCGATCGGCGCCAAGCTCGCCGCCAAGGGGGTCGATCGCGACATCGTCGGCGCGGCTCTGGCGGAGGAGGAGGACGGGGGCGAGGACGAGGCCGCCTTCGCCTACGCCAGGCGCCGCCGCCTCGGGCCCTTCCGTCAGCCGCCGGCCCGGGCCGCCGCGCGCGAGCGCGACCTCGCCGCCATGGCGCGGGCGGGATTCGCGCTCGCCCTCGCCCGCCGGGTGATCGATGCGGATCCGGAGGATGACCTTGCCGTGCCGTGACCTACCTGTGCGCGTGAGCGGGCGCCGGGACGGCTCCGCCGCGTTCCATTCCAGTTCACGGGAGACGAGCATGAACCGCAAGGCGAACGCCGTTTGGCAGGGCAGCGGCAAGGACGGCAAGGGTCAGCTGACCACCCAATCGGGCGTGCTGTCGAGCAATCCCTACGGCTTCAACACCCGCTTCGAGAGCGAGCCGGGCACCAATCCGGAGGAACTGATTGCCGCCGCGCATGCGGGCTGCTTCACCATGGCGCTGGCCTTCCAGCTCCAGGGCGCCGGCTTCACCGCCGACGAGCTGCGCACCGAGGCGGTGGTGACCCTGGAGAAGGACGGCGACGGCTTCACCATCACGAAGTCGGCCCTCACCCTGACCGCGAAGATCCCGGGCATCGATCAGGCGAAGTTCGACGAGCTCGCCGGCATCGCCGAGAAGAACTGCCCGGTTTCGAAGGTGCTCAACGCCCAGATCAGCCTGAACGCGACGCTCTCGGCCTGAGACGCGTGACGGGAGCGCCCGGCCGAGGGGCCGGGCGCTCCCGCCTTATACCGCCGCACCTTCGAACGGACGCGTTCGAAGGTGCAAGGCAAGCCCGAACGGGCGCCGGCGCT
>NZ_BPQJ01000021.1 GCF_022179185.1 Methylobacterium frigidaeris | reverse complement strand
GATGCGAAGGCGACCGGCGCATCAGCGCCGGCGCCCATTCGGGCTTGCCTGGCACTTTCGAACGCGTCCGTTCGAAGGTGCGGCGGTATCAGTAGTTGCGGCGCGTTACGACCCAAATGGCGTGGATCAGACCTGGGATGTAGCCGAACAGCGTCAGCACGATGTTGAGAAGGAACTGCAGGCCGAACCCGACGGTGAACAGCACGCCGAGCGGCGGGATTACGACGAGCAGGATGATGCGGATGATGTCGCCCACGGTGTCTCCGTCCTGACGCTCGGGAATGAAAAGGCTACGCTGGGAACGGCCCGGCGCTCGAACTGTTCCCGATCGGACATCGAGACCTTGCCATCTGACCCCGCCCGGTTCGGGAGGGGAGGGGATGTTCAGGGCCGCAGCAGCACCTTCCCCATCGCCTCGCGGCGCGCCAGGATGCCGAGGGCGGACGCGGCCTCTTCCAACGGGTAGACGCCGTGCACCTTGGCCGAGAGCCGTCCCTCGCTCACCAGCGCCAGCAGGCGAGCCTGATTGGCGACGTGGCCCTCGGGCTCACGCTTGAGGAACGCGCCCCAGAACACCCCCTGGATGTCGATGCCTTTCAGAAGCGCCAGGTTCAGCGGGATCTTCGGGATCTCGCCGGCCGCGAAGCCGACAACCAGGAAGCGGCCCTTCCAGTTGAGCGAGCGCAGGGCCGGCTCCGAGTAGGCGCCGCCGACCGGATCGTACACGACATCGATGCCGGCCTCTCCGCCGAGCCGTTTCAGCCCGTCGCGGAGAGATTCCTGGCTGTAGTCGAGGGTGAGGTCGGCGCCGTGCGCCTTCGCGAGATCGAGCTTCTCGGCGGAGGAGGCGCAGGCGATCACCCGCGCGCCCATCGCGTGGCCGAGTTCCACTGCCGCCAATCCGACGCCGCCCGTGGCGCCCAGCACTGCCAGAGTCTCGCCGGGCTTCAGGTTGGCCCGATCCTGCAGCGCGTGCAGCGAGGTGCCGTAGGTGACGGAGAGGCCCGCCGCCTGCTCGTCACTGACGCCCTCCGGCACCCGGGTGAGGCCGGAGACCGGCGCGACCACCCGCTCGCGGCAGGCGCCGTAGCCGAGATGGACGATGACCCGCTCCCCGGCCCGGAAGGCCTCGACGCCGGGACCCAGCGCCTCGATGACGCCGCAAGCCTCGGCACCCGGAGAGAAGGGCAGGTCCGGCTTCACCTGATAGCGGCCGGCGATGATCAGCGTGTCGAAGAAATTGAGCGCCGCGACCGTCACCCGCACCAGGGCCTCGCCCGGTCCGGGCACCGGATCCGGCACGTCCTCGATCACCAGGTCCTCCGGGCCGCCGAGCGCCTTGCACAGGAGTGCCTTCATCGCCGAACATCCTCCCCGCCGCACGCCGGCGGCCTGACGTGGAGTCGTGGGCCAGGCCGCGTCCGCTGGCAAGCCGGGACCTCGGCCGTCAGCGCCGCTCGTAGGTGCCGATGAGCACGCCTTTGGCCAGCACGTGGCCGTGCATGGCCTCCAGCAGGGCCCCGCGGCCGGGAATGCCGTCGAGCCCGAGATGCCGGTTGAGAGCGTAGAGCTGGAACAGGTAGCGGTGCGGGCCGTGGCCGGTCGGCGGATCGGGCGGCAGGTAGCCGGCCTTGAGAAAGGTGTTCTTGCCGATCTCCTCGACCGTGCCGTCGGAGCCGGGGCTTGCCAGGGCGCCCTCGGGAAGGCCGTCGCCCGTCGCGTCGAGGTCCCACGCGATGGCGTGGACGATCGGTTTCGGCGTCGGGCTGTCGGCATCCTCGACCAGAAGCACGAGGGCGGCTGTGCCGGCCGGAACGCCGCTCCAGGCGAGGGGCGGCGACAGCTTCTCCCCGTCCTGCGTGAAGCGGGCCGGCATGGCGGCCCCGTCGGCGAAGGCAGGGCTCGTCACCCGGATCGTGTCGGGTGCGCCCTCGAACTCGGCGTGGCAGGCGGTCTTCCCGATACCGGCCCGCAGGCCCGACAAAGCCTCGCCCACGACGTGCGGAATCTTCTCCAGCATGAACCCCTCTCCTCGTCTCGCTGCGACAACCGGGAGGGACGGGTCGGGGTTGCCCGCGTCAGGCGCGCGGCCGCTCGGCCGCGATCATGTAGTTCACCGCCGTGTCGCGGGCGGCGCTCCAGCGACTGGTGAGCGGGTTGAAGACGACGCCGGTCGTGTCGGTGACCGAGAGACCGCCCGCCTCGACGGCGTCGTGCAGCTCGTCCGGGGTGACGAACTTGTCCCAGTCGTGAGTGCCCTTCGGCAACCAGTTGAGAACGTATTCCGCCCCCACGATGGCGAGCGCGAAGGAGCGCATCGTCCGGTTGATCGTGGCGGCGAAGAACAGGCCGCCGGGCTTCACCGCCGCGCAGGCACTGCGCACGAAGGCTGGCATGTCGGTGACGTGCTCGACCACCTCCATGGCGCAGACCACGTCGAAGCGCTCGCCCGCCTCCACCACCGTCTCGATCGTCTCGGCGCGGTAGCGCACCGGCACGCCGGCCTCGTCGGCATGGGCTTGCGCGATCTTGACGTTGGTGACGGCCGGGTCCAGCCCGGTCACCTCGGCGCCGAGGCGCGCCAGGGGCTCCGACAGGACGCCGCCGCCGCAGCCGACATCGACGAGGCTGAGACTCGACAACGGCTGCGGCGCGAGCGGGTCGCGGCCGAAATGCCGGCAGACCGTGTCGCGAATATAGGTCAGGCGCACCGGGTTGAAGCGGTGCAGCACCCGCATCGGCCCGGCCTCGTCCCACCAAGTCGCGGCCAGGCGATCGAAGCGGGCGACCTCGTCGCGGTCGATCGAGGGTCCGGTCGGTTCGCTCATCGGCGCCAGGCCTTCCTGCAGGACATGGAGTTCTCGTCTCGACCGCCGAGGTAGCGCAGCCGCCGCCTCCGGCCAACCGCCGTGATATGTCGCGCACGCTCGTAACGTTGACACCGCCCCGGCCCGCTTGTACCCGCCGGACGCCCGCAGCCTCGCGCTGCGGCAGAAGACAGTTTGTTCGATCGGATCCCCATGCCCCGCCTGGTGATGAAATTCGGCGGCACCTCCGTCGCCACGGTCGACCGCATCCGCAACGTCGCCCGCCACGTCGCCCGCGAGGTGCGGGCCGGCTACGAGGTGGCGGTCGTCGTCTCGGCGATGTCCGGCAAGACCAACGAGCTGGTGGCCTGGTGCAAGGACGCCTCGCCGCTCTACGCCCAGTCCGAGTACGACGCGGTCGTCGCTTCCGGCGAGCAGGTCACGTCGGGCCTGCTCGCCATCGTGCTCAACGAGATGGGCCTCAAGGCCCGCTCCTGGCAGGGCTGGCAGATCCCGATCGAGACCTCCGACCAGCACGGCTCGGCCCGGATCCAGGCCATCGACGGCGCCCGCCTCGACGCCGGCTTCCGGCGCGGCGAGGTCGCGGTGATCGCCGGCTTCCAGGGCATCCATGCCGAGACCGGCCGCCTGACCACCCTCGGGCGCGGCGGCTCCGACACCAGCGCGGTCGCGGTCGCGGCGGCGGTCGGCGCCGAGCGCTGCGACATCTATACCGACGTCGACGGCGTCTACACCACCGATCCGCGGGTGGTGCCGAAGGCCCAGCGCCTCGAGCGGGTGGCCTTCGAGGAGATGCTCGAGATGGCCTCGCTCGGGGCCAAGGTGCTGCAGGTGCGCTCGGTCGAGCTCGCGATGGTGCACCGGGTGCCGACCACCGTGCGCTCCTCCTTCGACGACCCCGACGACGCCCGCCCCGGCACCCTCATCTGCGACGAGGACGATATCGTGGAACAGCAGATCATCACGGGCATCGCCTTCTCCAAGGACGAGGCCCAGATCACTCTTCGCCGGGTGAAGGACAAGCCCGGCATCGCCGCCGCCATCTTCGGCCCCCTGGCCGACGCCAACATCAACGTCGACATGATCATCCAGGTCGTGTCCGGCGATGGCGCGGCCACCGACATGACCTTCACGGTGCCGGCCGCGGATTACGAGCGCTCCCGCGCGATCCTCGACGCGCAACGCGGCGCGGTCGAGTTCGAGCGCATCGAGGGCGCCACCGACGTGGTCAAGGTCTCGGCGATCGGCGTCGGCATGCGCAGCCACGCCGGTGTCGCCGCCAAGGCGTTCCGGGCGCTGGCCGAGAAGGGCATCAACATCCGGGCGATCACCACCTCCGAGATCAAGTTCTCTGTGCTGATCGACGCCGCCTATACGGAGCTCGCGGTGCGCACGCTCCACTCGCTGTACGGTCTCGACAAGGCGTGACGGGGCGGGGCGTCGGCCCCGCCCCCCAAAGGTCGCTTGCCGGAAAGGTCGCTTGCCGGCCGGGCGCTGGACTCGCTATACGGCGATGACGGGGCCGATGCGTCAGGCCTGCGCAGGTTCAGCCTCAGGGTTGCGCTGCGCCGGGTCCGGCTCGCTAAAGGGTGGAACACGACACGATGCCCGCAGCGCCTGGAGGCCCGCGCCTGCTACTGCGCCGCCTTCGCGAGGCCATGGCGGAGCCGGTCGGCCCGCAGGCGCGCCTCGACCGCATCGTTGTCCTGATCGCGTCCAACATGGTCGCGGAGGTCTGCTCCGTCTACGTGCTGCGCGACGACGGCAACCTCGAACTCTTCGCTACCGAGGGCCTCAACCGCGAGGCGGTGCACCTCACCACCATGCGGGCCGGCGAGGGCCTGGTCGGCCTCATCGCCGCCACCGCCGAGCCGCTCTCCCTCTCCGACGCCCAGTCGCACCCTGCCTTCTCGTACCGGCCCGAGACCGGGGAGGAGGTCTACCATGCCTTCCTGGGCGTGCCGCTCCTGCGGGCCGGCAACACGCTCGGCGTGCTGGTGGTGCAGAACCGCACCTACCGGGTCTATTCCGAGGAGGAGATCGAGGCGCTTCAGACCACCGCCATGGTGCTGGCGGAGATGATCGCCTCGGGCGAGCTGCAGGCGCTCTCGCCCGGCACGGTCAGCGCCTCGCGCCGGGCGCTCAGCCAGGGCGGCGTAGCCCTCGCCGACGGCGTCGGGCTCGGCCACGTGGTGCTGCACGAGCCGCGCATCGTGGTGCGCAACCTGATCGCCGAGAATGTCGAGCGCGAGGCCTCGCGCCTCGACACGGCCATCGCCGAGGTCCGGGCGGCCATCGACGACCTCGTCGAGCGCGGCGACGTGGCGGGGGCCGGCGAGCACCGGGAGGTGCTCGAGACAGTGCGGATGTTCGCGCACGACCAGGGCTGGCTCAGGCGGATGCGCGAGGCGGTCCTCTCGGGCCTGACCGCGGAAGCCGCGGTGGAGCGGGTGCAGTCGGACAACCGCGCCCGGATGCTGCGCCAGAGCGATCCCTACCTGCGCGAGCGCCTGCACGATCTCGACGACCTCGCCAACCGGCTCCTGCGTCAGCTCGTCGGTCACCCGACAGTCGGGCCCGACGCGATGCCCGAGAACGCCATCCTGGTGGCGCGCTCGATGGGCCCGGCGGCTCTGCTGGACTACGACCGCGCCCGCCTGCGCGGCGTGGTGCTGGAGGAGGGCGGGCCGACGAGTCACATCGCCATCGTGGCCCGCGCGCTCGGCATCCCGGCGGTGGGCGAGGTGGCCAATGCCACGGCCCTCGTCGAGACCGGCGACGCCATCATCGTCGATGGCGGGACGGGCGAGATCCAGATCCGGCCGGGTCCCGAGATCGAGGCAGCCTATGCCGAGAAGGCGCGGCTGCGGGCCCGGCGTCAGGAGCAGTACCGCTCGCTGCGCGACGTGCCGGCGGTCACCCGCGACGGTGTCGCCGTGGGCCTGCAGCTCAATGCCGGCCTGATCGTCGACCTGTCGCACCTGAACGAGACCGGGGCCGAGGGCGTCGGGCTGTTCCGCACCGAGCTGCAATTCATGGTGGCCGAGCGGATGCCGACGGCGGCCGAGCAGCAGATCCTGTACGAGGCGGTGTTCGACGCCGTCGGCGACCTGCCGGTGACGATCCGGACCCTCGACATCGGCGGCGACAAGGTGCTGCCCTACATGAAGGCGCTGGAGGAAGAGAACCCGGCCCTCGGCTGGCGGGCGATCCGCATCGGCCTCGACCGGCCCGGCCTCCTGCGGATGCAGCTGCGCGCGCTGCTCAAGGCCGCCCGCGGACGGCCGCTCAAGATCATGTTCCCGATGGTCGCGACGGTGGAGGAATTCGTCCAGGCCCGCGCGATCGTCGAGCGCGAGAAGGCCCACCTCACCCGCCACGGCCACCCGCTTCCGGCGGATTGCCGGCTCGGCGTGATGGTCGAGGTGCCCTCGCTCCTGTTCCAGATGGACGAGATCGCGGCGGAGGCCGACTTCCTCTCGGTCGGCTCGAACGACCTGATGCAGTTCCTGTTCGCGGTCGACCGCGAGAACCGCCAGGTCGCCAACCGCTTCGACCCCCTGAGCGCCGCGGCGCTCCGCGCCTTCCGGCTGATCGCCGAGCGGGCGAAGGCCGCCGGCACCCCGGCCACGGTCTGCGGCGAGATCGGCGGGCGGCCGCTCGAGGCGATGGCGCTGATCGGGCTGGGCTTCCGCGCCCTCTCGATGTCCCCGGCCTCCCTGGGCCCGGTGAAGGCGATGGTGCTGGGACTCGATGCCGGCGCCGTCTCGGCCTTCCTGGAACAGGAACTGGCGCGGACCCGCGACGGGGCGTCGTTGCGCCCGGCCCTCGCCGCCTTCGCGGAAGCGCACGGCGTGCCCGTCTGACGAGCGCCGGCTACGGGAATCGGCAATCTCTGCGTGCCATCATTGTGACATTGGGAAAGATCCTCTCTGGCAGCGAAGGCTCTAGGGCACCGGGGCTTGCGGCGGAGTTCGCCGGCCGTCGCCTTTCGAGCTTGCGCAGATCGGGGATGGGGTGAGACGTGCGAACGGCTGGCCGTTCGTGACGATCACCGTCATTACATCAGCCCGACCGGATGGGTCTTCACTATCACGCTCGGGCTGATGTAATGACGTCCACCTGACAAGAGGGGGCGCGGGCTGCCACCCGCGGCCCTCGCCTAGAAGATTGGGCATGCGGCCCTCATCCGCAAAGGGGCTCGCGCTCGCAGGAACTGGCGGGGCAGCTCTTGTCCAGGACCGCTGCGTCGGACCGAGCCGCCCTTCCCGAGGCGGCCTACCGGCCGTGCACGCGGCTCGTCCAGCTGGCCTGCGCCACGGCATCGCCCCAGGCCGAGCCGATCGGCTGCATGATGACCCAGGTTTCGGCCAGCCGGCCCGCCTCCGTGCGGTAGGATTGCAGGCCGGCACGGATTCGCACCTCGCCGCTCTCGAGATCCGTCCATCGCATCGTGAAGCGGTACCAGGCGCGGTCGCCGTCGAAGCTGTGGTCGTACACGATGATCCTGATATCGGGGCGCGCCTCCCTCAAGCGTGAGAGCTCGGCCGCGTAGTCCTCGCGGGGGACGGTGCGATCGCCCGTCTCGTCGTGCCGGATGTAATGCGGCGCGATGCAGGCTTCGACGAGGTCGAAGGCCCCCTCGTGCCAGACCCGTTCCCAACGATCGAACAGATCCTTCAGCATGGTCGCGCCCGTCATGGTCGGCTCCCCGGTAGGCCGGACCGACCAGCAAGCGTCCTGCCAGCGCGGTCGGCCGGCGGCTCGGGCGCGTCGAACGGCATGCGAACTGCCATGGTGCAAGAGGTTGCGAGGCCGCGCCGACTCCCCAACCCCCGCAGACCTGCTATACGCGGCACCATCTCCGGCACCAGGCGCGGGCCGCCCCGGATGACCCGTCCGTCGCCAATGGCCATATCCCGTTCATGATCGCGATCCCGTCCGACCGTCTCGACGCCATCCTGGCCCGCCACGACATCGTCACCGCCACCCTGAGCGCCGGCGAGTCCGACGCCGAGAGCTTCGTGCAGCTCTCGCGCGAGCTCTCCGACCTCGATTCCGTGGTGGAGGCGATCCGCGCCTTCCGGGCCGCCGAGACCGCCCTGCGCGGCGTCGAGGAGATGATCGAGGAGGGTGATCCCGAGATGCGGGCCCTCGCCGCCGAGGAGAAGCCGGAGGCCGAGGCCGCCCGCGACGCTGCCGCCCGGGCACTCCAGCTCCTGCTCCTGCCCAAGGACGCAGCCGACGAGAAGAGCGCGATCCTGGAGGTGCGCGCCGGCACCGGCGGCGACGAGGCGGCGCTCTTCGCCGGCGACCTCTTCCGGATGTACTCGCGCTACGCCGACCTCAAGGGCTGGCGGGTCGAGGTCATCTCGGAGAGCCCCGGCACGATGGGCGGCTACCGCGAGGTCGTGGCCGAGGTGAAGGGACGGGGCGTCTTCGCCCGGTTGAAGTTCGAGAGCGGGGCCCACCGGGTGCAGCGCGTGCCCGACACGGAGACGCAAGGTCGCATCCACACCTCCGCCGCCACCGTGGCGGTGCTGCCGGAAGCGGAAGAGGTCGACATCCAGGTCAACGAATCCGACCTGAAGATCGACACGATGCGGGCGCAGGGAGCGGGCGGCCAGCATGTCAACAAGACGGAATCGGCGATCCGCATCACCCACGTGCCGAGCGGCATCGTGATCTTCGTCCAGGAAGAGCGCTCGCAGCACAAGAACCGGGCCCGCGCCATGGCGTTGCTGCGGGCCAAGCTCTACGACCAGGAGCGCAGCCAGAAGGACGCCGCCCGGGCGGCGGACCGGCGGGCCCAGGTCGGCAGCGGCGATCGTTCGGAGCGGATCCGCACCTACAATTTCCCGCAAGGCCGGGTGACCGACCACCGCATCAACCTGACCCTCTACAAGCTCGAGGAAGTGATGGCCGGCACTGCCCTCGACGAGGTGGTGGATGCGCTGATCACCGAGCATCAGGCTGCGCTCCTCGCCGCCGAGGGGATGGCGTGATCGCGATTGCTCCGGGGACGAGCCGGATCGCGGCCCGGGCCCGGGCCGCGGACGAGCTCGCCGCCAGAGGCATCGAGACCGCCGCCCTCGACGCCCGGATCCTGGTCGAGGAGGCGCTGGGCATCACCGCCACCGATCTCGCGCTGCGCGGGGCCGAGCCGGTCGGGCAAGAGGGGGCCGAACGCCTGAGCACGTACCTCGCCCGCCGCCTCGCCGGCGAGCCGGTGGCGCGGGTCATCGGCGCCTGGGAGTTCTGGGGCCTGCCGTTCGGGCTCTCGCCCGAGACCCTGGTGCCGCGCCCCGACACCGAGACCCTGGTCGAGGCGGCAATCGGCCTGAGGTCGGACGGCGCGCACCGCCTCGTCGATCTCGGCACCGGCTCGGGGTGCATCCTGGTGGCTCTGCTGACCGAGTGGCCGCTGGCCTTCGGTCTCGGCCTCGACCGGTCCCTCGGCGCGCTGCGCACCGCCCGGGCCAATGCCGCCCGCAACGGCGTCGCCGACCGCGCCGCCTTCGCTTGCGGCGACTGGGCCGCATCCCTGGCCGGGCCGTTCGATCTCGTGGTGGCGAATCCGCCCTATATCGCGAGCGAGGTCATCGCCGGCCTGTCCGGGGAGGTGCGCGATCACGATCCCCGCCTCGCCCTCGACGGCGGCCCCGACGGGCTCGACGCCTATCGCACCATCCTGACCCAGGTGCCGCGGCTGTTAGGCCCAGGCGGGCATCTCCTGGTGGAGATCGGCTACGACCAGGAGGAGGCGCTGCGTCAGCTCGCCGCCGCCCAGGGCTTGAGCGCGCAGGTGTGGCGCGACCTCGCGGGACACCCGCGGGTGGTCGCCATGACCGCGGAGATCGATTGCTGATGTGGAATCTTGAGGTTCCTGTGGCCTTTGTGCGCAAAATCGGCGCGAAGTCACTTGGCGTCGCCGGCCGAACCCGCTAACGTCCCGGGGCAGATCGTGAACGGTCCGGACAACACAGCCAGGCTCAGTTCTCGGGCGCGACATTGAGCGCGGACCTTTGGACGATCTTCCACCACCGGGCAGACCCATGAGCGCGTAGGCGGTCCGGTGCCCCGCATCTGTGGATCGACGGCGGCCGGACCGTGAGACGGCCCGCGGTCGCACAGGGCAAGGCGGACATCGCTGGGGAGACGGAACATGGCCCGACAGAGGCCGCCCGGCTCCGCGGACGAAGACCCGCCGCGCGCGTGAAGTCCCGCCCTTCAAGTCGTCGAAGAGGGTCAGTCGAGGCCGATGAGACCGAACCAGAACAGGCGTATGCGTGGCCGCAACCGCAGCAACAACAAGGGGCCGAACCCGCTGACCCGGGCCTACGAGTCGAACGGCCCCGACGTGAAGATCCGCGGCACGGCGCAGCATATCGCCGAGAAGTACGCCCAGCTCGCCCGCGACGCCCAGGCGAGCGGCGACCCCGTGATGGCCGAGAACTACTTCCAGCACGGCGAGCACTATTTCCGCATCATCGCCGCCGCGAACGAGCAGTACCGCCAGCAATATGGCGGCACCTACGGCCGCCAGGGCTACGATGACGAGGACGACGGCGACGACGAGGCCGCGCCGACGAACGGCTACGCGCAACAGGAGCGCGGCGGCGTCAACGGCTACGCCCAGTCCGGCTACGGCGCCGCCGACGATTACGGCGATCCTGGCCAGCAGCCGCAGCCCTACGACACGCGCGGCGACGACCGCCCGTCCCGCTTCGACCGGCAGGACCGCCAGGATCAGCCGCGTCAGGACCGGCCCGACCGGCAGGAGCGCCGCGAGCGCTTCCAGAACCGCCAGGAGCGCCAGCAGCGCGACCGCCAGGACCGTGCCGAGCAGCGCACCGAGCGGCAGGATCGTCCCGAGCGCCTGGACCGCGCCGAGCGTCAGGATCCGTCCCGCGCCGAGCAGCCGCGGCAGGAAGCCGTGCGGCAGGAGCCTGTTCGCCAGGAGAGCCCGCGCCAGGACGGCTACCGTGAGGGCGGCCGCTCCGAGTTCCGCCGCGAGCGCCGCCGCGAGGAGCCCCGCTCCGAGCCGGTCCTAGCCGCCGACGAGCCGACCGGCCTACCGGCCTTCCTGACCACTCCGGTGCGTCCCGCTTCCCCTGCGCCCGCTCCGGTCGAGGAAGCGCCGCCGGCGCCCCCCGCTACACCGGTCGAGGCGGAGGCCGACGCCCCGGCGCCGCGCCCGCGCCGCCGCCGCCGCACCCGGTTCGAAGGGACCGAGGGCGGGGGCGAGCCCTCCGGCGAGCTCTTCCCGAAGCCCGCCGAGTCGTCGGGCGAGTAGGCGTCCCTCACGAAACTCCCGCTCGCCGCCGCCGCTCGCGGCGGCGGCATCGGTGTGGAGGTGGTTTGTGAGGTGCGCTGAGCCCGCATCGAGTACTCTCCCGGCCTCCGGCAGCGGAGGCCGGGCATGACCCGGCGAAGACGACGCCGTACGATTTTTGCGCCGCCGCATGTGGCGTTTCCCGCGCGGCTGCCTACCTGCCGCCCTGAAACGAGCCTCATGTCCAGGCGGAGCGTACCATGACCCACCACCCCGCACTCGCGAAGGGCCGCGTCGCGGTCGTCACCGGCGCGGCGAGCGGCATCGGCCTCGCGGCGGCCAAGGCCTTCGCTCGGGCGGGAATGCGGGTGGCGCTGGCGGACCTCCCGGGCGAGGCCCTGGAGCAGGCCGGCCGCATGGTCGCAGCGGCGGCGCCGGGCGGAGAGGCTGATATCCGCGCCGTGGCAACTGACGTGACGAAGCCGGAGGCGCTGCAAGCCCTGCGCCGGGAGGCCGAATCCCTCGGGCCCGTCGCGCTGCTGATGGCCAATGCCGGCATTGAGGCCGGCGGGCGCTTCTTCTCCGACGCCGCCACCTGGCATCGCATCCTCGACACCAATCTGTGGGGCGTCGTCAACGCGCTCCAGGCCTTCGTGCCGGGGATGATCGAGGCCGGGGAGCCCGGTGCGGTGATCGTCACCGGCTCGAAGCAGGGCATCACCACGCCGCCCGGCAACACGCCCTACAACGTCAGCAAGGCGGGCGTGAAGGTGACGACAGAAGCTCTGGCGCACGAGCTGCGCGAGACAGGTTTGCCCGTCACCGCCCACCTGCTGATCCCGGGCTTCGTCTATACCGGCCTCACCCGTGCCCGCGGCGCGACCGGGAAGCCGGCCGGCGCCTGGACACCGGAGGAGACCGTCGACTTCATGCTCGGGAAGATGGCGGCCGGCGACTTCTACATCCTCTGCCCGGACAACGAGACCACCCGGGAGATGGACGAGAAGCGGATACGCTGGGCCGCCGACGACGTGATCCGCAACCGCCCGGCCCTGTCGCGCTGGCACCCCGACCACAAGGCGGCCTTCGCGGCGCATATGGCGGCGCCGCTCGAAGGCGGGGGCACCGGGATGGATAGCGGCGTCGAAGCGGCTGCGGCGACGCCGGCCTCGTTCTGATCGACCTCGGCACATGCGCCGAAGTGGTCGCCGGTTCGGCGACGACAATGATGCAAAAACAAGAGCCTGAGCAGAGCTGCGCCATGCAACTCCGCTTGGGGCGCCACGGCGCGTGAGGCAGCCGGGCGCGAGGAGCATCCGCCAGACATCCAGCTTGGCCAGCCCCTTGCAGGGCCGGCCGGCTTCAGCGGGAGACCCGTCACCCGATGCACAAGATCATTCCCGTCGCCCCCTTCGATGCCGTCGTGTTCGGCGCCACCGGCGACCTGACGATGCGCAAGCTGCTGCCGGCGCTCTACTACCGGTTTCGCGACCGGCAGATCCCGGAGGACAGCCGCATCATCGCGGCGGCGCGCACCCGCCTCGACACTGGCGAGTACCGGGATCTCGCCGCCGCGGCCCTGGAGCGCCACGTCCCGGCGGCCGACCGCGACACCGACACGGTGACGCGCTTCCTCGACCATCTGCGCTACGTGGCGGTGGATGGGGCAGGCGAAGCGGGCTGGGAGGATCTGGCGAACCTGCTCGCCGAGCACCCGGACCACGTCCGGCCCTACTACCTCGCCACCTCGCCGAGCCTGTACGGCGCGATCTGCCGCAACCTCAGCGCCCACGGGCTGATCGGCGAGCGCTCCCGCGTCGTGCTGGAGAAGCCGATCGGCCACGACCTCGCATCGGCCCGCGCCATCAACGACCAAGTCGGCAAGGTCTTTCCCGAGAGCCAGATCTTCCGCATCGACCATTATCTCGGCAAGGAGACGGTGCAGAACCTGCTGGCGCTCCGCTTCGCCAACACGATCTTCGAACGGCTGTGGAACGCCGACGTGATCGACCACGTGCAGATCACCGTGGCTGAGACGGTGGGCGTCGAGGGCCGCGGCGGCTACTACGACACGTCCGGGGCGCTGCGCGACATGCTGCAGAACCACATGCTGCAGCTCCTCTGCCTGCTCGGCATGGAGAGCCCGCTCTCGCTGGACGCCGACGCGGTGCGCGACGAGAAGCTGAAGGTGCTCCGCGCCCTGAAGCCGATCCCCGCCCACGAGGTGCCGATGCGCACCGTGCGCGGCCAGTACGTCGCCGGCGCGGTCAACGGCCAGCCGGTGCCCGGCTACGTCACCGATCTGGCGGAGGACCGCGCGAGCCTGACCGAGACCTTCGTGGCCTTGAGGCTCGAGCTGATGACGCCGCGCTGGGCCGGGGTGCCGTTCTACCTGCGCACCGGCAAGCGGTTGCCCCAGAAGGTCTCCGAGATCGTGGTGCAGTTCCGCTCCTCGCCGTTCAGCATCTTCTCGGACGAGTTCGCCCGCGAGCCGAACCGCCTGGTGATCCGGCTGCAGCCGCAGGAGGGCATCAAGCTCGAGGTGATGACGAAGGAGCCGGGACCCGGCGGCATGCGTCTGCGGGCGACCGGCCTCGACATCTCGTTCGAGGAGACCTTCAACCAGCGCTATCCGGACGCCTACGAGCGCCTGCTGATGGACGTGGTGCGCGGCAACGCAACCCTGTTCATGCGTCGCGACGAGGTGGAAGCCGCCTGGGCCTGGGCCGATACCCTGCTCAACGCCTGGGCTGATCGTCCGGAGCCGCCGCGCCCCTACCCGGCCGGCACCTGGGGGCCGACCGCGGCCATCGCGCTGATTGAGCGCGACGGGCGCACGTGGCATGAGGACATCGGCTGACGCCGATCCGGCATGAGGACATCGGTTGACGCGACGGCGGCTGATTGGAATAAATCCAAGATATCTCAAAGGCATGACAGCGGGATCGCGCCCGCGGTGGCTTTCCTTCCGGCGCTCCTCGCTCTAGAGGAGCCGCGAGACAAAAGCCCGCTTCGCGCCCCGCCGCGGACGGGTGCCGAGGATTTCCGTCATGTTGCCCTGCCGCCTGTCCCTCGCCAGCCTCCTGGTCCTCGCCGCCTTGGTCGCAGGGGCCGCCCATGCCCAGGAGGAGCCCGCCGGCGACGCGCCTGCGGCCGAGGCTCCGGCCCACAAGGCCGCGCCGAAGCCTGCGCCCCGCCGCCCGGCCCCGAAGCCCGCGCCGGCCCCGAAGGCCGAGGCGGCGCCCGCGCCCGTGGCGGCCCCGACCGGCGCCTGGCCCAACGGCGCGAGCGCGGTGAGCGAGGTCTACGGCGACTGGACCATCAGCTGCACCCGCGAGAACGAGAAGCGCCAGTGCCAGCTCTCGCAGGCGCAAGGCGTGGCCCAGACCGGGCAGCGCCGCTTCAGCATCGAGCTCAACGCCCCCCAGGACGGACGCAGCAACGGGCTGATGCTGATGCCGCTCGGACTCTCGATCGATCCCGGCGTGACCTTCAAGCTCGACGATGCGACGCTCGGCAAGGGCGCGCCCTACACCTCCTGCGTCCAGGCCGGCTGCATCGTGCCGATCAGCTTCCCGACCGTCGCCACCGATGCGATGAAGACCGCCGTGAACCTGCGCGTCACCGGCACCAAGCCCAACGGCGAGGCCGAGACCATCACGGTGCCGCTCGCCGGCTTCGCCGCCGCGCTGGCCCGGATGTCGCAGCTCTTGAGCTGAGGCCTTCACCGCCTGATCAGGGTTCGGGCGCAAAGATGACGGCATGAGCATCGACACCGCCTCCCTCTCCGCCAGCGTCCTCTCCCAGCAGAGCGCCGCCTTCAGCCAGCAGGTCGCGACGCTCGCGGTCCGCCGCCAGCTCGACGCCGAGCGCTCCGTCGCCGGCCTCGTGGCCGAGACGGCGAAGGCCCCGGCGGCCGCTGCCCCGGCCCCGCCCGGGCAGGGTCAGCGGCTCGACATGCGGGTGTAGGCGCCCGCTGCCCTCGGCTGCGTCAAGGCTTGCCTGCCTTTAAGGCAGGCGGGAGGGCACGAGGACCGGATCACCTTCGTGCACACTTGGCGCAAGACCTAGTAAGAGACTTGGCACGAGACCTGCAGATCCCCCCGCAGGCTGGCCTCACGGCCCGCGGGGCAAAGACGCCCGAGCCTTGGACAGGGATGTCCGACAGACTGAGGACCGGGACCGGGACGCACCGGGCCTCGCGGTCCTCACCCTGAAGCGCGTCGAAGACCCCCCGCGGGGGCTGCGTGAGGCTCCGATATGGCCAGTTTCAAGACCGTCATGAAGTCGGGTCACCCCCCGACCCTGTTCGCTGCGTTCCTGTACTTCGATTTCTGCTTCGCGATCTGGGTGCTCAACGGTGCCATGGGCCCGTTCATCACCGAGACCTACAAGCTCACACCGGCTCAGACCGGATTCATGATCTCGCTGCCGATCCTCGCTGGCGCGATCATGCGCTTCCCCCTCGGCGTGCTCGCCCAGTATATCGGGCGCAAGAACGCCGCGATCACCGAGATGTCGCTGATCGTCCTGGCGATGGCCTACGGCTTCTTCCTTGTGCACTCGTTCAACGACGTGCTCGCCATGGGCGTGCTGCTCGGCATCGCCGGCGCCTCGTTCGGCGTGGCGCTCTCCCTCGGCTCGGGCTGGTTCCCGCCGGAGCACAAGGGCCTGGCGATGGGCATCGCCGGGGCCGGCAATTCCGGCACCGTGCTCGCCGTGCTGTTCGCCCCGCCCCTCGCCCAGGCCTATGGCTGGCAGGCGGTCTACGGCTTCGCCGGCGTGTTCATGCTGATTCCGCTCGCCGTGATGATCGTCTTCGCCAAGGAGCCGCCGGACCGCGAGCACCAGAGCTTCAAGGAGCACGTCTCCTGCCTGTTCGAGAAGGACGGCTGGGCCTTCAACCTGATCTACGTCATTACCTTCGGCGGCTTCATCGGCCTGTCGAACTTCCTGCCGACCTTCTTCTACGAGCAGTTCGCCGTCACCAAGATCGAGGCCGGGCGGCTCACGATGCTGGCTGCCCTGATGGGCTCCGGCATCCGCATCCTCGGCGGCTACTTCGCCGACCGGATCGGCGGCATCCTGGTCCTCACCGTGGTGCTGCTCGCCGCCGTCGGCTCGTTCCTGATGCTCACCGCGGCGCCGACGCTGTTCGTCACCACGCTGCTGTTCATGTTCTGCTTCGCGGCGCTCGGCGCCGGCAACGGCGCGCTGTTCCAGCTCGTGCCCCTGCGCTGGCCGACCAACACTGCGGTGGCGGGCTCGATGATCGGCGAGGTCGGGGCGCTCGGCGGCGCCATCCTGCCGAACGCCATGGGCCTGTCGAAGCAGTATACCGGCGGCTTCGCGGCGGGCTTCCTGTTCTACGCCGCCTTCACGGCGGTGGTGCTCGGCTGCCTCGCCCTATGGTCGCGAAAGTGGGTCGGCGCCTGGGTCGGCCCCCGCGGCAAGGTCCTGGTCGATGCCGCGGAGTCGGCCAAGCCGGACGGCGTCATCGGGGGTGTGCAGCGCGCCTGACCTGACCGCGAAGCAGATTTCGCAAAAATGGTTGCCGGTTTTGCCACGATAATCTGAAACGAAAGAAGAATCCAAGCGGACGACTCTTTGGCTTGCCAATGCAAGTCTGCTTAGACGACATCGCGCCCGTCGCTCACCACGCGGGCGAAGACCAGCACGTCGACCGCCGCCGCCCCGCCGCGCAGCAGCGCCCGGGCGGCGGCGTTCGCCGTCGCGCCGGTGGTCAGCACGTCGTCGACGAGGAGGACCCGCTGGCCGGTCAGATGCGGCCGGCCTGCCTCCGGTACCCGGAAGGCACCCTGCAGGTTCTCGGCCCGGGCGGCACGGCTCAGGCCCACCTGCGCCCGAGTGCGCCGCACCCGGGCCAGCAGCTCGGGCGCCACCGGCACGTTGCTGCCGCGCGTAGCCATCCGGGCGAGCAGGGCGGCCTGGTTGAAGCGCCGCCACCACAGCCGCCAGCGCCAGAGCGGCACCGGCACCACGACATCGGCCTCCGCCATGAGCTCGGCGCCCGCCCGCGCCATCATCGCCCCGAGAGCGCCTGCGAGGTCGAGGCGGTCCTCGTATTTCAGCCTTTGCACCAGCCGTCGCGCCGTGGCGTCGTAGCGCGCCACCGCCCGGGCGCGCTGATAGACCGGCGGATCCGAGAGCGCCGCCGGCGAGAGCAGGCCGGGCGCCCCGAGATCGACCGAGAACGGCGTGCCGAGCCGCTCGCAATAGGGCCGCTCGATGAAGCGCATCTCGCTCCAGCAGCCGGCGCAGAGGGCGTGCGGCACCGCCGTGGCGATCCCGCAGGCGATGCAGCTCGGGGGATAGACCAGCCCGACGAGCCCGCGCAGCGCGAGACCCGGCATCCCGGCGAGGCGGCGCAGACCGGTCACGACCGCCGCTCCCCCGATCCGGAGCGTGCCCGCCCGATGCGCAGGCTTGCCGTTCCGGATGGCGGAAATCCGTGGCTCATCGGGCCGACCTGCTGTGTTCGAGCGGGGACAGCATAGAGCAAACGCTTAGCCGTGACCATTTCTCGGGCGGGAGGCATTGCATCGCGGCAGTGGAGGCCGCAAGATTAGGCATAACAAGGGCAACGAGGAGGAAACGATCATGACAATGGCCCCGACTCAGTCCCGGCCGCTCGACATGCTCGATGCGTCGCAGCAGAAGCCTCTCCAGGCCCCGCTCGGTGCACGCGACCTCGCCGATGGCACCGAGGCCGTCGCCATGCGGGGCGACTCCGCTGATCAACCCGACGTCTTCTGCCCCGCTGTCGTGTCGATCGAGGACCAGCGGGCACGAGCGCAGCAGGAGTTCAAGCGGATCTGGGATCTCTGCACACTGACGCATTAGAGCCTCGTCCCGATACGGCTCCCCGCCGATCACGGGGCGATATCGAAGGCCCGGAATCGTGATCCGTCGCGGCTCCGCGGCCGCTCAGCGCGGACGTCCCGTCGGCCGCGCCCCGAGGGCGGCGAGCGCGTCGTGGTGCAGCAGCAGCACGTCGGTCGCCGCCGCCAGCTTGCGGGCCGCCGGCGTGAACCCGGCATTCGACACCACGGCGGCGCAATCGGCGCTCCAGTAGCTGCGGGCCGCCACCACCTCCTGCACCGCGCCGTTGCCGACCGGCTTCGCGTAGCGCTTGCACTGGACCACCAGCCGCACCCCGTCCCGCTCCGCCACCACGTCGGCGCCCTGGTCGCCCGCGGCCTTCGTGGTGCGCGCCTCCCAGCCGGCCCGCTCGAGCAGGGCGGCGCAGTAGCGCTCGTAGGCGAGCCCGTCCTCCGGCAGCGCCTCGGCCTCGTCCGGCGCCGCGACGCTCAAGGACGCCGCCTCGACGATGTCCAGGATCTCGTCCCAGCGCGGCTCGATCAGGTCGCCGTAGCCCGCGGCCTCCAGCCGCGGCAGCACCGTGCGCTCGGCGAAGTAGCTGCGCTCGCGCAGCCAGCCATCGAGGATCTCGTTGCCGTAGGGATCGACGTAGCTCTCCTGCCGGCGGCGCAGGGCGAGGGTCTCGCGGTGCCGGCGGGCGATCGCCCGGACCCGCCGCCGGAAGCGTCCGCCGCGCCCGAGCCGGTGCACGACCAGCGCCAGCACCGCCAGACCGGCGACGGCGAGCGCCTTGGGGCCGAACCACAGGCTCGCCGCACCCCCGGCCACGATGGGCCAGAACAGGCGGTCGGCGAGGCTGGAGGGGCGGCGCATCGGCATAGAGTCTCGGGCAAGTTTCTCGAGAACGACGCTCGTGCCGCGCGGCGCGGCCGAATGGTCCGGACTCTCTGTCGGACCTCCTTGTCCCCAGCCTAAGACACCGTCTGTCCCCGGACTCATCCACAGCAGAACGCGTCGCACTCCCCACCGACGGAACGCGCGGCGCGCAGCCTCACGGGAGCGTGTCGAGGCAAGGCCTTCGCGGCGCTTGCATTCGGGCCGCCGGGCATCCGATCCTGGCGTTTCGCCGGTGCCCGTCCGGGCCGGTGCAGGGGAGTCCCCGGATGAGATCACGCGTCGTCGCGCTTCTCGCCTGCCTGCTCGTCGCGGGAACGGCCGGCCCCCCCGTCCGGGCGGGGGGCGACCCGGTCGAGGTCGACGTCGCCCTGGTGCTCGCCGTCGACGTCTCCCTGTCGATGACCGGCGACGAACAGGCGGTCCAGCGGGAGGGCTATATCGAGGCGTTCCGCAATCCGGCGGTGCACCAGGCGATCCGCCAGGGCATGGTCGGGCGCATCGCCGTCACGTACGTCGAGTGGGCGGGCGTCGGCAACCAGCGGGTCGTGGTGCCCTGGACGCTGATCGCCGGGCCCGAAGAGGCGACCGGCTTCGCCGAGAAGCTGGGCCAGAGCCCGCCCCGGCGCTCGACCTGGACCTCGATCGCCAGCGCCATCGACTTCTCCGCCGGCCTGCTCGCCGGCAGCGGCTTCGACGCGACGAGGCGGGTGATCGACGTCTCGGGCGACGGCCCGAACAACCAGGGCCGTGCGGTGACCAAGGCGCGGGACGATGCCGTCGGCCAGGGCATCGTGATCAACGGCCTGCCGCTGATGATCCGCGAGCCCAGCGGGCCCTGGGACATCAAGGACCTCGACCTGTATTACCGCGACTGCGTGATCGGTGGCAGCGGCAGCTTCATGGTGCCGGTGCGCGAGCGCGACCAGTTCGCGGCGGCGATCCGCACCAAGATCATCCGCGAGGTGGCGGGGCGCGAGACCGAGCCGCTGCTGCGGCGGGCGCAAGGCGAGCCCCGGGCCAACTGCTTCGTCGGCGAGCGTCCTAATCCCGACTGGGATTAGGACGCCCAGCCAATACAAGCACAGCGTGTATTCTCGGGCGCCGTTCCGGCCCGCCCGCGGATTAGTCCTCCGCCTCGTCGTGCCCGATGCTGCCGCCACCGCGCTGGGATTTACGCCGCTGCTGCCCCAGACCCATGGTCTTCGCCAGTTCCGATCGGGCCGCCGCATAGTTGGGCGCTACCATCGGATAGTCGGGCGAGAGATTCCAGCGCGTCCGGTAATCCTCGGGCGACAGACCGTAGCGGGTGCGCAGGTGGCGCTTGAGCGATTTGAACTTCTTGCCGTCCTCGAGACAGACGAGATAGTCCGGCATGATCGACTTCTTGATCGGCACGGCCGGGGTGAGGGGCTCGGACGGCTCGGCCACCGCGCCGCGGTTGAGGCCGTCCAGCGCGGAATGGACCGAGGTGATCAGGCCCGGCAGGTCGGCGACCGGAACCGAATTGTTGCTCACGAAAGCCGCCACGATATCCGCGGCGAGCCCGATATGGTTCGTCGACGCCTCACTCTCACTCATCACAACGGCCCTCTGTTCAGGGTAGATCCGCAAGACGCTTCGACATTCCCTCTTCAGGACTCGGTTGCCGCAGGGCCTGCCTGTCTTTGCTAAACGGTGCAACTATGATGTCGGCGCCGGAACTGCAAGGAAAAAAGAAGCAACGCCGGCTCGCGGTCAATCGCTCGCCGAATTTCTTGTTGAGGCCGGTTGCAGGGTGAGGTTGTGCTGCACTCACCGTTGGCGGGAGGGCCGTCCAACTCGGCTGAGGGTGAAGCGCCGGAACCATCCTCTTCGGCTCATGTCGCGCACGTGACGACAGCACCTTTCGGACGAGAGGAAGAACATACATCGTTGGTGGATAATGGCGGGCAGCAGGATGCGCCACGGCGGCAGCAACCGTGAGGTGGTAAGACGTCCACCGATGGTTACCGGCGCATATGATGTCTCGCGATCTCATCATGCGCGAGGAGATCGGTCGCGAATCGCGATCCTCGCGCGGCCGCGTTCTCCGATCCCTGGCTGCGGACCGGGTTTTCGATCAACGAAAGTTAGCGGCTTGGCGGCGATGACCGGCGAAAGCGGACATCCTCCGGCCCGCAATGAGCCGATGACTGAGGCGTGACGGCGCGCGAGATCCGGGGGAGGGCGCGCCGGTCTTCGCGAAGCGGCCCCGCTTCGCTCTCAGGCGGCGGCGCGCCCGGCGCGCGGCGCGTGCTCTAGGGCGGCGACTGCCAGGACCTGGTCGCGCCCGCGCACGGCGTGCTCGCCCAAGGGCCGCGCCCGCACGCCGTCGGGCAGGCGCGGCAGCTTGGCCAGGAGGTCGCCGGAGATGAGCACCGGCGCATCGAGGGTGCGGCACAGGGCCTCGAGCCGGGCGGTGACGTTCACCGCATCGCCGAAATACGCGATCTTGTGCCGGTCGACCCCGACCTCGGCGGTGACCACCGGCCCGCCATGGAGGGCGGCGCGGATCCGCGGCACGGCGCCGAAGCGCTCCTGCCAGGCCGCCGCATCCCGGGCCAGGCTGTCCTGGATCGCCAGCACGCAGGCGACGCAGCGCGCGCCCTGGAGCCCGCGGGCCATCGGCCAGGTAATCATCGCCATGTCGCCGATGAAGTCGTCGGTCGAGCCCTGGCAGCGCCGCACCGGCTCGGCCAGTGTCGCGAAGACCGCGCCGAGGAAGGCCTGGGTCTTGAGGGCGCCGTGCGTCTCCGCGTAGGCCGTCGAGCCGACGACGTCGATGAACAGGAAGATGCGCTCCTCCTCCACCGGCCGGTGGTAGCGCCCGACCAGCAGGTTGACGAAGACCTCGGCGCCGATGAGGTCGCGCATCCGCACCACGAAGACGAGGAGCGCCGACACGGCGAGCGCGTAGACCAGGACCCGGAGCGAGGGCACCACCGCCACCGCGAAGGGCTCGGGGCTGAGCCCCGTGCCCCAGACGATCACCCCGCCGGTGGCATGGCCGAGCGTGATCATGCCGACATAGGCGAGCTCGGCGATCGGCACGTAGAGGAAGGTCGGGAGGCGGCGCAAGCGCGCCTGCAGCCGCGGCAGCAGGGTGCCGCGCTCCATCAGCAGCGCGCAGGCGCCGATGAAGAAGCCGTGGATCGCCGCGACCAGCGGGATGCCGTTCTGGAACAGCGCGTCATAGAGCAGGCCCGCCCCAGCGCTGAGCAGCAGGATGCCGATCCAGAACCAGGCGTGCTGCGGGATCGGCAGCCCGGCCGCCCGCCAGGATTCGGCGAGACGCGCCGGGAAGCCGGCTTGCGCCGCCTCTCCCGGTGAGCTGCGGTCGACGGGGCCGGCTGCGGGCACGGTGATGGTCTCCTGCGGCCGGTGCGGCTCGAGGTCCGGCCCACGGCGCTGCGGCAATTCAACCGCCATTCGCGCCGTTTTGAGGGCATCGGCAAGGCCGAAATGCTCACCACCCCGGATGGCGCCCGGACCTCCGCGAGACTTGGTGAAAACTATGGAACCGTCGTCTTGACCGTGGCGTTCGTAGCGCGATTCAACGCTGAAGCCTGGAGACCGGCATGTCTTTCCGCCTCGCCACCCTCGCGACCCTCGCCGCCTTGGTCACGGTTCCGGCTCTCGCCGAGGACGTGACGGTGATCCGTCGTGACTCCGCCCCGGTGGAGCGCAGCACCGTCATCGAGAAGCGCTCCGTCGAGTCGACCGGATCGGTCGGCGGCTGCGAGACCAAGACCGTCAAGAAGACCAACGAGTTCGGCGACAGCAAGACCGTCCACAGCGAGCGCTGCGACTAACCTGACGGGAGGGCGGCCCGCGCCGGGCCGCCCCAATCAGAGCTCCGGGCGGCCCGCGCCGGGCCGCCCATCACCGAATGTTACTTCAGCAGACGGGCCAGGGCCTTGCCCGCCGGAGTCCGCATCTCCTTGGCGTCGAGAGTGCCGTCGTTGTCCGGATCGGCGAGCTTGAAGCGGGCCTCGACCAGGGCGAGGTACTCGTTCTTGTCCAGGGTGCCGTCATTGTCCGGATCGGCCTGCTTCATGTCCTTGCGGCTGACGCGACCCTGCAGCTCCTTGGCGTCGAGGGTGCCGTCCGCATCCTTCTCGAGCTTGTCGAACACCGCGCCGGCCGCGGCCTTGGTCTCGGCGAGGTCGATCGTGCCGTCCGAGTCCGTATCGACGGCCGCGATGGTGCGATCGGCCTTCGGCTTGGCCTCGGCCGAGGCGGGCAGGGCGAGCGGCGCGGCCAGGACGGCAGCGAGCAGAAGGGTCCGGTTGAGGGTCATCGGGGAAGCTCCGTCGAAGGCCGGGCGCCCGATCCTGTCTGGCAGGCGAGACCCGGGATAATCTGGCAGTCGGATACGTAACCGGGCAGCGAAGGTTTGCAAGTCCGATTCACGCTGGGTAAGAAGTCAGGCCTCCACCCTTTCGGCCAGGACCTTGTCGACCCGGCGCCCGTCCATGTCGACCACCTCGAAGCGCCAGCCGCTGCGCTCGAACCCGTCGCCGGCGGTGGGGATGCGGCCGAGCTGGAAGATCACGAAGCCGGCCAGCGTCGAGAAGTCGTCCGTATCGGGCCGCTCGGCAAGGCCGAGGCGCTCGAAGGCGTCGACAACCGGCATCATCCCGTCGATCAGCAGCGAGCCGTCCTGACGCTCGACCACCATCGGCTCCTCGTCGTCGGTCTCCGGGATGTCGCCGGCGATCGCCTCGAGGAGGTCGGTCTGGGTGACGATGCCCTCGAGGTCGCCGTACTCGTCGACGACGATCGCCATCCGGACGGGCTTGGCCTTGAAGGTCTCGAGCACCCGCAGGATCGGCATGCCCTCGTGCACGACGATCGGCTCGCGGATGATCGCATCGAGGGTGATCGGCGCCCCGTCGAGGAGCTGGTTGAGCACGTCCTGCTTGCGCAGCACGCCGACGATCTCGTGGATCTCGCCCCGGCTCGCCACCAGCTGCTCGTGGCGACAGGCCCGGATCGTCTCCAGCACCGCCTCGCGGGGATCGTCGACGTCGATCCAGTCGACTTCGTGGCGCGGGGTCATGATGTCCCGCACCCGCCGTTCGCCGATGCCGAAGATGCGCTGCACCGCGGCCTGCTGAGCCTCCTGGATCAGTCCGGCCTCCTGGCTCGCCGCGACGAGGAGCGAGAGCTCGGCGGTGGAGTGCAGCGAGCCCTCGCCGGAGCCCGGCTGCAGGCCGCATAGGCGCAGCACGCCGTTGCCGAGCCCGTTGAGGAAGGAGATCGCCGGGCGGAAGACCAGCAGGAAGAGGCGCAGGGGCCGCACGATGGCGAGCGCCGTGCGCTCGCTGCGCTGCAAGGCCAGGCTCTTCGGCGCCAGCTCGCCCAGCACGATGTGCAGCGAGGTGATGACCACGAAGGAGAACACCACCGCGACCGCGTGGGCGCCGACCGTGCTCACGCCCTGCGGCAGGAAGGCCAGCAGCGGCTCGATCAGGTGGGCCAGGGCCGGCTCGCCGACCCAGCCGAGGGCGAGCGACGAGATGGTGATGCCGAGCTGCGTGGCCGCCAGATGCGAATCCAGGTTGTCGACCGCCCGTTGCAGGGCACCCGCATTGGCTCGCTTCTCGGCTACGAGCTCCTGAACCCGGCTGCGCCGGACCGCCACCAGGGCGAACTCGGCCGCGACGAAGAACCCGTTCGCGAAGACCAGGAACACGATGGCGAACAGGCCGAGGCCTGTCCCCCAGGGACTGTCGGAGAAAATCACCGCCTCCCGTGGCGCGACCGGCCGCTCCCGGGCTGGGGCGCGGCCGGCTCCCTCATAGCAAGTCTGACCCCCGGAGCCTATCCGTCAGAAAGCGTGACGGCGCGCTCCTCCACGGCCGATGCCGCCGAGTAAGAGGGAAAACGTCCGACGTCGTTTTGCGGCGCAACATCTGGCCTCGACCGGCGGTTTCTGATAGGCGCGCCCGAAATTCCTGTGCCGGCTCGGATTCCGTTCCGGGCCCGCCCCACGACCGAAAGACCCGGTGTCATCATGGCGAGCGACCTGTCCCGCATCTCCCGCGCGCTCCTCTCCGTCTCGGACAAGACCGGGCTGGTGGAGTTCGCTCGGGCGCTTGCCGCCCGCGGCATCACCCTGGTCTCGACCGGCGGCACCCACCGGGCGCTCGCCGAGGCAGGACTGACCGTCACGGAAGTCTCCGACCTTACCGGCTTCCCCGAGATGATGGACGGGCGGGTCAAGACCCTGCATCCCGGCGTGCATGGCGGGCTGCTCGCCGTCCGCGACAACCCGGAGCATCAGGCCGCCATGCTGGCCCACGGCATCGCGGCGATCGATCTCCTCGTCGTCAACCTCTACCCCTTCGAGGCCACGCTGGCGGCGGGCAAGCCGGCGGCCGAGTGCATCGAGAACATCGATATCGGCGGGCCGGCGATGATCCGCGCCGCGGCCAAGAACCACAAGGACGTGGCGGTCGTGGTCGACGTCGCCGATTACGGCGCGGTGCTCGCCGACCTCGACGCTCATGACGGCGCGGTCACCTTCGCCACCCGCCGCCGGCTGGCCCAGAAAGCCTATGCCCGCACCGCCTCCTACGACGCCGCCATCTCGACCTGGCTCGCCGGCGAGATCGCGGCGGCGCCCGAGGCCCAGACCTTCCGGGCGCTCGGCGGCACCCTCGCCCAGGGCCTGCGCTACGGCGAGAACCCGCACATGAAGGCCGCGTTCTACCGCACCGCCGGCGCCCCGCGCCCCGGCGTCGCGACCGCGCGCCAGCTCCAGGGCAAGGAACTCTCCTACAACAACATCAACGACACCGATGCCGCCTACGAGGCCGTGAGCGAGTTCGACCCGGCCCGCACTGCCGCGGTGGTCATCGTCAAGCACGCCAATCCGTGCGGCGTCGCCGAAGGCGCGAGCCTCCTCGATGCCTACGAGCGGGCACTTCGCTGCGACCCGGTCTCGGCCTTCGGCGGCATCGTCGCCCTCAACCGCACGCTCGACGCGGAGGCGGCGCGGAAGATCGTCGAGATCTTCACGGAAGTGATCATCGCTCCGGACGCCACCGAGGAGGCGGCCGCGATCGTGGCGGCGAAGAAGAACCTGCGCCTCCTCACGACCGGCGGCGTCGCCGATCCTCGGGCGCCCGGCCAGGTCTGGCGCACGGTCGCCGGCGGGTTCCTGGTGCAGGATCGCGACAACGCCGTCGTCGACGACATGCTGCTCAAGGTCGTGACCAAGCGGGCGCCGAGCGAGGCCGAACTGTCGGACCTGCGCTTCGCGTTCCGGGTCGCCAAGCACGTGAAGTCGAACGCCATCGTCTACGCCAAGGACGGCGCCACGGTCGGTATCGGCGCCGGGCAGATGTCGCGGGTCGATTCCTCGCGCATCGCCGCCTGGAAGGCGGCGGAAGCCGCCAAGGCCGCCGGCCTGCCGGAGAGCCTCGCCCGCGGCGCCGTGGTGGCGTCCGACGCGTTCTTCCCCTTCGCCGACGGCCTGCTGGCGGCGGCCGAGGCCGGCGCCACGGCGGTGATCCAGCCCGGCGGCTCGATGCGCGACGACGAGGTGATCCGTGCCGCCGACGAGGCCGGCCTCGCCATGGTGCTCACCGGCCACCGTCACTTCCGGCACTGATACCGCCGCACCTTCGAACGGACGCGTTCGAAGGCGCAAGGCAAGCCCGAATGGGCGCCGGCGCTGATGCGCCGGTCGCCTTCGCAGCGACGCGTCGATGCGAAGGCGCGAGGGTATGAGACCCGCTCACGCGGCCGCGGGTTCGGCGACCGCCCCTGCGACGGTCTCGGGCGCGGCGCAGGTCCGGTTGCGGCCTCCGCGCTTGGCCGCGTAGAGGGCGCCGTCGGCCCGCCGGAGCAGCGCGCCCAGGTCGCCGCCGCCCGCCGCGATCCCGATGCTCACGGTGACGCGGAGCGGTGCCCCGCCGGCGCGGAACGGCTCGGCCTCCGTCGCCGCCCGGATGCGCTCCGCCAGATCGGCACCGGCGCCGGCCAGCCGGGGTGGCAGGAGAAGCAGGAATTCCTCCCCGCCCCAGCGCGCCGGCAGCGCGCGCGGACCCGCGACGTGCCGCAGGCGCGCCGCGAACTCGGCCAGCACGGCATCCCCGGCCTCGTGACCGCTGCCGTCGTTGATCGCCTTGAAGTTGTCGATGTCGGCGAGGAGGACCGCGGCGGGCCGCATCCGGCCCTGCTCGATTGCCTGGAACACCCCGCGGCGGTTCGTCAGGCCGGTCAGCGGATCGGTGGTCGCGAGCTCGGTCAGGCGGGCGTTGCAGCGCTCGCCCGCCATCGCCAGGAACCCGACATAGATCAGCACGCTGCAAGCGTGATCGATGAGCAGGGCGGCGTTGGCGCTCTGCGCGTCGTCACCGACCTCCCGGCCGGCGAGGAAGAGGGCGACCGAGGTCGCGAACGCCGCCAGGTAGACGCTCAGCCCGCTCGCCGCGACGTAGCGCGACCATTCCGCGCCCCGGCTCCGGTTCCGCGCCAACTCCCGCAGCGTGGCGACGATGAGGACGATCAGGACCGCGAAGGCGCCGGTCAAGGCGCCGGACCGGCCGAACCCGAGCTGCAGCGGGACCGCGAAGGCGAGGCCGGGCAGCACGGCGGCGAGGGTCGCGCCGCGCAGGTCGATCGGCAAGCGATGGAACCGCCGCATCCCGCTCCAGCACAATGCCAGGCTGCCGCCGAAGAAGGCATGCGCGACGGCTCCCTCAAAGGGTGTGAGCGTCCGGCCGCTGCCGCCGTCGCCGTAATGGATCAGCGTGCCGATGATCGAGCAGGCGACGCTCCCGCTCCAGTGCAGCAGGCATGGCTCGTCCCGCAGCCGCAGCCCTGAGACCAGGAACACGACAACGTAGCAGCAGCGCGCCGTGACGCCGGCAAACAGCAGGGTCGGGACATCCAGGGTCATGACCAGTCTCTCGCTGTCCGACGGCCGCAGCGTCATGCCGACATGAACCGGCACGGGACCGTCCGACGACGGCCGACGCTGCCGTTTAACCCAAGGGGAGTGCCAAAAAGATTACTCCGACAGCTCAATCCCGACGGGAGTCGGCGCCGCAGCGCCGCCCGGGCGCTCGCGCCCGCCGCGCGTGAATGGCCGTTGACGGGCGGCCCGTGCTTGCGCCAAGCGTTGCCGGTGGCCATCGGGTTCGGCGCGTGCGATGGTCCAAGCCGAACTGCATGGCGCAATTCTGCTCGGGCTCCTGATTTCGCATCCTGCTTGCCGCCGAACCGGTGACCACGTCGGCACTGGCCGACCTGGCCGGCCAACGTGGCCGGCGGAATGATGCTGAGGCGGACCGTATCGTGAGGCTGAGCGAACATCCCCTGCGGTCGCGGGTGCTGGCGGAGGTGCATGCCCGGCCGTTCACCCCGGTCAAGACGCCGCGCCGCTTCCTGCACTACGCCTTCCTGACCGACGGCGAGGCGGCCGCGTCCGACCGCGACGCGCTGGAAGCCTACTGCACCGGCCTTGGCCATCCAGGCCCGGCGCCGGGGGCCAAGCAGCACCGGGTGGTCTTCTCCGGCGCCGTCCTTCGCTGGGAGAGCCACAGCGAGTTCACCACCTATACCTGGGAATACGGCGACGCCCTCGGCCACGCCTTCCAGCCCCAGCCCGACGCGCTGGAGGGCGCGATGGGGGAGGTGGCCCAGCCCGGCCCGCTCCTCGTCGCGGTCGACCTGCACCTCCTGCCCGCGGTGGATGGCGGGCTGCCGTCTGAGATCGTCTCGACCTTCAACGCCGCCTCGCTGGCGATGGCGGAAGCCGAGGGCGGGGCGGCGGTGATCGCCACCGATTTCCAGCCCGATCCGCACGGCTACGTCCGCATCGTGGTGGCCGACCGGCGGCTGAGCCGGCTCGGCGCCGGCGCCCTGGTGCAGCGCCTGCTCGAGATCGAGACCTACCGCACCCTCGCGCTCCTCGGCCTGCCGGAGGCGCAGAGCCTCGGGCCGACGATCCGGCGGATCGAGACCGAGCTGCCCACCCTGATGGAGGCGATGCGCACCAGCGAGGGCTTCGCCGAGAACCACGCCCTCCTCGACCAGCTGATCGCGCTCGCCGCCGAGCTCGAGGCCGGATCGTCGCGCACGATGTTTCGTTTCGGCGCGACCCGGGCCTACGACGAATTGGTGCGCCTGCGCCTCGCGGCCGCCGCCGAGCACGCGCTGCCCGGCCAGACCAGCTGGTCGACGTTCCTCGCCCGGCGCTACAACCCGGCGATCCGGACCTGCCTGGTGACCGCCGACCGCCAGGACCTGCTGTCGCGCCGCCTCGCCCGTGCCGCGCAGATGCTGCGCACACGGGTTGATATCGAGCTTGAGCGCCAGAACCAGGCCCAGCTCCAGGCGATGAACGACCGGGTCCGGCTGCAGCTCCGCCTGCAGCAGACCGTGGAGGGGCTCTCCGTCGCGGCGATCACCTACTACGTCGCGAGCCTCGTCCACCACGTGCTGGAGGGCGTGCACCATGCCGGCGTGCCGGTGGATGCGACGGTTGGGACGGCCCTGGCGGTGCCGCTGGTGCTGGTGGGCGTGTGGTGGACGGTGCGGCGGATCCGGCGGATGCACGCCGACGGGGGTCATTAAGGAAATGACCGGGTTCCACGCGGGACAGCGTCAAGTTCGCGCTTCGTCGAGAGAGGCCGCGATGTCGGCGATCGAGCGGACAAGCTGGTACTCGCTGTCTCGCGTGGAGACGAACCCACGCCGCTGCCAGAATGCCGCAGCCTCATCGTCGACCGCGTGGACCACGACCGTGCGACCACCGACGAGGGCCGCGGCCTTCACGCAACGATTGAGCGCGTGGTTGACGAGGCCGGTTCCCAGGCCGCGGCCGGCCCAACCGCGATCCGTCGCAAACTGGCCGAGCAGCAGGCACGGCACCGGATCGGGTGGCTGCCCGGTCCGGATCGCACGCGGCAGAGCGCTCGGCACCACCGCCGTCGGCGCCAGTCCGTAATATCCGACGACCCGGAGGGCGTCATGCACCACCATGACGGCCGTGAAACCCTTGCCTTGATTGGACAGCGCCCGCGTCCTGAGCCAGCGATCAAGGATCGGCTTGCCGCACGAGAACGCCGAGATGTCGTGTGTCGCGCGTAGCGGTTCGGGCGCGGACAGTGCCACGCACTCAGCCCTCGTCGTCTTCGGCTTCCCACGGTGGCCGGCGTCTGGCGATCGCGACGATTTCCGGCACGACTGTCGCAGGGGCTGAGATGATATCCAGGAATTCCGCGAACGCTTCGGGACCAAGGCGAATGAGGCGCTGATCCATCAGCACTTCCTCGGCCGTGAGAACGGCGGCCTCGCGGACGAAGTCCGTGTGGGATCGGCCTCGCAGGCTGGCAGCACGGTCGATCAATGCCAGATCGGACTCCGGCAGACGCATCGAGATTGGATGATCCTTCCGGCCATTGGCGGGCATGGCACCTCTCCTCCGCGATATGGTAGGGAGGTGTCATGCATTCTGCCATACAATCTGTATGGCCGAAGGGGCGGCAGCCAGCGGCCGCCGCCCTCTACCCCGTCAATGCGCGTGCGCGCCGGCCGCCCCGATGCCGGTCTCCGAGCGCACGTACTGCGCCTCGAAGGCCGCCCGCTCGCGCCGGGCCCGGGCGCTGGTGTCGATCTTCGAGACCGCCCAGATGCCCAGGAAGGCGAGCGGCATCGAGAACAGGGCCGGATTGTCGTAGGGGAAGAGCGCAGCCGGGTGCCCGAAGGTGGTGACCCATACCGCCTTCGACAGCACCACCATCACCACCGCGCTGACGAGGCCGATGAGGCCGCCGACGAGAGCGCCGAGCGTCGTGGTGCCCTTCCACAGGATTGACATGGCGAGGACCGGGAAGTTGCAGCTCGCCGCCACCGCGAAGGCGAGGCCGACCATGAAGGCGACGTTCTGGTTCTCGAACACGTAGCCGAGATAGATCGCCACCACGCCGATCACGACGGCCGAGATCTTCGACAGCCGCACCTCGCCGGCCTCGGTGGTGCGTCCGCGGGCGAAGACCTGGGCGTAGAGGTCGTGGCTGACCGCCGAGGCGCCGGCGAGCGTCAGGCCGGCCACCACCGCCAGGATGGTCGCGAAGGCCACCGCCGAGATGAAGCCGAGGAAGAGCGAGCCCCCGGTGGCGTTGGCGAGGTGCACCGCCGCCATGTTGCTGCCACCGAGGAGCCCGGTGATCCGGTCGTAGGCGCCGTTCGCCCCGGCCTTGAAGTAGCTCGGGTCGCCCATCAGGAAGGTGATGGCGCCGAAGCCGATGATGAAGGTCAGGATGTAGAAGTAGGCGATCAGGCCGGTGGCGTAGAACACCGACTTGCGGGCGGCCTGGGCATCCGACACCGTGAAGAACCGCATCAGGATGTGGGGCAGGCCGGCAGTGCCGAACATCAGGCCGATGCCGAGCGAGATCGCCGAGATCGGATCGGCGACGAGGCCGCCCGGCGCCATGATCGCCTCGTGCTTCGGATGCTCGGCCACGGCCGCCGCGAACAGGGCCTCCGGGTTGAAGCCGTAGCGCCAGAGAACCGCGAGCGCCATGAACGACGCGCCGGCGAGCAGCAGGCAGGCCTTGATGATCTGCACCCAGGTCGTCGCCTTCATGCCGCCGAAGGCGACGTAGACGATCATCAGCACGCCGACCGCGATGATGGCGGTGAGGTAGTCGAGGCCGAACAGGAGCTGGATCAGCTTCCCCGCGCCGACCATCTGGGCGATCAGGTAGAACGCCACCACCACGAGGGTGCCGGTCGCCGACAGGATGCGGATCCGGGTCTGGTCGAGGCGGAAGCTCGCCACGTCGGCGAAGGTGAACTTGCCGAGGTTGCGCAGGCGCTCGGCGATCAGGAACAGCACGATCGGCCAGCCGACCAGGAAGCCGATCGAGTAGATCAGCCCGTCGAAGCCCGACGAGAACACCAGCCCCGAGATGCCGAGGAACGAGGCCGCCGACATGTAGTCGCCCGCGATGGCGAGCGCGTTCTGGCCGGCCGAGATGCCGCCGCCGGCGGCGTAGAAATCGGCCGCCGACTTCGAGCCCGCGGCGGCCTTGTAGGTGATGCCCAGCGTGGCGAGCACGAAGAGCAGGAACATGGCGACGGCGGTCCAGTTCGTCGCCTGCTTCTGGACCGCGCCGAGATCCGGCCCGGCGGCGAGGGCCGCGCCCGCCCCGACGATCGTGAGGAGCGCCACGACGGCGATGCGACGCGCGCTCATCGGCCGAGCTCCCGATTGAGATCGCGGGTCAGGTCGTCGAAGCGGCCGTTGGCCCGGGCGACGTAGATGCCGGTGAGCACGAAGGCCGCCACGATCACGACGAGGCCGAGCACGATGCCGAGCGATGTCACACCGGAGCCGATCTTCGTCGCCATCAAGCCGTGCGCGAAGGCGACGAGCAGGACGAAGACGAGGTAGATGCCCAGCATCGCGCCGGACAGGATCCAGCCGAAGCGGGTGCGTTCCGTCACCAGTTCTCGGAATTTCGGGCTCGCCAGAACCCGTGCGGTATCTGCCTCTGCCATCGGCGGGCCTCCCTTATGTTTCGCATTCATGACCGAGCATGGCTCCGCAGCGCGCCGGAAACGGCACGGGGCAGTGAAGCCGGTCCTTCGGTCTCTGCTGTGTTGCCCCTGGTCTTGCCGGGGTGAGCGTGCGCAGCGGCGTTTGTTGCGGCGCAATAGGCGGATGACCTGATTTTTCGGCAAATGCCAGCGCAAAGAGACTGAAAAGGCATGCGCTACGACGAAGGTCTGATAAGCGCGGCCGTTCATCGCTGGATGAAAAGCCGGGGCTCGACGTGAGCCCCGGCCATCTCGATCACTTGGTCCGGTTCTGCCGGTTCTCGATCAGGTCGTCGACCACCGCCGGCTCGGCCAGCGTCGAGGTGTCGCCGAGCGAGGAGAACTCGTCCTCGGCGATCTTGCGCAGGATGCGGCGCATGATCTTGCCCGAGCGGGTCTTGGGCAGGCCGGGGGCGAACTGGATCAGGTCGGGTGAGGCGATCGGCCCGATGTCCTTGCGCACCCAGGCGACCAGTTCCTTGCGCAGCGCGTCCGAGGGCTCCTCGCCCTGCATCAGGGTGACGTAGGCGTAGATTCCCTGTCCCTTGATATCGTGGGGATAGCCCACCACCGCGGCCTCGGAGACCTTCGGATGCGCGACGAGGGAGGATTCGACCTCCGCCGTGCCCATCCGGTGGCCCGAGACGTTGATGACGTCGTCGACCCGGCCGGTGATCCAGTAATAGCCGTCGGCATCGCGCCGGCAGCCGTCGCCCGAGAAGTAGCGGCCAGGGAAGGTCGAGAAGTAGGTCTGCACGAAGCGCTCGTGGTCGCCCCACACGGTGCGCATCTGGCCGGGCCAGGAATCGTCGATGCAGAGGTTGCCCTCGCAGGCGCCGTCCAGCACCTTGTTGTCACTGTCGACCACCACCGGCTTGACGCCGAAGAACGGCCGGGTCGCCGAGCCGGGCTTGAGCGGGGTGGCGCCGGGAAGCGGGGTGATCAGGATGCCGCCGGTCTCGGTCTGCCACCAGGTGTCGACGATCGGGCAGCGCTGGTCGCCGACGACCCGGTAGTACCATTCCCAGGCCTCGGGGTTGATCGGCTCGCCGACCGAGCCGAGCACCCGCAGGCTCTTCCGCGAGGTCTTCTTCACCGGCTCCTCGCCGGCGCCCATCAGCGAGCGAATCGCCGTCGGCGCGGTGTAGAAGATGTTGACCTTGTGCTTGTCGACCACCTCCCAGAACCGGGAGATCGACGGGTAGGTCGGGATGCCCTCGAACATCAGGGTCGTGGCGCCGTTCGCCAGCGGCCCGTACAGGATGTAGGAGTGGCCGGTGACCCAGCCGACATCGGCGGTGCACCAGTAGATGTCGCCTTCGTGATAGTCGAAGACGTATTGATGCGTCATCGACGCGTAGACGAGGTAGCCGCCGGTGGTGTGGACCACGCCCTTCGGCTGGCCGGTCGAGCCCGAGGTGTAGAGCAGGAACAGCGGGTGCTCGGCCTCGACATGCGTCACCGGGCATTCGTCGGTGACCTGGGCGGCGGCGGCGTCGTAATAGACGTCGCGGACCGGATCCATCTCGACGGCGCCGCCGGTGCGGCGCACCACGATCACGTGGTCGACACTGTCGGCGGGCAGACGCTGGATCGCCGCGTCGACATTGGCCTTCAGCGGCACCTTGCGGCCGCCGCGCAGGCCCTCGTCGGCGGTGATGACGAGCTTCGAGTCGCAGCCCTGGATGCGGCCGGCGAGCGAGTCCGGCGAGAAGCCGCCGAACACCACCGAGTGGATCGCGCCGAGCCGGGCGCAGGCCAGCATGGCGAAGGCGGCCTCGGGGATCATCGGCAGGTAGATGGTGACGCGATCACCCTTGGAGACGCCGCGGTTGCGCAGGACGTTGGCCATCCGACACACCTCCGCATGCAACTCGCGGTAGGTGATGTGGCGCGATTCCGACGGGTCGTCGCCCTCCCAGATGATCGCCACCTGGTTGCCGCGGGCGGCGAGGTGACGGTCGATGCAGTTATGGGCGGCGTTGGTGACGCCGTCGGAGAACCACTTGATCGAGACATCGCCGGGGCCGAACGTCGTCTCCTTCACCTTGGCGTAGGGCGTGAACCAGTCGATCCGCTTGCCGTGCTCGCGCCAGAACGCTTCCGGATCGCGGATCGAGGCCTCGTACCAGGCCTGATACTTGGCCTCGTCGATATGCGCCCGCGCGCGCGCATCCTGGCTGACGTCGACCACCCGCTGGTTCATGGCGCTCTCCCTGTCTCGGCTCTGTTCGTGGCCCGTTCGAGCGGTCGCGGAGCGCGTCCGGGCCGGTTGCAGCCGGTTTAGGCGTCCGCTCGCCGCGCCCGCAACCGATCATTCCGTCTAATGCAGACCGGATTAATGCGCCCGGCCTGTCGTAGCAGGGCTACTCGGTGCAGCCGTCGCAGATCCCGGTATCGATCTTGCGCTGGATCTCGCGGTCGCGCTGCTGCAGGTCCGGTGTCAGGCCGGCATCCGGGCCCAAAGCCGCGCCCGGCGGCTTGGTCTGACCGACCCCGGTGGTCTCGCGGGTGGCGGGGCCGAGTGCCCCGGTCGCGTCCGGCTCCCGCATGGGCGCCTGGGCGAGGAGCGGGCCGGGGGCGAGGACCGCCCCCAGGAGGGCGGCGAGAAGATGCGTGCGGCGCATGTCGGGCCTCCTTCGATGATCGAAAACAACCGGAGAAGAGAGCTAAGTTTCCCGAAGGACAACGCCGGACCCAGGCCCGGGTTTCGCTGCGCCGGGGCCACACGGTCATTCGCCTGTCAGTACGGCACCCGGTCGTCCTTGGCCTCGTAGCGCTTCCAGACCTCGATCGCCTCGGCGCGCATGATCTGGCGGATCGGGATCTTGCGCTGATCGGCGGGCTTGCGGACCTCCTCGTAGATCATGCTGTCGTCGAAATTGCCGTGTCGCAGCGCGTCCTCGTTGGTCGAGGCGTAGAAGATCCGCGAGATGCCGGCCCAGTAAGCCGCCGCCATGCACATCGGGCAGGGCTCGGCCGAGGTATAGAGGGTTGCGCCGGGCAGCTTGAAGCTGCCCTGCGACGTGCAGGCGGCGCGGATCGCCGCCATCTCGGCGTGCCAGGTCGGGTCGTTCTCGGCGACGACCCGGTTCGCCCCTTCGCCGATGATCTGACCGTCGCGCACGATCACGGCGCCGAAGGCGCCGCCGGCGCTCTCGACCAGGGCGGTCTGCTCCGACAGCGCGATGGCGCGCGCCATGAAGGTCTCGTCGTCGGTCATCGGGGCTCCTCGTCGCCTGCCCTTGCGGCTGCCCCGGGGAGCATGGCGCCGGTGGGCGGAAAGGCAAGCGGGGAGGGGGCCGTAGAACTCTCCCGCTCGCACGACAGCGTTGCCAGCCCCCGCGTCATTCCGGGGGCGCGAAAGCGGGACCCGGGATGACGATGGAGAGCGTCGAAGCCGTCCGGGACAATGGATGCGGTCTCAATACGTCCAGCGCTGCGCTTTCGCGACCAGGAAGTCCCGGAACGCCTGGACGCGGGCCACCGTCCGCATCTCCTCGGCATAGACGAGGTAGCTCTCGAGGTTCGGCATCTCGTAGTCGCGCAGGACCTGGACCAGCTGCTCGTTCCCGTCGGCGACGTAGTCCGGCAGGATGCCGATGCCGGCGCCGGTCTCCACGGCAAGCTGGAGCGCCGAGATGTTGTTGACCGTGAAGTGGATGGTGCGGTGCTCCCGGCCCTCGCGTCCGACCGTGGCGAGCCAGTGCGTCGCCATCAGGTAGGAGGGCTGGTCGCCGCCGAACGAGACCAGGCGGTGCTTGTCGAGTTCGTCGATCGTCTTCGGCTCGCCGAAGCGCTTCACGTATTCGAGCGAGGCGAAGACGTGATAGTGCACCGTGAACAGCCGGCGCTGGATCAGGTCCGGCTGGGCCGGGCGGCGCAGGCGGATCGCCACGTCGGCCTCGCGCATGGCGAGGTCGAGTTCCTCGTTGGTGAGGATCAGCTCGACGCGCACGTCCGGGTGCAGGTCGAGGAACTCGGCCACCCGCTGCGACAGCCAGGCGGTGCCGAGGCCGACGGTCGTCGTCACCTTGAGGTCGCCCGAGGGGCGCTCGCTGGTCTCGACGAGGCGGGCCCGGGTGGTCTCGAGCCGCATCTTCATGTCCCGGGCGGCCCGGAACAGGAGGTCGCCCTGCTCGGTCAGGATCAGGCCGCGGGCGTGGCGGTGGAACAGCGGGGCCTTCAGCTCGCGCTCCAGGGCGCTGATCTGACGGCTGACGGCCGACTGACTGAGCCCGATATCGTCGCCCGCCTTGGTGAAGCTGCCGGCTTCGGCGACGTTGAGGAAAATCCGGATCTTGTCCCAGTCCACGGCCGTCAAACCCCTCGCCAGAGCCCCGGCCGGCCTGAAGAGGAGCCGGTGAGTTCAGAGCGAACGCCAAAGGCCGGGGCCGGGGCTCATCCCCGGCCCCGGTACAACTCGCCTACTCGGCCGCGGCTTGGCGCGGCTGCTCGCCGATCGCCAAGTTGGCCAGGTATTTCTCCGCCTCGAGGGCGGCCATGCAGCCCATGCCGGCGGCGGTGATCGCCTGCCGGTATACGTCGTCGGTCACGTCGCCCGCCGCGAAGACGCCGGGGATCGCCGTCATCGCGGTGCCGGGCGTCACGTCGAGGTAGCCGCCGTCCCGGAAGGGCAACTGCCCCTCGAACACTCCCGTCGCCGGCTGGTGGCCGATCGCCACGAACAAGCCGTCGGCCTTGCGCTCGGTGATCGCGCCGGTGACGGTGTCGCGCAGGCGGACATGGGTGACCGAGGGGGCCGGCTTGTCGCGGCCGCAGATCTCCTCGACCGCGTGGTTCCACACCACCTCGACGTTCGGGTGCTTGAACAGACGCTCCTGCAGGATGCGCTCGGCCCGGAACGTGTCGCGCCGGTGAACCACCGTGACCTTGGAGGCGAGGTTCGCGAGGTACAAGGCCTCCTCGACCGCGGTGTTGCCGCCGCCGACGACCACGACCTCCTTGCCGCGGAAGAAGAACCCGTCGCAGGTGGCACAGGCCGAGACGCCGAAGCCCTGGAACTTCGCCTCCGAGGGCAGGCCGAGCCACTTCGCCTGGGCGCCGGTGGCGATGATGAGCGCGTCGCAGGTGAAGACCGCGCCCGAATCCGCCTCGAGCCGGAACGGCCGTTGCGCGAGATCGACCTTGGCGATGTACTCCGAGACGATCCGGGTGCCGACATGCTCGGCCTGGAGCCGCATCTGCTCCATCAGCCAGGGGCCCTGGATCGCTTCGGCGAAGCCCGGATAGTTCTCGACGTCGGTGGTGATCATCAGCTGGCCGCCGGGCTGGAAGCCCGAGATCAGCAGCGGCTCGACCATGGCGCGGGCGGCGTAGATCGCGGCGGTGTATCCGGCGGGGCCGGAGCCGACGATCACGAGCTTCTCGTGCTGGGGAGCCTGCTTGGTGGTGGACATACGGATCTCCGGGGCTGCCGCCGGACAGGCTCTAACGAGCCTGATGGCGGGCGAGCGCGTCGCGATGCCCGATATAGGCATTCGCCACAGCCTGCGCGATCGCGAGTGTCATGTCTAAGGGCTTGGACGGCAACGACTCAACCCGTCCGTCGAAAGCATGCACAGTTCCGTGCCGTTTCAGCGCCTCGAAGAGCGGCCGGTGGCGCGGATAGAGGTTCTGCGGCTCGAACAGCAGGACCGGGACACCGGCGGCGCAGGCCTCCGTCACCATGTTGGCCGAATCGGCGGTCGCCACGATCGTATCGGCCAGCGCCAGCATCGCGAGGTAGGGGTTTTCGCCGCTGCCGTCCCAGAAGAAGCCGCCGCGCCGGCGGGCCAGCTCCGCGAGGGCCGCCCGCAGCGGTTCGGGCGTGCGCCGGGAGGTGGTGATCATCAGGCTCGCCTCTCCCGCCAGGCGCTCCAGCCCGGCGAGCAGGGCCCGCGCATCCGCCTCCGGGAAGCGCCCGTGCCGGCTGTCGCCGCCGACCAGCACGGCGGCGCGGGGGGAGGGCAGGCCGGCGAGGCGCGGGTCGGGATCGTCTCGCGCGGCGGCGAGGCGGAGGGGCGAGACGAGGTGCGGTCCGGTCTCGGTCACGATCACGTTGGCGCCGCGCAGGCGATCATGGACCGGCACCCAGATCAGGTCGGCCGCCCGCGGGCCGATACGGGGATCGCGCAGGAACACCGTGAAGGTCTCAGCCCCCGAGCGGCGTTTGACCGCGCGGAGCGCCGGCACCGCCCGGCGTCCGGTCGCGATGGCGAGGTCGGGCCAGGGTGGGGTCAGCGCCCGCTCGCGCGGATCGGCCGGGCCGCGGGGAGCGAGCCAGGAGAAGGGCGGCCGCGGTGCGATCACCCGTTCCTCCGCCGTCACATCCAGGGCCTCGGCGAGGCCGCGGCAGGGCGCGAGGTCGCCGGCCTTGCCGTCGGTGATCAGCCAGGCCGTGGTGCCGGCGGGCAGCAGGGGGGAGAGGGAGGCCACGGCCCTGCGATGCGGCGTCGGGGCAAGCGGTGTCAAGACTCGCGGAGAAACGCCCGATTGCGCCCCGCTCCGCCGATGCTCTACGAGAGCCGCCATGGCACCCGTCGTTCGCTTCGCCCCCTCGCCCACCGGCTTCCTCCATATCGGCAATGCCCGGCCGGCCCTGTTCAACGCGCTGTTCGCCCGCCGGGAGGGCGGCCGGTTCTGGCTGCGCCTCGACGATACCGACACGGCGCGCTCGACGGCCGAGTTCGCCGCGGCGATCGAGGAGGACCTGAAGTGGCTCGGCATCGTCCCGGACGGGATGTTTCGCCAGTCGGAGCGCCTGGCGATCTACGACGCGGCCGCCGAGCGCCTCAAAAGCGTGGGCCGCCTCTACCCGGCCTACGAGACGGCCGAGGAGCTGGAGCGTCGCCGTCGGCGCCAGCTCGGCCGCGGCCTGCCGCCGGTCTACGACCGCGCCGCCCTGAAGCTCACCCCGGAAGAGCGCGCCGCCTTCGAGGCCGAGGGGCGCCGGCCGCATTGGCGCTTCCGTCTCGATCCCGGCACCGTGACCTGGGACGATCTCGTGCGCGGGCCCTGCCACGTCGAGGCCGACAGCCTGTCCGATCCGGTGCTGATCCGCGAGGATGGCAGCTACCTCTACACCCTGCCCTCCGTGGTCGACGACGCCGAGACCGGGGTGACCCACGTGATCCGCGGCGAGGACCACGTCACCAACACGGCGGTCCAGATCCAGATCTTCTCCGCCCTCGGCGCCCCGGTGCCGGTCTTCGCCCATCACAACCTGCTCACTACGGCGAGCGGCGAAGGACTGTCGAAGCGCCTCGGTCACCTCTCCCTGCGGGGCCTGCGCGAGGCCGGCTACGAGCCGAATGCCGTCGCGGCCTTGGCGGTCCTCACCGGCTCGGCCGAGGCGGTGCGCCCGGTCTCCGGCCTCGACGAGCTGGCCTCCCTCGTCGACCTCGCCCACGTCTCGCGGGCTCCCGCGAAGTTCGACGAGCACGAGCTCGACGGCCTCAACGCCCGCGTCGTCCACGGCCTGCCCTACGCCGCCGTGGCCGATCGCCTGGCCGCCCTCGGGGTCGCGCCGGAGCGGGCGGAGGCTTTCTGGGAGGTGGTGCGGGCGAACCTGACCCGGGTGCCGGACGCCACCGAGTGGTGGCGGGTGGTGCAGGGCCCGGTGACGCCGGTGACCGGCGAGACGCCGGATCTCTTCACCGTGGCCCGCGAGTCGCTGCCGCCGGAGCCGTGGGACACCACGACCTGGAAGCGGGTGACGGACGCCGTGCGCAACGCCACCGGCCTCAAGGGCAAGGCGCTGTTCCTGCCCTTGCGCCTCGCGCTGACCGGCCTCGACCACGGTCCCGACCTCGCCGGCCTTCTGCCGCTGATCGGGCGGGAGCGGGCGCTGGCGCGGTTGCGGGGGGAGACGGCCTGACCTCGGTCAGGCCACCACCGGCCACGGCCGGAGCGCCGGCCGAATCCGCTCGAAGGCGCGAGCCAGCCGCAACACCCCGACATCGTCGAAGCGCCGCCCGGCGATCTGCAGGCCGACCGGCAGCCCGTCGGGGGTGAAGCCCGCCGGGACCGAGATCGCCGGCTGCTCCGACATGTTGAACGGCACCGTGTAGGCGATGTGGGCCATCGCCCGGGCCGGGTCGTTGGTCGGCGAGGCGTGCTCGGCCGGGAAGGGCGGGTTCGGCGAGACCGGGCCGATCAGGAAGTCGTAAGCGCGGATCGCCGCGAGGGCCGCGTCGCGCATCGCCGCCATCTGGCTCATGCCGTGGAAGACCGCCGCGCCGCTCAAATCCCGGCCGCCCGCCGCCCAGTCGCGGATGAAGGGCAGCACCCGCGCGCGGCGCGTCGCGTCCAGGGCCTCGATGTCGAGGGAGGCGCGCTGGCGCCAGAACAGGTCGAGCCCGTCGAGCATCTTTTGGCTGAGGAAGGGCGGGACCGGCTCGACGACGGCGCCGGCATCGGCAAGGAGCTGCACGGCGGCCTCGATCACCGCGCGGTTGGCCGGATCGAGGGGCAGACCGGCGCCGGCCTCCATCACCAGGCCGAGGCGCAGGCCCTTCAACTCCAGGCCGTCGAGGTCGAGCCACGCCAAGTCGGCCGGGGGCAGGGCGGTGGGGTCGCGCTCGTCGGGGCGGCTCAAGCTCCGCATCATCAGCGCCGTGTCGGCGACGGTGCGGGTGAGCGGCCCGGCGCAGCGGCCGTAATAGGGCGGATCGAGGGGCACCCGGCCGTGGCTGGGCTTGAGGCCGACGACCCCGCACCAGGAGGCGGGCAGCCGGATCGAGCCGCCGATATCGGTGCCGAGATGGAGCGGGCCATAGCCCGCCGCGGCCGCGGCGCCCGAGCCGGCCGAGGAGCCGCCCGGGCCCTTGGTGAGGTCCCACGGGTTGCGGGTGAGGGGGTGGATGCTCGAGAGCCCCGAGGACAGCATGCCGTAATCCGGCATGGTGGTAGCGGCGACGATCACCGCCCCGTCCTCGCGCAGGCGGGCGGTGGCCGGCGCGTCGCTCACGCTCGGGGGTACGTCGTCCCGGGCGGCGGTGCCGAGCGGCATCGGCACGCCTTTCCTGGCGATGTTCTCCTTGATGGTGACCGGCACCCCGTCGAGGGGCAGGGCCTCGCCCTTCAGCCACCGCGCCTCGGAGGCGCGGGCGGCCTCCAGGGCCGCCTCCGGTGCGAAGGCGTAGAGCGCGCGCAAGTGCGGCTCGGCGGCCTCGGCCCGGGCGATCACGGCTTGCGTCACCGTGACCGGCGAGAGGGCGCGGCGCGCGTAGAGGTTCAGAAGCTCGGTCGCCGGTAGGTCGGCGGGGTTCGCGGCGGAGGGCTGGGGCGCCATCGTCTCAGCGCGCCTCGGATGCCTTGTCGGGGCGTCCGGCCAGGGCGACGTAGAAGCCGAGCCCGTCCTGGGCCGGCAGGGTCTGGAGTCGCTCGACCCAGCCGCGGCGCTTGGCGTCGAGGAGCTGGCGGCCGATCGGCTGGAACAGGGTCTCGCCGCCGCCGGGCACCGGCCCGTCGAGGCGCACCGCCACGGTCTTGCCCTTGGCGAAGCGGCTCCGCTCCAGCATGTCGGCGAGCGAGGCCTCGGCCTGCGGCCGGGGCGCGCCGCGCAGGTCGAGCACCGATTCGGCGTCGGTCACCCCCAGGGTGCCGCGCAGCTTGTTGGCGTAGAATTCGTCGAAATGGGGCAAGGGCGGCTCGGGCGTCAGAGGGGGATGCCGTTGTACAGGGCGGCGACGGGGACCTCCCCGCCGAGATCCGGCAGCGAGATCACGTCGTCGTGGCCGAGGACACGCAGTGACCAGTCCGGGCCGTTCCCGCGTGACCAGATCTCCACCCGGGCCTCGTCGGAATAGACGACCAGGTAGGCGCGCAGGGTCTGGAGGCCCTGATAGAACTCCGCCTTGCGGCCCCGGTCGTTGTGCATGGTCGACGGTGACAGTACCGCGGTGACGATCAGCGGGTCGCGGGCATAGCCGTCGGAGAGGTGCGGGCCGCGGAGCACGACTAGGCCGGGGATGGGCGCGTAATCCTCGACGAAGTCGTTGCGCAGGCCGAGCCCTGGCAGGGCCCGACATCCCAGCTTCTCGGCCAGCGTCGCAAGCTGGCGGCCAAGATTCATGACGATCTGCTGATGACGCTCGCCCGGAGGCGCCATCAAGACGGCCTCGCCGTCGAGAAGCTCCCAGCGCTCCTCGTCCGGACGGTCTCGGATCATCTTGAGGAATTCGGCGACCCGCATCCGCGGGGCGCGCCGCAGCGCGAGCGACATGACGGCTCCCTGTCACCGCCACGATGGTAGCACCGGGCGGGGACGGGCGACAGCCCGCAACGGTGAAGCACCGCGCCCGAAGATCGGGCGCGGTGCCGCGTGTCGTCGCTCAGGCGCCGTGCACCAGCACGTTGCGGAACTGCCAGGGATCGCTCTCGTCGATGTCCTCCGGGAAGAGGCCCGGGCGGCCCGAGAGCGGCGTCCAGTCGGTATAGACCCCGACCACCGGGCCGAGATACGGCAGCTGCACCTCGAGGCAGCGGCGGAAATCGACCTCGTCGGCCTCGACGATGCCGGCCTCGGGGTTCTCGAGCGCCCAGACCATGCCGGCGAGCACGGCCGAGGTCACCTGGAGGCCGGTGGCGTTCTGGTAGGGGGCGATGCGCCGGGTCTCCTCGATGGAGAGCTGCGAGCCGTACCAGTAGGCGTTCTTGCCGTGGCCGTAGAGCAGCACGCCGAGCTCGTCGATGCCGTCGACGATCTCGTTCTCGTCGAGGATGTGGTGCTTCTCCTGCACCTTGCCGGCCTGGCCCCACATCTCGTGCAGCGACAGCACCGCCTCGTTGCAGGGGTGGTAGGCGTAGTGGCAGGTCGGCCGGTAGACTGCCTTACCGTTCAGGCGCACCGTGTAGTAGTCGGCGATCGAGATCGCCTCGTTATGCGTCACGAGGAAGCCGAACTGCGCCTGCGCGGTCGGGGTCCAGGAGCGCACGCGGGTGTCGGCGCCGGGCTGCAGCAGGTAGATCGCCGGCGCATCGTTCGGGAGGGTGCGGCCGTTCTCCGGCATCCAGGTCTCGTGGGTGCCCCAGCCGAGCTCCGCCGGCTGGTTGCCCTCGGAGACGAAGCCCTCCACCGACCAGGTGTTGACGAACACGCCCTGCGGCTTCTCGGACTTGGCGCGCTGGGTGTCGCGCTCGGCGATGTGGATGCCCTTGACGCCGGTCTCGCGCATCAGCGCGGCCCATTCCTCGCGGGTCTTCGGCTCGGGGGTCTGCAGGCCGAGATCGGCCGCGACGTTGAGGAGCGCCTGCTTGACGAACCACGACACCATGCCGGGATTGGCGCCGCAGCACGACACCGCGGTCGGGCCGCCGGGCTTGCGGCGGCGGGCGTCGAGCACCTGCTCGCGCAGCGCGTAGTTGGTGCGGTCGGCGGGGCCGGCGTTCTTGTCGAAGTAGAAGCCCGGCCACGGCTCGGCGACGGTGTCGATGTAGAGCGCGCCGATCTCGCGGCACAGCTCCATGATGTCCCGCGACGAGGTGTCGACCGAGAGGTTGACGCAGAAGCCCTGGCCGCCCCCTTCCGTGAGCAGCGGCGTCAGGATCTCGCGATAATTGTCCCTGGTCAGCGCCACCTGCTCGAAGCGCAGGCCGTGCTGGTCGGCGAGCGCCTTGTGGGCGTCCGACGGCTCCACCACCGTGAACCGGGCCTTGTCGTAGGTGAAGTGGCGCTCGATCAGGGGCAGGGTGCCCCGGCCGATCGAGCCGAAGCCGATCATCACGATGGGGCCGCTGATGCGGCCGTGGACGGGCCAGTCGGTCATGGCGCTCAAGGTCTCCGGAATGTGGTTGGCGGTGTGCCCTGCCTGCGGGGACTTGCGTCCCCCGAGCCGGTCGGCTCGCCTAGCAGGCCAGGATGACGCGCGGGCGACGGGCTGATTGACGCCTCGGGTCCGCGGGGTCAACCCCGGGTCAAGCCTTTGGCCCCAAACACCGAAGCGTGACCGATGGGTTAACCGGCCCACCGGGACCGGCATGCCGGAATCGCATGGCGCCGCTGCACCCGAGACGCTTGTGTGCGGCGCGGCAGCGTCCATATTGCAATGCAACAAGAACACCGGAAACGCCCGCGCGCAATCTCAACAGGAGATCCCCATGCTCGCGGTCATCACTCACTCGCTCATCTCCCCCGCCGAGGAGCGCTCCGACATGGAGCCCGGCATCCTCACCCTCGTCAGCCGCATCGTCCACGCGGTCCATGCCGCCAACCAGCGCCGCCAGGAGCAGCGCATCGGCGAGTTCGTGGAAACCCGCGGCGGCCGCATCACCGACGATCTCGAGCGCCAGATCGGCCAGTACTTCTGCTGATCGCTCCGCCCCGCCTCGCCGGGGCGACGCACTCGATGCTTCAAGCAGGCGCCAGGGGCGAGGTCATCGCCCCTCAGGCGCCTTCTTCGTGTTCGGGGCCCCGGTCTCGAGAGCCCAGGCGCCGCGGTACCGTCGCAAGGCGGAGAATGCCGCCTCACTCGACCCTTCCCAGGATCACCTTCCGCTCCGCCACCGCCTCCGGGCCGACCTGGTAGGCTGCCAGGATTTCGGCCTCGGCCCGCGCGGCCGCCGCCTCGCTGCGCGCATGCACCACCGCGAGGGGCCGGTCCGGCCCGACCTCGGTGCCGATCGCCGCGAGGTCGGTGAGGCCGACGGCGTGGTCGATCCTGTCTTCCGGGCGGGTGCGGCCGCCGCCGAGCCCGATCACCGCGACGCCGACCGCCCGCGTGGCGATGACGGTCACCCGGCCCGCCCGGGGCGGAACGACCGGGCGCGTCACGGGGGGGGCGGGCAGGTGCCGCTCGGGCTGCGCGACGAGATCGGACGGCCCGCCGAGCGCCGCGACCATGCGCGAGAAGGTCTCGGCGGCGCGGCCGGAGGCCAGGGCCTCTTCCAGGCGCGCGGTCGCGGCCGGGATGTCGGGGCTCAACGTCCCGAGGACAAGCATCTCGGCGCCGAGCGCCAGGGTGACGGCGTGGAAGCGCGGCTCGCGCCGGCGGCCGGTCAGGTAGTCGATGGCGTAGGCCACCTCGGCGGCATTGCCGGCGACGGAGGCCAGGGGCTGGTCCATGTCGGTGAGGAGGGCGCGGGTCGGCATGCCGGCGCCGTTCGCTACCGTGACCAGGCTCTCGGCGAGGCCGTAGGCGTCCTCCGTACGGGCCATGAAGGCGCCGGACCCCGCCTTCACGTCCATGACCAGGCCCTGGAGCCCGGCCGCGAGCTTCTTCGCCAGGATCGAGGCGGTGATCAGGTCGAGGGATTCGACCGTGCCGGTGACGTCGCGGATGGCGTAGAGCCGCCGGTCGGCGGGGGCGAGGTCGGGGGTCTGGCCGATCACCGCGCAGCCCACCTCGCGGGTGACGCGCCGGAACAGGCCCACGTCCGGCTGCGAGATGTAGCCCGGGATGCTGTCGAGCTTGTCGAGGGTGCCACCGGTATGGCCGAGGCCTCGGCCCGCGATCATCGGCACGTAGCCGCCGCAGGACGCGACCATCGGGGCGAGGGCCAAGCTCACCGTGTCGCCGACGCCGCCGGTCGAGTGCTTGTCGACGACCGGTCCGGGCAGGTCCCAGTCGAGCACCGTGCCCGAGCGCGTCATCGCCCGGGTCAGCGCCACCCGCTCCGGCAGCGACAGGCCGCGGAAGAACACCGCCATCGCGAAGGCCGCCGCCTGTCCCTCGGTGACCCGGCCCTCGGTCAGGCCGGCGATGAACGCCTCGATCGCCTCCGGCGGCAACGCGTGGCCGTCGCGCTTGAGGCGGATCAGTTCCTGCGGCAGCAGCGTCATGAGATCGTCCCGAGGAGAGAGGTCAGAGGTGGCCGGAGAGCAGTGCGGCGACGAGCCGCCCGACATCCTCCGCCACTTGCGCCGCCACCCGCTTGGTCTCGGCGTGGTGCGGGTCACCCGTCTGGAAGCCCGCGGCGTAGTTCGTCACGAGCGAGAGCGCGGCGACCCTGAGGCCGAAGAAGCGGGCGAGGATCGCCTCCGGCACCGTCGACATGCCGACGAGGTCGGCCCCGAGGGTCCTGGCCATGCGGATCTCCGCCGGGGTCTCGAAGCTCGGGCCCGAGAACCAGGCATAGACGCCCTCGTGCAGGGGCACGCCGCTCACCGCGGCGGCGGCCTTCAGCGCCGCCCGCAATCGGGGATCGTAGGCCTCGACCATCGGCACGAAGCGGGCGTCGGAGGGCTCGCCGTAGAGCGGGTTCATCCCCGACAGGTTGATGTGGTCGGTGATCAGCGCGAGGCGGCCGGGGCCGGCCTCCGGCATGAGCGAGCCCGCCGCGTTGGTGAGGAGGAGCGGCGGGGCGCCCAGAGCCGCCACCACGCCGACCGGCACCCGCATCGCGGCAGCAATGCCGTGCTCGTAGGGGTGGGCGCGGCCCTGGAACAGCAGCACGGGCCGCCCGCCGAGGCGCCCCGCCACCAGCCGCCCGGCATGGCCCGAGACGCCGGAGGCCGGGAAATGCGGGATCTCGCCGTAGGGCAGGGCGACCGGGTCCTCGACCCGTTCCGCCAGGGGGCCGAGCCCGGTGCCGGTGACGAGGGCAAGCGCGAAAGGTCCGTCGAATCCGCGCGCCCGCAGGAAGGCGGTCGCCTCGGCGACTCGGGGATCGTCGGGTGGGGCGCTCACGCGAGGTTGTCCGGCCCGAACGAGGCGGGCAGCAGCTCGTCCAGGGTGAAGGTTCGTCTCACGCCCTGCGGGCCTGCGACGTGGATCGGCGTGTCCGGGCCGGCGAATTCGCGGATGCGCTGGCGGCAGGCGCCGCAGGGCGTGACCAGCGCCTCGCCGTCGCCGAGGACCAGGATCGCCGCGATGCGCCGGCCGCCGGCCGCCACCATCGCGGCGACGGCGCCGGCCTCGGCGCAGGTGCCGACCGGGTAGGCGGCGTTCTCGACGTTGCAGCCGGCATGCACCGCCCCCGCCTCGTCGAGGATCGCGGCGCCGACGCGGAAGCGCGAATAGGGGGCGTGGGCCCGCGCCTGGACCGCGCGGGCCGCGGCGAACAGGGTATCGGTCGGATCCATCCTCGTCCCGGTGGCCGTTGAGGTACGTTCCGGATCATGGCCGGCCGGGGGCCCGCCGTCGAGCCCGTCGACAAGCCGCCTCGCGCGCCCTAAACCCATGGTCCGTTCACCAGGCAAGGAAGTTTCGATGCTCGGGCGGTTCGAGCGCGGCGGGTCCGGCGAGGCCGTCGTGGAGTATGGCGACAGCAACCTGCGGGTGGTGCGGCCCGGCCGGTTCGTGCGTTGCGCGGTGACCGGCGACGAGATCCCCCTCGACGCCCTGCGCTACTGGAGCGTCGAGCGCCAGGAGGCCTATGCCGATCCCGACGCCGTGATGGTGCGCCTGCGCGACAGCTCAAAGACCGCGTAGCAGGCCCGCCAGGGCTTCGGGCTCCTCAAGCGCCAGCACCACCGGCAGCGTCGTCACCGGCAGTGCCGCCGGCAGGCGCACCCGGTCCTTCTCGGTCGTCACCAGCAGGAGGTCCCGGCGCGTGGCCTCCGCCGCGAGGGCGTCGGTCTCCGCCTCCGTGAAGGCGTGGTGGTCCGGGAAGGCGCGGCTCTCGCGCAGGTCGGCCCCGACCTCGCGCAGGGTAGTGAAGAACTTGTCGGGCCGGCCGATCCCCGCGAAGGCCAGGACCGGGCGCCCGCGCAACCGCTCGGCCGCCGCCGGATCGGGCGCGAGCCGGCCGCGAAGGGCCGGCAATCCCCGGGCTCGCGCCTCCGCCAACACCCGCGCGCCGGGCGCGCCCTCGCCGATCACGAGGACGGCGTGGATCCGCCGCCACTGCCCCTCCGCCGGCGCCCGCAGCGGACCCGCCGGAAACACCTGCCCGTTGCCGAGGCCGACCGCGCCGTCGAACACCGCGATCGCCAAGGTCTTGGCGAGGCTCGGGTTCTGCAATCCGTCATCCATCACCACGACGTCGGCGCCGGCCTCGCGGCAGGCCTGCGCCCCCGCCACCCGGTCGCGGGCGACGATCGCCGGGGCGGCGCGGGCGAGGAGCAGCGGCTCGTCGCCGACGTCACGCGCCCCGTGCCGCGCGGGATCGACCCGCACCGGCCCGGGCAGGCGCCCGCCATAGCCCCGGCTCAGGAAAGCCGGGCGCTGGCCGAGACCGCCGAGCAGACCCGCCACCGCCAGTGCCGCCGGCGTCTTGCCGGCGCCGCCGAGGGTGAAGTTGCCGACGCAGACCACCGGGCAGGGCGGTTGCGCACCGGCCTGCGACATCCGTCGGGCGGCGAGCGCCCCGTAGACGGCGCTCAACGGCGCGAGCAGCCGGACCGCCGAGGTCGGCTCCTCCCGCCACCAGAAGCCCGGCGCCCGGATCACGAGGCGAACCGCCCGGCGATCTTTAATTGGCAGATGAAGGGCTCGATCGCCGCCATCGCCCGGTCGGTGGCGCCGCCGGCGCTCTCGATCGCAGCGCTGCCGGCCTGGGCCATCGCCTGGCGGCCGGCGGGATCGGCGAGGAGCTGGCCGACCGCCGCCGTCAGTTCCTGCCCGTCGCGCACGATCCGGGCCCCGCCGGCGCGGTCGAGCGCGCCGTAGACCTGGGCGAAGTTGCGCACATGCGGCCCGTACAGGATCGCGGCGCCGAGCCGGGCCGGCTCGATCGGGTTCTGGCCGCCGTGGCGGGCGAGCGAGCCGCCGACGAAGACCAGCGGGCACAGGCGATAGAACAGGCCGAGCTCGCCCACCGTGTCGGCGACGTAGAGATCGATCTTGTCGTGCGGCTGCCCGCCGGCCGACCGGCGCCCGACCCTGAGGCCCGCCGACACGGCATCGGCGGCCACGCTCGGCCCGCGCTCGGGGTGGCGCGGCACCACGATGGTGAGGAGACCGGGATGAAGCCGCGCCAGCGCCCGGTGGGCCGCGGTGGCGGCAGCCTCCTCGCCCGGATGGGTCGAGGCGGCGAGCCAGACCGGGCGCCCGGCGATCACGCCGGCGAGCTGGCGCAGCGGCTCGGGATCCGCCGGCGGGGGCCCGGCATCGAATTTCAGGTTGCCGCCGAGATCGACCCGGGGAGCGCCCAGCCGCGCGAAGCGCTCAGCCTCGTCCTGGGTCTGGGCCAGGCAGAGCGCGATGCGCGACAGGAGCGCGCGGGCTACGCCTGGGGTGCGTGACCAGCCGCGGGCCGAGCGCTCGGACATCCGCCCGTTGACGAGGATCAGCGGCACCTCGCGCTCGTGCAGCGCCAGGATGGTGTTGGGCCAGAGCTCCGATTCGGCGACGAGCGCCAGGTCCGGCCGCCAATGGTCGAGGAAGCGGGCGAGGTAGCGCGGCGCATCGAGGGGGGCGAACTGGTGCAGGGCGCCGCGGGGCAACCGCCGCGCCAGCAGCTCCGCCGAGGTGCGAGTGCCGGAGGTGACGAGCACGGTGAAGCCGCGCCCGGTCAGGCGCTCCACGAGGCCGAGCAACGACAGGGCTTCGCCGATGCTGGCGCCATGGGCCCAGACGAGGGGCCCGGCCGGCCGCGGCTTGCTGGGCCGCCCAGTGCGCTCGGGCAGGCGCACCGGATCCTCCTTGCCGCGCCGGCGCCGCCAGGCGAGCAGGCCGGCGAGCGCCGGCTCGCCGGCGATCAGGCCGTAATGATAGGCGCGCAGCAGCGCCGGCACATCCTCGCGCCTCATCGGGCTGACGCCCTTCTGCCGGTATGCACCGGGTCGATCCGGCCGACCTGCGCGAAGGCGCGGGCATGCACCGCGTTGAGGTCGGCCTCGATGCGCAGGCGCGCCGCCTCGATTCCCGCCGGATCGAGGTCGCGGGCGACCGTGATCGGCTCGCCGAAGGCCATCACGCCGCGGCCGAAGGGCAGCCCGAGGCTCGCCCGGTCCCAGCTGTCGAATTGCAGGGCGCGGCTCGTCACCACGGCGGTCGGCACCACCGGCCGGCCGGAGAGGCGCGCCAGCATCACGATGCCCTCGCCGCAGCGCCGCGACACCTTCGGCACGTCGGCGCTGAACGCGACCGATTCGCCGTCCTCCAGCGCCTTGAGGCAGCCGCGCAGGGCCTGCACGCCGCCCTTGGCCCAGATGTCGCTCGACCGCCGGGCGCCGGAGCCGCGCATCACCCGCACGCCCATCCGCTCGAGCACGGCGGTGTTCACCCCACCGTCGATCGAGCGCGACACCATGGTGGCGGCCCGGTCCTGCGGCCGGCGCACGAACGGCACCATCAGGTGCTGGCCGTGCCACATCGCGATGATGAACGGCCGCAGGGGCGACAGCCAGTCATAGGCGCCGGGCGGATCGAGGCTGAAGCGGTTCGTGCGCCGCACCAGCTTCAGGTAGCTCGCGCCGAGAAAGCCGAGGCTCTCCTGGGCCGCCCGGCTGCGGGCGATGCGGGTGACGACGCTCATGCGGGCACTTCGTGGAGGGGAACGCTGTGTTGAGGGACGCGGCGAATCCGGTCCGGCCAGGGTCGGGCGGCCCCCGCGAATCCGGGCGCCGTCATGCTCCGTTCGGGCCCGGGAGGCAACCGCCGGCAGGTTGCAGGTACCTGACGTAACGTGCGGTACCGCACCCACCACGGGGGATCCAGCGCTTGTTTGGAATGGATCCAATCTGTAGATTGGATCCATTCCAAACAGGAGCTTGCCCATGAAGGCCCTGACCGATCTCACCGAGCGCGAGGTGCTGGCTCTCGCCATCGCCAGCGAGGAGGAGGATTCCCGCATCTATCGCAGCTTCGCCGAGTGCCTGCGGGCCGATCTGCCGGGCTCCGCCGGGCTGTTCGAGGCGATGGCCGACGAGGAGCGAGGCCACCGCGACGACCTCTACGCGGCGTATCGCGAGCGCTTCGGCGAGCACCTGCCGCCCCTGCGGCGCGAGGACGTGCGGGGGTTTCCGCGCCGCCGTCCGTTCTGGTGGCAGGGGCTCGATGCCGGCCGGATGCGGCGGGAGACGGAGGCGATGGAGGCGCAATCCGCCGGGTTCTACGAGCGGGCCGCCACGCTCACCCGCGACCTCGGGGTGCGCCAGCTCTTCACCCGGCTCGCCGAGATCGAGCGCGGCCACGGCCGCCGGGCCGAGGCGCTGACGGCCGAGCAGGAGACGGGGGACGCCGCCGCCGAGGAGGCGCGGGCGGCGCACCGGTTGTTCGTGCTGCGCTACGTGCAGCCGGGCCTCGCCGGGCTGATCGACGGCTCGGTCTCGACGCTGGCCCCGCTCTTCGCCGCCGCCTTCGCCACCCACAACAACTGGCAGACCTTCCTGGTCGGCTTCGCCGCCTCGATCGGCGCCGGGATCAGCATGGGCTTCACCGAGGCCCTGTCCGACGACGGCAGCATCACCGGGCGCGGCTCGCCGTGGCTGCGCGGCCTCGTCTGCGGGATCATGACGGCTTTGGGCGGCCTTGGCCACACGCTGCCCTACCTGGTGCCCGATTCCTGGCCCAACGCCTTCGCGGTCGCGACCGTGCTCGCCGCCCTGGTGGTGGCGGTGGAACTGCTCGCCATCTCGGCGATCCGCACCCGCTACATGGAGACGCCGTTCTGGCGCGCCGCCCTCCAGGTGGTGCTGGGCGGCGTGCTGGTGCTGCTCGCCGGCGTCGCCATCGGCAGCGCCTGAGGGAGCCTCATGCGGCACCGTGCGCGGGCGGCGGCCCCGAAAGCCGCTCCCGCCACCTTGAAAATGGTCTAGAAACGGCGCGAAGGCACCGAAGAGCCGCCCCGCAAGAGATCGCCCCGAGGAACACCCGTGCAGACCAGCTTCACTCCCGCGCAGCTCGCCGACCCGGCCATGGCGGCCTCGGAGAAGATCCTGCGCACCTGCGTGCATTGCGGCTTCTGCACCGCCACCTGCCCGACCTACCTGCTCCTGGGCGACGAGCTCGATTCGCCGCGCGGGCGCATCTACCTGATCAAGGACATGCTGGAGGGCGGCAAGCCGGCGAGCCCCGAGGTGGTCAAGCACGTCGACCGCTGCCTGTCGTGCCTGTCCTGCATGACCACCTGCCCGTCGGGGGTGCATTACATGCACCTTGTCGACCATGCCCGCGCCCATATCGAGAAGACCTATTCGCGCCCGGTGGAGGACCGCTTCCTGCGGGCGGTGCTGGCGCAGGTGCTGCCCTACCCGAACCGTTTCCGCCTGGCGCTCCTCGGCGCCACGCTCGGCCGGCCGTTCCGGGGAATCGCCGCGAGGATGCCGAAGGTCGGCAACCGGCTCGCCGCGATGCTCGACCTCGCGCCCGCCGCGCTGCCGAACCGCTCGGCGCAGGACAAGCCGGGCCGCTTCCCGCCCGCCGGCCCGCGCCGGGGCCGGGTGGCGCTCCTGCGCGGCTGCGCCCAGAGCGTGCTGCGGCCGGACTTCAACGAGGCGGCGATCCGGCTGCTCACCCGCCACGGCGTCGAGGTGGTGCAGGCCAGGGGCGAGGGCTGCTGCGGCGCGCTCACCCACCATATGGGCCACGAGGACTCGTCGCACGCGCTCGCCCGGCGCACCATCGATGCCTGGATCGCCGAGATGGACGGCGAAGGGCTCGACGCGATCGTGGTCACGGCCTCGGGCTGCGGCACCACGATCAAGGATTACGGCTTCATGTTCCGCGACGACCCGGCCTATGCGGACAAGGCCGCTCGGGTGGCCGCCATCGCCCGCGACGTCACCGAGTACGTGACGAGCCTCGGCCTGTCCGAGCCGGTGGTCGAGACCGACCTCGTCGTCGCCTATCATTCCGCCTGCTCGATGCAGCACGGGCAAGGCCTGCGCACCGAGCCGAAGGCGCTGCTCTCCCGCGCCGGCTTCACCGTGAAGGATGTGCCCGAGGGCCATATCTGCTGCGGCTCGGCCGGGACCTACAACATCCTGCAGCCGGAGCTGGCCGCCCACCTGCGCGCCCGCAAGGTCGCCAACATCGAGCGCGTCCGGCCCGACGTGATCGCCACCGGCAACATCGGCTGCGCGACGCAGATCGGGAAGGGCACCGCCATCCCGATCGTCCACACGGTGGAACTCCTCGACTGGGCGACCGGCGGCCCGCGCCCGGCGGCCCTCGACGGGGTGGCGGACCGGCGGCCGGCTCTGGCGGCGGAGTAGGGCGAGACGGTCGATCTCGCCCGGCCCGGCTCGGATCAGAACACCGAGATCAGCACGATCCCGCCGACCATCAGGGCAGCCCCCAGGAGGCGCGGCGGGCCCGCCTCGACGCGGCGCATGCCGAGCCAGCCGAAATGGTCGAGCGCCACCGAGGTGAGCAGGTTGGCGGTGATGAGCAGGCCGTTGAGGGCGCCGGCCCCGACCTTGTCGACGAAGAGCAGGCCCGCGAACACCGCGACCGCCCCGGTGAGGCCGGCGAGCGGCATCCACCAGCGCACGCCGGCGAGATCCTTGCGGGTCGGCAGCGGGGTCGGCTTGAGCAGGGTCATCAGCGCGAAGGCGAAGACGACGGGCAGGAACGACACGGTGGCGGCGAGCCAGGGATTGACCAGCGCCCCGCGCAGCTGCGAATTCCAAACCACGCCAACCGCCATGAGCGCACCGGCCACGAGGATGAACGGGTAGAGCAGCTTGCCGCCGACGCCGCTATTCTTCTCGCCATCGTCCTTCTTGCCCGCCGTACGGGCGATGAACACCACGCCGACCGCCATCAGTACCCCGCCGAGCCAGGGCAGCGGCTTGAAGCCGGACGCCTGGAGCCCGAACAGCCCGAACGTGTCGAGGGCGAGCGAGGTGATGATGTTGGCGGTCAGCGTCAGGCCGTTGAACGGCCCGGCCCCGACCTTGTCGATGAAGGCGAGCCCGCCGAACACCGCGACCGCGCCGGCGAGCCCCCCGAGCGGGGCGTACCATGGCATCTTGGCCAAGGTCTCGAGGCTCGGCAGCGGCGTCGGCATCACCAGGAACAGGGTGACGAACACGAACACGATCGGCAGGAACGACACCGTGGCGGCGAGCCACGGATTGACCATCCGGCCGCGCAGCTGTGCGTTCATCGCGTTGCCGAGCGCCTGCAGCGCACCGGCCACCAGGATGAAGGGATAGAGGAGCGCGGCGATCGACACCGGGGAGGCCTTTCTGTGGGAGGGGATCAGACGAGGAGGAGGCCGGCGAGCGCCAGCGCGAGGGCCGGCGGCATCACCAGCGCTCCGAGCTTGAGGAAGCTCCAGAAGCTCACGTCCTGGCCCTCGCGGCGGATCGCGGTGAGCCACAGGATGGTGGCAAGCGAGCCGGTGACCGAGAGGTTGGGCCCGAGATCGACGCCGATCAGCACCGCGCCAGCGACCTTTTCCGGCACGTGGGCGGCCTGCACCGCGGCGCCGGCGATCAGGCCGGCCGGCAGGTTGTTGACGAGGTTGCAGGCGAAGGCGATCAGCGCGCCGGCGCCCCAGGCGGTCTCGGCCGGCGCAGCGGTGGCGGCGCGCTGCAGCTCCCGGGCGATCATCGCCAGCACGCCGGTCTTCTCCAGCGCCTCGACCAGGACGAACAGGCCGGCGACCAGCGGCAGCACGCTCCAGGACACGTCCTTGACCACCTCGAGCGCGCCGCTGCCGCGACGCAGGGCGAGGACGATGAGGGTGGTGGCGAGGCCGGCGACGAAGGTCGGCAGGCCGAGATCGCGTCCGAGGGCCGAGGCGCCGATCAGCACCGCGCCGGTCGCCACGATGCCGAGGCCCGCGACGATGCCGGTGCGGGACAGGGACGCCGTCTCGACCTCCGTGGCGACCTGCTGCTGGCGCAGGGTCCCGTTCTGAGTAAGCCGCAGGACGACGTAGGTCGCCAGAATCGCGAGGGCCGACGGCAGGGCGAACAGCGCCAGCCACCGGGTCAGCGGCGGCATGTGTTCGGCGAAGACCACCAGGTTCGCCGGGTTCGAGATCGGCAGCACGAACGAGGCGGCGTTGGCGATGAAGGCGCAGATGAACAGGTAGGGCAGGGGGCTCTCGACCTTGGCGGCACGGGTCGCGGCGTAGACCGCCGGCGTCAGCACCACTGCGCAGGCATCGTTCGAGAGGAAGACCGTGACGACCGTGCCGACGAGGTAGACGAGGGTGAAGAGCCGCGTCGCCGAGCCCCTGGCGGTGCGCACGGCGATGCCGGCGAGCCAGTCGAACAGGCCTTCCTTCCGGGCAACCTCGGACATCAGCATCATGCCGACGAGGAAGAGGTAGACGTCGGTGCCCTTGAGCACGCCCTCCCAGGCGGTGCCCGCCGGGAGAAGGCCGAGGAGCACCAGGGCGAGGGCGCCGAGCACGGCCCAGACCGCCTCCGGCCAGGAGAACGGGCGCACGATCACGCCGAGCGTGGCGAGGGCGGCGATCGCCCAGGTCGCGAGGTTGGGGCTGAACGTCAGCGCGGCCATGGGGGGAGTAGTCCTGTCGTCGAGGCGGGGAAGGCGTCGGGAGGGGGCTGTTCGGCATGGGCGGCTGATTATTCAATCCGCCGCATCATTCCGGAGCCGTGGAGCGTAGCCCGGAATCCAGAGCCGCTGAGGGTTAAGAAAAAGACGGACGACGTTCCGCTTCATCCTGAACGACTTGAATTTCTGGATTCCGGCCTCCGCTCCGCGGCTGCGCAGTGACGCGGTGGGTGTCAGATCGTCCTTGGACCCAGCCGGGCTTCGGGAAACGTCAGGCCCGCTCTCACCACTGCCGCCCGTTGCGGTTCGGCCCGAGCTGCGTACCGAGCAACCCCCGCCCCGGCCAGGCCTCGAGCGCATCCGCATCGCTGCCGATGCCGCGGGACGTCGGCAGCGCGTTCCGGTCAGTCGCCGGCTCGATCGCGTCGCTATCCTCGGCACCCCGACCCGTCGCCCGGACAGCGATCGTCCGGGCGCCCGCCGGCCAGGCGATTTCGGCCGCATAGCAGCGCGCCCCGTCCTCCCGCGCCATCGCCTGCCACGCTCCTTCGTCGATGCGGAACTCGACCCGCTCCGCCGGACCGACCACCAGGGCGCGCAAGGAGACGCGCGCGCCGATCGCGTGGCCGGCGTCGACGGCGAGGCGTCGGTCGGCTGGAGCGGTGATGAGGACGAAGGGCCAGGGCCGGCTCAGCTCCTTGAAGCGCCAGCTCACCACGCCGCCATCGAGCGCGGCGACCGCGTAGCCGACCGGACCCTCCTCGATCTGGCCGGTGGAGCGGGCCGCCGCGTAGATGGTGCGGCCGTCATTGGCGAGCTCGTTGTAATGGGTGTGGCCCATCTCGACGAGACGCACCGGCCCGCGATGGACGAGGTCGGCGACGCGCGCCGCCTCGCCATCGCCCTTCAGGTCAGCCGGGTAGCTGTGCATGAACAGGACGCAGTCACGCCCGTCCGCCCCCTCCAGCTCGGCCGCGAGCCAGGCGACCTGGTCGGGCCCGAGGCGGAAATCCGGCCCGCCCGTGCCCGGCCCGCACATGTCGAGGAACAGGCAGCGTACGCCCTGCACATCGACGGCGTAGGGCAGGCGCGGCCCCCCGAGCCCGGCATAGAAGGCGTCGAGACCCCCGCCCTCCATGTCGTGGTCGCCCGTGATCACGTGGATCGGTAGGCGGAGCTGGTCGAGGCCCGCGCGCAGCAGGGCGTATTGCTCGGGGCGGCCATTGTCGGCGTTGTCCCCGGGGACGAAGACGAAGTCGAGCCCGTCGACCTCGCCGAGCTGCGCGACGATGGCGGCGAAGTCGCGGGTGTTCTCGGCCTCCGCCCCGGTCAGGTGCAGGTCGCCGATATGCGCGAAGGTCAGCGGGGTCGTCATGGTCCGGCCTTCAGGCGGTCGCGAGGGCCGGGCGGCCGGTCGGATCGGAGGGCGTGCCGGCCTGGGCCGGCGCGAAGCCGCGGGTCTCCGGCATCACCAGCAGGTACAGCGCGAAGCCGAGGCCCGCGATGCCGGCGAGCGTCAGGAACGCCGCCGAGTAGCCGGCCGAGACGATGATCAGGCCGGCGAGCGTGGCGCTCAACGAGGCGCCGAGCCCCTGCGCCGTCGCCACCGCGCCCTGGCTGACGTTGAACCGGCCGGTGCCCCGGGTCAGGTCCGCCACCACGATCGGGAACAGTGCGCCGTAGACGCCGGCGCCGATGCCGTCGAGGAGCTGCACGGCGACGAGGTAGAACGGGTTGTTGGAGACGGTATAGAGCACGCCGCGCAGGGCCAGCACGCCGAAGGCGGCGAGGAAGATCGGCTTGCGCCCGATCGCGTCGGCCTTGTGGCCGACGAACATCGCCACCGGTACCATCACGCATTGCGCCGCCACGATGCAGATCGCGATGAGCGAGGTGGCGTTGTCCTTGCCCGACAGGTGAGTGAGGAGCTGGCCGACCGAGGTCAGCATCGCGGCGTTGGAGAGGTGGAAGATCGCGGCGAGCAGCGCGAACAGCATCAGATACTTGTTCTGTAAAAGTACGGTCAGGCCCGAGGGCTGCTCGCAGGCATCGTCCTCGGCGCAGTCGAGGCCGCGGGCGAGGTCGTTGTCGATGGCCTCCGACGGTACCATCAGCATCGCGCCGATCGACAGGGCGGCGAGGATGCCCATCAGCCAGAACACCACGATCGGCCCGAACAGGTAGGCGAGTCCGCCGGCGAGCGCCGCCGAGACGGCGTTGCCGGCATGGTTGAAGCCCTCGTTGCGGCCGATGCGCTTCGAGAAGAGTTTGGGGCCCACCACCCCGAGGGTGATGGCGGCGAGCGCCGGCGGGAAGATCGCTCCGGCAATGCCCGCCAGCGACTGGGTGGCTGCCACCGCGTAGAAGTTCGAGATGAACGGCAGCGCCAGGCAGCTCAAGGTCACGGCCAAGGCCGCGGCGATCACGATGGCGCGCTTGTGTTGCGAACGATCGATCAGGGCCCCGGCGGGGGTCTGGGCGATCAGGCCGGCGATGCCGGCGATCGTCATGATCATGCCGGTGGTCGCCTCGTTCCAGCCCTGGTCGGGACCGCGCACCGCGATGAGGTAGATGGCGAGGTAGGGCCCGAGGCCGTCGCGCACGTCCGCCAGGGTGAAGTTGAGCGCATCGAGCCCACGCAGGGCGCGCTTCGACAGCTGCCGATCAGGGGCTCCGGACGCAGAGACAGGGGCGGAGGGTGCGGTGCTCACCGTGACGTCTCCTTGAGGAAGGACCGGCCGATCCGGAGCCGAGAACCGGCCAGATCGCGAAAAGTTGCTACTCAAGACGGATTAGTCTCCCGGGGGGAGCCGTAATGCCCCACGGGTCCTTGAAGAGCGTCCTCTTCAGGGTCGCCGGGGAGGCGGAGGCGGAGGAGGCGCGTCGGGACCGCCGGGCGGGCCGGCCTCGCCGCGCGGTCCCGGCGGACGGGGCGGGCGCCCGCCGACCTCGACCATGTCGTCCGGGCTCGTCCCGAGGGCGCGCACCTCCACCACCGTGCCGAGCGGGCTCTTCGTCACCGACCCGCGGACGCTGACGCTCTGGCCGGCCCGCAGGGTCGCGTTCAGGCGCGCCGCCTCGTGCGGCGGCAGCCGAAGGGTGGTGCCGTCCTCGAGGAGCGCTCCGTTCACCTCGCCCCGGCGCCCGTGCAGCAAACCCGCGATCCGCCCGCTCAGCACCGTCTCGTCGGCGGCCGGCTCCGGCGGCCCGAGGGTGACGAGGGTGGCGCCGGTCGCCTCGTTGCGGATCGACGCGCCGTCGACGAGGGGGAGCGCCCGGGCGCGCATGCCGCGCACCGAGACCGCGTCGCCCGGCCGGACCGTGAACACCACCGCACCCGAGAGCCGCGGCGGCAGCTTCACCTCGGTGCCGTCGGTGAGGATCAGGCCGTCGACGTCGCCCCGGGGGGTGAGGGTGTACTGCTTCACCGTTCCCCTGGTCTCCGGCAGGGTGCCGGGATCCCAGACCGAGCTGTCCTGCGCCGCGGCCGGCGCGGCCGCGAGGATCACGGCCGCGAGGCCCGCCGCGAGGCGGCTGTGCTTGCTCGTCGTCATGGCTGTCGCTCGCCTGCGCCGGCGGGCGGCCGGCTCACGGGCCTCCTGTCAACTCCCATGCCAACAGCCAAATCCTTACAGAATCTGAAAAACCCTGCGTCAGGCGAGGGGTGGACCGTCGGGATTCGCGACATCGTCCGTCTGGTTTCCCGACATCGCGGCGTCGCGCAGGCCGTAGCGCTCGATCTTGGCGTAGAGGAGCTGGCGTTGGATGCCGAGGCTCTTGGCCGCCCGGGCGCGGTTGCCGCCGCTCGCGCGCAGCGCCCGGCGGATCATCGCCTCCTCGAGGCGCGCCACCGCGCCAGGCAGGTCGCCGTGGAGCCAGGCCGGCAGGAACCCTTCGGCCCCCGGCGCTTCTCCCGGGGGGCCGGGATCGCGGAGACCGAGATCCTCGGCGCCGATCACCGCACCGCGGGCCAGCACCGCCGCCCGCTCGATCACGTTGCGCAATTCGCGCACGTTGCCGGGCCAAGGGTAGCGCATCAGCGCGGCGGCGGCCTCGGGCCCGAGGCGCTTCTGTCCCGCGCCGCTCCAGCACAGGAAATGCTCGGCGAGGGCCAGGATGTCGGCGAGGCGCTCGCGCAGTGGCGGGAGGGTGATCGGCACCACGTTGAGGCGGTAGAACAGGTCCTGCCGGAAGCCGCCCTCCGCGACGAGGCGCGGCAGGTCGCGATGGGTCGCCGCCACCACCCGGACATCGACCGGCGCGGGCCGGCCGCCGACCGGGGTCACCACCCGCTCCTGTAGCGCCCGCAGGATCTTCGCTTGCATCGACGGGGGCATGTCGCCGATCTCGTCGAGGAAGAGCGTGCCGCCATCCGCCTCCCGGAAGGCTCCGGTCCGGTCGCTCGTCGCCCCCGTGAAGGCGCCGCGCAGGTGGCCGAACAGCTCGCTCTCGAGGAGATCGGCCGGGATCGCCGCGCAGTTCACCGGTACGAACGGCCCTGCCTGCCTGCGGCCATAGGCGTGCAGGGCGCGTGCCGCGACCTCCTTGCCGGTGCCGGTCTCGCCCTGCAGCAGCACCGTCGCGTCGCTGTCGGCGGCCAGGCCCACGGCCTTCTGCACCCGCCGCATCGCCTCGCTGGAGCCGATCAGGGCGGACGGCCCCGCCGGGGCGGAGGCATCCGGCGCCGCATCAGCCGGCAGGGCCAGCATGCCGCCGAGGAGACCGGCGAGTTCGGCCCGGCCGACGGGCTTCGTCAGGTGATCGTAGGCGCCGAGCCGCATCGCCTCGATGGTGTTCTCGGCGCTGGCATAGGCAGTCAGCACCGCCACCGGCGGCGGCCTGGGTCCGGAGCGCAGGCGCTTGAGCACCGCCATCCCGTCGAGGTCGCCGGGCATGCGCAGGTCGAGGAGCACCGCGGCGATCGCCGGATCGGCCGCGACCCGCGCCAGCGCCTCGGCGCCCGAGGCGGCGAGGACCGGGCAGTGACCGAGATCGCTCACCGTCTCGGCCAACCCCTCGCGCAGGGCCGGCTCGTCGTCGACGATCAGGATACGAGTGATGGGGAGGCGGTCCATGGCAGGTCGAGCTCGAAGGTCGCGCCGGGACCCGGTGCCTCGGTGTCGGTCTCCCGGGGAGGTGGGGCGGCGAGCCGCACCTGTCCACCATGGCCGCGGGCGATCTCGCGCACGATCGCGAGGCCGAGCCCGGTGCCGTCCGGGCGGCCGGTGACGAAAGGCTCGAACAGGCGGTTCCGCAGGGAGACCTGGACGCCGGGGCCCTCATCCGTCACGCGGATCCGCAAGCGATCGCCCTCCCGTTCGCCCGAGAGCCGCACGCGGCCTCCCGGTGGGCTGTGCTGGATCGCGTTGAGCAGGAGGTTGTCGAGGGCGCGGCGGATCTGCACCGCGTCGAGGAGCGGGCGCTCGGGCGTCACCTCCGCCACCGCGATCGCGACGCCCTGCGCCCGGGCGAGGTCGTCCTGGAGGTGGGCGCAGTTGCGAAGGACGCGGCCGAGATCGGTGGGAGCGAGGATCGGCCGTCGCGGCTGGGTCAGGCTCAGGAGGTCGCGCAGCAGCCGGTCCAGGCGGGCGACCTGGTCCAACACGAGGTCGAGGGCGGCCCGGCCCCGCGCCGGATCGGCGCTCGCCAGCGCGTTCTCGGCCTTGAGCCGGATCGCCGCCAGGGGGTTGCGGATCTCGTGGGCGATGCCGGCCGCGAGCTGGCCGAGCGCCGCGAGCCGCTCGGCCTCCGCCGCACGGTGGCGGGCGGCGGTGAGGCGGGTGCCGGCGGCGTTCAGCGCCTCGACTAGCCGGTCGAGCTCGCGCAGGCCGGTCGGGCCCAGATGGGGGAGATCGCCTTCCTCCGATGCGCGCCCGAGCTGGCCTTCGAGCCGGGCGATGCGCCGGCCGAGCAGGACGAGCAGCCGCCCGAGGAGCAAAGCCGAGCCGAGAACGGTGGCGGCGAGGAAGCCGAAGCCGGCGAGGAGCTGGCCGTAGGCTCGGCCCTGGTCGGTATGGATCCGCGCCATGGTCCAGGCCGTCGCCCCCTGGATCGGGCCGCGCAAAGGGCAGCCCTGCACGACCAGGGTCTGGGTCCTGGACACGCGCCGCGTCGCCACCGGCCGCTCGGCGCTCAGGGCTTCGGCGTTGATGCGGCGAATCGTGTCGATCTCGGCCGCGGGCAGGTCGGACTTCGGTCCGGTTCCCTCGTAGGTCGGGAACGCGTAGGCCGCGGAGCCCCCGGCCGCGGTCCAGATCCCGCCCTCCACCCCCGGATGGACGGCCAGCGCCGTCACCACCACGTCCGTGAGCTGCCCTTTCAGGGGATCGTCGGGTCCGGTGACGCTGCCGGTCCAGTCGGCACCGAAGAACGCGAACCGGTCGCCGATCTCGCGGCAGGCGCGGGCGACCTGCAGCTCGGTCTGGGCGACCTGCACGGCGGCGGACTGGGTGTAGAATTCGGTGAGCAGATAGGCGGTGGCCGCCGCCGAGGCGAGGAGCAGGATCCAGAGGGCGAGAAGGTGGGCGCGGAGGGAGCGGAGGCGAGGGGCCATGGGATGATGGAGGCGGGCGGCTTTCGCGGAGGCTTCTCCCATAGAGGCCCCTGGCGCGTAGGCGCCTTGGACGCGCCTACGCTCTTCTCCCACACGCCCCCGCCCGCGCAAATCACCGGACGCAACGTCGGATTCTGCTGACCGTCCCGGATTGCCCGCGGATCCTGCTCCAACCGCTCCGATTGCAGGCGGCCATGTTGCGGCACGCCCGCTCCTTCCCGCGCGACATCCCCGACCGGGACATCGCGGCGGTACTTCGTGATCCGGGCTCGGCGGTCTCCCGGCGATTCTTCGTCCCGAGCAGAGGCCGGGGAGTGCCAGCCTACGTGCGGGGAAGCCGAACGTCTTCCCTCAGTCGCGTGAGTTCCCGGGCTACTTTATCGCGAGTATCACCCGGCTCCTCCCCGCTGACGGTCAGCAAGATCCGGCGCCGAGCTACCTCAAGGCACTCTGTCGCGTACTGCCGATTCCCCCTGAGATACAAGCTGGCGATTTTCCTATCCTGCAACATGACGACGATAAAGAACTCCTCTGGGGCAATCTCCTCAAGATCAACACGCAGGTGGTTCTGGCTGTCCGGAGTCATGGATGATGGCTGCCTTGGAGTAGGACTTGGCCATACTCCAAACGCGCGACGTCAGATATCGGGATTCAATCGCATCCACCGTCCGGACTACCGATGTCGGGCCTCAGGGCAGTCGAGACGAAGACGCGGCAGCCCGTCACCGGGAGGGGGCGTAACGCGGGCGCCAGACTGCTGCCGAGCCAGGGCAGGCCGGAACCTTGGGGCGTGCTCGCGGTCTGGCCGTGGAACGGGCCTCAGGGAAGTGCGGCGCAGGGAGGCCGCCGGCAACGGCATGCCCTCTCCGGGCAGCAGAACCTCCGCCTCAGGGTGTCTGATCCGATGCAGGGAATGCGTAGTGAAGTGAGTGTCGCCACCGCCACGGCCCAGCTCCTTCGGATCAAAATCTAAGCAGCTTGATCGAGCGAGGGGCTGCTTTCGACCCACTCGGATCTTCCGGACAAGTCCTGCAACCCGGGTTTCTGATCGTTTGCGGACGATCCCCAGCTCATCATGCCATGTCCGCTTGAAGGGATGAATCGGGCATATTCCAAGCTTGAGAAACCAGAGCGTTCATCTGCCGCAGCTCGGCAACGCGATCGTTGGGCTTGTACTGCCTCGTCCCGAGATGTTCGTTCTCATCCTGGCCCGAAAGCCAGACCTTATGACGGACCCTTTCTGCGGGCGGATCGGACTTGCCGCCCGTGGCCTTCAAACAGCATCATCTGCGGGAGGCCGATCGAGACAACGAGCAGGTCGGCCCGCTTCGTCGGGAACAACTTCCCGAAGCATGCCGGGCGAACGAGCAGGCCGCACCCGTGGGGAAGCACGAGTCGGAGAGCCACGGCGGCGAGATGTGGCCGAGGCGACCTTCATCGACGGCCGAGTGAGACCCCGGAGCTGGATCGCGTCGCCGCGCACGAGGGCGAGGCCGTCTCGCGTCCGCAGGCCAGCGGGCACGAGCCGCCTGATCGCGGCCGTCGAGATGCCATCGTGCGGTGCGACCGCCAGAGCTGTGGGAGCCGATCGGGGATCGACGGCTGAGGCGGACACGAGTAGCCCCGTCGAGGTCGCGCCGGGGGCCGATTGCCGCTCGGACGAACGGCGTAGCATTCGCGCCGAGGCGACGATACCGCCTCGGCGATCGGAAAAACGCATAGGTCCGATCGTTACAACCGAATCTTCCTCATGGCCGTGGCCGGGGAGCCCTGACGGGGCTCAAGGCCGCTGTCGCCTCGTCTTCAGACTGGCAGGAGCGGTGTGCGCCGGCGGCCATGCGGCCGACACCCCGGATCGGCAAGGGCGGGAGATTTACCGAGAGGGCTTGTGCGATCCCATGAGACGGGACGCAGCGAGCCGTGCGGGCGCGCCCGGGGCCCCGTCACGCTGTCAGGCGCTCGAGAAGGCGCGTCGCCCTCAGGACATCCCGGGTGGAACGGCCCTCCGTCACCGTGTCACAGACGTGCGAGAGCAGGCCTGCCGCCTCGTCGGTACGACCCCGGCGGGAGAGATGCTCGGCGAGATCCGTCGCGGCTCGGAGGCGATAGGACAACGCGCCCTGATCCTGCGCGATTCGGAGGGCGTGGCGGAAGGCCTCCTCCGCCGGTCCCGCCTCCTGGCCCGCTTCCTGGGCCGCGAGGGCCCGGCCCTTGATGCGCCATGCCTCGGGGACGAGCGTCAGCTCCTCGTCGCGCTCGATGCGGACCAGGGCGGGCCCGGCTTCGGCGAGGGCCTCGCCGGGCCGCCCCGCCTCGATCAGGGCCTCGGCGAGGGCGAGCTGCAGGGCCGAGTTCATCGTCAGGTGCGACACCTCGACGAGGCCCGCCAGGCCCTCGGACAGGAGCGCCACGCCGCTCTCCAGATCGCCGCGGAGCGCGTGGAGCTGACCGGTCAGCGCCCGGGCGAGAAGCTCGTAGGGGACGAGCGAGTGCCGGGAGGCCAGCACGCGCCCCGTGGCGAGCGCCTCCGCCGCCCGGTCGAGATCGCCCGACCAGAGGGCAACCGGCGCCGTCCAGAGCAACGCCGTGCACAGCGAGACGGGGTGGCCGATCGCCTCGATCTCCCGCACCACCCCGTCGACGGCAGCCTCCGCCTGGTCGGGGAGGCCCTGCACCCACAGCGCGCGGGCGATGGCGCAGTGGGCCAGCATGCGCTGGTCGATGCCGAAGCGGACCACCTCGGGCCGGCGCTGGAGCGGGAAGTTGCGCAGGGCGTGCCCGCAGCGCAGCCGCGCCTCGGCCTGACGCCCCATGAAGTGATCGAGGACGCCCACCATCCAATCGCCGGTCGCGAGGCCGGTATCGGTGAGCGAGTGCCAGACGCCGGCGCGGCCGCGCTCCGCATAGGCCATCGCGGCCTTGAAGTCCGCGAGGCGGAGCGCGAAGATGTACAGGCCCTCCAGCAACCGGATCTGGTACGCGAGGTCCTGCTCGGTCTCCGCCAGGTCCAGGGCGTCGTGGAGCGCGGCTCGCGCGTCCTCGCCGTTGCCCCTGGTGTAGCGCAGGGCGACGCTTCGTGCCGCCTTCAGCTCGAGCCGCAGCTTCGGCCCGAGCGCGGCGAACTCCTTTGCCCCGAGCGCCCGCCCGGTCCAGTCGACGCATTCGGCCAGGAGTGAGAGGTGCAGGAACAGGGGCGCGGAACAGGCCGCGAGCCGGACCGCCAGCTGCGCGTCGCCGCCCGGCCCGAACGCCCAGACCAGTGCGGAGCGGACGTTGCCGATCTCGAAGGCGAGGGCCGCCACCCCGTCGCCACCGTGCCGCGTCCCGCTCGCCGCCCGCGCGCCCTCGAGCAGGCCTGCGTAGCAGGCGACGTGCCGGCGGGCGACGCCCGCTTCCTCGCCCGCCGCCCGGAGCTTCCGGAGGGCGAATTGGCGCGTCATCTGGAGCAGGCGGTAGCGGGCGCCGCCATGTGCGGCCTCCAGACCATGTGCGGCCTCCAGCACGAGATGGGACTTGTCGGCGAGCGCACTGAGGACCTCCAGGTGATCGGACCGGTCCGTACCGTCGTCGAGGACCGACACGGCCGCATTCAGCGAGAAGTGGCCCGTGAAGATCGACAGGGTCCGCAGCGCGCGGGCCTCGGCCTCCGACAGGAGGGCGTAGCTCCAGTCGAAGGTGGCCTGAAGGCTGCGGTGGCGGGGGACGGCGCTGCGGTGGGCGAGCTCGGCGCCGTTGCGCAAAAGCTCGACGAGGCCGGCGAGACCCAGGGTCCGCATGCGCGCCGCGACGAGTTCGATCGCCAGGGGAAGACCGTCGACCTGCCGGCAGATCTCGCCGACGAGCCGGGCCTGGACCGGATCGAGGGCCAGATCGGGTGATTGCAAGCGTGCCCGGTCGCAGAAGAGCTGGACCGCCGAGAAGGCGAGCGGGTCGTCCGCATCGGCGAAGGGCGCCGCCAGCGGCAGGAGGTGGTGGACGGCCTCGCCGGACAGCCGGAGCGGTTCGCGGCTCGTCGCGAGGATGCGCGCGGCGGGCGCGCGCCGGAGGATGGCCTCGGCGGCGAGCGCGGCGGCGTCGATGACGTGCTCGCAATTGTCGAGGACGAGGAGGGCGTCCGCATCCGCCAGCACCTTGACGATCTGCGGCAGGGGATTGGCCGATCCGACCGGGACGCCCAGTGCAGAGGCGACGGCGCTCGGCACGAGCCTGGGATCGTCCAGCGTCGTCAGGTCGACGAAGTACCGCGACTGTGCGGCAGGGCCGCCGATCCGATGCATGACTGCGGCGGCGAGCGTCGTCTTGCCGACGCCGCCCGTTCCAACCACCGTCACCAGCCGATGACGCGCCAGGCACCCGAGCAGGACCTCGACATCGGCGGACCGGCCGATCAGGTTCGGCGGCTCGGGCGGCAGGAGCGACGAGCCGGCCGGCCGGACCAGGGACACCGGCTGGGCCGGCGCGCAGGGCGTCACCGTCGCCGTGAAGCAGTAGCCGCGGCCCGGCACGCTCGTGACGTGCTCGGCCCCGTCCGCGTGCTCGGCGAGCGCCTTCCGGAGCTGCCCGATCTGGAAGCGGAGGTTGCTCTCCTCGACCTGCGCCCCGGCCCAGGCGGCCGCCGTCAGCTCGCGGTGGCTGATCACCTCACCGGGCCGCGACGCGAGATGGATCAGGAGATCGAAGGCGCGGCTGCCGAGCTTGACGACGGACGACCCCGCCAGGAGACGCCGCTGCTCGGGGAGCAGCGTGAAGACGCCGAACACGATCTCCGGGCGCACCGCGCCAGGCGCGCCCGCCGTGGCGTCGCTTGCCTTCGTCATGCCGCCGCTCCCGCACCTGCCCGACGCCGGTCATCCGAGACGCCGCCGGCTCCGTCCCTCCCGGGGACGGCTCCCTGCGCGCGAAACCGGCCGGCGCACCATAGCGCAGCCGTATCCCCGATCATCCGGGCTCTCGGACGTAGATGCCACTTTTCCGGACATTCCTCCGCCAAAGCGTCCACCTTCCCCTAACGGAAGGTGAAGCCTCGTTTCAGGCCGTCATGCTTGCCACGGCCGGCGCCCGGGCCGATGGTGCGGCGCGAGAAAGGGGACGGAGCCGATGACGACGACGCGCCGCACGGGGGTGGTGATCGGCCCCGATTTCGACTTCATGGGTCTCGCCGTGACCTCGCCGTTCGTGGTGGCGAACCGCTACGCCGGGGCGGCGCTCTACGACATCCACCTGCTGTCGGAGCGCGGCGGTCCGATCCGGTCCGGTCTCGGTCCCGACGTCGCCACCGAGCCGCTCGGTGACCCGGCGCCCTTCGACACGCTCCTCGTCGCGGCCGGCATCGGCATACCCCAGACCTCGCCCGTCCTCGCCGACCATCTCCGCGCGGCCGCCCGCTCGACGCGGCGGGTCGCCGGGCTGTGCCTGGGCGCCTTCATGCTGGGCGATGCCGGCCTGCTCGACGGACGGCGTGCGACCACCCACTGGCATTTCGCGCCGCAGTTCCGCGCGCGCTATCCGGCCTGCCGGCTCGACATCGACAGGATCTACGTCGTCGATGGCACCATCTGGACCTCGGCCGGCATGTCGGCCGCCATCGATCTCGCGGTCGGCATGATCGAGCACGACCACGGCCGGGATCTCGCCGTCAGCGTGGCCCGCGGCCTCGTAATGGAGCGCCGTCGGGCCGGCGGCCAGGCGCAGCACTCGGCCTTCCTCGATCTCGACGCCCGCACCGACCGGATCCAGGCTGTCCTGGCCTATGCGCGACGGAACCTGCACCTGCCGTTGACGACCGAGGCGCTGGCGGCGGTGGCCTGCCTCAGCCCGCGCCAGTTCACGCGCCTGTTCCGGGCGGAGACCGGCGCCTCGCCGGCCAAGGCGGTGGAGCGCATCCGCCTGGAAGCGGCGAAGCTGATGCTGGAGCAGAGCCGCCTGCCGGTCGAGGAGATCGCGCGCGAGACGGGTTTCGCCAACCGCGAGCGGATGCGCCGGGCGTTCCTGCGGGCCTACGGTGCCGGGCCGCGCAGCGTCCGCCTCGGGGCCAGTCCCGTCGCCGCCTTGTGACCGGCCGAAGCCGGAGGTCCGGTCCGATCGGCGGAGAATGTCCGGAATCGTGACGTCAACGTCCGGATCCGCCGCTGCCTCGCCCGCCTGATGGTCTAACATACGCTGAAGCCCGACCGCCTCGCGTCCGGTCCGGCAGCAGGCAGGCGAGCCGATGCGGAAAGTGGGAGTTGTGGTCGGCCCGGGCCTGCAACTCATGTCGATCGCGGCGCTCGCGGTCTTCCAGGCGGCGAACGTCCTGATGGAGGATCGCGTCTACGAGACACGCCTCCTGTCGGAGGGCGGCGGCGAGGTCCCCACCGCCGCCGGCTTCGCGGTGGCGAGCCACCCCCTGGAGCCGGAGATCTACGACACGCTGCTGGTGGCGGCCCGCGTCGGCACGGAACCGGCCCCGGACGCCCTGGTCGCGTTCACCCGGGAGGCATCGACGACGTCGCGCCGGATCGGCGCCCTGTGCACCGGGGCCTTCACCCTGGGGCAGGCGGGACTCCTGTCGCAGCGCCGTGCTACGACGCATTGGCGCCACGCCCGCGAGTTGCAGGCACGCTTCCCCGACATCCGGATCGAGGCGGATCGGCTCTTCGTCAATGACGGCCCGATCTGGACCTCGGCCGGGATGATGGCGGGGATCGACATGACGCTTGCCCTCGTCGAGGCCGATCTCGGCACCGACGTCGCCCGCACCATCGCGCGCCGGATGATCCTCGACCGCCGCCGGCCGGGGGCGGATCCGCAGGCCTCCGGGCTCCTGGAGCTCGAACCGCGGACCGACCGGATCCGCAAGATGCTCGATCACGTCCGGCGCCACCTGCGCGACGACCTCTCGGTGGCCCGGATGGCTGCGGTCGCGAACCTCTCGCCACGCCAGCTCGGGCGGGCCTGCGCCGCCGAATTCGGCGCGTCGCCCGCGAAGGTCGTCGAGCGGCTGCGCGCCGAGGCGGCTCGGACGCTCCTGATCGACGGCCGACATTCGTGCGAGGCCGTCGCCGACCGGGTCGGCTTCGCGGACCGCGAGCGGATGCGGCGCGCCTTCCTGCGGCTGTACGGCCGCCCGCCCCAGGATTTCCGGGGGACGACCCGCCTGCCCGACCGGCTGGCGGGGACAGCCTGACGGAGCCGCCAGCCGCCGGCTCACGGAATCTCACGAGGCCTCGCACGACACCCCCGCAGCCAGGCGCCTACGACAGGCTCCACGCGCACGATCCCGGCAGGCCGCGGGCGCTCGTCCCCCGGCCGCCATCCAGGTCCGCCATCCAGGAGAGGTCCCCATGTTCGATCTGACCATCAACGGCCAGACCCGCCGGGTCGAGGTCGAGCCCGATACGCCGCTCCTCTGGGTGCTGCGCGATACGCTGGGCATGACCGGCACGAAGTACGGCTGCGGCATCGCGCAATGCGGCGCCTGCACCGTGCTGATGGATGGTCAGGCCACGCGCTCGTGCCAGGTCACGGTGGATTCGGTCGGCACGGCCAAGGTCGAGACGATCGAGGCGGTGCAGGCCGATCCGGTCGGCCGCAAGGTGGTCGAAGCCTGGGTTGCCGCGCAGGTTCCGCAATGCGGCTACTGCCAGTCGGGCCAGGTGATGGCCGCGACTGCGCTCCTGCGCGAGACGCCGAAGCCCAGCGACGACGATATCGCCAATGCTATGACCAACCTGTGCCGCTGCGGCACCTACAACGCCATCGCCGCCGCCGTGCGGCACGCCGCGGCCTGACGGGAGGCGACTCATGGACCAGATCCTGCGCACGCCCTCCCGGGCCCCCACGGGCACCGCGCCTGCCGGCACCGCGAACCTCTCGCGCCGCAATCTCCTCGGCGCAGCGGCTGGCGCGCTGGTGCTCGCCGTCGCGCTGCCCGGCCGCGTCCGGGCCGAGGCGCAAGGACCCGCCGAGGGCGCCGGCGCCATCGCGCCCAAGCCCGGAACTCGCGTCCCGGCCTTCCTGGAGATCCGCCCTGACGGGACGGTCCGCTTCCTGTCGCCCTTTGTCGAGGGCGGCCAGGGCATCGCCACCGGCATGGCCCAGATCGTCGGCGAGGAGCTCGACGTCGATCCGGCGCGCTTCGTGGTCGAGTGCGCCCCGCCCGGCCCGGATTACGCGGTGGTCAACGGCATCCGCATGACCGGCGGCAGCTTCTCGACGCGCTCCAGCTATCCGCTGATGCGCCAGCTCGGGGCCACCGCCCGCGACATGCTGGTGCGCGCAGCGGCCGCGCGGCTCAAGGTGCAGGCGGCCGAGCTCACCACCCGTGACGGCACCGTGGTCCACGCCGCGTCCGGCCGCACGCTGCCTTACGGCGCGCTCGCCGCCGACGCGATGGCGCTCAAGCCCAACGAATCCGCGCCGCTCCGCGACCCCACATCCTTCCGCTACATCGGCAAGCCGGTGGCCCGGATCGACGTGCGCGACAAGTCAACGGGACGCGCCGTCTACGCCATCGACCAGAAGGTCGAGGGCATGCTCTACGCCGCGGTGGCCCACGCACCGCATCCGGGCACCGAGCCGGCCGGGCTCGACAACGAGGCGGCCGTCCGCGCAATGCCGGGCGTGCACTCGGTCCACCGCCTGCCCGGGGCGGTAGCGGTCGCCGCCGACAGCTGGTGGCGGGCGCGCAAGGCCGTCGAAGCACTGACCGTGCGCTGGAGCGCCCCGAAGGCGACCGGCCTCGACACGATCGCGGCCGACTTCTCCTCCGACGGGCTGCTCGCGGCGCTCAAGGCCTCGGCGGAGGCCGGCCACGCGGCGGAAGCGGAGGGCGACGTCGCCGGGGCCTTCGCGCGTGCCGCCAAGGTGGTCGAGGCGGAGTATGCCGCGCCCTACTTGGCCCACGCCCAGCTCGAGCCGCCCTCGTCGATCGCGCGCTTCAACCCGGACGGGACGCTCGACGTCTGGTTGCCCAACCAGATGCCGGAGCTGTTTCAGACCATCTCGGCCAAGGTCGCGGGGGTGGAGCCCGACAAGGTCCGGATCCACTCGCCGATGCTCGGCGGGTTCTTCGGACGGCACTTTCCCTACGATGCCGGCAACCCGTTCCCCCAGGCGATCCTGCTCGCGAAGGCGACCGGCCGGCCGGTGAAGGTGCTGTGGTCGCGCGAGGAGGAGTTCGCCCGCGACGGCCTGCGGCCCCTGAGCTTCAGCCGCTTCCGCGCCGCCCTCGACGCGGCCGGCAACCCGACGGCGATCGAGGTGCGCACGGTCGGCGAGGGGCCGATCGGCCGCTATTTCGGCGCCCTGATGAAGACGCCCGTCGATCCCTCCGCCGTCGAGGGAATCGTCGAGAAGCCCTACGCGATTGCGAACCGACGGATGACCTTCACCAAGGTCGCCCATCCGGTGACGATCGCGTTCTGGCGCTCGGTCGGGCACTCGATGAACGACGCCTTCTACGAGAGCTTCCTCGACGAGGTCGCGCAGGCCGGCGGGCACGACCCGTTCGAACTCCGCATGACGCTCCTGAAGGACAAGCCGCGCTCCTTACGGCTCCTGCGCGAGGTCGCGGATCTGTCCGGCGGCTGGCAGCGCGGCCCCTACGCGGCAGGGGACGGGAAGCGGGCCCGCGGCGTCTCGCTCGCCTCGCCCTTCGGGTCGGAGACCGCGACGATCGCGGAAGTCTCGGTTGAGGGGGGCGAGGCGCGGGTGCACAATCTCTGGATCGCCTTCGATCCTGGCTCGGTCGTCAACCCGGCGATCGTGACGGCGCAGGTCGAGTCGGCGGCGGCGCTCGGGACCTCCTCGGTGCTGTTCGAGCAGATCGTCTACCGCGACGGACTGCGGCAGTCGCAGAACTTCGACACCTACCCGATCCTGCGCCGCGAGCACATGCCGGCGGTCCATGTCCGCATCGTCGAGAGCGGCGCCCCGATGGGCGGCGTCGGCGAGCCGGGCCTGCCGGGCGTGCCCCCGGCGATCCTCAACGCCATCGCGGCGCTGACCGGGCAGCGGATCCGGTCGCTGCCGGTCGCCAACACCAAGCTCGCCGGCGCGTGAGCGGCAGCAGGGCCCGACAATTGAGCGATGCGCCGACGGGAGGGATCCCTGTCGTCGGCGTCGCTGTCGATGCTCTCGCGCCGACCATGGCGTGAAGGCGCGGTCCCCCGACCTGCGAGCGCCCGTGAGGCGCGAGAAGCCGTGCAGCGCACCCTCTCACAACGTCTCACGACGCCTCTCACGACCGGAGCCGCCGGACCGCTTAGCCCTGAAGTCACGGACGGGCCGCCGGCTCCGCTTCGGGAGGACAGCGACATGCACATGATGGATTGGAACCTCTACCGCCAGCAGGTCACCGCTGGCGTCGGCGGGTTCGCCAAGCTCAGCCCGGAGACGATCAAGGGTTACGGCGCGCTGAGCGCGGCGGGGCAGAAGACGAACCACCTCGATGCCAAGGTGCGCGAGCTGATCGCGGTCGCCGTCGCGGTGACGCTGCGCTGCGACGGCTGCATCACCGTCCACGCCGACGCGGCCCGCAAGCTCGGCGCGACGCAAGCAGAGCTGGCCGAGGCGCTCGGGGTCGCCGCAAGCCTCGGGGCGGGAGCGGCCATCGTCTACGGCACCCGCGCCCTCGACGCCTTCGCGGCCTCGGCCGAAGCCTGATCCCCAGCGCTGTGAGGACACGACAGAGGGAGGCCATGTCCATGCCTACACCGCTCCAGACGGTCGCGACCCCGTTCGGCGAGCTGGCGTTCCGCGCCGAAGGGCCGCAGACCGGGACGCCGCTCCTGTTGCTCCAGCGCTTCCGCGGCACCCTCGACGACTGGGATCCCGACTTCCTGTCGCGCCTCGCCGAGGGGCGCCGCGTCATCCGGTTCGACAATGCCGGGATCGGCGCCTCCGGGGGTACGGTGCCGACCTCCGTCGAGGGGATGGCCGAGGTCGCCCGCGCCTTCATGGACGCCGCCGGGCTCGCGCGGGCCGACATCCTCGGCTGGTCCCTCGGCGGCTTCGTCGCCCAGCACCTCGCCCACGCGGCCCCGGAGCGGGTGCGCCGGCTGATCATCGCCGGCTCGGGACCGGGCGGCGTCGCGGAGGGGCCGCAATCCCACCCGCGGGTGCCGGAGGTCATGGCCCATCCGCATAACACCGAGGAGGACTTCCTCTTCCTGTTCTTCACCGGCACGGACACGGGCCGCGCGGCGGGCCGTGCCCACCTGCGCCGCCTCGCGGCACTCCCCGAGCGCGTCCCGGCGGTCACGGGCCCGGCCGTCCTGGCGCAGATGCGGGCTATCGGCGGGGCGGCCGGCTTGCGCGAGCGGCTCGGCGGGCTCGCGATGCCGGTGCTCGTCGCCAACGGCGTCGCCGACGTGATGATCCCGGCCTACCGCTCCTACGTCATCGCTCGGGAGGCACCGGACGCCAAGCTCGTCCTCTATCCGGATGCCGGCCACGGCTTCCTGTTCCAGCACATTGCCGACTTCACGGCCGAGATCGGCCGCTTCCTCGCCGACCACTAGAAGCGGATTGATGAGATGACGACCTTGCTCGCGACCGTGCTCGACGCCCATGGCGGCCTCGCACGCTGGAACCGGTTCTCGACGATGACGGCGCATCTCGCGCAGGGCGGCGCGCTCTGGGCCCTGAAGGGGAAGGCGGGGCTGCTCGAAACCGTCGACGTGACGGTCGGCCTGCGCGATGAATGGGCCTCGCACGCGCCCTTCGGGAGCGACGGACGTCGCTCCCGCTTCACGCCCGATCGCGTCTCGATCGAGGATGCGGCCGGCCGGACGATCGAGGACCTCGTCGACCCGCGCGCGTCGTTCCAGGCTCACACCCTGGAGACGCCCTGGAGCGATCCGCAACTCGCCTACTTCGCGGGCTGCGCGATGTGGACCTACCTCAACATGCCGTTCCTGCTCGCCTATCCGGGTGTCGAGACGCAAGAGATCGAGCCCTGGCGCGACGGCGACACGGCCTGGCGTCGGCTGCGCGCGTCCTTCGCGCCCGGCATCGCGACGCACAGCCGGATCCAGACGCTCTACGTCGATGCTGACGGCCTGATCGCCCGGCACGACTACGACGTCGAGATCGCCGGCAACACGCCGGGCGCGCATTTTCTCTCGGATTACGTCGACGTCTCCGGGATCAAGGTCCCGACGCGGCGGCGGATCTTCCCGCGGCGGCCCGACGGACGGCCGATGCCCGAGCCGCTCGTGGTGTCCATCGATCTCTCCGCCATCGCGCTGAGCTGAGGGGCCCGGTTCCGACCAAGACTTCTTCAGCCGAGGCGTTCTTCCCATGATGCCGTCGACAGGTCAGCACTGCAGCCCCGATCATACGATGATACTCCTCCAGGAGATCCATCACCGGATCGCGAACGAGCTTCAGGGCTTGGCCGGAGCCCTTTCACCGTCTCGCGCGAGGCAGATGCTCGACGGCTCCGGTGCCGTCGAGCGGGCCGTGGAGCGCATCCGGCACATCGCTCGCCTCAATCGCCAGATCTACGAAGCGCCCACCTCGCTCGTGTTCTCGCGACACTGCCGCGACCTCTGTGCGGGTGTCCTGTCCGCCTTCGGTCGGTCGGACATCGGCCTGCTCATCGACTTCACGGTCGAACCTGCGAGCCGAGAGCAGAGGCTGACGATCGCGCTGATCTTCGTCGAGTTGTTGACCAATGCGGTGAAGCACAGTCTTGCAGATGAGAGGGAGGCCTGCATCCGGCTCGAGCTCACCACTACGCCGTGCGGATCGCTGCGGCTGATGGCCTCCGACAATGCGACCACCCAAGCACCGACGTCACTCACGTCATCATCAATCGTCCGCCTGCTCGCCGAGAGCGCAGGCGGCTCGGTCACCATCACAGCAGACCCTGGCTACGTTGCGACTATCATCCTGCCGAACCATCGATTTGACGTCTGTCTCTAGGCAATTCCTCCAGATTAGCCTCGGTCCCCCCCTGAAAGCCGGGTTCGGCATGCTGCCGCCATGCCGGCCTTCCCATTCGTCGGACGACGCCTGTCCATCGCGACGCCGGAACCGACGCTGGTCGCCTGCCTTGCCGTCGCCACGACCGTGGCTCCAGGGAACCGCTTCGAGCGGCTCGAAGACAGATTTCAAGCTGTCGCGGAGTGCCCTGCTGTTGAACGCACGACCGATCGCCGCGGAGCGTACTTCTACGTATTGCTTCGGCGACTGTTCATCGCCGTGGATACTGTGTCACACAGCTTAGATATGCCGCGCAGGGGCAGCTTGCGGGACAAGAGCGGCCCTTCCAGAGGCCTTGTTCAAAGGTCCGGAAGTGGCGCGAAGCCGAACAGGGCGGTGACGAACTCCTGGCGCATTGTGGACGGACACGGACTCGCTCGTCGCCTCGACGTACGGGCCTGGGCCGGGATGGCAGCCTGCGGACGACCCATCCGAACCGTGCGAGGGCGGATCTTCGCTCTCGTTGATTGCATCTTGATCTCCAAAACCAGAACTGACATTGTTCGGTTATGGCAGCAAACAGCCTCCTTGCGAGCGCCGTCCAGGCGCTCTGTGTCATCGCCTGGCGCGGCGCCGAGGGTGCGAACGCGGAACTGCTCGCGAGGAGCCTCGACACGAACCCGGTGGTCGTCCGCCGCATCCTCAAGGCCTTGGAGCGAAACGGCCTCGTGCGTCTCAGGCCGGGACGGCACGGTGGCGTCGAACTCTCGCGCTCCCCGGCGGACATCTCGCTGGATGAGGTCTACCGCGCCGTCGAGCCGAAGGGGGCGCTGTTCGTCTTGCGGGAGCGCGGCAATGCGCGCTGCCCCGTGCAACGGGCCATGACCGTGGCGCTCCCTCCCGTGTTCCGGGCAGCCGACGAGGCGGTGGCGGATGTGCTCCGGCAGACCTCCCTGGCGATGCTCGCCCAACAGGCCGCACCCCCCGGTTGAGCATGGTCGGCCGCGTGGCTCAAACAAACCATATCCAGTTACGTATTGGAGGTGTGACGTGACCGCTCAACCGATCGTTCCTCCAGCGCCGGCTCAGAGCTTGCTCGCCGGCGCGCACGCGTCGGCGCAGGAAACGACCGCGCCGCCGGCGCGGCCCGTCCGGCCGAACCAGGTGCTGGCCATCGTCTGCGTCGGCATCGTGCTGGCCAACCTCGACCTGTTCATCGTCAACGTCGCGCTTCCCGACATCGCACGGGACTTCACGGAGGCCGGCCTTGCAGGCCTGTCCTGGATCCTGAACGGCTACGCGATCGCTTACGCGGCGCTCCTGGTCTTCTTCGGCCGGCTCGCCGAGCGTCACCGCCGCGACGCCAGCTTCCTTCTCGGCGTCGCTGTGTTCACGCTCGCCTCGGCGGCCTGTGCGGCGGCGACGAACGTCACGATGCTGGTCGCGTTTCGCGTGGTTCAAGCGGCTGGCGCGGCCCTGATGACCCCGACCTCGCTCGGCCTTCTCCTCGCCGCCTTCCCGCCGGAGCGGCGTGGCCACGCGGTCCGCACCTGGACGGCGATCGGCGGCTTCGCCGCGGCGCTCGGTCCCGTCGTCGGCGGCTTCCTCGTCGCATGGAGCTGGCGCTGGATCTTCCTCGTCAACGTGCCGATCGGCGTGCTGGCCCTCGTTGTCGGCCTTCGGCATCTGCCTCCTGTCCCCGGGCACGAAGTGCGCCGGCCCGACGCCTGGGGGGCAGCCCTCGTGACGATCGGCGTCGGGGTCCTGACCTACGGCATCATGAAGACGGCGGAGTGGGGCTGGGCCTCGGGGCCGACGGCACTCACGCTCGGGGCTGCCCTCCTGCTCCTCGCGCTCTTCGTCGTCGACTGTCTACGTTCCGCCAATCCGTTCATCGACCCCGCGCTCCTGCGCATTCGGCCGTTCACGGGGGCTGCCCTGATTCTGGCGCCCTACTCGATCGCCTTCGGGGCCATGCTCCTGTCGATCGCACTGTGGTTGCAGGATGGTTGGGGCTGGTCGGGGCTGAAGGCGGGGCTTGCCATCGCGCCGGGCCCCTCCCTCGTGCCGGTGACCTCGCTTCTCCTGGCCGGACCCCTCATCGCGCGCATCGGTCCCGCAGCCGTCGTCGCACTCGGGGTCGCTCTGTTCGCGGCGGGGATGGCATGGTGGGCCGTGGTGCCAGGGCTCGAGCCGAGCATGCCGGTCGCCGTGACCGGCATGGTGTTCCTGGGCGTCGGCGTCGGGCTCACATTCCCGACGGTGATGGGAGCCGGGACCGCGGCGCTCCCGGCCTCCTCGTTCGCGACCGGGTCGGGGGTCCTCAACATGGTCCGTCAAACCTCCCTCGCTTTGGGCGTCGCCATCTTCGTGGCCGTCATCGGCGGGCCGGACACGGCACTCGGGCGGTTGGCGGCCTACGAGCGCGCATGGTGGCTGACGGCGGCGATCGCGCTCGCGGCCCTGCTCCCGCTGCCCCTGCTGAGGGCGAGGCCAGCGGAGCGGACGGCGTGAGCGCGCGGCCTCAGGCGCAATCGGACCGCGACATTCAACCCCGAGATCCGACGGAGAAACGTGATGACGGCCACCGACATCGTCCTGTGCCATCCGGTCCGCACCGCCATCGGCGCCTATAACGGCGTGCTGAAGGGCATGCCGGCGACCGAGCTCAGCGCCGCCGCCATACGCGAGACCCTGCGCTGGGATTGGGATTGCCCGGTTTTTGATACTGCTGGCGAATGCAGCAGCTCAGGTCGCTTGGCTGATGAGGCGAGCGAAGGGTGATCGTCGGTTGACGCGACGGTTTCACCTGCCAGCCAATCGGCGATCCGGCCGATGTTGAGGGCGGCCGCGGTCAGCACATGCTGGAGACGGACCTTGGCCCGCCCAAGATAGCGGGCCCATCGAAGATGCAGGGTCCGCACGCCCAGCGACAGCGTCCCTTCGATGCCCGCCCGCCAGCGGTACTGCTCGGCAAAGGCCTCGTCGACCTCTCGCGCTCGCGCGGCCTTCAGCGCGGCGTGCTCCTCGCGCCGACGCGGCGTGGGCCACCGGCGCGGGGAGCGCGTACAGTTCTGCTCGAGCGCGCAGGGCTTGCAGTCCGCACTGGAGAAGCGGATGCGCATCACTGTGCGAGCCAGGTTGTGATCCGGGCTCCAACTCGTCGTCGTGTGACCGGCCGGACAGGTGGCGATCTTGCGATCCCAGTCGATCTGGAAGTCCTGAAGCCCGAAGGCTCCCGACTGACGCGACTGCCACTGCGTATCCTGGGGGCTCGGCCCGAGCAGCGTCACGGCGTGATCGCGTGTCCTGGCGAGCAACAGGTCCGCATCGACGTAGCCGGCATCGACCAGGTGCGTGTCGGGGAGAAGATCGTGGGCTGCCAGGTCGGCATGGATCGATCCGAGTGCGTCGTGGTCGGCAACCGGGGCCAACGTGGTCGCCACGTGAGTGATCAGGCGTGGGCGATTTGCGTCGCAGGTCTCGGGGGGTGGGTTTGGCGTCACGCTCGCTCCAGCTCTCCTCGGCATGGGCACGCAGCCATTCGGGAGCAGTGCCGGCGAGGGCATAGAGCGCGGCACGCAGGGTCTCGGTGACGCAACCGAGGCGGGTGAGGCTGCGCACGGCCCCCAGGACATGCGTGCTGTCGGTGCGCCGACGGCCTCGCGCCACCAGGAACCGGTGCTCGCGGCACAGGGCCGAGGAGCGTGTCGAGCAGGAGCGTCTCGGCGTGGCCGGCCACGAGGCGGGAGCCGAACTACCCGGATCGGTGAGGTCGAGGCTCAGGAGGTACTTCCAGTCGATGCGGCCACGCGCCACCTCGGCCGCGCGGCGATCCGAGAGGTTCTCGGCGAACTGCAGCACGGCGACGCGAGCCAGCTGCCAGGGCGCCTCGGCCGGGCGGCCGCGGGAGGAGAATACCGCCGTGAACTGCGCGTCGGTGAACACGGTGCCGAGTTCATCCCTCAGCCGCATGTAGGCATTGCCCCATGGGAACGCAGCCCGCGCCACGGCGGCAGTCTGGCTGGGAACCTCGGCGGGCGAGCTTGGCTGCAGCGACATGGCGAGCCTCCGCGAGCGTCGGATTGCGCTGCCACATCAACGAGCTGACCGGACAGACGGATTCGCCAGCAGTATCAGAAACGGGGCAATCCCTGAGCCAGATCGCATCCGCTGCATAGCCAACTTCCCATACATCGAACGCGTCAATGCTTAAGCGCGACGGTATGAGAGGTCGCGCCCGATCGGCGACGATGGCGGACTGACGCGCCAGGTCGGCGGCGTTGGGGGTCACACAGACAGTCTGAGCGATGCACGCAGACTTGCACGGCTCACGCCTCTCGTGAATCCTCTAAATGCGTCAATGCACTAGGAGCGCGCTAGATCGCCATCCTAGTGCACTGACGCATTCAAAACGTACATAGCTCAGCGTGATTTCTTACGCTTGCGCAATTAGTTAGCGGATCTGCACGTGGTGCCTTCGTCGGCATCAGTGCACTCGGGATCACAAGAGTGCTCCTGGCCGCCAAGCAGCTGGGTGTACGTGCCTGAGCCCGGCGGTTTCCGTTAAACGGAAGCGCCGATAGTGGAAGATGGAGGCGATGTAATCACCCTCCGTTCTCCTCGCGCGAGTTGTGCGCCATTTTCAGACCTTCAATCAATGTCGCCGGAGGGATCGCTCTACATCTAAAAACGTACATATCGGCAGCAATCGCACACCAGGCACTCCCATATATGCTGGTAATTGCGCGTGGGGACATAACATCATGCGGGACTCGCCGCGGCCTTGATTGGTGCTCAGGCTGAAACCTTCAGCGGACCTAAACAGCCAGAGCGCTCCGCCCGAAACACGTTGGCTTGTAAGCCGACAATCCATTGGCGCCCGCTCACCGTCACCTCTAGGTACTTGAGGGCGCCCTGCAGATGCGAGGACACGCTCTGCCAAAAGAACTCAGGGTAGCGTTCTACCAAATCGGCAGGTGAGGAGTAGCCCAAGGCTGTGTTCGTTCCGGCTTCCTCGAATTCATAAAACAGCGCGTTGGCTTTGCGCAGGTACAAGGCATCTCCCATTTGCCCGATGAGATCCGCCGCCCGCACCAGGGAAATTTCATCCTCTGCCTGGCTGTCAGGCGCATTGGGCTTCGCCGGAAAGCGGGTCTGCTCGATGGAGCGCATGATGCGATCCGCGTTCAGCATGGCAGACTGGCCGATCCGAGCAGCAACGAACATTTTGGAACGGTCGACGTGATAGGCGGTCAGCGCCGCGTCCGAGGCGCCCCGTGATAGAGCAACGCGGTGACCCGCATCGTCGATGATGTACCCCTCCGTCGCACTGTCTCCTTTAAGAACGCCCCGCACGTAGCCGATGTCGTGCATGAGGCAGGCGACCAACAGGTGAGCCCAGTCCTCGGGTGTGACGGGTTCGAGCAGGGTCTTGCCGCGCAGGATATCGAGGCCGACCTGCGTGACGAGGAGCGTGTGCTCCAAGTCATGGTAGAGCGCGTCGGAGTTCGCGAGGCACTCCAGGGCGAGACGCGCCGCGGCTCCGACCTTCTCGGCCAACGGCGTTTGGCTGGAGCCAAACGTGCTCTGGATCTCGGTGGCGAGATGGTCGCCGAGCGCGCGTGACGCGAGATAAGCGGTCGTAATCATGGCTATCGCTTCCGGTGTCGACCGAACCCTCCCCGACGGCGGCAATGCCGAACAGAAATCGACCATCCTCGGCCGACGGGCTATCGCGGTCGGCTCTTGGTCAACCGTGGCGTATTGCGCGAGCCGGAAGCGATCGGAGGTTCGGGGTCTCCGCCGCTCTCCGCCCACGCGGGAGCGTGTCGAGGATAGAGCTTGGCTCGCGCCGGTCGTCTCCCATCCTGGCGGGCGAACGGGTACGGCGCGTCAACCGGAGCGCGTCACCTCAATAGGGACGGCAGACGCCCGCATACGCGTCGAAATAGGCATAGGGTCCGCAATCGCCGCCACTGGCCGCGCCGGTGAGAGCATACCCCGCGGCCGCCCCGACCGCGGCCCCGGCAAGCCCGTAGCCGTAGGGGCGATACCCGTAGCCGTAGCCGTATCGGCCATAGCCGCCGTAGCCCCAGCCGGGACGCCCGGCAATTGGTCTCCCTGCCCCCCATCCGGGCCGTCCGGCGCCCCAACCTGGCCGTCCCGCGATGGGCCTGGCGGCGCCCCAGCCCGGACGTCCGATGCCACCTCGGAAACCGCCCCCGCCCAAGCCAGCTCTGTGGAAGCCACCGCCGCGGAAGCCGCCTCCGCGCATTCCAGCCCCGTGGAAGCCGCCGCCGCGGAAGCCGCCACCGCCGCGGAAGCCTCGCGCCTCCGCGATGACACTGCTGGATATCAATGCAGCGATCGCTGCCGCGGACAGAATCAGACGTTTCATGTTCCAGTCTCCCTGACGCTTGTGCACTGATCATGTGGATTTTTTCTCAAACCGTGGAGCAAAGCCCGACTGGTGTCCACGCTTGAGTGCGAAAGACTATTTTTGCCCATCATAGTTTGTGCCGCTCGCTCGACTTGATCGGACGGGGCGGGTTCATCGGGCGCACAACCGTTCGGCGGCTTTCGCAGACGGCCATGCTCTTATGGCGGGACTCGGTTCCTCGGTTTCACGCTTCAGGCGACGACTACAATCCCGTTGGACGCAGCCAGCCGAAGCCCGACCGTCAGCTTGGCCGACCGAGTGCACGTTGACTTCGCGCCCTGGCACCGCCCGTTCGCGTCGTAACCCGGTCGTGCTCCAGGTGTTCGGTTGTGCTGCATTGTCCTTGGCGAACCAGCGTCAATTTCGTCGGAAAACGCTCTAAGTCATCAGCATGACCAAGACCATTCCCCAGATCGTCAGGAACGTGTTGCTGACCGCATAGGTGACCGTGTAGCCGAGACCGGGAATCTGGCTCTTTGCTCGATCGGTGACCATCCCGAGCGAGGCCGTCGTGGTGCGCGCACCCGACACGGCCCCGAGTACGATGGCGTCGTCGAAACGAAAAAGGTATTTTCCGGTATACAGGGCGAGGATGAGCGGCAGCGTGGTCGCGAAGATGCCCCACAGGAAGATGCCGAAGCCGAGCTGCTGCAATCCGGCGACGAATTTCGGTCCGGAGGAGATGCCGACGATCGCGATGAACACGTTCAGTCCGACCGAGTTCATGAACCACACGGTCGAGGACGGGATCCGTCCGAAGGTCGGGCGGACCGATCGCAGCCAGCCGAAGAACAGGCCCGAGATCAAGGCGCCGCCGGATGTCGAGAGGGTCAGCGGCACCCCGCCGATGGTGTAGACGAACGCACCCACCAGGGCGCCGATCGCGATGGCGCCGCCGATGAACATCACGTCCGCGACGTCGGTCGCCCGGTCGGGGTAGCCGATCGCTTTCGTGGCGGCGCCCACGTCCTGATTGCGGCCGACGAGCGTGAGAATATCCCCGCGATTGACCCTCGTGCTCGGCAGGATGGGGATGTCGATCGCGGTGGCCCCCCGCGTGATCTTCCGCAGGAAGACGCCCCGCGCCCACGGGCTCTGGGCGAGGTCCGCGAGCGACTTCCCGTCGACCTCCTTGCTCGTCACGTAGACGTCGAGGCCCTCGATGGGCACCGCCAGCAGCGCCCTGTCGTCGACCTCCTCGGCCGCGGTGCCGATCAGATCGACGAGGACCTCGCGTCGTCCGGCCACCGCGACCACGTCCCCCGCCTGGATGACGGTCTCGGCGGTGACGTCCATCACGTCCGTGCCCCGGCGAAGCCGCTCGATGTAGACCCGCTGCTCCGGCAGCATCCGCTCGGCCTCCGCGGCGGTCTTGCCGACGATGAGCCCGTCCGGCCGGACGCGATAGGCCCGCAGGTCGAACTGGTGCCAGGCGGTCCCGGGGCCGCCGGCGACCTTCGTGCCGCCCCGCTTCTCCTCGTACCGCTTGCAGGCCGCTTCGAGATCGATGCCCAGCAGGGCCGGGCCGAGGAGGGCGATGATCACGGCGGATCCCAGCGTGCCGAAGATGTAGGTGATGGCGTAGGCGACCGGCATCGCGTCGAGGAAGGCCTTGGCCTGCTCGCCGGGGATCGGCAGCCGGTTGATTGCGTCGGTCGCCAGGCCCATGGAGGCCGAGATCGTCTGCGAGCCGGCATAGAGCCCGGCTGCAGAGCCGACATCGTAGCCACCGAGCCTCGCCGCGAGATAGCCGCCGGCAAGGCAGAACACGCAGACGACGACGGCGAAGAGGGCTTGCGGAAGGCCGTCCTTCGCGATGCCCCGGACGAATTGCGGGCCGACCGCGTAGCCGATCGCAAACAGGAACATCAGGAAGAAGAACGGCTTGAGCGGCCCGGTGACGCTGATGCCGATCTGCCCGATGATCACGGCGGCGATGAGCGTCGCCGTGACGGCGCCGATCCCCAACCCCTTGTAGCTGAACGATCCGAAGTAGTAGCCGAACGCCAAGGAGATGAAGATGGCGATCTCAGGATACTGACGGAGCGTGTCCGCGAACCAATCAAACATGAGGTCATTCTCCTGTCGGGTCCACCTTGTCCAGCTGGTCGCGCTTCGTCTCAGCACCATTCGTCCATCCCGATCGGCCGCTGCCGCAGCAGACACAGATGTGACAAATGATGCAGGAACAAGAGTCTCAGTATTCTGCCCAGGCGGGGTTGCTCAGGCCGCTCGGGACGTCTTTCGCGCTACGTCAGACGATTTCGCCTTGCGCTTTGCCGCGATCGCGTCGGGCTTGAGCAGTTTGAGTCCTCGCGTCTTCTCGTAACCGTGGATCTCCTTCACGTCGAGCTTGCGCATGAAGTCGACCGTCTCCTGCGTCAGCACCTGGCCCGGCACCATGATCGGGAAGCCGGGCGGGTAGGGGATGACGAAGTTGGCCGACACCATCTCGGGCCCCTCGCGCAGCCGCCGGTCGCATTCCGGACCGAACAGCGGCACGTATTCGCACAGCGACGGATCGTAGGCGCTGAAGAAGGCTGAGCGGATATCGCCCTCGGGCGTGCCGTCGCCGGAATCCTCCCGGAAGCTCTGGTGGAAGCGGCTGAAGTTCGGCAGGTCGGGTACGTCGGTCATCAGCGACTTGACCCGCGCGTCGAAAGCGGCGCGCTCCGCGTCGCCGCCGGTGGCCAACCGGTCCTCGATGTCGCGCGCGACCTCCACGAGCACACGGATCAGGTGGGCGACGTCGCTGCGCGTGTTGTTGATGTTCGATTGCAGCAGCACGCTGTTGCGAGACGTCTTGTTGAGCTGGATCCCGTACCGGCTCGCCAGCAATCCCTTGAATTGCGTGCCGTCGAAGCCCGCCGTGCCGCAGACGAGCGTCATGCGCGTCGGATCGAGGTAGAATTCGTCCTCGCGCATCGCGCGCACGACGTCGCCCCAGGTCGCATCGGGATCGAGGTAATCCCTGAAGCCGGACTGGCGGTACTCGGCCGGGATCATGCGCTCGGCGCCGAGGACGGTGAAGTAGCGCGAGACCAGCGGATGCGTGTTGACCGCCTGCCGGATCCGGAGCGCGATCTCGATCGCGTTCATGACCAAGCCGTAGCCCTCGAGCTCCATTTGGCGGCGCGCGACGTCGAGGCTCGCGATGAGCTGCTGGTTGGGGCTGGTGGAGGCATGTGTGAACACCGCCTCCCGGAACTGCGCCTCCACTGTGTGAAAGTCGACATCCTTGACCAGGAGCATCGAGCCCTGCCGGATTGCCGACATCGACTTGTGGGTCGAGTTCGTCTGGTAGACGCGAAGCCGCACCTGGCGCGGATCGGGGATCAGCCGGGTCGCCAGGAGCGCCTTGTCCGAAGGCTGGCCTCCCAGCTCGCGCTGCTGCGCCTCGTAGGCGTCGAGCGAGGCCGGATCCCGCAACCATGCGGCGATCTCGGCCGCCGCTCCCATCGCGGTGCGGGGGCGGAGAAAGGGTGAGAACCGGGCGAAGCCGGACCAGGCCTCGTCCCACAGGAAGATCAGATCCGGCTTGATCGCGAGGCATTCCTTCATCACGCGGCGCACGTTGTACATGTGCCCGTCGAAGGTGCAGTTGGTCAGGTCGAGCAGCTTCAGCCGCGCCAACCGTCCGTCGGCGCGCAGGGCGAGCATCGCCCGCTTGATCGCGGTCAGCGGGACCGCTCCGTACATCGAGTATTCCGTCATCGGGAACGCCTCGACGTAGATCGGCTGCACGCCGGACAGCACCATGCCGTAGTGGTGCGACTTGTGGCAGTTGCGGTCGACGATGGCGATGTCGTCGGGCCCGAGCAGGGCCTGGACGGCCATCTTGTTCGAGGTCGAGGTGCCGTTGGTCACGAAGAATACGTGGTCGGCACCGAAGGCGCGCGCCGCCATGTCCTGCGCCCGCTTGATGGTGCCGGTCGGCTCGAGAAGGCTGTCGAGGCCGCCCGTCGTCGCGCTGCTCTCGGCGAGGAACAGGTTGATGCCGTAGAACGCGCCCATGTCCCGGATCCAGTCGGACTTGAAGACCGACTTGCCGCGCGCGATGGGCAGCGCATGGAAGGTGCCGATCGGCCGTCGTGCGTACCGCTTCAGATTGTCGAAGAACGGCGTCTCATACCGGTCCTGCACGCCCTCCAGGATCGACAGGTGGATCTCGAGCGGCTCCTCGACGGCGTAGAAGACCCGGCGCACGCAATCAGCGCTGCGTTCGCCGGCCAGATCCTCCACCCGGCGCTCCGAGAGGATGAAGACGTCGATCTCCGGCCGGATCCGCTTGAGGGCGGCGGCGAGCCTCAGGGCGGAGGTGGCGCGATCGTCCTCGATGCCGAGCGTTCGCATCACGTCCCGCAGCACCGGCGCATCGTAGCGCGACCGGAACGTGAGACCCTCCGGCACGACCGCCGAGATGATGGCGGGATTGATCGCGGCCGCGCAGAACGCGTCCTCGAACGAGCCGACGAGGACCGGCTCGTAGACGAACGCATCCTCGGGCCGGCGGAGCCGCCGCAACTCCTCGGCGAGCGCCGGCCACCGCGACGCCGGCTGCGCCGTGACGAACAGGACTTCGAAATAGGGCCGATGCTGGCTGGCGTCGCCGAGACCGGGCGGCATCACGTCGCCGACCTCGTCCGACCCCAGTTCGCCCCGCGGGTCCCATTCCGCGGCCCGCTCGCGATAGGACCGCGTGAGCAGGGCATTCGAGATCCGGAGCGCCATGCGGGCCGTACTGCCCGCATCATCGTCCGCGATCAGGTCGCGCAGGGCCGCCAGAAGCTTCGGTCCCGGATAGGCGTGAAATCCTTCGACGGCCTCCATGGCCTGGATGGCGCTTTCGAGATCCTCCCGCCGCTTGGTTCTGGCCTGCCAGGCTTCCGCAATGACAGCAATATCCCGCCACTGATCAAGTCGGGCGGAGTGCATGAGCAAGAACTGATCGATGCGTTGCGGGCGTGAGGTCGCGCCCTCGTCAACCGAGTTTGGGCTCCGCTTCCCCGAGGATCGATCGCTCGTCCGCAAAGTGGATGGCATATGCGGTCGGTCTGTCTTCGACATCGAGGTAACCCTCTGTTTGTCCGATCGGCCTGGGTGATGATCTTGCGGAGAAGCTCCCATCGAGCGATGTATGTTAGAACCGCTCTTTCCGACGACGCTTGATCCAACAGGACGCGTGACGGTTGCTTCAATTCGAAAGCTCGCGCGGCACAATCATCGGGTGCAATGTCGTTCGTCGACAATTTTCGCAATCCGACACACATCAAATCGAGGCAGGATCGATGTCTAATCCGCTGAAATATCTGGCAAACTGGATCGTTACCGGAGGCGGCGGCCGACGGCCATCTCGCGCCCGCGGCTGAGATCCCGTCGGTCAACCGCGCCTGTTCGCGATCGCCTGGATCCTGCACGGGGTGCGGGCATGGATGGCGGATGACGCAGGGCCGACGGAGCCGTGTCGATGCGACGGCCCGGGGCCCCCGTGCCGCATCCGAGGTGCCGACCGGCTGGCGTCCTCCACGTCGAAGGTCCTCGGGGGCGAGACGCGGCCCCGGGGACGCAGCGCTCCCGATCGGCGGAGATGTCACATGGCGGGATTCGCAAGTGGTGGGATCGGACGACCGATGCCGGCCCGGACGACGGGCTTTCGCGCCGACGCGGTGGCGGGCGCCACGGCCGCGGCAGTCGTCCTGCCCAAGGCCATGGCCTATGCGACTGTGGCCGGACTGCCGGTCGCGGTCGGCCTCTACACGGCCTTCGTGCCCGCGATCGTCTACGGCGTGCTGGGCTCGTCCCGGGTTCTCAGCGTGACGTCGACGACCACGCTGGCGATCCTGACGGGTGCCGAACTCAGCATGATGATCCCCGACGGCGATCCCGCGAGGACGGCCGCCGCCTGCGCGACTCTCACGGCTCTCGTCGGGGCGATGCTCGTCGCGGCGCGGCTCCTCAAGCTCGGCGTCGTGGCCGACTTCATCTCGGTGCCGGTCCTCACGGGCTTCAAGGCCGGCATCGGGCTCGTGATCCTGCTCGACCAGATCCCGAAGCTTCTCGGACTCCATATCGGCAAGCAGTCGTTCTTCGCCGACGCGCTGAGCCTCGTCCAACGGCTTCCCGAGACCTCGGTGCCGACCCTGACCGTCGCGGGGATCACGCTGGCCGCGCTCATCGGAATGGAGCGCCTCAAGCCTCACTCGCCGGCGCCCCTCGTGACGGTCGCGGGCGCGATCGCGGCCTCCTGGCTCCTCGACTTCGGGGTCCGGGGCATCCCGACCGTCGGCCCGATCCCGCAGGGCCTTCCCGGATTGACCCTGCCCGATCCGGCCCTCGTCCAGGCGCTTCTTCCGGGCGCCGCCGGTATCGCGCTGATGAGTTTCGCCGAGAGCATCGCGGCCGCTCGGGCCTTCGTGGCCACCAGCGACCCGCCCATCGAGGCCAATCGCGAGCTCGTCGCCACCGGGGCGGCCAATCTGGCAGGAGCGTTCCTCGGCGCCATGCCCGCCGGCGGCGGGACGTCGCAGACGGGCGTCGTCCGGGCCGCCGGGGGCCGGACGCAGACGGCCTCGCTCGTCGTCGCGGCGGCGGCGCTCGCCACGATGCTGGTCCTGGCGCCGATCCTGAGCCTCCTCCCGCATGCGACCCTTGCGGCGGTCGTCGTCGTGTACTCCGTCGGCCTCATCCAGCCGGGGGAGTTCAGGGCCATCGTCAAGGTCCGCCAGATGGAGTTCCGCTGGGCCGTCATAGCCGCCATCGGGGTGCTGGTCTTCGGCACGCTCCAGGGGATCGTCGTCGCGGTCGCCCTGTCGCTGGTCGGCCTTGCAATCCAGACCGCGCGCCCGACGGTCGCGGTGATCGGGCGCAAGCGCGGTGCGGACGTCCTGCGTCCCGTGTCACCTAAGCATCCCGACGATGAGACGCTCGACGGGCTTCTGATCGTCCGTCCCGTCGGGCGCCTCTATTTTGCGAATGCGCAGAACGTCGGCGACAAGATCAGGCTGCTCATCGCGCAGCATCAGCCTCGCGTCATCGTCCTCGATTTCAGCCGCGTTCCGGACATCGAGTACTCGGCCCTGAAAATGCTTCAGGAGGGCATCCGGCGCACCGATGTGGCGGTCTGGCTCGCGGGCTTGAATCCCGGCGTGCTCGACATGGTGAGGCGCTCCGGCCTGGGCGAGGAACTCGGCCCGGATCGCCTGCTTTTCAATGCTCGTGTGGCGATGCAGCGGTATCAGGACATGCAGGACAAACCAGCGCCCGATTGAGCCGGCAGAGCCGGACGCGCAAGCGCGCCGGTCAGGCTCAACCCGTGGGGCGCGGCGACGCCAGCCCCTCCGCTTCCGCCCTTGGCTCTTGGCTCTTGGCTCTCGATCGTGCGACGTCATCTCTCAGACCAGGTTCCATCCTCGCGTGCAGCATTGCGATCCGACACGCGCCCGTCGGCTGAATCGTGTCGGCGCACCGATGATGGCGGCCGCCTTCGTTCGGGAGGTTCTCTCGCTCCGGACTTCCGCGTCGGCCAGCGGCGTGCCGTTCGCGAGCGGCGCCGGTCTTATACGCTCGCGCCTTCGCATCGACGCGTCGATGCGAAGGCGACCGGCGCATCAGCGCCGGCGCCCATTCGGGCTTGCCTGGCACCTTCGAACGCGTCCGTTCGAAGGTGCGGCGGTGTTATCCCTTCAAGTCTAGACCTAACGAGCGTCAAGCTTCCGGCTCCCGCTCCCGTTGCGTCGATGCTCGACCGCCTGGGTACCATGCAGGCAGCCCGCCCCTATTCCCTCCCTCGCGCGCGATCCCGCGCGACGCCTTCGCGGGTGGAAATCTTGCTCTCACGAGGATATCACTCAATTTGCTTCTGCACGGCCCTTATCGCGTTTTTTTTGAATGCTCGGAACCAACGGCGGCTGCGATCGACTGAGCCTATGACGCATGGTCCGATCTGTCCGGTTCGACCCAACATCCAGGCATAGCCGCATGAACGACCCTTCCACGATCGGCGATCTCTACGAGCGCAAGCGCGTCACGGACGAGCAGATCGATGCCGCCGTGACGAACTACTTGAACGACCCGGTGCCCGGCCCGCGCCCGCTCTCGCAGGGCCTTGCGATCGATGTCTGCGCGATCATGGAGGCGAACCCGCACGCCCGCGAGGTGCTGGCTCTGCGTGACGCGACCGAGGCCCAGATGCGCATGGCGGTGCGGACGGCGATCCTGCTGGCGGCACCCATCTGGACCGCGGCTGCGACCGCCGCGCAAGACGCATCCGCGACGGCGAGGCGCCGCCGGGCGCAGCGATCCGCTCCGGAAGATACCGCTGCCCATGAGAAATGATCACTGCCTCTCGCGGTGAGAGCGGGCGCTCCGTCCATCGTCGGCCGTGTCGGGCCCGGATCCGTCCGCAGCGCCACGTCATCCCGCGATCGCCTGGCCGCGCCGTCCCCGCAAAGAAGAAGTTCCTATAATCGTGCACGCGCGGTATCCGCGGCGGAGCATCATTTGCTAAAAATTGCGGCCAATTTCATGGAGCAACGTTCGAATTGTAATGCAATTCCATTGCAAGAAATGGTTTTGCTAAGATTTTCTTCTGTGATATTCACGATTGCTTTAACAGGGAAGCAGGGGGAGGTACAGCGATGCCCTCCTACATGTCGTCGAGTCGCGACAAAATTTTCCAGAGACCACACAACTGTCTTATGAACGGGAGCACGCGATCTCTCTCGATCGGGTCCATGCCGTACAATTTCGTCCACATCCATTCCATCCAGTCCGTATGCGATATCCTTCTGGAAATGGGTATCGACCCGGATTCGATATTTGAGAAAGCCGGCACTCACACGCAGATCTTCGAAACGGCCGAGACCGTCTCTTTTGCGATGTTGGGACGCCTGACCGCCCTGGCCGCCGAACAGGCGGGGTGCGCCCATTTCGGCCTGCTCGTCGGTCAGCGCGCCACCCTGGCCTCGCTCGGGCTCATCGGAACGCTGATGCGCCACTCGGAGACGGTCGGCGATGCCGTGCAGGCCCTCGCGACTCATCACGACCTCCTCAACCGCGGCGCCATGATCGAGCTGATCGTCGACGGTGGCGTCGCGACCGTGAGCTACGCCCCCTACGAGCCGGAGACCGACGGCGTCGCGCTGCACTGCGAGCGAGCCGCCGCGACCCTGACCAACGTCCTCCGCTCGCTGTGCGGCGCGACATGGAACCCCGACGAGGTGCTCTTGCCGCGGCTCCACCCGCCAGACCCGACGCCCTATACGAGCTTCTTCCGGGCCCCGGTCCGCTTCGAGCAGGAATTCGCCGCGCTCGTGTTCCCGGCCCGGCTCCTGAGGCGGTCCATCGACGGCGCCAATCCCCTGATCCGCGCGAGCGTGGAGGGGCGGATCCGGCGGTTCGAGGCCGCCATCCCGTCCGACGTCACGGACGAGGTCCGGCGGCGCGTGCGCTCGAGGCTCGTGCAGAACCGCATCGAGAAGGATCAGGTCGCGCAGATCCTGGCGATCCACCAGCGCACGCTGGGCCGCTGGCTGAAGGCCGAGGGAACGACCTTCCGCTCCATCGCCAACCAGACCCGGCTCGGCATCGCCAAGCAGCTGCTGGCCGACACCGAGATGAGCTTGGCGCAGATCTCGTCCGTGCTGGAATTCTCGGAGCCGGCGGCCTTCACCCACGCCTTCCGGCGCTGGACGGGCACGACGCCGAGCGCGTGGCGCAAGGAGCAACGGGCGAGGTAGCCGCCACGCCGAGATCCAGGCCCGATGGCGCGACGTGTTGGAGATGGCCGCGATGACGCGTGCAGGTTTCGTGGGGGCCGCAGGGCTCGCTCTCGTCCTCGTCGCGTCAGCGGTCGAGGCTGACCTCGCGGACTATCAGGGGGCGTGGCTCCTGAGCGGGCGCGACTGCGCGGAGGTGTACGCATCCGCCGGTCGAGGGTCGGCGTTCAAGAAGCCGCTCGACATCTTCGCCCCGGCTTTCGTGATCTCAGGCAAGCAGCTGAGAACACCGATGGCATCGTGCCGGATCCGATCGATCCGACCGCTCGCCGACCGCCAGCGTCTCCTCCTCGACTGCGCGAACGGGGTCGCGGCCAACGAGGTCACGGTTCTCATCGCGGCCGCGCCGAACGGAGCCTTGCGACGCTACTACGGCGAGCAGGACCCGACCGGGGTCGACTATCAGCGCTGCGCCCGTTGACTCGTCCGGCGCGCCCAGGAAAGGGCGTCCGCCGGCATGCGGCACGGTTCGACCGCAGCAGAGTGTCCCGCACGATTAAGCCTCCGACAGAGGCTCGGGTGATGAAGGGTCACGGCGGAGCGTTCGGCCGACGGCGCTCCCCGTCTCGGCGCCACATGGGCAACACGGCTTCGATGCAGCAGAAATCACTCGCCCGCACGATCCCGGGCGGCGATGACTTTACTCTCTCAAGAATATCTGGGAGCTGGCGATGTCGCAACAGAGTTGATCCGGCCCGGTATTTTGCATGCTGTCCTATTCGATCAAGCAAGCCAGGCTTGCAAACACTATCTTTCAAACTGAGCGGCAGGAGGGCTGACGGCGTCTGGTTCGAGACGCGACCGCCGACGGGTGGACCGCTCGGTGTCCTCCGCCATCATCGTCATCGAGGAAACCTGGAGTCTTCGTCATGCGGATCATGATCGCTGCGCTGGCTGTCCTTGCGGCGGTGCTGGCCTCGCCGGTCGCTCTGGCCCAGTCGGCCGGGGACGCTCCGGCGCCGAGCCTCCTCGTGCACGGCAACTATTGCGGCCTGGGTAACCGGGCGCCGCTCCCGCCGGTCGATGCGCTCGACGCGGCCTGCGCCCGCCACGACGCCTGCACGCCCGCCGGCGGGTTGCCGTCCCGGCGCTGCAACCTGCGCCTGTTCCGCGAGGCGGACCTGATCTCCCGCGATCCGCGCTACCCCGACAGCGTGAGGACCGCGGCGGTCTTCATCGCCTTCAGCGCCTCGACGATGCCCTTCGATCCCGCGCCGCAGTCCGCGGCGATCGAGGCTCCGATCTGGGCCGATCCCCACGCCTACCGGCGTGTGCGGGCGAGCTACGCCTACTAAGCTGGTTTCGCAAAGGCGGCCGCCGGTATTGCGATAAAAACCTGCGGCGAAACAAAAACATAAGCGGACGAAGCGTCGGTCTGCCAACGCAAGTCCGCCGAGGGCAGGACCGGGCACCAGGACGTGCAGGGTCGCAGGAACGCCGGAGCAGGGAGAGGCAACACGCCATGAAGTTCATCCTTCTCGCCATCGGACTGCTCGCAAGCCTGACGGTCTTCATCCCGACCGACGCCGAGGCCGTCGTCTGTGCCCGAGGCGTCTACAGGGCCGGCTGCGTCGGACCGCGCGGAGCGGTCGGCGTCCGCCGTGGTGTCTACGGGGCACGCGCCGTGCGCGTCCGGCGGTACTAAAGGCGGACCGCCTCGGGTGGGCCTGGGCGCGGACGGGACCACCATCGTCGGCGTCGATCATCCTGCGCCAGGTCGGCTGGCTAACGCGACCCCCAGGCACGCCGGAGGTTGACGCCCCGGTGGGGACGCACGCGAAGGTGCGGGACGATGAGCCTGTCGAAGGCGTACGAGACTTGCTCGGTCTCCTCGCCGCACCGCTCGGCCCGCTCCTTCGGCAGATACCCCTTGGCGACGATGTCGCCGTAGCGGTGCGGGTTCGCACCGTAGGCGAGGCAGGCGAGGTTGTAGAACCGCTGCCACGACAGGCCGTGCACGTCGGCGAACCTGCCTTTCTCCATCGGCTCCTGTCGGCCCAGCGTCGCGAAGAAGTATCCGCTCCCGCTCACGACGTCCCGCGCCCGGGCCGGCGCGAGCTGCAGCAGGATGAGGGAGGCGAGCTGGTCGGCCGCGTCCTCCTCGCGCCCGAAGATCGGAACGCGCAGCATGTGGAACAGCGCGTGACTGGTCTCATGCAGCAGGATCTGCGCGACCGGCCCGCGGATCGCCTGATCTCGCGTGACCCCGGCGGCAGACCTCGTGCGCGGCGCAAGGTTCACGATGGCCGCGACCATCTCGTAGCACATCGTGACCGCGCGGCTCCCGGGGTCGTACCAGGCATTCGGCTCGCCGTCGCACCCCTTCATCCGAAAGGTGAGGCGGTGGGGAAGGCGGACGAGGCGGATGATCGCGCCCAGCCGCTCCAGCACGCGCTGCCGCTGCGCGATCCGGTAGATCTCGCGATGGGCGGGGTCGCTCGGCGGCACGTAACTCACGGAGACGCGCGCGCTCACGGGCGTCGCGGGGGAGGCTTGAACGGGGAGGCCCGTCAGCAGGACGACCGCGCCTGCGACGAGCGCGCGGAGCGCCTCGCCATGGATGCGCGCCATCAAGCCGTGCCCATGCCCATGGCTCGCCGCGCGCGAGCCTCGCCGCCATGCCCGACCCACCGTGACCTCCAGAGGGAGCATGCCCTGCAGCGCTCACGAGTATGCTCGATCCGGCCGGCTCGGCTCATCGGCACAACGCGCCCAGGCCAGTTCAAGCCACACGATGTCGCATCGCAATTCGTGCTGGATAGACTCAGTACCGCATATATTCTCGTGTTGTGCAATGTCTATTAAAATATTTTATCGAACAGATTCGGCGGCACATGTCGATCTGTGTCCCGTTCGATCAAGCGCGTCACTCAGCACACCCTAGACGTTTTGGGCAACGCTGTTTTCGCTGTGCCTTTGGACCGCGACGCGATCGGGCGAGCTGTGAGTATGGCTGTCCACGCTCAGTCTTCGTCTTCGAGGGACGCATCCTCGATCGAGCGGCGAGGCAGGGAGAGAAGTTATGGCCGATTGGCTCGTCAGCAGGTCCCACATCGATCCTGAGCCCCTGGACCTCCCGTTCGTCGCAGTCGGGCCGACGCCGTTTTCGCGACCGGGTCTGCCGTCTGAGCAGGCCGGGGCCTCCGTCGACCAGACCGCCTTCGAACCGCGCCCGGTCAGCTCCGCCGCCGCCCGCATTCTCGGCATGATCGGATCGGCGATCGTCGTGATGCAGACCGAATCCGGCACGATGCTGGTGTCGACGGGGCGACCGGGAACCCGGCGTTCGGCGTCGATGCGCCCTCTGCCGTCACCGGAGCCGTGCCCGCCTCCAGCGATCCGATAGTCGTTTCTCAGCTGCCGTAACGGATTCAGCTATTCGGGAGAACGATCATGACTGAGGTGCTGAACCTGAAGAATTTCGAGTCGCTCAGCCCATTCGAGATCAAGGACGAGTTGATCAAGCTCGCCAAGGAGACGTCCCGGCGCACGCAGTCGGCGTTCCTCAATGCCGGGCGCGGCAATCCGAACTGGGTCGCGACGACGCCGCGTGAAGGGTACTTCCTGCTCGGCCAGTTCGCGATGAGCGAGAGCAAGCGCGTGATGAGCCATCCCGCGGGGCTCGGCGGCATGCCGCAGGCGGCCGGGATCGCCGGCCGGCTCGACGGGTGGCTCGAGCGGCAGGCAGACCAGCCCGGCGCCGCCTTCCTCAAGGCCATGGTGCCTTACGCCGTGACGACCTTCGGATTCGATCGCGACGCCTTCGTGCATGAGCTCGTCGACTCGATCGTCGGCGACAACTACCCCGTGCCCGACCGCATGCTCGTCCACAACGAACGCATCGTGCACGAATACCTGATGTGGGCGATGTGCGGGACGCGCAAGCCGGCAGGCCGGTTCGACCTCTACGCGGTCGAGGGCGGTACGGCGGCGATGTGCTACCTGTTCAAGTCGCTCAAGGCCAACCGGCTGCTGCTGCCGGGCGATACCATCGCGCTCGGCACGCCGATCTTCACTCCCTATCTCGAGATGACGCATCTCGAGGATTGCGCGCTCGACGTCGTGCACATCAAGGCGCCGTAGGAGAACAAGTTTCAGTATACCGACGAGGAGATCGACAAGCTGCTCGATCCCAAGGTCAAGGCGTTCTTCGTCGTCAATCCCGGCAATCCGACCGGGATGGGCATGAGCCCGGAGACGATCGCCAAGATCACTGAGCTGGTGAAGAGCAAGCGACCGGATCTGATGATCCTGACCGACGATGTCTACGGGACGTTCGTGCATGATTTCCGGTCGCTGATGGCCGAGCTGCCGAACAATACGATCGGCGTTTATTCATTCTCAAAATATTTTGGCTGCACGGGCTGGCGCCTCGGAACGATCGCGATCCACGAGGACAATATCTTCGACCGGATGATCGCGAGGCTGCCGGCCGACGTGACGGCGGCCCTCGACAAACGCTATGGACCACTGACGCTGGAGCCGCGCAAGCTCAAGTTCATCGACCGCATCGTGGCGGACAGCCGCGACATCGCGCTCAACCACACCGCCGGCCTCTCCCTGCCGCAGCAGGTGATGATGAGCCTGTTCTCGCTCGCCGAGCTGATGGACGACAGGAAGGCCTACCAGGATGCCTGCATGGAGATCGTCAACCGACGCGTCTGGTCGATGATCGAGGGGCTCGGGCTGCAGATCACGCCGAATCCGAACTTCGATGCCTATTACGGTCTGATCGACTTCGAGTTCTGGGCGCGCAAGAACATCGGCGAAGAGGCGGTCGATTACCTGAAGCGCAACGTTCACCCGCTCGATCTCGCGTTCCGGCTCGCCGAGGTGCACGGGATCGTGCTGCTCAATGGCGGGGGGTTCGAGGCGCCCAACTGGTCCCTGAGGGTCTCCCTCGCCAACCTCCCCGACGAGGTTTACGCCGATATCGGCCGGGGCGTTCGTGCCGTCGCCCGCGGCTATCGGGATGCCTACGAGGCGGCGGCGCGGGCCGCCGGCGCGGAGGCGGCAAAGCAGGTCGAGCCGGTCCCGGCCGAGTGACACCGGCTCCAGCGAGGCGTCGCGGATGGGCACCATCGACGATTCCGTCGCCCCGGCGGAACTCCGCCCGGTCCGATGCGCGGGATCCCTCCCGCGCAGGCTCCTGGCCGGGCTGCGTCTCTCGGCGGGGCTCCTCCTCCTGGCGGCGCAGCCTGCGGCGGCGCGCACGATCTACGTCACACCCGAGGGGGGTGGCCCGGGCTACGGCGCGGACGGGCGCGTCGCCGCCCCGCGCACCTTGGCATTCTCGACCGAGGCCGTGCGGGGATTGCAGCCGGGCGATGTCGTGCAACTCCTCGCCGACAGCCCGGCGACGGACGCGGTGACTCGCTATCGCCGGCGTGTCGTGCTGACCGGACCGGACAGGCGGGACGTGCCGCCGATCCTCGTGCGGGGGCTCGGCCCGCGTACACGCATGGTCGGGCGGACGATCGACGAGATCCGCGGCTGCCCGATGCCGGAGGACGACATCGAGCAGCCCTGCGGCGACCTCAGGACGGCGCTCGCCGCACCTCCGCCGATCGCTCCCCCGTCGCCGGATCTCCTCGGTGCGCTGACCGTGGCGACCACGGATCCGGCTGGGGAGCGGACCGAGGACCGGGATCGCAGCCGCCGCTCACGGCTCGCCGTGCCGATCGGGCGGGCGGGACGGCTCGCCGACGCGGCCTGCCTCGACATCGACCGCGCGGACGGCATCACGATCGAGGACATGGCTTTCGAGGGATGCTGGCTCGCGGCCGTGCGGGCGACCGGTAGCCGGCGTGTCACGCTGCGACGCTCGCTGATCATCGGAAGCAGCTACGGTCTCGCGGCACGCGGCAGCCCGGAGCGTCCCTCCGATACGCTCGTCGTCGAGGACGTCACCTGGGTGCAGGACTCGAGCGGCTACGACGAGGCGGCGCTCACGCGCGAAGGGCCGTTTCGCTGCCGCGACGGCCGGATCACTGCGCTCGGCTGCGCGGGCCTGATATGGCGCAGCATTCCCTGGGGGGCGACCCATCACGGCGCGTACGATCACTTCAACGGCGCGCTTCTCGGCGGCGCCGACGTGCGGGGACCGATCGTCTTCCGCCGCAACACCGTCCTGTCGGCCTATAACGGCATCCGGCTGAAGGCCGCCTCCTGCGAGGACCTCAAGGCCTCAGCCCTGTCGGCGGCGAGCTGCCCGTTCAACCAGGATGTCTGGATCACCGACAACCTGTTCGCCTATGTGCGCGACAATCCGGTCGAGCTGGAGACCTGGGCGACCGACGTGCGCATCGCCCGCAACCGGATCGTCAACTCCCACGCATGGTTCTCCTTCGACGACATGGGGGGCGGCCCGGTCTACGTCTACGGCAACCGCGGCTGGTTCGACGACGTGCCGGCGATCGATCGCCCCGGACGCGACACGTCCCTGCCGCCCTGCTCCCGCCAGCCCGTCGAGAAGCCGGCCGCCGCAGGGGCGTTCGATCCCAAGCTCGACCGTCGCTACGATTACGCGCGCTCCCGCTGGCTGCCCGTCGGGGTCGAGAGCGTCGGACGATCCGGTGCCATGACCTGGATGGATCCTGGCGATCAGTCCTGCGAGGCGAGCCTCCAGGGCCGCGTCATCAAGTTCGCGTTGCCGCCGCTCGGCGCCGAGCCCGATTCCTACCGCTACGCGGAGCGCGGTCCGATCTACGTGTTCAACAACAGCTGGTACCTGCGCTCGCCCGTGACCGGAATCGGCGCAGCCGCGAACCTCCGGCACTGGAACAACGCCCTCATGTTCTGCGAACCCGGCGCGCCCGGCGCCGACCCGGACCTGTGCCGCACGCGGCCCGAGACATTCGACGCGAGCGCCTGCGGGCGCGGCCTGGTGCGCGGCGACGACCTCGCGCGCTATCCCGGCGAAATCGGGACGCTGCCGTTCTTCGATTGCTTCCGGTGGCTGCCGGTCGACGAACGGGGGCACGACCGTTCCGACCTCGCGAGCGAGTTCGACCACGATGTCAGCAGCAACGGCTTTCCCCTCCTGCTGATGCGGCAGCGCGGGATCGAGCACCACGGGCGTCGGGGCCATCCAGGCTTCACGGCTCCCGAACGAGGAGATTTCCGGCTCCTACCCGATGCCCTCGCTGCCGTTGCGGCCTGCGCGGTCACAGAGACGTCCGATCATAGCCTCGACTGTTCCGAGGTGCCGAACGGTCGCGCATTCGCCGGCGCGTTCGATCCCGAGAACCGTCTCTATGAGGGACCAGCATCCGCGAGATTTCATCCTCCCGAGTAGACCACCTCGTTCGAGAGCACCACAGCATCGTTGAGACGTGCGTAGTACGCAAATACGGTATCTACGCAGAGCGCTATGGTACGCGCTATGAGCGTTGTTCGGGATCGTGAGGTCCAGTCGTTTCTCATGGCCATCAGCGCATCGCTCCCGTTGCTCGGGATTGAAAGCTGTCCCGCCAGAGCCGAGCTCCCGTGAGCACCGGGGAAGTGGTACCGCCTCGCGCAGATCCTGGTGAAGGGATCGAGCTCCGCCCCAGCGCCTCACCGATGCTTATGACGCCGCTTGCGAGGGGCATGAGCCTTGGATGCGATTGCTGCACGACACTCTGAGCTCAGACTCGCTCTCCTGCTCAGTAGACACGCTCTGACCCGCTCGGGATCCGGGATGAACGTGCCGCAGAAGCTCATCGCGTCGGGCGTGCAGGCTTGTTGCTGCTCCGGGGTCCCCCTGTCCAGAGACATTGCCGGACATGCGAGCGTCAGAACCGTCAGCCCGATGCATGTAGCGATAGACCTAATGATCATCGTCCCTCCTTGCCCGTGCCTTCGACGGTTTGCGACAGTGTAAGAAGCTTGAAACTGCGAGCGCAATATCCGATCGTTATCGTGGCTGTCAGATTTAAACTCAGATTTCCTGAGATCCGGCCTGGAATCTGAGCGGCTGATATTCGTGGACGAGAGCGGAACCGCCACCAAGATGGTGCGCTTACGCCGGCGTTCACCCCGCGGCCCATAGGGTGATTACCATAGCGGCAGTCACGCCTGTCCTATCCAATCAAGCAGAGACGGCGACGCTGACTAGCATGTCTGAATAACACGACGGAGTCTCCTACATCCTCCAGACAGCCGCAGTTTGTCAAATAAAAATTCTGTCTATGATATCTCTAAATCAAGATTTTTCGGAAACCGATTCGGAAATATTTGTAGGCATGCATAAATATTATATGGTAAATTGGTAAATTCCTGTTTTTGAATAATGAAACTCTCCGCCGGCGGCATTTGTTGCGATTCAAATAAGATCTAATATCGCGAAAAATCCACTGAATGCTGATCCCGGACAAACTGTCTAGCGCTAAATTTAATGTACAATATTTCTCAAATAATAATCTAAACTGAGAGCTGCGGTGCATTCTTACGAGAATTCCAGGCTGAGGTGCGACCATGTCGATTGCTAATATTATAGTCTCTGTCGACTTCGGACGCTCAGCTGCAAGCAGGGTCCGCCTCGCGGCCGATCTGGCCGGCCGGTTCGACGCCACCCTCACTGGCGTTGCCGCCCGCAAGATCGTCATGTCCGCTGCCGCCGGAGATCTCGCGGCGGCACAGGACGCCTATGAGGAGGAGAGAGCCAAGCTTGCGGCGGATGTGCGGAAAGCGAGGGATGTCTTCGACCAAAATGCTGGCGAAGCCCCGCGTACGAGCTGGAGGCAAGCCGAGGCGGGGTCCGAGGCCTACCTGATCAGATTAGCACGCAGCAGTGATCTGATCGTGCTCGGCCGCGATCCGCTCCAGGATGGAGCCGGCGCCATGGCCGTTGACCCGGGCGGCGTGTTGATGGAGGCTGGCCGCCCGGTCCTGGTGGTGCCCCCAGGCATTGACCGACTAAAGGCCCGTCAAGTCGTGATCGCCTGGAAGGACTCGCCGGAGGCCCGCCGGGCCGTGACGGCAGCGCTGCCGTTCATCACGCACGCGAAAGAGGTCTTCGTCTTGAGCGCGGGTGGTGAGGCGCGCTTCCAGGGAGCCGAGGAGGTTGCCGAGCATCTGGCCCAGCACCGTGCGCACGTCACCACACACTTGCTCGACGTACCCGGCCACGACGTGGCTGACGAGCTCCTGCGATTCACCGCGCGCCAGACCGCAGACCTGATCGTGATGGGCGGATACGGACACTCTCGACTGCGGGAGTGGCTGTTCGGCGGTGTGACACGGACGATCCTGGAGGTCGCGCCCGTCTGCTGCCTGATGAGTCACTGATGCGTGTCACGTCTGGCATCGCCGAAGCGTCAAAACGGTTCGACAGGGTGCCTGGAACTGGCCGGTTGAACCGGTCGCGCGGATAGGCCGCCGCCGAATCGTGGAAGGTGATGCGGAATGTCTTGCCTCTTATACCCTCGCGCCTTCGCATCGACGCGTCGATGTGAAGGCGACCGGCGCATCAGCGCCGGCGCCCGTTCGGGCTTGCCTAGCACCTTCGAACGCGTCCGTTCGAAGGTGCGGCGGTATTACGGCCCCTGCCCAGCCCCCAACGTCCACACAACCTTCGCTACCGGACAGTCCTGGCACGCGCCGCGAATGTCCGGAAGGGGTCACATCCGGCCGGGCCCACGAGGCACGATCGCCGTGGAGCCGCCGTGGACGGTGGAACGCGCGTCTCAACCGACTGTACGGCGGCGGCTACTGGATCGCCGGGCAGGGGGGCGGGGCGGGACGTGCGCGGTGCTCGACGCGATCGCGCGCAGGTCCGGGCGGCATCCCGAGGGGCCTGTGCCCTCAATCCGGGTTCGTGAACACGCTGCCGCCGATGAAGGCCATCTCGCGGTCCGGCTGCGGCGGATCCTTCTCCGAGCCGTAGGCGAAGAACAGGCGGCGGCTGCGCCCATCGGGGCCGGTCAGGGTGAGCGTGTGCCGGTCGAGGCCGTAGCGCCCGCCCTCCGGCGGGCGCCGGCGACTCATCGCGGAACTCACACCGCTGGTCGCGCCGGAATTCGTCGCCCCGGTCGAGCCGCCGCGGCCGTAGGTGCCGTCGGAGCGAAAATCGTAGCGGTTCGAGACGGCGATCATCACGTCGCCGCCCATGGCGGCGTTGCCGCCGCCCGACATGCGGCGGTAGGAGCGGTCAATCGTCCGCTCGCCGGCCTCCGCCGGGTAGGCCTTGAAGAACGAGCCGTCCTGGAGCTTGTAGTCCTGCGGCTTCCCGCCCGTGCCGGTCAGCACGGTGGTGTCGCCGGCGCGGGTCCAGCGGCCGAAGCGGCGCGGCTTGGCGGCGCGCTCGGCGGCGAGGTCGACGTCCTCGAGGGCGGCATCGTCGATCTCGTAGTAGCTGCCGTCGCGGAACAGGATCAGCGGCTCGAACTCGATCACGACCATGCCGCCGACTCCGACGCCCGTCGTCGAGCGGAAATACACGCCCTCGACCGCGGCCCAGTTCGCGGCATGGCGCGGTTCCGCCGGCGGCTCGGCCGCCACGGGCGGAGCGTGGCCGGGGGCGGCTGGCGCGACCGCGGCGACGGGCGCCTCCAACGCGCCACCCGCCGTGGCCCGGGCCGCCGGAGCCTTCCGGTCGCCCCTGCCCACCAATCCGTCATCGGTGAGAGCGACCGCCCGCAGCTTCGCCGGGGGAATGAAGTCCTTCGACAGGGTGGCGACGAAGCTCGGCACCATGCCGAGGCGCTGTGCCGCCTGCCAGCCGGCATGGTGCAGGACCGTGCGGAGCTTCACCTGCTCGGCGAAGGCGGCGCGGGTGACCGCCTGCGAAAGCGGCGGCTTGTCGGCCATCGGCGCCACCATCTGGCGCCGCACCGCCCGGAGCGCCGCAGCGCTCGGCTCGGCCTTGGTGTCGTTGGCGACCATCCATTGCAGGACGATGAAGGCGGTGAGCACGTCGCCGGCATCGTCCGGCCGCAGGGCGGTTTCGGTTAGGAAACTCCGGAAGATCGCGTCGTAATCGTGCCGGGCCATCTCCCGGGCGACCTCAGCCGCGGCGATCGGGTTGGTGGCACGCAGCTCCCGGACGTGGCGGGCGACCGTGGCGGCCCGCAGCTCCGCGTTCGAGGCGAAGGGCAGGGCGGGGGCGGTATCCCCGCCCTGCGCCCAGGCGACCTCGCCGACCGACCGGACGTCGATCCGCGCGCCGAGGGGCTGGAACTGCTGCTGCTGCATCCCCTGGAGAATGCCCGTGCCGACATCCTGGGCCGGCGCCGCGGCGGCCAGCAGCGGGATCAGGGCGGCGGCGACGGGGACGACAGCGATCTTGCGGGTCATGGTGCGCTCCGCGCTCGGATGAGGATGGGGGACGGCCCGCCGGCGGGCGCCGTCCGGACCCGGGCCCGCCTCACGGCCAGCGGATCCCGAACAGCGCCAGCACGCCGGCGACGGCGGCGCCGATCAGCGTCAGCGCCATGAAGGGCAGGAGCGGGATCACCAGCCAGCCCATCATCATCAGGGTGTAGAGCAGGCCGCCGATGTCGAGGCCGGCGATCCGGCAGGGCTGCGCGCGGGCCTCGTCGACCGTGCACCCCGTCAGGCGGGTGACGACCAGGGAGAGGACGAGCAGCAGGAACGGGGTCCAGATGATCAGCACGCCGAGGAGGAGCATGCGTCGGTTCCTTCCGCGCCCGGTGACGCCCGGCGGCATCGCTCTCATCGCGAGGTCCCGCAGGGGCGCCAGACCCGCTGGTATCCGGCATCGCCGGCCCGGTTATAGCACCGTCCCGCCGCGTCGAGCCGCCGGTCGACGGCGTCGCGCCGGGTGCAGGCGTCGAGCGTGGCGGGATCGTCGCACCCGCCCGGCAGGCGGTGTCGAGGGCGCCTCAATCCCGCACCAGTCGCGGGACGTCGGCGGCCGGACCGGCCCACGCGACGCTTGCCGCCGCGGCGAGGCCGAGGAGCGCGGCGGGACGCAGGATGACGCGACAGGCCACGCGACGCTTCCCTCATCGCATCGCGACCGAGGCGGCCATGCGCTCGGCGCGGGCGAGCGCCTCGGGTCGGGCCGCCGGCGCCAGGCCGAGGACGCGCAGGTAGGTCGACCCGTCGAACCGGATCACCTGCGTGACGGCGACCGGGCGGCCGCTCCTCGCATCCGAGCCGGTGGCGCGCAGGCGCAGCACCACCGCGCCGTCGCGGGTCGCGCGGTCCTCGTCGGTGACCGTGACGTCCTTGATCTCGCGGAAGGTGGCGAGCGCCTTGCGGGCGAAGGCGCCCTCCTGGCCCTCCGGCACGGCAGCCCGCCCCATCGAGGGGGCGACGACGACCAACGGCTGCGCGCCGTCGGGGTCGATGTCCTTGGGGCCGTCTGTGAGCATCAGGGCGTTGCCCATCAGCGCGCGCACGGGGCGGAAGCCCGCGAGGTCGCCGACGGTGTAGGGCAGGGCCGCGATCTGGTCGGCGAGGCTGCCGGGCGCCCGGAACGCGATCGTCGAGAGCGCCGCCTCGACCGCCTCGTCCGGCATCTGGCCCCGCGCCGCCTCGGGCACCTGCACGGTGACGAGGCCGGTACCGGAGGCGCCGCGCACCACCGCGACCCACTTGGCGTAGGTGAGCCCGTTGGCCGCCTGGCTGCCGCGCAGAACCCGGCCCTCTCCGCCGGCAACGCCGAGCACGGTGCCGGAACCCCGAGCCTCGAAGCCGGTCGCGCGCAGGGCCTCGGGGGTGAACCGCTCCACGAGCTGGCCGTAGGCTTCGGCCGGCATCTCCGTGATGAGGATCGAGGCGCCCGAGCGGTGCTCGAACCCGGCGAAGCCCTTCGAAGGCGTCATGCCGGGCGGCGGCACCAGGCCGACCGAGCCGGCGGCCGGGAACACCGCCTCGGCCGCGAGGGCGGGCGAGGCGAGGAGGCCGAGGACGGCCAGGAGCCGGCCGACAGCGAGAATGGGCCGGCCGGGGGCGCGGGACAGGAAGGATGCCATTGCGGAATCTCCGGGAGTTCAGGGCGAGGAGTTCAGCGCGTCGCGACGCGGCTGAGCACGAAGGTGTTGCCGGAGAACTGGACCTGTCCGGGCGCGCTCATGTGCTCGAGCATCAGGCGCAGGTTGCGGCCGAGGCGGGCGGAGTCGGAGCGGGTCTCGTACCAGTACTCGGCGGCGGACGTCCCGGCCCGCACCGGGCGGTGGTGCTCGTAGCAGCGGAACGCCGCCATGTACTCCTCGGCCGCCTGAACCTCCTGGGCCGAGAACCCGTTGAGCCGCACGACGTAGGCCGTGGGCAGGCCGCCACAGGCCTCTCCGGCGGGGCCGGCGGCGACCGGCGCCGCGACGGCACCCGGGACGGAGGCCGCGCCGGCATCGGCCCCGCGGCGGGGCGCCACCACCCCGTCGAGCTTCGCGGTGAGCGCCGCGGCGACGTCGCCGGCGATCACCTTCGCTTCGGTGCCGACCCGCTCGAGCAGGCATTCGCGGTCGCACCCTTGCGGCAGCGGCGGCAGCTGCACGCCCGCGACCTCGAACGAGCCGAGGGACTGGCCGGTGCGCACGTTGAGGAGCCGGCCCGGGATGCGCACCTCCGGCCGCACGATGTCCGAATAGGCCGATTTCGACGCCGAGGCGTAGATCTGGAACACCGCGACCACGTCGAGGGGCGGGCTCGAGACCGAGCGGGCGACCTCGATCAGCTCGGCGTCGCGCCGGCGCACCCGGTTCGGTTGAGTGAAGCCCATCGCCACCGCGGTCTCGTCGTAGACGTTGTAGCCGCGCAGGTTCATCGTCTCGGAGAGTTCCGCGATCACCCGCTGGAAGATGCGGTTGCCGCGCGGCACCGAATCCTCGTCGGCATCCTCGCCCATCACCACGACGGTGGGTTTGGGCTGTGCGAGCGCTGGGCCTTCGAAGAGGAGGCCGAGGGAGAGCGCGGCGAGGGCGGTGCGGCGCGCGGCGGCACGGATGGGCAGCATCGTGTCCTCCTGTTGGTCAGATTGGTCGGTCACTCGGAGCAGGGCAGCGGCGTCGGCGCCGCGTCGAAATCGTCGAGGTCGAGGGCCACGCGCCGGCGCGGGTCGGCCAAGGTCGGACCGGTCAAGGCCGGGACCGGAGCCGCACAGACCGTCTCGGCGGCCGGTCCGGGGAAACGGAGCCCGCCTTGGCGGGCGGGCGCGATCAGGCTGACCTCAACCCGCCGGTTGACCCGCGACAGCGGGGCGGCCGGGTCCTTCGGGCGGCTCGAGCCCCAGCCATGCACGCGCAGCCGCTCCGGCGGGATGCCGTAGGTCTCGACGAGGTGGGCCCGCACCGCCCGGGCCCGGGCGAGGGACAGACGCCGGTTGTGGGCGGGCGCGCCCGCCGCGTCGGTGTGGCCGGCGATGAGGAAGCCGTGGCCGGCGAGGTCGCGCGCGGCGAGCGCCTGGCCGAGCGGCTCGAGCTGGATCCGCGCCTCCGACGTCAGGCGGGCGCTGTCGTAGGCGAAGAACACCGTGAGATCGACCGTCCGGATCGGATCGACGCGGACGGACGGCCCGCCGTCGTCCGGGCTGAGCGCCCGCGCCGGCGCGCCGGGCGGAAGTCCCGGATTCCCGTCGGCGAAGGGGGCGAGGGAGCGGATGATGGCGGTCGCCGACGGATTGCGGGTCTTCGCCTCCGCCGGCCCGGCCTCGTTTAGCCTCTCCCGGGCGCCGGGCGCCTCGGTCAGCGGGTTCGCCCGCGCCGCGCCGCCGAGGGCGACGACGAGGCCCAAGGCCATCGCGAGGCAGGAGCGGCCGAGACGGCGCCTGACCGTGCGCCGCAGGGCGGCGTCCGCGGTGATGGTCGGCCGCGCGGGCGTGTCGTCGATCCGCATGGTTCCGCTCTCCTCCTCCGGGGCCTTGCTTCTTGCCCGTCGCACCCCGTGCCTGGACGAGCCAGAGCGGTTCTCGCCGCGCCGGCGCGCAGATCGTCTCGAGAAAAGATCAGCGTCCGCGCAGGATCGCGTTCATCCGACCCGGATCGAGGGGACCGTCGGGTGCGGGCGGGGCGGCTGCAGGTGAGGCGGAGGGCCTCGTCGCCGGAGTGGCCGGCTGCGGCACTGGATCTGCGGCCGCCGTGGCCGCGGCCGGCCGGCCCTGGTGTGCCGCGATCTCGGACAGGATGCGGCTGCGGCCGAGGATCGCCGAGAGGCGGGTCGCGGCGTTGAAGCTTGACGGGTCCTTCGGGTCGAGGCCGCCCTCCTTGTGCAGCGCGACGCCCGCCACCGAGGCGTCGAACATCAGCGAGCCCGAGGAGCCGCCGAGCGTGTCGCAGCGGTGGCGCAGGTCAGGCCCCTCGCCCTGCTCCTTGAGGGCGAAGCAGCGGAAGCGGCTCATTACCTTCGGCCGCCCGAGGGGGTGGTGGATGACGAGCATCGAGCGGTTGCCGGGCACCGCCTCGCCCGAGAGCCGGGCCGCCCCGTAGGTCGCGGTCGGGTTGCCGGCGGCGCGGGCGAGGGCGTAGTCGAGGCGCGCGTCGAACTCGACCGGCTTCGGGTCGATCTCGAACCGCCGCGAGCCCTGCCCGTCGAGGGTCAGGTAATCCATCAGGATCGAGGCCTTGACCGGGGTCAGGTCGCCCGATTGCGGCAGGCAGTGGTGGTTGGTCAGCACGTAATCGCCCGGCAGCAGCGCGCCGGTGCAGGAGGCGCCGACCGTCTGGCCGGTGCGGGCGTTCTTGAGCACGATGTCGACCCGGCCGATCGGGCGGGCGAGGGCGGCGAGCCCGTCGCGCGGATCGAGCTCGGCGATCGGCTCGAACGCGCCCTTGTTGCGGTCGACATAGGCGGCCGCGTCGCCGGTGGTCTGCCGCAGCGGCAGCTGCGCGCGACCGTAATCGGCAGGATCGAAGCCGACGCTCTGTGCCCGCGCCGGCTCAGCCGCGCCGAGCGCGAGGATCAGACCGAAAAATATCCAAATTTTCCTCTTCGTCGAGCGGCGTGTCCGGTGGCTTGTGGCCATCGCTGTTCTCCTCTCGGCGCCGGCTTTATGCCGTCTGCCGGCCAGCAAGTCAAAACAAGTCGATCCTGGGCCGGGAACAGTCTTTACGGCACGAGGCCGTGGACGAGCCGATCGGCGGTGCCCGACGGGTTCGCGGCGCCCGGGTCCGAATCGGCAGAGCCCGTCATCACCTGGACCGTGTAGACGAGGTTTCGCCGGGCGCCCTCGCGCAGGAAATAGGCCTGCGCCCCGTCGGGCAGCCGGGTCGGCGGCAGCGCGGCGGCGGCGAGTTCCGGGCCCACCGTCACCCGCGCGCCGGATGCTCCGGAGTGGAAGGCGAGACCGCACAGGTCCGGCGCGAGGCGGCTCGCCCGCAGCCGGCCCGGCGCTTCCGCCGGGACCGGGCGCCGCACCGGCGGGTCGGCTCCGAAGGCGACGCGCCGGCACGACGAGCCCGCCGGAGCGGCCAGCTCCTCCACCACGACCGCGCTCGCCACCGCGGGGGCGACCGGGGGCCCGGGCTCGCCCGGGAGGGGCGCCGTCACTGCAACGATCGGCCGATCCGCCTCCGGGAGTGCGCGTAGCAGGGCGAACCCGGCGGCGAGGCCTGTGGCAACCAGGAGTGCGGCAGGCGCGGCGAGGAGGGCGGCGCGCCGCCCGGAGGCCGCCGGAGGCTCTGGCCGCGTCAGCGCCGCGAGGGCGGCCGGCACTCCTGCGGCCGGCAGGATCACCGGCGGGCGCGCCCGCCCGAGGGCGCGAAACGCCCGCGCGGCCTCCGCCGCCTCGGGCCCGTCGGGCAAGAGGACCGCGAGGTCGGCGCGCGCCGCCGCTGCGAGCAGGTCGCGGGAGCGCGCGAGCTTGTCGAGGAGCGCGTAGTCGCCGGGCAGAACCGCGAGGTCGAGGTCGACCGCACCCGTTGCCCACAGGACGAGGTCGGCCGCCTCCGGATCGGCGGTGAGGCTGTAACCTCGCGCCAGAAGGCCGTGGGCGAGGCAGACCGGTACCTCCCACGAGCGCCCGGCATCGAACGACCCGGTGAGCCGCAACTCATAGGTCCCGGCATCCCCGCCCGCGAGGCGCGACAGCGGCCCGCCGGCAGCGGCGAGCCGCGCATAGTCGCCCGACCAGGGCAGGGGCCGGTAGTCGCCGGCCGCGAAGGCGGCGGAGGCCGGCAGGCCGGGGCGGCTCTTGAGGCTACGCAGCACCACCGGACCGCCGGTGGTCGGGACGACGACCAGGACGGAGACCGGATCGATCGAGGCCTGCTTCATGCCGCCGTCACAGCAGGAACACCGCGCAGGCTCGGTCCCGCAGCATCGCGCCGAGCCGGGCTGCCTCCGGCACCGCCGGATCGAGGGCGATGAGGATCGCGCCGTCGATCGCCGACGGCAGGGCCAGCCGTGCCGTCTCGTCGCCGAGCATCGCCTCGATGGCTCGCGGCGGCCGCGTCGCGCTGCCGCGCAGCACCAGGAGCGGTGGCGCCTCCTCGTCCGCGGGCAGGATCTCGAGAGTGAAGGGGCCGACCCGGCGCGATGCGACCGCGCCGTCCGAGGCCGCAGCGGCGAGCGGTGCATGGGCGATCGCCTGGCCTGCGAGCATGGTGCGGTACCGCCGGGCGGTCGCCGGATCGGCGCGGATCGCCCGCACCACCGCGAGGTCGACCGGTCCGTCCACCGCACGGGTGGCGTAGGCCCAGAGCGCTGCCGTGCCGAGGCGGCTGTCGGTGCGGCCGGGTTCGCTCGCCCGCATCAGGGTACGGGCGGCGTGGATCTCGGCGAGCAGGCGCGCCTCGTCGCTCACGCGGTCGCCTCCGCGGCGTAGGCCTCGGCGAAGGCGTTGGCGAAGACGTCCCGGTCCGTCGCGAAGGCCGCGTCGAGCGGCCGCTGCCGGGCGAGGCCGGCGACGGCGCGGGCGAGCCGGCCGGCCTCCTCGGCGAGCCGCAGCAGGGCGGCATCCGCGGCGGCGAACCCCGCCGCGAGCCGGTCGGGGTCGTCGAAGCCGGCGCGCCGGACCCGGCGGATGTCGACGAGCGCCGCCGCGAGGGCAGTGCGTGCCTCTGGGGGAAGGCCCTCGGCCTCCGCCGGGACCCGGAGCGCGGCTGCGATCCGCAGCATCCGGTCGAGATGCGCGGTCAGCGCCGCGATCCGCTCGGCCAGCGCCGGGTAGGTCTCGGCCTCGGCGCAGGCCGTACGCTCGGTGATTCCCGCCCCGCCGCCGCCGCGGCGCAGGCGGTTGGCGAGGCCGGACTGAACCCGCCCGAAGCTCGCGGCCCGCAGGGTCGTGAGCGGGCGGGTGCGGTGGAACGGCTCGAGGCGCAGGAACTCGGCGAGGTCGTCGCGCTCCGCCCCCGTCAGGATCTTCGGCCCATCGGGCAGGGCGGCGAGCAGGGCCGCCAGGGTCTCGGCCGGCTCGGCCGCCGCGAGGTCCGCCAGCGAGGCGTCGAGCCGCTCGTCCCAGCCCTCGACCGCGTCGAGCGAGGCGGGCGCGGCGAGTTCCGCGAGGCCGCCGAGCAGGGCGGAAGCCGCCTCGAAGGTCACGAAATGTTCGGCGATCGTGCGGAAGCCCGGCCGCTCGCCCTCACGCATCTGGCCGCGCCAGAACCCGAGGATGTCGTCGTCGGTGAAGGCGCGGCGCCCGTCGAGGAAGCGGAGGATCGCCCGGAAGCGCCGCTCCAGCGGGGCGAGCGGCAGATGCGCGTGGCGATAGGCGGCGAGATGGCGCGCCAGGCGACGGCTCAAGGCGGCGGCGCCCTCGGCATCCGGCGCCGCTGCGAGGTCGTCGAGCCATCCAGTCACGGCAGCGAACTGCGCCAGCTCCTCCGCCGTCAGCACGAACTCGGCCAGCGCCAGGAGCCGCGCGAGGCCGGCCCAGGTCGTGCGCCAGCCCGTCTCCCCGTCCGGCAGGCTCGGCCCGTGGGCATCGACCGCGTCGCCCGTGCCGGCGAACCGGGCCTCGAGCCGGTCGGCCCGGGCGAGCCACGGATCGAGGGCGAGGGTGACGAGGTCGCGCCCGTCCCGGGCGCCGGTGAGCCGCGCCAGGGCGGCGAGGGCGTGGGCGAGGTCCCAGAGCGGCTTGTCGCGGTTCGGCCGCACCGCGCCGGCAACGACCCGGGCGAGCCAGGCCCGGCTCTCGCGGGAGAGGTCGCGGCCCTCGGCCACGGCGGCGAGGTCGGCGGCGCAGCATTCGTCGTATCCGCCGGTCATGCGTCCGCCCTCAGCTCCGCGCCGGTCCGTCGCCCATCGATACCCCCGGCCTGGACGCCCGTCACCCCCGGGACTCCCGTCACCGGCCGACGATGCGTGGGGCGACCTTGCGCGCCAGGATCTCGACTTGGCGCGCCGCCACCTCGCGGCTGCCCGCGAGCGCCCGAATCGTCAGGAGGTCGCTGTCGCGCAGGACGACCGCCGTCGCGCCCGCGCTCGACCCGATGCTGTAGCTGGTGACCCAGCCGACCGCCGGGGCCACCGACAGGGCGGACAGCCGGCAATCCGGGCTGCGCGCCCGGCACAGCGATTCGAGCTGCGCCATCGAGGTCCGGCCGGCGCGCACCCGCTCCTCGGTCCCGTCGGCCTGGCGGCCGAGCAGCAGGTCGACCATCGGCGCGCCGTCGCAGGTCGTACACATCAGGGTGAGCCGCTCCGGGGCGGCCCGCGCCGCGTAGCCCCGGCCGAGGGCCGCCCCGGCCTCGTCGGCCACTGCGGTGAGGTCGCGCAGCGCGAAGCCCCCGGCGCAGGCCGGCGCGGCCGAGAGGCACAGGAGGGCGGCGAGAAGGCTTCGCATCAGGCATTCTCCTTGGAAGTGAGGGCGGTGGTGCCCATCCGGTCCGTCATCGCACCACGATCCTGGCCGTCGCCTCGGTCACGCCCGGCACCGCCCGGATCCGCTCGACGAGATCGAGCACCTCGGGCGGCTGGAGCAGGCGGGCAGCGCCGTCGGTGCCCGGCGCGGCGGCGAGCCAGCGCTCGGCGAGTTCCGGCGGCAGGCCGCCGGCGACGCCGAAGCAGGAAAACAGGTTCTCGAACGGGTCCCCGGCGACGATCTCGTCGAGACCGTAGCCGCGCGGGTAGCGTCGGACGTCGCCGGCGGCGAGAGGGCTCAGCGAGGCGGCGTTGCCCCGCACCGGCAGCGCCACAAAGGCGGTCTCATCCGGCGCCACCACCCAGCAGTACAGGCTCTGGCGCGCCCGCGCGTCGATGCGCAGCTCCAGCCGCTGACCGCGCGCGAACGGGGTGGCGGTGGTGGCGACCGCGAGCCGGCCGCCATCGGTGCGCGCCGTCGCCGCGAGGTGGTCGAGGAAGGGGCGCGGGGTCGGATCGCAGCCCAAACCCTCGACGGCGATGCGCCGCCGCCCGGTCGGCGCCAGCACCGCGCCGTCGCGCTGGAACTCCACCTCCATCCAGGAGCGGCGCTCGCGGTCGGTGAGGAAGCGCCCGCGCGCCGTCACCGGACCGGTGCAGGTGGTGCCGGGCGGGCGGCGGCGCACCTCGAGGCGTGCGCCCTTGAGGAGGCGGTTGGCCGAGCGCGCCTCGGCGTCGAGAGCAATGAGCAGGCGGTCGGTGAGCGCACCGGCGCAGGTCGAGTGGCCGCCCTCGGCCTCGAACGGGCAGACCTCGACCGCGGCGACGTTCGGTGCCGCCTGCCCGAAGGCCTTCACCGCCCGCTCCATCTCGGCATCGACGTCGGCGACGCCGGCGCCCACGCGGATCGGGACCGTCAGGGGCTCGCTCGTCGCCTTGCAGGAGGCGCTCCGTGTGATCGCCTGGAGCCGGAACGCCGCGGTCTCGCCGGCGCGGCGCGGCTCGACCAGGAACACGCTGGCCTCGCCCGCGAAGGCGGCGCGGATCTGCGCCTCGGCCTCCGGGCCGGACAGTCCGGTCGTTCCCTCGCGCAGGGCCTTGACCCGCACCACGTCGGCGGCGGCGGCGAGGCGGACCCGGCCGGTCCCTTGCAGCCGGCTCTCGACTGCGAGACGCACCTCCTCGGCCTGCTCGCGCGACCACGCGGTCTGGCCGGGCTCGGGCCCGATGACGGCGAGCGACAGATCGGACCGCCCGGCGCAGGAAGCGACCGCGTCGAGGAAGGGCGCGAGGGCGTCGGTGCCGGGATCGGCGCGGGTCGGCAGGCCTGCGGCGAGGAACGCGGCGAGCGATGCGGCGAGGAGGCTCCTCATTCCGCCTCGTTCGCCTTGGCGTACTGATCGAGAGCGCGCACGAAGACCGGGTTGAAGCGTCCGTCGAGCGCCCCCGGATAATAGTCGGCCTGCTTGATCGCGCGCTGCACGGTGCGGATCGTCTCGGGCTTCAGCTTCTGCGCCGCGGTGTCGGTGGCCGACACCGACGCGGCGCCGAGCTCGCCTCGCTTGAGCGCCCGCAGCACCATGTCGGCGGCGCTGACGCCCGGGAAGTAGCGGGCAAAGCCGTTGTCGATCAGGGTGGCCATCGTCGCCATCGCCACCGGATCCCCCTTGTCGGCGGCCTTGCGGAACAGGTCGAAGCCCTGGCGCAGATCCCTCGGGAAGCCGTGGGCGCCGGTGGCGTAGTGCGGCACGAGCTTGCTGATCGAGGGCACGTCGCCGCCCTCCGCGGCGCGCTTGTAGAGCGCCACCGCCTCGGCCTCGTTCTTCGGGACGCCGTTGCCGTATTCGAGCATGCGGGCAGCGTTGGCGAGCGCCACCACGTTGCCGGCCTCGCCGGCCTGCCGGTAGAGGCGCAAAGCCTCGCTTTGCGAACGTTTCACGCCCTGGCCGTTCTCGTAGAGCGTGGCGAGGTTGTTCATCGCCGCCGTGCTGCCGGCCTTGGCCGCCCGGTCGTAGGCCGCGAACGCCTCCTTCGAGCGGTCGACCCGGTCGTAGGCGCGGCCGAGCTGATAGGCGAGGCGGCGTAAGGACGGGTAGGCGGCTGACGCCCCGCGGCAGGCCTCGATCGCGGACGCGGCCTCGATCCGCCCATACTTCACGCCGGGGACGGCTTGCGGCCGGTCGGGATCGTCGGTGCCGGCGGCGAGCGCGTCGCAGGTCTTCACCCGCGGGTCGCCGCTCGGGTCGGAGCCGCCGAGATAGCCTTGCGCCAGGCCGCGATAGGCGCAGGTCTCGGTGCAGGAATCGAGGTAGGCCTGGTACTGCCGCGCCGCACCGAACCTCGCCCAGTTCTCTTGATCGATCGCTGCTGCGTCGCGCTGCCGACCGGCGAGCAGCCGGTCCATCGCCTGGGACCGGTAGGCGCAGACCTCGCCGCAGGTGCCGATATAGGCCTCGACAGCCTCGCGCGTGCCGGCGCCTTCCGCCCGTCGCCACGCCGCCTCGTCGCGCACGGCCGCGACGCCTCTCGCCACCGCGTTCACTGGCAGCGAGGCCTGAAGGACGATCGGCGCGTCGTCGACCTCCGGCACCTGCTCGCGGCCGGAGGCGCGCCGCGCCGCCTCCTCGACCTCGCGCTTCAAGTAGCCCTTCAGCTCCGCCCAGGTGATCCGGCCGTCTCCGCCGCCCGGCCAGTCACCCGCATCGGCGAGGCCCGAGACGCCCATCAGGAAACGGCTGGTGAGAAGGCCGAGACGGTTGGCCTCGTCCCAGTTCGCCGGGGTCGCGCCCGAGGTCGCCACCAGCCGCACGATCCCGCTCTCCGCCTTCGGCCGGGCCGGGGCGAAGCCGGGGGCCGAGACGGCGAGCAGGCTCTCCCCCTTCCGTCCAGTCTCGCCGGTGAAGCAAGCATCGACCATCACGACGAGTTGCCGCTCGGACCCGATCTTGCGCTTCACGAGGTCGAGGTTGCGATAGAGCGTCTCGAGGGCGTAGCCGCTCTCGCCCTGGTTCGGGTTGCCGTCCTCCGGCAGGAGAAAGGGCTGGCGGCTCGCGAGGTCGGGCACGCCGTGGCCCGAATAGTAGACGAAGACGTTCGAGCGTCCCTCGCGTACGCTGCGCCACAGCCGGCCGGATTGCGGATTGCGCTCGGTGCCGAACACCTGGTTGAACTCGTTGAGCGTCGCGTCCTTGAGAACGAAGACGTTGGCGTCGCGGTAGCCGAGGCGCTGGACGAGGTAGGCGCGCATCGCCTCGGCGTCGTTATGTGCGTAGTCGACCGGCACCGTCTGCTTGTAGCTTCGATTGCCGATCACGACAGCGACCGAGTCCCCGTTATCGGTAAAGGCCGAGGTTTCGGGAGCGCGCGCGTCGGGGGCGGCCCGGGCCGCGACCGGGGCAAGGATCGCCGCCGCCTGCACCACGATGACGAGAGCGGCGTGGACGAGGCGCCGCCACGACACCGGAACCTTCGTCATGCGCGTTCTCCTTTCCCGAGGGCGGTGGGCTTCCGGCCGTCGATCCCCGACGAACGGCCTTCCGGCCGGGAGGGCGGAACGGTGGAAACGAAAGCCGGCCGTTGCATGGCGTCGCGATGGTCTAACCTGCGGCGAGGGCGAGACTGAGAAGGGCGAGGTGGAGTGGCGAGAGGGTCTTCAGCATCGCGGGACCTCCTCAGCGCAGGTAGAGGCCGCGCCCGCACCGGCGCACCCGCCGCGGCTCGATGTATCCAGTAGCCCGGTTGAACACCTCGACCGTGCGATAGAGGCAGTAACGCCCAGAATCACGGCCGTTGTAGTAGACCCCGCCGTTGTCGAGATCGATACCGATGAATTCTTTGTTGCCGCGGCTCCCGTGAGACTCGCCATCCTGGGCGATTCCCGAGACCGTGCAGCAGAGCAGGACTGCGGCGGCGAGGATCGTGGTCTTCGTCATGGCGCATCTCCGTTCGGGCGCTGTCCGCCCTCATCGAGGCCATGGGCCGACCAGATCGGTTTTCGTGGGCGGTGAGCCGGCACGGGCAGAAAAATTCTCGTCGAGCGCGCGGCGGCGGGACGCGTGCTCATCGGCTCGGCCCCCGCAGGTAGGCCCGGATCTGCCGGGCATAGTCGCGGGCGCCCCGCGCCTCCGGCCCGGGCCCGCGAGCGATCCGGTCGAGGGCCGCGAGCGCCGCCCGGCCGTGGCGCCGGCTGGCGAAGAGGGCGAGCCCCTGCTCGGCGACGTAGACGTCGAACCCGGTGAGGCCGGCCACGCAGGCGAGATAGGCGGCGGCGTTCTCGACCTGCCCCGGATCGAGGGCGAGCCGCTCGACCGAGGCCTCGCCGACGAGAGCCGGCGGATAGCGCTTCTCGAACGATGCGACGAGCGCGGCGTCGAACAGGGCGGCGGCGCGCACTTCGGCGCAGCCCGGCAGCGGAAGGCCGGCGACCGGTGCGGGCGCAGCCCGGGCGGGGCCGGACAGGAGGGCGAGCGCGAGGAGGGCGGCGGCGCGCATCAGCGTGCGTAGCCCGTCACCCGCAGGCCCCGCTCGGACCGCTCCACGGGAAAACGGCCCAGCGCCGCGGGGCATGCCTCCACGGTGTCGAGATCCTGCACGGTCTCCCGGTCGGAACGGCCGCTCCCGCCCGGACAATGCACCACAGCCGGGACATCCAGCCACTCGATCGCCCGCAACTCCACCGGCCCGAGCACGGCAGTGTCGATCCAAGGACGGGGCGGATGCAGCCAGACGGTCCACGGCGTCCCGAAATCCCTCGGCTCGGCGACGTTCAGGAACTTCACGCGCATCCGGATCCCGGGGACCGCCTCGCGCAGGGCGCCGAACAGCTTGCGCCACTTGGTGTCCGCCATGCGCGCGACGGAGAAGTCCCGCCGCGCCCGAGCAGCGAGCCGGCGCAGGTCCGCATTCTTATGGATGCTCATCGTCGTCGCTCCCGTCACGGCGTACGCCAGTAGACGCAGCGCACCGTGACGTTCATGCCGCCGCAGGCGAGGTTGTCGTCGACGAGCAGCCAGGGGCCGAGCCGTCGCAGCCAGACCTTGCAATCGGAGTCGCCGCCCTTCTGCACCGGCAGCGTGCCGTTCTCGCCCATGGCGAAGCTGACGGCGTCGCCGACGGGCACGACCGTGCCGGATATCTCGCCGATATGGATCCCGCCGCGGCGAACCCGGTCGGGGTCGCTCGCGCCCCAGGTCGCGTAGCCGGCAACAGCGAGCGCGTCGGCCTTGTCCCCGCGTGTCACCCGGATCTGCGCCTCCGCCTGCTTCCAGGTGCCGAGCCATCCCTCGATGGCGACCGGAGCCGCGGGCTCGACCGCCACCGCCTCGGCCGGGATCCAGCCGGTCCGGCCGACATCGTCGTCCTTCGCGCTCCGGTAGGTCGCGCACAGGGAGGCGCCGCGGCGCTCGCCGAGGATCACGGCATCGCGGGTCACCAGATAGGCCCGCTCGCGGCAGGCCGTGCCCGAATCGGGGCAGCCCGCGCGGGCAAGGCCGTCCTTGACGAAGGCGGTGCGGCCCGGGGCGGAGACCCGCTCCAGGGCGAGGACCGGGCCGGCCGAGAGGACGGGAGCGCACTGGCACTCGTTCTCCTCCGCACGCCCGCCCGAGACGCCCGCTGCGGAGGCCAGGACCGCGAGCACGACGGCGCGGCGTGACCGGCGGGCGGTCCTGAGCGTCGGATGGACGGGTCTCATGGCAGGATATCCGCATGCGGGCGTCGGGCTGGCGATGATCGCGGCGGGCGCGGTCGCGATCCTTTTCGCGATGGCGGGCCGGCGGCTTCGCGAGCTCGTCGCCCAGAATGCCTGCCACCATGCGGGCCGGGCGTGGCGGGCAGGGAGTGGCGGGCAGGGAGTGGCGGGAGGGTCGAGCACCGCGGCGGCCTCCGCCGCGGCAAGGCATTCGTGGGGGGCGCAGCACGCGCCGGACGGGCTCGTGCGAAGCGGGGGGTCGGTTGAGGGCTCACCGGCCCTCAGTCCTGCACGGTCACGATGCGCTGGAGCGTGTATTCGCGCTGCCGCCAGACCCGGTAGACGCCGCGCGCGAGAGCGATCGTGCCGTGCTCGTCATGAACGACCCGCGCCTGATCTCCGCCCACGCCGAGGTAGAAGCAGCCGTCTCCGACGAACAGGGAGGCGGGGTCGGCAACCCGGTGGCTGTAACCGGTATGCTCGCCGTGGGCGAGCGCAGTGTGCGGCAGGGGCCGCTCGGCGGCCTCCCGCAGTAGGGCTCGGATCGCCTGGATGAAGATATCGCCCCGTCGCCACTTGGCAGACTCCGCTGGTGCTCGAGATCAGCGGTCGGCTCCACGCCGAGCGCTGCTCCTTATCCGGCTGATGATCGCAGTGTGTGGTCAGTGGCGGCCAAGCCTCGATAAGCGAGGCCATCAGGATTCTCTTTCATTCGTCACGCTAACCCGAGGATCGACTAGGGGTCAACCACGGTTGTGCAACCGCTGCGATCGAGAGGTCACACGCCCGACCAGGCCCGAGAACGGGACCGCAACGCCTGCGTCCCAACGCTCGACGACGGGTCGTGGGTTGCCTCTTCGACTGCCGCCGGAAACATTCGGTTGACCTGCACGCTCATCCCGGTAGAAATCCTGCTACCAGCCGAGACCTCGGACGTGCTGCTCCCGATCTCCCGGCGCTTTTCCGGCACTTCGACCGGCGCACCCTCGACGGCGCCGCCCAATCGTCTTGCGATCATCTGGCGCGCCCGATGCGGCCATAGCATCTGAAGTCCCGCACCGAGGAGGCGGCCATTCCCGAGGCAACGATATCGCACGTGCCCTTGCGGCCGCGCGCTCTCGTCGGTCTGATCGCCGGACCTCGTCACCACCGATCTCGGCCTCGACAGGCTGTGGAACCGGACGATCACCCTTATGTTGGGCATGGTTGCGATCGCGGCCTGCGTCATCGGGGCCCTGCTCTCGCTCATTCGCAATCGACGCACGGCATGATCCCAGCACTGGCGGCTCGCGATAGCGAAAATGGGTCTGCACGGCGCACGCCCTGTTGAGCGCTGAAAGATGCGGCCGCTCGGCTCTCAACGGACGCGTCCAATGAGAAGTTCATCATGAGGAGTTCGAACACATGATCATCTGGTCAGGCTGGGGCATGCTCTCGGCACTCATCGCGGCCGCGGGCCTTGTCGGCAGCGTGCTCCTCGATCCGGCGCTCGCGCGCATCGGCATCCCGACGCCGACCGGGGTCGTCCTCGTCTGGGTCGTCGCCGCAGCCTTCAACTGGTGGCTCGGCGCCCGGCTCAACAATCGCCCAGGTCGCGAACTCGTCGATCCGCGCACGGGACAGATCGTGATCCTGCGCGGGCGCCACACCCTGTTCTGGATCCCGATGCAGTACTACTCCGTGCTTATGGTGCTGCTCGGCGCCCTTTCGGTGCTCGGCGCCATGCATGGCGGCTCTCCCGGGCGCAAAGCCGGCCAAGCCGCACGAGCCCATACCCCCGCTGCTGGCGTTCCGCTCCGCGTCGCTTCGACGGACACGACGCCCCCCAAATGGCCTCACGGGCGCCGTGAGGTCGCATGGACTTTCACGAGCGGCAGAGGCTGAACGGCGTGCGATCCGCATCTCGCCTCCCCGAATGCTGGTTCAACCTCGTTCTCTGGCTCGTCGCCCTCGCGTTCGCGGTCTTCCTGATCGGCCTGGGCTCGCTCGTGGTCGGCGACCGGCGCAGTCGAGCAGCGCTGCACCCTGGAACAGTTCCTCGACCGTGATCCGGCTGCTGCATCGGCCGAGACTCTGAAGCAGCTTCAGCGCGAGCTGGAGGACGTCGGACGCCGGGTCGAGCAAGCCCGCCTCGCCCTTGAGGCGGCGCAGTCAACCTCCCGCGCCGCCCGCGAAAACTTCGGCAATCGGGCGCACCAGGGCCGTGAAACGGCAGGCCAGACCCATGACGGCCCGCGCGGTACCGTCCTGCTCGACGCGGCTCACCACAGCCGCGTCGGCCTCATCCAAGACCGAACTCGGCTGCACGAGCAGCCACGCCAGCTGCCGTGCGGGCGGCAGCGGGGCTTCCGATCCAGGCGGCTCCGAAGCCGAAGCCTTGGCACAGCGGGGCTTGCGGCCTGATCGGACCGGCCTCGTCCGGCGCTCGGCGACGAAGCGATGAACTTGCCGGCTCGTCCCCGGATAGCCCTGCTCCAGGATCTCGCGCCACAGGGCCATCGCGTTCTCGCAGCCCTCGTCGATCCGCCCCGCCAAGTATGCGACGTGCGGATCAAGGAGGCTCGGCCCAGCACCGTGAGGCAGCCGCGCCGGGACCGTCTCGGCGCTCGCATACTTGCGCACCGTTGCACGACCCAGAACCGCCGCACCTGGACGCGTAGCACCGTCCGTGAGGCCGACAGCGGCAGGTCGGCAGGATGGCGGTGACAGCGGCGATGGACGGACCGGCTCGCCTGCCCGCACTCGGGGCAGCGGCCGCTGGCTGCGTCCAGTCGCACCGGGACGACGAGGTAATCCTCGTGTCGTTCGACGAAACGCGCGGCGCGACAGTTGGGAATGGCGAGGGGGATGTTCATGCCACCCACGAGGGGGGAGGGGGGGCCTACCCATCAGCGGCCCGAGTCGATCAACCGCTATCCACGCAAAGAGAGCAAGAACGGTTCATGCTCGTTTTGCGTGGATCGGGCGGCAAGAACCATACGGCGCTTCAGGAGTTCGAGGCCTGCCCGTCCATAACACTGGCGCTTGATAAGCTTGAGCCGGTTGACCTGGCCTTCGGCCTGGCCGCTACTCCAGGGCTCCGTGAGGGCATCCCAGACGGCAGCGATGACCGCGTCCACTCCCGAGGCGAACGTCGCGATGGCAGGAGCGTCGCAGGTCCGTGCCTGCGTGATCCAGGCGGCGATGTCCGCTGCGGGGTCCGCATTCTGATCATCGGCGGCGGTCTTGCCCTTCCCTGCGGCGAGCACCAGTGCCGTGAAGCGGCGAGCCAGATCCATGACCGTCCATGCGGTGTCATCCTGCTCGACGTGGCTCACCACAGCCGCTTCGCCCTCATCCAAGACCGAGGTCGGCTGCACGAGCAGCCACGCAAGCTGCCGTGCGGGCGGCAAAGGAGCTTCCGATACACGCGGCTTCGAGGCGGAGTCCTTGGCGTAGCGGGGCTTGCAGCCTGATCGGACCGGCCTCGTCCGACGCTCGGCGACGAAGCGGTGCACCTGCCGGCTCGTCCCGGGATAGCCCCGTTCCCGGATCTCGCGCCACAAAGCCATTGCATTCTCGCGGCCTTCATCGATCCGTCCCGCCAGGTACACGACGTGCGGATCAAGGAGGCTGGGTCCGGCGCCGTGGGGCAGCCGCGCTGGGAAGGTCTCGGCGGTCGCGTATTTGCGCACCGTGGCACGCGCCAGCCCCATGGCATGGGCGATCCCGAGCAGCGGCTCCCCGCTGGCATGACGGTGCCGCACCTCGTCATAAATGGCCTGCCATCGCATCCGGCTCTGTGTGCCTGCCTCCAATTCCGGCGTAGAGCGGGCAAAAGCGCGGTCGCGCCGGGCGGTACGAGCGGCCGGCCCAGGAAGAGGCGGCAGGCTCCGCAGTCGAGCATGAGCACCATGGAGCCAGCGTTCGACGGCCTGCCGCATGTTGGTGAGCAGGTGCCATCGATCGGCGACCTGCTGCGCCTGAGGCGCGCCGAGGCTCGCGCCGCGCGCGTACTCGGTCGAGCGATCCCGGGTGATGAGGCGCACGTCAGAGTGCCGTTCGAGCCAACCGGACAGCGTAAGCGCTGTACGATCCGGGAGGAGGTCGATCACGCGGTGGCGGTCGAGATCCACGACGATCGTGCCGTAGCGGCTGCCCTTGCGGATCGCTCAATCATCGATGCCGACGTGAATAGGAGCAGGTGCGTCGAGCATCGGCATGCGTGTGACGAGCCGCAGCACGGTCGCGCGGCTCGCCGGCATGTGGAGGTGCGTGAGGAAACGGGCACCGCCGCAAGCGACGCCGACCCTGGCCTGTGCCTCGCCAAGACGCCGCGTGCGCCGGGCGCGCGGCGCGAGGAGGGTCAGGGGCGTCTCCGCGAAGGTCCGGCGTCGGCAGGCCGGATTGAGGCAGTAGAACCGCCTCACCTCGATGCGCAGCGTGGTCCGCGATGCCGACAGCGGCAGGTCGGCGGGATGACGCTGGTAGCGGCTGTGGACCGACCGGCTCGCCTGCCCGTACTCGGGGCAGCAGCCTGTGGCTGCGTCCAGTCGCACCGGAATGACGAGGTGATCGTCGTGTCGTTCGACGCGATGCGCGACGCGGCACTCGGGGATGGCGAAGGGAATGTTCATGCCACCCACGATGGGGAGGGCGGATCAGACCATCCTCGGCCCGAGTCAATCCACCGCCATCCACGCAACGTGAGCAAGAACCGGATCGGTGGACACCGAGAGCGATTTCGCGTGAGGTGTGTTTGCCATGCTGAGAACCCGTCCCCCGTCCCCGGCGGAGTTCCGCCGCCAGATGGTCGAGCTGGTCCGCGACGGGCGGCCCGGTGGATAACACGATCGAGTTCGACGTGCTCTTCCACGGCTGCTGTCGTCAAGACTCCCGCCGAGGATGCAAGAGTCCCTTGCCCTAGCGGCCAGTCACTCTCGGTGGTGTCGTCTGTTTCCCTCCCCATGCTGCCACCGCATTTCACCCGTCGATCCGCGCTTGCTGTGCTTGCCACCAGCAGAGGTCTATCCCCTATGTCGATGATCACCCCTCCGGGGGCGAGCGCCGCCTCCGCGCAGACGCCTGTCCTGACGGTCGCGGCGCAGTCCCGCTGGCCGTGCAACGGCGTCGCAGTCGCACCGGACGGCACCATGTTCCTCGGCTTGCCGCGTTTCCCCGGCCACACAGAGACTCCCTCGCTCGTCAGGGTCGAGCAGGACGGGGCGCTGTCGCCGTTCCCCGGCGGGGCGTGGAACGCCTGGAGGCAGGGCGGCGACGGGCGCGAGGCGTTCGTGATGGTGAACGCCGTCCACGTCTTCAACGACGGGACGCTGTGGGTCGTCGATCAGGGTGCCGTGGGAGAGAGCGCCGTGCCGGGCGGGCACAAGATCGTCCGCCTCGATCCCCGCACCGGAGCCGTGCTCGCTGTGATCCGCTTCGGCGACGACATCCTCCCGGACGGGGCGACGATGAACGACCTGCGGTTGCACGATCACATGCTCTACGTCACCGATTCCGGGCTCGGCGGCCTCATCGTCCACGATCTGGGGGCTAACCGGACCCTGCGCCGTCTCTCCGGCCACCCGCTGCTGCGCAGGCCCGCCGACGCGGCGCAGAAGGGGCATGGCGCTCGTCTCCTGGCTGATGCTGCCGGCCGCCGCCCGGCGGTTGCCAGCGACATGATCGAGCTCGATGCCGACGGGGCCTGGCTCTACTGGGCGACGCCGACGGGACCGCTCCGCCGGATCGCGACGACTCTGCTCACAGACGAGAGCCTGACGGATGCCGAGCTCGCGGCGGCGATCCAGACCATCGCCGAGATCCCGACCATCGGCGGCACCGCAATGGATACGCTGGGCAACCTCTACCTCTCCGACGCTGAGACCCGCCGGATCGCCGTGCTGACGCCGCAGGGACGGATGCTGACGCTCGTGCAGGACGACCGGCTGGCCTCCCCCGACGCGATCTGCATCGACGGGCAGCGGCGCCTCTGCGTTCCTGCCTCCCAACTCGAGAACCTTGCCTCCAACAACGGGGGAGACGACCGGATGCGGGCGCCCTGGCAGGTTCTCTGCCTGCCGCTGCCGGGGGAACTGGCCGGCGTCCGGCTCGGCGATGCGGTGACTGGCCGCTCGCCGCCGCGCGGTCTGTCCGACATCCACGGCATCGAGCACGTCGCCATGACGGTGCCGGACATGGAGGCGGCGATCCGCTTCCTGCAGGACGCCTTCGGCGCGACGCTGCTCTACCGCCACCTCAAGCTGACGGATGAGCCGCTCACCGCGGCCGATGTCGGCCGGATCAACGGCCTGCCGAAAACCGCGACCATGCGCGGCGCGTGCCTGATGCGCCTCGGCAACGGGGCGAATATCGAGCTGTTCCAGCTCACGGGGGTCGACCGCACCCAGGCGGCGGGAATCAACGACGTCGGCCTCAACCATGTCAGCATGGTGGTGGATGACATCACTCTTGCGACGGAGCGGTTCGCAGCCGCGGGCGGGACGCTGCTGGAAGGTCCCCACGACCTCGGTCTCAACGAGACCGGGGCGGGCAACCAGCTATGGTTCGGCCGGATGCCGTGGGGTACCTGGGTCGAGTTCATGACACTCCGCTCGCCATTCCGCTACGACGCCGGCGCGACGCAGGAGCGCCGGCTTCCGGCCCGTGGCTGATCCGGATGTCAGGTGTCGGCCACCGCCGGCACCGACTGCGCGAGATCGCGCCGCAGGATGCGATCAGGTCACGTGACCTCCCAGTCTTCCGGAAATCCGGCGCTGGCCGAGGTGAACCGGCTGCGCGTCGCGTATCGTCGAGGATCTCCAGGATCAGCGGTCATGCTCAACCGCGATCCGTGCCTTCGTGGTGGACGAGGTTGACCCTCACGAGTCCGGCCGGACCGGGATGGCTCAAGGCCGTCGCGACCCGCTGGCCCCACCGGCATCCACGCCGGCGCAGACGTCGTCGTGCCGACGAAGCAGCGGGGATCGTGATCGCATGGATCTCGTTAGGCCTCGTTCGCGTCATGTCTTGGGCGAGGCCAAGCTCAGGGCGTGCTCGTTATCGTGCTTTGAGCCCCCCCGCTCTTCGTCGAACGGGAGCTGATTCTGATCAGCGCCGCGCCGCACCGGCCCGGCGATCCAGCAGGTACGACACGGCCCAGATCGCAAAGCCCGAGAGGGCCAGGCCCATGCCGACCACACCCGTCGACGGCAGGCCGGACCCGGCCGCCAGGGCGAGACCCGCCAGCCACGGCCCGAGGGCGTTGGCGGTGTTGAAGGCCGAGTGGTTCAGGGCCGCTGCCAACGTCTGCGCATCCTCGGCCACGTCCATCAGCCGAGCTTGCAGCAGGCTCGACAGTCCGCCGCCGGAGCCGATCAGAAATACCACCGCCACCATGGTCCAGACGCTCCCGACCGCAAGGGGATAGAAGGCGAGCGCACCAGCGCTCCATAGCAGGGTGAGGCCGATGGCCGGCATCAGAGCCCGATCGCCGGCCCAGGCGCAGACGACGGTCCCGGCTGTCAGGCCGAGGCCGAATACCGCGAGAACGCCGGGGATCGTAGCGGGAGAGGTGTGCGTCACCTCGATCAGGGTCGAGGCGAGATAGGTGTAGACCGAGAATAGGCCGCCGAAACCGATGGCGCCGGTCATCAGGGTGAGCCAAACCTGCCCCCGCTTCAGGGCGCCGAGCTCCCGTCGGGCGCCGCCACCCTGGACGGGCCGGCCGAGGGGCGCGAAGAGCTGCACTAGGACCGCCGTGAGGGTGGCGAGCGCCGCCACGAGGGCGAAGCTCCAGCGCCAGCCGACGACCTGCCCGACTCCGTTGGCGAGCGGCACGCCGACGATGGTGGCCACGGAGAGCCCGAGGATCACCCGCGAGACCGCCTGCGTCCGGCGCTCCCGTGGCACGAGGGCGGCGGCGACCAGGGAGGCCACACCGAAATAGGCGCCGTGCGGCAGACCGGCGATGAAGCGGAAGACCAGCATCCAGCCGTAATCCTGCGCGAGCGCAGAGAGGGCATTGCCAGCAGCAAAGAGCAGCATGAGGCCGACGAGCAAGGTGCGGCGGGCGAAGCGTGCGGCCAGGACGGCGATCAGTGGCGCGCCGACCACCACGCCCAGCGCGTAGGCGCTGATGACATGTCCGGCTGTCGGCGCATCGATGCCGAGCTCGGGGGCGAAGGCCGGCAACAAGCTCATCGCGGCGAATTCCGTCGTGCCGATGGCGAAGCCCCCGACCGCGAGCGCAAGCAGAACGAGAGTCGGGTGGCGCCCCGGCGTGGCGCGCGCCGGAAGCGACGCTTCGGCGGCCTCGGTATTGGCGGGGCGGTTCCCGGTGAATTCAATCAGGGTCATCTTGGATCGCTTGCAAGCACCGGGGCCCGTCGCGACCGGCGGTGCCGGTCCGGGCCAAGTGGGGACGACGACATGAGGGAGGGCTGGAGGGACCGGCGCCGGTCACCCCCGATCCCGTCCGGCCTCGGTTCTGTCGCTGCGGTTGCGGCCAGCCGCGCCGTCAGTTCAGCGGGGACTTGTCCTTGCCCCGGCCGGGGTTGGACACACCGACGAGATCGGGCGGAGCCTGCGCCGGCAGGTGCTGGAGCTGTCCCGAGACGTCGATGCGCTTGGAGCGCGTGAACGGCTCGAGCGGCGCCGAGCCGCCGATCTCTAGCGCCTTCAGGATGCCCTCGATCACGCGCAGGTCGGCGTAGCCCTCCTCAGCGTCAGGCTCGGGGGCGGTGTCGTTCAGGATGCAGTCCGAGAAGTATTTCAGCTCGCCGCCGAAATGGTCGGTATTCCTTAAGCTGTCGCGGAACTTCTCGTCGCCGATGGTCACCGTGCGCGCCAGAGGCTTGCCGTACATGTAGGCCGGGTTGACCTCGACGCTGCCCTTGGTGCCGACGACCGCGTAGGTGTCGAGCACGTTTCCGTAATAGGACAGCACGAACTGCGCGAGGCGGTTACCGGGGAAGCGCAGCGTCACCGCAACGGTGTCGTCGAAGTCGCCGAAACCGGCCTCCGGATGGCGGACACCGACGGCAGAGACCACCTCGGTCGGCTCGTCGCCGAACACGGAGCGGGCGGCGTTGATCGTGTAGGGCCCCATGTCGAAGATCGGGCCGGCCTCGACGCCGCTCTTTGCCCGGTGATTCGCAGGCGAGACCATCTGCGTGAAGGACGACGTGAAAGTGAAGAGGTCGCCGAGCGCACCGGAGCGGATCAAATCGATGGTTGCGAGCGTCGCCGGCTCGAAATGCAGCCGGTAGGCGACCATCAGCTTGGCCGAGGAGCCAGACTGCACCGCCAGGATCTCCCGGCATTTTTCCGCCGAGATCTCGAGCGGCTTCTCCACCAGCACATGAATGCCGGCCTTGAGCGCCGGAATTATGAATTCGGCGTGGCGCCAGTTCGGGGTAGCGAGGTAGATCGCGTCGATCGTGCCCGACGCCAGCAGCTCGCCGAACTGCTCGTAGCCGTAGATGTCGGCGACGCCGTATAGCTCGCCGACCCGACGCGCCTTTTCGGGATTGCCGCTGACGAGGGCGGCGATCTGCGAATTGCCGGTGTGGCGGACCCCGGGCAGCATCGCCTCCTGGGTGATGTCGCCCAGGCCGACGAAGGCGTAGCGGACAGTCTCGGCTTGGCCGAGGCGGGGGAAGGTCGTGCCGGTCATGAAAGTCGTCACCTGCGGGCTGGGCGTGCCGACGGCAGGCCGGCATGAGCCGGGCGGCCGCGATGCAGTCGCGTCATTCGGGACGGGACGGCTTTGGTCAGCGCATGAAGCGACAACGAAACGGGTGGCGGTCCGCTCCTCCCCGATTCGGCAAGGCTGCCTCCGACCGCAGGCAAGAATGGCGGGCGGCGACCGGATTCGTCCATCGCCGGCCGCGGCAGGGCGATGTGGTGGACGATTCAACTGTGGATCTTAGATCTAACTACCTCGGCGATCACTTGATGCCGAGAGAACCGGCGCTCAGATGGGCCGGATGGGGCGGCTCGACAGCATCGACGATCTTCGCGTCTTCGACGCCATCGTGCGCGCGGGTAGCCTGTCCAGGGCCGCGCAGGAACTCGACGTCTCGCTCACCCTGGTGTCCAAGCGGCTCAAGCGCCTGGAGGCGCAGCTCGGCGTCCGCCTGCTCCAGCGAACCACGCGCCAGCTCGGCCTGACCGAGGAGGGACAGGAATTCCTCCTGCGCTGCCGGACGGCCCTGGAGGCCATCCAGGCGGCGGAGGAGGCCTGCGGCGACGGCACCAGCGGCGTCGTCCGCGTGACGGCGACGGCGGCCTTCGCGCAGCGGCAGATCGCGCCACGCCTGCATCGCTTCCTCACCCGTTACCCCGGCATCTCGGTCCAGATCCTGACCAGCGACGACGTTCTCGATCTCGTGGAGCGCCGCGTCGACGTGGCCATGAGGCAGGCGCCCCTGGCCGACAGTCGCCTGATCGCCCGGCCGCTCGTGCCCGACGCACGCGTTCTGTGCGCCTCTCCGGCCTATCTCGCACAGGCCGGCACACCGCGAGATCCCTTCGATCTTGCCAGGCATGCCTGTCTGACGGTGGGCGATCCGCCGCCGACCCAGTGGCAGCTTTGGCGCGGCGAGGAGTCGGTCGAGGTCGCGATACGCTCCGTGGCCGGCGGTAACGATGGCGAGATCTGCCACATCGGCGCGTTGGCCGATCTCGGCATCGCGATGAAGGCCGCCTGGGACGTGGTCGACGACGTGCGCGCAGGACGCCTCGTGCGCATCCTACCGGAATGGTGGGGCGGGACGGACCGATGGGTCCGCCTCGTCTACCCGGCGCGCCTGCATCAGCCCCGCCGCGTCCGTGCCTTCATCGCCTTCATGGAGGACGAGATGACGACAGCGCTGGCCGCGAGCGCGGACCTCGGCTTGTTCGAGGCTGCGGCGCTGGCAGGGCTGCAGCCGCGCCTCGGGGCTGCCCGGCGCCGTCCCGGGACGGGCCTCGCCGAGGCGGAGCCGGGCTGACCTCGGCGCCGTCGGACGAACCCGTCAGAGCGCGGTGATCAGCGCGAGCGTACCAAGGACGATCCCCGGAGCATTGGCGAAGGAGACCGGCCAATCGCGGCGCAACGCGCCGTAGGTCGTCCACAGCGCGCAATTCACCACCGTGGCGAGCGGCTGGATGATTGAGCCCTTCTGTCCGGACAGGTTGAGCTGGATCTGGTCGATGTACGAGATGAACATCAGAACGCCGGTTGCAGTGGCGATCCAGCCGCGCCAGCGCACGACGCTGTCGCTCGTGGCAGGACGGTGGCTCCCGGTGACGATACGGACGTTCGTGCTCACAAGAACCTCCTCATCGACGCGGCGTTACCGGCACCGCCGGCGTTGGTCGCCGTCCTGCGTCGTCGCGCATCAACGTGCGGCACGGACTACCCGACCTGTCCGGAACGGAATGGCACCGTGTCGGGTCCGGCCATGATGATCTGGCGGTCGATGCCCCATCTTGGGCTTGACAGCAGTCTGGCAGGAGGTTCGACGGGACGATGGCGATGAGTCGGCGAGACCTGGGCAAAGCGATGTACGGCGCCGTGCTGGGGAGCGCCTCGGCCGATGCGCCGCCCGGCGACGTGACCCTGATCCGCGGCGGCTACGTCATGACCATGGATGCCGCGCGGGGCGATCTGCCCGAGGCCGACATCCTCGTGCGCGACGGGTGCATCGCTGAGATCGGACGCAGCCTGACCGCGCCGGCCGGAGCCGACATCGTCGAGGCGGTGGGTGCGGTGGTCCTACCAGGCTTCATCGATGCTCACACCCACGGTTCGATCAGCCAGATGCGAGGCCTGTACCGCAACACGCCCGAGACTGCGTTCTTCCCCATCACCAACCGGCTGTCGGCGCATTACACACTAGAGGACACCTATCTCGGCATGTTGCTGAGCGCCATCGAGAGCGCGGCCTCCGGCATCACCACCACAGCGGACTTCTTCGACAACGTCCGCGACCGCGAGCATGCCGAGGCCGGCTTCATGGCGCTGCGAAGATGCGCCGATCCGGGCGAGACTGCTCTACGGGATGAAGAGCAAGATTACCACGGACCCGATCGATCTCGCCCAGGTAGGGGAATGGCAGCGGGGCTGGGCGGAGCGCTTGGTCGGCGGGCGCCTCTCTCTCGGCCTCGCCTGGCGCCTGCCGCAGGCCCTCGACGACGCGCAGGCCTGCATAGCCGCCGTCAATATCGTGTCGCTGGCAGACAATTGGTCCCGTGCCCCGAACGACAGGTCCGAAGTCAGGATCATCACACCCCGTTCATGGTCCTGCCCCGGTTTGTGGTCCGTGGCCTATGCAAGTACTCGGGCTGTGACAGCTTGGTTGGCGAAGGCTCGAGGCGTCAAGCCGCCCAGGGC